>FP929003.1:0-1385000 GCA_000196815.1 Nitrospira defluvii
AAAAATAAACCGTCGGCCGGTCTCTCGGATGTCCACAAGAAGCGCGCGCGTCTACTCATCGAGCGATCAATAAAACCAGGGCTTCCTATGTATTTATCCACACCTGTGCATAAGGCTGTGAACATTCATAAGGTATTGAGTTTATAGGATTAATTAGATGTGGAATGACGCCCTCGTGTACATTCAGGAAAAGGTCCCGAAGCAGGTCTTTGAAACCTGGTTCACTCCTGTTGTGCTCGACCGGATTGAAGATACAACGGCCTATCTTGCAGTCCCGAACAAATTTTTCGGCGAGTGGTTAGGAGAGCATTACCGCGATCTCCTGGCGGAAGCGGTCTCGGTTGCGCAAGGGGACGGCCACTTGGACGTGTCCTTTGTCGTCCATAACAAGCAGGTTCCTTCCACTTTGCCCGCTCAACAGGAGAGTGGGTCGGCGGATACGGCCGGGCGTGGATTCGTCGCGTCCCGATCAAAACGCGGCGTGCAATTGAATCCCAAATATACCTTCAAGAGTTTCGTAGTCGGGGCAGGAAACCAGTTCGCCCACGCGGCCTGTATGGCCGTGGCCGAACAACCGGCCAAAGCGTACAACCCGCTGTTTCTCTATGGCGGTGTGGGATTGGGTAAGACCCACTTGCTGAATGCGATCGGCAACTACCTGGCTGAACGGAGCGACCTCCGCATCGCCTACCTGACGACCGAGCAGTTTACGAACGAGGTCATCAACTCCATTCGCTATGACAAGATGATCGATCTTCGCAAGCGGTATCGCAACGTCGATATGTTGATGATCGACGACATTCAATTTCTGGCGGGCAAAGAGCGGACGCAGGAAGAGTTCTTTCATACGTTCAATACCCTCTACGAGGCCCATAAACAGATCGTCCTGTCGAGCGACCGCTTTCCGAAGGATATGCCGGATATCGAAGAGCGGCTTCGGTCCCGGTTCGAATGGGGGCTTATTGCCGACCTGCAGCCGCCGGACGTGGAGACCCGTATCGCCATCTTGCGCAAGAAATCCGAGGACGAACGCATTGCATTGCCCGAGGATGTGATTCATTTCCTGGCCACCACGATGAAGAACAACATTCGTGAGCTGGAAGGCTCGCTCGTGCGGGTCGGGGCCTATTCCTCGCTGACGGGGCAAACGATCACGCTCGATATGGCCAAGAACGTCTTGCGCGATCTCATCGGGGACAAGAAGAAGATTGTCTCCATCGAAGATATTCAGGAGGCGGTGGGGTCGAAGTATCATTTGAAGATTGCCGATTTGAAATCGCGGCGTCGAAGCAAAACGCTGGTGCACCCGCGTCAGATTGCCATGTATCTCTGCCGGGAACTCACCGACGCCTCATTTCCTGAGATCGGACGCCAGTTCGGCGGCAAGGATCATACGACGATTATTCACGCCTGCCGGCAGATCTCAAAGGCAAAAGAAGCCGACAGCACCCTGCACACGACGCTGGAAGGCCTGAAAGAACAGATCTTGAGGGCGTGAGGCCCTCTGAGGGAGACCGACCATGAAGGTACGCATCGGACGAGAGGAATTGTTGACGGGATTGCAGCGGGTGCAGGGTGTCGTTGAAAAACGAAACACCATGCCCATCCTCTCGAACATTTTGTTGGAAGCCAAACACGACGGCGCTGAAATTGTCGCCACCGATCTTGAGATCGGCATGAGGGGTCTGTACAAGGCGACGGTCCTCGAAGCCGGCGGCGTGACGATTTCCGCCCGCAAGTTGTACGAGATCATCAAGGAATTGCCGAGCGGTGAGATCGAACTGACATCCGGCGACAACAACTGGACGACGATCCAGTCCGGGAAGAGTCAGTTCAAGGTGGTCGGCCTTCCGAGCGGCGACTATCCGGCGCTGCCCTCTATCGAACGCGAGGGGCTGACGCCCCTGGCCGGAGCGGGTCTGTTGGAATTGATTCGCAAGACGTTGTTTGCCGCCGGCGACAACGATGCGCGATACATCCTGAACGGCCTGCTCGTGAGCTTGACGACAACCGAAAAGAAAACCACGCTCCTGCGACTGGTCGGCACCGACGGCCATCGCCTGGCCGTGGCGGAGCGCGAAGTCGGTACCCCGAATGCGAAGCAGCCGGCCCAGGATATCAAAGCGATCATCCCGAAGAAGGCGGCGCAGGAAATGCGGCGTTTGCTGGAAGAGGGGGGCGACGAAGAGCCCTTGATCGGGTTCACCAAAAATCTCATGATCTTCCGCAAGAGCGGCCTCCTCCTCACCTCCCGCCTCATGGAGGGGAACTACCCCAATTACCAGCAGGTGGTCCCGAAAGAGAGCGGCAAGCGCATTGCGGTTAATCGCGGGCTGCTGGAAAGCGCGTTGCGACGGGTCTCGGTGTTGTCGAAAGACAAGGCGAATGCCGTGAAGGTTTCGTTTGCCCCCGGAGGCATGACCCTGTTTTCGAGCAATCCCGATTATGGAGAAGCCACGGAAGAATTGGTGGCCCGATATGAGGGCGAGGCGCTTCACACAGGATTCAACGCCCGCTACCTCCTGGATGCCTTGAGCGTTATGGATGGAGAATCGGTCTCGTTGCAAATGGACACCGCCTTAAGCCCTTGCCTGATTCAGGAGGCCGAGAGTCCCGGATTCAAATGCGTCGTGATGCCGATCAAAATTTAGGAATCGGAATGTCTTTTTACAGGATGCTCACAATGGCTGAACGGCAAGGCGGCCGCGAGCGTAGGGTCGAGGCGTACCCCTGCGGTACGTTGAGGAACTGCACGATGCGAGAATGCCGCCGGCGGACGTGTTCAGCATCCTGGTAGGAGTTGAATGGCCAAGGACGATCAGCAGGACAATTCTGCCAAGCCGAAATCCGACAGTTACAGCGCGGATCAAATCAAAGTTCTCGAAGGACTCGACGCCGTCCGGAAGCGACCGGCGATGTACATCGGCAGCACCGGTGTCGACGGGTTGCACCATCTCGTCTATGAAGTCGTCGACAACAGTGTCGACGAGCACATGGCCGGTTTCGGTGAAGCCATCGAGGTCACGATCCACATCGACGGCAGCGTCACGGTCGTGGACAACGGCCGCGGCATTCCCACCGGCATGCATTCCACCCAGAAGAAATCCGCCGCCGAAGTGGCCCTCACCGTCCTGCACGCGGGCGGCAAGTTCGAGCAGGGCGCCTACACGGTTTCCGGCGGGTTGCACGGAGTCGGCATCTCGGTCGTGAACGCGCTGTCCGAATGGCTGGAGCTGGAAATCTGGCAGGACGGCCAGGTCTTCGAGCAGCGGTATGAGCGCGGCAAACCCCAAGCCCCGCTCGCCGTCACCGGCAAAACCAAACGCCGGGGCACGAAGGTGCGTTTTAAGCCGGACGGCCAGATTTTTGAAACACTGGAATTCAGTTTCGATGTGTTGGCGCAGCGGCTCCGCGAGCTGGCCTTTCTCAACAAGGGCCTGTCCATCACGCTCAAGGACGATCGCAAGGAAAAAGAACAGGTCTTCCATTACAAGGGCGGGATCGTCTCGTTCGTCGATCATCTCAACGAAGCCAAGACCCCGCTGCATAAACCGATTTATGTGCAGACGGAGCGGGCGGACCTGATTCTTGAAGTGGCGCTGCAATATAACGACGGGTACGCGGAAAACCTCTTTTCGTTCGCGAACAACATCAACACCAAAGAAGGCGGCACCCACCTGGTGGGCTTCAAGGCCGCGCTGACCCGCACCATCAACAGTTATGCCAACGCTAACGATCTCCTCAAAAAAGACACCGAATCGCTCAGCGGCGACGACGTGCGGGAAGGTTTGACCGCGGTCGTCAGCGTGAAGGTGCGAAATCCGCAGTTCGAAGGGCAGACCAAGGCGAAGCTCGGCAACAGCGAGGTGAAGGGCATCGTCGAGGCGGCGGTGAACGACGCCCTCGGCACGTACTTTGAAGAGAACCCACCGGTCGCCCGCAAAATCATCGGCAAGGCGATCGATGCCGCGCGTGCCCGCGAGGCGGCCAGGAAAGCCAAGGACCTCATTCGCCGGAAGAGCGCCTTGGACGGCGGGTCGTTGCCCGGCAAGCTGGCCGACTGTTCGGAGAAGGATCCGGCGTTGAGCGAACTGTTCATCGTCGAGGGTGATTCCGCCGGCGGGTCGGCCAAGCAGGGCCGCGACCGGAAGTTCCAGGCGATTCTTCCGCTCAAGGGAAAGATTTTGAACGTCGAGAAAGCCCGCTTCGACAAGATGCTCAGCAGCGACGAAATCCGCACGTTGATCCTGGCGCTCGGTACCGGAATCGGCCGCAAAAAAGAGGACTCCGACAAGCCGGACAAGGAAGCCTTCGACATTGCGCGGACGCGGTATCACAAGATCGTGCTCATGACCGACGCCGACGTGGACGGCAGCCACATCCGCACCCTCCTGCTGACCTTTTTCTTCCGCCAGATGCCGGAGCTGCTGGAACGGGGCTACATCTACATCGCTCAGCCTCCCCTCTTTAAGGTCAAGAAGGGCAAGACGGAGCGGTATCTCAAGGATGAGCCTGCGATGAACGAATACCTCGCGGATCTGGCGGTTGAAGAAGTCGAAGTGGCGCTCGAGAACGGGCGGGAGTACCTGTCGGGCCGCCGCCTGCTGCCGACGCTCAAGAAGTTGATCTCCTTCGAAAGTCTGCTGCACAAGGTGAATAAGAAACATCACGAAGCCAATATGTTGCGGGTCTTTGTCGACGAGCCGGGGTTAACGCGCGAGGCGTTGAAGGATCAGGCCGCGCTGGCCACGATCGTCGCCAATGCGAAGGCCACGCTGGCGCTCGTCTACCCGAAGGCCGAACCGACCATCGACATCCTGGAAGACGAAGAACATCAATCGAGCAAGTTGGTGTGCAAGGTGGCCACGGGCGGGATCGCCTATCAGCTGGATGTGACGCATGAGCTGGTCGGATCCGCCGACTTTCGGGAATTACAAAAACAGGCGCCTTCAGCGATGGGGCTTGGCAAGCCACCGTATAAGATCAAGATCAAGGGAACCGAAGTTCATAAGAACGGCTCAGCCGAGCTGGTGCAGGCGATCCTGGAGGAAGGCAAGCAGGGTCTGAACATTCAACGGTATAAAGGTCTCGGCGAGATGAATCCCGGCCAGTTGTGGGAGACCACGATGGATCCGGAAAAGCGGACGCTGCTGCGTGTGAAGCTGGAAGACATGACCGGCGTGGACGAGATTTTCACGATCCTGATGGGCGACGAAGTGGAGCCCCGCCGCAATTTCATTCAGCAACATGCGCTGGAAGTCCGGAATCTCGATGTATAGCCGGTCCTGATTAAGAAGACGACAACTTGGTTCTGTGAATTCGTAGGATGCTCAAAATGGTGCTTCGGCAAGGCCGCAGGCGAGAGAGGACCGGAGGCGTACCCTCCGGGGTACGTTGAGGACCTTCTCGAGCCGAGAACGAAGCCGAGGGACATGTTCAGCATCCGTGGAGGGTAGATGCCGCCAGATGAACGCTTAGGCCAAATTGCGATCGAAGATGAGATGCGCTCGTCGTACCTGGATTACGCCATGAGCGTGATCGTCGGTCGCGCGCTCCCCGACGTGCGGGACGGGTTGAAGCCGGTGCACCGGCGCATTCTGCACGGCATGAACGAAATGGGGCTGGCCGCGAACCGGCCGTATCGTAAGTCGGCCAAGATCGTGGGCGAGATCATGGGTAACTACCACCCCCATGGCGATTCCGCGATTTACGACACGCTCGTGCGTATGGCGCAGAACTTCAACATGCGCTACATGCTGGTCGACGGTCAGGGCAATTACGGCTCCATGGACGGTGACGCCGCCGCCGCCATGCGGTACACCGAAGCCCGTTTGACCAAATTGGCCGAAGAGCTGTTGGCCGACATCGAAAAAGAGACGGTCGATTTCGGCCCCAACTACGATGAATCCCGCGTCGAGCCGCTCGTGCTGCCGTCCCGGGTGCCGAACCTGCTGGTCAACGGCGCCGGTGGAATCGCCGTCGGGTACGCCACCAACATTCCCACGCACAATCTGGGTGAAGTCATCGAGGGGTTGCTCCTGCTGCTCGAAAACCCCGAGGTGACGATTGCGCAATTGATGAAAAAAATTCCCGGGCCGGACTTTCCCACCGCCGGATTCATCTATGGCACGTCCGGCATCAAAGATGCGTATGAGACGGGCCGCGGCTTGTTGACCGTTCGCGCGAAAGTGGCGATTGAGACCGATGAACGGACCGATCGTGAGCGACTGATCATCACTGAAATTCCCTACCAGGTGAACAAGTCCAAGTTGATCGAGAAGATTGCCGACCTGGCGCAGGAAGACCGCGTCACGGGCATCTCCGATATCCGCGACGAGTCGGACCGCGAGGGTGTGCGTGTCGTCATCGAGCTGAAGCGGAACGAGATTCCGCTCGTGGTGCTGAACAATTTATACAAACACAGTCAGTTGCAGACGACCTTCGGTGTCAACATGCTGGCGCTCGTCAACAACCGTCCGGAAGTGCTGAATCTCAAGCGGATTCTGGAAGCCTTTGTCGAGCACCGGCGCGAAGTGGTGGTGCGGCGCACGGCGTACGATTTGCGCAAGGCGGAAGAACGCGCCCATATCCTCGAAGGCCTCAAGATCGCGCTGGATAACCTGGATGCCGTAATCGCGCTGATCCGCCGTTCGCAGTCCCCCGATGTGGCGCGTACGGGTTTGATGCAGCAATTCCGGCTGTCGGAGATTCAAGCCAATGCCATTCTCGAAATGCGCCTCCAGCGGCTCACGCAACTGGAGCGCGACAAACTCGTGGAAGAGTATCGCGAAGTGCTGAAGACCATCGAGTATCTGCGGTCGGTTCTGGGCAGCGAGGCCCTGGTGCGCAAGATCATCCGCGACGAATTGACGGAGATCAAAGAGAAGTATCAGGACGAACGCCGCACCAAGATCGTCAAGGAAGAGGCCGAGCTGACGCTCGAAGATTTGATCGCCGAAGAAGAAGTTGTCGTGACGATTTCCCACGCCGGCTATATCAAGCGGAACGCCGTCACCCTCTACCGGGCGCAACGGCGCGGCGGCAAGGGAAAAATTGCGATGGGAATCAAGGAAGAGGATTTCGTCGAGACGCTCTTCACGGCGTCGACCCACGACTCGCTGCTCTTCTTTACCGATGCGGGCAAGGTCTATTGGCTCAAGGTACATGAAATTCCCGAAGCGAGCCGGGCCGCCAAAGGCAAAGCACTGGTCAATCTCTTGGCCCTCTCCAAAGACGAGAAGGTCACGGCAACCCTTCCGGTGAAAGAATACCGCGCCGATCGGTTTGTCATCATGGGGACCAAGCAGGGCGTCATCAAGAAAACGGAACTGTCGGCCTACAGCAATCCGCGCCAGGGCGGCATCATTGCGCTCTCGCTCGATGCGGGCGACAAGCTGATCGGTGTGGATCTGACCGACGGCCAGCGTGAGATTCTGCTGGGCACGAAGCAGGGCATCACCATCCGGTTTAAGGAAGAAGATGTGCGCGCGATGGGACGCACGGCCCACGGGGTGCGCGGGATCACTCTGGAGCCCGGAGACGAAGTCATCGGCATGGAGACGATTACGCCCGACTCGACCACCGCGATCCTCACCGTGACCGAAGGCGGGTACGGCAAACGGACACCGGTGAACGAATATCGCGTGCAGGGCCGCGGCGGCAAAGGCATCATCAGCGTCAAGACGACCGAGCGGAACGGGCCGGCGGTGGGATTCCTCCAGGTTCGCGACGAGGATGAGATCATGTTGATGGCGGCGCAGGGGAAAGTGCTGCGCTGCAAGGTGGATGATATCCGTGAAATCGGGCGCAACACCCAAGGTGTCCGCCTTCTCGATATGGATGGAGACGAGGATCGTGTGGTCGCCGTCGTAAGACTGGTCGAACGCGAAGAAGGAGTGCCTGAAGAGGGCGAGTCATGACTCCTTGGAGCCGCACCGCTGTCATGCGGCTCCCGCCACCATGCTTATGAACCATCCAACTCCGCCATCGGCCGTGGCTCCGACCAAGACTCCAGCCAAGCGTCCGCTGGACACCGTGGTCAAAATGGCGCTGGGCGTCCTGTTCGGCTCCTTTGCCTTGATCTGGGGCGGGATGTTCCTCAGCCGTCCGGATCGATCGATTCCACCCTATAGCATCGGCTCCCAGGAACGCACGGTGGTGGCGGTGCACGTGCCGTCCTGGACCAGCGATACCGAGATCGAAACCCTGATCGAGCGATTCCGGAAAGTCGGCTCCGAGAGCCGGAACTTCGGCAGTATGAAAATCCAGCCCACGACCCTGGATGATCCCAAAGGGCGCTATCAGCACATTGCGATCTACATCTTCACCGATGAAGGCTGGACGGAGCCGGAAGTGCTGCACAAGTACGTAACGGGTGAAGATGCCACGGTACGGGACGGGTTCGAGGGATCCGTACGCGGATTCTACCGGCTCGATGAACAGGAAGAAGAGGGCCGCATCGGACCTGTTCCCAGAGGAAAAGACAGTGCGGCTACCGCGGCCTATTCGCGGCAGTTGTTTAAGGGGACCGTCGTGCGGAACGCGGCGGCATCTCCGGCTGACTCAACGCCTGCGCCATGAGGGTAACCAGGTGTTCACGCAGGGCCTGGTCCTGAATGCCCTGGGCGTGAAGCGTCACCTCCCGGAGTAACTGGGGGGACGGCTGAATCGCAGGCGGTTCGACGTCGGCAGTCGCTTCGGCAGTCGATGAATGGTCGGCGGTGACCTCTCCGATGCGCAGCACGATTTCCGTCACCAACGGCTCGCCCGCCATCGCATTTACCTTTTCCAGCAGGACGGGCTTGAGAAAGGTGAGTTGCTGTAGCCACACCGAGTTGTGCACCAGGACGTACAGCTTTTTGAACCGGATCTGATCGGGACGCGTGTGCGCGGCGATCGGTTTACCCACGATGTCGGGCCACTGACGTCGCAGACGCGCTTCGAATAGCTTGCTCTCCAGGCCCAACCTGTGGGCGACACCGGCCAAGATCGAGCCGAAGGAATCAAGTCTGCTCTGTCCACGCATGGTGGTATGATAACAAAATCTGCCCGATGGAAATAGCTCGCGCCGGCATGAGATGACGAAAACGCACGACACAGAAGACCAGTACAAAGTCGTCGCCACCAATCGGAAGGCGTATCACGACTACTTCATCGAAGAGAAGTTCGAGGCCGGGGTCATCCTGCGGGGGACTGAGGTGAAGTCGTTGCGGGAAGGTCGCGTGAACCTCCAGGATAGTTATGCTTCGGTGGACGACGGCGAGGTCTATCTGCAGCATTGTCACATCAGCCCCTACTCGCACGGCAATTTGATGAATCACGACCCGCTCCGCAAGCGAAAGCTGTTGTTGCATCGCAAAGAGATCAACAAGCTGATCGGGAAAACCCAGCTGAAGGGTCTGACGCTCGTCCCCCTGCGCATCTACTTTTCGAAGCGCGGCCACGCCAAAGTGGAACTAGCCCTGGCGAAGGGCAAGAAACAATACGATCGCCGGGAATCGATCAAAGCCCGCGAAGCCGGCCGAGAAGTCGAGCGCGCGATCAAGCAAAGAAAATAGGCGGTTTCGTCCCTCACACGTATCTTCTTTCCTCCTGCCCCCAGAGAGCCGTGACGTCTCAGTCCCTCATCAGAGTTTTCGATGCAATCCCCCGACTGGGCGGCCGTCGATGGGCCGGTCACCCGGCGTGTATGTCCCTATCACCACAGCTGACTGATCTGTAGGAATATGCTTCCTTCCCGTTGAGGGAAAATATTCGCCCTTGACTTAGTTCTAATTAGAACTATTATACTGGCGTCGGGCCGTGCGGCGTTTCGCCGGGCGATCCGGGCTGCGGGCGGAGGCAAGCGGGCAATGGTCGATCACGGGAGGATACCGAAATGAAAGCACTATTCAATACAGACGACGGTTGGTCCGGCCTGATTTTGCGGCTGACCTTGGGGTTGGTGATGTTGCCTCACGGAGCTCAAAAGTTGCTGGGTTGGTTCGGGGGAATCGGGTTCGACGGCACGATGGGTTTTTTTACCCAGAAAATGGGGCTACCCTGGATCGTCGCATTTCTGGTTATCATGGGGGAGTTTTTCGGTAGCCTGGGGCTGCTCGCCGGACTATTGACGCGATTCACCGCCGCCAGCTTCATTGTGATCATGCTGGGAGCCATTCTGACGGTGCATCTGCCGGTGGGGTTTTTCATGAATTGGTTCGGGCAACAGCAGGGAGAGGGCTATGAGTACCATCTCCTGGTGATCGGGCTGGCCGCCGCGTTGCTGGTGACAGGCGCCGGTCGATGGTCGATGGATCGGGTGGTGGCGGAACGAGTCGCCTGAGGCGGGAAAGGAGACCGAAAGATGTTCGTCGTATTGGGAGCAACAGGACATACAGGAGCCGTGGTCGCAGAGACGCTGCTCGCTCACAAACAACCGGTGCGTGTGGTGGTTCGTTCGGCCGACAAGGGGGCAGCCTGGAAAGCTAAAGGGGCTGAGGTGGCCGTCGCCTCGCTGGATGATGTGCCCGGCATGACGAAGGCCTTGCAAGGGGCCTTGGGTGTCTACATGCTCGTTCCGCCGAACTATGGAGCGACGGCCTGGCTCGCGGAGCAGCGGCAGCGGTTGGATCGCGCAGCGGAAGCCGTCAAAGCGAGCGGGATTTCACATGTCGTGTTCCTCTCGTCCGTCGGTAGCCAGATACCTGAGGGCACCGGCCCAATACGCGCCGTCCGATACGGCGAGCAAAAATTGAGTGCGGTGGCTCGTAATCTGACCGTCTTGCGCCCCTGTTACTTTATGGAGAACTGGGCACCGGGTATCGGGATGGCGAAGGGCCAGGGCCTGCTGCCGACATTCATGGCGCCGCAGGCGAAGGTGCCGATGATTTCAACCAGAGATATCGGCCGCGTCGCAGCGGAGCGATTGATGGCCGGCGGAAGGGGCCACACGGTGGTGGAGCTTGCGGGCCCGGAGGAGTACAGTCCGGAACAGGTGGCCGAGGCGCTCGGCGGGATTCTTGGCCGGGCGGTCGTCGCGCAACCGGCGCCGCTCAGCGCAGTGGTGCCGACATTCACCTCGTTCGGCTTTTCCGGAGAAGCCGCCCGCTTGTTCGAGGAAATGTACACGGCGTTCTCAACAGGTGCGATCGGGTATGAACATCCCGCCTCGCTGGTGCGAGGGACCATTCCCCTCGTTGAGGCATTGCGCGGATTGGCGTAAGGAAGGAGGCACTATGCGAACAGACACATCCATCACGAAAGATCTTGTCGGAGTGTATCAGGCCGGGTCCCATCATATGGTCGGGGATGGGTTTCCCGTCCGCAACATGATTCCCGGCGCCGGCGTCGAGGAGCAGCTGTCGCCCTTCTTAATGCTCGACTATCTGGGCCCGCAGCAGTTCCCGCCGACCGACCGGCAGCTCGGGGTCGGCGAGCATCCCCATCGGGGATTTGAAACGGTCACCATTATGTATCATGGCAAGGTGGCGCATCGTGATTCGACAGGCAGCGGCGGCGTCATCGGTCCCGGCGATGTACAGTGGATGACGGCGGCCTCCGGTATCGTGCACGAAGAGTTGCATGAGAAGGAATTCGCGAGGCAGGGCGGCCTGTTGGAGGGTATCCAGCTCTGGGTCAATCTTCCGAAGGCGTACAAGATGACCGCGCCCCGATACCAGACGCTGGTTGACGCGGAGATTCCTGCGGTCGAGCTCGATGGAGGAGCCGGCCGGGTACGTGTGATCGCCGGGGAGTTTCGGAGCGTGAAAGGTCCGGCAAAGACGTTCAGCCCGGTCCATCTCTACGACCTGAGGTTGAAGGCGGGTCACCGGACCGAACTCGACTTGCCAGAGGGGTATAATTCGTCCCTGTTCGTGCTGCACGGACAGGTCGTCGTAAACGGGTCGCAGGCGGTGCAGGAAGTGGAAATCGCGCTGTTCGGTCAGCGAGGCGAACACGTTGTCGTGGAAGCGAAGCAGGATGCGACCATTCTCGTGCTGAGCGGTGAACCGATTGCCGAGCCGATCGCCCGGTACGGTCCGTTCGTGATGAACACGCGCGACGAAATTATCCAAGCCGTGCACGACTACCAGGCGGGAAAGATGGGGCATTTGTCATGACCGGTCAGGCGCTCACGGTCGATGTGTATTCGGACGTGGTGTGCCCCTGGTGTTACATCGGGAAACGGCGGCTGGAACAGGCGCTGGAATCAGTCCAGGCGCAGGCGACGGCGCGCATATTCTGGCGCCCGTTTCAGCTCAATCCGACCATGCCCAAGGCCGGCATGGATCGTCGGGTGTATCTCGAAACGAAGTTCGGCGGCCCTGGTGAAATGAAGGCGATCCAGGATCGCGTCGCAGCAGTGGGAACGAGTGTGGGCATCGAGTTCGCGTTCGACCGGATCGCGCGGACACCGAACACGTTCGATGCCCATCGACTGATCTGGTTCGCTCAGCAGCAGGGCCGTCAGGATGAGGTGGTTGAAGAACTGTTTCACGGGTACTTCACGGAGGGACTGCATATAGGCCAGGCTGAGGTCCTGGTCTCCCTCGCCGTCCGTGCCGGATTGGATGGAGAAGCGGTCGGCCGCCTGCTGCAGGCGCAGGAGGGCGAGGATGCCGTGCGGCAGGAGGAGGCCCATGGCCATCAGCTGGGTATCAGAGGGGTTCCCTATTTCGTACTGAATGGAACGGCTGCGCTGTCCGGTGCCCAGCCGGTGGAGACGTTCGTCTCCGCGATTAAGCAGGTTGCCGGATAAGGAGGTCCCGCGAATGGCGGTTCACGTGTATGGATGTAACCACATCGTCATTGAAGTCACCGACGCCAAGAAAGCCGTGAAGTTCTATGCAGACGTGTTCGGACTCAAGATGTTGCAAGGCGGAGAAGGCGCCGCATGGTGCAAACTGGGCGAACACCAATTCCTGGCGATTTTTGAAGTCGAGCGACTGCAGCCGGATCGCGTGAAGCATTTCGGACTGATGGTGCGTGATGCGGAGCAGATCAAAGAAGTCCGGCGCAAGCTCACCAGGAAGTACAAGCTGAAGATGGAGCCGCATTTCCGCTGCGATTTCCGCGACCCCTGGGGAAACCGCATACAGGTCGGTGATCTGTCTGACGAGTCCCTGGTCTGGCTCCTCCCCTATCAGGAGGTCCAGAAGGCGGGCATTACATTTTCCAAGCCCTCGCGCGCTCGACAAGGAAAGGAGCGACAGGATGCCTGATTTAGAGAAGGTTCGACCGCTTGCGAAAGATCTCACCAAGACCTATCCTCGCAGCCCCCGGGAAATGCTGGGGGGATATGTCATCGGCGCGCGTTGCGCGGACAAGTGCCGGGCGTTTCTCCTGGGCATCAACGGAGACTATAACTATTGGCCCTGCTCGTTAGCCGGCATGCTGTTTTCGTTTACAGGCATCACTCCTGATCAGTTCAAAGACGTCGTGGCCACCGGGGCGAACGATGAGGAGTTGGCTGTCTGGCTCAAGGCTCAGAGCAAGGTACAGGACCAGCAGGCGATCATTCAGTGGAACAACAGGATGCGGGACCAGCGTCTGTCGGAGATGGCGCCTTCGGTGCAGGCCTATATGGAAGACTACATCCCGAAATATGTGCCGGGCCACCGCCCCGTCTACGTGTATTTCGATGTGTACGATCTGGAAGAGAAGCGTTTCTGACACACGGATGTGTGCTGACACCTGAAGGAATTCGACATGCCGGATGCGACATGGACTGAGATCGGATCGGTCGATGAACTCAAGCAGCGCCCCCTCCAGCAGATCGTCTGCGGTCAGACGAAGCTGGCCCTGTCGTACAAGGACGGCCGGTTCGCGGCGATCTCAGGGGTCTGCAATCATATCGGCGGGCCGCTGGGTGAGGGACGGCTCGAGGGCGACTACGTCGTCTGCCCCTGGCACTACTGGAAGTTTCACCATCGGACCGGCCAGGGCGAGCCCGGATACGAAGGCGATCAGGTTGCAACCTATGCTGTGAAGGTGGAGGATGGGCGCGTCTTTGTCGATCTGACGCCGGTCACGAAGCGACAGAAGCTGCCGAAACAATCGCACCCGCTGGCACGTCCGATCGTTCGAGCCGACGGTCCCGTTCGTGTGCTGGGCCTTGCCACGACGGCGATGACGGCGGACCAGCCGCGCTTTAGCGCCTCCGATTCCCTGCTGGAGGAAGCACTCGCGTATGCGCACGAACACCTGCAGCTCGACACGCAACTGATCAAGCTTCGGGACCTGTCGTTCCGGGCCTGTGAAGGGTTTTATTCCAAGGCAGCGGAAGCCTGTACCTGGCCCTGCTCGATCACGCAGATGGATCCGACCGATCAAATGGACCGGGTGTACGAGGCCGTGGTGCATTGGGCGGATGTGATTCTCGTCTCGACACCGATCCGATGGGGCGGCGCCAGCAGCCTCTATTACAAAATGGTCGAACGGATGAACTGCATTCAGAATCAGGAGACGATCGCCAACAGGCATCTGCTCAAGAACAAAGTTGCCGCATTCATCATTATGGGCGGACAGGACAATGTCCAAGGGGTCGCCGGCCAACTGATGACTTTTTTTGCCGAGGTCGGCTGCCAGTTCCCGCAGTTTCCGTTTATCGCCCATTCGCGCGGATGGAGCGCGGAGGATATGGAGCGGAATAACAGCGAGGTGCAGAACAGCCGGGAGTTGCGCGAAGGGGCTCAGGCGCTCGTCGGACGCGCGGCGGAAATGGCGAGGCTCATGGTGGAGGGGCAACTGGCAATGCATCCGCTCGCCCGGGGTGGCCGCAAGGCGCATCAATTGGATAGTGAACCGACGGGATAAGCGGGATCGATTCGCAAGGAGGCGGGATCATGTCAGGTCAGGATCACATGTGCGCGCACCTGGGCAATCTGTCGCGGTCATTGCTGCGTCTGCACAAGGCGTTGCTGGACAGCGAACGGGTTTCCTATGAGCGGGTGCATGGGCGGATCGAGACGAACGGCGCGTTCTTTCAGCTTGTGTTGGGCGACGCGTGGTTCGCCTGGTTGCGCCCCCTGTCTCAATTGATGGTGAAGCTCGATGAGTTGTCAGAGGAGAAAGAGATGCCTGATCGAGCGGAGATCACGGTGGTGATCGACTCGGTGCGGACCATGTTGACACCGTCCGAAGAAGGGAATGGATTCGGCCGGCATTATTACGATGCGCTGCAGCGCGAGCCGGATGTGGTGCTGGCGCATGCGGCGGTCAGGGCGCTGCTCCGGACATCGTCGCCCGGGAAGGAATCGAGCACATGAAAGCGCACTATCTCGGCCATGTCGTGTTCTATGTGAAAGATCTTGGGCGGTCGCTGGCCTTTTATCGCGATCTGCTTGGATTCCAGGAAGTGGGGAGAATTTTCAATGGCGCAGCGGCGGCGCTCACATCCGGCCGCACGCATCATGAACTGCTGTTGATTCAAGTGGGCGATGCGCCAGGGCCTCCATCCGGGCGACGTCGAGGCCTCTATCATATCGGCATCAAAGTCGGCGATAGCCTCGATGCGCTGAGGGCGGCGAAGCGGGAGTTGGAATCCGCCGGCGTCTCCATCGACGGAATGAGCGACCACACGGTGAGCCAAAGTTTGTACTTGCGGGATCCGGACGGCAATGAGGTCGAGCTGTACGTGGACGCGGACGAAGCCTTGTGGAAAAATAATCCGTCGGCTGTCCTTGCGCCCATCAAGCCGCTGTCGCTCTAGCAGGATGCGGAAGAAGACCGCCCGCGGCGTTCTCGCGTCGCTTCGAGGCTTCCCGTACCGCCCGAGTACGATTCGCCTCTTCGCTCGCTGCGGCCTGGCCAAGATCTGCCGGGCCGGATCACCTGTGTCCCTTTCTGCGGCAGGGCCCAGGTGGAGGTTGGCGCATTCCTCCTCAACGGTGTCGTACATGTCGTGCCGGCAAGTGGGAGAGCGAGCCGTTCGCCTGCTCAAGATGGCAGGGGATTTGCGTCTGATGTATGTAAGCGGGCGGGCCTCAGTGGGGTAAGAATGTGTGAGGAAGTGAAATCATCCGGTTAAACAGGAGGGCAGAGCATGGAAGAACCAGTCATTGCAGCGAAGCAGCCGGCGGTGTTGGAGTTGGAAGCAGGCACGCACTATTGGTGCCGGTGCGGGCGCTCGAAGCAGCAGCCCTTTTGTGATGGGTCTCACAAGGGAACCAGTTTCACGCCCATGGAGTTCACGACGACCGAAAAGAAAACGGTGGCGTTGTGCCAATGTAAGCACACCAAGAACCCTCCGTTTTGCGACGGGACGCACAAATCGCTCTGAGCTCCCGATCGAGCGGCGTACAGCGCGTGACACAAGAGGTAAATCATGGGTGAGGCGGTGAGCGAGAATGGGTATTCGATCAGGCTGACCGAACGCCGGCTGGTGGCGGAAGGGACGATGGCGTTCCATTTCGAGAAGCCGACGCAGTTTGCATTCACGCCGGGTCAGTTTGTCGACCTGACGCTGCCAGAGCCCTCTGAGACCGATGCGGCGGGCAACACCAGGGCCTTTTCCATCGCGAGCGCACCGCAGGAATCGACCCTGATGGTGGCCACCCGGCTCCGCGATACGGCCTTCAAACGCGAACTGCAGCGTATGCCGATCGGCTCAATCGTCCGGATGGAAGGGCCGTTCGGAAAATTGGTCCTGCATGCCGACCAGACCCGCCCTGCCGTCTTTCTGGCAGGCGGGATCGGCATAACCCCGTTTCGCAGCATGGTGGTGCAGGCGGCGATGCAGCGGTCGCCGCACCCCATGGTGCTGTTCTACTCCAACCGACGACCAGAGGATGCGCCGTTTCTGGACGAGTTGCAGGCCTTGCAGGACAAGAATCCCCACTATCGCTTCGTGGGCACCATGACCGAACCCGGGAAATCTTCCCGACCCTGGCAGGGCGAGAGGGGATACCTCAACGCGGCTCTGCTGTCCAAACACCTCGGAAATGTGGAGAAGCCGATCTATTACGTGGTCGGCCCGCCGGGTATGGTCGGTGCACTGCGGACGATGCTCAAAGAGGCCCGCATCGAAGACAGCGATATTCGAACCGAAAAGTTTGCAGGTTACTGACGCAAGACGCCTTCATCCCGTCGTTGTCTGCGTTCTTTTGAAACGCAGGCAATGATGCCCCCGCCTGCCGATACCGCCGCCCCAAAATCGTTCCGCTCCGGATCGTCCAGATCTGAAGTATGACCTGTTGGCCATGTATCGGTGAAGAACGCGCCATTCATCGAATCGGGCATGGGACTTTCCGCGATCTTCCCGCCGTGGCCTAGTGACTGGCTTGGAATATGCAGCGATCGCTGTCGGGACGTTCAGGGAGCAGCCCCGTGGCTTGCGGACACGTAGAGGTCGTATTGGATAGGGAGGAGACGCCATGCAAGCGCCAAAATCAGTATGGATGGTGCCGGCCTTGATCCTGACGGCATTCGTGCTGCTCGGGAATGTGGAACGCATCGCAGGGGCGACAGCTCAAGAGGCTCCCGAGCCTGGGTTTCGGTGGAAAGACGGAGCCGAAGTCTATGCGAAGGTCTGCGCATTTTGTCATGAGGCCAAGGTCGGTCCGACGATTCGCGGCCGTGGCCTTGCCCCCGCCTACATCACATTCATCGTCCGCCACGGCAACCGGGCCATGCCGTCCTTCCGCGCGGCCGAAATCGAAGATGAATCGCTGGCGAAGGTGGCCGAGTATGTGTCCAAAGCTGCAGCCAATCAGTAGGGAGGGCTCACGCCATGGAGATCGATCGACGCAACCTCATGAAAGGTTTGTTGGCGGGAGGAGCCCTGCTGGCGCTCGGGACTCCATCGTGGACGTTTGCGGAGGAGCCGGCCAGGAAGGCCAAGCGGTGCCTGCTCTTCCTGGGAGACAGCAATGTGGATGACCGGTTCGGGAACGGTGTCCGCGCGGCCTGCGCAGAGACTGGATACGATGGACTGGAGACGATGAAGGTAGACGGCGGACTCCTGTCCGATCCCGGCACTCTGGTGTCATTGCTCGAACAGACGAAAGGCGCGCGCTGGATCGCCGTGATGGACGATGCGAGTGCGGCAGTCTTTCAGGAACTCGCTCGGACAGCCGGAGGCCGGCTGCTGTCGGTCGGTTCTCATACGTCTGCAAAGGACGACGCCTGTCCGCTTCGGCATACGTGGCTCACGGCCTCATCTGCTCAGGGTGTTGGTGGCTTCCTTGTTTCCCGACTCATCGCGGCACGTGAAAGTGTTTCGATTACCGAAAGCTTCCTCAACGAGTCATCTGCCACGAGCAAACCAACCGGTTGGTCTGCACCGGGATTTTCTTCCTATCGGCGTGCCGGATCCGACGCGATGCATCTCCACTGTTCGGGACTGTCGCTCCTGGAAGGATGTGCACAGCTGGGCTTGACTGGAGGTGAGGGATGGACGCCCATCCCACCCCCCATCTCTGCCAGTGAAAGGGTCTCGCGGCAGTCTTTACAGTGGGTGGAATCCGTGGGGTATGCGGTGGCGGCTTCGGCTCTTGGAGTACAGTCGACTCAGGAGGCCTGCTCCACCCGCGCGTTCGTTCATCGAGCGTACAATCCCAACCCATTGCGGCCCACACAACGATTCGTCTCATTCGTGATGGATATGTAGGCGGACAGGAGGATCAGCATGGCCAGCAAATTTATCGCATTACCGAAAGGCGTCTCGGAGAAAACTTTTGAGGCAGCGATCGCCGAATTCCGCAGTATCCTGGGCCAGGATTCCGTCCTTGTCACGGCGGAACAGCTTGCCCCTTACATCAAGACCATGATGCCGGTCCCGGACGCGGACCATACTCCTTCGGCCGCCCTCCAGGCTACGACGGTCGAACAGATCCAAAAGATTGTCGCGGTCTGCAACAAATACAAAGTCCCGATCTGGATGATCTCGACCGGTCGGAACTTCGGGTATGGTTCTGCCGCGCCGGCCGAACGGGGTCAGGTGGTGCTCGATCTGAAACGGATGAACCGCATCCTGGAAGTCGATCCGGATCTCTGTTTCGCCCTCGTCGAACCGGGTGTCACGTACAAACAGCTCTACGATTACATCCAGGAACACAAGTATCCGCTCTGGCTCTCCTGTCCCGCCCCTTCTGCCATTGCCGGGCCGACCGGCAATACGTTGGATCGCGGCGTCGGGTATACGCCCTATGGAGAACATTTTCTCTTTGCCTGCGGGATGGAAGTCGTCCTCGCGAACGGCGAGGTGTTGCGCACGGGGATGGGCTCGCTGCCGAAGTCCAACACCTGGCAGGTCTTCAAGTGGGGATATGGACCGTACCTGGATGGGATCTTCACCCAATCCAATTACGGCATCGTCACCAAGTTCGGATTCTGGTTGATGCCCGCCCCTCCCGCGTTCAAGCCCTTTGTCATTCAGTACGAAAACGAAGACGACATCGTGGAAATCGTCGAGACCATCAGGCCGCTTCGCATCAGCGGCGTCATCCCCAATGCGATCGTGATCGCCCATGCGCTCTATGAGGCGCCGACAAAGGCCAAGCGGAGCGACTATGTGACCGGGCCCGGAGCGATCACTGACGACGCGGTGCGGCAGATCATGAAAGACCACAAGCTGGGTGTGTGGAACGTGTACGCCGCCTTGTATGGCACCCAGGAGCAGATTGACGTGAATTGGAAGATCGTCACGGACGCCTTCAGCAAATCCGGCAAGGCGAAAGTCCTCACGGAACAGGAAGCGGGGGACGATCCGGCCTTCCAGTATCGCGCCGCACTGATGCGCGGAGACATGACCCTCAAGGAATTCTCCCTCTACAACTGGCGGGGTGGCGGAGGCTCCATGTGGTTCGCGCCCGTCTCGCAGGCGCGCGGCAGCGAAACGCTCAAACAGATGGCCATGACTAAGCGCATTCTGGGGAAGTACGGGCTGGATTATTCCGGCGAGTTCATCGTCGGCATGCGGGACATGCACCATATCGTGGATGTGCTCTATGACAAAACGGATCCGGCCATGACGAAGGCGGCCTACCAGTGTTTCGATGAGTTGCTGACCGAGTTTTCAAATGAAGGGTACGGCACCTACCGGGTCAATACGGCCTTCATGGATAAGGTCGCGCACACCTATGGTCCTGTGCAACGCCACGTCCATGAGACGCTCAAGAAGGCGCTCGATCCCAATGGAATTCTTGCGCCGGGCAAATCCGGTATTCGATAACCCGGCGACTCGTTCTGTTCAGCCGATGCGATGACGATCGCACATGAAGGAGTAGCAGATGACCGATAAACCCAGGACACAGACCCGAGAGATCACAGCGGCGGTGGTCCGCAAAAAGGGCGGGCCGTTCCAGGTCGAGACCCTCATCTTGGAAGAGCCACGTCCCGGCGAGGTCTTGATCCGCATTGTCGCGACCGGCATGTGCCACACCGACATGGTCGCGCGCGATCAACTGTACACAGTCCCCATGCCCGTTGTGCTAGGCCACGAAGGTGCGGGTGTGGTTGAGCAAGTCGGCAGCAACGTCAAAAAAATTGCGCCGGGCGACCATGTGGTGCTGACCTACATGTGGTGCGGCCATTGCAAACCTTGTCTGAATGGCGACCTGACCTATTGCGCGAATTTCTACCCGTTGAATTTCGGGGGCGCCCGCGAAGACGGCAGCACCGCGACGCATGACAAGCAGGGAGCGGTCCGCGATCATTTCTTCGGACAGTCCTCGTTCGGCACCTATGCACTCGCTCACGAGCGTAACGTCGTGAGGGTTCCCAGCAATGCGCCGCTGGAATTGCTCGGCCCTCTCGGGTGCGGCATCCAAACCGGCGCGGGAGCCGTGATGAATGGCCTAAAGGTTCGTCCCGGCAGCAGTTTCGCCGCGTTCGGGGGCGGAGCCGTCGGGTTAAGCGCCGTCATGGCCGCGCGTGTGGCCGGTGCGACCACGATCATTGCCGCCGATGTCGTCCCATCGCGGCTCGCGTTGGCCAAGGAACTTGGAGCGACCCACACCGTCAACAGCCGTGAGACCGATCCCGTCGAAGCGGTGCGCAAGATTACCGGCGGCGGCGCAGATTTCTCGCTTGAATCGAGCGGACGTCCCGCCGTGCTGCGCCAGGCGATCGACGCCTTGGCGATCAAAGGCGTATGCGGCATCGTCGGGGCCCCGGCGCTGGGCACCGAAGCCAGCTTCGATGTGAATGGGGTCATGACGACAGGCAAACGGATTATCGGCATCATCGAAGGCGACAGCGTGCCGGATCTGTTTATCCCAAGCCTCGTCGAACTCTATCAACAGGGTCGCTTCCCGTTCGACAAACTGGTGAAATTTTATAGCCTCGACCAGATCAACCAGGCGGCGGAAGACAGCGAGAAGGGCGTCACGATCAAGCCGATCGTCCGTTTCGGCTCGTAACGGCACGACACCCTGTTCGAGACCGCAGGGGGACTATCATGAATTGTCAGAGGTTTCGGTGCCTCGCATTCGCGACGGTGCTGGCCGCGTTCTCCATTGCCTCGCCTGTCGCTCATGCGGCGACCGGCTCGGAGCATCTTGCGCAAGGCCACACGCAGTTCTCCAGCGTCGTCACGAAAAAGGCCGGGGCGCTCGTCGTGACGACGCCGAATGGCGCGATACACCAGCTCAATGCAAACATGGCTCGACGTCACGGACAGGAGCCGTTCAAAGCGGGGGACGAAGTCATCGTCGTGTTGGACGAAAACAACTACATCGTCGACATGCATCTCAAAGGGAAAGAAGGCACGCATCGACAGGTGACAGGTAAACTCATCCACGTCGGTCGGATGAACAAGCAGATCAAGCTGCAAACGCCCGACGGAGAGCAAGTGTTTCCGCTGGCGGAAGAAGGACAGAAGACCAAGGGAATGGCAGAAGGCGAATTGGTCACCTTCGAACTGAATGAAGCCGGAACAGTCATCGACATGCACCGGGCCGACATCGGCGGTGGCGGCCGTAAAGACTAGACGCCGGAGTCAGGAGGGATGCCTGATGGGAGGTACCCGTGAAGATCGCATTGATCGGTGCCAGTGGGTTTGTGGGCTCGGCCATTCTGAAAGAGGCCTTGGGGCGTGGGCACGAGGTGACGGCCATTGTTCGCGATCCCGAGAAGTTGCAGCCGCATGCCAACCTACGCCCTCAGAAAGGCGATGTCTACACTGCTGACGACGTGGCTCGTTTGGTCGCGGGTCATGATGCCGTGATCAGTGCCTTCAATCCGGGCTGGGGCAATCCGGACATCTACAATCTTCAGGTAAAGGGCGCGCAAGCCATCATCGATGGTGTGAAGAGGGCCGGCGTGAAGCGATTGTTATTCGTAGGAGGCGCCGGCAGCCTGGAAGTGAAGCCGGGTATCCAGGCCTTGGATCTGCCGGATTTTCCCGCCGAGTATAAACAGGGCGCGCTCGCAACCCGAGAGGCCCTGAACATGCTGCGCAGGGAATCGGACCTTGAGTGGTCGTTTCTCTCTCCCTCCGCCGATCTGTCGCCAGGGCCACGTACCGGGAAGTTCCGGCTCGGGAAGGATCAGATGCTTGTGGATACGAACGGAACGAGCCGCATCTCGACCGAGGATTATGCGATGGCGATGATCGATGAGGTCGAGCACCCCACCCATGTTCGGCAGCGCTTCACGGTGGGGTATTGAGGCGAAAACGGATCCCGGGGTCCGGTTCATGGATCGAACTGGGGACATGCCTATACGTGGTGTGCAGATTCCGAGGGTCGTCATCGTCGGCGGGGGGTTCGGAGGGCTCTATGCGGCCAAAGGCCTGTCGAATGAGGCGGTGGCCGTCACCCTGATCGACCGCAAGAACCATCACACCTTTCAACCCCTGCTCTATCAGGTGGCGCTGGGCGTGCTGTCTCCCGGCGAAATCGCCTCCTCGCTTCGCCGCATCCTGCAGCCCGCGCGCAATCTGCACACCATCTTGGGCGAGGTGGTTGGGATCGACGTCGCCGCCCGCAACGTGCAACTCAACGACGGCGCGCTGGTGGCCTATGACTATCTGATTCTCGCCGCCGGAGCCCGCCATGCCTACTTCGGCCATGACGAATGGGAGGCCGATGCACCGGGCCTGAAGACGATCGAAGACGCGGTCGAAATCCGAAGCCGTTTGCTCCTGGCGTTCGAGCGGGCGGAACAGAAGGCGCAGCTCACGGGACGGGACGAGCCGTTGAGTTTTGCCGTCATCGGCGGGGGGCCGACCGGTGTGGAATTGGCCGGGGCCATCGCCGACCTCGCGCGGTTGGCGCTGGCCAAGGATTTCAAGGCCATCGACACGATGCAGGCACGTGTCCGCCTATACGAGGGCGCCTCACGCATTCTCGGGACCTATTCGGAAGACTCATCGCGCAAGGCTGCCGAACAACTGGAGCAGCTGGGCGTCGAAGTCTGCACCGACAGCCTCGTGCGAGCCGTGCAACCGGGTCGGATCCGGGTAGGAGACGAGTGGATTGCCACGGACGTGACGATTTGGGCGACCGGGGTTGCGCCCTCCCCGCTCGCGAAGACACTGGGAGTAGCCACGGATCGTTCGGGGCGGGTGCCCATCGAGCAGGACCTCAGCGTGCCGGGCCATCGCGAAGTTTTCGTCATCGGTGACATGGCGGCCCTCGTCGATGCGAACGGTAGGCCGGTGCCGGGCTTGGCTGCTGCGGCTTTGCAGCAGGGGCAACAGGCGGCGCGCAACATCCTGAACGATTTACAGAGACGGCCACGCGAACCATTTCGGTACGTGGACCGGGGCAGCATGGCGACGATCGGCCACCACCGTGCGGTGGCGGAGTGTGGTCGATGGCACCTCTCCGGCATACCGGCCTGGTTGCTCTGGTCGGTGGTGCACGTGTTCTTGTTGATTGGTTTCCGCAATCGCATCGCCGTGATGCTGCAGTGGATCTGGGCTTATGCCACGCGCAACGGCAGCAGTCCCCTCATCACTGACTTTCAGCGGACGGAGGCCAAGCGCGCCTTCCCCTCTACGCACAGCTCTTGACGATGGTGGATGAGAAGCGGCGAAAGTCGTCGAGGTGAGTGGTGATGATCGTATTGAGAATCTCCAGATTCAGGCTGGTGTAGTCATGCACGGCGACGTTGCGGAAGCCGACGCATCCTGCTTGGTTTGATTGTCAAACAGGTTGTTTCGATCCCCACCATATTCTTCGGTGATGCGGAGCAGGCATCGTTGGATGTTCCCCGCCTTGCTCACGATCACATCGCCAGCCATACACGAGTCCGCGAGTCTTGATGTCGTTGAGTAACTCCCGGCGTTCTTCGTTCAGCCGTGCGTAATCGGAGTAGGCGTACATTTCGAACTCGGCCCTAGCGGAGTGCTCTCTGCTGTCGAGGATGCGGCCGGTGGCAATGACTTGCGCACGCATGACCGTGGAGGCTCGCTTAAGATCGAGCAGGTCCACATGTCGACCAAGTCGTGCGGCGAGTTCTTGAGCGAATTCGAAAAGCCGCTCACCGGGAAGCGTCTGCTTGGCAAGGATGGCGAGGTCAATGTCGCTGCCCCGGGTCGCATCGCCTCGGACCTCTGAGCCGAACTGGTAGATGGCCACGAGGTTGGGAATGTGCTCCCGCAGAAACTGCACGATCGTCTCACTGTTCATGGAAGGAACTCCACTCCGGAGAGGCAGTATTCGTGACAGGGTAGGAAATGTCGAAGCGGGGCAAACGGGCAACGTTGCGCACGATCGGAGCTCAGGGCATACTAGGCCACGCATGAGCCACGAACCATCAGCAGAGACGGTGTCTTCTAGCCTCGACCGGTATCGTGCGTTGTTGCGCGTGGCGGAGGCGATTGCCAACCACTCCGACTTGTCTGCACTGGTGCAGGATTTCGCGCGCTTGTTGCCGTCGGTCGTGCCCGTCAACTTCGTCGGACTCTCACTGCACGATCCTCGGCGCGGCGTCATGCGCCTCCATGCGCTGCGTGCGAATGTCCCCGCTGACATCATCGGCGGCCATGAAGGCGATCCGGCTGACACGCCGGCCGGCCTGGTGTGGGAAACTCAGCAGACGCTGTTGCTGAGCGATCTGTCCACGGAACGGCGCTGGCCTGACATGATCAGGTTGATGCGGGAAGATGGTGTGCAATCCTGTTGCCTAGTGCCGCTGACCTCTGCGGCCCGACGATTAGGGTCCTTGGAGTTTTCGAGCCTGGAACAGCACGCATACGGCATCGCCGATGTGGAATTGATGCAACAGATCGGGCGCCAAGTGGCGGTGGCGGTAGAGAATGTCCTCAATCGTGAGGCTGCGGAGGCCTCCCGGCGCGACGTCGAACGGCAGCGCGATCGCTTCAGTTTGTTGCTGCGGATGACAAATACGATTGCGTCGACGCTGGATCTTCGCGAGGTGTTCAAGGCCGTGAGCCTCTGTCTTCGCGAGATGGTGCCGCAGGAATACGCCAGCCTGATTCTGTGCGACGGCAAGAATGGCCGCGTCCGCCTCCATGCCTTGGACTTTCCTGAAAACCACGGCGCGTTGACGGAGGGGGCGATGTCTGATGTTGCCGGTTCTCTGGCCGGCCTGGCGCTGGAGCGGAGGCGCCCCGCGATAGCGAACACTCTGTCGGACCTGAAAGCGTTTGCTCACGCCGTGCCGCAGCTCCTGGTTATGAAGGGCTTCCAGTCCATGTGTTCCTTGCCCCTGTTGTCGCGCGATCGCGTGATCGGCTGCCTGAATCTGGCAAGTCATCAAGAGCAGGCGTTCAGCGAGCAGGATGTGGAATTCTTGAGCCAGGTGGCCGGGCAGATCGCACTGGCCGTCGACAATGCCTTGGCGTATCAGGAGATCCACACGCTCAAAGATCGATTGACCGAGGAAAAGTTGTACTTGGAGGAAGAAATCCGTGTGGAACATGGCTTCGACGATATCATCGGCGAGAGCCGTGCGTTGAAGCAGGTGTTGGGGCAGGTGGAGATCGTGGCGCCGACCGATGCGACGGTGCTGATCCTGGGTGAAACCGGAACGGGAAAGGAACTCATTGCCAGGGCGATCCATCGCCTAAGCGGTCGCCACGCACGCACGTTCGTCAAACTCAACTGCGCCGCGATCCCCACCGGCCTGCTGGAGAGTGAATTGTTCGGTCATGAACGGGGCGCCTTCACCGGGGCCATCGCGCAGAAGGTCGGCCGGTTCGAGTTGGCCCATGGCGGGACGATCTTTTTGGACGAGGTGGGGGAGATTCCGCTGGAGTTACAATCTAAGCTGCTTCGTGTGTTGCAGGAACAAGAATTCGAACGGCTCGGGAGCACCCGCACGATCCGCGTGGACATCCGGCTGGTGGCCGCCACGAACCGGGACCTGGCGAAGCTGGCCGAGGAGGGCCGGTTTCGAAACGATCTGTACTACCGGTTGAACGTGTTTCCCCTTACGTTGCCGCCGCTTCGCGAGCGTCGCGAAGACATCCCCATGCTCGTGCGGTATTTCGCGCAGCACTATGCCGCGCGCATGAAGAAGAGCATCGAATCGATCCCTGCCCCGACCCTCGAAACCCTTTCCCGCTATCACTGGCCCGGCAACATTCGAGAACTGGAGAATCTGGTCGAGCGGGCCGTCATTCTGACCCAGGGGACGCAACTGCATGTGCCGCTGCAGGAACTGAGGCTGGTGGAACCGGAGCGCGCGGCTGCGTCCCCAACCTTGCAGGATGCGGAACGCCAGCAGATTCTTCGTGTCCTGCGAGAGACGAAGTGGACGATCGGCGGACCGCATGGCGCGGCGGCTCGCTTAGGTTTGAAGCGCACCACCCTCACGTCCAAACTCAAAAAGCTCGGCCTCTCGCGCCCGAGAGAATAATCGTCTGGTGCCCCTACCGCGTGGTCTCGATTCCTGATTCAATGTGAAGGGAGAGTGTCCTGCGAATCTCACAGTATTCACCAAGGAGGGCAGCATGAAGATGCAGAGCACGGTCAGGGTGGCGATTGGAACGCTGGTCATTGCCGGGGCGCTGGTCGGTGCCGGGTGTCACCGACACCATACGCCGACGGAGCGAGCCGACTGGATGACGGGGAAGATCGCCAAACATCTGGACTTGGATGATCAGCAGAAGGCCAAGCTGGCCGCCGTGAAGGACGAAGCGATGGCCGTCCGCGCGGAGTCGGAGAAGGAGCGCAAGGCGACCATGGAAGAGGTCATCGCTCAGGTCCAGAGCGACCGGTTGGATCAGGCCAAGCTGGCTCGTCTGTTTGAGCAGCACCAAGCGGGACAGACCCGCCTGATGCAACGCCTGTTGCCCAAGCTGGCGGAATGGCATGGGACCCTGCGGCCCGAACAGAAGGCGGAGGCCGTGGAGCACCTCCGCAAGTGGATGGAGCGTTACGGAGACCACTGAGTCGTGACCCTTCGGACCTCGACAATTGCCGCGGCCGTCCTTGCATCGGTGCTGATCGTCGGATACGTGATCCTCGATCGGCTGGTATGGCAGGACGGCTTCCCGGAGGGACTGATCCAGGCCAATGGACGGATCGAAGGCGATCATGTCACCGTGGCCAGCAAGTTTTCCGGGCGCCTCGTAGACCTCGCGGCGCGCGAAGGAACCGAGGTTCACAAAGGCCAGGTGCTGATCCGGTTAGACGACGCCCAAACGAGCGCGAAGGTCGATCAAGCCGCGCGGCTGGTGGACAGTTTGATGGCGCAGGTGGAAGCGGCCCATACCGCGCTCGCGGTCCTGAACCTCGAAGTGCCTCTGAACATCGAGGCGGTGGGGGCCAAAGTCGCAAGCATGCGCGCCGTCATCCGGAAGGCACAGGCGGTCGAATACGAAGCCCGCCGGGACACCGACCGCATCCGGGCCCTGCTTCCCGAGCAGGCGGTGTCGCAGCAGCAAGTCGATCAGGCTGAGGCCCGCTGGAAAGTGGCTGTCACGGAGATTGCCGTGGCGAACGCCGCCCTTGACCAGGCGAGCAAGGAGCTCGCGCAGGCCGAATTGGGGTGGCAACGAATACGATCGAAAGAAGCGGAGGTCGCGGCCCTCGAACGGCAACGCGACCAAGCAGATGCGACACTCGCGGAAGCCCGCAGCGTACTCGACGACCTGACGATCGTGGCTCCGACGAACGGCACGGTGACCACTCGCATGGTGGACGTCGGAGAGGTCGTGGCGCCCGGCGCGCCCCTGCTCGAATTGGTCGATCTCGACCGCCTCTATCTGCAGGTCTATGTTCCGGAACTCCAAATCGGGAAAGTCCGCCTCGATTTGCCTGCCCGCATCCATACGGACGCGTTTCCCGACCGGTCGTTCGAGGCGACGGTCCGGTACATCGCCTCGAAAGCGGAATTCACGCCGAAAGAAGTTCAGACCCCGGACGAACGGGTCAAGCTGATCTATGCCGTTCGGCTCTATCTCACCGAGAATCCTGACCATCGGCTGACGCCGGGTCTGCCGGCTGACGCGATGATCCGCTGGAAGGACGACGTGGCCTGGTCGAAACCCCGATGACGAGGCCCGCTGCATCCCCGCCGGAAGTGGTTGTCCGTGTGTCCGGCTTCGTCAAGCGCTACAAGCAGCATCGTGCGGTCGACCGCCTGGACCTCACCGTCCAGAGGGGTGAGATCTACGGACTCATCGGACCGGATGGTGCGGGCAAGAGCAGCGTGATGAAAGCGATCGCCGGGGTGTTGCGGTACGAAGAGGGATCCGCCGAAGTGTTCGGGACCCTTGTGGACTCCGAGCGCGCGGCGGAGCGGGTAAAACCGCGCATCGGATTTCTCCCGCAGGGATTGGGGCTCAACCTCTACCCTGAACTCTCCGTCGAAGAAAACATCGACTTCTTCGCCAGGCTGCGGCTGGTCCCGGAGCCTGAACTTCGCAAGCGCAAGTCCCGGCTGTTGGCGATCACCCGCCTGGACCGCTTTCGCGGCCGGTTGATGAAGCAGCTCTCGGGCGGAATGAAGCAAAAGCTCGGCTTGATCTGTACGCTGATCCATGAGCCGGAGCTGGCCATCCTGGACGAGCCGACGACCGGCGTCGACCCTGTCTCGCGGCGGGACTTCTGGGCCATTCTTGCCGAATGGCAGGCGGACAAGGGCATGACCGCACTGGTGTCGACCGCCTACATGGACGAAGCGGCCCGCTTTCACCGGCTCTCGTTTCTCTCTCATGGGCGGGTGCTGGCATCGGGCACGCCCGCAGCAGTTCAGTCACTGGTCCCGGGCCTTGTCGTCACCTTCGAATCGAGCCCGCAACTGGAAGCGGTGGCCCGCCTGAAACACCGGTATGCCCAAGTTGAATCCCTGGGCCCCTTACTGCACGTGTTCACGCCAGAACGGGAGCCGGAAGCCGCCGTCGCGGGGATCCGGCACGCGCTGGAAAATTTACCGCTCGAGCATGTCCGCACGGATGAGCCGGAGTTGGAAGATGTCGTGGTGGCGCTGCTCTTGAAGGAACGAGAAGAACAACCGGGTGTGTCGGCAGGATCGGACCACTCCGCTCGCCCTGCGGGCAGGCAGCAGCTCGACGGACTGGCCGTCGAGGCCAAGGAGCTCATTCGGGACTTCGGTTCGTTTCGAGCCGTGGATCGGGTCAGCTTTGACATGAAGCAAGGTGAAATCTTCGGGTTGCTGGGCGCGAACGGGGCAGGCAAGACGACCGTCATCAAGATGCTGACCGGAATTGTGCCTCCGACGGCCGGAGAGGGGCGTGTGGCCGGCGCGGATATGCGCACGGCGGGCGGCGCGATCAAGGAGCGCATCGGCTACATGTCGCAAGCGTTCTCCCTCTATCTGGACCTGACCGTCATTGAGAATATCCGACTGTTTGCCGGTATCTACGGGTTGGCTCGGCGAGAGGCCCAGCAACGGATGGAGTGGATCGTGGAGATGGCCGGCCTGACCGGCTATGAGAATGATCGGACGGGTCGCCTTCCCATGGGTGTGCGGCAACGTCTGGCGTTGGGTTGCGCGCTCGTTCATAGCCCACGGGTGCTGTTTTTGGATGAACCGACGTCAGGAGTGGACCCCATCGGCCGTCGGCGGTTCTGGGAGCTGCTGTCACGGTTGGCCCGCGAGGAAGGGGTCGCGATTCTCATTACGACGCACTATCTCAGCGAAGCGGAGCATTGCGATCGCCTGGCCCTCATGTATGCCGGACGCATCGTGGCCGAGGGAACGCCGGCGCACCTGAAAAGACAGGTCGAGCGGGACATCGGGCAACTCATGGAGATTGTCGCCGATAAGCCGGGGCTCGCACTCGGGCACGTAGTGGCAGCCGGGTTCGCCGGCGCGGCGCTCTTCGGCACCAAGATCCATGTGCTCTCGCGTGATCCGGGCCGCGACGAGGGACGTCTTCGGGATGTCCTGGCCCGCTCCGGGATTGCGGTCGAAGCGGTGCGGACGCGGATGCTCAGCCTGGAGGATGTCTTTGTGTCCAGGGTGATGGCACTGGAACAGGCGGCGCAAAAGGAGGTGTCAGCCTGAATCTGCAACGAATCGGCGCCGTGGCGCTCAAAGAATGGAAGGAGACCACCAGAGACCGGCTGTTCCTGCTGTTGGCGTTCTTGTTGCCGGCCCTGTGGTTGGTGGTATTCGGGTACGGCTTGAATCTGGATGTCGAAAACATTCCGTTCGCGGTCCTGGATCGGGATCACAGCGAGTTGAGCCGGGACTATCTCCACCGGTTCATGCAGTCGCGATATTTTTCGTTTCAGGGGTATGCCGACGATGAACGCGCCCTTGATCGCCTGTTGACCGAGACGAAAATCCGGGCGGCCATCATCGTTCCCGAGCGGTTCCAGGAGCAGTTGGCGGCGGGAGAACCGGCCTCCGTGCAGACCTTGCTCGACGGGGCCTTTCCTCTTCATACGGATATCGCCAAAGGCTATGTCATTGCCATCAACCAGGCGTTCACCGAGGAGCGATTGATCGAGTACCTGCGCCGAACCCGTGGTCTTACTCAGGAGCAGGCCGGTGCGCTGGTGCGTCCGCTGACCGTCGAGGTGCGATATCTGTACAACGAGGAAGTCCGGAGTACCTGGTCCATGGTGCCGGCGCTGGTCATGTTCACGCTGATGCTCGCCTCGCCCCTGCTGACGGCGCTTGGGGTCGTGCGGGAAAAAGAAACGGGTTCGATTTACAACATCTATAGCTCCACCGTGAGCCGCGCCGAATTCCTCACCGGCAAGCTGCTTCCCTATATCGTCATCTCACTCGTGAACGTCCTTGTGTTATGGCTGATGGCCGTCGGCCTGTTTCAGGTGCCCTTTAAGGGAAACTTCCTTCTGTTCTTTTCGGCGTCGGTTCTATTCGTGTGCTGTACCACGGGGATCGGCCTGCTGATTTCTCTGCTGGTGCAGACGCAAATGGCGGCGCTGATTATCACGATGGTCGTGGCGATGATCCCGACCATTCTCTTTTCCGGTCTCTTGGTGCCGGTGGCTTCGCTCACAAGAGGTGCGAAGGTACAGGCGCATCTGTATCCTGCCATGTATTACACCAACATCGTGCGGGGAAGTTTTCTGAAGGGCGTGGGCGCGGACGTGCTGTGGACCGACCTGCTGGCGCTGGCGATGTTTGCCGTCGCATTGAGCGGACTTACGTACCGGCTCTTCACCAAGAGGCCGAAGACATGAGAGCTGAGGCATGACGGCGCGGCAGCAGGCAGTCACGTGGGGGCGGCGGCTCGCGGCGATGACGTGGAAGGAAATCCTGCAACTGTCGCGCGACGTGCCGCTGTTGTTGTTTCTCTTGTATTCGTTTTCACTCTCGGTGGTGGTCAGCGGGGCCGGGATCACGATGCAGCTGACCAATGCGGAGTTGCTGGTGCACGACGCGGATCATAGTCACTCGTCCCGCGAGCTGATCCATCGGTTTCAGCTCCCCTATTTCTCCTTCGCCGGGGAGATCAGCGATCCGCGCGAGGGGCTCCGGCAACTGGACCAGGGCAGAGTGATGTTGCTGTTGGAGATTCCGCCACGATTTCACGAGGCCTTGATGAGCGGAGAACGGACAGCGGTGCAAGTCCTCGTCGATACCACCAATGCACCGCAGGGTCTCTCGGCAGCCGGGTATAGCGTGCGAATCGCCGGCCTGTTCGGGAGCGAGACGGGCCTGGCCTCGGCGGGTCTTTCCGGAGCAGAGGCAGCCATGCCGCGGGTCTCCAGCGCCCATCGCGTCTGGTTCAATCCCACCCAGGATGAACGATGGTTTCAGTCCATCGCCCATGTGTTACGCATGACGACGATCTTTGCGGTGTTGTTGCCGGCGGCTGCGCTGGTCCGTGAAAAGGAACGGGGCACGGTGGAACAGTTGCTGGTATCGCCGCTGTCCCCCTTTCAGATCATGTTTGCGAAGGTGCTGGCGATGTCCGGGGTCATCCTCATCGCGCTCAGTCTCGCCCTGTATGGCGTGTTGCACCCTGTCTTTCACGTGCCGATGAAGGGTTCGACCGGGCTCTTTTTTCTGCTGACCACCTTGCATGTGTTCACGACGGCCGGATTTGGGTTGGTGGCGGCGACCATCGCAAAGAACCAGGCGCAAGTAGGCATGATGACGCTCTTCGTCGTGGGCCCGATGCTGTTGCTGTCGGGCATTACCTCGCCGTACGAATCGATGCCGAAGTGGGTGCAGACGGTCATGACGTTTTCCCCGTTGCGGTACTACATCGACATTACCTACGGCGTGATGCTGAAAGGGGCAGGCCTGGATCTCCTCTGGAAGCCCGTCGGCGCCATGCTCCTCTTGGGAGGAGCGTTGTTCGGGTTTGGAATGTGGCGATTCCGACGGCAATTCCAATGAGCCGATAGCCTCGCCGCCCGTGTGCCACTCTCTGACAGTCGAGCACGATGGATCGGATCGACGTGAAGCATGGACCGATCACCGAGGCGGCAAACGGTGGGAGAGCGCAACACAATCTCAACCACTGGAAGACCACAGGATGGCTGTGGTTCATCCACCGCCAGGTATTACCGGGATGCCTGTTGTGAGCGACGCGCAGGACATCTTCGAGTTCAGCGATCGATGAGCCTCATCCTCTAGCCGACCGACCAACCGTCTCTGCGCCATGGGTCCCACGGGGCAGAGGCGCGACAACCCACGATCTCAAAAGTCCCGAAGCGTAGTCCTCGACCGGTTCTCTGCCCTCCCTGACGATCTCCTTCGTCACCGTCGCATCGTCACTCAATGACTCAGGCGGATGTGACCTGTTGGTGATCAACAGGGTTTGCCTGTTGTTTCAATTGGTTACGGATATCAACGGCACAGGCAGCGAAGTGGAATGACCTTTGCCATTACCTGAAATAGCGCTGCATGAGGGATCGGGAGGTGAGGCCATGAAAGACATGACGCTGTGGGGCTGGTGGTACGGAATGTTCGTGACCCTGCCGCTCTTCGTGGCAGGGCTGTTCCTGAAGGATCGACTGGCGAGTGCGGTTCCGCAACGGGTGCGGAGCCACCGACGGTAATTCATATCAAGGAGGTGTGACATGTACGGCTTTTTCAAAACAGATGAGTCCTGGGCGGGTTTGATTCTTCGGGTGGTGCTGGGCGGCGTGATATTCGCGCACGGCGCTCAGAAACTATTGGGCTGGTACGGAGGGTTCGGGTTCGAGGGCACCATGGGATTCTTTACTCAGAAGATGGGCCTCCCTTGGCTGGTCGCATTTCTCGTGATCATCGGTGAATCCATCGGCAGTCTGGGCTTGCTGGCCGGCCTGCTTACCCGGTTCACGGCGGCGAGCTTCATCGTGATCATGCTGGGCGCGATCATGACCGTGCACCTGCCGCAGGGGTTCTTCATGAACTGGTTCGGACAGCAGACCGGTGAAGGGTTCGAATTTCACCTGCTCGTGATCGGCATGAGTCTGGCGTTGCTGGTCGTCGGCGGGGGCAAGTGGTCGCTCGACGGTTTGATTGCCAGATGGCTGGGTGAGCCGTCGGCGGTTCAGCCCTCGCAAACAGGCAAGCCGGCCTATGCGTTCCGGACGTTGTAAGAGTCATTCAGAATCGCCGTGAATGGAGACCCGGACACCATGCTCAAAATTACGGTGTCGAACAACAATGCAGGGACCACCTACGGTCTATCCGGGCGGTTGGTGGGTCCCTGGGTCGAAGAGTTTCGGCAATGTTGGCTCCAGGCGGAATCAGGCGGAACGGTCCCCTGCCATGTCGATCTCCGGGAAGTGACCTTCATCGATGAGGCGGGAACCACGCTGCTGTCTCAGATGTCCCGCGAGGGGGTCACCATTCAGGCGTCAGGCTGTCTGACGAGGGCCATCGTGCAGAATTTAGGCAAGACGGGCGTTCACCATCACGGATGAAGGGAGTCAAACGATGAGACACACAATGGTTATTCTCGGTTCAATGGTTCTCAGCTTGTCGATGGCGGTGTCCTATGGGCAAGCCGCCGAAAGCGGGGGCAAGAGCGCGACGCACATGAAGGTCAGCGGAGTGGTATCGAATGTGGCGTCAGGCATCACCACCGTGAAGACCCCCTGGGGAACGATGAAGATCGCGTCCGCGCTCACGCCCAAGAATCTTGAGGTGGGGGAAGAAATCGAGATGCAGGTCAATGAAAACAATGCCGTGATCGATGTCCATCGGAAGGGAGACAAGGCCCATAGTCATCGCTTCGTGACCGGCAACCTGGCCTATGCCTCGCCGGATAAGAAAGAAATCAAAGTGTGGACGCCTGAAGGAGAGAAGGCCATCGATGTGCAAACCGGAAAGTCCAAGTTGTCTGCCTTGGAGGAAGGAGCCCCGGTGACGATCGAGTTAAACGAAGCGGGAAAGATGATCGACATCCATCGTTTCACGGTCGAGATGAGCTTCGACGAACACCCGCGCACGAAACCCGGCTATGTCATTCAGGTGGATGGCACGGTCGTCAAGTTTGATTCGAGCCTGGCCTACGTGAAGACGCCGGCCGGACAGTACACGCTCTTGAAGAAGTATGCCCCGGCCGATGCGGCGGTCGGCGATCACGTGTCCCTCTGGATCAATGAAGAGGGTATGGTGATCGATGTGCATGGAAAAGATAAGGCCAAGGCCGGGACCCATCGGCTGATCTTCGGCAAGTTGATCCGTACCGGTCCCAACAAGAATCAGATTAAGCTCGCCACGCCGGAGGGCGAGAAGGTGTTTCCGCTGGAGCGGATGGAAATAAAGACCAAGCCGATCGCCGACGGAGACCATATCGTCGTCGAGCTGAACGAAGAAGGAACCGTCATCGATCTGCGGAAGGCGCAGTAACCTGAATGGGTCTGGCGGGTGCCGACGCTCCCGCCAGACCGCACCGGGGGCCGATCACACCCTTCGCCTCAACAGGTGTCCGGTGAAGGTGGACGTCCACATCGAACCTATTCATGGAGGTGCATGATGCCGGTGACATTGATCAATGTGTTTTCGGTCCCCGCTGCCAAGGAACCTGAGTTTGTGCAGTGGTGGCAGGGCGTCAAGGAGCACATCACGAAGCAAGAGGGGTTCATCAGCGGCACATTCCACAACAGTATCAAGGCGGAGAGCAGATTCAACTTCATCAATGTTGCGATCTGGGAGAATGAAGAGGTGTATTGGAAGGCCTACGAAACGAGCGTCACGCCGATGAAGGCCAAGCTCGGGGAACTGGGGGTTGAAATGACTCCCGCGCTCTATCGCGTCGCCTTCGAGTACTGACTGTGCGAGTTCACCCACAAGGAGGATCGTATGAGGAGGCACAAGACATTCAGGGTGGTTGTCGGGACGCTAGTCCTCGCCGGGGCGCTTGTCGGAGCCGGGTGTCATCGTCATCATACCCCGTCCGAGCGCGCCGACTGGATGACGAGCAAGATCGCCAAACATTTGGATCTGGACGACCAGCAGAAGGCGAAGCTCATGGCCGTGAGGGATGAAATGGTGGCGGCCCGCGCCGAGTCGCAGCAGGAGCACAAGGCAATCATGGAAGACGTGATTGCTCAGGTGAAAAGCGACCGGTTGGACCAAGCCAAGTTGACGCAACTGATGGAGCGGCACCAGGCCGAGCAGAAACGCGTGATGCAGCGCTTGTTGCCGAAGGCGGCGGACTGGCATGCAACCCTCCGACCGGAGCAGAAGGCGGAAGCCGTGGAGCACATCCGCAAGTGGATGGACCGGTATGGAGAGTAGGAAGAAAAGATAGTCAAACCGACAATCACCATCGAAGGACGGAGTGCGCTGCTCATGAAGCTTGAGCGGTCGATGGACGGCTCCCAGAGCCTAAACCAGGAGGGTGCAATGCGACAGATGAAAGGATTCTTTACCATGTTATTGACGGCCGCTCTCATGCTATCGGCCGGTTCCCTGTTCGCCGAGGTGGATGACGGATCACACATCAAAATCACCTCGCCGAAAGACGGGGCAACAGTGGGAGAGACGTTTGAGCTCACCTACGAACTCACCAAGGGTTCCAAGGCGGCTCACGCGCATGTGTATCTGGACGGTGAATCGCAGAAGAAGTTTCCCGGCACCTTCAAAGGCCTCAGCAAGGGGAAACATGCAATCACAGTTCAAGCGGCGACTCACGATCACGACCATTTGGCCGCGACCGATACCATTACGGTGGAGGTGCAATAACGGCAGCTCCGAGCGGGGGGGAATCGGCCTCCCCGCCCCCGTGGGAGGCCGCGCGGGGAACCGTAGTCCAGCGGGACTCGGCGACGTGAAAGGCTATGGGCAGAGTTCAGTCATGTCAGCCGTCACGAGATGCGCACCGTTTCGTATGAGTTCTTCCGCATGGCCGGTCCGATCGACGCCGATGACCAATCCGAATCCGCCGTTCCGCCCGGCCTGCACGCCCGCAACGGCGTCTTCGACAACCATGGCTCTCCGGGGATTCACCCGCAATCGCCGCGCTGCTTCCACGAAGCCATCGGGGGCCGGCTTCCCCGCAAGATGAAGTCGTTCGCTTTCGATGCCGTCGACCCACTCATCGAAGGAGTCCGCGAGGCCGGTCCGTTGCAGAACCGCAGCCGTGTGTTTGCTGGCTGAGACCACCGCGGTTCGCATGCCCTGTGCCCGTACGCTCCGGAGAAACTGCACCGCGTCGTCATACAACTCGATGCCCTGCTGTTTGAGGTGGGCTTGGAAGTACCCGTCTTTCTTGTTGCCGAGTCCCTGGACCGTTTCCTGGTCCGGGCCGTCTTGAGGGGTGCCATTGGGCACGACAATGTTGCGGGATTCGAGAAACGATTTTACGCCGTCGTATCGAAGCCTGCCGTCAACGTAGCGCTGATAGTCGAGCGTGACATCGAAGGGTTGAAAAGGGACCTGTTCGCGGGAGGCTCTTGCTTTCAGGTACTCATCGAATAACCGCTTCCAGGCGGCTGCATGCAGGACGGCGGTTTTGGTCAGGACTCCGTCGAGGTCGAAGAGCACGGCATCGAACCGGGTCAGATCAATGGGATGTGGGCTGAGTGGTTGTTCTCCGGTGAGGCCTTGTGTCATCTTCAAGCTTTCTGCGAATCACTTGGTGTATCGACATCTGAGATAGACGGTCATTTCTGCATGCTACCATTCTGCTCCCCGGAGATGTGAGAAGGTTATGATGTGGATACCTCGAGACAATTCGATCCTGTCAGTCCCGCTTCAGGAAGAAGAAGGGGCGAAATCGGCTGCCCTGCTCCTTCCGGTCAACCCTCCCCTCGCCATCGACCCTAGCTGGGTATTGGTCGAGGCAGGATTCGAACCGCAGCGGGAGCGTGAGATCGAGTCGATCTTGACGGTGGCGAACGGCTATGTGGGGACGCGGGGTGCGCTTGCGGAACGCACGAGCCTGTCATCCCCTGCCGTCTTTCTCGCGGGTGTGTTTGATGCGAACGAGGCGCCAGGCGGCACGCTGGACCTCGTGAAACTCCCTGATTGGACGCATCTTCGCGTGCTGGTGGAAGGAACCCCGCTGTCGCTCGAAACCGGAAGTATCGTCGAACACCGACGCATCCTCGATCTGCAGCATGGGGTGCTGTGTCGATCCTGGCGACACCGGGACCAGGAAGGCCGAGTGACGGGCCTCATCTTCCTGCGCGTCGCTTCTCTTCACGATCGGCATCTTCTGCTCCAATCCGTCACGATCACCCCGGAAAACTATAGCGGGATGATCTCGATCGAATCTGTGATGGAAGGGACGCAGGCGGGAATACCATGGTCGTCCAACGTGGAGGGCGACGGAGCTATGATCGTGGGGCGGACGCGGAGGGGAACGACCATCGCCATGGCCACTCACGGGAAGCTGCGACATGAGAACGTTCAAGAGAGCTCGGGCAGCAGTCCGATCGAAGGACTCACGGATCGGCGGACGTGGCAGGCGCGAAGGGGGGAGCCGGCCCGGTTCGATCGGTCTGTCGTCGTCTATTCATCCCGTGAGACAGGGGATCCTCCTGCCGCAGCCGGAGAACATATGCGACGAGCCTCCGGGGCGGGCTTGGACGCCCACATCGTGCGGCATGCGGAAGCCTGGGAAGCCCGCTGGCGGGCCGGCGGAGTGGAAGTCGCCGGCGATGAGATGGCGCAGCGCGCGCTCCGCTTTGCCGTCTATCATCTGAATAGTGCCGTGAATCCGAAGGACGAATATGCGTCGATCGGAGCCAGGGCGCTCACCGGCTCCGCCTACAAAGGACACGTCTTCTGGGATACGGAAATCTATCTGTTGCCGTTTTACACCTTCACCGATCCTTCGGCGGCGCGGACGCTCTTGCTCTACCGGTTCCATACGCTCCAGGCTGCCCGCGACAAGGCGCGGCGGCTGGGGTACCAGGGAGCCTTATACGCCTGGGAGTCCGCCGATACGGGAGAAGATGTCACGCCGGACACAGTGATCGCGCCGGACGGCCGGGCGGTTCAAGTTCTCACCGGAGTTCAGGAGCACCATATCAGCGCCGATATCGCCTACGCGGTCTGGCAATACTGGCAGGCGACGGCGGATGAGGCCTTTTTCCTTGAGGCAGGGGCGGACATGCTCATCGAGACCGCGCGATTCTGGGCGACCCGCGGGCGGTTGGAGCCGGATGGGCGGTATCACATTCGAACGGTCATCGGGCCGGATGAATACCATGAATCCGTGGATGACAATGCGTACACCAATGTCATGGCGCAATGGAACCTGGAGCGGGCCGCGGACACGGTCGACTGGCTCCGCTCTCGCCATCCTGAGGTCTGGCCTATCATCAGCGAGCGCTTGCAGATCACGCCTGATGAGCCGGCCTCTTGGCGTCGGACCGCTGAGCGCATGACCACCGGATTCGATCGGGAAACCAATCTGTTCGAACAGTTTACCGGTTTCTTTGACTTGGAGGATGTGGACCTCGCAGCGTACCCGGCCCGACCTGTGCCGCTGGATGTGATTCTCGGGCGCGACCGGACGCAGAAGTCCAAAGTCGTCAAGCAGGCAGATGTGGTCGCGCTGAGCGCACTCCTCTGGGAACGATTCCCCTCTGCCGTGCATGAGGCGAACTTTCGGTATTATGAACCCCGCACCGCGCACGGCAGCTCCTTGAGTCCCGCTCTCCATGCCTTAGTGAGCGCGCGGCTCGGCGAGGCCGATCTGGCGGCCCGGTACTTTCACGACGCAGCGGCGATCGATCTTTCCAATCACATGGGCAATGCGGCGGGAGGAGTTCACATCGCGACCCTGGGGGGGCTGTGGCAAGCCGTTGTCTTCGGCATGGGGGGTGTCAGGCTTCGAGACGACGGACTCGTCATCCACCCGAACCTGCCGTCGAACTGGGATCGGTTGTCGTTCCCTCTGCAATGGAGAGGTCGGAGCGTCACTGTGGCGATCAACCGCGAGCCGAAACAGGCGACCGTCGAGCTTCGGACCGGCGATCCAATGACTATTCAGTTGGGTCAGGGGTCGATCCAAGTGATGACCTCGAACCATCGCTACGTCATCCAGGGGGAAAGGTCCGGCTGGGGCGCCTGGAAGGAATCCAAGCGGTAGTCCGATCGGCTCTGCCTATGTCATCAATGATACACATGAGGAGGATCACATGAAACGTCACGCCTCGGCACAATGGAACGGCGATTTGAAAACCGGTAAGGGGACGGTCTCGACACAAAGCGGGATCTTGTCCCAGACCCAATATTCTTTCGCGACTCGATTCGAGAACGGCAATGGGACCAATCCCGAAGAGCTGATTGCGGCGGCCCATGCCGGCTGTTTTTCGATGGCTCTTTCCGGACAGTTGGGCGCGGCGAATCTGGTGGCCGACCAATTGGCGACCACTGCCACCGTCACGATGGAAAAAATAGAGGCCGGTTGGACCGTCACCGGAGTGCATTTGTCTGTCACGGGCAAGGTGCCGAAAGCAGATGCGGCCGCCTGGGAGAAGGCGACGGCGGCGGCCAAGGCCGGCTGTCCGATCTCACGGCTGCTTAACACCACGATCACCATGGATGCGAAGTTGGAGCACTAGCAGGATGCGGAAAAAGTCCGCCAGCGGCGTTCTCGCATCACTCAGAAGCTCACCGTACAGCACGAGTACGATTCGCCTCTTCGTTCGCTGCGGCCTTGCTGGACGGCCTTTTTGCGCATCCTGCGGGCGATTCTGACGCGAGACGGCCCGTGTGCGAAACGCGACGTATGACGCAATAATCGAGTTTTTCCGCAGCCTGCTAGACCTCATGACCGCTTCGCAGGATCCTGATTCGTTGGCCTTTCTCTTCGATCTGGACGGGACGCTGGTGGACAGCGTGTACCAGCATGTGCTGGCATGGCGCGAGGCGACCCAGGCGTCCGGGATTGAATTGCCGGTCTGGAAGATTCATCGCCAGATCGGCATGAGCGGTGGCCTCATGTTACATGCGCTCTGTCGGGAAACCGGACGGCCGGTTTCAAAGGACGAAGCGGAGCGCATTCAGCGGCTGCATGCCGATGCCTTTGCGAAACAGGCCCCATCACTCCGAGTGCTACCGGGCGCGCAAGAATTATTGAACGCCTTGACGGCGGCTGACGTACCCTATGCCATTGCCACCAGCGGGCGACTGCAGAGCGCACAACATACGTTGAAGCTGTTAAAGCTTCCGCCTGGAACGCCGGTGGTGACGCGCGATCAGGTGAAGCGCGCGAAGCCCGATCCCGATTTGTTTCTGGCTGCCGCCGAACAGCTCCGGGTTCCGATTGCGAAGTGCATCGTCGTCGGTGACAGCGTGTGGGATCTGTTGGCGGCCCGTCGTGCTTCCGCGCTCGGGGTGGGGCTGTTGTCAGGAGGTTATGGGAGGGAAGAACTGGAACGGGCGGGCGCCTATCGCACCTATGATGATCCGGCGGATTTGTTGCGCCATCTGGATGAATGTGGCGTCCGGCCAGACCCGCCGGCGTGACGGTGGATGCGTGATGCGATGATGGAGAAGACCGAAAAAGAGAAAATGCTGGCGGGAGATCTGTACCATGCCGCGGATACGGAACTCCTCACCGAGCGACGCCATGCGCAGCAGATACTGGTTCGATACAATGCTGCGCCCGATGACGGCCAAATGCTCCGTACGGACCTGCTTCGGGATGTCCTGGGGGCCGTCGGCGAAGGAACCGTGGTCCTTCCCACCTTCACGTGCGACTATGGTTACAACATCAGCCTCGGCCGAAACGTCTTCATCAATTATCACTGCATCTTTCTGGACTGTGCGCCTATTGCGATTGGAGACGACGTACAGATCGGCCCCGCCGTGCAACTCTATACGGCGCAACATCCCCTCGATGCCAAGGTGCGTCGCTCCGGCCTGGAATCCGCAAGCCCGATCCGGATCGGCAAGGATGTATGGATCGGCGGCGGCGTGGTGGTTTTGCCGGGCGTCACGATCGGAGATCGCAGTATCGTGGGAGCAGGTAGTGTGGTCGTGCACCACGTGCCTCCGGATAGCCTTGTGGTCGGGAACCCCGCCCGCATTGTGCGAACGTTGGTGTAAATTCCGATCTGGAGAAGGATTCGTTCATGGAAAAACCTGCTGATGTGGCCCACCCCATTCATGCTCTGTTACAGCGGCGATGGAGTCCGCGCGCGTTTGCGGATCGGATGGTGGAGCCGGAACAATTGCAGAGCCTGTTTGAAGCGGCCAGGTGGGCGCCGTCATCGAACAACGAGCAGCCCTGGCACTTCATTGTCGGCACGAAAGCGGACCCTCCCGCACACGACCGTCTCGTGGCCTGCCTCAAGGAAGGCAACAGGAAGTGGGCGTTTCGCGCCCCGGTCTTGATATTGTCGGTGGCGCGGTTGAATTTCGAGGACGAAGGCACTCCAAACCGGCATGCCTGGCACGACACGGGGATGGCCGCGCTCAGCCTCTGCCTGCAGGCGACCGCGCTTGGATTGGTCGCACACCAGATGGCGGGATTCGAGATCGAGAAGGCCCGCACCGATCTCGGCATTCCCGCCGGGTATGAACCGGTGGCGATGATCGCCGTCGGATACCCGGGCGACCCGGCAACCTTGCCGGACTATCTGCGTGAGCGGGAATTGAAACCGCGGGAGCGAAAGCCCGCAACCGAGTTCGTGTCCGACGGCACGTGGAATGGCCCGCCGGACTGGCTCACCCGGTAAGCGTCCGGACTCACATCCATTGTATGCGCAGCATCTCGTTGCCGCCGCGTTGAAGCTCGTAGCCTACCGCTTCGATGGATACCCGGTACCCGTCCCGTTCCAGCCGCTCACAGACGGGAATCAGGTGCTGTGAGCGCTCGGCTCTCAAGGCGATCAGCGGAAAAATCCGCACCTCACGCGCGACCCGCAACAGGGCTCGAACGGCAGCGAGGTGAAACGCTGTATCGAAGTGATCCGAGTAGAGAAAGAGAAAGTGCGACGAGAGTGCGAGGTCGAACCGGTCTGCCTCGAACGGGAGGTTCGGCAAGGCGCCGCAGACATACCGACCTGTTCCCGTCCGCCCGCTGTAATCGGCAACAAATCTTTCCATCACCGCGATCCGGTTCCGTCGTAGATCCTCCGGGTCGCGATGATAACTCCAGACCCAATTCTGCGGCGTTGCCCGCACCTGCTCAATGACGTGATCCAGGGTAGAGAAGAATTGCCGTTGGATCTCCGCTCCGCCGAATTGATACAGTGGGTCGATCGACCAGACATCGCCACCGGCCGCCGTGAGTTCGGCATTGAAGCTGGATGGTCCAGCGGCACAGTCCAGAATGCGGCTCCGGCGGTCGGCCGCGCTGAGTGAAAACATCGACTCATATTCGCGCAGCGACCGTCCGAACGGCACGGTCTGGTCAAGACGGATGCTCATGGGCGCACTGTATCAGACGTGGTCTTTACGAGACCATCGGCTTATGGCGAGCGGTCTGTGGATGAGCCGGCCGATGGCGAGTGGCAGGACGGGAATGGAGGCGCGGGCATGGGGTTGTTGAAGGGCAAAGTGGCCATTGTGACCGGGTCGTCGAGCGGGATCGGCCGCGCCATCGCCGAACGCCTGGCGCAGGACGGCGCGACGGTGGTAGTGAATTACCATGTGCATGAGGAAAAAGCCCGGGAGGTGGCTGCAGGGATTCAGGCCGGTGGCGGGGCCGCTGCCGTCATCCAGGCTGACATGAGCCGGGTGGCGGACGCGCAACGCCTGGTGCAGGAGACAGTCCACCAGTTCCGTCGCCTCGATATTCTGGTCAACAATGCGGGACGGTTCATTCCCAAGAAGTTGGTGGAGACGACGGAGGCGGAGTTCGATGCCATTCTTGCGCTGAATGCGAAGGGGCCATACTTTGCGATGCAGGCGGCGGCCAAGGTGCTCAGCGACGGTGGGCGTATTGTGAATATTTCGTCGGCGCTCACCCACCTGAAGTTTCCTGGTGCGACGGCTCACTTAGGGAGCAAGGCGGCGCTTGAACAGTATGGCAAGGGCCTCGCGCAGGAACTGGCGCCACGCGGCATTACCGTCAATACCGTGTTGCCGGGCTTTACCGATACCGGTGTGTTGACGGAGCAGTATCGCACCATGGGCGAACAGATGTCGCCGTTCAAGCGGCTCGGGCTCCCGTCCGACGTGGCCGATGTGGTGGCGTTTTTGGTGAGTGAGCAGGCACGGTGGCTGACTGGTCAGGTCATTCAGGCAGGCGGCGGGTTGGTGATGTAACGTGTGGCAGGATGCGGAAAACGGCTCCCAGCGGCGTTCTCGCTTCATGCAACACCTCAACGTACCGCAAAGGGTACGCCTCGGCGCTCCATTTGCTGCGGCCTTGCTGGAAGGCCTTTTTGCACATCCTGCGTGCTATCCTAATACTGCCAGCCACGTAGCTGATCGTAGCGTGCTGTGCAAATTGGAGTTTTCCCGCAACCGATCAAAGGAGGATTCATGGCAAGGCAGAACGTTTCGACCGGGGGACCATGGGAAGCGAAAATCGGGTATTCACGCGCGGTGCGAGTCGGTCAGTCGGTGCAGGTCTCCGGAACAACCGCGATGACGGCTACGGGGCTGGTCGGCAAGGGTGATCCCTACGCGCAGACGATCCAGGCGTTGAAGACGATCGAAGCGGCGCTCGTACAGTCCGGCGCGTCGATAGCGGATGTCGTGCGCACGCGCATCTACATGGCGAATATCGATCAATGGCAGGAGGTCGGACGCGCGCATGGAGAGGTCTTCGGCTCGGTCCGGCCGGCGACGACCATGGTGGAAGTGAAACGGTTGATCGATCCGGATATGTTGATTGAAATTGAAGCGGACGCGATCGTGGCCTAACCGGATGCGGACAATGGCCGCCGGGAGCATGTCCAAGATCCGCAAACCGTGAGTCGTGAACGGTGACATGGAAGGCGACGTGAGACTTCAGTGTCGGACACGGGCGACCTGTTTATGTGTCACGTTGTACGAGGTGGCGGATGGCCGTTCTCCATCGTCTGCAGTCTGGATAGGCGAAGCCGCATGAACCAGCCGTCACCGGAAATTGTTCACCTCTGTAAGATCGATCCAGTGATGAAGCGGGTGATCGGCGAAGTCGGCCCTTATGCGTTGTCACTCCGGGCGAGGCGCTCCCCGTTTGAGTCGCTGGCCCGTGCCATTGCCTATCAGCAACTGCATGACAAGGCGGCGGAGAGCATTCTTAAGCGGTTCATCGCGCTGTTTCCCGGCCGGCGGTTTCCCCGTCCGGCCGACTTGCTGGCGATGGCGCCGGAGACTATTCGCGGCACAGGGTTTTCTCGCGCCAAGATTGCCGCATTGCAGGATCTGGCGGCCAAGGCGATGGATGGAACCGTGCCGACCACGGCCGTGATTCAACGGCTCGCGGATGATGCCATTGTCGAACGGCTGATCGCGGTGCGCGGCGTCGGACGATGGACCGTGGAGATGTTGCTGATCTTTCAGCTTGGCCGACCCGATGTCCTGCCGGTGGATGACTTTGGCGTGCGGAATGGATTCCGCATCGCATACAAACGAAAGGCGATGCCGACTCCTAAAGAGCTGCTAGTGTATGGGGAGCGCTGGAGGCCTTATCGCACGGCAGCAGCCTGGTATCTCTGGCGCGCGGCGGATCAGGCGAAAGTGGTGCGAACACCTCTGTCCGTGGTGACGGTTACGGGCAAGCGAGCTCCGAATGGCTGACGCGCGTAAACGATTGGATGCGAATCGAGCCGGCAACTTCTATGTCGATTCCACCTGTATCAATTGTGATGCCTGCCGACAATTGGCTCCGTCGAGTTTCGAAGAAGTAGGAGAATATTCTGCAGTGACTCATCAGCCGGCCACCGAATTGGAAACCAGGCAGGCCTATCGCGCGTTGCTCGCCTGCCCGACCGGGTCGATCGGGGCCGAGCATACGAACCACACCCTCTTGAGTGCCGCGAACGCCGACTTCCCGCTCCCGATTGAAGGGAACGTCTACTACTGCGGCTTCAATTCGGAAAAGTCGTTCGGGGCGAACAGTTTCTTCGTGCAGCATCCGGACGGCAACTGGTTGATCGATTCGCCGCGGTATCTCAAGCCGCTTGTCGATGCCTTCGATCGAATGGGAGGCCTCGCTCATATCTTTCTCACCCATGAAGACGATGTGGCGGAGGCTGCGAGGTATGCGAGCCGGTTCGGGGCAGAACGGATCATCCACCGTGCGGATGTCCATGCCATGCCCGATGCGGAGGCGATCGTTGAAGGGACGGACGCTCGCGTATACCGTGAAGAGTTCCGCATCATCCCTGTTCCCGGCCATACGGCCGGTAGCATGTGCCTGCTCTATCGGGATCGATTTCTGTTCACCGGCGATCACCTCTGGTGGGACCCGGAGGTTCGAGCGCTGAACTCACCCAGGCAACTGGTGTGGAACGCGAGCGCCTTGTTCGAGTCGATCCGTACGCTCGCACAGTATTCCTTTGACTGGGTGCTGGCCGGTCACGGCGGCCGTGTTCAACTCCCGCGACTGGACATGCAAGCCGCGCTGCATGCTCTGATCGAGGGACGGCGACAAGGTCGGGCATGAGGAGCATCCTTCCGACAATAGGGGTGGGTCTCTTGCTCATGACGGGTGTCACCATGGCCTTCGGATCAAGCCAGCTTCCTCACGATCAGGCGTTGATCATTGCTGCGGAGGACAATGATATCGACGCGATCAGGCGGCTGTTGAAGGAAGGCGCCGGCGTCCGGGCTCGTGATCCGCAGGGACGTACGGCCCTGATGGCTGCAACGTATCGGAACCATGTCGAGGTCGCCAAGTTGTTGATTCAGGCCGGCTCCGATGTGAATGCGCAGGATGCCATACAAAACAGTCCCCTGTTGTTGGCCGGGGCCAGCGGGTATCTCGACGTTCTGCGAATGACGTTGGCCGCCGATCCGGACTTCACGATCTACAATCGCTACGGAGGCACGGCCTTGATTCCGGCCTGCGAGCGGGGCCACGTGGAAGTGGTGAAAGAACTGTTGAAGACGAAGATCGACGTGAATCACGTGAACCGGCTGGGCTGGACGGCTTTGCTGGAGGCCATCATTCTCGGTGACGGCGGACCGGCACATCAGACCATCGTCGGTTTGCTGGTGGCTGCTGGGGCCGATCTTCACCTTGCCGACGGAGAGGGAGTGACGCCCCTCCGGCATGCCAGACAGAACGGCTATAGCGTCATCGCCGACATTCTCCTGTCGGCGGGGGCACGGGAGTAACCGGCAGGGCGTGCCGCCGATCTTCCCTCAACTCCCTCGATAAGTGCTGTAGCCGAAGGGGCTCAGGAGCAGCGGAATGTGATACGGCTGCGTGACGTCGCGCAGGCTGAAGAGCACGACGACCTCGGGGTAAAAGGTCGTCACGTTCTGTGATCGAAAATAGGTTGAGACCTCAAACGTGAGGCGGTAGATCCCGGCCTGAAGGCGCAGGTTCGCAGGGTACAAGTCGTCGCTACGGCCGTCCATATCCGTCCTGCTCTTGCCCAGCACTGTCCAGATTCCCGCCAACCCCTGGCCTTCCAACGTGATGGGCATGCCCTGCGCCGGTCGGCCTTGCGCAATGTCCAACACATGCGTGCTGATTCGTGACTCGGCCATTCTTCCTCCTTTCATCCTGTGAGGCTTATGATCCTGAGGTGATGGGCGTCAGTCCGGGAATTTTCAACGCAGCGACCGCATCCTGGATTACCGGAATCACCGACGGCCTCGTGAATCCTTTCCGCCACGCCAGCGCAATCCTGCGTTCCGGCACCGGCTTCATGAACTCCAGGACAGCCAGTCGCTTGTTCTGATGTTTGGCCGTGACGGCGCTGCAGGGCATGACGGTGATGCCCAGTCCGGAGGCCACCATCTGACGGATCGTCTCCAGCGAATTGCCCTGCAAACCTTCCGTATCCGACCGGCTGAGTTCCGGGCAGTTCTCCAGGACTTGCTGGCGGAAGCAATGTCCTGCGTGCGGTAAGAGCACGCGTTCCGTGCTGAGGAGCGCCGAATCGATTTTTGATCGTTTGGCCAGCCGATGGTCGGCCGGCACCACGGCCTTGAATGGTTCGTCATAGAGGGCTCGGGTGAGAATGCCCGGCTCATCGAAGGGCAACGCAATCATGATCACGTCCAGTTTGCCGCTCTTCAGCATGGCGGTCAGATTGACGGTCAGATTTTCTTCGATTTCGAGCGGCATACCGGGGGCGCGCTTGTGCAGCAGCGGGATCAAGTCCGGCAAGAGATACGGGCCCACCGTCGCGATCACTCCGAATCGTAAGGCTCCCACGAGCTGGTTCTTCCCCCGCGCAGCGAGCAGTTTGATCTGATCCGCCTCCTCCAGCACGCGTTGAGCCTGATGGACGATCTGCTCACCGAGCGGCGTGAGCTCGACGTGATTCTTGCGTCGCTCGAAAATCGCCACCCCCAATTCGTCCTCCAGTTTTTTGATGGCCAGGCTGAGGGCCGGTTGGGTGACGAACACCCGATCCGCCGCCCGTCCGAAATGACGTTCGCGCGAAACCGCCACGATGTACTGCAGTTCCGTCAGCGTCATGGTTCCCCTCCACTGTTGATAAGTTCAGTTTATCGTGATGCCATAGACTATCAATTGGACTGATTCTTCGGCAACCGGTATCGTCTCTGTATGACTTCGCAACAAGGCAACCATGAAACAAGGAGGTGGGGGATGAGACAGATTGTGATAGCCGTCGGTATGGGGTTCGCCGTGATCATGCTGCAGGCCTGCGCAACGCCGTCGAAGCCAACCGGTCATCAGACCGTGGCCTCCTCGGAGGGGCAGCAAATGCCCCTGTCGGAAGAAGAATTCATTCAAAAGGTCGAACGGCATATGGAGCGCCAGGATCGGCCTGGAACGACGCTGCGGTTTCGATGATCCGCACGGGAAGCGCGTCGAAGGAAGAAGGAGCAAGGGAGGAGATCATGGGCAAGATGAGAATCAAGTGGGTGGTCGGTACCGTGGTGGTGGCGACCGTCGGGGCGATCGGCTTGGCGGCTACCAGGGTCATGGGTGAGCCGTCGGTGGGGCAACCAGGCGCCGTTCCTGCGGCGCAGGAGGTGCCGCTGGGCTTGGAGGATCCCGGCGGATATATTCCCGCGGACAACCCGCAGACGGCGCGGAAGATCGAATTGGGGCGCTGGCTCTTTTTCGACAAGCGGCTCTCGAAGAACGGAACAGTGGCGTGCGCAACCTGTCACATGCCGGGCCTGGCATTCACCGATGGACAGCCGGTCTCGACGGGTATTTACCGGTTGCAGGGCGGACGCAGCGCCCCGACGGCGATCAACCGGGTGTACAGCAAGGCGCAATTCTGGGACGGTCGAGCCGACACGTTGGAGGATCAATCGGTCGGTCCGTTCGTCAGCCCGGTTGAGCACGGGTTTCTCGACCACAATGAGTTGGTGGGCAAGATCAAGAGCATTGAGGGCTATCGTGCGCTCTTTCAGGAGGTGTTCGGCCGCGAAGTGACCGTCGGCGATGTGGGCCGCGCGATCGCCGGCTTTCAGCGGACCCTGTTGTCGGGCAACAGCCCGGTGGACCGGTTCGATATGGGCGGTGAAGAGCAGGCCTTGAGCGATTCGGCGAAGCGAGGGCTCGAACTGTTTCGAGGGAAGGCCCGCTGCACACGTTGTCACTCGGGGTTCAACTTCTCCGACGAGAAATTTCACAACCTCGGTATCGGATGGGATACGAACACCGTCGATTTGGGACGCTACATGGTGACGAAGAATGCCGAGGATATCGGCGCGTTTAAAACGCCCACGTTGCGGGAGATCGCGCGCACGGCGCCGTACATGCACGATGGACGGTTTGCGACGCTCGAGGATGTGGTCCGGTTCTATAACCAGGGCGGTATCAAGAATCCACATCTCGACAATACCGTGATCCCGCTCGAACTGACCGAACCGGAGCAGCAGGATCTGGTGGCGTTCTTACGGTCGCTCAACGGCGAAGGGTGGCAGCACGTGGCTGCGCCCGTAGAGTTTCCGAAGTAAGCCGTTCGTTCGCTGATCGGAACGGCCGGGGTCGTGAGGCTCCGGCCGTTGCATCCGGCTCTCCGGGCTGCTTGCAAATGGTGGTCCCGTACGGGTAACAGAGAGGGAGAAGAACATGAGTTCATCGCCGTCCCTGGATACCCATTCGTGATTGCTGCTGCCTCCCGCTGGATCGACCGCAATATTCTGGAACTCGCGCGCGACTTCCAGCTTTCCTATCTGCCGCCGCTCATGGTCTACATGGCCGCCGGGATTTCCGGTCTGACCGGCATCGTCGGCACGTTTTTCGTCAAAGAGTATTTGGGTCTGTCTGCGGCCTTTCTTGCCGCGTTGGGGTTCTGGGCGGGCATTCCCTGGGCGCTCAAAATGCCGTTCGGGCACCTTGTCGATTTGTTGTGGCGCTGGAAAAGCCTGCTCGTCTATTTCGGCGCCGCGGTGATTGCGGCGAGTCTGTTGCTCATGGTCGGCCTGATCGGTCACCGCGAGGCGATGGTCGCCGTGCTGCCCGCTGAAGTGTGGTACGTGCTCAGCGTGTTGTTGTCGCCGATCGGTTATGTGATTCAGGACACGGTGGCGGACGCGATGACGGTCGAGGCCGTGCCCAGAGTCGATGAGCGAGGGGTGCCCATCGATGAAGCCAGGCTGAAACTCATGCACACCACGATGCAGACGCTCGGGCGTGTCGCCATTATCAGCGGGGGTATCCTGGTCGCCCTCATCAATCTGTACCTGTTCAACGGCGTGGAAAGTATGCCGAAGGAGAAGGTGGCCGCGATTTATGAACAGGTGTATCTGATGGCATTGGTGATCCCGGCTGTATCGGTCCTGGGGGTCATCACCGCGTCGGTTCTTCGGGTGCGAACCCGGCGGCGGCTGCTCAGCCAGGGTATGACCTCTGAACAGGTAGCCTCGCTGACGGACCGGGCCGCGGAACCCACCAAGCCCAATTGGTGGATTCTGGGGGGTAGTCTGCTCTTCGTGCTCTTTACCCTGACGGTCGGGGTCGCAGATTTTGCTTACAGTGAAGAAATCGTGTTCGCCGGGTCGATGGCCATCGTCGCGTTGCTCATGGTGCGCCTCACCCGTGAGCTGGCTCCCGACGCGAGGCATGTGCTCGTGGGCACCGCGCTGGTGGTCTTCGTGTTTCGTGCCGTTCCCGGTCCCGGCGAAGGCGCGACCTGGTGGATGATCGATCAGCTGAAGTTCGATCAGCAGTTCCTGTCGGTCTTGTCGCTCATCGGCAGCGCCCTCACGCTTGCGGGTATGTTTCTGTTCCGACGATTCATGGCTGAGCGGTCCATTGCCTATGTGGTCGGCTTTCTCACTGTGGCGGCCTTTTTCTTAGGCCTGCCCATTGTGAGCATGTACTACGGGCTTCATGAGTGGACGGCGGCTGTGACCGGAGGCGTGGTCGATGCGCGGTTCATTGCCCTCGTGAACACGGCGTTGGAATCGCCGCTCGGCCAGATTTCCATGATCCCCATGCTGGCCTGGATCGCGAACTCTGCGCCGGCGAATCTCAAGGCGACCTATTTTGCCGTGATGGCGTCCTTCACGAACCTCGCGCTGTCGCTCGGCCAACTGGGGACGAAGTATCTCAACGAGCTGTTTGTCGTCACCCGGGAGGTGCGCGATCCGGTGACCAACGCCATCCAGACCCCCGACGATTATAGCCAGCTCGGAATCTTGTTGATTGTGCAGGCCCTGCTCGGCCTGGCCCTCCCCTTCGCCGCGATTCTATTTGCGCGATACTCACGATATCGCAGCGCCTGAGCGCGTGGGAGGAGATCGCCATGAACACCTTCCAGTTTCTCGCCGATCACGGCGCCTGGGTCCTGTTCTGGGTGGTCTTCATCGAGCAGTTGGGATTTCCGATTCCGGCGATTCCTCTCCTGGTTGCGGCAGGTGCGCTCGTCGGGGCCGGAAAAATGAGCCTCGCCACGGCGCTGCTCCTGCCGGTGGCCGCTGCGCTCCCGCCGGACCTCGCCTGGTACTATCTTGGTCGTATCAAGGGCGGCAGGGTGCTGGGCTTTCTCTGTCGCCTGTCGCTTGAGCCGGACTCCTGCGTCAGGGATACGGAAAATCTGTTTCACCGGTACGGGCCACGTGGACTGTTGCTGGCGAAGTTCATCCCCGGCTTCAACACGGTGGCACCGCCGCTGGCCGGGATTGTCGGCATGGCCGCGACGACATTCGCGCTGTACGATGTCGCGGGCACGTTCATCTGGGCGGCGGTCAGCGCCGGAGTCGGCGCGGTATTCAGCAATCAACTGGAGCAACTCGTCGGGTTGTTCGATCAAGCGGGCGGACTTGTGTTCGGGGTGCTGCTCATCGGCCTGGCGGGATTCATCGGCTATAAGTTCTATTATCGGCAGCAGTTCCTCAGGCATCTGCGCATGTCAAAGATCTCCGTGGACGAGCTCAAACAGCGGCTGGACGCGGGCGAGGCGATCAGCGTGGTGGATGTGCGGCATCCCCTGTCGCTGCAACTCGATCCGGACACGATTCCAGGCGCCATCAACTTCACCCTGGAGGAGATCGAGCATCGGCACCACGAGATTCCTCGCGATCGCGATATCGTGCTGTATTGTACCTGCCCGAATGAAGTCTCCAGCGCCAGGACGGCGTTTCTGTTGAAAAAGAAAGGCATCCATCGTGTGCGCCCGCTCGAAGGCGGTCTGGATGCCTGGCGAGAACGGCAGTATCCCGTGGAGCGACGGATGAATGCCGGTGTGAGCGGCTGACGGCGTACCGCTGCGCGGGATAAGGGAGGGTCGCCAGAGGGCGTCTCTGGCTTGCGGAGGGAGTGAACGCATGACACGTCTGGTGATACTGATGATCGCAGGGACCGTGCTCGTGCCATGCGGCCGTGAGGCAGGCGCCTGGCCGGAGATGTCGACAGCGGGGAGCGAGGCCATGGTCTGGCTCTCGAAAGGGTCCCCGCGTTCGAAGCCCGCACCGTTGAAGTATAAAGTGGTGGGAGTCTTTCAGAAGGACAAACAGTTTGTCGGTGGTTCGGCTGTCGCCGACGTGACGAAGCAGATCGAGTTCGAATTCAAGTGGCCGCTGGAGGAGGGTGTGTCGCCCAAGGTGTTGCCGAATATTCCGACGAAGGCAGAGCATTATCGCGATGGTTCGGCGGTTTGCCCGGCTCCGATTCTGAAAGGGGCCTATGAGCATTTTGAGTTGAAGAGCATTCTGGTGATGGGGCCGATGTTCGGGCTGGTTGGCGAACGGAGAACGCCGGACATGGAGGAATATGTCGGCGGTGGCGGCTGCAAGGGCACACACCCGGTTCAGGGGCAGGTGCGCGAGGAACAGGTGCTGGTGACACTCCCTCCCGAGTTCCTCGCCGGCCAGTTGTCCAAGGGACAGGTCTTCACGCAACAGGATCAGGGATGGACCTGGACCTTTACGCCGGTTCCGTGAGATCCCCTGTCCGGGTTTCCCGCCCAACCGTTTCTCTCCTGGCATCCCCTGTGCGTTGATGTCCCGATAGCTACTCAGGTGGAGTTGCGGGGCGGACATGTTTAATCATGGCCAAAACGGGAGGACTGGCATGCTCGGGGTGGATGACGATTCCGGGATGGCGAGTGGTAAAGACCCGAAACACTTCGTCGGCAAATCCCTGTCCCACGGATCGTACGTCACGAAAGTCCACTATGATCTCGCGGACGTTCTCCAAATTTGCAAGGAGGCGTCGTGCCTCAGACCGGGCGATGAAATCAGGCCTCAACAACCTGATGCGGACTGAATCTCCATGACATTCTAAGTCGAATTCCGGCTGCGGTGAATCGCCTGTCACGTTACCCATGGTAGAGCTCAGCAGACCACATGACGAATGTGATGTGAAAAATATCATCAAGCCCGATAAGCATGGAAGCTGGCTTCCTCTTGACCCATGCGATATGATGAGCATCTAGAAAAAAGCAAATAGCTGATGGCGTATGGCTGATAGCCAGGCCGAAGATCTTGCGGATGTTCAAAAAGGTCTTCTGGCCAGGCCGCAGCGATGCGAAGGTCCGAGGCGTACATGTCCTGTACGTCGAGGAGCTGAGCGAGTGAGAACGCCGCCAGAAGCCTTTTTCAACATCCGACCGAAAGGGGGCGACCGGTTTCGACGGGGATATTGACGCCATCGTTGCATGTCGAGATCTCGGGAACTCGTAAAATTCCGGGAAAAACGCAACTGCCAACCAAGAACTGGCACTCGCAGCCTAATTTAGGCTGAGACGTCGTTCCATCTGAGGCCCGCGGGGGTGGAATGGCGCGATGCAGCGGGCTGGTCCCACGCCGGTGCTCAGCGGCGTGGGGCGAGACAATACTGGGCTAGCGGCGGTTCTAAGCCGGCCGATAGGCGTGGGTCGCTGCGAAGCTTAAAGAATCGGCTACACATGTAGATGCGATGTGCCGACGATCTTCGGACAGGGGTTCAACTCCCCTCGCCTCCACCATAATGTGAAATCCCAACCCTTATCCGGTTGGGATTTTTTTTGCCCGTTCCCCCTGTGTTGGCGCGGTTTCGGGCATCTGCCTCTTGAGCGCGCCCCTTGGGAAGTCGCCGTTCCAGGCGCGCTTTCCGCCGTTTTTCTCTCTCTGTTCTCTGTTGGTCTCTTGACCGTGCAAGTGCCGAAGTCCGCTGTTTTCGTGGGTTTGAGGGTCAGCAGTTGCGTTTTTCGTTTGCATAGCGCTGGCGACCGAAAACGGACAAGTGCGGGGGCGTCACGCACCCGTAGCCGGTTGCAGTGCGATGACCGCCATGCCGACCAATGCGATGGCCGCTCCTACGAAGTCCCAGCGGGTCAGCGCAACGCCGTCGACAAAGTGCAGCCAGACCAGCGCCACGGCGATGTACATCCCACCATACGCGGCATAGGTTCGCCCGGCGGCCGTTGGGTGCAAGGTCAGCAGCCAGGCGAACAGCGCCAAGGAAAGTGCCGCAGGCAAGAGCAGCCATGCCGATTTGTCCTGCTTCACGACCAGCCACGGCAAGTAGCAGCCGACGATTTCAGCCACCGCTGTCACGGCAAAAAGGAGGGCAATTTTCAAGAGATCCATCGTCACGCCTCCTGAAGTGCCTGGATCATCGGGCAGCGCACCTGTCCCCGTGCGGCGCAGCAGCGCTGCACCAGATCTTCCAGGACTGCCTCAATGCGGTGAAGATCGGCGAGCTTGGCGCGCACATCCGCGAGCTTGCGTTCGGCCTGTTCGCGGGCCTCGGTGCAGTGCGACCCATCCTCGAGCTTCAGCAAGTCGCCGATCTCGTCCAAGCTGAACCCTAGTCGCTGGGCCGACTTGATGAAGCGCACGCGTGCCAAATCCGGCTCCCCGTAGCGACGGATACCGCCAAGTGGCCGGTCAGGCTCCTGCATCAGGCCCTTGCGTTGATAGAAGCGGATCGTCTCGACATTCACCCCGGCGGCCTCGGCCAAGACTCCGATTGTCAGTATTTCGGTTGGTTCTTCCATAGCGCTTGACTCCGTACTTAAGTACGGAAGTAAGCTTAACCCATGAAACCAGATTCCCCCACTGAACCTCAAAGCGGCAGCGGACGCGGAGCGTTGTTGACAGGTGGTCTGGCCGCCATCCTCGCGTCCACCTGCTGCCTCGGCCCCTTGGTGCTAATCACGCTGGGTGTCTCCGGCGCGTGGATCAGCAACCTAACCCTGCTGGAACCGTATCAGCCTTTCTTCATCGGTGCGGCGCTCGTGGCACTGCTTTTCGCGTACCGGCGCATCTGGCGACCAGTTGCTGCCTGTGAGCCCGGGCAGGTGTGCGCGCTGCCACAGGCCAACCGCAGTTACAAGGCGTTGTTCTGGATCGTGGTGGCGCTGGTCATCGCTGCGCTCGGATTCCCGCTGATCGCGCCCTGGTTTTACTGAAAGGAAACTGCCGTGAAAAAACTCGTTGCCCTGGCGGCGTTGGCCGCGATGACCTCGCCCGTCTGGGCTGCCACCCAGAGCGTCACGCTGTCCGTGCCGGGCATGAACTGCGCCACTTGCCCGATCACGGTCAAGAAAGCGCTGACCAAGGTTTCCGGCGTCAGCAAGATCGACGTGAGCCTGGATCGACGTGAGGCCAGGGTCACGTTCGATGATGCGAAGGCGAACGTCGAGGCCCTCACACGCGCCACCAAGGACGCAGGTTTTCCGTCCACTTTGGTGGGAGCCGCCAAATGACGGCTGTGATCCTGGAATCGACGCTGACCTGTCCCGAGTGCGGCCACGCCAAGACCGAGACGATGCCGACGGACGCCTGCCAGTGGTTCTACGAGTGCGAGCAGTGTCACGCCGTGCTCAAGCCAAAGCCGGGTGACTGCTGTGTTTACTGCTCCTACGGCACAGTGCCATGCCCGCCGATCCAGGAGCGCGGCAAGGGCGGTTGCTGCAGTAGCTAATTACGCCAGTCGCAGCCGCTCACGCTGCTCGTCCCACCGCTGGGGAATGGCACGACGGCTGACGCTTTCCAATGTCACGCCCGCAGCCGCACCGGTAGCGCAGGCTTCAACGATGCTGGGTGCCAACTGTGCCAATCGGGCGATCCGGCTGGCACGACCCAGATCGAAGCCTTCAGCTTCAGCGATCTCAGTGATCGATGCGAAGCGCCCTTCGTCCATCAACCTTTGCCAGTGGTGCGCGAGACCGAGCGCGCGCATCAAAGGCGTTTCCTGCGCAGCCGCCTTCATCAATCGCTCGCGGCGAGCCTCGTCCAGGAACTCCTGCGGCGCGTCCAGCGGCGTGATGACCTGCTTCTTCAAACCCCGGCGCACCAGCGTCCAGGGCAGGAATGTTTCCATCTGCACGCCGCCAGCAGGCAGCGGCGTCTGATACGTCACTGGGTCGCCCTTGGCGTGGCCACGATGCTTCTTGCTCATACGTCCTCCTCGAAGGTGGCCATGAGCTGGCGCTGGGCTTGCCAATCGACCATCAGGCGGTTTCGCTGAAACCACATCAGCGTCAGCCGCCGTGGCTGCTTGCCCGCCATGAACTGCTCAATGATGTCGGGGGCCAACAGGGTCAGGCGCAGCAGTTCGTTGACCACCGAGTGGTGCAGCTTCTCGGCGCGGGCGATGGCCGAACCGCTCTGCATCGCGCCGGTGTCCAGCAGGTGCTGCCAGTAAAAGGCCCGTGCCACACCGTCGAGCAGGGTCACGTCGTGGACGCTGCGCTCGTCGGTGGCCACGCGCTGGACGCCCCGGCGTCGGAACGTCAGGGGCACAAAGGTTTCCATCGACTCGTCCATCAGGCTTCGACCTCCAGCAGTTCGGCACCGATGCTGTCCGGGGCGAACTCCGCGATGAGCGCGTTCCAACCCACCTCACGCCACTTCACCTTGATCCCCTGTACCTCGCCCGTGTGGACGAGGTCGATGCGCTCGATCATCAGATTGGCGATGCGGTGGCGCTCGACCGGGAACAGTTGATCCCAGACGTTGTTGAGCCGTCCCATCGCCATCACGGTGGTGGCCTCGTCGATCTGGGCCCCGTTGCGTTGGATGTGCCGCACCACCGACGCTACGGTCTCCGGGCTGGTCAGCACCGTGCGGATCTGGGCCACCACCGCCCCCTCGATCTCCGGCGCGGGCAGGCGCTCATAGCCCTTGCCCGGCGCGCCGAACCGCGCTTCCGACTTGGACACGTAGTAGTGGTACTTGCGCCCGTTCTTGCGCGAGTAGGTCGGGTACATCCGCTCGCCTGAGGGTGCGTACAGCAGGCCGCGCAGCAAGGCGTCGGTGCGCGCCCTGATCTTGGTTTCCACCGACCGGGTGTGACCGTCCTTGGCCAGCACCTCGTGAACCCGGCCCCACAGCCCGGGATCGATGATGGCTTGATGCACGCCCGGGTACCAATTGCCCTTGTGCGACAACTCCCCGAGGTAGATGCGGTTGCGCAGCAGCTTGTGCAGGTACTTCTTGTCGATGCGCGTGCCCGCCCGCGTCTGGCCGTCTTGCGTCGTCCACGCCTTGGTCGTGATGCCATCCAGCGTTAGGTTCGCGGCAATCTGGGTGGGCGAGCCGATGGTCAGCATCTCCTCAAAGATGCGCCGCACCACCGCCGCCTCGGTGTCGTTGATGACCAGCAGACGGTTCTCGACGTCGAAGCCGAGCGGCGGCACGCCACCCATCCACATCCCTTTGCGTTTGCTGGCGGCGATCTTGTCGCGGATGCGTTCGCCGGTGACCTCGCGCTCGAACTGGGCGAAGGACAGCAGCACGTTGAGCATCAGCCGTCCTATCGAGGTGGTGGTGTTGAACTGCTGCGTGACCGACACGAACGACACGCCTTGGCGCTCAAACACTTCGACCATCTTTGAGAAGTCGGCGAGGCTGCGCGTCAGGCGGTCGATCTTGTAGACAACCACGATGTCGATCTGGCCGCGCTCAATGTCGGCCATCAGGCGTTTTAGCCCCGGCCGATCCGTGTTGCCGCCGGAGAAGCCGGGGTCGTCGTAGTCGTCGGCCACCGGAATCCAGCCCTCGGCGCGCTGGCTGGCGACATAGGCGTGGCCAGCCTCCTTCTGCGCGTCGATGGAGTTGAACTCCTGGTCAAGGCGCTCGTCCGACGACACCCGGCAGTAGACGGCGCAGCGTTTGCGTGCCTTGGGAGAGGCGATTTGGACGGCATCTTTCATTGCGCACCTGCCTTGCCGGTCAGGCCGAAGAACAGCGGCCCCGACCAGTGCGTGCCGGTGATCTGCCGGGCCACGGCCGTCAGGCTCTTGAAGGTGCTGCCCTCGTACTCGAACAGGCCTTCGGCGGTGACCGCCACCTTGTGCTCGCGGTCGCCCCATTCGCGCAGCAGCACGGTGCCGGGCGCGAAGTTGGTGTCGCGCGGCCGTGCCCGCAGCTTGATCTTGGAATGCTTGGCACCGATGGCCTCCAGGCGCTGGCGCGTGTTGTGCGCCAGACCGCCGAAGGCTTCCTCCTGCATCTTGTAGGCGATGCGCGACTCGATGAAGACGCGGTTGGGGTTGATGGGGCGGCTGCTGAAGTACCGATCCCACACTGGCCACAACTCGGCGATGGGCAGGCTCGACAGCTCCGCGATCCGCGCGGCGACGGATGCTTGTTTCTCGTTCATCACAACTTCTCCTGTTGATAGGGGGTTGTATGAACGCGCTGGTCGGGCAGGAAGCCAAGGCCAACTTCTCTCTGTTTTAGCGCTTCTGCGACGACGGTGCGGACGATGGCGGCCGCAAGGACGGCGGTGATTTCACCAGCGCGGACGCTGGCGGACATCTCCGAGGGAGATGCGATTTCGATGTTTTTCATGACGGCTCCGAGGAATTGCAACCGTCTTAGATGATGTGCGCGATGTTCCGAAGCGGATGGCAATTCCGGGTAATCGACGGCGAAACTTTCGCGTTAACTAAACAGTTGACAGAACCCGGAACCCGCAGTACGCTCACACCATTAACTAATCACGCAACTAGGAAACACCCATGCCTTTCGGAGCCTTCATTCGCAAAAAGCGCGAAGAGAAGCAGATCCAGATGAACGAGTTCGCGCGTCAGCTCGAGATATCGCCTGCTTACTGGTCGCGCATCGAGCGCGACATGGAAAAGCCGCCCAAGGACGAGTTGATCCGCAAGGCAGCCGAGATTCTGGGCATCGACCCCGACGACGCCTTCGTGGAGGCCAGCCGTCTGCCGCCCGACATGCGCGAAGACGTGGCCAGCGTTGTGCGGATGTACCGCCGGGAAGTAACGGAGAAAAAGTGAATGCCGGTTCTGACCCTCGACTACCGGCATTGCGACCGCAAGCGCCCCAAATACGTCAAGCACATCGAGATTGAAGGCATTGCTGCGCTGGCCCGCCAACAGTTGGTTGGCTCCGGGCTCGACGCCATTCCCTTCGACGCGCTGCGCGAGATCACCCACCTGAAGATCAACGGCATCGACTTCTCGCTTGAAGTCAGCACGGACTGCGAGGTGCATGATGACGATGGCAACCACGTCTTTGGCATCTGCGAGTACGACCCCGGCGTTCCAGACACCGCGATGGTGTGCGTTTCTCCTGTCGGCGAAAAACTCAGCCAACTGCTGGCGCTCAGCACGCTTGCCCACGAGTTGGGGCACGCAGTGTTCGATGCGCCGGGCTGGATCGTCGATGGCAGCAAAGGGCCAGGATTGTTCGACGCCCTGGAGCCAGCCGTGCAGCGTGCCTACCGCACAACCACGCCGGACAGTGAACATTTGGCGAAATCACCCATCAGCCCCGCACAGGCCGCACTGGCCACGGAGGTTCACTTTGCCGAGTTGCGCGCCAATGAGTTCATGGGATCGCTGCTGGTGCCACGCCAGCACTTGAGCGCGGCAGTTGAGGAGCTTGCCCCCCAGTTCAGCATTGCGCTGCACCGTGGCCCATCTCTCGATCCGGAGATTCCCGGCACCAGTCTGTATTTCTCGCACGTCGGCGCAAACGAACTGGAGTTTTTCGAGAAAGCGCTCGCCGGGCGCTTTGGCGTCAATCCGCGTTTTGTGCAAGTACGTCTGCAACGCTACGGCCTGATCCGACCGGAGGCCGCCGTGCGCTGACCTTTGCCATCCCCTCCACGCCGACCTCGCGTCGGCATTTTTTGAACCCCGTAGTTAACAACTCGCGCAATCGCGCACTTCATGAAGGAGCCTGCCTATGCCAACCGGTCACACCACCACCGCCCAGCCGCAGAAAGTGGTCAACCCGAAGTCGTCCCCGAAGCGCCCGCGCGAGCAGCGATCTGATGACGGCCCCACCATCCTGCCTGGGATGGAGCATTTCGTTGACCTGCTGCGCAAGGTCAAGCGTCCGGCGCTGGTGGTGCGCCTGCTCGAACGTGCCAACGACGAATCGTTGCCGGAACTGCAGGCGCTGGCCGATGCAGCCAAGGGCAAGTTGCCAGTCGAATCCCGCCAGGCATTTTTCCATTGCGTGGCCAAGCTGGATGCTGTCATTCGCCAGCGCCTCGAGGATGTCGCGGAACGGGTCATCCTGCTCGGCGATGACTATGGCGCACAGGCTGTTCAGTCGGTGCTCGACGAGCGGCGCGAGGACGATGCCGCCGTTCTTGGAATGCCCAGCGACCGTTTCAGTCGCGCACTGCACCTGTGCATCCTGCAGGAATTTCCCGGAGCAGGGGTTCACCGCGAAGATCGTTTCGATCAAGCCGAGCACGTGCAGGTGATGCACCGCCAGTGGAAGAGCGATCAATACTCCAGCCACTTCCTCGGCCCCAAAGGCGTGGTGCCGATGATGGGTGACGATGTTCAGGAGACTCTGCGCACGCGCATTGCCGATCTGTTCCCGCGCGTGCCCAAGGATCAAATCCTGATCGAGCAATTCACGCGCCACGATCTGTCGCATGCCCAGCATGACGATGATGAAGATGCTGACGCCGACGACCACGCCCTGCTGCACACGCTCACCGCGACCTTCAATGGCTCGACCGCGCATTACCAACAGGTAGCCAATGGCCATGTGGTCGATCACGAGGAGCCTGCTGCCATGTCCGCGCGCTTCTCCTGGGAACCGGCAACGGGCGCGCTCACCGTGTTCTGCCAAGACCGCGAAGCACGGCGCGAGCTCGCCACCATTTTCCGTGACGTGGTGCTGGCGCACGACGGCGAGATCGACGACATGCCGATTCGCCAGTTCGATCTGCTCGGCTTTTCGTCGTCAGAAATGCTCAAGCGTCTGGAGCGGGATCGCATCGCGGGCATCGAGAGCATCTCGATCCTGCAAATCAAGGTGGCCAAGCCCTTTGAACAGCAGTCAGAAATCGGCGGTCGTGCAGTCGTCCGGCAACTGGCAAGCAAGATGGAAATCACCCGCGACCGGCGCGACGGCCGCACCATCTATCAAGTTGCCTACGAGGATTACAGCGCCGAGGATCTGAGCCAGTTTGCGCTGGTGCAAGTGAAGCTGGTGATGCGCATGGCCAAGCAGCTCCATCGCAAGGCGCACAACGTCGCCGTGCAGATCACTGCCCCGAACGGCCTGAACGACAAAAGCAAAACTGAGGACGACCGCAAGCGCGTGTTGGAGCAACTGATCCGCGTGGGCGTGCTGAGCGAGTTCTGATGGAGACGCCGACGATGTCACTTCACCTGAGCTTCTTCGCAGCCATCGACATGCTGCCGCGCATCGATACGCCAGTGTTGGCGACCACATTCGGTCGTGACTGGCCCCAGTTCCTGAAGCGGGGCTGGCTTACCGACGAGGGTCACCTCACGCACGTGATGGCTCCGTTCCTCGATTCCGAATGTGAGGTCGAAGTCGAGGCTGATCCGGATGCGGGCAGCTATCGCTACCGCAGTCCGCAGAACGGGCGAGCTGTCGTGCAACCACTGAGCGCGATTGCGTTGTGCGGCATCCAGATTGCGCCGTGGCTGGCCGATCTGGCCACGCTGATCGGTATCGAAGATCGGCAGCGCTCCAGTCGTCAGTGCCGCACCCCGAACCATCTCTGGCACCTCGGCGAGCTACGCATTGCGGGGACGCACGATTTTGCTCCGGTGTTCGTTGCCCGAGCGTGGGGTCGCGTACCGGTGAGCGAAATGCTGTCAACGCTCAATGATCCGTTCTGGCCCCGTGGCGGCATCGTGTTACGGCATCAGCGAGATTCAGTCGAGCTGCCCCGCGACCATGTCATGCGTGGGCTCCACGAGTTTGTTCGCGTGGACGACGGCCAGAACGTTTTCGACGCGAGCGCATTCGACAGGGTTCTGCGTGGCTTCGTCACGCCCAGCGGTGAGCCGGAGCCAGTGGAATTTTTGCAAGGCAATCGGCTGAAGTTGCCGCACTTTCCCGAGTCGCGCGAGCTGTCTGCGGAACGGGCCAAGATCATCAAGCAGATGTGGAGTGTCGACGGGAGGGCCGCGCCCGAGATGTCCTGGGCCGAGGTCAATAGGATCGTCAACACGGGCTACCAGTCGTTCGATGACGCCTTCGGAGGCAAGGCCGAACGCGAGGACGTGATCGCGTTGGTCAGGCGCGGCAAATACCGGGTACGACGCAACCCATAAATCCGCCCATAAATAGAACCAGACACGGGCCATAAACCCGTGCGGAGACTTCGATGTGCCCATTTCATCTAGGAGGCACATCGAAATGCAAACCCAAGTTCCAGCAACCCAAACCGGTCGGGACTCTTTCCGATCCAATCCCAGCGGTGCCGTGTGCATCGCCCTCGACGAAAACGAGCTTTCCATCCGCTGGGGGCTCTCCGTCAAGACCCTGCGCCGCTGGCGTCAGGAACAGCTCGGCCCGATCTACTGCAAGCTCGGTCGCCGGGTCACCTACCTCCTGCACGAAATCGAAGCCTTCGAGCGCCGCGTCTCGCGCTACTCGAGCTTCACTCGTGCGTACCAGTGAGGAGGACGGCCATGAGCGATCTGACCATCTTCCCCGCCGACATCGCCGAGATGTCCGTGAACCAACTGGCCGCGCTGCCGCCCGAGCAGAAACGCGAGGTCGACAAGAACCTCGATGCCGCCATCGACTGGCTCAAGAAGGCCCGCACCAAGTTCGATGCAGCACTGGATCAGTGCTACGGCGAGCAGGCTCGCGCCGCGCTGCATGAATCCGGCCGCGACTTCGGTACCGCCCACATCAGCGACGGCCCGCTGCGCATCAAGTTCGAGTTGCCCAAGAAGGTCAGCTGGAATCAGAAGCAGTTGGCGGAAATCGCCGAGCGCATCGTCGCCTCTGGTGAAAAGGTCGAGGGTTACCTCGACATCAAGCTCGCGGTATCCGAATCGAAATACACCAACTGGCCTCCGGCACTGCAACAGCAATTCGCCGCAGCGCGCACGGTCGATTCCGGCAAACCGTCCTTCACCCTGAGTACCGAAGGGGGTGAAGCATGAAACAGCTCCCCATCGTGTCCGCTGTCGAGCGCATGGCTGAACGCAAGGGCGTGAAGCTCTTGATGCTCGGCAAGTCTGGCATTGGCAAGACCTCCCGGCTCAAAGACCTCGACCCGGCGACCACCTTGTTCCTCGACATCGAGGCAGGCGACTTGGCTGTGGCCGACTGGCCGGGCGACACCATCCGTCCGGCGTCTTGGCCAGAGAGCCGCGACTTTTTCGTGTTCCTCGCGGGCCCGGACAAGTCTCTGCCGCCGGAGAGTGCGTTTTCGCAGGCGCACTACGACCACGTCATCGAGAAGTTTGGCGATGCGACGCAGCTTGATCGTTACCAGACCTTCTTCCTGGACTCCATCACGCAACTGTCCCGGCAGTGCTTTGCGTGGTGCAAGACGCAGCCCGGTGCGGTCAGCGACCGTTCTGGCAAGCCTGATCTGCGCGCGGCCTACGGCCTGCTCGGCCAGGAAATGATCGGCGCGCTGACCCACCTGCAGCACGCACGCGGCAAGAACGTGGTGTTCGTGGCGATCCTCGATGAACGCCTCGATGACTACAACCGCAAGGTGTTCGTCCCGCAGATCGAAGGCAGCAAAACCAGTCTGGAGCTGCCCGGCATCGTGGATGAGGTCGTGACGCTGGCCGAGATCAGAGCCGAGGACGGTACGTCGTACCGCGCCTTCGTCACGCACACCGTCAATCCCCACGGTTTTCCGGCCAAAGACCGCAGCGGTCGTCTCGACCTGCTGGAGCCACCGCATCTCGGCGCGCTGATCGCCAAGTGCGCGGGCGCATCCGCCACGCCCGTCAGCGCCACCCCCACACACATCGAATCTCAGGAGTAATCACCATGAACAGCCAATCCACCAGCAGCAACTGGAACGACTTCAACGATGCCGAATCGCAGCAGTCCGGCTTTGATTTGATCCCCAAGGGCACCGTTGTCCCGGTGCGCATGACCATCAAGCCCGGTGGTTATGACGATGCCAATCAAGGCTGGGGTGGCGGTTACGCCACCGAGTCCTTCGACACCGGCTCCATCTACCTCGCTGCCGAATTCGTGGTCACTGCCGGTGATCACGCCAAGCGCAAGATGTGGTCGAACATCGGCTTGCACTCGCAGAAGGGGCCGACCTGGGGCCAGATGGGGCGCAGCTTCATCCGTGCCGCGCTGAACAGCGCACGCAACGTCCACCCGCAGGACAACTCCCCGCAAGCATCCACAGCGCGCCGCATCCAGGGCTTCCACGAACTGGATGGCCTGGAGTTCTTGGCTCGCGTCGACATCGAGAAGGACGCCAAGGGTCAAGACCGCAACGTGGTCAAGCTGGCGGTCGAGCCTGACCACCCGGACTACGCCAAGTTGAAGGGTGTGCCGCCGAAGGGCAATCCGGGCGGCGGCAACTCCGGCGCTCCGGCGCAGGCCACCCCGGCTTACGCCGCATCCACCCAGCAACGCGCGCCAGTGACGGGCAAACCGTCCTGGGCTCAGTGAGGAGGCAGCCATGAACGCATCCGTACTCACTGCCAGCCACTACGGCGTCGTGCGCTTCGGCGATCTGCAATGCGAGGCCGTCGTCCTCAAGGGCGGCGAGCGTGGCTACGTTCGCCGCCAACTGGCCAAGCTGCTCGGCTTCCACGAGACGCACAAGGGTGGCCGTTTTGCTCGATTCCTGGCCGATTTCGCACCTAACTCCTTGTCGGAATTGGAGAAAACTCGTGAGCCGATTCTGTTGCCCTCGGGACGGCAGGCGCAGTTCTTCCCGGCAGGAATCATCGCCGACGTCGCATCGGCGGTGGTCAGCGCCGCCATCAACGGCACGCTGCACAAGGCCCGCCAGGGCATCGTGCCTAACTGCATGAAGATCATGCGCGCGCTGGCCACCACCGGCGAGGTCGCACTGATCGACGAGGCGACGGGCTACCAGTACCACCGTGCGCCCGACGCGCTACAGGAGTTGATTTCCAAGTTGCTGCGCCAGTCGTGCGCCTCGTGGGAGCGTCGCTTCCACCCGGACTACTACCGCGCGATCTACCGGCTGTTTGGCTGGAAGTACCAAGGGCATGACCAGAACCCGCCGCACGTTGTCGGTCAGATCACGCAGCGCTGGGTCTACGGCCCGGTGTTGCCCGCCGACCTGATCGACGAGATCCGTGTTCGCAAGGGCATCTCGCAAAAGCACCACCAGTGGTTGTCCGACCAAGGACTCGCCCGCCTGGAAACGCAGATTCACGCGGTGACGGCCATTGCGCGCAGTTCGACCTGCTACCGCGACTTCAACCATCGCTGCACAGCGGCATTTGCGGGCGGTTCGCTGCAACTGGCACTGCTGGCGGACGAACTTGAGGAGGTGGCGTGAAATGCTGGGTCTGCAAACGTCAAGCTCGCGGTTACGGACACACGGACGGTCGATTCAAGACCGCCGACCCACGCCGCTACGTCATCGACTGGGTGTTCTGCTCGCGTCGCTGCCAGGACGCGTTTCACGCGCTTTACGGCAACTGGCAGCGCGCCAAGGATGGTCGCATCGACAAGATGGAGGTCGCCATGATCGATCCGTCTGATGTCGAACTGGCGGCGATGCGCCGGTGCCTCAAGGCCTTCGGCGAGGCAGCTGGCGAAATCGGCTTCACCAAGCCGCTGGGCGACTACTCCGAAGCCGAGGCACTGCGCGTCATCGATGCCATCGTCACCTGCTGGTCGGACGCGATGGTCGCGCACCATGAGGAAAGCAAGTTCCCACCCGTGCGGGGCTTGCCGCCAACGCCCGATCCGCTGGCACCCGACGTCGCCAATCCGTTCGCCGATCTGGAGGATGACCTGCCTTGGGACGAGCCGAAGGGGAAGAAGCCATGATCGACTTCAACTCCTCATCGAGTCTCTCCGGTCAGATCACTGCGCTGGTCGACGCCGGAATGCAGCAAGCGCGCACGCGTCAGTCCGAACGCCAGTACCTCGGGGCCTCGCGCCTCGGTGTGGCCTGCGAGCGCGCGCTGCAATTCGAGTACGCCAAGGCTTCCGTCGACCACGGGCGCGACCATTCCGGACGGCTGCTGCGAATTTTCGAACGCGGCCACGTCATGGAGGACTGCATGGTGGCGTGGCTGCGGGATGCGGGTTTCGATCTACGCACTCGCAAGGATGACGGCGAGCAGTTCGGTTTCTCGGTGGCCGATGGCCGCCTGCAGGGCCACATCGACGGCGTCATCGTGGGCGGCCCCGAAGGATTCGCCTATCCCGCGCTCTGGGAATGCAAGTGCTTGGGCAACAAGTCCTGGAGCGATCTGGACAAGAAGGGGCTAGCCATCTCCAAGCCCGTCTACGCCGCGCAAGTGGCGATCTACCAAGCCTATCTCGAACTGCACGAGCACCCGGCGATCTTCACGGCGCTCAACGCCGACACGATGGAGGTCTACACCGAGCTCGTGCCCTTTGACGCAGCACTGGCCCAACGTATGTCGGATCGGGCGGTGAAGGTCATCACGGCGACCGAGGCGGGAGAACTCCTGCCGCGCGCCTTCCATGACTTGACCCACTTTGAATGCCGGATGTGCGCGTGGCAAGACCGCTGCTGGAGGACACAAGCATGACCGACAACACCAACTCAACCGCTGGCATCGAACCGATGATCGACGCCAAGCAGGCGGCGGCCGCGCTTCGTCTGCCGTACTACTGGTTCGCCGACCACGCGATGCGCACCAAGTACCGGATTCCGCACTACTTGATGGGCGGTCTGGTGCGCTACCGGCTTTCCGAGCTCTCTGCGTGGGCTGCTCGCAGCACCGTCGTCCAGGACCGTGATACCGACGACGCGGATGTACTTGCCGAGGGAGCCGAATGATCGACTTCAACGACACAACACAGCCTGCGGAGCACAACAGGGAATCTGAACGCGACGAGATTCGCGCGGAGCTGCTTGCGCGTCTGGAATCGGTGCTGACCACGATGTTCCCAGCGGGCAAGAAGCGCCGGGGCAAGTTCCTGATCGGCGACATCCTTGGCAGCCCGGGCGACAGCCTCGAAGTGGTACTCGAAGGGGAAAAAGCCGGTCTGTGGACGGATCGCGCAACGGGCGATGGCGGCGACATCTTTGCGCTGATCGCGGCCTACCTCGGAACCAACGTCCATAGCGACTTTCCTCGGGTACTGGAAGGGGCTGCTGATTTGCTTGGGCGCTCGCGGTCGGTGCCTGTACGCCGAACCAAGAAGGAGGCCCCGGTCGACGACCTCGGCCCGGCCACGGCCAAGTGGGACTACTTCGATGTCACTGGCAAGCTGATCGCGGTCGTCTACCGCTATGACCCACCGGGTGGCAAGAAGGAATTCCGCCCGTGGGACGCCAAGCGCCGCAAGATGGCCCCACCGGAGCCGCGTCCGCTGTACAACCAGCCGGGGTTGGCCGCTGCCAGTCACGTCGTGCTGGTCGAGGGCGAGAAATGCGCGCAGGCCCTGATCGCCATCGGCGTGGTGGCAACCACGGCCATGCATGGTGCAAATGCTCCCGTCGACAAGACCGACTGGTCGCCGCTGGCGGGCAAGTCGGTGCTGATCTGGCCCGACCGCGATGCGCCGGGGTGGGACTACGCCGACCGCGCGTCACAAGCGATCCTGAACGCAGGCGCGACCACCGTCGCCATCCTGATGCCACCCGACGACAAGCCTGAGGGCTGGGACGCCGCCGATGCCATCCCGGAAGACTTCGACGTCGGCGGCTTTCTGGCCGTCGGCGAGCGGATGCCCGTGATGCGCTCGGTGGAGGAAACACCATCTCCTGACTTGCTGAACGGCATCGACTGGACGACGGAGGATGGTCTGTCCACCGCTTTCACGCGCCGCTATGGCGAGGACTGGCGCTATTGCGCGCTGTGGGGCAAGTGGCTGGTCTGGACGGGGGTGCGCTGGAATCCCGATCAGGTGCTCTACGTCTCGCACCTCGCACGTGGCATCTGCCGCAACGCATCGCTGAAGGCTGACACACCGAGGCTCAAGGGCAAGCTGGCCAGTTCCGCCACCATCTCCTCGGTCGAGAAGATCGCGCGCTCCGATCCGAAGCACGCATCCACCGCTGAGGAATGGGACGCCGACGTCTGGGCGCTCAACACCCCCGGTGGCGTGGTCGATCTGCGCACGGGCCGGATGCGCCCGCACCGACGCGATGACCGGATGACCAAGGTGACCACGGCCACGCCGCAGGGCAATCCGGACAGCGCCTGCCCGACGTGGCGGGGGTTCCTGACGGACGTTACCGGTGGCGATGCCGACTTGATGGCCTACCTGCAACTGATGGTCGGCTACTGCCTGACTGGCGTGACCAGCGAGCACGCGCTGTTCTTCCTGTACGGCACGGGCGCGAACGGCAAGTCGGTGTTCGTCAACGTGCTGACCACCATTCTGGGCGACTACGCGGCCAACGCGCCGATGGACACGTTCATGGAGGCGCGCACCGACCGGCACCCGACCGATCTGGCGGGCCTGCGCGGCGCACGCTTCGTGTCGTCCATCGAAACCGAGCAAGGGCGACGCTGGAACGAGTCCAAGGTCAAGGCCATCACCGGTGGCGACAAGGTGTCCGCGCGCTTCATGCGCCAGGACTTCTTCGAGTACCTGCCGCAGTTCAAGTTGGTGATCGCGGGCAACCACAAGCCCTCAATCCGAAACGTGGACGAGGCGATGAAGCGGCGACTGCACCTGATCCCGTTCACGGTGACGATCCCGCCCGAGCGCCGCGACGGCAGGCTGACCGAAAAGCTGCTCAAGGAACGCGATGGGATTCTGGCGTGGGCGGTCGAGGGCTGCAGCCGCTGGCAACGCCAGGGCTTGAAGCCGCCCGCCAGCGTGGTGTCGGCGACCGAGGAGTATTTCGAGGCCGAGGACGCGCTCGGGCAGTGGATCGAAGAACGCTGTCTGCTGGCCAAATCCCACCGCGAAGGCGTCTCCGAACTGTTCGCCGACTGGCGCGAATGGGCCGAACGCGCGGGCGAGTACGTGGGCTCAGTCAAGCGCTTCTCGGAGCTGATGGCGACTCGTAAGTTCGAGAAGTGTCGGCTGACCGGAGGGGCTCGCGCTATCGCGGGTATCGCCCTCAGGCCCAAGCCGCACAGCAACGCCTACCCCTACCGCGATGACTGACCAATCCGGGCGAGTGACGGATTTGACGGGTTTCCTGATTGACGCGCTACACGTGCGCGCACGTAAAGGACGTTGTCCTGAAAACCCGTCGCATCCGTCACTCGCCCACCCGAAATGGAGCAAGACGATGAACACAACAATCCTGGCCCTTGATCTGGGCACACACACCGGGTGGGCGTTGCAGCACCTGGATGGCACCACAACCAGCGGTACCGAGCATTTCAAACCGCAACGATTCGAGGGCGGCGGAATGCGATTCCTTCGATTCAAGCGCTGGCTCAATGAACTGCTCTCGACCAGCAACCACATCAACGCGGTCTTCTTTGAGGAAGTCCGACGGCACGCGGGCGTCGATGCGGCGCACGCCTACGGCGGCTTCATGGGTCATCTGACCGCGTGGTGTGAGCATCACAACATCCCATACCAAGGCGTTCCGGTCGGCACGATCAAGAAGCACGCGACCGGCAAGGGCAATGCGGGCAAGGAGGAAATGATCGCATCCGTCCGCAAACGTGGTCATGCACCGGCCGACGACAACGAAGCCGACGCGCTGGCCCTGCTGCACTGGGCTGTCGAGACGCAGGAGGTGTGACGTGAAGGTTCCGACACCCCAATACCGCTGTCCCCTCGGTCGGCTGCAACCCCAAACCACGGATCTGGACGCCATCAAGGAACGTGGCTGGCGCGACCAGCACATCTTGGTGGTCAACGCGTCCGACGAACGTCTGGACTTCATCGAGCGCGAGATCGTGCGCCGCATTGGTGAACGGCTGTACGGAGGGCCACATCATGGCTGACCGTCACACCACTTGGACGATTGAGGATGTGGCTGCACGGTTTGAGGATGCAGCCACCACCGGACGACGCCTGCCTCCTGTGCGTGTGCAGGGCTACTTCAATTGCTGGCCTGCCTTCGCTCGCAAAGAGTGGGAAGCCTTTGCTGCGGACGAGAAGGTGTACCGCCCCTTCCCACCCAGTCCCGATGCCATCGACCGGATGCTGGAGACAATGCGCTGGGTGCAATGGCTGGAGGTCGAGCAGCGCCACCTCGTGTGGATGCGCGCGAAGCGATACGGCTGGCGGGAGATCACGATTCGCTTCGCCTGCGACCGCACCACGGCGTGGCGACGCTGGCAACGGGCACTGGAGATCGTGGCGGCACAACTCAACAGCGATGGCGTGCGATTGCCTTCCAAAAACGTGGGCAATTTAGGGTAATGCTTGCCGCATTTGTCCTCGCCTTGCCTTGCTTGTCCGTTTCGAGGCCCGACAGCCCTGCAACAAAACAGCCCGGTCGAGGGTAGTATTTCAGCTATCTTCTGGACAGCGGTGACGGTTGAGGAAGTGGCCCAAGGCAAAAGGGGTCCTTCCTGGCCAAAACCCAATGCGGGGGGCGACAGCGCGACGCTTTTTTAGCGTCAGGGTGCGAACCAAGGTTCGCACGGTTCGCAGTTCGCACCCCGTCAGTTCGCACCAACCACACCAACCCGCCCACGGTTTTCCGTCGGCGGGTTTTCCATTTCTGGGACGCCAATTTTGAACACACTCAACGTCGAGTACCGCAAGGTCGAGGCGCTGATTCCCTACGCCCGCAATCCGCGCACGCATACCGAGGATCAGGTGGCCAAGATCGCCGCCAGCATCGTCGAGTACGGCTGGACGAACCCGGTACTGGTGGACGGCGACAACGGGATCATCGCGGGTCATGGTCGTCTGGCCGCCGCGCGCAAGCTGGGTCTGGATCAGGTGCCGATCATCGAACTGGCCCATCTGTCGCCGACGCAGAAGCGCGCCTACGTCATCTCCGATAACCGGCTGGCGCTCGACGCGGGTTGGAATGAGGAACTGCTGGCGTTGGAGCTGGCCGAGTTGTCCGAGGCTGGGTACGACCTTGCTCTGACGGGATTCGAGGATGCCGAGATCGATGCATTGCTCGCAGACGGCGTGGTTTCCGATGACGCAGACCAGGGGCAGGATGCAGACGACACGGACACTGCTGATGACGTGCCCGATGCGCCGGTCGTCCCGGTGTCGCGCATCGGCGATGTCTGGGCCATTGGTCAGCACCGCCTGATCTGCGGCGATGCTACTGATTCGTCCGTCGTCGCCACGCTGATGCAAGGCGACGCGGCACGGCTCTGCTTCACCTCACCGCCTTACGGCAACCAGCGCGACTACACCTCCGGCGGCGTCAAGGATTGGGATGGCCTGATGCGCAGCGTGTTCGGCCTTGTGCCGATGGCCGACGACGGCCAGGTACTGGTCAACCTCGGGCTGATCCATCGCGACAACGAAGTCATCGCGTATTGGGATGGCTGGCTCGACTGGATGCGCACCCAAGGCTGGCGGCGCTTCGCGTGGTACGTCTGGGATCAGGGGCCGGGGATGCCCGGCGACTGGCAAGGGCGACTGGCTCCGAGCTTCGAGTTTGTTTTTCACTTCAACCGCGCCAGCCTCAAACCCAACAAGATCGTGCCCTGCAAGCACGCGGGGCTGGAATCGCATCTGCGCGCCGATGGCTCGTCCACGGCGATGCGTGGCAAGGACGGTGAAGTCGGCGGCTGGACACACAAGGGCCAGCCGACGCAGGACACACGGATTCCAGACTCGGTGATCCGCGTGATGCGCCACAAGGGCAAGATCGGTCAGGACATCGACCACCCCGCCGTGTTCCCGGTAGCGCTGCCGGAGTTCGTGATCGAGGCCTATACGGACACGGGCGACCTCGTGTTCGAACCTTTCGGCGGCAGCGGTACGACGATGCTGGCCGCGCAGCGCACTGGTCGCGTCTGCCGCACAGTCGAGATCGCACCGGAGTACGTGGACGTCGCCATCAAACGCTTCCAGCAGAACCACCCCGGTGTGCCTGTCACTTTGCTGGCCACGGGTCAGTCCTTCGACGACGTGGCCGACGACCGTCTGGTCACCACGGAGGCTGCGCAATGAACGCCTCGTGGTTTGCCGACAAGATCGAGCAATGGCCGACAGCCAAACTGCTGCCCTATGCTCGCAACGCCCGCACCCACTCGGATGATCAGGTGGCGCAGATTGCAGCATCGATTGCCGAGTTTGGATTCACCAATCCGATCCTGGCCGGTAGCGACGGCATCATCGTCGCCGGACACGGGCGGCTCGCCGCCGCTCAGAAACTCGGGTTGGATGTGGTGCCGGTGGTCGTGCTCGACCATCTGAGCGCCACGCAGCGCCGGGCGCTGGTGATCGCGGACAACCGCATCGCCGAGAACGCGGGCTGGGACGACGCCATGCTGCGCATCGAGATTGCAACCCTGCAGGACGATGACTTCGACGTGTCGCTCACCGGCTTCGATGTCGATGCGCTGGCCGAACTGATGGCGGGCGATGAGCCGGACAACGATGGCCAGAGCGACGAGGATGCGGTGCCGGAGGTTGGTGAGACGCCGATCTCCCGCCCGGGTGATGTCTGGATCATGGGGTCGCACCGCCTACTGTGCGGCGACTCGACCGTGGCCGAGAGCTACGACGTTTTGCTGCAGGGCTCGCCGGTGGACATGGTGTTCACCGATCCGCCGTACAACGTGAACTACGCCAACAGCGCCAAGGACAAGATGCGCGGCAAGGATCGCGCGATCCTCAACGACAACTTGGGCGACGGCTTCTACGACTTCTTGCTGGCGGCGCTGACCCAGATGGTGACGCACTGCCGGGGTGGCATCTACGTGGCGATGTCATCCAGCGAACTGGATGTGCTGCAGTCGGCCTTTCGTGCCGCCGGGGGAAAGTGGTCGACCTTCATCATCTGGGCCAAGAACACTTTTACGCTGGGGCGCGCCGACTATCAGCGCCAGTACGAACCGATCCTGTACGGCTGGCCAGAGGGTGCGCAACGCCATTGGTGCGGTGACCGCGACCAGGGCGACGTGTGGAACATCAAGAAGCCGCAGAAGAATGATCTGCACCCGACGATGAAGCCGGTGGAGTTGGTGGAACGGGCGATCCGCAATTCGAGCCGCCCCGGCAACGTGGTGCTCGATCCCTTCGGCGGTTCCGGCACGACGCTGATCGCTGCCGAGAAGTCGGGGCGTGTGGCGCGCCTAATTGAACTCGATCCGAAGTACGTGGACGTGATTGTGCGCCGGTGGGAGGACTTCACCGGCAAGCAGGCTATCCGCGAGGCGGCAGACCAGGAGGTGTGCGCCAGTTGAATGGGCGCGTGGGTTGCTGGGCTTCTTCTTCCTCAGCGATGCGCCGCAGCAGCTGCATCGTGGCCAGATCGCGGGGTAGCGCTGTGCACATCACGCGCACAGCCTGTTCGATGGAGACGTCAGGACGCCGGTTGGCGATCAGCCAACGCAGTGCCTGCTCCCGCTCGGTGGCAGGCGTTCTCATCAGGCGGCCAGTTCGTCGCAGATGTCGCAGTGGATCACAAAGCCCGTCAGATAAGGCAGGCCGCGCGGGATGCCGTATTGCTTGCTGGTCTGGCGGCCAATCGTCCAGCCCATCCAGCGTTGGGTGGCAGCGTTGATGGCATCCGCTGGGGTCTGTCCTTGGTACAACCCGTTTTGCACATCGTCCGCAAAGTGACGTCCGTGGCGGCTGTCGAGGAAGATCCGCACCGACTCGAGGGTCTGGCCCGTGGCGTCCGAGATGGCGTTCAGTGCCAAGGGCCACGCGTCGCTGGCGTGTTCGTTCATCGTGCCCCAGAAACCCCAATCGGTGTTCTGGGTGGCGGGGATTTGCGTGGTGGTGTTCATCGTGGGCTCCTTGGGGTTGATCGTTGCGACACCCGTAGTAACGCGCTGTTCAATTGAGAAGCCAAGCGCGGGTTCGCCTCTTTCTCGATCTTTCTGATCAGGCAATGCGATAGATGCGCTCGCCGCCTTGCGCCTTGTCGGACGTGATGGTCAGACCGAGTTTTTTCTTGAAGGCTCCGGCGAAAGTGCCGCGCACGGTGTGTGCCTGCCAGCCGGTGGCATCAACGATCTGCTGCACCGTTGCGCCTTCGGGGCGCTGCAGCATCCGGAGCACTGCGGCCTGCTTGCTGTTCTCGCGGGTGCGCGGCTTGGCCTGCTCGGTAGTGGTGCCCTTGGCCCACGTGGCCTCTGCTGCCGTCACGGCGGCCTCGATCTCGGGGTCGACGACCAAAGGCGCAGGCGCGGGACGGGCGCGCCCCATCGCGTCGTAGCCCTCGGCGGCGACGAACCAGTGGGTGCCGTCCGTAGTGATCAGGGCGCGGTTGAACAGGCCGTCGAGCACCTTCTTGCGTGCGCCGCCTTTGATGTTGTCAGGGAACCAGTCGATCTTGCCGTTGGTGTGCTTGAGGGCGTAGGCCAGGATCGCGTGCTGGGCTGGGGTCAGTTGGGTGGTGGTCATTTGCTGCTCCTTCGATGCGGTTGATGACGACGTGATGAACGCGCTGTTCGGAAGGCAAGCCAAGCGCTTTCTGCTTGGCTCTGTTGCTTCTCGATCAGTCGCGGGCGATATCTGCTTCAGTTGGCGCGGGGAGCGAAATGCCCACTTCGACGCCCGCCTTGAAGGCCGCTTCCAGCGCGTCCCGGATGCACCAGACCGCCGTGTCGTGGAAGTCGAGGCTGTCTGAGCTGCGGGTTTCCAGCGTTTCGATGCCGAGGTGCTTCTGGGCGATCAGGGTGAGGATGGTGTCGATCTGGTTCATGGCGGGTTCCTTTCGGGATGTGGTTGGCGTGACGTGATGAACGCGCTGTTCCCGATGGAAGCCAAGCTCAATTCGCCGGAATGACGAACAAATGATTGAAGGTGCCCCGAAGGGGAAATATGGGTATTTCGATTCGTGCCTACGCACGCCACAGAGGGGTGTCCGATGCGGCGGTGCGCAAGGCCATCGCTGCGGGGCGCGTCACACCGGAGGCAGACGGAACCATTGATGCCGAGCGCGTCGACCGCGAATGGGCGCGCAACTCCGATGCGCCGCGCAACGGAACGGCCACCCGCGCCGTCAAGGTCGCCGTGCCGGAATCCAGCGGCACCACGGGTGACGGGCCTGCCGCATTGCCAACAGGCGGCACGTCCTTGCTGCAGGCGCGCACCGTCAACGAGGTGGTCAAGGCGCAGACCAACAAAGTGCGTCTGGCCCGCCTCAAGGGCGAGCTGGTGGATAGGCCGCAGGCCATCGCCCACGTTTTCAAACTGGCGCGCTCCGAGCGCGATGCGTGGCTGAACTGGCCCGCGCGCATTTCGGCGCAGATGGCCGCCAAGCTCAATGTTGATCCGCACACGATGCACATCGCCCTGGAGGCAGCCGTGCGTGAGCACCTGCAGGAACTGGGCGAGATGCGCCCGAGGGTGGATTGATGGACATGGATTACGAAGGCGCGGCAGAAATCGAACGCGCGTGGCGCGAAGGGCTGACCCCAGACCCGCTGCTCACGGTGTCCGAATGGTCAGATCGCCACCGGATGCTCTCCAGCAAGGCCTCTGCCGAACCGGGTCGCTGGCGCACCAGCCGCACGCCATACCTGAAAGCGATCATGGATTGCCTGTCGCCGACCTCCCCGGTTGAGCGCGTGGTGTTCATGAAGGCGGCGCAGCTTGGCGCGACCGAGATGGGGTCGAACTGGATCGGCTACGTGATCCATCACGCACCCGGGCCGATGATGGCGGTGTGGCCGACAGTGGAGATGGCCAAGCGCAACTCCAAGCAGCGGATCGATCCGCTGATCGAGGAGTCGTCGGCACTGGCTGAACTGATTGCACCGGCGCGCAGCCGGGATTCGGGTAACACCATCCTGGCCAAGGAGTTCCGGGGTGGCGTGCTGGTGATGACCGGGGCCAACAGCGCGGTCGGACTGCGCTCGATGCCGGTGCGCTACCTGTTCCTCGACGAGGTCGACGGCTACCCGCTGGACGTCGAGGGTGAAGGCGACGCGATCTCGCTGGCCGAGGCGCGCACGCGCACCTTTGCGCGACGCAAGATTTTCATCGTCTCGACGCCGACGATCTCGGGCGCAAGCGCCATCGAGCGCGAGTACGAAGCCAGCGATCAGCGCCGGTACTTCGTGCCGTGCCCACATTGCTCGCATCGGCAGTGGCTGCGCTTCGAGCAGCTGCGCTGGGACAAGGGCCAACCGGAAACCGCCGCCTACATCTGCGAGTCGTGCGATACCGCGATTGCCGAGCACCACAAAACCTGGATGCTGGAGCACGGTGAGTGGCGCGCGATGATCACCGATGGCCAGGGCAAGACGGCGGGGTTTCACCTGTCGTCGCTGTACAGCCCGGTGGGCTGGCGTGCTTGGCGCGAGATTGCCGCTGCTTGGGAGAGCGCAGTCAGCAAGGAATCCGGCTCGGCGGCTGCCATCAAAACTTTCAAGAACACCGAGCTGGGCGAATCTTGGGTCGAGGAAGGCGAAGCACCGGACTGGCAACGGCTGGTCGAGCGCCGCGAGGATTACCGGATTGGCTCCGTGCCACCGGGCGGATTGCTGCTGGTGGGCGCAGCCGACGTGCAGAAGGATCGCATCGAGGCGTCGGTCTGGGCCTTCGGGCGCTGCAAGGAATCCTGGTTGGTCGAGCACCGGGTGCTGATGGGCGATACCGCCCGCGACACGGTGTGGAAACGCCTCGCTGAAATGGTGGCCGAGAACTGGACGCACGCCTCCGGCGCAGCGATGCCGCTGGCGCGCTTTGCGCTGGACACCGGCTTTGCCACGCAGGAGGCCTACGCCTTCGTGCGGGCCTGCCGCGATCCGCGTGTGATGGCGGTCAAGGGCGTCGCGCGTGGCGCGGCGCTGATCGGCACGCCAACCGCCATCGATGTCTCGCAGGGCGGCAAGAAGCTGCGCCGGGGCATCAAGGTGTTCTCGGTCGCCGGTGGCATCGCCAAGCTGGAGTTCTACAACAACCTGCGCAAGAGCGCCGATGTTGGCGAGGACGGATTGACCACGGTGTTTCCAGCCGGGTTCGTCCACCTGCCCAAGATCGACGCCGAGTTCATCCAGCAACTCTGCGCCGAGCAGTTGATCACCCGCCGCGACCGCAACGGCTTCCCGGTGCGCGAGTGGCAAAAGATGCGCGAGCGCAATGAGGCGCTCGACTGTTACGTCTACGCCCGCGCGGCCGCTTCGGCGGCGGGACTGGATCGTTTCGAGGAACGCCACTGGCGGGAACTGGAGCGACAACTGGGCTTGGCAAGTCCGTCACCTCCAGAACAACCAATCGAATCAAGCAACGAGGCCACCCAACGCGGTGGCCTCGCTGTTTCTGGCACCACCCCACGTCGGCGCGTCATCAAGAGCCGCTGGCTGTCCTGACCTTCAAAGGAGATTTTCATGAGTCTTGCTACCAGTATCGAAAGCCTGGTCATTCGCGTCGCGCAGGAGTTCAACGACGTCCGCGCCAAGGCAGGCAACCTTGCCAACCTCACCACCACCGACAAGTCGAATCTGGTCGCGGCCATCAACGAGCTGCAAGCTGCTGTGGTGTCCTCGACGGTAATTGATGACGCACAGATCGCAACGACAAGCACTTACTCGTCCAACAAAATCGTCTCGCTGCTCGATGCGCTCAAGACTGAAATCTTGGGCGGTGCCGATGCGGCCTACGACACGCTGGTGGAAATCCAGCAACTGCTGCAGAACGGCACCAGTGGTCTGGACGCTTTGCTCGCCGCCGTCAACAACCGCGTGCGCTTCGATGCCGCACAGTCGCTGACGGTTGCCGAACAACTTCAGGCCCGCAGCAACATCGGCGCTGTCGCGGCCAGCGATGTCGGCAACACCGACACCGACTTCGTCGCGGTCTTTGTGGGTGCGCTGGTCTGATGAGCCTCGCATCGCGGATCAGTGCGCTGGCCAGCCGTGTCGGGCTCGAGGTCAAGACCAAGATCGACGCTACCCATCCCGGCTTGGCCCGCGCGTGGGTGTGCTTCGGCTATGTCGGCTCGCAAATCGTCGTGCGCGCATCGCACAACGTGGCCAGCGTCACCCGATTGGGGTCAGGCCGCTACCGCGTGACCTTCGCCACCGCCATGCCGGATGCCAACTACTGCTGGACGGCTCTCGCCCGCAGCAGCACCAACACCGGCACGCAGCGCATCGCCATCGTGCGATCCACCACCGACCAGAAGACCGCCCAGTACGTCGACATCAGTTGTGCCACCACGTCCGCATCCTTCGACGACTCCTCCGAAATCAACCTCACGGTGTACCGCTAATGGCCTACACACAAGCACACCTCGATGCGCTGGAAGCCGCGCTGGTCAAAGGCGAAAAGCGCGTGACCTTTGGTGACAAGACCGTCGAGTACCGCAGCGTCGATGAACTCAAGGCCGCCATCGCGGTGGTCAAGCGCGACATCTTTGAACAGGCCGCCGCCACCGGCCTATGGCCTGGTGCGCCGCGCCAGATCCGTGTCACCACGGGCAAGGGGTTCTGATGGCTTGGTATTCAAAAATCCGCAGCCTGTTCGGCCAGTCGCCCATCCACGAAGCAGCAGGTCGCGGACGGCGATCCCTTGCGTGGATGCCGGGCAATCCCGGTGCCGTGGCGGCCATGCTCGCCACCTCCAACGAGCTGCGCGTCAAATCCCGCGACCTTGTTCGCCGCAATGCGTGGGCCAATGCCGGTATCGAGGCCTTCGTCTCCAACGCGGTCGGCACCGGCATCAAGCCGCAGGCGATGGCCAAGGACGAAGCCTTTCGTGCTGACGTGCAAGCACTGTGGCGCGACTGGACGGAACAAGCTGACGCCACCGGGCAGACCGATTTCTACGGCTTGCAGGCGTTGGCTGCCCGCGCGATGTGCGAAGGCGGCGAATGTCTGATTCGGTTGCGACCCCGCCGCCCCGAGGATGGTCTGGTCGTTCCACTGCAGTTGCAGTTGCTCGAGGCCGAACACCTGCCGCTGAATCTCAACACGGAGCTGCCGTCCGGCAATGTCGTGCGCTCGGGCATCGAGTTCGATTTGATGGGGCGACGTGTGGCCTACCACCTGTACCGCTCGCACCCCGAGGATGGCCGACTGGCACCAATGTCCGGGCAAGGTGGCATGGACACCGTGCGTATCGACGCGCGGGAAATCATCCATCTGTACCGCGTCCTGCGCCCCGGACAGATTCGCGGCGAGCCGTGGTTGGCCCGTGCCTTGGTCAAGCTAAACGAGCTGGATCAGTACGACGATGCCGAACTGGTGCGCAAGAAAACCGCCGCGATGTTTGCAGGCTTCGTCACGCGACTCTCACCCGAGGACAACCTGCTCGGTGAGGGAATCCCGGATGACGCCGGTGTGGCGATGGCTGGTCTGGAACCCGGCACGATGCAAATCCTGGAGCCCGGCGAGGACGTGAAGTTCTCCGACCCCGCCGATGTCGGCGGCAGCTACGCCGAGTTTCTGCGTGCGCAATTTCGGGCCGTGGCTGCGGCCATCGGAATCACCTACGAGCAGCTGACAGGCGATCTCTCCGGGGTCAATTACTCGTCCATCCGGGCCGGGATGCTGGAGTTTCGCCGTCGCACCGAAGCCATCCAGCACGGTGTGCTGGTGCATCAGCTCTGCCGCCCCGTCTGGAATGCGTGGCTCGATCAGGCAGTGCTGGCCGGTGCGCTGACGGCACCGGGCTATGCCCGCCGCCGCCGCGAGTACGCCGCCTGCAAATGGATTCCGCAGGGTTGGCAATGGGTCGATCCGGAGAAGGAATTCAAGGCGATGTTGCTGGCGATCCGCGCCGGTCTGATGAGCCGTTCTGAAGCGATTTCGGCCTTCGGCTACGACGCCGAGGACGTCGACCGCGAAATCGCCGCCGACAACCAACGAGCCGATGACCTCGGCCTGATTTTCGACTCCGATCCGCGCCGCACTTCCAAGGATGGCGGCAGCGCTGAACCCAACTCGCAGGCCACCGACAGCAACGCTTCGTCCGCCTGAAGGAATCCCAATGACACTGCTACCGCATATGGCGGCGCGCATCTTTGGCGCGCCGCTGCTGATCCATCGGCCAAAACTCGAAGTCATCCTCGCCGTCCTGGGGCCACGCATCGGCTTGTCTGAGAACGGCACGCCGATTCCGTCACCCACCACGCGCAGCCCGCCAGTCGCAGGCGGCAGCATCGCCGTCTTGCCGATCTACGGCACCTTGGTGCGGCGAACCGTGGGGTTGGAGGCGGCATCCGGGCTGACCAGTTACCAGGACATCGCCGCACAGATCGATACCGCCATCGCCGATCCGGCAGTGGCCGCCATCGTGCTCGACATCGACAGCCCGGGCGGCGAGTCCGGTGGTGTGTTCGATCTGGCCGACCGCGTTCGCGCAGCGGCGCAGGTCAAGCCGGTCTGGGCGCTGGCCAATGACATGGCGTATTCGGCGGCTTACGCCATCGGTTCGGCCGCCAGCCGCTTCTTTGTCACCCGCACGGGCGGTGTCGGATCGATTGGCGTCATTGCCATGCACGCCGACCAATCGGTGCGTGATGCGCAGGATGGCGTCCGCTACACGACCGTCTTTGCCGGAGCGCGCAAGAACGATCTCAACCCGCACGAGCCGATCTCGGACGAGGCACACGCCTTTCTCAAAAGCGAGGTGGATCGGATTTACGGACTGTTCGTCGACACGGTCGCCAGCCACCGCAGCCTGAGCAGCGAAGCAGTGCGCGCAACCGAGGCGGGCGTGTTCTTTGGCAATGACGCTGTCGCGGCGGGCCTGGCCGATGCCGTCGGCAATTTCGACGATGTGCTGAACGAGCTCGTCGCATCACTTTCACCACCACCTGCGCTGTCGGCAGCGGCTGCGGCGCTGGGCAATCTTCACCAACCACGACTGGAGCATTTCATGAATGAACCCGGAACCACTGCTGACCCTGGGGTTGGCGCTGATCCTGATCGCGATCCTGTGTCGCCCGCGCCAATGACCATCGACGACGCGCAAGAAGTCGCCGAGCTTTGCGCTCTGGCGGGCTGCCCCGACCGCATTGCCGGTTTTCTGGCGGCACGCACTCCGGCCACCAAGGTGCGCAGCCAGCTGCTGGTCGCTCGCGCCAGCGGTCAGGAGATCAGCAGCCTGATCACTCCGAGCGCCGCCACGTCGGCAACGCAATCCCTCAACGACAACCCCTTGGTGCTGGCGGCTCGCGCCCGCGCCGGACAGGAGAAATGACATGCCCGCTATGACTGAAGGCCTCAATCTCGGCGACCTCTTGAAGTACGAAGCACCGAATCTCTACTCGCGTGATCAGGTCACGGTCGGCGCAGGCCAGAGCCTCCTGCTCGGTACGGTGGTCGGTCTTGTGACGGCCACCGCGAAGCTCAAGCAGATCGATCCGTCGGCCACCGACGGCAGCCAGTACGCCGCTGGTGTGCTGATGCAAGGCGTGGACGCCACCCTCATTGACCGCGATGACGGACTGATGCTGGCCCGCCACGCCATCGTCGCCGATCACGCGCTGGCGTGGCCCGCCGCCATCACCACCGCCGAGAAGCAAGCTGCCATCGCGCAGCTCAAGAGCCTCGGCATCCTCGTTCGCAAAGGAGTCTGACCATGAACAATGTTTTCGAGAATCCCGCTTTCTCGATGTCGGCGCTGACCGCTGCCATCAACATCCTGCCCAACAACTACGGGCTGATGGAGAGCATGGGGCTGTTTCCGCCCAAGCCGGTGCGCTTCCGTTCGGTGGCCGTAGAAGAAAAGAACGGCATCCTGACGCTGCTGCCAACGATGCCGGTCGGCTCTCCCGGTACGGTAGGTGTACGCGGCAAACGCAAGCTGCGCTCCTTTGCCATTCCGCACATTCCGCACGACGACGTGGTGCTGCCGGAGGAAGTGCAAGGCATCCGCGCCTTCGGTTCGGAAACCGAAGTGCAAACTGTTGCAGCGGTCATGGCCGAGCACCTGCAGACCATGCGCAACAAGCACGCCATCACACTAGAGCACCTGCGGGTTGGTGCGCTGAAGGGCGTCATCCTCGATGCGGACGGCTCAGATCTGTACAACCTGTTCGACCTGTTCGAAATTACACCGAAGGTCGTCAATTTCCAGCTCGGAAGCGCGGGCACCGATATCAAGAAGAAGTGTCTCGACCTCAAGCGCTACCTGGAGAAGAACCTCAAGGGCGAGCGGATGACAGGGGTTCACTGTCTGGTATCGCCAGAGTTCTTCGACGCGTTCACCAGCCACGAGAAGGTCATCGAGGCTTATCACCGCTGGCAGGACGGTCAGGTCTTGCGCACCGATATGCGCTCGGGCTTCCCGTTCGCAGGCATCACCTTCGAGGAGTACGCGGGCGAAGCCAGTGATGGCGACGACAACGTGCGTCGCTTCATCGAGGCAGGCGAAGGCCACGCCTTCCCACTGGGTACGGTGGACACCTTCGCCACCTACTTTGCGCCCGCCGATTTCAATGAAACGGCGAACACGCTGGGACAACCCTTGTACGCCAAGCAGGAGCCGCGCAAGTTCGACCGGGGCACCGATGTCCACACCCAATCCAACCCGCTGCCGATGTGCCATCGGCCTGCCGTGCTGGTGAAGGTTCTGGCGACCTGATGCTGGCCATCGAGTCGTTCTACGAAGCGGCGCGACGATCTGGACTGCTGACGGCGGTCACGGTGGGCACTGCCACCGTGTATTGCGCCTTCCGCGCCCCGGACGAAACCGTGCTCGATGGCTTTGCGCTGTCACGCGACTACCAGATCGACTACCCGGCGGTGTGGCTGACGCTCGCTGCGGGTGACACCGTCGAAATTGCGGGCAGCAGCTATCAGGTGCGCGACGTGCGTGCCATCGGCGACGGCACCGAGCGGCGCGCCTCACTCTCCCAACTCTAAGGACATCGCCATGAACTCCGTCCGCGAGCGCGTCTTGCGGGAGGTCGTCGCACGCCTGTCATCTGCGATTGCATCCGTTCCAGTGCTACGCATGCCAGCCGTGCCGGTCACCCGCGAGGCCAGTCCTGCGCTGCTGCTATTCGTCGATGGCGACAGCATCACCGCCCACGCCAACCACCTCGTCGACCGGCTGTTGATCGTCCGAGTCGCTGTGGTGGCGCGCGGTGCGGACGCCTTCGACGTTGCCGACCTCGCGCTGGTGGCGGCGCACGCAGCCTTGCTGGCCGACCCGAATCTGGGCGGTCTGGCCATCGCCGTGCGCGAGATCGACTGCGAGTGGGAGTTCGACGACGCCGACGCCGGGGCCGTCGCACTCCCAGCCCGCTACGAAATCCGCTACCGCACCCACGCCATTGATCTAACCCAAACAGGATGAACCCATGCACATCGAACTACTGAAACCCCACACCCATGCAGGCAAGCGCCTCGCCGTGGGTGATCGCCTTGATCTTCCCGATGCCAGTGGACGCTGGCTGATCGCGCAGGGCGTGGCCAAGGCTGCTACGGCGTCCGCCACACCCACCACTGATGCCAAACCCACCCGCCGTGATGCCACGTCCGGCACCACCATCCAAGGAGACTGAACATGGCTTACTTTTCCGGACAAGGCCGCGTCTACATCGGCGCACGTGATGAACTCGGCAACCCGGCCGGACTGACCTTCGTCGGTAACGTGCCCGAGCTGAAGGTGTCGCTGTCGGTGGACACCATCGAGCACCAGGAAGCGCAGTCGGGCCAGCGCCTGACCGACCTGCAACTCATCAAGACCAAGAAGGGCGAGTTCGCCTGCACGCTGGAAGAACTGATCGCCACCAATCTGGCGCTCGCGCTCTACGGCACCACGACCACCATCACCCCTGGCACCGTCACTGGCGAGTTGCTGCCCAACCCGGTCACGCCGGGCAGTCTGTACCCGCTGGCCATGCAAAACGTGTCCGCCGTGCAGGTGCAGGACTCCGATGCCACGCCCCAGACGCTCCCGGTCAGCCAGTACAGCGTCAATGCCAAGCACGGTTCACTGGTGGTGCTCGATGCCACGTCGGGCGGCCCGTACACCGAGCCGTTCACCGTCGATTACGCCTATGGCGCGGCGCAGAGCACGGCGATGTTCACCCAGCCCTTGCCCGAGCGCTGGATTCGCTTCGAGGGGCTCAACACCGCCGACGGCAACCGCGAGGTGGTGATCGACCTCTACCGCGTGGCCATCAACCCGGCCAAGGAACTCTCGATCATCACGGACGAACTGCTGAAGTTCGAGCTGTCGGGCCAAGTACTGGCGGATCTGACCAAGCCAGTCGGCGGTGATCTCGGTCAATTCGGACGTCTGGTGCTGCTGTGATGGACGGCTTCAAGACCTTCCCCCCTGAGCCTGTGGTCGTGACGCTGTCCGGTACCGCGCTGGAACTGACGCCGATCCGGCTGGGCGAGTTGCCACGGCTGCTGGCCGTGGTGCGTCCGCTGGCCGAGGAAATCACCAGTGATCCGGACTGGATGGCGCTGCTGGGGCGGCACGGCGATGCCGTGCTCGATCTGCTGGCGATCACCACCCGGCGCGAACGCGCGTGGATCAATGACCTGTCGCTGGAGGACGCCGTTCTTCTGGCCGCTGCCGTGTTCGAGGTGAATGCGGATTTTTTCGTGGCGCACGTCGTCCCGGCGATTCAGGGCGCGGCCCAGCGACTCGCCCCGACGCTGCGCTCGCTGACGAACTCGGGTGGGACGCTGCCGTCGCCCGCCTGATCCGCGCCGGTCACCGCCTGGGCGACGTGATGGCCTACACGCTCACGCAGGCGCAAGCCTTTCTGGAAGCCGACGGCCAGATCGAACGGCAGCAACTTGCCCAGTTGCTCGGCATCCATGCCGTGGCTGCCCAGGGCGAGAAGCGTGGCATCGAACAACTGCAACGCGATCTTCTGAAGGACTAACCCATGCGTCTCTCGCTCACCACCACCGGCTTGCTGGACCCGCGCCAGTTGGCGGCGTGGAGTACCGAGCGGCGTCGTGCCATCCACACCGCTGTCGCCAAGGGCATGCAATCGGGCGGGCGTGAAGTGCGTGATGCGGCGCGATCCGAGATGCGCAGTGCTTTCACCGTCAAGCGCAACAGCTTCATCTCCTCGATGGGCGTGAAGGTGTTCGACAAGAAGCCCGAACTGCTGCCCGCCCTGCTGGTGGGCAGCAAGATCCCGTGGCTCGGTCTGCACGAAAAAGGCGGCACGGTCAGCGGCAATCTGCTGATCCCGCTGCTGCCCGGACGCATCGGCCCCAAGCGCTTCAAAGCGGTCATCGACGGTCTGATGCGCTCGGGCAATGCCTTCTTCATCGAGAAGAACGGTCGCGTGCTGCTGATGGCCGAGAACATCAAAGAGAACGCATCGCAACTCAACCGCTTCAAGCGTGCCGAGCGCGGGCGCACTGGCGCGAAGCAGATCAAGCGCGGTCAGGAAATCCCCATCGCCGTGCTGGTCAAGCGCGTCGATCTCAAACGACGACTGAATCTGGCGGGCGGCGTACAACGTGCGCTCCCTGCCTTGGCGCGGGCGATTCAACAAGAACTGGACAAAGTCTGATGGCAAGCAATCGTGCCCAAATCCTGATCAGTGCCGTCGACCAGACCAAGACCGCCTTCGACTCGATCAAGCGGGGCTTGGGCGGCCTCACCGATACGGCCAAGAGCGTCAACGGGGTACTGGCCAACCTCGGCGTGGGCGTTTCGCTGGCGGGCATCGGGGCCATGATCAAGTCCAGCATCGATTCGGCGGATGCGCTGGACGAGATGGCGCAGCGTACCGGCATTGCCGTCGAATCGCTGTCGCTGCTGGTGCCTGCTGCCGAGTTGTCGGCGGTGTCCACCGAGAAGTTCGAAGCCGGGCTCAAGAAGCTGGCCACCGGCATGCTGGAGGCCGCGACCGGCTCGGAGGCGTCGGCACAGAACTTCGAAGCGCTGGGTGTGGCTGTCCAGAACCAGGACGGCACCCTACGCGACAGCGAACAGGTATTGCTGGATCTGGCCGACCGCTTCCAGGCCATGCCCGATGGCGCTGAGAAAGCGGCTTTGGCTGTCGATATCTTCGGCAAAGCCGGTGCGGAGATGATCCCCTTCCTGAACCAAGGGCGGGAGGGCATTGGTGCGCTGAAGCAGGAGGCGGCTGAACTCGGGTTGCAGTTGTCCGCTGACACCGCCGCACAGGCGGGCAATTTCAACGACGCGCTCGACAAGCTGAAGCTGGCCACCCAGAGCATCGGCAACCAGATCATCGCCTCCTTGCTGCCTGCGCTGAATGACATGGCCGGTGGCATGGTCGAGTCGGCCAAGCAAGGCGGCACGCTGCGGGTGATTCTGGACGGCATCGTGTTGGTGCTCAAGACGCTGGCCCTCGGTGCCGCCACCGTCGGCAAGGCCTTCGTCGCCTTGGGCGAAGCCATTGGCGCGGGTGTCGCCGCCGCTGTGGAGGCGCTCAAGGGCAACACCGAAGGGGCCAAGGCCATTATTGCCGACCTCAAAGGCAATCTGGTCAAACGGCTGGATGAACTGGCGTCCTTCCGTGACAGCCTGTTCGACCCCAAGCCCATCGAGGTCAAGGCACCCAAGATCCAGGCCGATCCGGAATTGCTTCAACGCCTGACCAAGCCCAAAGCCGTCAAGCCAGCGCAGGACACGACCGGCGCGCAAACCACGCTGATGAAAGCGCAGCTGGACGCCGAGTTCGCCCTGCTCAAGGACGGCCTGGCCCGGCAACAAACTGCGCTGGACGCTGCACTCGAAGACCGTCTGGTTTCGGTGCGCGACTACTACACGCAGAAAACGGCCCTCGAGCAACGCGAGGTTGATGCCGAGATTGCCCGCAAGCAGCAGGAACTGGCCCGCAGTCAGCAAGTCGTCACCACCGGCAAATCGGAAAACGACCGCCTGAAAGCCAAGGCCGAGGTCGCCAAGGCGGAAGCGGACCTCATCACGCTCAACAACCGGCGCACGGACATCGAGCAGGCCAATGCCCGCAAGGCGGCACAAGCCGAGCGCGAATTGGCCGACGCCTTGGCGCAGGCACGTGAGGAACTGGCACAGATCACCGGCACGGCGACGGATACCGACCGGCAAGCCGCCATCGAGCGCAGCTACCGCGATCTACGGGCGCGACTGGCGGCAGAAAGCGATGCCGACGGCGTGTCGCTCATTGATCGGCTGATCAATGTGAAAGCGGCGCAGGCCAATCTGGCGGCGCTGGAAGCCCAATGGCGGCAGGTCACCGAGCGTCTGCGCAATGCGCAGGAGGCGATCCAGACCCAGCAACAGGCTGGACTACTGACCGAAGCACAGGCGCGTCAGCAGATCGTGGCCCTGCAACAGCAATCGGCCACCGAGATGGAGCGTTTGTTGCCGACCATGCAACAGGCGGCGCAGGCCATCGGGCCGGATGCGGTGATTCGGGTACAAGCGTGGCGCAACGAGCTGGATCGCACCAAGCTCACGGTCGATGAAATGGCCCCGCTGTGGAATCGCATCGGCGAGAGCTTCGGCGGTGCGCTCAACGGGATGATCACCGGCGCGCAGACCTGGCGCAGTGCCTTGGCGAGCATCTTTCAGCAGGTGGCCGATGCCTTCCTGCAGCAAATCGTGATCCAGCCCTTCCAGCAGTGGATCGCCATGCAGGCGCGGATGCTGGCGCTCAAGCTCGGCTTCATCCAGCAGGAGCAGACCGTCGATGCGGCGGCCAGCGCCGCCAAGGTCGCGCAAAAGACCACCGAAACCACCGCCGTGGTGTCGATGGATGCAGCCAAGGCAGGAGCCGGGGCGGCAGCCTCGCAAGCCTCGATTCCCATCGTTGGCCCGGGACTGGCCATTGCCGCAATGGTGGCGATGGTCGCCGCGGTCATGGCGCTCTTGGGCGGCATCAAGAAGTTCGCGGGCGGCGGTCTGGTCTCCGGGCCGGGCAGCGCTACATCGGATTCGATCCCGGCGCGTCTCTCAGCAGGCGAGTACGTAGTGCGTGCTGCCGCCGTGCGCCAGGTCGGTGTGGCCTTCCTCGATTCGCTCAACGGCTTGTCGGCAGGCCCGCGTTTCAAGGGCGGCGAATTGGCCTTCGCAGCAGGTGGGCTGGTTCCGGAAGTGAAAGTGCCTCCTGCACAGCCGCAGATGAACCAAGCGGTGCGCATCGTCAACGCCATCGATCCCGGCGTGACCCACGACCACCTGCAGTCGCCTGCCGGAGAGCGGGTCATCGTCAACATCATCGGGCGCAATGCACGGGCCATCCGCTCGGCGCTGCAAAGCTGAATTTTTAGGGGAAAGTCCAATGGCACTTCTGTTCATCGACGGTTTCGATCACTACGACCCGCAGGCCGTGGACAGCTTTGGCGATCCGTGGCTTGCGCGTGGCAAAGCTGCGTATCTGTCACCGCAGGCCACCAGGATCAATGGCCGTCGTCCGTCCTCCTATGCCCTGCGTTTGCCGGAAGGTTCTGGTGGTGGCTACGTCAAGAACCTCGACGCCACCAAGACCAGCCTGATCGTCGGGGCGGCCATTCGCGTGGTCTCCTTTGAAAACACCTACACCGAGCCACTGCTGCTGGGCGTGCGTGACGCCAACTCGCAGGTCGCGCATCTCGTGAAAATCGGCGAGGACGGTCGGCTCAAGCTCTACCGCTGGCAATACGGCTATGACCAGTTGATCTCTGTCTCAGTCGCAAGCGCTCCGGCGCGCGGCTGGCACTACATCGAGTTGCAGGTTACGCAAGGCACCAGCAACGGCATTCTGTCAGTGCGCATCAACGGCATCCTGGCCATACAGATGACTGCGCAGAACACCATCCAGGGCGGTGGCCAATTGCTCACGGCATTTGTGGGTGCCGTGCCCGGACAGAGCTGTCCGCTCACCATCGACGTCGACGACTTCTATATCGCCGACACCAGCGGCACGATCAACAACACCTTTCTCGGTGATGTGCGCGTCGATGCCTTGCAGGCACAGGCTGATGGCAGCCTGAACCAGTGGGCCGCAAGCCCGGTCGGCACTGCCGCATGGGAAGCCGTGAGCGACGAGGACGAGGTCACGTCGCTCAGTGCGCCCAGTGCCGGTCTGCGTCAGTCCTTCGATGTCGAGCCGCTGCCGGTGATGGCCACGCCCGCCATCTACGGCGTCCAGCTCACGATGCTGGCGCGCAAAACCGACGCCGGTCTGGGCAAGGTCAAAGGCCTCGTGGTCAGTGGTGCGCAAAGCGCCGTCAGCACCGACATCATCCTGCAGGAGCAACTGGCCTGGCAGAGCACGCTGTTCGAGCGTAATCCGAACGGCAACGTGCAGTGGACGGAGGCCGCCTTCAATGCCGCTGAGTTCGGCGTGGAGTCGGCATGACGGATCGCGTCCTCGTTCAAGACCTCGCGGAGGTTTCCAGCAAGCCAACGCCGGGAAGCGAACTACCCGTTTTTCAGAGTGAGGTGCTCTCGCGCGCCACCTTCGGGGCGAGCGCAGCCAGCTTCACGCCGGAAACAGCTGTCGCTCCGCTGCCGCCCAATCTGGCGGCCAGCCTGCTGGCGGAATCCTTGGCGGGCCCCTGGCCACCCATCGATGCACCGACGTTCTTGGTCGAAGTGTTGCGCCGGGACACGGCCTCGAGCGCCATCGTCGCCACCGGTATGAATGCCTTTGGCGACCAGCCTTGGCCGGATGCGCAACGCGGCGTGTTTGCCTTCCGTCATGATTGGATGGAGCCCCTCGTCGAACGGCTGGAGTGGCAGACCAGCGTCACGCGGCTGGCCAGCGGCAACGAATCCCGGCAGGCACGCCGCCGCATTCCCCGGCGCTGGCTCACCTACAAAGTAGGCAACGCCCGCCAGACCGATGCCCTGGTGGCCGACTGGCTGGCCGATCATCTGGGCCAGGCCGCGTGGTGGCCCCTGCCACAGTACGCCGTTCATCTCACTGAGAACGCTGAGGAGGGCGCGCTGACTCTCGGGGTGTCGGAGGCTGACTGGCGGCGCTTTGGCCCACCGGCTGCCGCGCTGCGTCTGACCTATGACGGCGTGCAGGGCTGGGACAGCGACGAACGCTGGGTGCTGATCATTGCGCCCGAGGGCTGGCAAGTCGCCCAACTCAGCGACGTGGAAACCGATCTGCTGTGGCTGGCCGAACCCTTGGCGCGTGCTGCCGGAGCCGGTAGCAGCGTGATGCCCTTGGTGTGGGGACGCGCTGTCGATCCGGCGGACTTGACCCAGTGGGTGCCGGGGATGGTCGGCGGCAGCGTCACCACGACTGTCACGCCCGCGCAAACGCCGGACATGGATGCACTCGACGACGCGTGGCTCGACGAGATTCCGGTCTGGCCCGATGGCAACTGGCGTGACGATCCGACGGCCGTAGCTCTTGCCACGATCACCCGACAAGACTTCTCGCCCGCAGATCCGTGGGTGCGCCGGGACGATCCCTGGGCGACGACAGCTTTGCAACGGCGCTATCTGGCCAGCTCACTCGATGAAATCGAGATCTGGCGGGCGCGGTTGTGGCAAACCCAAGGCCGTCTGGAAGCCTTCTGGCTGCCCGATGGCTTGGCTCCGATCCTGTGGGTGACGGCAGAGGCCGATCCCGAAGATGGCTACCTGCGCGTGGATGGCAAAGATATCTCCGCGCGAATTTCGGATTTTTGGCATCGCCCCGCCGCCTGCTTGATCGTGCATCCAGACGGCTATCGGCAGTACGCCCTGACGGCGACCTGCCATCTGGATCAAGGCGGTGTGCTGGTGCTGCGCTCGGGCCTCGACGACTGGGTGCCCACGGGCAGCCGCGTCATTCGCCTCGTGCGCTGCCGCCTTGACCACGATGCCATCGATCTGTACTGGCACAGCCCGACGCTGCTGGAGATCACCCTGACCGCACGTCAGTTGCCCGAACCACGCGGTAACGACCGCATTACCTACGAGCCCGCCTGACCATGAGCCAGAATCCTTTGCAGGAGGTGGAGCTGTATGCCTTCGCCAGCAACAGCGCGCAGTTCTACCTGACGCCGCACGAATTCGACGTTGATCTGGATGGCAATCTGTACGCAAGCCTGTCCATCGAACGCAACGAGCTGGCACTGGGTGCTGAAGCCGCCAAATCGGCGCTGGATCTGAAACTGCCACCCGACTGCGATCTCGTGCGCCACCTGCTGGCCACGTCGCTCACCGGGGATACCACCTCGGTCACCTTGCGGATCGGACGGCGCGACTCCTGGGGCGACTACTGGTGGATCTCGGGCACGCGCTGGATGGGCCGGGTGCTGGGCGTAGAGGTCGCTGACGATGTCGCTCGCGTTCGCTGCGAGTCGGCGCAAGTCAGTCTCAAACGTATCGGATTGCGGCGGCTCTACAGCCGCAAGTGCTCCCACGTTCTTTATTCCTCGGCCTGCGGGGCTTCGCCGATGACAGCCAGCGCCTTCGTCCTGGAGGTCTATGGCCGCAGTGTCGAACTCGATGGTGGTGTACCGGGTTGGGTCAGCGGCGGCCTGGCCGGTGGCTGGCTACAAACCCCGGACGGTGCGCGCCACATGATCATCGGCGACTACGGCAGCGGCGTCGAGCTGCTGTATCCAGCGGCCCTTGAGCCCGGCACGGAAGTGCTGCTGACCGTCGGCTGCGATCACAGCACGGCCACCTGTCAGACGCGCTTCGACAACCTCGACAACTACGGCGGCTTTCCCGCCATCCCAAGCAAGAACCCGTTCTCGACAGGCGTGTTCTGAATCCCCGGAGAAATCGCCATGTGGTACCTCGTCGTCATCGTGGTGGCGGCGCTGGTTTCGGTCGCGCTCGCGCCGAAGCCGCCCGAGCCCAAACCGGCATCGCTGTCCGATGTCGATGCCCCAACCGCAGAAGAAGGCAGACCGATTCCCGTCGTGTTCGGCACCGTGCTGCTGCGCGGCGCGAACGTGGTCTGGTACGGCGATCTGGAAGCCGAGCCGATCCGCAAGAAAGGCGGCAAGAAATGAGCACCAGCGTGATCGTCACTATCGACGACGTGCGCGCCGTCGGCCTGTGCGTGAACGGCTCGCGTACATGGTTCGAGCGGCATGGCCTGGACTTCCGCGCCTTTCTGCGGAAGGGACTTGATGCCGAAACCCTGCTGGCCACGAATGACGCGATGGCGCTGCGCGTGGTCGAGCACGCGCGTACCCGGCAGGAGATGCACTGATGGGTGGCAGCAGCAAGAAGCAAACCGTCGGCTACCGCTACCGGATGGGATTGCACCTGGTGCTATGCCAGGGGCCGGTCGATGCCGTGCAGGAGATCCAGATGGGCGACCGCACTGCGTGGGGTGATGCCGACCGTGCGCCGCTGTCCAGCGGGCACGGCCTGACCACTCTCAGCATCAACAAGCCCACGCTGTTTGGTGGTGACGAGCGTGAAGGTGGCGTAGTCGGCAACATCGATGTACTGCCTGGTGGCTCTGGACAGGGACGCAACGACTATCTGATGAGCCGCCTTGGCAGCGCCATTCCAGCCTTCCGGGGCGTGCTGTCCTTGGTTGCGCGCAAGATCCTGTTCGCGGCCAACAACCCCTACATCAAGCCGTGGGCAGTGCGCGTGCGCCGTTTCACGGCGGGTTGGAACGACTACCCGTGGATGGAGTGGAACGCCGAAGTCCGTGCCTGGGATAACAATCAGGGCCGCGAGATCAGTGTCGGCATGAACCCAGCCCACATCCTGGTGCAATGCCTGACCGATCCGCACTGGGGCATGGGCTACCCGCAGGACAGCATCGGCTGGAGCTTCTGGAATGCAGCATGGGCCCTGTCGGACGAAGGCTTTGGTCTGAATCTGATCTGGACGCGCCAGCAGCCCATCGAGAGCTTCATCAGTCAGGTCATCGACCACATCGGCGGCATCCTCTACACCGACCCTGAGCAGGGCACGTTTGAGCTCAAGCTGCTGCGCGACGACTACTGGATCGACAGTCTGCCGCAGTTAGGGCCGGACGAGATCGTGCGGCTGGAGCGTTTCGAGCGCGCGCAATGGGGTGAACTGCCCAACGAGCTGACCGTGGTCTACACCGACTGGCAAACCGGCGGTGATGCCACGGTCACGGTTGAGAACCTGGCCGCCATCCAGTTGCAAGGCGGCGTGATCAATCAGCGCCGCGACTACCCAGGTGTCAACTATGGCCCTCTGGCCGCGCGTCTGGCGCTGCGAGATTTGCGTGCTTTGGGTTCACCCCTGGCGCGGATGAGCCTGACCGTGGCACCCGACACGCTGGAACGCGCGCCGCTGCCCGGTGACGTGTTCCTGCTCAACTGGCCGCGCTTGGGCATCGACCAGATGGTGGTGCGCGTGACCGGCATCGACACCGGCACACTGGGGTCATCTGAGTGGCGCATCGAGGCGATGGAAGATGTGTTCGGGCTGGATAACGCGGTGCTGGCACCGCCACCACCGATCATCGACGAGCCAACCCTGGAGCCGCTGCCGCCCGCGTTGGTGCTGGCGGTGGAAATTCCGTACTGGGAACTGGCGCGCACCTTGTCACGAGCCGAACTGGACTACCTGACCGACACCGATGCTGCGCTTGGCGCATTGGCCGCAGTGGGTGGTGCGGGCCAGCTCAATTGGCAGCTCGCCACCGGTGCCTCGGCCAGTGATATCGCCAGCGTGGCCAGCGAGGACTACGCGCCACTTCTCACGATCGATGTGGCACTGCCTGCCAGTGAGGCTGTTGCCGTCGGTGTGCCAGTGACCGCCATCAGTCAGCCGGAAAGGCTGACCGTGGGCGACTATGCCTATCTGGCCGATGGCAGCGGAGCAATCCGCGAAGCCGTCGCTGTCCTTGACTTCGATACCGCTGCGGCCACCCTTGTCCTTGCACGCGGTGTGCTCGACACCACACCCCAAGCACATGCCTCGGGGACTCGGTTGATCGGCGTTGGTGAATGGCTGGCGTCGGAGGGCGCTGAGCGCGCCCCGGGCGAGTCGGTGTTCGTGGGCGCGATCCCGCGCACATCGACCGATCAGGGCGATCCTGTGCTGGCCACCAATGGGCAGCCGATTGTGCTGACCGGTCGGCAGGCTTTGCCGTACCCACCCGGTCGTATCCGCCTCAATGGCCAGACCGAGCCTGTCGTGGTGGGCGGTGACCTCACCGTCGCGTGGGCCCATCGCGACCGCACGCAGCAGACAGCCTATCTCGTGCAGCAAGACGAGGGCGACATCGGGCCGGAGCTGGGCGTGACCTACACGCTGCGCATCCGCAATCGCAGCAACGTGCTGGTTCGTACTGAGACGGGGCTGCTCGGCACCACTTACCTGTGGACGGCAGCAGTGGCCGCGCTGGATGCCGGTGCGCTGGGTGACCGCATCACGGTGGAGATCAGTGCCGAGCGCGATGGTTTGAGCAGCTGGCAGCCGCAGGTGCGGGTCATGGATCGCGCGGGCTACGGCCTGCGCTGGGGACAGTATTGGGGAGGTGTGTGATGGAGCCGCGCATCGATGTTCATCTGCTCACCCTGAACGAGCCTGCCGAATGGCGGGAGGCCTGCATCGCCAGCCTCGAGGACGCACCGATCCAGTTGCACGTTTTGCCCGGCGTTCCGGGGCGTATCGGCGAGGCACGCGCGGCAGGCTATGCACAAGGCACGCTGCCGCTGGTGTCCTTTGTCGATCCCGACGATTTGTACGAAGCCAGTGCCTTCACACAACTGGCCGATGCGCTGGATGCCTGCCCGCAGGCCGTGATGGTCTACACCGACGAAGCACTGACCGACGAGAACGGCCACGACATCGCGGTGCGGCGTCTGGCCTACAGCCGTTGGCAGCACGCGAACAGCGCCAGTCACGTGCACGGCCTGATCGTGATGCGTCGATCCGTCGTCGAAGCCGTGCTCAAGGAAACCACCGACCTCAACAACTTCGCCGACTGGCTGCTGACCCTGCTCGTAGCCAAGCGCGGTGGCGTGCTGTACCTGCCCATCGTCGGGCGTCATTGGCGGCAGCACCCACAGCAAAGTCATCGCACCGGCGACCCGGACGCCGTCCGGCGCATTCGCCACGCATCGAATCTCTGGAGATAAACCATGTCATCAACCGATCCGAACCTTGGACTCAACTACGGCTGGACGCTCGGCGAGAGCGGCTGGGACACCGGCATGGACGCCAACCTCAAACGCCTCGGCGTAGTGGTCGGCCTGTCCGTGAAAGACCGCGACCTGACCACGCCACCGACCAGCCCCGCCAATGGCGACCGCTACATCGTCCCCACCGCTGCCACCGGCGTGTGGGCAGGCAAGACCAACCAGATCGCCGTGCGCATCGATGGCACGTGGGAGTTCCATCCGCCCAAGGTGGGCTGGCTTTGCTACATCGAGGACGAGGCCAAGCTCTCGGCTTACAAGTCCACCGGCTGGAGCGCTGGCATCGCCATCTGATTTTCATCCCTTCGCAACCAACTGAACCCGCCCACGAGGCGGGTTTTGCATTTCTGGAGAACACAAATGACCGAACCCGAGCAACACGCGCCCGCAGCGATCGTGGAGAACATGCTTTTGCTGCGCCGCGAGGACTTCGACGAATTGCTCGACCGCGCCGCTGAACGCGGTGCCGAGCGTGTGCTGTCCCATCTCGGCCTCGAAAACGGCCACGCCGCGAAGGACATCCGCGAGCTGCGCGACCTGCTGGAAGCCTGGCGCGATGCCCGTCGCACGGCGTGGCAGACCACCATCAAGGTTGTGACCACCGGCATCCTGGCCGCGCTGCTGGTTGGTGCCGCCATCAAGTTGAAGCTGATGGGAGGCGCGCCATGACCGCCAAGCCGAAACTCTCTCTCCTCGACGACTGGCGGCGGGTCGCGCGCCGCGCCTGGAGCGTCCGCCTGTCTATCGTCGCCGCCATCTTCACGGCGGCGGAAGTGGTGGTGCCGCTGTTCGGTGATGTATTGCCGCGCGGTGTGTTCGTGCTGCTGGCCTTCAGCGCCAGCATCGGCGCGGCCGTAGCCCGCTTGGTCGCGCAGCCCGAGATGCATCGATGATCCGGCGGCCGCAAAGACGCACCGTGGCTGCGCTGACGCTGTCCGCCGCCGCGCTGGTGGGCATCGTGCTGCACGAGGGCTACACCGAGCGCGCGGTGATCCCGGTCAAGGGTGATGTGCCGACCATCGGGTTCGGCACGACATCGGGCGTGAAGATCGGCGACACCACCACGCCGACGAAGGCGCTGGCCCGGGCACTCACCGACGTGCAGCAGTTCGAGGGTGCATTGAAGCAATGCGTCACCGTCCCGCTGGCCCAGCACGAGTACGACGCGTTGGTGAGCTTTTCCTACAACGTGGGCAGCCGCGCGTTCTGCCAGTCCACGCTGGTCAGGAAGCTCAACGCCGAGGACTACGCGGGAGCCTGCGCTGAGCTGCTGCGCTGGCGCTTCTTTCAGGGCAAAGACTGCGCGCTGCCCACCAACGCGCGCCTGTGCGGCGGGCTGGCTACACGGCGAGAAGCCGAATACCGGCAGTGCATCGGGGAGGCGTCATGAGCGTGATTCCGTGGCCATACCGGCTGTTGACCTTTGCGGCGCTCGGAGTCGCCCTGGTTGGCTTTGGCTGGATCAAGGGGGCGAGCCACGTTCAAGCGCAATGGGATGCCGCCATCCAGCAACAAGCCCTCCAGACCGCCGCCGCCCGCGAGCGGCAGGCGCAAGCCACCGTCAAGGTCGTCACCCAGTACGTCGACCGCGTCCGCGTCGTCCGTGAGAAGGGCGACACCATCATCAAGGAAATTCCCGTCTATGTGCCCGTTCAAGCCGATGCTGCTTGCACTATCAACCGGGGCTTTGTGCGCCTGCACGACGCTGCCGCCGCCGGTGAGCTGCCCGAGCCCGCCAGAGATGCTGATGCGGCCGCCGCAGGCATTGCGCTCTCTGCCGTCGCCGGAACACTTGCCGCCAACTACCAAACCTGCCACGAAAACGCCGAGCAACTGAGGGCGTTGCAAGTGTGGGTCGGGGAGATGACAGGAGGCACCAAGTAGCAAGCCAGGAGTCGTCGTAGACGCCCACTGATTCGAGGATCAAATATATTTAAACGCCATTCTTGACCGTCTGTATGTCAAAAAGATTTATCTTATTGATCTTCTCCTCGTGAATCACGATGGTCAGCTTGGCCGGATACTTAAAGCGCATTTCACTGATCCTAAACGTCCAAAGCATAATCTTCAGTAAATCCTCGTCACTGATGAGCTTATGCCCCTTGATGCGGGTAATGCCAGAACCGAATATTGTAGTTGACACGCTCCTCTGGCCATAGATCGAGTTAACTCTATCCCAGAAATTAATTAAGAACTCCAAATATTCCGGCATAGTAAGCACGGCCTTGTTGTCCTCATCAAACTTACTAAATGCGGCAAGCAAGAATTCCTCGTAAACACATATTGTTCCGATTTTATACCGCTTTTTCTTTCCGGCTCGCCTGTTTTGATTTTCGCCGATTATCTCATCGTCCTGAAATTGATAATTCTCAATGTAATTGTCCAAATCAGCGACAGGCGTCTTTAGGATTTGCTTTACAAACATGCCATTGACAGATCTACTGGAGATGACTCTTTCATCGACCAAGGTGTCAAAGTATTCGTTGAAGGCAATCACCTTAAGCCCCGGCTGCTGAAATATATCCCCAGCAACAACATTAACCTCACTCCCTTCGATGTTGATTGATACATTCCTGAGTCGATTAGACCAAACCCACACAGCAATATAGACGACGAGGAATGCTGCCACAAAAGCAGCAGCCTTATACCAAAGGCCATAGCTCGGCGCGGGCAAGCAGTCTTTTGGTATGTCGACAAATGGAAAAACAAAGGAAAGGAAGACACTTACGGCAGTAGCGTACTTGTAGAAGGTAGCTAATAGCCGTCGGTCAAAGAAGGCCACCTTTGTCATGCTTCACTTCCCTTCATAAGCACAGTCAGGGTTTGTAGAAGAAGACCCCGGAATCTCCTTTGGTTCCCACCATGAACTTTGCATTGTTAAGCGCCTTCTCTATCACGGATTTCTTATTCGGCACATGGAGAGTCGGCACGGAACTCATTGAGTCACGAAATATTGGAAGTTTGTCCCAGAGATTCTTTACTGCTTGCTTGAGGGCCTGATTGTCAGCGGTCAGTAGGTCTGACTCAGATGCATACTCGGGATAGACTACGATGACCGGAAGACCCTGGTCATTAATTCCGTAGTCGATTTCCTCTCTCAATGCTCGTGAGTTGGCAGTAGTAGAACTCAAGAACAGAACGATATTCTTGGAGTTTCGGAGGCGCTCCCTCAGTCTAGGCTTCAGAGTCGTTTCCCAATCACTCCCGTCACGTACGTTGTATGTTTTGTCATGAGAGTCATTGAAGGGAAAAACCGAATCCTGCCCCTTCCACATGCGTAGCTGGTTATAGTAAAAAAAATCGCGCGTAGCGTGAGCACCGAGTGCGCTTGGATTGAAGGGCTCGGTAACATAGAAAGCCGAGTAGTTGCCGTTTCTATATGCCATTGTCACTCCCGTTGAAAGTTTGGATTTTGAAAAGTAGATCGCAGACCACGACCGACCGCAGCATCACGAAAGCCGACCGGTATTTGCCCGCCGTGTAGCAGCTCAATACCTCGGAGAATTATTCCCTGCTGCGCGCATCGAAGATTTGACTCGCGCGCTGTTCTATCGAGTACTCGTCCAGCATCGTCATCCCGTCCAAGCCGTAGTCATCAGCACTGCGAAGTCTCGCCGTGACAGCACCTCGGAACAATCCCGCCAGTCTTTCTCCGGTGGCTCCATCGTGCCCGTATAGCGCAGGTCAAATCCCGTCGCCTCTTTCTGAGCATTGATGAACTCGTCCATCTTTTCCCCGAGGGTCTCGATGTCCTCGATCCATTCGTCCTTGATAGTGTCAGGGACTGATCCAAACAAGTCGTAGCGATTGCGCATCCGCTCCGACAGGCGTTCGTAGATCTTCTCGTCCACGGTTTGCTCATTCACTAGGTTGAGCATATCCACGGTTTCGCGCTTCTGGCCGAAGCGCTTGATGCGTCCGATCCTCTGTTCGAGGCGAGTCGGATTCCACGGCAAATCAATATTGATCAAGGTGCCCAGCGTTTGAAGGTTGAGACCTTCGCAGGCCGCATCTGTAGCAACCATGATGCGGATCTCGTGTTCAGCCACCATTTTTTTGAGCGTTTCCCGCTCGCACGTCACGCTATCGCCACGTTGATACAAACGACTGCGGCCTGCACCAGCGTACAGGCCAATTGCCTCATCCGGGTACCGCGCAGCTAACTCGTCGGCGACCCACTTTGCCGTGTCGTAGTACTGACTGAAGATAATGACCCCGAGCTCGCGCCACTTTTCTTTTTCCAGGTAATGGATAACGGCGTTGAGTTTTGGGTCTTCCTCAATGTGCTCTAGGCGACTGATCAGCCGGAGCAAAACCTCGCGCTCTTCGCCGCTTTCAACCTTCAGATCACCTTCTTGCTCATCTTCCTCTTGGTGGATCGTCCGGCCCTCCAAAAGCATCCTGGCGGTACTGAGTCCTGCCTGAATGCTGGAGCAAATGCGTTGCTCCATGAGGTTTTTCATGAACCCGCCGCCCTTGCCGCGCTTACCGAGTGCCTTACCAAACAAGCGCGCCTCTCGATAGGCTTCACGGAAGTTCTCATTGGTTCGCAGGGCCTTGGCTTCAAATAGCGCATCGAACCAACGTGGGTCGCCTACAAGCTGGCGATTTGGATGAACGTCGACACCGACCTTAGTCAACAGTCCAGCCTCTTCGAGGCTGACGCGTTTGCGCAATACGACGTGACGCACCAATGGATTCTCTCGCTGGAATAGGGTGGCACCCGAAATTCGGCGCTCCAACTCATCTTCCAGGATCTCCCGGGTATCCTCCGTCAGATCTGTAGCTGTCTTGGTGGTTTGCCATTCCCCGTTGACAAGCCCCAAGTCCTGACGAATAGCGCTGAACAGCTTTCTCGCTCGCGGTTCTTGGGTGGAGTCAACCAGTGGTAAAGGCGATCTCAGCAGTTGCCAAGCAAATCCAACATCAGTGACCTCTTGCTCCCCGGAAAGGATAGGCAGCACTTCACGAGGCCGGTGCCACGGCGCAAAGTCATTGCCGAGGACAAAGTTGCCTTTGCCTTGATGGAGAATGCCGATCAAGTCCCATAAGTCCTCGGGCTGGGTCTGAACCGGCGTCGCAGTGCCCAGAAGAACGTGATCTGAGCGCGCCGCAATCTCACGCATGAACGCTAGCAGTTCATTCGGGGAGCCTGCATCCTTGCCAAAGCCTTGGCGACTGCGCGCCTTGTGGGCTTCATCAAGGATGACCAAACCGAATCGCAGGCCCAGGAGGTGCTGTTTCTCCAGGGAGTCCCGCATCATCAGGCCAGTGGAGACAATCCCAATCCGCAAGGGGCACTTGGCTATCTGCTCGCGGCCTGCAGGTGAGATTACGCGTTCATCAGTGTCCAGCCAAACCTTGCGCAAGGTGTCCCAGCGCGCACAGGGGATCGCCAGCTTATCGATCATCTCTGTCTGCCATTGTTCGCACAGGGTGGCCGGAGCAAAGATCACCACTGGCTTGCGCGCCTGGTTTTCTCGATCCGCCAGCAAACAAAGTGTCAGCGCTGCGGTACCGAGGGACAGCGTCTTTCCGAGCCCCACCTCATCGGCCAGCAGCAGCCTCACTACTTTGTGCTGTTGGTGGTGGCGCAGGCACTCGGTGATAAACCCCTGCTGCCAAGGCTGTAGAGACAATCCCTCGCGGTAAAGAGGCGATTCGATTAAGGCCGCTGGTGCGAGATTCTCCTCTTCGTCGATCTCGTCGAAGAACACCTCGCGGCGGTAGCCACGCCGATGGACCTCCCGGATGACCACCTGCGGAAGCGGTCGAGCCGCATTCCACAAAAACTCGAACTCTTCCTCAATCCAGGCGACCCCCTCGGGGGACTCGTCTTCCCACAATATCTCGTAGTGCCGCTGCCAGCCGCTGCGGGTCTCATTCATCGAGCCGATGAAGCCCAACTTGCGGCCGTCAGCCAGCTCGATGACTCCCGCCTTACCATGCACGAAGCCGCAGATGTTGTCTGGAGCCACGCGCACGGCCTGACCATGCTTCTGCAAGAAGGTGTCTAAGCGACGGTAGCGATCTCGATTGAGCAAGGCCTCTGCTTCGATAGCCTTCTCGTTCCAACGCCCCATCATCTTGGCTTCGCGTAGCTGCGCCACCTTCAGATCGTCGGGGTGGATGTCCACGTTGCAGACAATCTTGACCTCAGGAATGGTCTCCAGCAGTTCGTTGGCGACCTCAAACAGCGAGCTTGTGAAGTAGCCAGCGATACGCTTATAGCTGCGAGCCCCCTGCAGATGCTGCAACAGGAAGCTCGCGTCGAGCCGATGGGTCCGGGAGGAGAAGCGCCGGATCGACATTCACTTAGGCCCCAAACCGCAGGTTCTTGAGGCGTGCCCCCAGCACTTCAGCACCGGCGCGGACTTGCTCTTCCGGGGCTTTGCGTTCAATAAAGGCCAACAAATCCACCAGCAGTGAGCGGACCTCGAGGAAGTCGGCCATTTCGGCCTGCAATTGGCTGACGATGGCCTGCGGTTCGGTTTCCGCCAACACCTGTTGCACGCCAATGATCAAGCGCCCGAGTCGAGTGGCACCGAGCTCGGTGCTGTCGGTCAAGTCGCGGGAGGCAAACTCGGGCACGCGCTTCAGTCGAGCTTGATTGGCCGCCATACTGCCCATCACTCGGCTGTAGTCCTCAACCCGGAAGGCCTTGGCAAAGTTCTGATAGTTGTCGAGCTTGGCCGCGCCCGTAGTTTCCATGTCCATCATGCGCAGCATGAAGCGCTCGATACCCGTCAGCTTGGCCCAGGTGTCGGCTGCCAGACCCTCGGGCACCAGTAGACTGTTGGCCGCTTCTGCCGCCTGTTGGACGATTTCATCGACCACTGTGACCTCGCCGCGCACGCGTGGGCGCAGTGCGAAAGCAGTCACGTCCTCGCCACCAATTTGCGTATAGGCCGTCAGTACCTTAAGCGCGGCGGCGTAACCTGCCATCTGCAAGTCGGAGTCGTTGAAAACGGGCTCGCCGTGTTTGCTCTTCACCTCGTCGTTGAGGTGCATCATCGTTTCAATCTGACGCTGCACTTCGCTGCGCACGGCAGGAAGGATGCGTTGCTTGAAGCCTGCACGATCACCTGCAGCACGCTTCTTCAGCATCAGAATCACGGTGCCCTGTACGTAGCCACCTTTCTTCAACTCGGACGTCGTCTCGGTGGCGATGTACCAGGCTGCCACGACCTGCAAGCCAGCAGCCCAGAAGATGCCGACCATGTCCGACCAAACACCCGTGTCCTGGTGGGTGAACATCACGCACTGCATGCCGTTGTCGGGCATGTGATCCGCCATCGCCTTGTAGGCGGCGACCATTCCGCGCCGGAAGTCCTCACCCGAACCCTTGATGGCAAGTGCGCGGCGTGAATCCCACACCCACTCGTCAAATGGCTTGGGTGGGTTCTTGCGCAGCCAGGCGATGAAAAACTCAGTGATCTCGTGGTAGTTCACCGCGTCGGCATAAGGCGGATCGGTGATCCAGAGCTCACAACTCTGCGTCGGTCGCTCCGCAGGCGCAGACACGATGGAGCGCTCCACGGCAGGCAGTGGGGCATCCGCCATCTTGAACGAGGAGGCCCCGAAGCCAGCCCACGCGCGCGTTGCGTAGTTATAGAAAGTGTTGAGGGCTTGGTTAGAGAAGACGCCGACAGGGCCTCCCAACCCGCCACCTTGGCTGGGCTTCCACCGACTCAGCTTGGCATTAAAGTCTGCTGCCTTGGCAACGTTTAACCAGCCAAGTGGAGCCGATGGAGAACTCTTCCAGGCTTTCAGGGTGATCGCTTGTATGAGGATTTGTCGCGCATTGAACAGATGGTGCCAATGCGTCCAGCCGCGCGTGCGAATTGGCTCGTCGGTCTTGTCCCCTGGCTCGATGGCCATATCCGGTGCGAGCCCCTCTGCCTGCCATTGGGCTAGATTGTTGGCGACCAGCTTTTCAACTTTCTGCTCGCGTGCGAGGTCGGCCTCGGTCACCGTGGAGAAATAGGTGATCTGCCGCGACGCATTGATGGACTTCTTGGTGATCCACTGGATGGCGTAGAGGCGCTCCTGAAAGATGTCATCGGGTCGTGGATGAAACTCATCTTTCTCCCAACGACGCAGGCGATTGCCGGTATTGCCATCCGCATCACGGAAATCACCGCGCAGCGTCTTGATCGGTGAGCGATAGGTGCGACCGTTGAGGGTGTAGACCATGTCCCCGTCTTGTACGGTGCCCTTATCGGCAGCCGCGATCTGTGCTGCAGATGCTCCCGTGACGACTTCGATGTCGAAACGCTTGTTCTTCTCGTCAGGGATGAGCTTCGCAACCGCGCCTTGTTTGGGCGAGATCACCCAACTCGGCGAGAGCGGAATCATCCACCCGGTTTCAGGACAACGCGTCTCCAGACAATAAAGGTACGCCTTGGCACGGTTGCCTTTCTCGTCATGTTCGACGCCTAGTTTGGTGATCTCCTTGTCGATCACATCAAACACAGCCTGTTGATCCCGATCAATCTCTGCCCGGCGCTCGGGGGAGGCTCCGATGACATTGAGTGCGCCCCAGGTCAGCATGCACGCAATCGGGTTCAAATCGGAGGCATAGGCGTCGCAGCCAATGCGTGCTGCTTCAAAGGGAATCGAACCACCGCCACTGAAGGTATCACCGGCCCTCGGCCGATGGCCGTAGCGCAGCATGCCCAGTTGTTCAACCAGTTCGGCAATGTTGTTGGCGTTGATGCCTAAATGCGCGTAATGCTGGTTAACGGCCTCCCACGCCGGAGCGTAAAGCCATTCCTGATCCACTTCTTCGGGGCGTTTGCCCAGACCGGCCTTTTCCTCGTAGCTACCAAAGGTCACCAATGCTCTGCGATAGAGCACCAGCTTGTCATCGTCGGTGATGTCGCGCCGCCAGCCCCGTCCGGAAAAATAGCGCTCGGGGTCGCTGATGGGGATCAGTTCCTGCAAGCGCGTCGCGGACAGCGCGTTTTCAGCTAGCGCACGCCTTGCGAGGCTTTCCTCATCGAAGGCCATCAACTTCTCGAACACCGCGAGGTCTTGTTCAGGGTCGTCAGTCGCGGGCAGCAGGCTGCCAAGCACGATGGCGCGCACCAGGATCAGAGGTTTACGCCCTTTCCAATAGGAACCCAACCCAGTCAGCGTCTGGGCAGCAACCGCTTTACGTTCGGCTTGCGCCTCGAACGAGACTTTTTGCGCAGGGAACACCGATTCAATCAGGGCCGGTGCGTCCTTGAGCGCCAGCGGAACTAGGGGAGTTGTTGTTCTTACCGCTTCATTCATTTTTCATTCGTTCCCAAATAGGTCCAAGGTCGGGCGGTCGCTGTCGTCGCCCGCGCGTTGACGCCGCGCCTTGGGTTGCAGCAGTTCGCTTTGTGCGACGTCGCCTAGCGCGTGGCGCAACGCCAACCGCCAACCTTTGTCACTGTCGTTGATGCCGCCTGTGCTCATGGCCGTCATGCCAAAGAGCCACCAGCGCTCTTCGGGGCGCAGCGCCAGCCAATTCCTCACGGCGACCGGCACTTTCTCAATCTCCATGTGTTCCACGGCCCACGCGAGGACACAGAGCTCCTTGCCCAACAGTCTGTCCACTGGGTTGTCGCCGACTTTCCAGGCGCTAGGCTTGAGCCCGTGCCCATTGAGCCGGGCATTGAATGCGCGCTGAACTTCTGAGCGGATGGCCGTCCAGCGTGGTCGATCCAGCAACACGCGGTCGATAACCGCGTGCTCATCGGCGGTGGCTTGCATGCCGAGGTACTCACTTATCTGCACGCGCCCGGTGTTGCTCCGAGGAATGATGACCTTGAAGTGATGCGGGTCCGAGGTGGCAGGCACGCCAAAGCCCAGCGTAGGGTGCAGACTCTTCTGCCCGACCGCTTTGCTTTTTGCCGCGCTGCTTGCCGCCTTGGATTTAGTCATCTCTTTAGTTCTCCTGAATAACGTCGCCGGGCTTGAGCTCAATGCCCACCAGCTTGGCGAACTCTTTGGCAGCAAATCCGGTATCGAACTGGATGCCATCGGCAATGGTGATGGCGACCGGCGCTTGGTCTTCGTTCAACACCTGACGAAGGCTGTTCACCACACCCTCAATCATTGCTGCGGTTACTTCTCGCTCTTGAAAGCGAATGGTCACAGTGTTTTCACCCTCGCCAATCTCAATGCGGACACCCTTAAAGCGAGTGCCCGGCTGATCACGGAAGCGGTTGATGACGCCATAGACACGGTCAGTGGTGTCGAGCGCGACTCGCTTGGATTGCAGCTTGGCTGGCTTGGTGTCAACAATCTGAACCGTCTTGTCGCCACTTGCAGGAACCTGAAAGTCCGCTGTCTTGTTGGCTTCACCAGCGCGTGCATAGACCAAGAGGCGTACCGCTTGAGGCCCGATCTCGAACGGCCCCTCGTAGGGCGTGCCGTCCTTGGGATTGGAACCATCCAGCGTGTAGAACAGATCTGCCTTGGGCGTGCTCGCCAGGGTGATGCGCCGCTTGTCAGCGGCTGGATCAACCTGGTGGCGAATCTTGAGATCGGCAGTCCACCGAACAGGCGCACCGGTTTCGTACTGGCCGGTCTGATCTTTAGCCAGGAAGTAGAGCGTGCCTTCTCCGGTCGTGAAGCTATCGAGATCGTCCACCGCTTTCCCGGTAACCAGTTCCTCTGGCCGGGTTGCATAAACGACCATTGGGCTTTCGCCTGCGTGCCGAGGGGTGAGACTCAAGATGGTCTCGCCGGTGTCGGGATGGCTACCGACCACGGAGACGTTGACAGTGGTCTTGTCTTTGGGGAACGGTCCTTTTTCGACATACCCATCCTCACCCAATCGCCAGCGACCCTGCTTCAGTGCCTCCGTCTTGAGGGTGTCCATACCGCCGCTACCGGGCATCCAGGGCCAAACGGGATTGCTCTTGGCACGGCTGACGACGTCCTTCCACGGGGTGCGCCGGTTGTCCTTACCTGATGGCCAGAGGTATTCCTCAGCCATCGCAAAGTATTCATTAAAGTTCTCGGCGAGATCGGCTGCGAGTTTGTAGTTGGCGCGCGGACTGGCGAGCAGGGATTCGATCTGAGCCTCAGCGGATTGATCTCCTTTACCCAGCTTCAACCCGTTGTCGATGGTGACTGGCGCGAGAAACTCGCGCCCATCCAGATCATCAACACTGGGGAAGTAGACGCGGTTGTATGCTGCCGACAGGGCTTTCTCGAAGCGATCTTCGGCTTCTTCCATTCGGTCGCGTGCTTCCTCAAAAAGCGTGTCGCCAGCCTTCAGCCGTTTATGAATCTGCTCAATGGCATAGAGCTCCCGCAGGCGATCCTCGACCGCATCAGCCATATGACTGTCCTGGCCTGTAAGCACAAGCAGGTTGTTCTTCTCCTGCTGGTAGTCGAAGAAGTTCTGCAGTTCGCTCGGTGGCACCTTGCCGTCTGGCTTGATGACAATTAGCGTTCGCGGCCCGGTGAGCTTCAGCTCGTCTAGCTTTGGCAGTACCTGCACATCCTGATAGGCGTTGCGCCGCTCGGGCTGCAGGATGCCAGTCAGTCGGTTAATGAGCGCCTGGTCAACCTTGGGCTGCGGTACTTCCTTGGCGTTGCGTTCGATTTGGCGCGAGAGGTTTTCGGTTTCCTTGATGAAGAAACGCTGATCCTCGCGGTGGAGATACCACGCGTGCTCACGGAGTCGTTGCAGCGCCTGGAGAAATTCATCCGCCTTGCGGTTGGGCGCGGCCAAGAACTCGATGATCTCGCTGTCGGACAAGCCAATTCGCCCACCGACTGCGCGAGACAAGGACGATGCCAATAGCAGCGTCATCACTTGCTGGGCGGCATCGCCGTCCAGTTCGTCATCGATGGTTTCCGCGATGGCATTACCGTTGTCAGCGATGTCGCGGGTAAGAGCTGGCATCAGCTTTGGCGCGATGCGTTCGATCTCGTCTTTGACTTGATCGTCATTGAGTGCCAAATGCTGGGTGCCGATGAGGAATACGTCGTCTGCCTCCCGTTCCGCAACACTTTTCAATAAGCGGGCGGTGAACTGCATCAAGCCACGGGTCTGGCGGAAGCCTTCGTTCTCTTTGAACAGGGCGACCAGATGCTTGAATGAGGGATGGAACGGATAGGTCTCGCGAACTTGCTCGGCAATCTGTTCCAGGCTGGCGGCGACAATGTAGCCCCCATCTTCGGCCTTCTTGATCTGCTGGGCGTATTCGTCGGCGATGTCGGCGATGACGCGCTCGTCGGGAAGTTCGTCAATCAGTCGCTTCTTGAGGATCTCGTAGATCTCATTACCGGCCAATTGCACCGGCGTGATCGTCATTGCCTGGCGGCGGGTCTCCTGCTGCAGATTGGAAATGGCATCCCCGAGGGCCTTGGTCTGCGCTTTGTAGCTGCCGGAGAGGTTGGCGACGACGATGGCACAGTTGGGCAGCTCAAGCGCTGCACTCATCAAGCTGCTGAGACTGTAAACCACCATGTTGGCGAGCGTGCCCTGACCAAACACCTGGGTGCTGGCGTTGTCGAGGTAGGGGGGCAACTCGTCGAGCAAGATCAGTGTGGGCTTGTCCCCAATGATTTCTTTCCACTGACGTTGGTCGACCGCTTTGGGACCATTGACCCAGTAGGGCTTGATGGCCTCGGCTTCGCCTAGCTGCGTCGCGATTTCGCCCCAGATGTAGTTGTCGGGGTTGTTGCGACCGTTGAAAGCGGCGATGCGGGCCTGACCGAAATCCACGCGATCACTCAAGTCAGTGGCAAGGACTTCCGGACGCAGATGAGGATGCCGCGCCAGCAGACCAAGTGCGATCATCATGTGCGTCTTACCGCCACCCATTGCTTGGGTCAGTTCGAAGACGGCCTGATCAGACTTACCGGACAGGCGCAGTAGGCCTTCGCGGAAGAGTTGCTCCATGCCGTGCGTGACGAAGTTGCGCGAGAAGAACTCTCGACCGTCACCCGCGTCATGAATCAGATCGGCCAGGTTCTCGATGCCCTGACTCATCCGGTAGTCTTGAATGACCGGATTGAACCGGCAGGCCTGCTTAACCGTCTTGATCATGAACGCTCTCCACTCTTGTTCTCGGTTTCGGAGTCGGGGATGGCAATGCCTCGCTGCTCGCAGTAGCCACGAATCAAGACCTCGATCATGTTCGCGATGGAGCGATGCTCCGCGTGAGCTGCGACGCGCAATGCCTCCTTCAAGCTCGGATCGATCCGAAAGGTCAGCGTGGCGGTTTTGCTGTTGGCCATAGCCTCTCCTGACTCCACTGCAAATGTACTGCATTCTACAGCATTGCTCATCCTCCAACAAGAAGTCGGCGTCTGCCGTCAATCGTGCGGGGGTTGGTCGGGCAGGAGCGAAGAACTGCGACGTGGCACCCCTGGCTTGGCGAAAAAGCTGCGCGCCAACGCCAACCTTCTTGGAGGGGTGGCTTGAGGCGAGTGGAACCATGAGGAATGCCATTCAGGAGTCGTGGACCGTAAGGGTGCAGGGACTCCATGAACGCGCTGTTTAACCAAGAAGCCAAGTGCCGGATGTGCGATTCGGCCAAATCGTTGAATCCACGCCCTCAAGGCCAAGGCGTTACCATCTGGCTCGGCAAACGGACGCGGGTTCGGTTCCGTGTTCCGCCACCAAACAAAGCTCGCTCGACCCGGAGCCAATGATGATGGTTCCGGGCGACGGGATAAACTCCTTCTAGAGTATCTCTCTTTTTCGTGCGACCCCGCGCCTTCAATGGGCGCGGGGTACGTTACGTAAGTGAGCCTTCTTCCCCAGCTCGCTCGACCCAGAGACAGTACGAATGGTTCGGGGCGATGGGGTGAACCACCTCAAGTCGCTCCATTCTTTTCATAGTATCCAGTCCGGCACGAACGGCAAGCCATTCTGCGGCCATCTGTAGCATTAAGACTAAAAAAAGACTATATTAAGTCTTGCAGGATCAAGGGAGTAAGACCATGCGCTATTCGTCTCAAGTCAAACCCATCAGTTATCTGAAGGCGAACGCCGCCGAAGTGCTGACGCGGTTGTCCGAGCAACGTGAGCCCTTGGTCATCACGCAGAACGGCGAAGCCAAGGCTGTGCTGCAGGACGTGGCGTCGTTCGAAGAAACTCAAGAGACCCTGGCGCTGCTCAAGATCTTGGCGCTTGGCAACCAGGATGTAGAAGCCGGTCGAGTCAAGCCGGTGGCCGACGTGGTGAACCGCCTGCGGGCCAAGCGGGTGGATGCCGGCCGTGATGCGTGATGGTGACGAAACCGAAACGCTACGAAGTCCTGCTCACCCGGAGCGCTGAACAAGATCTGGAATCCATTCACAACTACATCGCGGAATTCGACTCCCTGGCACACGCCAACGGCCTTCTTGATCAGCTGATGCGGGTCGTAGAAGGTCTGGCCCGGTTTCCAGAGCGTGGCAGTTATCCAAAAGAACTTGCGGCTCTGGGCATCGAGGAATACCGCCAGACTGTGTTCAAGCCCTACCGGGTGATCTACCGCGTCATGGGCAGGCAAGTCGTCATCTATCTCATCATCGATGGACGGCGGGATATGCAGTCCCTGCTGGCCCGACGATTGCTCGGTGCTTGACAGGCAGCAATCCGTTCCAATTTTCATAAGTTTGGGGGCAGTGGTCTCACGGTCAACCACTCTCCATCAAATCGCCGGGCCCGGATGTGCTCCAGGCCATTTTTCCCCCGGCACTCCCCGCCAGAGTCCAGGTACAAGCCGCACATTCTCCTACAGGCTGTAGTCAGCGGAAAGTCGCGCCTTCTGTGACCCTAGTTGCGGAACTGTCGCTCTGGTAGACTGGCGCCGGTTTGAGTCAGGCCTAGGAAAACGAACCTGACCTCGGGAGGCTGTATTTGAGCCTGGAAGGACCACACTGCATTTTCTAACTTGGCTCAAAACGCGGCCTATCGAGAGTGCTTGAGCCCAGCCAATATACCAAACGGTCAGATTTTTGGCCTAAGCCGTTGTCAGGACAATGGTTTCTGTTTGGCTCAGCGTCGAGGTGTGAACCAAGAGGATGAGCCAAAACGCTCAGAGGATATGAATGCGCTCTCCACGGCAGCAGGCCGAGGTGAGAGGAGGTACGTCGGGATGTGTCTGTATTTCCGATCCAGAGTGGTGAGCAGGTAAATGAGCATGAATGAGGCGGACACCCGCTACCACCTCATCGATCCCGTCTTGCGCGAGAAGGGCTACGTAAGCCGCGAGTGCATCACGCTGGAGACTGTGCTCACTCCAGCACCGGTTGAACCGAGCGGCCCCAAGGGTCGCAGGCGTAGGGGGCCTGGGCGTACCGACTATCTCCTGTGCGTCCAGGTAGGCGATATGCCGAAGGCTCTGCCCGTAGCCGTGCTCGAGGCCAAGAAGGAAACCGACGATCCGCTCAAGGGTATGCAGCAAGCGCGCGGGTATGCCGACACGCTGCGCTTCAACGTAAAGTACGTCTTTGCCACCAACGGCCACAGGTATGGTGAGTATGACCGCTTCACGAAATTGATCAACGGTCCATTTCAGTTCAGCGATTTTCCCGCGCATCCGGATCTCACGGCACGGTACGCCAAAGACAGTGGCATCGACCTGACCAGACCCGAAGCCACCATGCTGTTCCAGGCCGACAGTCCGGCATGGTCGCAGAGTCGCTACTATCAGGACGCAGCCATCCGTGCGGCATTCGCGAAACTTCTGCGCGATGGACAGTCCGGCAAGCCCCCGCGCGTGCTGCTCACGCTCGCCACAGGGGCCGGCAAGACGATCATTGCTACCAACCTGTTGTGGCGCCTCGCGCAGGCCGGGCAGCTACCTAAGCCCGCCCTGTTCTTATGCGATCGAGATGAGCTGCGCACCCAGGCCTACAACAAGCTCAGCGCGGCATTCGGAGCCAATGCTCGTATCGTCGAAACGGAGGGGGGCCAGAACGCGGCCAGGAACGCCCGCATCCATATCGCTACCTACCAAACTCTGGGCTTGGACGACGGCAATCCGACGGACGGTGGTTTCGCCAGCTTCCTCACCGAACATTACGGTCAGGATGCCTTCAGCGTCATCATCATCGACGAATGCCACCGCTCGGCCTGGGGGCGCTGGTCGGAAGTGCTGCGGCGCAATCCCAATGCCATCCACATCGGCCTGACGGCCACCCCGCGCAAACTGGAGGAGTCAGACAAGGCCAGCAAGGAAGACCAGGAGATCACCGCCAACAACCGCCAGTACTTTGGCGAGCCGGTCTATGAATACACGTTGATTCAGGCTCAGGAAGACGGCTACCTGGCTGCCTGCGAAATCGTCAAGCGGAAGGCCAGTATCGACAGCGCCGCGTTCACGAAGGAAGAAGTGCTTAAAGCCGGGGCCAAGAACATCAAGACCGGCAAGCCGCTCACCGAAGCCGATCTGACCAAGGATGAATACACAGGCAAGGATTTCGACGATGAACTCTTCATCGAGCTGCGAACCCCCAAAATGTGCGCAGACCTATTCACACTGTTGTGCGAGAACGGCGGGCCGGAACAAAAGGTCATCATCTTCTGCACCCGCGAGATCCATGCCGACCGCGTGGCGCAGCACATGAACAATTTCTATGTGCGCTGGTGTCGGGAGAACGGGAAGGAGCTCAAGGACCATTACGCCTTCAAGTGTATGGGTGGGGCCAACAACGGAGCCGACCTCATCGAACCGATGCGCGGATCGAGTGAGCGCGCCTTCATCGCCTGTACCGTGGATTTGCTGGAAGCCGGGGTAGACATCGAGCGTCTGAATGCCGTGGTGTTCTTTCGCTATCTGCAGTCGCCCATCAAGTTCTACCAGATGGTCGGACGCGGCACGCGCATCCACGAGGAAACGCAGAAGTACAAGTTTTGGCTCTACGACTACACCGATGTCACCAGCCTGTTCGGCACGGAGTTGATTTCCAAGCCGCCGCGACCTGGGGGCGGGGGCAAGGGTGGCGGTGAAGGGCCTGGTGGCGGCGGCGGAGACGACGGCCCAGCCGTGGGAGAGATCGGCGGACAGCGCGTTATCGTATACCCGCAGGGCCGGTTCATTCTCACCTGCCGCGAGGGCCGCGACCTGCCAATTCCCGTGGACGAATATCGTCGCGAGATGATCCAGCGCGTCTTGTCGGAAGCGCATAACCTTGACGAATTCCGTCAGCTCTGGATCGAGGCACAGAAGCGCCGCAGCCTCATCGACCACCTGCTGGGCGACAACTTCAGCCCGGATGTCATCCGGGAAATCGACCAGATGACCGACTTCGACCTCTACGACTTTTTCGGCCACCACGGCTACCACGCCCGAGCATTGAAGCGCCCGGAACGTGGCGCGCTGTACATCAGCGGCAACCAACCTTGGTTTGCCGACATGGACCCTCAAGCCGGCACCGTACTCAAGGGGTTGGGACACCAGTTCGCAGCAGGCGGCACAGATGCGTTGGAAACCCCGGCACTGTGGGAAGTACCCGAAATCAGGCTAGCCGGCGGACTCGATGTGCTGCGCGCGCTCGGCAGACCGACGGACGTCATGCGCGAGGCGAAGGGAAGGTTGTTCGGGGTATGACATCTCCACTCATATTCCCCTTGTCGGACGTCGCCGACATTTCCTCCGGCATTACGTTGGGCCGAAAAACGAAGGAGAGCGAACTTACCGAAGTGCCTTATTTACGAGTGGCGAATGTCCAGGACGGACATTTGTTACTTGGCGATCTCAAGATGATTGCAGCGACCCGCAGGGAGGCCGAAAAATGGGCTTTGAAAGACGGCGACTTGTTGCTCACCGAAGGTGGCGACCTCGATAAGCTCGGACGAGGTGCTTGCTGGCGTGAGCAACTGCCGTTGTGTATTCATCAAAATCATATCTTCCGGGTCAGGTTGCCTGCAGATCGCTACGACGCCGACTTCGTGTCATTCCAGATCGGATCGCCGTATGGAAAGGCGTACTTTCTGGCACACGCTAAGAAGACGACAGGCATTGCTTCAATCAATCAGCGTGTGCTTGGCGCGTTCCCCTTAGTTTCGCCCCCGATTGCTGAGCAACACCGCATCGCCGTCCGGCTGAAAGCCCAACTGGCCGAAGTGGACCGCGCGCGCCAAGCGGCGCAGGCGCAGTTGCGAGAAGTAGCCCGTCTTGCTGATAGCATCGTGCTCAATAGCATCCGTCAGCATCCGAATGATCGGCATGATCTGGGCAGTGTTTTGAACGAAGTCAAAAACGGTATCGGCGCAGCGTGGGCTGAATATCGCGTGCTTGGCGCAACACGTGATGGGCTAGCGCCCGCGAAGGAACCGCCGGGCAAACACGCGCCCAAGTATAAGCCAGCTTTCCCCGGAACGGTATTCTATAACCCGATGCGCATCTTGATCGGCTCAATCGCCTTTGTAGATGACGACGATGCGCCAGGCATCACCAGCCCAGACTATGTGGCTTTGACGGGCAAATCCGACAAGGTCGATTCGAGATGGTTCTACTACTGGCTACGTTCGCCACTTGGTGCGCAGTGCATCATTTCGCTGGCGAGAGGCGCGGTCCGGGAGCGTATGTTGTTCAATCGCTTATCCGAAGGTGAAATTGAATTGCCACGTTATCCCGTGCAACAACGGGCATCGGTCGCGCTCAAAGAACTGAAGCCGTTGCGACAAGCAATTGAGTGCCAGCTTGCCGAGATCGAACGCCTCCCGCAACGCCTTCTCGCCCAGGCCTTCAACAACGTGGCGGCCAGGCCATGACCACCACGCCGCAACCCGCCGATTTCGCCGACATCGCGCAACTGATTGCCACGGCCCGGCAACGTGCCGTCCAGGCAGTTAATACTACGCTGATCGAGTTGTATTGGCAGATCGGCGAACACATCAGCCGAAAAATTGCCGCCTCGGAATGGGGCGATGGCGTGGTGGATCAACTGGCCCGCTATCTGGCCCAGAGGCAACCGGGACTGCGCGGGTTTACCCGCCGAAACCTGTTTAGAATGCGGCAGTTCTACGAGGCCTATGCGGGCAACGAATTAGTGTCACCACTGGTGACACAATTGCCGTGGACGCACCACCTCATCATCCTGAGCCAGAGCAAGCGAGCGGAGGAACAAGCGTTCTATGTGCGTCTGGCGGTGCAGGAAAAGTGGAGCAAACGGCAACTGGAACGCCAGTGCAAGGCGGCGCTGTTCGAGCGCACGGTGCTGACACCGACAAAGGTGTCGGCTGTGCTGTCAGACGCGCACCCGGAAGCGGCCAGCGTCTTCAAAGACAGCTATCTAATCGAGTTCCTTGATCTTCCCCAGGGCCATGCCGAAACCGACCTGCATCGCGGCTTGCTCTTGCGGCTTAAGGATTTTTTGATCGAGCTGGGGCGCGATTTCTGTTTTGTGGGCAGCGAATATCCGGTACAGGTCGGTGGGCGTGACTTCGCGCTGGACCTGTTGTTCTTCCATCGCGGTCTGAATAGCCTGGTGGCCATCGAACTGAAAGTCGGACGCTTCGAGCCGGAATACCTGGGCAAGCTGAATTTCTATTTGGAAGCCCTGGACCGGGACGTGAAGAAGCCGCACGAACGCCCGGCCATCGGTCTGTTGCTGTGTGCGAGCAAAGACGACGAGGTGGTCGAGTACGCTCTGAGTCGCAGCACCTCGCCCGCGCTGATCGCCGAATACCAGACCCAACTGCCGGACAAAGCCTTGCTGCGGGCGAAGCTGCATGAGTTTTATTTGCAAAATACACATACAGCGAATGGGGATACCGACTGAACATGGTCCGCCGGAACAGCATTGTCAAACAACCCAAGGCCATCGCCTCCACCCAATCGCTCTCGGCCTTCGTCAAGAGCATCTGCGACGTGATGCGCCGATCGAATTGCGCCAGCGCGCTGCAATATGTGCCCGAGCTGACCTGGATTCTCTTCCTGCGCATCCTCGACGCGCAGGAGGCGCGGGACCAGGAAGCAGCCGAGGCGGTGGGCGCAAGCTTCGCGCCTGCGCTGCGGAGTCCCTACCGCTGGCAGGACTGGGCTGCGCCGCCGCCCAAGAACGAGGCGGACAAGCCCGGCCATCCGAAGACGCCGGAGGGCAAACTCTTCGGCTGGAAGCGGCAGGCGTTATTCGCGGCTGGGGACGGTAAGCTGTTCGACTTCATCAACAAAGACCTGCTGCCGCATTTGCATAGTCTGGACTTGGACCCGCGCACTAACCTGCCCCGCAGCGGAGCCACCCCGAAGCAACGCATCATCGGCCGTATCATGACGGCGGTGGAGCGGGTGCGGGTGGATTCGGAATCCAACCTGCGCGACATCCTCGACAAGGTTGACGAGATCAGTATCGACCACCTAGACGACCAGCACTTCTTCACTCTGTCGCAGGTCTACGAAGACCTATTGCTAAAGATGGGTGAAAAGAATTCCGACGGCGGCCAGTTCTTCACACCGCGCGAGGTGATCCGTGCGATGGTGCATACCGTGGACCCCTCATTAGGGCAGACGGTCTATGACCCCTGCTGCGGCACCGGCGGCTTTCTGGCCATTGCCTACGAGCATATCGCCCGCAAGCTTGGTAAGCGCGCAAACAGCACGGACCTCGATACCCTCAAGCACGACACGTTTTTTGGACGCGAGAAGGAGAACCTGGTTTTTCCTATCGCGCTGGCCAACCTGGTCTTGCACGGTATCGATCGGCCCAACTTGTGGCATGGCAACGCGCTGACGAAGCGGGCCACGTATGCGGCGCTGTTCGAGCAGGCTCCCAGGCAGTTCGACGTGATCCTGACCAATCCGCCTTTCGGCGGCAAAGAGGGGAAGGACGCGCAAAAGAATTTCGCCTTCGAAACCAGCGCCACGCAGGTGCTGTTCCTGCAGGACATTTTGGCGGAGCTGGCTCCCAACGGCACCTGCGCCATGGTGTTGGACGAGGGGTTGCTGTTTCGCACCAACGAAAGCGCCTTCGTGGAGACCAAGCGCAAGTTGGTGGATGAATGCGATCTCTGGGCCATCGTCAGCCTGCCGGGTGGCGTCTTTTCGACTGCTGGCGCTGGTGTCAAGACGAACCTCTTGTTCTTCACCAAGGGCAAGAAGACTCAACGGATCTGGTACTACGATCTCTCGTCGGTGAAGGTGGGTAAGAAGACCCCGCTGACTCTGGCGCATTTTGGCTTTGCTCCAAATGGGACGCTGCTGGACGATGCGGCCCTGCCCGCTTCCTTGGTGGCGGAGTGGCGGGCCGATGAATCCAACAGCGGCACACGGTTTCCCAGCTACGCCCGCCTTCTGCCGCAGCGCGGCACCCCCAAAGGCGAGAGCCGCTACTCCTGGACGGTGGACTTCGCTGCCCGCCGCGCGAAGGCGCGCGAAGAGATGCAGCCTCTGATGGATGGGGCGGCCAAGATCAAGGCCGAAGTGATGGACCTGAAGGAACGGCTCAAGCGCCTGAGGAAACACAAAGCCGGCGAGGAGGCGCTTGCGGCGTTGGAGGTTCAGATTCGCGAGAAGGACAAGGCCGCGCGCGACCTCGAATCGCAGGCGGCTGCCATCGACGCGGCGGTGTTCGACCTGAAGGCGGTGAACCCCAACGCGGTGACCGTGGTCGATCAGCGCACGCCGGTCGAGATTATCGCCAACATCGACGGGCAAGGCCGCATCGTGGCAGAGGCGTTGGGGCGCTTGAAAGACCTACTGGCCGTCGACGCGCGTGCTGCATACGAATAGCACCAAGGGGACTCTTGAGTATCAGCAGGTGGCAGTCTTTGTTTCAATTTGAGTCGCCCTCCCGACTTCTGGTACAAGAGCCTCCGGTCTGGTCCGTCAGGCACTCTCCTGGCGGCGATATTCAACGACAGGGAGGAACGATGACATGGGTGACGATCTGTTGAAGTATCTCGGTCCGTTGGCGGCGTTGGCCGGTGTGTGGGAAGGCGATAAGGGCGCCGATGTGGCGCCTTCCGATGATCGAGGCACGGAACAGAATGCCTATCGTGAACGGTTGACCTTCGAGCCGTTCGGTCCGGTCAACAATCATGAACAACAGCTCTATGGCCTTCGTTATGCGACCGTGGCCTGGCGGTTGAGCGATGGGGCGCCGTTTCATGAAGAAACCGGCTACTGGCTGTGGGATGCGTCCGCAAAACAAGTGCTCCGTTGTTTCATCGTGCCGCGGGGAGTCACGGTGCTGGCCGGAGGAACCGTGGAGCCGGACGCCACGTCGTTTCAGATTTCGGCGGATGCCGGATCGGATACGTATGGCATCTGCTCGAACAAGTTTCTGGATCGCGAGTTCAAGACCGTCCGGTATGAACTCACGGTGACCCTGCACGGCCCGGACAGTTTCAGCTACCATGAAGACACGCAGCTGAAGATGAAGGGCCGAAGCGATCTCTTTCACCACACCGACACGAATCGAGTCACGCGAGTCGGGTAACGTGGTCCGCGCTGTAGGAAAACAGGCCGCCCCTGTTCGCTTCTCTCACATGGCACTTGGTATAGTGACACAGAAAGGTTTCGCCTGATCCGGCCTTGATGGGCGTATCGTCAAGAAGTCAGGCAGCGGAACGATCTGTTCAGACGACCTCAGGAAGGAGGCTCGATATGCGAGGAATGTGGGTTGCAGTGGCAGGATTGGTGTTGGCGACCGGGTGCGCGGGGCTGCCGCAGACGTCGAGAACGGCGGTGATCCATGAGGTCAAATTTGAAGCCAACCTGGCGCCCGCGGATCTGACCGTACACGTCGGGGACGAAATCCGCTGGGTGAACCATCGGACGTTGCCCGTGCTCATCGACATCCCGGGATTGAGTTCGGATATGTTGTCCTGTGATCGAGGCTTCACCGGCATGATGGGAGGGGTGAGCGAGTTGAAGGAGTTAGAGCCGAGCAAAAGCGCGAGTCTTTGTTTCAGCAAACCCATCGTCATCAGCTACAATGCGCGCATGCGATCGGCTGATCCAGGCGGGATGAAGATCGAGCCGGGCACCATCCGTGTCGTCGGCCCCGCCCAGTAGTCTGTGTGTACGCGGCTGACACCGCGCTACCTCCCCTTCGCCCCGGGGCTTGCAGTATAGCTCCGGGGTGCGAGCCGGCCCGCATTATTCACGACGGCTTCTACTGCACCCGCCGACCGGCCGCTCCGACAGGCCTGCCGGCGGGCGGGCTCGCCGCTCGATCGGTCAACAGACTGTGTTAAGTCTGCTTCCCTCCCTCCAGGCTCCGCACGCCCGTCTTGCTTGGCGTCTCGGCGGTTTCGTCGCGAACCCGTATGAATCATGCGGGCTAGATCCTCAGCCCAGAGATTTTGATTGTGCCGGATGTCGTCTCGGTCGGCGCGCATTGTCAGCGCGGCACTGTTGTGTCGGGCAGCGGCGGCCGTCTGGCTGTGCAGGCGTGAGGGTTACAGTACTGTGGTCCAGGAGGGACTGACGGCGAAGGCGGCATTGATCAGGCCGACGTGGGAGTAGGCTTGAGGAAAGTTTCCCAGCTGGGTGCGGGTTTCGGGAACGAAATGTTCTGAGAAGAGCCCCAGATGGTTTGCGCCCGTGAGCACCTGCGCCATGATCTGCTGCGCTTCAGCCATTCGTCCGAGCCGCGCGAGTCCCTGGACGACCCAGAAGGAACAGATGACAAAGCTGGATTGCGGCCGGCCGAAATCGTCGGTGCGCAGGTAGCGGAAGTAGAAGCCGGTTTCCTTGCCGCCGGCTTGCACGGCCAGCGCGCGCGCGATGCTCTGCATCGTGGCTTCGCACACCTCCCGGTTTGGAAAGCCGAGAATTGCCGCCTGGGCCAGCGAGGCGTCGTAGGTGTCGTCTTTGGGGCCATTGCGCAGCGAGCCGTCTTTTGAGGCGGCCAGCAGCGCCTGTGCGGCGCGCGTGCGCGCCGCATCGAGGTCGAGCGTCAACGAAGGAAGACAGCCCGCCTTGTGCATGCGATGGGCCCGGTCGAGCCCCGCCCAGCACATCAGATTCGAGAACGAATGTTCCTGCCAGCCGTTGCGAATTTCCCACAGCCCCGCATCCGGCTGGGCGATGGTGCGGTCGCAGAGTCGGGCGAGGTTGGCGACGAGTTGTTCCTGATCTTTGGTGCGCAGGTCGTAGAAACGATTGTCGGAGAAGATCGGGGTCAGCGCGAGGACCAGTTCGCCGTAGACATCGTTTTGAATATGTTCGGCGGCCTGATTGTGATTGCGCACGGGCGCGCTGCCGCAGAAGCCGGCCCAGTTCCGGTGTTCGGTTTCCGGCAGCGGGAGATCCTGGCTGAGTGTATACACGGGCGCGAGTCGCTCCCGCGAATGTTCATGCGTATAAGCGATGTTGAGCAGGAACTTGAGAAACCCTTCCATCTCCTCGAAGTGCCCGAGATTGTGGAAGGCGGTCAGGGAAAAATAGGCGTCACGCAGCCAGCAATATCGATAGTCCCAATTGCGCGGGCCGCCCGGCTCTTCCGGGAGGCTGGTGGTCAAGGCGGCCAGGATGGCGCCCGTGTCTTCATAACAATGGAGTTTGAGTGCGAGCGCGGACCGAATGACTTCTTCTTGATGCAGCACGGGAATCGAGCAATGTTTCACCCACATGCGCCAGTAGCGGGTCGTCTGGTCGAGGAACTCGTGACTGACCTTGGCGAGATCGTCTTCGATACCCAGGCCCCAGGTGAGCGCAAAGTAGGTTTTCTCAGTCAGGGCGAAGGGGCGCTCCTCGTACAAATAGGTCAGGGGCATGTTGGTCAACAACCGGAGGTACTCCCCGCGGATGTCGTACCGGACGTGGCTGTTGCCGCGCATGCCTCGTGCGTATTCCTTTCCCCATCCCGTGACCGGGCGGCAGCTCACGCGGATGGAGGGAGTGCCGGCCAGCGGTTCGACGATGCGAAAGAGGGCGGCGGGACGGTAGACGCGGCCGTATTGTTCGAAGCGCGGGCAGAAGTCCGTGATCCTGAACGTGTCGCCCTTGGACGTGGAGACCTCGGTCACCAGGATATTTGTATTGGGGAGGTAGCGTTGCGTTGTCTTGACTTGAGCGGAGCTGGTAGGGCTTGATATGGAAAAGTGCCCTCCCTCCGGATCGAGGATTCGACCGAAGACCGGGTCGCTGTCCGGTCTCGGCAGACAGAGCCAGTCCACAGACCCGCTTTCATGAATATGGGCGGAGACGTGGCAATTGCCGATGAGTCCGTAAGGGTACATGCCTCCGACCATAAGAGATTTTGATCTCAAAGTAAACTGTAGGAGCAAACATGCGGCTGTCCCTCCGGTTTATCCTTCCCCTCTTGCTGGTTTTGGGAGTCGTGGCGTATAGCGTCGTCCCCCTGGTCGATTCGCTGACGCTGAAGTGGTTCACGCGCGACCTCGAAAGCCGATCCAAATTGCTGGCCAGCACGATAGAAGTGCCGTTGGCGGACCTGGTCGTGTCACGTTCACGCACGAAGATCTTCGCCTACTTTCACAAAGTCATTCAGGACGAGCGGCTCTATGCGCTGGGTTTCTGCGATACGCAGCAGCGCCTGCTCTACCAGACGCTGACCTATCCCGACCAACTGTCCTGCGAAAGTCTGGCGCACCTGGCGCCGGGCTCTTCGGAAGTGGTGGACTTCGCGCAAGGACCGCTGCACGTGGTGGTCGCGACCATTCAGTCGGGGGGAAAAGTTCAGGGCCGACTGATGCTGGTCCACGATATGAGTTTTGTGCATCAGCGCAGCACCGATACGAAGTGGTACATCTTTTATCTCTTCGTCGGACTTGCCGGACTGATTTCCGCGGTGACGGTGCTCGTGGCGCAGCTCAGCTGGCGAGGTTGGGTGGCGGGAGTGCGGGCCATGTTGACCAGCAAGGGATTGGCGCCTGAATCCTCTGGAGCCCATTCGTCCGAACTGCATCCGGTGGCGCAGGATCTCCATGCGCTGGTGCGGGAATTGGAAGCCGATCGACGAATGCGCGATGAAAGCCAGATCACCTGGAGTCCCGCCAGCCTCAAGACTATTCTGCATGAACATCTGTCGGGTGACGAAATTCTGATCGTCTCCAATCGCCAGCCCTACATCCACAATCGACGGGGACAGAAGATCGAGGTGCAACTGCCGGCCAGCGGGCTGGTGTCCGCCCTTGAGCCGGTGATGCGGGCTTGCTCAGGTGTGTGGATCGCCCACGGCAACGGTTCAGCGGACCGGGAAGTCGTGGATAGCCGCGACCATGTGCGCGTGCCGCCGGACCATCCTTCCTACGACATTCGTCGCATCTGGTTGTCGCCCGATGAGGAGTCTGGATTTTACTACGGCTTTTCCAATGAAGGCCTCTGGCCGCTCTGCCACAACGCGCATGTCCGTCCGACGTTCCGGACCTCGGACTGGGAGCAGTATGTGGCCGTGAACGCACGATTCGCCCAGGCGGTGGTGGAAGAGGCGAAGACGGATGATCCGGTCGTCCTCGTGCAGGACTACCACTTTGCCTTGCTCCCGAAGATGGTGCGGGAGAAGCTTCCCAATGCCACCATTATCATGTTCTGGCATATTCCCTGGCCCAACTCCGAGAGCTACGGCATCTGCCCGTGGAGGCAGGAGATTCTGGAAGGCTTGCTCGGCAGCAGCATCGTCGGGTTCCACACCCGCGAGCACGGCAACCATTTCCTCTCCTGCATCGATCGCATCCTGGAAGCGCGCATCGATCGCGACAGTTCCACGGTATCCTACGGCGGGCGCCTCACGGCGGTGAACCCCTACCCGATTTCCATCGAATGGCCTTCGCGCTGGCTGGAGAATCAACGGCCGGTGCCGGACTGCCGGGTACATATCCGTGAGCGTCATGCCATGGGACCGGATCGGCTGGTGGGGATCGGCGTCGACCGCTTGGACTACACCAAAGGCATCATCGAGCGATTTCTCGCCGTGGAACGATTGTTCGAGCTGCAGCCCGAGTGGGTCGGCAAGTTTTCCTTCATTCAGATCGCGGCGCCGAGCCGGACGATCATCGACCAGTACCAGCATTTCCACGACCAGGTCTATGCGCTGGCTGAGCGCATCAATAAGCGGTTCGGGCGCGAAGGGTATGAGCCGATCGTGCTGAAGGTGAAGCATCACGAGCCGCCGGATGTGTATGAGTATTACCGGGCCTCCGAGCTCTGCTTTGTCACGAGCCTGCATGACGGCATGAATCTGGTGGCGAAGGAATTCATCGCGGCCCGCGACGATGAACAAGGTGTGCTGATCCTCAGCCAGTTCACCGGAGCGGCGCAGGAGCTGCCGGAAGCGTTGGTGGTGAATCCCTACGATATCGACCAGTGCGCGGCGGCGTTGCACATGGCGCTCTCCATGACCCCGAAGGAGCAGCGCGCCCGTATGCGAAGCATGCGCGGACTGATTCAGGAGTTCAATGTGTACCGGTGGGCCGGTCGTATGTTGATGGATGCGGCCCGGATGCGCCGCCGTATCCGCGTGATGAAGCAAGTGGGGCAGGCTTCAGGACGGGGGCGGTAATCGCACCGATGCAGGACGTGCTCAGCACCGCAGGCAAGCGTGTCCTCGATCGGCTGGCCGGTCAGGCCGAAGCGTTGTTTGCTTTCGATTTCGACGGCACGCTGGCACGAATCGTTCAGGACCGGCATGCCGCCGTTCTCACTCACCCCATTCGCGATGCCTTGCATGCCCTGGCAGTGACAGCGCCGACGGCGGTCATTTCGGGACGCTCACTTGCCGACCTCAGTCCGCGCGTGGACGGCATTCCCGCCCATCTCATCGGCAATCACGGGCTCGAAGGGTTGCATACGTCGGAGCGTGTCATGCACCAGGCCCAAGATTGTTGCCGCGCCTGGTTGAAGACGATCTCCAAGGACGAGCGGAATCTGACGCGAGCGGGCGTGGTGGTGGAGGACAAAACCTATTCGGTCACCTTTCACTATCGGCAGGCTTGCTCACCGCAGGTTGCGCGTGAGGCGATCTTTCATGCCGTGTCGATGTTGGCGCCTGCGCCAAGGCTCGTGTTGGGCAAAGCCGTGGTGAATGCCATCCCCTCCGGCAATCTCCATAAGGGGTCTGCGATGTTGGAGCTGATGCACCAGTTGAAGACGTCGGGCGCCTTATATGTCGGCGATGACGATACCGATGAGGACGTGTTTTCGCTTCCGGATGAGCGCATCGTCACGGTGCGCATCGGGAAGAAGGCTGCGTCTGCCGCACAATGGTATCTTGCGCGGCAGTCGCAGATCGGACTGTTGCTGCAATATCTGACCCGGATCCGAGGCCGTCTGGCGTCGGCCTAGCTCCTGAAACTCATCGACCCGACGCAGGAACCGGTGGGGCCTGCTAGGCTTCCTGGGCCGTCACTCCTTTTTTGTACTGACCGTAGACGTACACAGGAATATTCAGGTCTTTTAAGGCCTGCTGGAGCAAGGGATAGACCTGCTCCCATTCCAGTCCGCCGACTCCCGTTGCCAGACGAGGCAGCGCCACGCTTTTCACCTGATGTTCCTGTAGTTCCTTCTTCAACGCCTGGAGCGCATGGTTGACGTTGGGCAAGGTGGCCTTTCCGGGATGATCCTGATCGCTGGCCGGCGGTTCTTGCGTAAAGAGATTGATGATGACGGGGGAATTCGGGCCTTTCCAGGACCAGGCGCCGCCCGGTTTGGGATTGTAGGTTTGGCAATAGTGGCGAAAATCTTTGTACATGCCGGGCCACTGCTCACGGAGTGACAAGGCCAAGCCCTGCTTAAAATTGTCGTGGGGGGCAATGCCGTGTGCGATCGCGCCGGCGGTGGATAACAGGATGTCTCCGGTCACTTCCTTGAGCATGACTGACGCCTCCTTGATTTGGGAATACGATCATGTCTTATCACATAAGGCTGCGTCCGTTTTAATCAATGGAGCGGGGGGGAAGAAATTTAGTTCGCAGCCTGGAATGCGACTCGTTTCATCGCCGATAGAGTCGCTCGCCATGACAGCGTGCAGGCAGCTGTTTCATGAAGAGATCGTGCAGAAAAGCGCTGGTCCTGGTCAGTGGAGGGAGGCACTCTTGTGGAGAAGGATGACATGAAGGCCTATCGCATCGAGCCCGGCTGCCGGCTGGCATTGAAACGGTTCGATCCCGATGACACCGGGGCATACAAGAAGAATGAAGATGGAAAAGCCAAGGCCAAGGCGGCAGCGGACGAACTCATTGCGACACTCGATCAATTGCAGGAGCGGCTCTATGCCAACGGCACGCACGCCCTCTTGATCGTGCTGCAGGGCATGGACACCAGCGGCAAGGACGGCACGATCAAGCACGTCATGTCTGGGGTCAATCCGCAAGGCTGCAAGGTGGTGTCGTTTAAACCACCCTCCGACGAAGAGTTGTCCCACGACTTTCTCTGGCGTGTGCATCAGAAAGCGCCTCCCAAGGGCCAGATCGGGATCTTCAACCGCTCGCATTATGAAGACGTATTGATCACGCGGGTGCATGGCTGGGTCTCGGACAAGGTGGTGAAGCGCCGGTTCAATCAGATCAAGGAATTCGAGGAACTCCTTGCCGAGAACGGGACGGCCATTCTGAAATGTTTCCTCCATATTTCGAAAGACGAACAGAAGGCCCGGCTGGAAGCCCGCATTCGCGATCCCGAAAAGCGGTGGAAATGGAATTCCGGGGATCTGGAAGAGCGCAAGCTGTGGGACGAGTATATGACGGCGTTCGAAGAGGTGATCGCGGCGACCAGCACCGAACAGGCCCCCTGGTATATCGTGCCGGCCAATCGAAAATGGTATCGCAATCTCGTGGTGGCGGAACTGGTCGTTCAGGCGCTGACCGCGATGAAGCTCTCGACCCCTCCGGCTCCGAAGGGAGTGAATTTCAAGACGCTGAAGATCGTCTAGCAGGCTGCGGAAAAACTCGATTATTGCGTCATACGTCGCGTTTCGCACACGGGCCGTCTCGCGTCAGAATCGCCCGCAGGATGCGCAAAAAGGCCGTCCAGCAAGGCCGCAGCGAACGAAGAGGCGAATCGTACTCGTGCCGTACGGTGAGCTTCTGAGTGATGCGAGAACGCCGCTGGCGGACTTTTTCCGCATCCTGCTAGGCGTGGTGGCTCGCAGGGGCACGCTTGGCCGGTCCAGACTGGTTCCGGCCACTACACTCGGCTACACTGCAGCCTGTCTTGCAGGCGCTCGTCCAACCAGGAGTGTGAATCATGCAGAGAACATGGCCGATTGTTGTCCCGACCGTTGCGCTGAGTCTCGCTCCCCTCTCTGCCCGCGCGGGTGAGTTTGAAGGCGTGCTCCACATGACGACCAGTCATGCGGACACCGATCTGAGGAGCGCGATGGACTGGTATCTCAAGGGTGACAAGGGCCGCATGGAAATGTCCCGCGGTGAAGGGCGCACGAGTGTCATGATCTTCGACGCCACGACCAGAACGATGCAGATGGCGATGCCCGGACAGAAGTCTTATATGGAATTCAGCTTGGCGGGCGAGCGTGGGGAGCATCTCGCGGAGGCGTTCGAACATCAGGTCGTCGAGCGGACGGGCAAGACCGAGACGATTGCGGGATATTCCTGCGAGATCTGGCGCATCACCGACAAGGAACAGCATCGACTGAAGAGTCACGTCTGTGTGGCCAAGGGATTCGGAAAAGCCGCGACGTTCTGGGCTGATCAGAAGGATGGGCGGCGATCTTCGCAGCCCGGTTGGATGAAGCAACTCGCCGAAGAGGGAGGATTCGCCATCCGTAGCATTCAGTATGACGAAGCGGGCAAGGAGTCCATGCGCATGGAAGTGACCGGCATCGACACAAAGCGCTTGGGGGCCAACCTCTTTGCCTTTCCGGCGGACTGGGTGAAGCAGGACATGTCGGCGATGCAGGAACGGATGAGGGCGATGCGGGAGCAAAAGGGGCAGGGTAAGGCGGATCTCTCCAGGATGCTGGAGGACATGAACAAGCGCAAAGCCGCGCGCCGCGGTGGAGGTGAGCCGGCCGGTGAAGGCGGGCAGCAACCGGATATGCAAGAAATCATGACGCAGCTCGGCGAGGCGATGAAAAAACAGCAGGTGCAACCGCAAGGCGGGCAGTAGCTCCGCGTATCCGGACTGAAAGGAGAGCGACATGCGTACGGTCATACTGGGTCTGGCGGGAGGCCTCCTGCTGACGGCTGTTTCGGCCGTCGCGTCGGCGAGTGATTTTGAGGGCCTCATGGTCCTGAATGAGACGAGCGACGGGATCACCATGCAGCAGCAGTGGTTTCTGAAGGGCGACAAGCTGCGGTTCGAAGAAATGGGGCCGGATGCGGACAAGGGCGCCATGATCTTCGATGCGAAAAAGAAGGTGATGTACAGCCTTCAGCACGACGAAAAGATTTATATGGAGATCCCCACGGGGGAGACGTCGAAGGCTGCGCCGGACAGGTCGGAGGATGTCGTGGTCGCGAAGACTGGAGCACGCGACCAGGCCGCGGGGTATTCGTGCGAGATCTATCACACGAAAGACAAGTCGGACGGCAGCACCGGCGAGCTCTGTATCGCGAGGGGGATCGGGAATGCGGCCATGCTCGGGATGATGAGCGCGCAAGCGGGCGGCGGTTCGTTGCTGCCGGGGTGGATGCGTGAGCTGTTCAAGGACGGCGGGTTTCCGATCAAGGGTGTGGATCGTGATGCCAAGGGGAATGAGGAGGCTCGCTGGGAAGTCGTGACCATCGAAAAGAAGAGCCTTGACGACAGGCTGTTTCTCCCTCCCGCCGACTACAAGAAGCAGGACATGGCCGTGATCAGGCAGCAGTCCGGCGACGCGATGCAGGAGGGGCGCTCACCGGCCAACCGGTAAAGCTGCATGTTACCGGCCTCGAGTGATGGGATCGGTCGGGCCGTCACCGGGATATCAACGACACCCTGTATTGACAGAATTTTTCAAGGAGCGTAGATAGGATTTGCGGCCCGATTCCATCGTGGTAGTTGGGAGACCGGACAGACCGCGCGGCTGCCGTCTAGATCTCCCACGGAGTCCCGCAACGGAAAGGAGGGTGGACGATGAACGATACGACTCCACCTGGCCCGTACGGCCTGCTGAATTGAAGGCAAGCGGCTCGCCGGGGCTTCCGGGCAGTTCTCTCTCGGCTATGCCTCGCGGCATCGAAGGCGCACCGATTTTCATCATCGCGTCATGCCCCTCAGCGGAGAACTGGTTTCGGTTTCCACAGGTCGCCTGTTGATGACAGGCTGTTTTCTCCGGCGAGATGTTCTTCCCTCTTGTTCGACTCGGCGGGTCTTCACGGGCCGCTACATCACAGACAGCACTCGGCGTCCTAAGCGCCACCCAAGGGCTCCTGTCCAAGCAGGGGCCCTTGCCGTTACGAGCATCTCGAACAGACCTATCGGATTCGGATCAGGAAATATGACTAGGGCCGATTTTCCTCTTGACAGGATTTTCTAAGGAGCGTAATACGGAATCGTGTATTCCAAGGGCTGTGTTAACCGTGACGAGGCGATGGACAGTGCGCGCCTGTTCGGGAAACCTCGCCACTCCTCAACCGGGGAGGTTCACAGATGGAAGAACTTACGCCGCCGGACTAGAACGGCCCGCAGAGTTGAGGGTGGGCTGATCGTCGGTCGGGTTTGACGATCCTTCACTGGCTTGTGCCTCTCGGCACTATCCGATAACCGGATAACAGCCACCGAAAAAGAGAAGGATTCGATTCAAACACGAGGCACACAAGTTTCCTGGGATAGACTATCCCCCGACGGACATCCTGATACCCCGTCTTCTCGACCGGGTCCTGTGTTTCCGACAACCTAATCGACTTTCGGCGTCCCAAGCGCCATCCACGGGCGACCTCCCACCGCAATGTAGGGTCGCCCGTGGCATTTTATACGACCCGGTCTTCCACCCTTGTTCCTTCCTTCTTTCATGGCATACAGTCCCAGGAGTTGATGGTTCTGATCACGTGCCGTGCCATGGGAGGTCCCTATGTCTTTTCTTGACGTATTTGTTCGTGGAGAGTTCATCAACCCTGCCACGTTGGTCGGGGCTGCGTTTTACGCGTTCTTATTCATCCTGATTGCCTGGTTCCTCGCTCGTATGATCCGGTTGGGCGTGCGCCGGGTGGCGTCTCTTCTGAGCGATCAGGCGGCATCGACACTGCTGATCAGGCTGGGGCAAGTGGTGGTCTATACCCTGGCAGTCATCCTCTACTTCAACGCGATCCCGCAACTCCACTCCGTGGGGACGGCGTTGCTCGCGAGTGCCGGTGTGGCGTCGATCCTGTTCGGTTTGGCGGCGCAGACCACGCTCAGCAACCTGGTGTCCGGTTTTGCCTTGTTGTTCTATCAACCCTTCGAGGTGGGCGATCGTGTGCAACTGTCTGCGCCGACCGGACTCGAAACCGGCGTGATCGATGAGATGACCATGGGCTATATTTTGGTGAAGACGGTCGATGACCGCCATATTGTGGTGCCGAATAGCGTCGCTGCCCAGCAGATCGTGGTGAAACTACGTGCGGCTTAAGAGCGTATAGCAGGTGGCGTATCGCCCGGAACGGTGACCGGACGGTTCTCTTTCCGAACCATGGGCGATACGCCATCTGCTCTGTGCCGAGCTCAGATGCGGTCCGGGAAGTCGGAAATGATGCCGTCCACGCCCAGGTTGCGCATGCGTTGGATGTCCTGCGGTTCATTCACGGTGTAGACGAAGACCTGTCGTCCGAGGTTGTGATACGTCTGCAGCAGCATGGGTGTGACCGTCGAAAAGTGGAGTCCGACATGGGAGGCATCCAACGCGACGACATCTGCCACAGGGTCAGGCGGCAGCCGGCGGTGCTGCAAGACCATGAGCTTCGCGTCGGGGTCGGTGTGCCGCACGCGCTGCAGCTCCGGCATCAGAAACGACGCGTAAATCAACGGTCCGGGGAAGCCGGTGCGCTTGACGATCGCGCAGGCCTCGTTGCCGATTCCCTCCGCTTTGAGTTCGAGAATCATACCGACGGCGCGTCCCGCAACGTCTAAGGCCTCCTCCAGCGTGGGGACACGCTGCCAATTTCCCGCATCGAGCCGTTGGATCTGCTCAAGCGACATCTCGGACACGTGTCCGCTCTTGTTGGTGGTGCGGTCGATGGTGTCGTCGTGCAACAACACAAGATGACCGTCGCTGGTCGCGCGGAGGTCGATTTCGATGAGATCTGCGTGAAACGAGCGGGCTTTCCAAATAGCGGCGAGAGTGTTCTCGGGGGCGTGGCCGGCGGCTCCCCGATGACCGATGCGAAGGACGGTGGCGATAGCGACCTCGCGTGAGATGCCCTGGGAGAGGGCCCTCCCCGATCCTGCGTTGACCGGCTGCAGGGAGGGGCTTTCTTTTCGAACCCCACTTCCCTACCATATTTCGCGTCAGTCTGCAAAGAACGCCGAGGGGCCCACCCTCCGGTGAGTTGGTACGATGGTGAGCGGCGGACCCGGTCCCGGCTCTGCCAGGATCGGATGATGCGGCCGGAGGTGACTTGGATCAGAGCGAGTGATGATGCAGAATACATTCCCCTTCCAATGACTCCTCTGCGAGTCGCCCTGTTGAAAGGAGGCTGCCATGCTTGTCCAGGATGTCATGTCCACCGGTGTGGTCACGGCCAGGCGAAATGAGTCGGTCCGTAGCGTGGTCACCAAGATGCTGAGCCGTCATTGCGGCGCCATTCCGGTCGTCGAGGACGGTGAGCTCTTGATCGGCATGGTGACGCTGCGCGATGTCTTGATTCCGCTCTATCCCAATTACGGCGAATATATTCATGACAATGTGCACAGCCGGGATTTTGTGGAGATGGAGGAGGGGTATGCGGACGTCCTCACTCAACGAGTCGAAGAGGTCATGAGCCTGAACCCGCTGACCGTAACGCCACGGACCCCGGTGCTTGAAGCCGCGTCCTATATGGGCTTGAAAAATTTTCGCCGGATTCCGGTGGTCGAGAAGGGGACATTGGTCGGGATGGTCAGCGTGGGCGACATCAATCGAGGGCTTTTTTTCGAACGAGGACATGCCGCGATGGATGAACGCAGGGTTGCACAACCGTCAGGGCGATAGGGCGGTTGCGGGACCGAACGGGCAACTCGTAGAATAGCCCCTGTTTGAAACGACCGACGGCTGTCACTGTCTGCGAAGGAGATGTCATGAGTCTGGCCGACCATAAATGTATTCCCTGTCGAGGCGGAGTCCCTCCCCTCCCCGCCGATCGTACACAGAACTTGTTGCAAGAGTTGGGACGTGGGTGGGCGTTGAATGCCCAAGGCCATCTTGAACGGCTGTATACGTTCAAGGATTTTGCGCAGTCGCTGGCATTTGCGAATAAGGTCGGCGCAGTGGCTGAAGCCGAGGGCCATCACCCGGATCTGTATGTGGCCTGGGGAAAATGTACGGTCGAGATCTGGACACACAAAATCAACGGCCTCACGGAGAGCGATTTTTATCTGGCTGCCAAGGCGGATCGAGAGTTTGAACCGTTCCGGGCGGGGGCCTAACCAGGAGAAGGTATGGCGCATCTACTGCGACAGCCGACCCTCTCGCCCGGCGCGGACGTTCTCGCGCGCTCTCTTCGACGGAGTGCGGTAAATGCGCCTGCGTCGTTCTGTATGCGAGCGCCCGCGGCGAGCGTCGAACTCGACTCTCTCGTGACGATGCTCATGAGTTATCCGGGGTTGGCCCCCGGCTTGTGTCGGCCGGACTGGGGATCTTATGAGTAGCTCGCAGGCTCAGGTGGCGCTCGTCAACATGCCCTTCAGTTTTTCGAAGTATCCCTCGATTCAATTGGGTACGCTGTCGGCGCTGTTGAAAGCGAAGGGCATCAGGGTCGATTGTCATCACCTCAATGTGCGATTCGCGCACAAGATCGGAATTCCTCTCTACGAATCGATTTGCGAGAAACGCGCGCTCTTCGGCGAGTGGCTCTTCTCCTATCTGTTGTTTCGCGACAACCCCAAACGGGCCGAGTATCCGCGGGTATTCAAGCCGGTGTTCGAGCAGATTGCCCGGGAGAGCGGTCAGCCGATGTCGTTCTTCGAGGAGATGGCCACGCGGACCGCGCCGCAATTTCTGACCGGAGCCATGACCGGCATCGATTGGGGCCAGTACAAGATCGTGGGGTTCACGTCCACCTTTGATCAAAACGTGGCCAGCCTGACGATGGCGAAGCTCATCAAGGATTTGTATCCGGACGTGAAGATCGTGTTCGGTGGCGCCAACTATGACGGCGAGATGGGGCTGGAATATTTTCGCGCCTTTCCGTTCATCGACCATGTGGTCGTGGGCGAAGGTGAGGTGACATTCCCCGCATTGGTGACCCATCTCTTGAGCGGATCGACCGGACCCTGCCCGAAAGGGGTGACCTATCGGGAGCAGGGCGACATTCGATGTGAGCCGAATACCGCGCTCTTTACGGAGTTCGCGCAGACCGGCCCGCCGGACTACGACGACTATTATCACCTGCTGGCCGAACTCGGCACCGAGGCGTCGCGCGGCCTGGATCGTATTCTGTTGTACGAGGGCTCACGCGGTTGTTGGTGGGGCGAGAAGCACCATTGCACCTTCTGCGGGCTGAATGCGCAGAGTATGAAATTCCGGGCCAAGTCGTCTGAACAGGTCGCTCGCGAGATGGCGTATCTGTCCAGTCGCTACGATACGACACGGTTCCGGCTGGTGGACAACATCATCGATATGAAATATGTCGAGAACCTGTTCGGCCGGTTTGCCGCCGAGCACTGCGATCTGGATGTGTTTATCGAAACCAAGAGCAATCTGCAGAAGAGCCAGATCCGGACGTTGGCCGTGGGGGGTGTGAAGTGCATGCAGCCCGGTCTGGAAAGCCTGAGCCTGTCACAGCTGAAGGCCATGGACAAGGGCGTGACGCCCATGCAGAACATCATTTGCCTCAAGTGGAGTGGTTACTACCGAGTGTCGGTATCCTGGAACATTCTGCTCGGCTTTCCCGGCGAGACGAATGAGGACTATCGGCGGCAGATCGATCTCCTGCCGTCCCTGTTCCATTTGCAGGCGCCGGAAGCGACCGGGAAATTCTGGTTGCAACGGTTCAGTCCCTACTTTACGAGACCGCATGAGTACGGCGTGCGCATCACGGGTCCGGGGACAGCCTATGAGTATGTGTATGATGCGTCGCGCGTCGATCTGCGCAAGATCGCCTATGATTTCGAGTATGAACTCGACGACTGGCCGGTGGATCCCCATGTCTATCAGGAATTGACCGGTTTGGTGGAGGAATGGCAGCGGCTGGCGCGCAGCAGCGACCGGCCGTTTTTGTATTACTCCAAGGCCATGGAGTATGTCACGATCTATGATGGTCGTAATCCGCACACGCCCACGAGGCGGCGATACGACTGGCCCGCGGCGGGCATCATCGAGGCCTGCAACGAGGCTGCGAAGAGTCGGGATCAGATTCGTGCGGTGTTGAACGACGCACAGCGCGACAGGGTGTGTTCGGAAGACGAGCTGACCGAGGCGCTTGGCATCTTGACGAGTCGTCGCATTTTGTACGAAGAGCGCGGGAAGTATTTTACGCTGGCCATACCCGAGCACCCCTACTACTGAGCGGATTCTGCGAGCTCTTCGGTTCTTCTCCCCTCCCCTACATCGACAGCTTCTCGGCGACGTTTCGCATCTGCACGCCGTGTACGAGCGACGCCCCGCCGCGGATCGCGCACGCGACGTGGACGGCTTCCGTCATTTCTTCGGTGTTGGAGCCCTTTTCCAGGCAGGCCTGTGTGTAGGCGTCGATGCAGTACGGGCATTGTACGGCATGGGCCACGCCGAGCGCGATCAGCACCTTTTCGCGTTCCGTGAGCGCCCCTTCCGCGAAGACGGCGCTGTAATAACTCATGAACTTTTCCCACAAGACCGGGTTGCCTTTCCCCATGTCTCCGAATTTGCCGAGATCGTTCGAGTGGTAATAACAGTCCATGGATAGCCTCGCAGGGTGAGTAGGTGTGGTTCGCTCCGGAGCCGACATGACGTCGGCGGGCGATCAGAGGATTTTCACTGTCCGATGCGTCAGGCGTTACCCGGAGGGGTGGGATCGGTCTCCCCGAGGGCCTGAGAAAAACGGTGCCCGACGATGGTGGTGACTTTGCTCATCAGCTCGCCGAGCTCTTTCCATTCCTCCGCGCTCAAGTCTGCCTTGATCTGAGGGTGCAGCGCCCACTCGGCATTCACGAGTTGTCCTTTGCGTGACACGTGGACATGTAAGAGTTCGACGTCCCAGACATCCTGCGGATTCGCCGCTGAGGTGACTGGTTTCTGTGGAGGGACTTGGCTTGCCATGGTGCGTGCGCTCCTTCAGTCTGACATGTGAGAGCGGCATGATACCGCATCGAAGATTGCGCTGTACATGGGACGGCCGGCAGTGCGGCCTTTCCGCCGTCGGCGAAGCATCGCCCTGACCCGCCGGCTGGAGTCGATGGTGATCAGTGAGGATCGGGGTGTTGATTGATGGCGCGAAGCAACTGATCGTGAATGTGTCCGTTGGTGGCGACAAGTTCCTGTCCGTACAATGAAAATCGGCTCCTGCTGAATCCGGACACCACTCCCCCTGCCTCGCGGAGAATGACGATTCCCGCGGCCATGTCCCATGGGCTCAGTTTCACTTCCCAATACCCGTCGAATCGCCCGGCCGCGACATAACTGAGATCCAATGCGGCTGAACCGGTTCGGCGCACGCCCTGTGCGCGAAGTGAGATGCGGGAAAAGTGGTCGAGATTATTGTTGGTGGTCTCACGGATGTTGTAGGCGAAGCCGGTGACCAGCAGCGAGTGTTCGAGCGTCTGAATTATCGACACGCGAAGGCGCTCGCCGTTCAGGTACGCGCCCTGCCCCAGCACCGCAGTGAATAACTCACGGCGAACCGGGTCCAGCACGACACCCACGATACATTCCCCGTCACATTCCAGGCCGATTGAGACGGAGTAAAACGGGAAGCCATGGGCGAAGTTGGTGGTACCATCCAGAGGATCGATAATCCATCGATATGGCGAGTCTGCGGCCCCGTCTTCCCCGCGTTCCTCCGCCAGGATCCGGTGGGACGGGTGGGCGGAGAGGATGGTGCGCACGATGCTTTCTTCGGCGCCTCGATCCGCATCGGTCACAAGGTTGATGGCCGCCTTATAGTCGATCCGAAATCCGGAGCGGGCATGTTCCAGGAGCACGGTTCCGGCTGCTTCAGCCGCTCGAATCGCGGTCGCAAGGAATACGGTGCAGTCTTCTGAAGAAGGACGCTTAGATGTCTGCATAGATGCTGCATCCTAGCACGACTCGCTTCCAGGTTCCGCCTAGGACTTCTCCTTAAGCTGCTAATTCACCATAACACGTTGAAAAATAACAATACGCTAAACGCTTGTTCTTGTATGGCAAGGCTTGGCTAGGCATTGTATGCATTCGGCTTGTACACGCGTAGAATGCGATCAAATAGTTGTTTTGAATCACTTGACAGAAAATGAATCACTTGCTATAAAGCAAGTATGCTTTATTGAGGACTTGCTTGTGGAAGAATTAACCGACATTCTGGTGGGCCTGGAGCAGCGGATCAGCGCCTATCGGAATCGCTACCAGGAGCTTGAGAAAAAGCGGCGTCGGCTCGACGACGAAATCGCGATGATCAAGAAATACCTGGAGCTGGCGGAAACGCTGTATCGCGTTGAAGCCGACAAGGCCAAGCTCGCCAGCCTCTCTAGCCAGATTATTACCGATGAAAAAGGTATTCGACCGCTCCCCGTGACCGATGTTACGGACCAATCGCGTGAAATCCTGCTCGGCAAAAGCAAGTACGTCGGAAAGAGCGTCCCGGAGGCTGCCTATCAGATTCTCCGCGAAGCCAGCCGGCCGATGCATGCCAAGGAGCTTTTGCAGCGCCTGCTGGAGGGCGGTTTACAGATCAAGGGCAAGACACCATTGACGTCTGTGGCGACATCATTGAAGCGGGATAAGCGATTCCAGAAAGTCGGACCGAACACGTTTGCGGTGATGACCCAGGAGTTAACGGCAGTAGTGTAAGCGGGCGGAAGAAGTTCATATCAACTCTAAATGTGTGAAGGGAGGTGAGAGTCTTGGCAACGAAGAAGGCAGCGAAGAAACCAGCGAAGAAGGCAGCGAAGAAGAAGTAAGTCCCACCAGGATTTACACGCCGGGGGTAAGGCCACTTACCTCCGGCGTTTTTTTATGCCTAAAAGCAGCCGTGGCCTTTGGGGATAGGCATGGAAGTGCATCCGTGTATGCGGGTGCTTAGGAGCAGCGGTTAGATCGCGAGGGATGGCGCGGGACGAAGGAGCCCGATCGACGAGCGGGATTCTGGTGCCGTGACTGCATGTTCCCCGGTGATGAGGGCCCATTTGTCGCGCTGAGCCAGGATTTGCTCAACGAGTCTGGTGTGCATGGCATGGCCTGATCGTTCCGCAATGATATGGCCGATGAACGGGAAGCCGAGAAGCGCGATATCGCCGATCAAGTCCAGGACCTTGTGACGAACAAACTCGTTCTGGAAGCGGAGGCCTGATTCATTCACGACACCGTCTTTGGAGAGAATTACGGTGTTCTCCAGTGTTCCACCTTTTCCGAGGCCTCTGGCCCACAAGGCTTCGACTTCGTGCAAAAATCCGAACGTTCGAGCCGTTGCGATGTCCTGCTCAAAAGCCAGCGCGGAGCAGGCATAGGTGTAGGATTGGGTTTGGATCAATGGATGATCGTAGTGGATGGAGTACGTAATCTTCGGCGTGGAAGAGGGCTCGATCCTGACTCGCCGTGCTCCATCAACAACCTCAATGGGTTGCGTGATTTTCACATACGATTGGCGGCGGGTCTGGGGGATTACGCCTGCCGTGCGAATCAATCGCACGAAGGGGCTTGCGCTGCCATCCAGCACGGGGACTTCCCCTGCATCAACTTCTGCGTACACGTTGTCCACTTCCATGCCGACCAAAGCCGACAGGAGGTGTTCGATGGTCTTCACTTGACGGCCGTTGACGCTGATGGCCGTGCAGAGCTCGGTCGGTACTTTATTCGAGACTGCAGCCGGGAGGAGGGTTTCCTCCGATCCGTTGCGATAGACAAACACGATGCCGGTATTGGGAGGAGCTGGGCGGAGTGTCAGCGTGACCGGTTGGCCTGAGTGGAGCCCGACGCCCGAACATGAAACTGGTGATCCGATCGTTTGCTGAAACCGCACGGTGCCTCCTCAGTAATGTGTACTCCCATATGAGCAATGCTCGTGCCAATCAGCAATATAATCATAAGGCATTGATATATAGTTAATTTAGTTCAATTGCTGGAAATGTTCACTGTTGTGAAATTCGCACAATTGTATCTTTTGCTGGAGGATGCGAGGCACGGAAGTGTTTGGTTTTCAATGAGTTAACTGATTGTATTTTGTGATGGGCTCTGCCTGGGTGGCGCCGCCTCCGTTCAGGGTCTCGGCTCCAGTTCGATCAGCCCTTTGCGAATGGCCAGAATCGCGGCCTGGGTCCGGTCATACACCTGCAGTTTGTGAAAGATATTGCGAACGTGGTTTTTTACCGTCTTCTCACTGAGATCCAGATTGTTGGCGATTTCTTTGTTGGTCTTCCCGTCTGCGACGAGGCGCAGGACGGTGATTTCGCGTTCGGTCAAATCGTGTTCCACCCAAGCAGGCTTTTTCCCCTTTTTCTGTGACATGAGGGAGAACTCCGCCAGGATCTTGCTGGCGACCGACGGATGAATGAGCGACTCGCCCCGGTAGATCGCCCGGATGGCCGCCACGATTTGTGAGGATTCAGAGTCTTTCAGCAGATACCCGGTGGCGCCGGCACGCACGAGATCGAAGATGTATTGCTGCTCTTCGTACATCGTCAGCGCTACGATGCCCATGTGAGGAAACTCCCGCTTGATTTGCCGAGTGGCTTCGATGCCGCCCATGCGGGGCATACTGACATCCATGAGAATGACGTCCGGCATGAGGGTTTTGGTTTTCTCCACGGCTTCCACGCCGTCTTGCGCTTCGCCCACCACGTTGATGTCGTCTTTGGTTTTGAGGATGGCCGCCAGGCCTTCGCGCACCACGCGGTGATCATCAGCGATCAGGACCTTAATTTTTTCCATGACGAATCGTCTCCTTGTCGGCTAGTGGGATTCGCAACACGATGCGCGTGCCGCGCCCTTTCTTCGAGTCGATCGTGGCTTCCCCGCCCACCAGTCGTGCGCGTTCCAGGATGCCCCGAATGCCGAAGTGATCCCACTTTTCGGGATCGCGAAGGACCGCATCCATGTCGAATCCGATCCCGTTGTCGGAAATGGTCACTTGCAACAGATCAAGCCGGATATCGAGTTGCACCGAGACCCGGCCGGCCTTGGCGTGCTTTTGCACATTACTCAGCGCCTCTTGGACGATTCGGAACAAAAAGATCTTGGTCCGCGGGAACAGGATGGTTTCGTCTCCGGTCACGGAAAAGGCCGTCTTGATGTGGTATTGGGTTTCGTAGGACTTGAGATAGTTCGTCAATGCCGGGATGAGCTCCATTTTGTCGTAGTGGAGCGGACGCAGGTTGAAGATAACCTGTCTGGCCTCCTGGATGGCCAGTTTCAACTGAGCTTTGGATTCACGGATCGTCGCGAGACTGGCTTTGGGATTTTTCCGAAGCAGCTCTTGAGAGAGTTCCAGCTTGAAGTTGACGCCGGCGAGGCTTTGCACCAACCCGTCGTGAATTTCGCAGGCAATGCGCGTCCGTTCCTCCGTCACCGCTGCGCCGGTTTCTTTGACGTACAAGCGGTAGAGCGACTGATACTTATTCAGGGCTTTTTCGATGTCGGCTGTGGCGCGAATGCGCGCCTCGATCAACTGCCACATGAATTTGGCGCTGGCCCCCCCGATGACCGAGACGCCCATGCGGCGAATGTCCTGCAGGTATTCGCCGACCTCCGGGTTGCCCGACACATCGATGACCAGATCGACCGGTCCCATTTTCAGCAGTTGGCGATAGTTACGCGTCACGCGGATGTGCAGCCGTTTGGCGAGGCCGAGGCCCGGTGCCTGATCGCTGATGTCGGCTACGCCGACGATTCGGACCAGGGGATCGTTGGCGAAAATTTCCATCAAGGCGGTACCGCCGCGGCCCGCGCCGATGATGACCACGTGTGTGGCTCCGGGCGATCGGCGTCGGCTTGGCCGCTTGACTGTTCGTCGGTTGCGGGTGACTTTGGTCGTTGTCATGGGTTTAGAACCTATCGGAAGGACGCAGACCTCTCCTCTGTTGGTGCCCATCCTGCCGAGACCTACACCGAGCGGACTGATCCGAAACAGCGAAGAGAAGGGGAGGGCTTAACGCTCCCGGCGCTGCTGGGCCAGGGCTTTGATCTCGTCCATGAACTGGTCGATGTCTTTAAATTCCCGATACACGGACGCGAATCGAACATAGGCAACCTGATCGAGCTGAGACAGTTCTCGCATGACTTCCTCACCGACGGCGGTGCTCACGATCTCGGTTTCACCTAAATCCTGGATGCGCTTTTCGATGCGATCGGTGACGGCTTCGATGGTCGCGGTGCTGATCGGGCGTTTTTCGCAGGCCTTCTTGAGCCCGGACACGATCTTGCTCCGGTCGAAGGGCTCCCGGCGTCCGTCCTTTTTTACGACGGCGGGCATCGTTTCTTCGACCCGTTCGTAGGTGGTGTACCGGCGTTTACACGACAGGCATTCGCGCCGCCGCCGGATGACCTCGCCTTCTTTGGCCATCCGCGAATCGACGACTTTGTCCTCGACATCGTCGCAGAAAGGACACTTCACTGGCGAACGTCCTGCCTAAGCGGGAGACGAATCGTAGGCATGAAAGATGGGGAAACGATTACACAACGTTTTTGCTTGCGCCCGCACCTCGGCCTGCACTTGTTGATCCTGGGGATGCTGTAACACACGATCGATGAGGGCCACGATCTCACGCATGTCCGCTTCGCGCATGCCGCGCGTCGAGACGATGGGGCTGCCGATCCGGATGCCGCTGGCCGTGGCCGGTGGTTTTTCGTCGTAGGGGACGGCGTTCTTGTTGACGATGATGCCGGCGGCGTCGAGGGCAGCGTCGGCCTCTTTGCCCGTAATGCCTTTGTTGGTGAGGTTAACCAGCATCAGGTGGGTATCGGTTCCCCCCGACACAATTTTATAGCCACGGTCGACGAGGCCCTGCGCCAAGGTGCGCGCGTTGGCGAGCACCTGTTGCTGGTACCGTTTGAACGCCGGCGATAGCGCTTCTTGGAATGCGACGGCTTTGGCGGCAATCACATGCATGAGGGGGCCGCCCTGCAGGCCCGGAAAAATAATCTTATCGACGGCCTTGGCATATTCGGCCTTGCACATCGTCACGCCACCGCGTGGGCCGCGCAGCGTCTTATGCGTCGTGGTCGTGACAAAATCCGCGTAGGGGACAGGATTGGGATGCAAACCGGCCGCGATCAACCCGGCAATGTGCGCGATATCCACCAGCAGGTAGGCGCCCACCGACTTGGCGATTGCCTGAAACTTGGGAAAGTCGAGCGTGCGGGCGTAGGCGCTGGCGCCCACCACCAACATGCGGGGACGGCATTCCTCGGCAATCTTCTGAACCGCCGCGTAATCGATGGTTTCGGTCTGGCGATCGACGCCATACGAAAACGCACGGAAGATAATGCCGGAGAAATTCACCTTGCTGCCGTGGGTGAGGTGTCCGCCCTGGGCGAGGTCCAATCCGAGAATCGTGTCGCCCGGTTTGAGCACGGACAGGTACGCGGCCATATTGGCTTGCGATCCCGAATGCGGCTGCACGTTCACATGCTCGGCGCCGAAGATCTTTTTGGCGCGTTCGATGGCGAGGCTTTCAACCGTATCGACATGCTGGCAACCGCCGTAATAGCGTTTGCCGGGATACCCTTCGGCATACTTGTTCGTCATGACGCTGCCCTGGGCGGCCAGGACGGCGGGGCTGGCGAAATTTTCCGAGGCGATCAACAGCAACTTGTCCCGTTGCCGCTGCTCCTCGGCGACGATGGCCTCGTAGGTTTCAGGGTCGGTTGATTTTAACGCGTCCAACGAACCGATCAGCTCCTGCATGCTTCCTCCGAGCGTGGCTTGCTATCCGGTGGCCACGCATGATCCCGCAACGGGTTATGCGGTTGGTGCGGCTTCTTCCGGCTCTGCCTGTTCTTCCTGCTTCTTCACCACATGGACCGCGATGGTCGCGGTGACTTCGCGCGGCAGCTTGATGGCAATGGCGAAGGTGCCGAGTTCCTTGATGGGCTGGGCCAGCTGGATCTTGCGGCGATCCACGGTGAATCCCTGCTCCGCCAACCCGTCCGCAATATCCTTGGCCGTCACGGACCCGAACATCTTGTCGTCTTTTCCGACCTGGGCGGCAATGGTCAGCGAGACGGCGGAGATCTTCTTGCCGTGCGCCTCGATGTCCTGCTTTTCCTTCTTGGCCTTCTCGGCCGCAGCCCGCTTGGCATGTTCGAATTCTTTAATGTTCCGGCTATTGGCTTCAACGGCCTTCTTGCGGGGCAAGAGATAGTTCCGGGCAAACCCATTGGAGACGTCCAAAAGGTCGCCGAGGTCGCCCACGCCTTCGAGTGTTTCTTGGAGAATCACCTTCATACTGCAACTCCTTCTGTTGGAAAGGGAAAAAGCATACTGGCGGGCTGTGCAAAAGTCAATTGATCTGGAGCCATCGGGCGGTTTTCTTCATTCGGCTCGAAATGGCGTTGCAGGCGCCCAGTGCGGCTCTTTCCGTTCGTTTTCGCGTTTCGACGGTGGATGAAATGGTGCGTGCGTCGCTGGTGGACAGGATCTTTGGGAACTCTTTAAGATACGCTCCCGATTCGATGAACGATGCGCTGGTGTGCGATCGGCACCGCAGGCTGCGCCACGACAACACGCGGGGGAAGAACGGAACATGACCGCAATACCAGACACCTTGCCCGATCTCCTCGATCAACTGGCCGCAACGCTGGAAGGTGATGCCGCGCGCAGCACGGAGCAGGGGCTCGACCAATCGATTCCGCTCACGCGAGGCCGGCTGCTTCAGACCATCGGGAATTTGCACCTGTATGAGTTCTATCTCTCCGTCGACGTGGTGGTCGGAGCCGATCTGTCTGTGACGCTGCTCCTGGGCGAAGAGGCTGAACCCACGGAGGGCATTGTGCTGTTTCAGGACGGGGAGCGCCTCGTGCTGCAATTGTTCGATGCTGTCGGCGATGTGGTGCCCAGCGCCACGCTGGTGCCGGATGCCAGTGGAATGGCCCTGACCACCAGCCGCCGTTTGGCCGAGATGAGCAAGGCGGGCGCCTCCTATACATTGGGCCCGGCGGAGCGGCTTCTGCCTGTTCTCGAAGCGGGGCAATCCGGAGATCGCGCCGCGCTGGAGGCCCTGGTGCCCACCTCCGTGCTGACGCCCTTGTGGCAAGACGACTTGACGGCGCGCCGGCAAAAGCTGGCCACGCTCGTCATTGAGCTGCTTCGAGGCAACAAACGCATTCTTCTCGTGGCCCCGGACCACCAGAGCGCCGATGCGATCACCCTTCTCACGGCCCGGGCGATGAAAGCCGCCGGGCTGACGTTCAAAAGTTGGCTGAGTCGGTACGAAGTGGCGACCAGCAAGGAGAGCGGAGGCATTCCTCTTCCGGATTTGGGATTCGAGGCGCAGATGCATCAGTTCTATGCCAAGTCTCGATCCGACAAGGCGGTCTTGCGCAAAAAATACGATCGGTTCCGTGAGCTCACGCCGATTCTGGCCTACAAGGCTCAAAAGCAGAAGGATCTGGACGAGGTGCGGTTGTTGGAATGGCGACTCGTGACCCAGTTGACCGATTTCCAGGCGAAGATCAAGGAAATCGACCAGACCCTGACCGACTATGAACAGCTCCCCATATGGAAGCGGTTGTCCATGCAGGCGGTAGGAAAAAACGTCGAATCGCTACGTGAGTACAAAGCGATCTATGAGCGGCACTGCGCCGGGCTTCGCCAGGAGGTCGACATCGCCAAGGAACGAATCGCTGAATTGATCCCCGAGGCGACCGTCCCGAAGGAACTCAAGCCGGAATTTGCCGAACTCAAAGAAGACGTGATCCGGTTGGGGGGCACGAAGAAGATTCGCGAGCTGTTGGCGGCGCAGGAGGATACGAACCGGCAGGCCTTCGTGCAGAACCGGCGGGTCATTGTCACGACGGCGGCGCGGGTGGCGGCCGATCCGTTGTTTCGCAAGGTGCGGTTCGACGTATTGATTGCGGATGAGGCGCCACGCATTCGCGCGGCCTTCCTGCTGGCGGCCGCGGGGTTGGTCCGCGAGCGTATTGTGCTCAGCGGCGACCTGCGCGAGGTGACGGCCGGTGGCGCCTGGAACCTCACCGACGGGGTCCTGACTGTCGGGTGAACCGGATTCACCTCAGCCGACGGAGATTTTCGCGTCCCTCACCTTGACGGCTCGAAACCGATCAGCGATAATCCCGCTCTCTTCTTCATGCCGAAGTGGCGGAACTGGCAGACGCACTGGTTTCAGGTACCAGCGCCCGTAAGGGTATCCGGGTTCAACTCCCGGCTTCGGCACCATCAACTCATAAAACCCGCTCTAGTCCTAGTGATTCGCGCTTCTCGCCCCTGATCTCGTAGCACTTTGCTACACGATTGGAGGCAACGTGCTACGTCTTTTTCTTCGCGGTCGATCATATTCCGCTCGTTTCCTTGTGCCTGTCACCCTGCGTGCTATGATCAAACGGAGAGAGATTTGGACGGCACTAGGCACCCGTTCACACTCAGCCGCCAAGCTGCGGGCGGGTAGAGTTGCGGGCAATGTGTCGCGTCTGTTCAGTCTGCTGTTAGGTCGAGGGGGGCACAGGATGGACAAGGCTGAGATTGATTTGTTGATACGTCGATGGACTGCGGCGGCATTGGAAGAGGGTGAAGTCGAACGCGCTACAAGCGGGCCACTCTCTGAGGCTAAGTTGGACGACATCAGTACGGGACTGGGTATCGCATTGGAGGCGGCACACGAGGAACTTGTGGGCTGTGATTACTCCAGGGTGACGGGCGAAGTGGACGAACTACTGGCAACTCACAAGCTGCCACCCCTGGACCACCAGTCCGAAGCGTTCAAGCGGCTGGCTCGTGAACTACTGAGGGCGAAACGTGACGTACTGCGGACGGAGTTGGATCGGTGGCAAGGTGACTACACCACAGGCAACGGTTCGCTGCTCCAGAATCATCAGGGAAGCACTGCTGAAGGGCCTCAATTCGATGCGCTCCCGCTGTCTGAGGCAATCCCACTCTACCTGAAACACTTTGAGGATCGCGCCCCTGGCACCATCGAGGCGAAGCAGAACGCTCTCAGGCGCTTCCTGGGTGTGGTGAACAACAAGCCGGTACACACCATCGCCAAGGCCGACTGCATCCTCTACCGTGACACCTTGCGGAAGCTGCCGGCGAACCTCAGCAAGAGGTTCCCAGGGCGAACGATCAATGAAGCGCTCGCACTCGTGGCACACAAACCTGGCAAGAGTGGCGCGCTTCTCTCAAAGAACACGATCAATCAAGACCTCATGCACATCGGGCACTTCTTCGGCTGGCTCATCGCTGAAGGAAAGCGGGGTAAGGACAACCCCGTTGACGGACTGGCGTTTGATGGTGTCGAGGCGAAGTCACACGAGACGTTCAGCGACAAGGATATATCAACGATCTTCACCAGTACGAAGTACAAGGCTCAACTGTGGGACAAGGAATACGCGAGGTACTTCCTTCCCTTGATCCTGTTGTATTCCGGTGCAAGGCGTGAAGAGGTTGCGAACCTCGCGCTGCCTGATATCCAGAAGGAAGGCAGTGTGTACTTCATGGACCTCGCACCTGATCCGACACGCGGGCGTAGGCTCAAGAACAAAGCGAGCCGTAGGCGTGTGCCGATTCACTCCCACCTGATCGAGTTGGGGTTTATCGACTACGTAGAGTGGATGAGGGCCAAAGGTGAGACGCTACTGTTTCCGAAGGACAAACGTAAGAAGGGTCGAGCTACGATGGGCGATGCAGTGTCGAAGTGGTTTGCTCGGACGGTGAAGGGGTTGAAGATTCCCGGGAAGAAAACACTGCACGGCTTCAGGCCGACTGTTGCCACTCGACTGTACGAAGTGGGTGTTGATGGGGAGACACGGCGAGAGTTGCTAGGACACTCGGGGAAAGATGTTCACGAGCAAGTGTACTTGCGACCACCACTCGCCATGTTGAGCGGGCACCTTGAGAAGATGGACTTTCGCCCGCTCCTCAAGGGGTTGCCCGTGTACCACGCTTCCTAAGCCGCCACAGACGCGAGTACTCACGCATCCTCGCCAACAACTCGGGCGTTCGTCGCTTCTTCCACGAGGCTCGCTCTCGCTTGAGTGACTTGGTGAGGTTCTTCAATCGACTCTTGCGGACTGCCGCGCTTCTCTGCTCGGGGTGCGCGCGTTGCCACTCAGCATTGATGGCCTTCACTTTCTGAGGATCGTCCCTGTACGCGGCCTTCGACGCAGCCCGCGACCGCTTGCGTACTGCCTCCGCGTCTTGTCGTTGGAACCCTAGCGGCTTACCCTTCACTTTGTGATAGTAGACGGCGGGCCTAGCGGACATGGGATTCCTCCGTTCCTGGTTTCGTCACGTAGAACTTCATTGTGTACGGTGTTCGCCCAAAACGATACTCACGACCTCTAGTGAGGCGACGAGGTAGTGGTGAGGTGCGCGCGGGGTGTCCAGTGAGAGAGTGAGAAGCTGTAGGGAAGATCGAGAATGGAGGGCATGGTCGAGAGGATAACGCGAAGTCTTTATCGTTCCCAACCAGGCAGATACGGGTAGCGGGGTGGTCATTGGTGAGGCTTGGGGTAGGTGGGTGCAGAGGGGGTGACACAACTTAGCGCTAGAAGGAAGGCCAGGCTTAGCCCACTGACTTACCTCACTGACTTACCTCTAGGTCTAAGCATAGCAGGTATGTGTGTAACCCAGGCTTAGCCAACTGAACAGTACTGAACCTCTAGGTCTAAGCATAGTAGGTATGTGTAACCCAGGCTTAGCCCACTGAACAGTACTGAACCTCTAGGTCTAAGCATAGTAGGTATGTGTAACCCAGGCTTAGCCCACTGACTTACCTCTAGGTCTAAGCATGTCTATACTTATTTAAGTTATATATATACTTATTTAAGTTATATATATACTTATTTAAGTTATATATATATACTTATTTAAGTTATATATAAGCATATATGTGCCCCCTTGCTACTCCGCATAGGACGGGAGCATGGTGGTAAAAAGGAGACACCCACATATAACGCATTGATTCCTCAGCGAAATCTGACACAACTTAGCGCTAGAAGGAAGGCCAGGCTTAGCCCACTGAATAGTACTGACTTACCTCTAGGTCTATAAGCGTAGCCATACTTTATAGGTATAGGTATAGGTATATGTGTAACCCCCGAGCTCAGAGGGTCTAGCCCGCCCAGCCGGTGCCACCACTGCGGGGGGAAGTGGGCTGACCGTCGTATAACCCGGAAGGGCTACAGTCTGTCTGGTTTGTGAACCTTATGGGGGGCTAATCGTCAGGAAGGGGCCTAGCTGCCTCCAGGATGAGTCGGAAGGCTCGACCCCTACCAACCCTCGTCCTGAAGGAGATCGTTGATCCTGGGGCATCCTCGCCATTTCTGGAGGGTGTTCTGGTTCATGTTGTGGCCGACCCGTCACGGAGGCCCTTGAGCGGCGGGCAACCCACTATGCCACGTCGTCATCGGCCCAATCGGGTTCCCCCCGCCCGAAGTAGGTGTTCAGGTCATCGTTGAACCCTCGGCCGTGTTGATGACCTCCCCCCCTAAGTCATTCATGTTACTATGTGAGAATCTGGCTTGAGATGTGGCCGGCTGTCCCTAAAAGAATTGGCGGCGACCACTTCTCATGCGGCGAGCTTGAACCGTCGGCCATGTTGATGACCTCCCCCCCTAAGTCCTTCATTTTACTAGGTGCGCCTCGTAACCCATTGATATTCTCGATGAAATCACAAGGCTACACGCAAGTTGTTGTTACTATGTGAGAATCTGGCTTGAGATGTGGCCGGCTGTCCCTAAAAGAATTGGCGGCGACCACTTCTCATGCGGCTCATCAAAAGAAACGGCGGGGTGCCCTTGATAGACACTCCGCCTTAGCCGACTCCATTGTAGCCCGGTAGAGTGCTCAACCAGGGCCTTTCACTGCATGCAAATGAGTAGGTTCGGATTCTATCCCTCTATAGGCAAATGAGTAGGTTCTACGCAGCACGCTCAATGCTCTGATCTGCTTGTTTCCATTGAGGAAGTTGAGCCCTGTCCAGTGAGATAGAGGGGGGGAAGTCTACCCAGTCTCCCAGGTAGACCTCTGGTCATTTCACTACTGAGGCTCAGGCCGCTGCTACCGTTTCGTCCTTGAATCCATACCGCTCTGCCGTAGCCCTCACCAGGCTTCTTCCCTCACGAATCCAAGGACTTGCGCGGTAAGGGAGGTCACTCACAAGAGAGTACTCTTTATGACCCACCGCACTTAACCTACAGACCTCATCGAGGATGTCTGACCACGAGTGCCCGCACACATTTGCGTCTACGCCCGCTTTCAAGTCTCGGCTGCTAATCCGTTCACGGCCTGACTCGTTGGCGTGCTTCAGAACAATCGGTGCCCATCGACTCACCAAGCCTTTCGACTCCTTTGCAAACCTCGGCTGGTACTCATCCCACTTCGCCCCTGGATAGATGTCTACCAAGCGCTCGGTGAGGTTGAAGTCTGCGGTGTCCTCGTAGAACAGTATCGTTTCCTGTTCGCCCGCTATCCCATTCAGCGTCACACGGCTGACTCCTCTACCTATGGCTTGCTGACTCACCACGGCAGATTCACCAACTCGTGCTGCGTAGACTTCTGCATACTTCAGCTTGGCACCTAGTTCACGGTCTACCCCAAGGATGGCCGCACTAATGTCTCCTAGCTGTCTCCGTTGGACACCGAACAGGATCACCACGTTGCAGTAGGAGTACTTATTCGTCGCGTCATGCTGTCCGTAGTTCTCCACTCGGACTTGTGGCACTGACTCCTTACCCCCACGGCTATTGGGGTTGTTGATCATCTTCATGGTGTCTACGCCGCCCTTCTGTAGAGCGGCTTCCAGAGCTTGTGGAATGTTGTTACATCCCATGCTGGCCTTGTGCGCCCAGATGAGGACAGCCTTACCAGCGGCTTGTCGTGCTTTCACAATCTCAACCAACTCCTGTACTGAGTTCCCACCCTTGGCCGTTCCATTGGTGTACTCAGTCAGCGCTTTCACAACCGAGTCTTTCCCTGTGGGCACATTCCAGTGGGTGAAGCGAAGAGTCGAATACTCAATCACGTCTCTCAGAGTCTTGCCGTAGGTTCGTTTCAACTCACACAGCATTGGGTGATGATCCTCTAGGCTCTTGATCGAAGCGTCTCGTGTGCTCAACTCTGACACCTTGAATGAGGCATCCAGCACAAGCACGTTGGTGATATGATCGGGCACCACCACAAAGTAGGACACCATTGCCTCGTGTCCCTTGATAGGGATGAGGCGTAGTCTGAACTGCATCATACTCAGGAAGTCTTGCAGAGTCTTTTGCGCGACCCCTGCACCATAGATGTTGGCGAGGAAGTGGGTGATGTTCCCCGCTGGTAGCTCTGGGGCTACACCAACGGACTTGGGCAACGATCCCTTGCTGTACTTGGTGGACATAACCGCCGCAGTCTTAACGAGCAACGGCAACACTTGATCGAGCCAGTCAATGAGCGGCTTGTGGTGTGGCTTGTGATCGGCCTTCAATGCGCCGTGCGCCTGTTTCAAGTCTTTCAAGGGGAGACTGATCGGAGAGGTAACGAGGCACCGTTCATCCCACACCACTAGATCGCGTTTGAGGAAGTACACCGGCTTGCGGTCAATGACGTTTCGCTCAGGGCGTGCGTACACCCGTCGCATCTTCTCGTGGGTGATGAGAAGCACTGGGGCCTCTCGGTCCTCATCGCTGTTCCGCTTGGCGTTCTTATCCTTGTGTAGGACGCTCACATACTGCCTGATCTCACTCTTCGGGATACCGGCATTCAGGATCGCCTCTTCAAAGTCGTACAACTGCTCCACCCTCGCGGCTGCAATCGTGACTGTGAGCTTGCCTAAAAAGCCTAACTGCCGTGCGGCTGACAAGAACGCGGCCACAGCGCTCGACTTCCCAAAGCCGATAGGCGCTGACAAGCACCAACGACCTTGCATGGGTGAACCCTCAGTGACCATTCCTGCAAGCTGATTGTGGACGGCTCGGAGAGCAAGCTGTTGTGCTGCATCTGGTCGGTTGCCGTGTTCTCGGAGAATCTGGAAATGTAACTCGCTCGTGAGCGTTTCGAGTTCTTGTGCTTCGTGTGTGGATAACATTGCAAACCTCCCAGTTCGCTGTAGTGTCCAAGTGAACAACCTCCCCATGAACTCCCGTCGCTACACGCGAGGAGGGAGGGGCCTCGTTCAACCACGAGAGCCACAGGGAAGTTGTTCGCTTGAAGAGTTGATTGGAAGAGGAACTACTTAGATGTGCGAGTGAGCCGATGCCCATTGAGTACCGGCCCACTGCTACTGCTGCTGCTGCTGCTGCGAGCTAGGCAGCCTTGACGATGGTTCCGCTCACGCGGTCATACGTCACGTCGGTGCCTGGATCTCCATTGTCTCTACGAGTGGTCGGAGGGCAGACGTGTGGATATGCCTCCACACGAATGCCGTTGTTGTCGCCCTTGCTCACGTCGTAGGGCGTGCCCCCCTCCGTCAGATCTCGTTGTTGTTGCCATAGTAATTCACCTTCCTCTTCTCTCTGAAGTGTCAGAGCTTGTTATAAAACCAGGATACTAGTGTTGCGGGCTACTTGTTGTGGTCCATCGGATCGACTGAGGCATCGCTGTTCAGCATGACCCTGTGCGCTCCGGTGTCTGTGCCCGATTGGTGACGAAGGCTGCGGGAGCGGCGCGTGCAGGCCGCTCTTGAAGTCACTGGGCATACCTGAATCCTTCCTTCGTCATTGTGAATAACCGTTGCTGTGTCGGTGTTGGCTTGGCATCCCTGGCTAGCGAGAACGGGCTGTCCCATGCCATGACTCCCGCCAGTCTCAGGGCTGAGCGAATCAGGTAGATTCCTCTGTAGCCCAATCTCAACGCTTTCCTGGCTTCTTCCATCGAGGCCCACTTGCGAGCCTCTAGGCCGTCCATGATCTCGGCCCATCGGGGCCTCAGTCGCCGCTTGAGCGTTGGCCGTCGCTTGGCGGGCATCCTCGCTAGCACGTCCTCTAGCGTCACCACGGCTCACACCCGCCGGCGTAGGTGCTTCGGCCCGTACATCGCGGCTCGCTGCTGCTACCGATGCACCCCCAAAGCGAACACGAACAACGAGTGAACGATGCGCCGACACGAATCAAGTTGTGCTGTTCCATGATGGTAGATAGTCTCCCTTTCAGACTGTGGCTTGCTTGTGGAACCCTGTGAGAACGATCTGCGGCCCCTTCCTGTTGGTGCTGCTCGCTCCAAGTCATTGTGTGAGACAGGGGTTGCTTCCTTCGTTTGCTTCCCCCCGGCTTGGCGCACGTTGCCGGTGGTTCCACGATGGCCGGCGCACAGTGGCCGACATGAGTTGAGGCAAAGCACCGACTTGGTAGAAACCGTGGGTAGAGGCAAAATCCTGGGGCAAATCGAGTGAAAACCCCAATGTTTTGGGGGGTAAATTCACACCCCAACTGGGCCGAATCGTTCACATGGGCCTTGGTATGGGTGCGGTTTTGCGTTTGGCGTGGGGGTAATCAGAAATCCTCTGTGATTTCAATGTCTTCGGTGGCTTCGATTGAGTTCCCACCAAACACCCTGGCATTGAACTTCCGACGACACGAGGCCGCTTGGTTATCAGCCTTCTTGGTGCCCCCGAACCACCAGGGGTACGTACCGGCCACTGACTCGACGACCTTAGCCCATGCCTCCCAGACAGAGAGTTGGTAGCCGGTGGCTTCGTCGATCTCGGCATACACTCGGCGGCGTGTCCCTTCGGGGATTAGCGGCCAAGGTTCGATGCGGTTGGTTTTGGTGATGTAGGCAGAAACGGCCTTGGTGTAGTTATCGACTGGTGTGGAAACGGCCATGATGAGTCATCCCTTATCTCCCTCCGGAGACATTGTTGTTGTGATCTAACTACGGTGCGTACTTCCTACTTCCTCCCTCGTTTCGGGTGTAGGCCCTTCCGGTCCTTCGCCACTCGCACGTCCTTACCAGCAGTCAGGCGTTGCCACTCCGACCCAGCGAACAGAGGATGCTGACGGGCGCTGATCTCTACGTACTTGGCGTAGTGATTGATGGCGGCCCGCATCAGCATCGAGACGGAAGGAACGTGGTGTTCCTCCGTGCCGTGCAAGAGGGAGCGAAGCAACTCGATGGACCGATCTTCTTTGTCTGAAAGCCTCACAGGGTGGACAGAACTGTGGCCGTAAACCCGAGGCCGCACTCGAAACATGGTGTTGACGGATGGATCGTTGGCGTTCATGGCTAAAACCTCCTCGTGGGATTGTTGGTTGATGTGGGCTGCGGGTTGACTAGCTGCGAGACTCGTATGCTTGTGACTTGAAGAGATAAGTACAGGAGATGTGACGAAGGCGTTGAAATGTGGGCCGGTGCCCAATCGAGTTGGGACATGGGCCTTGGTATGGGTGCGGAAACTCATTTGGCGTGGGTGCGTGTGAATCGCCTAGAGCAGCGCTGCTTTTGTGAGGCGCGAAATGGGCTACTGTGGTGCTGGAGCGCTGGACACCCAGAACCCTCCCACCCCCTGTCGGACCTTGGCGTGAAGTAGGTAAATGAACGCCTTGACGACGAAGTTGTGAGGACACTTGTGAGGGCCGAAGAGCCCATGCTTGTCGATCCGGCCCAACTTGCGATTACACGGCAGACACAATAATCCTCGCGCCTCGTTAGTCGCGTGGTCGTGATCGAGGTCCAGGGCGCGACCCTTGGCACCTTTGATGCTCGGCTTCTGACAGATTTCACAGACGGCAGAGCAAACCATCACCATGTCTTGATATTGTTCCATCGTCATGCCGGTGATGCCCTGCTTGCGCCACTTACCTTCTCGGATCAGCGCGTTGGCACGCTCAGGGTTTGATGCCTGCCATTGTCGGGCTCGGCTGATTACGTCATTCCTGTTCGCGGCGTACCACTTCGCCTGCCGTTCACGGTTGTACTCGGGGTTGTTCTCGCGCCACTTCTTACAGGACAGCCTGTTTCGTTCTTTGCGTTCATCATCTGTTAGCATGTACGTAGTTTCCTTTCATCAATGTGCAACTGATCGGGCCACATTGGCGGACTACTTAGAGTACACCCTGTGAGTTGTTGCTACTGGGTTTCTATGCCGGTTCCTTCGTGCCGGGATGATTGATCCATACCGAAGGTTCCCGTACTCGGCGGTTTGTACTTCTGGCTTGAGCGCATGTGCGCCGTAGAACTTCAGCGCCCTTCGCAGTACCGCACTCGCGTTGAGCTTGTTGAGTGGGTTCGTAGGATCGCTATAGGTGGCTTGCAACTGGGTAAGCACGCCCTCTGATTCAACATCGAGGCGTACTGCGTGCCATGTAGTCTTGCCTTGACCATTGCGGGGGTTTCTTGAGTCGAAGGCGTAAGTTGTTTTCCCGAATCTAGATTCATGGCGGTTGACCTCCTGTGTGGTTGTCCGTTGGTGGAACTGATCGGGACTGAAATAGGGACGAGGGGTGCGAGCCATGCGTGAAAATGTGGGCCTGTGGGCGTGCCCTCGTGCTAACTGGCTGGAGTTGCCGGCTTAGGGTCGCTAGATGGCACTTCCCTTTAGCTGCTCTCCCCGATTACGTACGGACCAAAGTGCGAAATATGAGACGCCAACCTTGCGTAGGTCACAGGCCCTAATGTAATAGCACTGGGTGAGGGGCAGTCTGGGCAGAGATCGTTGATCCTAGAGGCGCCTAGGCGGCTTCCTGGGGCATCCTCACCATTTCTGGGGGGAGGGTGTTCGGCTGGTAGTGGGCGAAGGGTTGCGAGGAATGGGCTCGGCCGGTTCCTTCACCTTGTGCTGCTCCGCATAGTCAGGTTCCGTCTGAATTCGGACAACCTCCTGAACGATTTCCCCAGGCCACACCACCACTTGCACGCTTTCTGAGAATGCACGTCAGCCTTGAGTGCTGAGGGAGGGCCGGTCACGGTTTCCCCTGCTGTGCTTCTCATTGGCAGGGTATTCCTGAATTCAAACATATTCCCGCTTCCCTCAACAGCCCCTGCACCCGCTCTAGTGGCCTCGGCTCGCGGCTCTCAGGGACTACCAACGAGGCATGGGCTACTAGGCGAAAGGGCTACGGGTGGCGCGGAAATCACTAGGATAGAAAGGCATAGTTTCCCCCCTGTGGCGGTACGCATAGGACGGCAGCATCCAAATTCGGGGGGACGAAAAAATTGGGAGTACCAGGGTGAATCCCCGCTCCTGTGGCTGCTAGGCCCGCTGTTGAGGGGTACGGGTACTTTGCATCGTTACCCTGTTCCCCAAAACCTACCCGAAACGACCCCATGAAACCCCGCGCCATTCGACCCCTTGACGTACTTGCCCATGTGTTATAGATTGCAACTGTCTAGGGGAACACCTAACGCGGGAGGCTGGATATGGTGTGCAAGGCAAGGCGGGCAGTGATCTACGCTCGGGTGAGTACCGATGGGCAAACCACTGACAACCAAGTGCAGGAGCTACGGGCGACGGCTGAGCGCAACGGCTGGGTAGTGGTTGAGGAGTTTGTAGACCGTGGCATCTCGGGTGCGAAGGGAAGGGAACACCGACCGGCGTTTGATCGGCTATGGAAGGGCGCGGCTCGGAAGGACTTCGACGTGGTGATGGTATGGGCAGTGGATCGACTCGGACGCTCGCTGCAACACTTGGTCGAGTTCCTGTCTGAGCTACACAGCAAGCGCATTGACCTGCTGATTCACCAGCAAGGCATCGACACCACGACCCCAGGCGGTAAGGCACTGTTCGGCATGTTGGGCGTGTTTGCTGAGTTTGAACGCAGCATGATTCAGGAGAGAGTGAAGGCGGGCATCAGGCGGGCGCGCGCCAACGATCCTAGCAAGCTATGGGGCCGCAAACCCTATGAAGTCTCCGACCCTCACCTAGTAGCGAAGGTGTTGGCACTCAGGAAACAAGGGCTAGGCATGAGGCCGATAGCGCGGCAGGTAGGCATCAGCCTCAAGACGTGTTGGCGGTTACTGCAAGTAGCGGCCTGAGCTAGTAAGGGTATGGCTTTGCCTGTCCACCGTAAGCCCTGGATGGATCGGGCTGACTCCATGTCGAGTTATCGTAAGGGTTGCGCCCACCATTATCGTAAGGGTTCCTGTTCTGTAGCTCCTGATAGTTCCCGCTGAATCCTCCTGGCTCATTCCCGCATGGCCCTGTGGACTCGCTGTTGGCTGCGCTCACTAGGACGGACACAACGGCTGCAACGAGTATTGTTCTAAGCATGGCGGCTCTCCTTTCATTGGTTCGACGTTACACCCAACTGTGGTCGATGGCAACACTACGTAGTGAGCATTCCACCCGCGCATCATTTCCGCCTGTGGAGGGATGGTGAAGTGCCCGAGATCGTTTGCTTTACTTTGCTCAGCCCCAACGCCTAACTCGGTGATACGGCGTGGTGTGGGTAGCATGGCAAGGTTGCCGCAAAAAGGACTGGGCGCGCCGCTTGCTACATTTCACACCTTGCGCGCGCCCACTAAGATTTCGCCCACGCGCAACCCTGGCCTAGTAGAGAAACAGGCACGAAACGTGGCGGGAGACTTGCGAGCCATACCCTAGTAGGGGGACGTTCGCGGCCTACGCCTGTCGATAACCCTGACGGATTTTTTATATTTTTTCTGCCGGTAGGGTTGACTGCCTAGACTCTACCCACCGTCGCCCTTCCTTGCTCGTGGGCTGCTCGTGAACACTTCGCCTAAACACTTCCGGTAGTGGATCGGGAACCGCTGCCCCTGGTTTACGTGTGATGGCCCTGAATAATTCCCTGCTCCAAAGCGTGCCGATGTAGCGCGTGCTGTGTGAGAAGGTTGGGTCGTTCTCAAGGCGAGTACCCAGGTCTGCGGTAGTGGCGCGGCTATGCAACCACCAACGAGTCTCCCCGTTCTCTTCCAGAAGGACAAACCCGAACCAGGGAAGAAGGTCGGCGTGATGTGTGCAATGGGTCAAGCAAACCTCGTGACACCTTCCCTCGGGGCCGTCGATCTTCACTGACTGCATCCGGTCTTGCGGGTGCTCGATGGCAAAGCGAAGGAACAAGTCTGTCACAGCGGGATTGAACCACTCCCGCAACATTCCGTCCACTGGTGGAAAGATCATAGCTGTGGGGTGGAGCGCGTGAAGGCACTCCGTTATCAGTGCGAGGCTCATGGTGTACTCCTGGGGGTATTGCGTCGGCTCGTAGCAAACTGCTACACGATTGTGGATAACTTGCTACGAGAAATGGTTGGGCGAGTTGCGAATATCAAGGACTTACGTGAATTTGGTGCCGTTTCCACACTCCCGGCTTCGGCACCACACACAGTTTGCTCGCCCCGGAGCCTCTCTAGATCGTTCTTGGCGACGGGATAAAGCCCTCTACCAGTCTTTCTAGCCTCTCCTCTCTTTATCTCGACCGTTCGAATATTCTGCGGTATTTCAATTACCACACGTCTTTGACCGGGCCTGTACGAGGCCGACGAGTGCCAGCCGCAGCCGAATCTGCAGAGCTACTAAACGCTGGACAGCCAAACGCCATGTAGCCCTGGTGGTTCGGCCCTACCACTCTTCACTCGAAGTTTGTACCATGCGGAAAAGTCCTTGCGAGATCCCATGCCCGGCACGCCCAACAATCACCCGTCTCATCCCACTCAATGCCTGTCGATGTGAACCCATCTCCTACGCTGGTCGATGTTCCCGGCGGCGAGCCTCTGTTGGGCCACCTGCGTGCGTTCAGGCGGCAACCGTTGGAGGCCATGTCGCAGTGGTGGCGACGGCACGGCGATGCCCTGCGCTTTCGGCTTGGTCCTAAGACGCTCTACCTCCTCAGCCATCCCGATCTCGCCGAAGAGGTTCTTGTCCATCAGGCCGATCGTTTCGTGAAAGTGTACGAGCCGCGGCGTCCCACCGGCCTTGCGTTGGTCTTGGGTAACGGATTGGTGACCAGTTCGGGCGACGTCTGGAAGCGGCATCGGCGCATCATCCAGCCGGTCTTTCATCGCGCCCGCATGGCGGCGATGGCCGAGCGTATGGCGCAGGTGGGCGAGCAGCGGATCGCGGGTTGGACGGTCCACGCGGCACGTTCGGTCGATATCGCCGACGAAATGATGCGACTGGCCCTCGAAGTGATCTCTCATACGATGTTTCACACGAACGTGGCCGACCAGATCGATCACATCAGTCATGCGCTACGGGTCAGTCTGAAGTATGCGTTCGATTCGTTTCACAGTCCCGTGCGCCTGCCCCTGTGGGTGCCAACCCCGCGCAACCGTGAATTTCGTCTCGCTCTGCAGTTCATGGACAAGCTGATCTATGGATTCATCGCCGAGCGCCGCCGCACCGGAGCGCAGCACGACGATCTCCTCGATCTTCTCCTCAGGGCCCGTGATGAGGAGACGGGCGTCGGGCTGAGCGATCAGGACCTGCGGGATGAAGCGCTGACCATCTTTGCAGCCGGACACGAGACCACCGCCAATGCCCTCGCTTGGACCTGGTACCTGCTTGCCATCCATCCGGAGGTAAAGGCGCGTTTTCACGAAGAGGTGGACCGGGTGCTGCAGGGTCGAACGCCTCAGGCCGACGATCTTCAACAGCTCCCGTACACGCGCGCGGTTTTCGATGAAGCGGTTCGTTTATATCCCCCCGTTCCGGCGGTCCAGCGAAAGGCCGCCACCCGCACAAGGATCGGGGGATTGACCCTGCCTGCCGGGGCGCTTGTCCTGGTGGGCATCTATCACCTGCACCGACACCCGGCCTTCTGGCGCGATCCAGAGCGATTCATGCCGGAGCGATGGCTGGAGGGCGAACGGCCGGCTTCCCGATGCGCCTATCTGCCGTTCGGCGCAGGGCCCCGGGCCTGCGTGGGGACGCACTTCGCGACGGTGGAAGGACCGCTGCTCCTGGCGCTGATCGGTCGCTCCCACGATCTGCAGCTGGCGCAGGAACACGTCGAGCCGGAAATCATGGTGACCTTGCGTCCGAAACACGGCATCCGCATGACAATCCAGCCACGACACCAGCCGGTCCCCTCCGCCTAACGCAAGCGGGGTTTCATCCGGACTAGCTGTCTCAGTCTTTCAGAAGCACCAGAGTGTGACGGTCGATCTGTCGGCAAGCGTATCTCTTGCGGAGGCGGGTCAGTACCCGACCGGGGTCATCAACCAATTGGTGATGTAGACGTTCTGGACCTGTCCTTTGGGAAGCAACTTGTTGATGGCGCGTCGAATGTCTGCTCGCAAGGCCGGTAACTGCCCGGACGCGCGCAGATCGCTGACGGCATAGGTGTGGAGAATTTCCATCACCTGCCGATCGATCGCGTCGTGGCGGGCCTGGATCAATCCGGCAGTCCCCGAGCGATCAAGCTCCAGGGCCAAATTGACTTGCACGTAATAGTAGCGCTGGCCGTCATCCACGGGCGCGACGACGGGCGGCAGGTTGATGGTCACACCTGGCTGTCCCTGTGAGGGATCGGGGGGAGCGGTTTGCAATGAGAACGTATGCGGCAGGAGGTCCGGGTGGTACTGGCCCGCCAAATAACCTACCAGGAGCAGGATCACGGCGATGCTGAACAGCACGATGAGGCTGACGCGTAATGTCATGCTGAAGCGGATGAATGTGACGTGAAGCGGCGGTCCTGTTTCCGATGACTCTGGTGCGCGGTCTCGCGCCAGGACGACGTTCTGCATAACAGTAGCATTTCCTTGGAAATTGTCAGCAAGGGAGCTCCCAGGTAGACACTAGGAAATTACCCAGGCCTGGCGGTTCCTGATGGTTAGTGCTATTGGGTGAGATTCGGATGGATGTGTAGGGCGCCTCTGTCAGACTTTTCCTCCACGCGAGGTTAGGTTCGACCAACCGGGAGTGAGTCGACGATCCGCTCGTTACGTCTCGCTCCCTCTCAAGGTCTGTCGCGATAGATGAACATTCATGGTTTAGGTACAAAGGCCTGTTCCGGGCCTCGCGGCTCCGTTGCGCTCCGTCATGACTGGCGCGTTGGGAACGAGAGAGGAGGCGGACTATTGCGGGGCTTGTATTGATGCGGGGGAAGCTGCGGCGCAGGCATTTCCAGGGCAGGCATTGCTGCGGCCGGTGAGCCAGAGCCGGTTTCTGGCAAACCACCCGTAGGCCGTCACCATGAGTGGGGCAACCAACGGAAGCCGGCTGAGACGAGACAGGAATCCCAGACCGATCGCCTCCCAAATCGCACGGAAGACCTCGACCCCGGTGATAACGGTGCCGTCCGCCCACTGGGCGTGGATCACTGCGCTCAGATCTGTGACAGCCAGGTCGGCCGGTGCGGCAAAGCCGGCAAGAGAAAAATCGAGCAGGGTGAGGCGTTGTGTCCTGTCCAGACGCTTCATCAGCGCCATTTCTCGGGCGCAAATGGGGCAGGCTCCGTCGTAGAACACGGTGAGTGGATAGACGGCCATCCGAACGGTGCCTTTCTGTCATCCCGGGATCGTAAAGCGCCGGGTGAATCGCTCCAGTACTTCGTCCAATTCGCTGAAGGTGTCCAGGACATTGATGCCGTCTTGCGCAAACTGACCGCGCATCATGCGCGCGCCGTGGCCGCCGGCTATGACCGTGGTGACGGGTTTCAATTCCTCCGCGAGCGAGTGAATCAATTCCGCTGCGTGGCCTTCCCGCAGCACCAAGGTCAACGACAGGATGGTCAGATCCGGGACGACCTCCCTGCAGAGCCTGCTGAGGGAGGTGATCGGCACGTTGGATCCTAAGTAGTAGACCCGGCATCCACGCACGCGGCACCGGTAGGCGACTGCCAGTGCCGCAATGTCGTGCTCTTCGCCGGGGGGGCAGGCCACGACGACTTTCGCGCCGAATTCCGCCACCGGCAATTGATTCATGGCCGCATACAGCTTTTGCTGAATTTGGCTGGTCACGTAATGTTCGACGGCGATACTGATGCGCCCGCTGTGCCACAGGTCTCCGACGCGTTCCTGCAGCGGGAGCAGAATTCCGTGGAGTGCCTCTTCAAACGGCACGACTGCGACCGCGCCGTTCAAGCGTTTCTCGAATGTGACGCGGTCGAGTGGTTCCAAGGCCGAGAGGAGTTCTCGCAAGAGTCGGTCGAAGGTATTGTCTACCACGGCGGTGCGCGGCGCTTCCGCGCGCAGGCGGGTGATCAACTCCTCGCGCCCCAGCTTGGCGAGATCACCGATTGATGCTCCCGCATCCAGTTGCTGCTTCAGATAGCGCAGCAAGGCCACATCTTCATCCGAATAATTGCGATAGCGATTCGCGCCGCGTGTCGGTTTGAGCAGGTCAAATCGGCGCTCCCACACCCGAATGACATCGCGGCTTAGACCGGTGAGCTTCGCAACCCTATGAATTCTGTGCGTATTCATTGTTGTGCTTCCGAGTATATGGCGGTGTCCAATGTTTGTCAAATATTTATTGAAATAACTATTGACACATTGGACAAAAAGGGTTAAACATTGGACATAGAGGTTGCAAACATTGGACATGAACATGCGAGGAGTGATCATGGCGACCACGAAGACAATGGAAGGAACTGCGGGACTGAGTGACATCCGGAGACAGATCCTGACTCTTCAGCAAGAGTCGAGCTGCCTGCGGTGCGGCGGACTAATGGTTCGGGATTTCTGCACGGACCTGTTGAGCGGAGCCAGCGGGCTCGATAGCGCCACTTCGCGTTGTGTGCAATGCGGGGATGTCGTCGATCCGGTCATTCGGTGGAACCGGTACCTACAGCAGTCTGCCGGCGTAGTGCGGGAGATGAGGTCGTCGAAGCCGGTCCTGCAGGGCCAGGTCTCTGTTTAGCAACAATCGTGACCCCACCGGGGGGCTGTCAGGGTTCTCAACCAAGGAGGTTTCTCATGCGGAGGCACACAGGTCTTCAAATTGGAATAGGAGCGATGCTCGTGGCTGGATCCATGTCGATGGCCGTGTCGGCGAAGGCGGCCGGCGACCATAAGGACATGGTCCTCATCCCGAGCGGCGAATTCACCATGGGCAGTAACGAACATTCCGATGAGGTGAGGCACCAGGTGGTGCTGGATGCGTACCTGATCGACAAGTTCGAAGCGTCGAACGCGCGGTACAAGGAGTTCATGCGGGCCACCGGTCATCCGGCACCGGCCTACTGGGACGATCCGCGTCTCAGCAAGCCCGAGCAACCGGTCGTGGGAGTGAGTTGGACGGATGCCAACGCCTTTTGCAAGTGGGACGGCAAGCGGTTGCCCACCGAGGCGGAATGGGAAAAAGCTGCCAAGGGTCCGGAGGGAGACAATCACTACCCGTGGGGACATCACCTCGATCCGAAGAAGGCCAACTATGGACAGAATGTGGGACGCACCACGCCGGTGGACTCCTACCCTGAAGGGGTGAGCGGCTATGGCGTGTACAACATGGCGGGTAATGTCTTCGAGTGGGTGGACGACTGGTACGATCCAAAATATTACCGCACCAGCAATGCGTTGAATCCACGTGGCGCGGATAAGGGCTACAACTTCGCGAATCAAGGGCCGGTGAAGGTGTTGCGTGGCGGGTCCTGGCTGGCTCCGGAAACCTCGCTGCACACCAGCCACCGGTTCTGGAATCAGCCGGAGAATAACTCCTATGGCGTCGGGCTGGGTTTCCGTTGCGCGAAGTCGGCCAGCGTGGTGTCCGATGAGGCCGCTCAAGCCGGGCGTGATGCCTTCATTCAGGCGCTTGTAGGCATGGGAGCGGAGAAGAATGCCGACGCCCTCGCCTCTATCGAGAAGGCTCTGGCGGCGGATCCCGACAACAAAGAGTATCTGGCCACTCGCGATCTCATCAAGAAGAGCATGAAGAAGTAGCACGTAGCCGTGGAGGGGGCGGCTGACCGTCCCCCGGCCCGGCCCTCAGTGCAGGAGGTATCGCATGAAGACAATGAGGAATGTAGTCAAGGCAGGACTGATCATGACCGTCGCTGTCATGGCCGCGACGGCACAGGCGGAGGATTCCATCATTCCCGAAGGTATGGTCTACGTGGGACAAGGACCGTCGATCATGGGGTTAGACAAGGTCCACCCGGCAGATTCAGGGCGCCGGCTGACGCTGTACGACAAGCGAATGAAGACGCCCTTGTCTGCCGAAGCGTTCAACGACGAAGGGCCGGCGCATATGGTGTTCCTGGATTCCTATCTCATCGACAAGTACGAGGTGTCGAACAAGGACTATGGTGCCTTCATTAAGGCGACCGGACATCCCGCGCCGGCCTACTGGGACGATCCGCGCTTAAACAAGCCTCAGCAGCCGGTGGTGGGCGTCAACTGGATCGATGCTAAAACCTACTGTCAATATCGCGGGAAGCGGTTGCCCACCGAAGCCGAGTGGGAAAAGGCGGCTCGCGGCCCGCACGGCAACCTCTATCCCTGGGGCAACGACTTCGATTCGAACAAGGCAAATTATGACAGGCATCATGATGCGACCTTGCCGGTGGATTCTCATCCGGAGGGTGCGAGCTACTACGGCGTGTACAACATGGCGGGCAATGTCTTCGAATGGGTCGGCGACTGGTATGACCCGAAATACTACGGGAGACTCGAAACCATGGTGAATCCCACCGGCCCGGAAAAACCCTTGTGGATCGGTGGAACCGGAACCTACGTCGACCGCTTGACCGTCGGTGAAAAGCGAGTCATCCGCGGCGGCTCGTGGATCGCGCCGGAAGGCACGATACGCTCGACGCACCGGTTCTGGAATCATCCGCTCAATAACAGTTACGGCGTCGGTCTCGGTTTCCGGTGCGCCAAGGCGGCTCCAGCCGACTGGGAGCAGCGCATCAGGGATAGCTACATCACCGCGTTGGTGGAAATGGGGCGGGAACGCTTCACTGAGGCCCTGCAGGCGGTCAGCCGGGGTTTGGCCATGGATCCGGCGAACGTTGAATTGTTGGAGCTGCGACCTCTCATCGAACAGTCGATGAAGCAGCGATGAGTGCACAGGGCGGGAGGGGCCGGCCCGCCATACACCCCACGGAGGCAGAGGTATGACGTACAGCACGATGATCACACTGGTCGGCGGATTCACCGCGCTCTTGATGACGGCGGATCTCCACGCCGGTCCGATCGATGCCAGCCGCCACCCCCATCCGGAGAAACTCCAGATGGTGCATGAGGCGGAACACAGCGTGGATCACGCGTGGGAGGTGTATCACCGCGCGGCCCTGGGGGGCACCGTGGCCTCGCCTGACCTGCAGGCGCAGATCGAACATCATCTGCATGAAGCCAGAACCCTTGTGACACAGGCGCAGGAGGCGGCCGACCGGGGAGACACGGGCAAGGTGGAACGGCTTGTCGGTGAGATCAAGATTCATACGGCCCAGGCAATCGCGGGGAGCAAGGAGCAGAAGAAATGACTCAAGGTTTGACCAGGAGAAGAACCAGGTGGACATGCATGAGCCTGTTCGTGACGGCAACCTGTGCGGTCGCCCTGACACCTGTGCTCGCGGCGCCGACTCTCAAGGAGCTGGATCCGGTTCCGATGGTCACCGTTCCAGGCGGACCGTTTCTGATGGGCAGTGAGAATCCCAAGGGGCGGGCCGACGAGTGGCCGCAACGTTCGGTTCATGTCGATACGTTCGCCATCGATCAGGTGGAAGTGACCAATGAGCGCTATATGGCGTTTGTCGCCACCACCGGCCATCGTAGCCCGCCGAATCCCTATGGCACGGGGGTCTTGGTCTCGGCCAAAGGGATCGAGCAGCTGCCGGTTGTGCAGGTGACATGGTACGACGCCAAAGCGTATTGCGCGTGGGCCAAGAAACGGCTGCCCACCGAAGCGGAGTGGGAAAAGGCCGCGCGCGGCACCGATGGCCGGATGTTCCCTTGGGGGAATGAACACCCGAGTCCGATTCGGGCGAATTTCGACCGGGAGTGGGTCGACGACAAGACGTTGCACCCCATCGGTTCGTTGTCCGGAGGCGACTCGCCGTACGGCATCAAGGATATGTCCGGCAACGCGCGGGAGTGGGTGCAGGATTGGTACGACCCCGACTATTACGCGAATGCTCCCGACAAGAACCCGCAGGGACCCGACAAGGGGATCGTCCGGGTCATTCGTGGAGGGTCGTGGCACAGCCCCGAGTCGGACATCACCGCGACGGCGCGAGGACGCGGAGGATTCGCGCTGCAGACACACGGCACCGGATTCCGGTGCGTCCGGGGGGGAGAGACAGCGAAATGAGCCATGAACAGGCGTGTGGAAGTGAGGCCGGTCCGATGCAGTGACTGTCAGGAGGTACCGCGACTCCGCACGCGGCCTCCCGTTGAGGTGGGCGGGTTCTTCCTTCGGAGGAATCCGTCCCCTCAGCGAATCATCGGATGACAAGCAGAGGGCACGGCGCCCCCCAGGCGCCACGATCAGGAGGCATTCATGACGCAGATGTTCGTATATGGTATCGCGGCGATTGTGGTGAGTGTCGGAGCGGCCCTGTTCGCCAGGCAGCGGCGTGCTGCCTATGCGGTCGTGCGGCCGGCTCGGCCGAGAAGGTCACGGGTGCGATAGAGCATGGGTGAGCACCGGAGCGGGAGCAGTGGTATGCAGTGGGCCCGGTTCAGTTCGCGGTCGTCCATTTTTATCCCAGTCGGGGGTTCCAATGGAAACACATGGGACGCCAGAATCTCTCTCCACTCCGCAGCCCGGACATCACATCTGTCCGCGTTGCGGAGGATTGTTGTTGACACAGCACTATATCGATTTGCTTGATGATACCGGTCAGATCGATATTACGGCATGGCATTGCACGATGTGCGGCGAGGTGCTCGACCCGGTCATCCTGAAGAATCGCCGGAGCCCGCCGCCGAACCTGCTGTATGGCACAAAGCAGAGAAAGTTCAGCCAGCGAGTGACGGCCGTTTCCGACAGCAGGCCTGTGAAGCAATCATCGGACGATCGAGCACCGGACGAGAGTGACGAGGAGTCGGCCGATGAAGCCGACCAGGACGGGGCATCGTAGCTGTGGACTGTGCCAGACGGGAGGACGGACAGATGAAAATCATCGGCGCCGGAGGAACGGGATTCATCGGCCATGCGTTGGTCGAAGAGCTGGCTCGACAGGGTCATGAGGTGGTGGTCTTGAGCCGCCGGTCCGGTCATGCGTCTCAGTCGTCGGTCCGGTTCGTAGAATGGGATGCTCGCTCTGCCGGAGCCTGGCACTCTGACGCGGCGACGGCAGATGTCGTCATCAATCTTGCCGGTGCGCCGATCGCCGATGGGCGATGGACGGAATCCCGCAAACGGCTTCTGGTGGAGAGCCGGGTTATGTCGACCAGACTGCTGGTAGACGCATTGGCCGGCCGGTCTGCCCCCCTTCCCCTGTTGATCAGCGCATCGGGGATCGGCTACTACGGCCCGAGCGACGATCGGCTTCTGAATGAGGCGTCGCCGCTCGGTCGGGGCTTCCTCGCCGAGCTGTCTGCCGCCTGGGAAGCGGAGGCCTTGCGCGCCGGTCAGCTCGGGACGCGTGTCGTCCTGCTGAGAACCGGGATGGTGCTCGAACAGGGCGGTGGCGCGTTGCCGAGGATGTTGCTGCCTTTTCAGCTCTTTGCCGGAGGGCCGGTGTTGCCGGGTACGCAATGGGTGTCATGGATTCACCGGGCGGATCTTATCGGACTCATCCAATGGGTCATCGCGACGGCGACGATCTCAGGCCCTGTGAACGCAGTGGCGCCTGAGGCGGTTACGATGAAGACGTTCTGTACCACAGTCGGCAAGGTGCTCCATCGTCCTTCTTGGCTTCCGGTTCCCGGTCTGGCCTTGCATCTGGCGCTGGGTGAGTTGGGGACGTTGATGACCACCGGACAACGTGTCGATCCGGCGAAGGCGAAAGCCGGGGGCTATATCTTCCGTTATCCGGCCCTGGAGCCGGCCTTGCGAGCGATCGTCAACAAGGAGGACCAGGCATGTCTGCCTTCCTCGACTCGGTGATGCAGTACCTGCAGGCCCTGGCTGTTGCGGTCTTGGTCGGCAAGGTCGTGCTGCTGTCGTTTGTGGTGGCGCCGATTCTGGCCAAGAGTCTGGACCAGGAAGCGTTTGGGAAAGTCGTCCGCCGGCTCTTTCCTGCCTACTATGTACTCGGCATGGGAACCGCTGCGGCCGGGCTGTTGTCGGCCACCGTGCTGGGGAGCACACGTGGGTGGACTCTGCCGGTGCTGATCGCAGTCGGAATCTGGCTCGGGATTCTCGCGGCAGAATCTTATTGCCGGGCGCCTCTCACTCCGCAGAGCAATGCGATGCGTGATCGATTGAAGGAGCAGGAACAGCACGGGGTCGTCGATGCGACGTTGAAGCAGGCCTGGAATCGATTGCATCAGCGGTCCTTATATCTGAACTCACTGGTGTTACTGGCAGGCTTGTGTTTGGTGGGCGTTGCGCGTCAATTCTGATTGTCACGAAGGGAGAGGGACGATGAAGAAGCAGAACAATACCTCCGTCTACTTGGTCGTAGGATTCTTGAGCATCTGCCTGAGCCACTCTTCTGCCGCAATCGGCACAGCCCGGGCGAGCGATGGGCATGAGAAGGCAGGGGCGCCGGCACCCACATTCAGTTTGGAAAGCACGATTCCGGATGGCGTGATCGGAGTGTCGCTGCACGTCGGGGCGGAGCGTGTGGGTGAGACCGCGGTGCTCTACGTGGCGCACGTATTGCCCGATGGACCGGCGGAGAAAGCCGGGCTCAAGCAAGGAGATGAGCTGACGACCGTAGACGGTGTTGCCGTGACCGGAAAGACCTACGAGCAAGTGGCCCTCATCGTTCGGGGCGAGCCCGGGTCGGTGGTGAAGTTGGGGGTGAAAAGCGAAGGCGGTTCGCGCGAGGTCTCCGTGACTCGTGTATCGGGCCAGACTCTGTACAAAGGACAAATGGGATCACACGGCGGCTCGGGCCGATAGGTGGCATGTGAAACGGATGCTTGCGGCGCTCGGATTGTCGATGATCGTGGCCGGACCGTTTGCCGTCGAGGGGCATGGACAGGTGGTGCCTGTCTCACGGACCTCCGGCATCGAGAGAACGGGGTTATTCCTCCTGGCGGGCGACTATCGCCGGGCGCTGGAGGCTTGTGAGCAGGCCATTCAGGAGCGGCCCTCGGCAGAAGCCTACCTTCAGCTCACCTATGTCTACCAGGCGATCGATGCCTACCTTGAACAGCTTTCGAAGGATGAGAGCTGGACGGCCGTGGAACAGTTGTATCTGAACCTTGCCTATCGACACACGGAGGATCTCGTCGATCCACCGGGCGGCCTGGCTCGCATGGCGAAGGAAATGATTCAAACCAGCGTGCGCCAGCAGTCCGATGTCAGTGCTGCGATGGCAGTACGGCTGAACCGGGCGACGGCCGACCGGCTCTGGCAGGAGCAGGCGCAATGGCGGCACACGCATCCCACCGAATGGTGGCGGGCGTTTCCGGATTCCTGGGGTCGATGAATGAGCACGGAGCCAGGGAGTCCGTCCGCGGGGAAGGAGCATGAGAACATGACCGGACACACGACTTCACGGGGCATCGATATCAAAATCTTCGGGGCGCTCTTTCTGCTGGTGGGATTGATCGATGTGCTGATCATCGAATTGTTTCCCGCCTATGCGCTCAAACTGTTCGGCGTCACGATTGCCGGTCCGTTGGCCTATGTGGTCAAGTTGCATTCGCCGGCCGTGCATTTTCTGATCGGTTACGGGTTTCTGTTTCTGCGTCCGTGGGCCTGGGGAGTGGCTATGGCTTATGGAGGATTCGGCCTTACCAGCGAATTGATGAACCAGTTTCAATTCGGTTTCCATCAGTTGCGCACGGGCTTCATGGCCACCACGGCCCTGTTTCTTTGTTATGTCGCCTGGCGGCGAATCCTGTTCGCCGATCCTGTCCCTCCGGCACAGCGGCTCACCTCCTCCACTCCCGAGGTTCACCTATGAAAGGTCTGGTCTGGTTTCGCCGAGATCTCCGGCTCAGTGACAACCCCGCCCTGTCGGCGGCCTGTCAGGAATGTCGGGAGATTGTGCCGCTGTTCGTATTCGATGAACCGCTGCTGCGTTCACACGCGTTCGGCTCAGCCTGCGTCGGGTTCATGCTGGGGTGTCTGGAGGAGTTGCGCCGGTCTCTGGCCCTGCACGGTGTGTCCCTCGCTTGGCGGATGGGCGATCCGGTTGAATCGGTCCTGCAGGCGGCGGACGACTTCAAGGTCGATGCGGTGTATTGGAATCGAGACTATGAACCGGCGGCGCTTGAACGGGATCGCGAGGTTCAGCAGCGGCTGGCACAACAGGGTCGCACGGTCAGGACGTTTAAGGACCATGTCGTGTTCGAAGCGGAGGAAGTGCGCGGGCTGAGCGGAGACCCGTTTCAGCGCTACAGCGCGTATCGCGACCGCTGGTGGACGAAATGGCGGGCCGCTGCCCCGCCTCTGCTGGGCATCCCCTCGTTTCCGCCGGCCGGCAAGGCGTCTACTCCGGATTCGCGCAAATGGCCTTCAGTGACCGACCTGGGATATGAGTCGGTGCCGATGTGGATCGAGCCGGGTGAACAGGCGGCCCATGCCAGACTGCAGTGGTTTCTGCGAGGGCCGGTTCATCAGTATGTGACAGGCAGGAATCTTCCGGCCATCGACGGCACCTCGAAGTTGTCGCCCCATCTGCGCTTCGGGACGGTCTCTGCGCGCACGTTGGTGCATGCGGCGCTGAATGCGCTTGCCAAAGGTGGTGCGGTATCGCGCGCGGACGTCTTCACCTGGGTCGATGAACTGGTCTGGCGGGAATTTTTTCAGCAAGTCCTCGCGGCGTTTCCGCACGTGGCGCATGGGCCGTTCAAAGCGAAACCGGGTCTTCCCGAACCCAGACCTGCGGGGCCTGAGCGCGATCGGTTGTTTGCCGCCTGGTCTCAGGGCCTCACGGGCTATCCGATTGTGGATGCCGGCATGCGGCAATTGAACCAGACAGGATGGATGCACAATCGCGTACGGATGGTGGTCGCCTCGTTTCTGGTGAAGGACCTCCGGGTCGATTGGCAGAGCGGAGAGCGTTATTTCATGGAACGGCTCGTCGACGGCGACCTGGCTGCCAACAACGGCAACTGGCAATGGTGCGCCTCGACGGGGACGGATGCCATGCAGGGCTACAGGATTTTTAATCCGAGAATCCAAAGCGAAAAGTTCGACGCCGAGGGGGAATATCTTCGCCGCTATGTCCCGGAACTCAAGCATGTGCCGACGAAATGGATTCATGAGCCGCATCTCATGCCGCCGTTGGAGCAGGTGCAGGCCGGATGCCGCATCGGATCGGATTATCCGGAGCCGATCGTGGACCATCGACAAGCGCGGCAGGAATATCTGGATCTCGGAAAGGCGCCGGTGAAGGCATGATGACCTCTCCGCTTCGCCTGGGCATCAGCCGTTGTCTGCTCGGGGAGGAGGTCCGTTTCGATGGAGGCCACAAACGGGACGTGTTTCTGACCGAGGTGCTGGGTCGGTACGTTGAGTGGGTGCCGGTCTGTCCGGAAGTCGAAGCCGGGCTCGGGACACCGCGTGAAGCGATGCGACTGATCGGCAATCCCCAACAGCCGCGGCTGGTCGCCATCAAGAGCGGGCGGGATCACACGCTGGCGTTGGAGACGATGACCGGGAAGCGCCTGGGTGATCTTGAGCAGCTGGACTTGTCCGGGTTTGTGTTCAAGAAAGACTCACCGAGTTGCGGGGTGGAGCGGGTTCGTACATACAACGAGCATGGCATGCCGGGCAGAAAGGGTGTGGGATTGTTTGCACGCGCCTTTCTCGATCGGTTTCCGCTCATTCCGGTGGAGGAAGAGGGGCGGCTCTGCGATCCGATCCTGCGGGAAAACTTCATCGAGCGGGTGTTCTGTTATCGTCGTTGGCAGGATCTGATGCAGAGCGGCGTCACCAGGCAGGCGTTGGTGCGGTTTCATACGATCCACAAATATCTGCTGTTGGCCCATAGCGCCCCGCACTATCGTCAGCTCGGGCGACTGGTGGCGCAGGTGAACGAGTATCGCCCGAAAGACCTGGCCATCCGGTACGGCGAACTGTTTATGCAGGCCCTCGCGGCGAAGGCGACGGTGCGAAAACATGTGAATGTGCTCCAGCACATCCTGGGTCATTTCAAAGAACGGCTGGATGCGGAGGAAAAAGCCGAGCTGTTGAGCGTGATCGGGGACTACCACCAGGGACTCACGCCCCTGATTGTTCCGCTGACATTGATCAAGCACTACGTACAGATCTTTGATGTCGAATACATTCGCGACCAGGTGTATCTGAATCCGCATCCGAAGGAGTTGATGCTCCGCAATCATGTCTAGCAGGCTGGGAAAAAACTTGATGATGGCGCATTGCGTTATGACCAACTCGTGCGTCGTATCGGTAGTTGAATCACGTGCAGGATGCGAAAAAAGGCTGTCCAGCAAGGCCGCAGCGAACGAAGAGGTGAATCGTACCCGTGCCGTACGGTGCGCCTCTGAGTGATGCGAGAACGCCACTGGGGGACTTTCCCCGCATCCTGCTGGAAAGGAGCGGCTATGCCGCACGTAGTAATCGAATCGACCGGTGAGCTCCAGGCTGTGTACCAAGCCTTCGCCCCGATGTTGCAACGGACGGAGGGGGAGATTGTCAAGGTTCAGGAGTGCTACCTGGCGAAGAGCGGACGAGAAGCGCTGCTGGATGCGGTCGTGATCGAGCAGGGTACGGCGCGCAGTTTTTTCATTCAGCTGAAACGGCACGAGACGACCATCACCGTCCGTCTTCTTCCCGCCACCGATCCCGAGAAGACGCCGGCCGTCAAAAAGGCGATGGCGCTGGTGGCCGGTCTCATCCGGAAGGTGTATCCGGCGAGCCGCTACGGCAAGACTAACCTTCAGGAGTATCTGGAGTCCCCGGTGTCGATGTGAGTGCAAGTAGGTGTGAATTTCAATCAGAGGAGTGATGACATGGCAACAGTGCGACAGGGTGTGATTCTCGTCGGGCATGGCGGTATCCCCAGGGGATGCCCGCAGGACTTGGTGACGAAATTGAAACGGCTGGAGGGGCAGCGGCGCGCGGCGAAACAACCGGCCTCGGCCGAAGAACTGGAATTGGATGCCAAAATCCGCCAGTGGCCGAGGAACGCCGAGACGGATCCGTATCAGGCCGGGCTTGAAGCGGTGGCGGCGCAATTGCGCGCCAACCTGGGCGATGTGTTGTTCGCCGTGGCCTACAACGAATTTTGCGCCCCCACACTGGAAGAGTCGGTCGAGCAACTCGTCAAGCAGGGGGCGACTCACATTACGGTGGCGACGACGATGTTCACGCCGGGCGGTTCGCATTCGGAAGTCGAGATTCCTGAAATCCTCGAGCATCTTCGCCCACAGTATCCCGGGGTCGAGTTGCGCTATGCCTGGCCGTTTGATTTGAGCCTGGTTGCGGGGACGCTGGCCGAGCAGGTGCGGCGATTCTCCTGACGGAGTTCCTGCGTATGGAGAGGCGCGGCCGGGATGCCGGTCAGGGGTGACCTGGGAGTCGGATGATGCACGGACCGGAGAAAATTTCAGAGTGGCTCGTCGTCATCGGGCTGGCGGTTTCGGCACTCGTGTCCTCGCCCGTCATCGGCGGAGCGGTTGAAATCGAAGGCGTGACGTTTGCCGATACGTTCCGGGCCGGTCCCTTGCCGATGCCGCTTCAGGGGGTAGGGTTGGCGAAGTTTCTGCGCACGATCAAGGTGTATGTCGGGGCACTGTATCTCGCGCCGGGGACTAACCCTGAGCGCGTGTTGGATGACGTGCCGAAGCGTCTGGAGTTGTCCTACTTCAGAGCCATCCAGGCCGGTGACTTCGGGCAGGCAGCGATGAAGGTGCTGGCCGACAATGTGTCGCCGGCCACGATCACGCGCCTGAAGCCTCGCATCGAGCAGCTCCATCGGCTCTATCAGGACGTGAAGCCGGGGGACCGGTACGGGCTGACCTATCTCCCCGGAGTCGGAACCGAACTCGCCTTCAACGGCGAACGGAAGGGCATTGTGGAGGGGGCCGACTTCGCCGCCGCGTACTTCGCCATCTGGCTCGGCCCGGATCCGATCAATGAAGCCTTGAAAGAGGGGCTCATGCACCGGCGGGAGGGGGGCTGACGCCGGTGATCGATGGAGAGCGCTGAAAGAATCCGTCCGTCAGGTGCCTTCGTAGAAGAGCAGGAGAGGAATCCGCTGTCGTGCAACCGGTTGTCGAACGATTCAAACAGATCTACGGCGGACTGACGATTCGCTCGTTGGGACTGCTGGACGAGTTGTACAGCGACGACGTCGAATTTCAAGATCCCTTTCACCGGATCGCCGGACTCCCCGCCCTGCGCCGCTATATGGCTGCACTCTACGCGCAGGTGGAGGCCTGTTCATTCCGGTTCGAGGACGATGTCCGGCAAGGCAATTGTGCCGTGTTGACCTGGACCATGCAGCTGAACCACCCGAGGCTGAATGCAGGCGCGGTGGTGACGGTTCCCGGTTCGACGCTCATTCGTTTTCGAGACACGGTGTTCTATCACCGCGATTACTTCGATGCCGGTGCGATGGTGTACGAGCAGCTTCCGTTGATCGGCATGCTCATCCGGACGATCAAAGGCCGAGTGTGACTCATGAACCGAACCAGTCTCAATGCGCGACGGGTGTGGGTGACCGGCGCCTCGACCGGTATCGGCCGGGCGGTCACGCTGGAGCTCGTTCGTCGCGGGGCCACCGTCTTTGCCTCGGCACGGAACGAATCGGCGCTCAACGAGCTCGTCCGTGAATGCGGAGACGATCGTGTCGCGGCGCTTCCGTTCGATGTGACCGACCGGACCGCCAATCAGCGGGCGGTCAACGACATGCACCGCCGTGCAGGGGGCCTGGATATTGCCTTTCTCAACGCCGGTACCTGTGAGTACGTGGATGTGGCGGCATTCGACAGTGCGCTGTTTGAGCGGACGATCCGCACCAACTTCCTGAGCATGGTCTATGGGATTGAAGCGGCGCTCCCGCTGCTGCGGCAGTCACCGGCCCCGCAGCTCGTGGGGATGAGCAGTACGGTGGCCTACCGCGGGTTGCCTCGCTCCGAAGCCTATGGGGCGTCGAAGGCGGCGATCAAGAACCTCTTCGAATCGCTGCAGGTCGATCTCGCGCCCGAAGGCATCAGCGTGTCGGTCGTGTGTCCGGGGTTCGTACGGACACCGTTGACCGACCGGAACGATTTCTCGATGCCGTTCAGGATCGAAGCCGAGGACGCGGCCCGACGCATCGTCGACGGGATCGAGGCCCGGAAGCCGGAGATTCATTTCCCGAGGCGATTCAGCCTGCTCTTCAAGTGCCTGACCCTGCTCCCGAGCCGGTGGTACATCGGCCTCTGCGCCAGAATGGTGAAGCAGCCATGAAGCTTGCCATTGTCGGAACAGGCATTGCGGGAATGACGGCGGCGCATGTGCTGCACCGGGATCATGACCTCACCATCTTCGAGGCCGGTGCGTATATCGGAGGTCATACCAACACGGTCGATGTGGACCTGCAGGGGACAACCTATGCGATCGATACCGGGTTTATCGTATTCAACGACTGGACCTACCCGAATTTCGTGGCCCTGCTGGATCGCCTGGGTGTGGCCTCACAGCCGAGCGACATGAGCTTCAGTGTGCGGTGTGAGGAGACGGGGTTGGAGTATAACGGCACCTCGTTGAACAGCCTCTTCGCCCAGCGGCGCAATCTGCTGCGGCCGTCGTTCTATCGCATGATCCGGGATATTCTCCGCTTCAATCGGGAGTCGCTGGAACTGTTGGATGAACCGGGCCCCGGTCCTTCGCTGGGCGCGTATCTGGAGCAGAACCGCTACTCACCGACGTTTATTCGTCATTACATCGTTCCCATGGCGGGGGCAATCTGGTCGGCCGGCCGCGCGACAATGCAGGAGTTTCCGGCGCGGTACCTCGTTCAGTTTTTTAAGAACCATGGCATGTTGTCGGTCGATGCGCGTCCGACCTGGAGGGTGATTACCGGCGGCTCCCGGCAATATGTCGAGCGCCTGGTGCGGCCCTTCCGTGACCGCATCCGGCTTCAGTCTCCGGTGGAGTCGGTCACCCGTTACGCGGACCGTGTCGAGGTGCGGGGATGCGACCCCCGCGGGATCCACCGGACCGAGTCATTCGACGGGGTCCTTCTCGCCTGCCATAGCGATCAGGCGTTGGCGTTGTTAGCGGACCCGTCTCCCCTGGAGAAGGAGATTCTCGGGGCGATCCGTTATCAACCGAACGAAGCGGTGTTGCATGTGGATCGGTCGCTCCTCCCGAGACGCCACCTGGCTTGGGCGGCCTGGAACTATCATCTGGTGCCGAACCCGCCGGACCATGCCTTGGTGACCTATCACATGAATCGCCTTCAGGGGCTGAGTGCGCCCTGCGATTTCTGCGTGACGTTGAATCACACGGAGGCGATCGATCCGGCGACGATCCTCAAGCGCATCACCTACCACCATCCGGTGTTTTCCCCCGAAGCGATCGCCGCGCAGCAACGGCATGGGGAGATCAACGGACGTCGGCGGACGTGGTATTGCGGGGCCTACTGGGGCTTCGGGTTTCATGAAGACGGCGTGAAGAGCGCCATGACGGCCTGTCAGGCGCTGACGGCAGGGCAAGCATGAAGAGCTGCGTGTATGAAGGAACGGTCAGGCACCGACGCTATGCGCCGGCCCGCCATTCGTTCCGCTACTCGATCTTCATGATGTATCTGGATCTGGCCGAATTGCCGGACCTCTTCCGTGAGCGCTGGTTCTGGTCTCCCGCGACCCCCAACCTGGCCTGGTTCAGACAGAGCGACCACTTGGGCGATCCGAAGAGGCCTCTGGATCAGAATGTGCGTGACCTCGTCGAATCGAAGACGGGTCGTCGGCCGTCCGGTCCGATCCGGCTGCTCACGCATCTGCGGTACTTCGGGTACGGTTTCAACCCGGTCAGCTTTTATTTTTGTTTCGACCCTGCCGATCGGCTGGTCGACACCGTCGTGGCTGAGGTGACGAATACGCCGTGGGGAGAGCAGCATTGTTATGTGCTCGGGCAATCCCTGGATGAGGGCATCGGTCGCCGACACCGGTATCGCTTCGGCAAGGAGTTTCACGTCTCCCCGTTCATGGACCTGGATGTGGACTACGATTGGCGGTTCGGCACGCCCGGCGCCGGTCTCTCCGTACACATGGAGAATTTCCGCAGTGGAGAACGGTTTTTCGATGCCACGATGGTCCTGCGCCGGGAGGAGATGACCGGTAGGTCTTTGGCCCGCGTGTTGCTGCGGTACCCGCTGATGACGACGCAGGTCATCGCGGCGATTCATTGGCAGGCGTTGCGCCTGTGGTTGAAACGTTGTCCTGTTATTCCCCATCCCGACAGGTCCAGGCATTCCATCGATGCAAGGAGGATATCCGGATGAATGACCTCGTGCCGACCGGCTGTTCACCCGCCGTGGACCGGCGGCCACCGCATGCCGCAGAGTCTGATCCTGCTCCCGGCCTGCTGGTCAGGATTGCCAGACGCATCGTCCGTGCCCGTCTGCGCCGGCTCATCCAGGGAACGATCACGGTGATTGAGGGGCCGTGCCGCACGGTCTTCGGTGAGCCCTGCTCCGTCTCAACGCTCAAGGCGACGATTACTATTCTCGCGCCCGACTGTTATCTCGACATCGCGTGGAGCGGGACGGTGGGGGCGGGAGAAAGTTATGCCCGAGGCGATTGGCATTGTGACGACCTCACCGCGCTGGTCCGGATTTTCGCGTTGAATCGATTGCTCGTGGACGGGATGGAGCGGGGGGTGGCGCGTGTGTCCGCACCGCTGCTCAAGGTTGCGCACCGGCTCCGACGGAATACCAAAACGGGAAGCCGGCAAAACATTGCGGCCCATTATGACCTGAGCAACGAATTCTTTACGCAGATGCTGGATCGGACCATGATGTACTCCTGCGCCTACTTCCAACGTCCCGACAGCACGCTGGAGGAGGCGTCACGCGCCAAGCTCGATTTGATCTGCCGCAAGCTCCATCTGACGGAAGACGACCATCTGGTAGAAATCGGGTCCGGCTGGGGCGGCTTGGCCTGTCATGCCGCGAAGACCTACGGTTGCCGAGTGACGACGACCACGATTTCCCGTGCGCAATACGAATTGGCGGTGCGCCGGGTGCGTGAGGACGGCCTGTCCGATCGTGTACGGGTGCTGCTCTCCGATTATCGGGACTTGCCCGCGCTCGGCTTGCGGTTCGATAAGCTGGTCTCGGTGGAGATGATCGAGGCCGTGGGCCATGAATACTACCCCACGTTCTTCGATGTCTGCAGTCGCCTGTTGAAGCCCGACGGGCTGATGCTGCTCCAGGCGATCACCATCGATGAGCGGTACTATGAGCGGGCGAAACGGTCGGTCGATTTTATCCAACGCTTCATCTTCCCCGGTAGTGGCATCCCCTCGGTGAATACCTTGTGTCGGGCCATGGCGCAGGCCTCGGACTTCAGTCTGTTGCATCTACAGGATATCGGTGAGCATTACCCGCCGACCTTGCGAGGATGGCGCGACAACCTGCGGAAGAATGTCGAGCACGTGGGGCGGCTCGGATTTCGTTCCGAGTTCCTGCGGCTGTGGGATTTTTATTTGTCCTACTGCGAAGGCGGATTCCTCGAACGATCGATTTCGACGGCCCACCTCCTCTTCGCGAAATCCGGGTGGCGGCAGGATCCCCTGGCAGGATGAGCGGCGCCATCGCCAATGCGGTGGTCTTTCAGGTCGGCTGGTGGATCGCTGTCATTGGCACGGGTTGGGCCTATCACTGGATGGGCCCCCTCCTGGTCGCCTGCCTGGTCGGTGTGAATGTCTGCTCCTCGGCCGATCGCCGCGCGACCGCTCGAATCGTCATCGTGGTTGGATTGTTCGGAACGCTGCTGGACAGCGCCCTCAGCTTCGCCGGTCTCCTCCTATTTGTCGAGAATCCCTTCGCGCCCTGGCTGTGTCCGCCCTGGTTGATCGCGCTCTGGTGCCTCTTGGCGACGACGTTGAACGGGTCTCTTCGTTGGTTGGCGGGGCGCAATCAGCCGGCGGCGCTTGTCGGGGCGATCTTCGGTCCGTTGAGTTATTACGCAGGACAACAACTCGGAGCGCTCCGGCTCGGCCGCAATGAGACACTCTCGTTACTGCTGTTGGCCATCCTCTGGGCGGTCGTGCTGCCGCTGTTGTTGCGCTGGGCTGCGAAGCGGAGGAGCGTAGGTGTGTCCGGTGAAGCATGATGGGGAGATACCGGACGGTCAGGTGGTGAATCGCCGATCAGTACGCGCTTGCGTCTTCGGTGCCGGAGGGTGGCGTGAGGACCGTGGCTTCGGGTGCGCAGGCGCCGGTCGGGGTGCAAGGAGGGATTTCGCGAGCCACGTGGTCTTCGTCCATGAAGACATCCATGCGCGTTCCCTCGACCACGTCCTCGGGTAGATAGGTCGAGAGAACGCTGTACCACAAGGGGTTGGACGCGTGGCGCATATACCAGGGGATGGCGGAGGCCACGTTGAACGAGGGGATCGTGCCGAACCGGCAGGCATTGAAACAGACAAGGCCGGGGGGGACATTCAGCATGGTGAGCGCCTGGCCGGGGAATACGGTGCCGTTCAGAAAGGCCGAGATGCCGAAACGGGCCGCCGTCGCATGAATGCCGAGGGTGCCGGCGCTCACATGCACGGTGATCGGCGCGACTTGCGTTCCGACCACTCCGTTGAGCGCCTGCAGGGATGAGTTCGCGCCTGCGGTGATGTTCATGCCTGAACCTGCTGCGCTCAACACCGACCCGCCGCTCGATATCACCGTCACTCCTGCACCGGTGCGCAAGGACCCCAAGGTGATATCGGCTCCTGCGGCATAGGCGATGGCGCCGGTGTCGCTGCTGGTCGTGGCGGTGGGCGCCATCGCCAACGGGCCGCTGGGCGCAGTGACCGTGACCGTGTGGGCGCCGGTCACCGAAAGGTGGGCCAACTGTGTCACCGAGTTCGTGCCGGTCAGGGTCAGGTTGCCGCCGCTTGACGTCAGCGCGCCCCCGATCGTCACACTGCCGGCATCGGCGTCAAGGTTCCCGCTGGTGGTGGATGTGGCAAGCCTGAGCGCATTCGTGTCCCTGAGCGAGACGTGGTTGCCGCCGGTAATGCTGATGCTGGTGAAATCGTTTCCAGCCTCGATCAAGGTGATGTCGTAGGAACCGGTGGCGAGGGTGGCGGCGCCGCGCACGGTCGATGCCCCGCTTTGGGTGAGTGCGCCATTCGTGGTGACGTTCAGGGTGCCGTTGACGGTGGAGGCGCCAAGCACCAGCGCATCGCTGTCCCTCAGGGCGACGTGGTTCGCGCTTGTGACGTCGACGCGCGAGAAATTATTGCCGGCCTGTGTGAGTGTGATGTCACCCGATCCCGCCGCGAGTGTCGTTCTGCCGGTGACGGTGAGGGCCCCGCCCTGGGTGATGGCGCCGTTCGTGGTGAGATCGAAGTGGCCCGGGATATTCGAGCCGCCGAGAATGACGTCGCTCGCATCGGTGTACTGTACGTGATCGGTCGTATTGGCCGAGAATGCCGTCACCTCATTCGTGTGGTCTGTCAGCGTGAAAGGGCCGCTGCCTAGAAGTCTCAAGCTTGAGCCATGAATCCGATGGGTTTGCGCGACGGCGCCGCCGCCTTGAAGCGTGATGGCGCCGCCCGCGCTCACACCTGTGAGGGCGGGATGGAACCCGTCTGCGGTAGCTGTCACCGTGCCGATCGTGAATCCGTTGTTGTTCGTGAAGGTCAGGTCGCCTGCCGCGGTCTGAGCCGCGAGTGTGGCCACGTCATTGAGGGGCTGTGCCAACGTGATCCCGCTCGCGGCGGAGACCCCGGCGGTCTCGGCGATGAGAGTTCCTGCCGTTTGCGAAATCGCCCCCGTTGTCGTCAATCGCAAGGTTCCGGTACCAAGCGTCAGGCTTTGCCCAATGGTGATGCCGCCGGTTCCGCCGGTGACTCCGAGGGATTGGTTCCCGCCGGCATAGGGGGCGTTTTCGAAGGTGACCGATCCCGTTCCGCCGTTCACGATCTGGATCGAACTGGGGGCTGCCGCCACGCCTGTGACGAAGATGTTGCCGCTGTGAGTGGGGCGGCCTATGGTAAAGCTGCCGGCCGTCAGACTTCCGAACAGGGATCCGTAATACACCGTGGTCCCCCGCGCCGTATTTACATCGCCGAACTCGATGGTGTTCGTCAGGGTAGTCGGCGACAGTGTGAACGTGCCCGTTCCCGCGTCGATATTCGCTCCGTTGGGATGAAAGCTGTTCGTCAGAAATCTGATCGGGCCGTTCCCGGTCGTGGCCACCGTCTTTCCGCTCGTGAGCGAAAGGGTCGGTGCGTCGACCGTCAGGCCGGCTCCCGCCAGGATATTGGTCGCGTGTTCCGCAAACGTGATCGCCCCGCCGGTGGAGGTGACGGTTGTGAACTGGTTCATGGTCACGGCATCGTTGTAGGTCTGGTTGCCGGATGTGGTGACCGCTCCGCCGTTGAGGGCGGTGGTGCCGCCGGAGTCGGTGGTCAAGCTCGTGAGCGCGGTGGTGGTTCCGACCGACCCGCCGAAGGTAGTCGTGCCGGTCGTATTGACGGCCAGAGTCCGCGCTCCATTGACGGTACTGTGAAACGTGATGTCGTGATTGCCGGAGCTTGTCAATGTGGTGCCGCCGGCCAGTGTGACCGCGTCGCCGAACGTTTGTGCACCGGTGGTGGTGAATGCGCCGGTGAGACTGGTCGTCCCTCCATTGCCGCTCACGAATTGATTGATGCCGGTAAAGGCGGCCCCGTTGATGCCGGTCGTTCCACTGAAGTTCAACGTGAGATCAAACCCTCCGCCTGTGAGGGTCGAGCCGAAGGTCGGGGTGGTGCCGGTCATCGTCGAATGGGCGAGCAGTGTGAGAGGGTCGTTGTAGGTCTGCACACCGGTGGTGGTGACGTTGCCGCCGACTCTGACGCTTCCCGGCGCATCTGTGGCGAGAGAGGTCAGCGCAAATGTCTCCCCGACTGCTCCGGTGAAGGTTGTGATGCCGTTCGTATTGACGGTGAGTGTGCGGTTGGCTCCGGATGAGTCGACGGTATTCCCGAATGTCACGTGGCCTCCGGTGCCGGCACCGGCACTTCCTCCACCGGCCGCGATGGTCGTTGCGGCCGAGAGCAGTGACGCATCGGCCACGGAGATGTCCCCGCCCGTCCCTGCAGTCCCGCCGCCGATCCGGTTGCCTCCTGTTGTCGTCATTGTCTGATGAGTGATCGTGGGTGTTGCACCGCCTGCATCGAGCGAGACCGATCCCCCGTTGCCGCCGTCGGCGTTTCCTGCGAGCGCATGGCCGCCGATGGCCGAGATGGTGCCGACTCTGACATTGCCTCCTGTCGAGGTGATGCTGAGGGCGCCGCCTGCACCGCCGGGCTGATCGGCCCCGTTGCCGTTGCTGCCGCTGGCCGTGAGGGTGGTCGCGGTGAGCGTGTCGGCACTGGCCAGGGTGAGGGAGCCGGCGGGGCGTCCGGCCGTCCCGGCCAGGGCGGTACCTCCGGAGGTGGTGACGGTGGTCAGGGTGGTTGCGCCCGCGGTGGACGTGAGCGCGACGGCGCCGCCCGAGCCGTTGCTGCCGCCGGTCGTCGTGAGCGGCCCCGCGGTGACGGCGGTACCCGTCAGCGTGATTGAGCCGGCGCCGCCGCCCGGTCCGGTGCCTGTGGCCGCGCCGGTGGACGTAGTCACCCCGGCCGTGGTGGTGACGGTCCCGGTGCCGGTGATGGCGACGACGCCCGCCTGGCCTCCGGCCTGATCGGTGCCGACAGCCGCGCCCCGCTGGCCGTGATCAGGCCGGTGATCGTGCGGTTGACGCCGGTGATGGTGACATCGCCGCCGGCGGCCCCGGCATGGGTCCCGCCGGTCACGGGCGCTCCGCCGGTCGTGGTGATCGTACTCGTCACCGTGACGTGGCCCATCGAGTCCAACACGACGGCCCCGCCGGCACCCTGCGTGCCGCCGCTGGTGTTGATCGCGCCGGTCTGGAGCGTTGCCCCGGCCGTCGCATTGGTTTGCGTGACGGACACGGTCCCGGCCGTGCCGGCGAGCCCGGCGCCGCTGGCGTTGCCGGTCCGGCTGGTCAAGGCCCCGGTGGTGACCGTGCCGGTGGTGGGCGAGGTATTGGTGACCGTGAGGGCGCCGGCCTGCCCCCCGGCCGCATCGCCGGTCCCGGCGTGGCCCCCGCTGGCGGTCAACGCCCCGGCCGAGGTGGTCAGTGTGCCGGCCGAGGTGATCGAGAGGGCGCCGGCCTGGCCGCCGGGTTGATCGGCGCCGTTGCCGTTACTGCCGGAAGTCGTGAGGGCGCCGGTCGTGGTGACCGTGCGGCCGGTGATTGTGAGGTCCCCGCCGGCGCGTCCGGCTGTGCCGGCCAAGGCAGTGCCGCCGGTGGTTTGGATGGTCGCGGCGGTCGCAAACTGGACGCCGCTTTGTGAGGACAGGGTGACAGTGCCTCCGTCGCCGTTGGAGCCGCCGATGGTGCTGATTGCGCCGGTTTGCAAGAAGGCGCCGGCGGCCGCATTGTGCTGGGTGATGGTGACGGTGCCACCGGGGCCGCTGGCACTGGCGCCGGTGGCGTTGCCGGTGCGGGCGGCGAGGGCGCCGACGGCGAGGTTGCCCGCGGTGCTGTTGGTGACGGCGAGGCTCCCGGCCTGTCCTCCGGCGGCGGTGCCGGGTCCGGCGTGGCCGCCGCTGGCGGTCAGGGCGCCGGTCGTGACTCCGTTGGTGGAGGTGATGCTGAGGGCGCCGCCTGCGCCGCCGGGCTGATCGGCTCCGTTGCCGTTGCTGCCGCTGGCCGTGAGGGCTCCGGTGGTGACCCCGACGCCTGTGATCGCCACCGTGCCATCGGCTCGCCCGCTGGTGTCGGCGCCTGCGGTTCCGCCGTTGGCTGTGACGGCTCCCCGCAGATTGACGGCCCCGGTCGCGTTGATCGTGATGTGGCCCGCGTCTCCGCTCGCCAGTCCGGTCGTGGTGATCGTTCCGGCTGTGCTGCTGGTGATGCCGTCGCCGGAAATCTCAATGCCGCCGAGTCGGGCTGAGATCGCGGCGTTGAGGGCGACGTTGCCGCCTCCGATTCCATCTTGATCTCCGATCAGGCGGAGGATGCCCAATCCGGTGGAGGAAAGTCCGGCGTTAACGGTGATCGTGTTGTGGGCGCGCAGGTCGAGGGAGTTGGCGCTGGACCAGGTCACGGCATTCGAGACCGTGATATTGCCGGCGCTCGCAAAGGGGCTTGTCGTGTCGACGATCACGTTGTTGGTTGTGAGGGCGGTTTGCAGCGTGGTCACGTTCAGCGTCGATGTGGCGGTTGTGCCCATGAATGTCGGAGCGGCGCTGATAGTGGCGTTGGCCGCCGATGAGATGGTGATGTTGCTCGGGTCCAGCAGGAGCGTTCCCGTGTTCCCGGCCGGTGCGGTTGTGTCCACGCGGCCGGTGAAATCAAGCGCCTGCTTGCCCGAGACTTCCACGAAGCCGCCGTGGCCCCCTAGGGTTCCGCCTTGGGCCGAAACGGTTCCTGCGTACTGAGTGTCCTCGTCTGCCCAGACAATGACTGTGCCACCGGAACCTTGTGTGAGGGCGTCTGCCGAGATGGAGGCACGGTCGGCAACCACTGTCGTGGTCGCGGTCTGTCCCGTGCCCCGTCCCTGGAACTGCCCGCCGATCAGCGCGGTGCCTCCGCCCGCATCGCCGGAGACATCGATGCGCGCGGTCGGCGTTAACATGACCGATTCGCCGAGCAGGGACACTCGCCCGCCCGTTCGGCCGAGGGCAGGTCCGGAGGCGTCGATGGTTCCCGCCAGTATGACTTGCCCGCTCTCTCCTCCGTCGAGTCGCACAATTCCATCCTCGTGGGTGAGGCTGCGGGCGCGTATCACTCCACTCTGATTGACGACGGAGGAGAAAATATCGCCGGCGGCGCTGGCTTGCAGAATGACCTGTCCGCCGTCCGCATGAATGGTCCCGCTGTTCTTTACCGCCGAGGCGGAGGCGGTTTCGTCGATACCCGTGACCTGTTCGAGGACTTTGCCCGTGAGCGCATAGTTGATGAGACCGTCGCCCATAAGATCGACCGTCAGTTTCTGCCCGGAGCTCAATAAGGTCGTGCCCAGATTGGCGACGATGATGCCTTCGTTGGAGACGGCGGGTGCCGCGAGGATGACAAAACCGTGTTCGGAGACCTGCAGCGTGCCCTGGTTGACGACGGTCTTGAGCCCCTTCAACGGATCTTGGGCAAAGAGGTAACGCCCGGCCATGAATTCTTCATCGCGCGTGTGCAAGGTTGACGCGAGGAGGCCGCCGACGTTGATCTGTGCGCCGGCGCCGAAGAGGATGCCGTTGGGGTTGAGGAGGAAGATGCGCCCGTTGGCCTGTAATCGGCCCAGAATGACGGAGGGATCTCCTCCGATCACCCGGTTGAGCGCAATGGAGTCGGCCGATGGTTGTCTGAAATGCACCGCTTCATCGGCGGCGATGGAGAAGCTCTTCCAATTCAGGATGGCTTTGTCGGTGGTTTGTTGGATGGTGATCGATTTTGAGGTGGATTGAAGGGTCGCGCCACCTCCCGCGACCCGGCCGTCTGTGGGGAGGGCGAGGGTAAGGCAGGGAACCAGCAGGTGGACCGCGGCGAGCAACCCGCAGAGGATTCGCGGTCGCCGCAGCGATGGCTTGCTGAAGGCACATGAAGCGGGGCCCGCTTTCGGAACCCGTGCCGTGTTATGAATGGGGGAATCGTACATCAGAATCTGGTCGCCGCCTGGAGATACATCGTCGGGCTACGGTCCCCGGCAATGGTTCCCCCGCCAGGTTTTGGACCGACCGGAAACCCCAGGTCTGCGCGCAGGTGGATCGAATAATACGGGAGTTCAGTCTGAAGGCCGACACCGGCTCCGCTCAGACTGCTGTATCTCCGCTCTCCCGGTTGAGGGTTTCGCAGGTGACCGGCGCCGTGATCAAAGAACAGCGCGGCCTGCGTCGAGGGGAGCATGGAGGGCAGGAGCGGGATCCGTGTTTCAGCGGTGACCGCGTAGCCCTCGTCTACGAATCGTTCCCCGAGTTGATAGCCCCGGACCGAATCCGGCCCGCCCAGTAACATCTGCTCGATGACGACCATGGGGCCGCTCGTGATTTGTCCGGTTCCTTTGAGGATCAACAGCGCATCATGACCCAGGCTCTGAATACGCCCCACGGCGAGCGTGCCTTTGAGAAACCGATTGTCGGCCCCCGGCCTGGTGCTGATGGCCGCGTGATCGTCCATCCCGCCCAGGATTTCGCCCAAGCCATGGAAGCCGTAGGCCGACAGATAGGTCCGGCCGTAGAGGTCCACTCGATCGTAGTTCATTCCGAGCTTGGCCATTCTGACGGTGTCATGACCGGTGAGAGTGCCGTTGATGAACAGGCGATTATCTTTGGCGGCGAATCCGGTATCGAGCAGGAGGGATTGCCAGCGTGTCTTCACCACCGGATGTGTGATCGACAGGTCGTAGGTTTGTATTTCCCCGCGAATCTGGAGGGCGGCCAGCTCGGCGCCCACGTCGAACCGGCCCGTGGATCCTGAGAGCACCACTTTCGTGCCGTGCACGCCCACCGGCAGGGCGTACCCGCCGGTGATGAATTGCAGCCGTTCGGGATGGTCTCCCACGATTCCGTTGACCGTCAGTAGGGCTCCCTCCCTCAACGCATTTCCAACTTCAATGCCGGCTCCGAACCGGTTTCTCGAAATGTTGTTGAATCCGTAGTTGTTGTAGTCGAGCGTGGCGTGAATCGGTCGCTTGTCCTCAGCACTGGCGCGTACATTGGTGCTGCCCGTGAATTCTCCCGGTTCGAGCGCCGCGGAGACCTTGAGGTCCGGATAGTCGTTCAGCAACAACAGGGCTCGTTCCAGGTCAGTATTCCGGATCACCCGCGCTTCCATCACGCCGGCGAATCCGCTGCGAATAAATTCCGTCGAGTAGAACCGGTTCCCGAAGACCGAGATGTCGCCGAGACGGCCTTCGAGCACGCTGATCTCAACCATCCCGAACTGAATGCGCTGCTGGGGAATGTACGCGCTTGCGAGAGTGTACCCCCGCTGCTTGTAGAGGTCGGCGACGGCGGCGGCGATGTGTTCGAGATCGGGGAGGGTCAGTGCCTGTTCGACATAGGGCTGCGTGAGGGCTTCGAGTTCAGCTTGGGAGATGACGGTGTTCCCGCTGAATGAAAAGCCCCTCACGAGCATAGCGGCGGGAGCGTCCGGTTGTTCGGTTGCGTGCGTCGCAGGGATCGTCCAGAAGCAGGTCACGATCAGGAACCCCCGGGCGAGTCGCGAAAGAAGTCGACACATCGTGTGGCGCATCTGCCCTTGCTTCACTTTGCCGCCGGGCTATGTCAGAATGCCCGACATCGAGCCCGTCAATGGTTCACCGCGAGGCGGTGGTGTGTTGAAGTGGTTGCTGCTTCTGAGCGTGATCGGGATGTGGTCAGGCTGCGCGAGTCCTTCGGATCATTCCGATGAGTCGCGCCCTCGGCCGGCTGCCGGTGAAGCGGGCCCTCCTCCCGCGGTCGAACAAACAGCACCGCCAAAGCGGCCGTCGACCACGTGCCCGCCGGCGATGAGAGGATCCTGCTAGGTGTCTGTCGCGCAGGGACGGCTCTGTTGAGTAGGGCCATTCGATCGTACCCTGAAGGGTGGGCGAGGTCCATCTATATTCATGTTTTCGTGACGTTGAACTCAGTAGATGTGGATACGTAAGATTTCATTACCGCATGGAAAGAACGGTTATGCTGCACGATGATCTGATCGCCGCGTTTCACAAGACTCAGTCGTTCAAGTGGGATCCGAAGGGCGGCTTCAAACTCGCCTCGGGTCTGACGAGCCCCTTTTATGTCGATTGCCGGACCTTGATGGCCTTTCCTCACGCGCGTCGCCTGATGGCGCACCGGGCGTGGGAAGTAACCAAGGCGCTCGACATCGATTGTCTGGGAGGGCTGGAGATTGGAGCGATCTCGATTGCGACGACGATTTCAGACTTCGCTTATGCGGCGACGCCTCGTCGAGAGTGGCGGACATTTTTTGTCCGCAAGCAGCCGAAGGACCATGGGTTGGGCAGGTTGGTTGAAGGTGTCGTGCAGGCGGGAGATCGGGCCCTCATCGTCGATGATGTGTTGACCAGCGGGGGGTCCGTGCTGAAGGCCATCGCGGCCGCGCGGGAGGCGGGGTTGAAGGTGACCGATGCATTGGTCATCGTCGATCGGAAAGAACAGGACGGCCGTGCTCGCGTGGAGGCCACGGGAGTGAAGGTCGTGAGCCTCCTGACGATCGATGATCTCATGCAGGGGCGCAACATTTCTTCCTAGCTCATTTGCATTGGAACTGAATGCCCCAACGGCGTTCTTCGACGATATCGTTCGAGCCCGCGATGGGACTGGCCTGGCGCAGACGTCCCTTTGTTTCCCCTTCGCGCACCGTCATCCACCCCGCTGGGCATTTCTGCTCCATGAGCCGCACAGCTTCCTTCCGGAAGGACGAGAGTAAGTTGCCCTGTTCGGCGCGATAGGGGTAGACGACTACGCCGCCGTTGTCGACTTCTTTGACCATGATGGCTCCCTCCCCGCAGCCGGATGTGCCCAGGAGCAAGAAAACGGCAACCACTCTTGACCAGCTTTTCATAAGGCTCCTATCATAGGACGTTCGTCAACCTTCTCGGTATGAGCAAAGGAGCGGCGACGATGAGATATCTGAGTGGTCTTCTCTGCGTGGGTGTGCTGTGCGGTCTCCTCTTGGAGTGGCCGCAGCCCACCTTCGCGTATCATTCCTATACCTTGACGGTTCAGCAACTGCGAGCCGGTCTGCTTAAGGCACCATCGACCGGCGCAAAGGGGTTCCTGTTGGTCGATGTGCGTTCGTCCGAGGAGCATGCGTCCGGCATGATTCCGGGGACCGATCGAAATATCGACTTTCGTGAGATGAAGACGCGGCATCGGGAGCTCGGCGCGGCCTTGAATGACCATATCGTCGTGTATTGCCAGTCCGGTCATCGCAGCAACATTGCGGCGGAGACGTTGGCCGATCTGGGCTATACGCACGTGTACAATGTCGTGGGCAGCATGAATGCCTGGACCGAGGCCGGCTTTCCCGTCTCGCCCGGGCGGTAGATCGGCGTTGGTCATCGGCGGTGTGATGATGGTGAGGCATCCGGAGCGGGTATGGTGCGCGGGTGTGTTCGGGGGCTGATGCCGATGACGGTCGGCAGCGGAATGTGCACGCCGATATTGCCTGCCAGGAGTGATCGCCAGGTGGCTTGTGACGTGGTTTCCTGGGCGGCATGGAGAAGATCCGGGCTGGCGATCACATCCGAAGAGGCACCCCCGTCCATGGCCATGGCCTGTTGGATCGACGGGATCTGTCGATGGAGACAGTCGGCCAGGTGGTGGAGCGAGACGACATCCACCGTCTTGATCACCAGTATTGCGCCTTCCCCCTCTTCGGCAACCACGGTTTGAAACGCCCGTTTCCCGCTGTCCCGGACCCGGAGCTTTCCCGTCCGGTCGAACAGCATCAGCGATTGCGCGGCCTCCCGGTAGGGAGGGGTTTCTTCTGTGAATCCGTCGAAGGCAAGGTCGAGCACACGGGCCTTCCTCAGCCTCCCATCGGTCGGTTCCGCTGCGAATAGTCCCTGCCATGAGTGATGTTTCTTCGTGCCGAGTGACCGGCCTTCTTTCAACAAGACACCCAAATACGAGTAGTCCTCTCGAAACAGGCCCGCATTGAATAAGACGTACGCATCCGTCCGTTGTTGCCAGTCGTGGATCGAGAGGGGGGCGCGGAGACCTTCATCGCGATATTGATAGATGGAGAACCGAAACCGTTCCGGGTCGATGTGCAGCATGAGCAGAGACGGGACCTGGGGGCAGGCTTCGATGGGGTTCCAGAGCGCCACCTGCATGCCTGTGGTCAAACGCTCCCATGGTACCCCGGCGGGAGGCGCCGCATCGGCTTGGGGTCCGCTACTGAGGCAGAGCGCGAGCAGGCACCCGCAGAGGAGCTTCAGCCGGTGAACGGATCGTCGGTCTTTCAGGCAGCGGCCACGCATGATGAGCGTCTCTCCTTCATCCTGTCGACCTCTGTGAGTGTGTATTCCCGGTCTCGCACGACCCCAGTATAAAAAGGATGCGCAAAAGGGTCAAATTTCAGGCGCTGTCTGCGGTGTGCGCAGGTGCGGGGTTAGGAGGCTCGTGCGGTGCGCGGTGCCTGGTCGGGGGGAAAGTGGTGCGGTGCGCTCCCCGTCGCGGGAGCGGAGGAATCGAGCAACGCGCGTACCGTGCGCAAGAGGAGGTCGGGGGTAAACGGCTTTTGGAGGAACGTCGTTCGATGCGGGTCCATGCCGCTGTTCACGGAGATATCGTCCAAATAGCCCGACATGAACAGCACCCTGAGGTTCGGCTTGATGACGGACAGATGTTGTGCCAGTTCGCGACCGTTCATTCCCGGCATGACCACATCGGTGAGCAAAAGGTCTACGTGGTAACTCTGCTGTGTGGCCGTGAGACAGGCCTCGACGCCATTTTTGGCCTCGATCACCTGATAGCCGGTTTTGACCAGTTCGTGACGGACCAGGTTGCGCACGCCACTATCGTCCTCGACGAGAAGAATGGTTTCCGATCCCTGGCGCAGGCGGCCTTGCGGTGCGGTGGCATCCGCAGTAGGGGCTTGCGGGTTGACGCGCGGGAAATACAGGTCGAAGGTGGTGCCATGCCCGACCTGGCTCCACACATCGATCCCGCCTCCGCAGGTGGTCACGATGCCGAAAACCGTCGACAGACCCAGTCCGGTACCCTTGTGTTCTTCCTTCGTCGTAAAAAACGGTTCGAATAGATGGGCGAGCACGTCGGCATTCATGCCGCATCCGGTATCGGTGACAGTGAGTTTCACATACTGCCCCAATGGCAGCGGGTGGAGATGATGCATCGGGGTCCGTGCCAGTTCCGTTTGCGAGGTTTCGATCGCCAGTAGGCCGCCATTGGGCATGGCATCCCGGGCATTCACGACCAGATTCATGAGGACCTGTTCCAGTTGTCCGGGGTCTGCCTTCACATGGCCGTTAAAAGGATCCGGGCGGATCACGAGTTGAATGTCTTCACCGATGAGTCGCCGGAGCATGCTTTCCACATTGCCGACGACCGAATTCAAGGGTAGGATTTTCGGTTCCAGCGGCTGCTTCCGGCTGAAGGCCATGAGTTGGCGAATCAAACTCGCGGCTCGCTCCCCGGCCTTTTGCATCTCTTCGATCTTGGCGCGGATGGGATTGCCTGAGGGCAGTTCCCCCATGAGCACCTGGCTGTGTCCCATGATGACCGTCAACAGATTGTTGAAATCATGGGCAAGTCCTCCTGCGAGACGTCCGACGGCTTCCATCTTCTGGGCCTGACGAAACTGCTTTTCGCTCACACGCAGGGCGTCCTCCGCCCGTCTCCGTTCCAGCCGCTCGTCCAGTTCCCGCAAGGTTCGTTTGACGGAGGGAACGAGTCGCCCCAGGCGCTGCTTGGAAATGTAATCGGTGGCGCCGTGCTGCATCATGTCGATGGCAAACTCTTCTCCTTGTGTGCCGGAGACAAATAGAAACGGCACGTCGGGATGGAGGGTACGGGCGAGGGAGAGAGCTGCGGCTCCGTCGAAGCCGGGGACGGTGGTATCGGCAAGGATGAGACTGAACCCCTCCTGGCGAAGTGCAGCCAGAAACTCCTCCCGTGTCGGCGCCTGTTTTAGTTGGCACTGGATGCCGGCGTCCCGGAGGGTCGTGGCAACCAGCTCCGCGTCGGCGGGGTTGCTCTCAAGATGGACGAATCGCAACGGCTGAGTCATCGTGTGTATCGGGAACAGAATCCTGAACAGGCGGAGGTCACCGGCCGGTTGCGCGGCTCGCCCCCTCGGGAGGCGGTTCGTTGATCATCCCCCAGAACACACCGAGCTCTTTCACGGCCTTGAGAAACTGATGAAACTCGACCGGCTTGACCACATAGGCGTTGGCGCCCAGTGCATAACTTTCAACCAGATCCCGCTCTTCCCTGGATGACGTCAGCATCACCACCGGGATGGGTTTCAGGGCGGCGTCGTTCTTGATGGTGCGCAGGACCTCGAGGCCGTCGACTTTGGGCATCTTCAAATCGAGGAGCACCACTGCGGGATTGCCCTGGAGCCGGGCTTTGAAGTGGCCACGGCAGTAGAGGTAATCCAATACTTCCGCGCCGTCATGACAGAGGATGACTTTGTCGGCCAGGTGATGTTCTTCCATCGCCGCCAGAGCGAGCTCGGCATCGCGTGGATTGTCTTCCGCCAGTAATATGGGTTTGGTCAGGGTCATGCCGATGTCCTCGCCAACGGGAGGCTGACGTAAAAGGTTGCGCCCTCGCCGAGCGCACCTTCTGCCCAGGTTTTCCCGCCATGCCGGTGAATAATGCGTCTGACATTGGCCAGTCCGATACCCGTCCCCTCGAACTCATCCGCTCGGTGGAGCCGCTGAAAGACGCCGAACAGCTTGTTCGCGTAGCGCATATCAAATCCTACCCCATTGTCGCGTACGAATAACACCGCTTCCTCCTGCCCGTTGTCACGGCTTCCGATCTCGATGGTGGCCTGCGGCCGCGTACCGGTAAATTTGATTGCGTTGGCCACGAGATTCATAAACACCTGCCGCAACATCGCTGCGTCACCCGTGACTTCCGGGAGTTGAGCGATTGTCCACGAGATTGTCCGATCTTGCAAGTCATGTCGCAGATCGTGCAGCACGGAGGCGATCAATTGGTTGAGGTTGACTGTTCCGCGTAACATTTCCTGCCGACCCATTCGTGAAAACACCAACAGATCGTCGATGAGTTGCCCCATCCTGGTGGCGGATTCAGAAATCGTCTGGAGGTACCGCTTGGCCTTGTCGTCAAGCGAGATCGAGGCGGCCTTGGCCAGCAGCGAGGCATAGCCGTCGATATGCCGCAACGGGGCTCGCAAGTCGTGGGAGACGGAATAGCTGAACGCCTCCAGCTCTTTATTGGCAGCCTCCAGCAGTTCGCCGCGGCGTTGGAGTTCATCGGCGATCCGCCGCCGTGCCGTAATGTCATGCCGAATCAGGTAGTACACGGCAGCGAGCAGCACGAACAGCAGCAGGGCGCCGATGATCAGGAGGATAATGCTGGAGCGCGTGGTCGTGGTGGATTCGACGACGCGTTGCGCGAGGGCCTTGGTTTCATCCTGCTCCATCTGCGCTTGCAGGCGACGGGCGGAATCGAGTGCGGTTGTCGCGACACCGGCCAGGGCCATTGTCCGAACGGATTCGAACCCTGTCTCCTTTCGCAGGTCGATAGCGGCTCGCTCTTCCCGCAGTTGCTGGGTGATCAACTGTTCCAGTTGCGTGACGCGTGCGCGTTGAATGCTGTCCGGCTCAGTGAGTTCTCGCAGGTAGCCGAGATACTCCGGTGCGCGTTCTCGCAGGGTGTTGTAAGCGGCGAGGTAACTTTCATCCCCGGTGACCAGGAATCGTCGATGGCCGTTTTCCGCGTCGTCGATGGCCTCGCCGGTCGCGGCCAGGGATTGGATGAATTCATGACTTCGTTGGTCGTGATGACCGTTTCTGATGAGGACTGTCATATTGCGATACGAAATGGCGAAAATGACCAGGATGCCGGCGAACACGAGGCCGAATCCCGCGAGTACGCGTTGTTCGATGGAGCGTTTCTGAAATGCCAGGACCAACGGCCCAAGAACAGAAAGATGCGAAAGTATACGTGCGCTCCAGGGAAGGGCAGGCAGAACGGCCTCGACGTCTGTATTGACGGCCTGTTGGGGTTTCGGTTCGTCCATACCCATGTGAGATCGAGGCGGAGGTAGTAGGAAGCGTCCGATCAAGGTTGCAGAGCCTCGGCGAACCGCTCAGAGATCAGGAGATTGTATTGTAGCAGAAGCTATTGATAAGCGAAGGGATTTGATTGAAGTCGTAAGGCGTATCCGGGATGGGCCTTATCCGCCGAACGGCGCGACCGGTACGGGAATGGAAGCGGCAGGGCCTAGAAGATTGGAAAACATCAGCGTGGCCGCCACGGCCCAGTCGAGGAACGGCTGTGGGTAGATGCCGATCACGAGTGTGCCGGCCAATCCGACATAGATGACCGCCCGCAACGGACCCGTCGTCTTGATGGGGGAAGAATCGAGCGGTTCGCTGATATACATCTTCTTGACGACGATCAGGTAGTAGTACATCGATACGACGATGTTGACGAGGCCGACCGTGATCAGGATATAGAGCCCCTCCTTGATCGCCGCGACAAAAATATACAACTTGCCGATGAAGCCGGCGAGCGGAGGAACTCCGGCCAGCGACAACAGGAAAATCAACATGGCAAAGGCAAGAAACGGCGAGCGCCGATTCAGTCCGCTGTAATCGTCGATTTCATCGCTGCCCACTGCATTGCTGATCGCCATGATCACGGCGAAGGCTCCGAGGTTCGCAAAGAGATAGGTCAGGAGGTAGAACAAAATAGAGTCGGTCCCCATCTTGGTCCCGGCCGCCAGGCCGATGAGCACGTTGCCGACTTGCGCGATACCGGAATAAGCCAACAGCCGCTTCACATTTCGTTGTGCGATCGCCACGATGTTGCCGTAGGTCATCGAGAGGATGGAGGCCGCCACAATGAGCAATGCCCAGGCTGGCTTGAAGGTGGCCAGCGCCACTAAGAAGAGGCGCAGCAGAATCGCAAAGGCGGCGACTTTGGGTGCGATCGACAGGAATGCGGTGACCGGCGTCGGTGCGCCGTGATAGGTATCGGGGATCCATGAATGGAACGGGACCGCGCCGATCTTGAATCCCAGGGCGGCAAAAATAAGCAGGAAGCCGATGACGAGGCCGGTAGTCGGGGCCGCGCCAGTCATGTCCGAGAAGACGAGCTTGCCTGTTTCACCATAGACGAGGCTAATGCCATAGGCGAGCAAGCCCGCTGCAAAGACGCCCAGGATGAAGAACTTGAGCCCGGCTTCGTTGGATGCCATATCGTCACGGAGATAGGACACCAGGACATAAAAGCCGAATGTCGCGAATTCCAGGGTCACAAAGAGCGAGAGCAAGTCGTTGGCGGAGGTCATGAACATCATGCCTAATGCCGACATGACGACCAGGAAGTAGTATTCCCCCCGGAAGAAAGAAAAGCGGTGGACATAATCGATCGACAAGAGAATGACCAGGATCGTGGCGAGGAGGATCATCACTTTGAAGAAGATCGCCATGCGATCGAGAACGAACATCTTCCCAAAGAGGGTGCCGGTGATGCCGGTGACATCGAACCAGGCCAGGCAGGCCAGCGTGATGACCAATCCAAGAATGCTCAGGTAAGCGAGCTGTTCCTGAACGATCCGCTTGAACGAAAAATCGACAATCAGGACGACGCACAGCCAGGCAGTGAGGAACAGCTCCGGTAGCAGGAGCAGAAGATCGCTGACTGACAGGGTAAGGGAAAAAGTCATCGCGGGGTCACCTTCGCAAGTGCTTCATGGGAAGCGGATGTAGGTACGGTTGGCGAGGTGGCATGTGGAAGGTTCATAGGGTGCTCCGCAACCGGGACGACCTTGGTGATACGAGCGATCAAGGGATCGACCCCGGATCTGACGACGGAGTAGAGGTGCCCTGGGAAAATTCCGAAACTGATGCTGACGGTGATCATGATCAGCAGCGGCATGCGATCAACGACAGTCACCGCATCGTGTGAGTGGCTGTATTTCTCCGCCATGGAGCCATAGAACAAGCCCCGCATCATCTTGAAGAGATAGGCCATGGTCAGCACGATACCGAGGACGGCAACGACGACCTGGAAGGGGTATTTGTTCCAACTACCGACGATGATCATGACTTCAGCGATAAAGTTCACGGTGCCGGGCATTCCGATCGAGGCCATGCAGCCAATGACGAAGGCGGCGGAAATGAACGGCATCCGGTTGGAGAGCCCTCCCAAAGAGGGAATGTCGCGGGTGTGGGTTTGATCGTAGACCCAGCCGGCCATAGCGAAGAGCATCCCGGTGGCCATGGCGTGAGCGAACATATAGATGACGGCCCCGCTCAGGCTGATGTAGTCGAGGGCGGCCATTCCCAGGAACACGTAGCCCATATGGCTGGAGCTGGAATAGCCGATGACGTATTTGGTGTCCTTTGCGTAATAGGCGACGAGTCCGCCGTAGATGATGCTGAAGATGCACAGTACCGCGGCAATGGGCATGAGTTCTCGGGTGGTCTCGGGCAGGATTTCAAAGGCGACCCGAATAATCGAGAAATGTCCCAATTTCATCAGCACGCCTGCGTGCAACATGCTGGTTGCAGCCGGGGCGGCCGCGTGGCCGACGGGAGACCAGGAGTGCAGCGGCCAGATCGGAGCGATCGACGCAAAGCCGAAAAAGATTAACAGCCAGATCAGCGTGGCCAGAGGCCCCGAGAAATGGGCCTGCTCGCGCAACACCAGAATATCGAAGGTGTTGAGTCCTGAGAACTTGTAAATCAGGAGAATACCCATCAATGCCGCGACGGCGAAGGCGGACAGAAACAGGACCAGTTTCATGGCCGCATATTCTTTGCTGTTCGCGCCGAAATTGAAGATAAAGCCGACGGAATCTCGCTGCTTGAGGCCTTCCGCGTCCGTCATCTCGAGATACTTTTTCGTGTGGCTCCCCCACATGCCTAGGAGGAGATACATGGGGATCACGGACATTTCGTAGAAGAAATAGAGGAAGAACAAATCCAGCGACATGAATACGCCGATCGTCGCTGCGGCCAGAATGAGAATCCAGATGTAAAACTCTTTGACCCGGTCTTTGATATGCCAGGAGACGAAAATGCCGGCGAAGAGAAGAATGCCGGAGGCGAGGACCAGCGGGGTGCCGATACCATCCACCCCGAGATGGAGGGAGATCCCTAGCTGGCGTGACCATTCAATGCGCTGGATAAATTGGTAGCCGCCTTTCAACGGATCGTAGGCGTAGAAAAGATAGACTGAGGCGATCAATGAGACAAAGGCCGAGCCGGCTGCAATGCCGCGGACCAGCGAGAGCTGGCGGTTGGAGACAAAGATCAGAGCCAGGGCTCCGACAAACGGCGCGAACAGAATAATGAGCAGCGTGTATTCAGCCATGGTCCTACTTCGCCGGTACGTGGATGACAGTGTCTACCGAGGCCACTTTGGCACGATCCAATCGATCGACGAGGGCTTGAATCGACCCATTCATCATTCTCAAAAATGGTGACGGGTACAGGCCGATCCACAAGATCATCACCGAGAGTGAGAGAGCGATGGTGATTTCCCGCATATGCAGGTCCTTGATCGTGGCGGAAATATTCTTGCTCAGCGGGCCGAGCATGGCGCGCTCGTAATACCACAAGAAATAGGCCGCTCCGAAGATGACGCCGGTGACCGCTACGGCGCCATACCACCATTTGGCTTTGAAGGCGCCGAGGAGGATCAGAAATTCACCCACAAAACCATTGGTCCCAGGCAGTCCGATGGAGGCCATGCCGATCAACAGGAGGAACGAGGCCAGGAGCGGTACCTGTTTCGCGAATCCTCCGAAGGAGGATAACTGGGAACTCTGCTGTCGGGTGGATAAGAAGCCTGCCATAAAGAAGAGTCCGGCGGTGCTGAAACCGAGGTTGATCATGGTCAGGAGGCTCCCCTGCAAGCCTTGGAAATTCAGGGCGAAGAGTCCGACGACCACAAACCCAAGGTGGCTGATGCTGCTGAATGCGAGGAGGCGCTTGAAGTCCGATTGAATGAGTGCCACGACTGCGCCGTACAAAATTGCCGCAAGGGCCAGGACCATGACGATCGAGACGACGCCTTCACTTTTCGATGCATCGGGAAGCAACGGGAAGGTAAAGCGAAGGAAGCCGTAGGTGCCCAATTTCATGCCGGCCAACATGACGGCCATACCGATGGGTCCTTCAACGAGGGCATCAGGGAGCCAGGTGTGAAATGGGAACACCGGCGCTTTGAAGGCGAATCCCATAAACATCAGCCAGAAGATCAAAATCTGCTGGGAGAGTGGGATCGGGACCGAGAGCAACTCCAGCAGGTCGAATGAGTAGACGTGGTCGAGGTGGTGAGTCACGGCCCACTGGTGATAGTTGATGTCCAGCAAGGCGATGCCAACCAGCATAAAGACGCTGCCCAGGAGTGTGTAGAGCACATATTTGAGGGCTGCGTAATGGCGCTCTGCTCCCCCGCCCCACAATTTGATCAGGAAGTAGCTTGGGATGAGCATGAGTTCCCAGAAAACAAAGAACAGAATCAGGTCGATCGACGCAAAGATACCCATGGTGGTGGTCTCGAGAGCCAAGAGCGCCATGAAGTACAAACGGACCTGATTGCGCACGGTATCCCAGGAATAGATGACGACCAGTACGGTGAGAAATGCAGTCAGCCCGACAAAGAGCACGCTGATGCCGTCGACGGCGAGATGGTAGCCGATGCCCAGGGCCGGCATCCAGCGAGCATGTTCGGCGAATTGCATGGCGGCGGAGTCCGGCACGAAGCGCACCAGCACGAAGCAGGCCAGGGCCAGTTCCACGAGGGTGATACACAGCGTCGTCGTCTTGAGGAGATCTTCGTCTTCGATCAACCAGAGCACCGCTGCGCCCGCGAGCGGGAGGAAGATCAGATACGAGAGGATCGGGAATCCAAAACTGAACTCTTCAAGCATCGTGTGTCCAGAAATTCTGCTGCGTCAGCGTGATAAATACCCGTTGGAACCGCTTCCCGTCCAAATCAAGAGAATGAGGTGCACGAGAATAAAGAGTCCCGCCACAATGATGGCCGCGTACTGATGCACCATGCCGGTTTGAAGCCGCCGCCACGAGCGGGCCAGGAGGTGGTTCGCATAGCCGATGATGTTCAAGCCGGCATAGACCACATGTTTTTCGGTCCAGGTGATGGCCGCTGAACTGGCGTCCGTCCCCCGATCGATAGATCGGACCAGGCCGTCGATGATCGTGCGGTCAAACCAGTCGCAGAGTCTCCCGATCTGCTTGGTCGGTTCCACGAACAGCCGGTCGTACAGTTCATCGACAAAGTATTTATTCAGCAGGGTGGTGTATACGCCGGGCATTCGAGCGGCGAGCGCATCCGCTGCGGAGGAAGGTCCGCTGTAAAAGTAATGCGCCAGTCCCCAGCCGAGGAGCGCAATGACGGTGGCCGTGCCCATGAGCCCGAGCATCAGGGCCGGTGCGGTGGCATGCTCCTCCCCGGCCACGCCTGCCACTGAGTGCAGGAAGTGGTGGAACCAGCCGTTTTCAGGCGGAACACCGGGGAACCCGCCAATGACGGAAAGCGAAGCCAACACGACGAGGGGCCCGATCATCACCATAGGGGATTCGTGCACGTGTTCGGCAGTGTGGTGATCCAGCCGCGAGGTGCCATAGAACGTGAGATAGGTCAGTCTGAACATATAGAACGAGGTCAGGAATGCGCCGACCGCCGCCATGCCATAGAGCACATAGTGGTGATGCACGAAGGCATGGCCCATAATTTCGTCTTTGCTCCAGAAGCCCGCTAAGGGCGGAATTCCGGCAATCGCTATCGTGCCGATCAGGAAGAGTGTATGGGTCCAGGGGATCTTCGACTTCAACGCGCCCATCTTGCGGATATCCTGCTCGCCGGACAATGCGTGGATGACGGACCCGGCCGACAAGAACAGGAGTGCTTTAAAGAACGCATGGGTCATCAGATGGAAGACGGCGGCGGTATACGCTCCGAGACCACAACCGAGGAACATGTACCCGAGCTGGCTGACGGTTGAATAGGCCAAAACGCGCTTGATGTCGGTCTGTACCAGGCCGATTGTAGCGGCGAAGAGCGCGGTGAGTCCGCCGATCCAGGCAACAGTCGTCATGGCGGTGGGTGACAGATCGAAAATGGCATGATTGCGCACGATCATATAGACGCCGGCCGTGACCATAGTGGCCGCATGGATGAGCGCACTGACCGGGGTCGGCCCTTCCATGGCGTCTGGCAGCCAGGTGTAGAGCGGGAGCTGCGCCGATTTGCCGACCGCGCCGATTAAGAGGCAGAGTGCGATCGCAGTGGCCATTTCAGGCGAGAGCTGTGCGGCGTTCTGCATCACCTGGGTGTAGTCGAGGGTTCGGAAGTTCACGAACACCAGGAAGATTGCGAGGAGGAATCCGGCATCACCGATTCGATTGACCACAAAGGCTTTGGTGGCCGCTTTGGCGGCGGACACCTTGTCGTAGTAGTACCCGATCAACAGATAGGAGCAGAGTCCGACGCCTTCCCAGCCGATAAAGAGGACAACGTAGTTATTGCCCATTACCAACAGGAGCATCGAAACCATAAAGAGGTTCATGTACACAAAGAATCGCGTGAAGCCGGATTCTCCGTGCATGTACCCCACGGAGTAGACGTGGATCAGAAATCCCACTCCGGTGATGACGAGCAGCATGATGCAGGTCAAAGGATCGATCAAATAGGCGAGATTGATTGTGAGATCGCCGCCGAAAATCCATTTGTAGGCGACCACTTCGCGAGCCGCGCCTGTTCGGAGGGTTTCCGTGAAGACGGCCAGCACACAGAGGAAGGACATCAGTACTGATCCCCACGCAAACCGGTGAGCCAGGTCGTGGGAATACCGATGTCCGAAGAGGCCGTTCACAATGACGGCCATCAGCGGGAACAGGGGAATCAGTTTGACGATCAGATCAATAGAGTCGGACACGTTACCACTTCAACAAATTCATTTCGTCGACGTTGGTTGAAATCTTGCCGCGGAACACCACGATGATGATGGCGAGTCCGATGGCCGCTTCCCCCGCTGCAATGGCGATAATGAAGAGCGCCACGATTTGGCCCTGCATGGCTTCCAGGTAATGGGAGAAGGCGACCAGGTTGATGGTGGCCGCGTTCAGCATGATTTCGACCGACATCAGCACAATAATAAAATTGCGACGGATCAGGACGCCGAGCAAACCTGTCGCAAACAACACCGCACTCACAGCCACATAGGCGGACAAAGGAATCATGAGTCACGCCTCGTTTCGATCGACTTGGGGGTCTTTGCGAGGACGATCGCGCCGACGATGGCTCCTGTCAGGAATACCCCGATGATTTCAAATTGCAGCAGATAGTCGCTGAACATCTTGATGCCGATGGCATGGGCGTCTCCGTTTATGAGAATGGCCGCGGTTGAGGCATCGCCCCTGGAGCCGCCGAACGGGGATCGCACCAACAAGAACAGGAGATAGGCCAAGCCGATGACTGCAGGCGCGAGGAGATATGGGGCCTTGGCGTGAAAATAGCGGTCGTCTGTCTTGAGATTCAACAGCATCAGGACGAATAGATAGAGCACCAGAATGGCGCCGGCGTACACGATCACTTGGACCGCCCACAAAAATTCCGCGTTCAGCAGGACAAAGAGGCCTGAGACGTGAAGGAGCAGGGCCAGGAGCGCCAGACCGCATTGCACGGGATTCTTGAGCGCGACGGTCAGAATGCCGGCGACAATACTGACCACTGCGAAATACGCGAAAAACACGAAGGCCATAACTTACGATCAGCTCAAATGTTTGGGTTGTGACTGTGTGGGTTTGAGAACCGACTGCGGAAAGTAATAACGATACTCCCGGCTCTCGTCCGAATTCTTTTCTTGGTTATGGGCGTACAGATATTTTTTGGCGTCCTCGAGGTGACGTTCGCCGACCTCGTAGAGCCTTTTCTTGTCGAAGAGGAGGGTGCGCTTGTCGTGGGTTGAGTATTCGTACATCTTGGTCATCGCTAGCGCATTGACAGGGCAAGCCTCGACGCAGTAGCCGCAAAACACGCATTTGGTGATGTCGATATAGAACTCGCTGGCGAAACGTTGCAAGGGACGTTCTGGGTCTTCCTGACTGATGACTTTGATACAACGGGACGGACATGCCGCTTCACAAAGGTCGCATCCCACGCAGCGGTCCCTGCCGTCTCCGTAGCGAAGCAGCCCTAATGCGCCGCGGTGACCGTCGGGGATGGTGCGTTGTTCGCGCGGGTATTGGAAGGTGATGGGGCGATGAAACATATGCTTGAAGGTCACCTTCATGGCGTCCCAAATTTCGTAGAACAACGCCGCCTGAAGAATTTTCTTGGTCAAGGCCCCGACACTCATTCCCACCACCTCTGTCGACATCAAAAAGACGAGCGAGCTTACTCTTACGCACCAACCTTTTCAATCTTTACACGCGTGGATTTGAAGTATGGAACTCCCGTGACTGCATCCACATCTACGATCATCAGGTCCTTCACGGCCGGCTCATTAAAATGCTCTGGGAAGAAGCACGATCCGGGTTGGATGTCGGGATCGGCTTTTACGCCGGCTTGCACGGAACCCTGCCGAGAGGTGAGGCGTATGGTCGATTGCTCGTTCAGCCCGAGCCGTTCCACGTCGGCCGGATTCATGCGGATTCGCCCATTGTTCGGTTCGATATTGATGAGCCCCGACGCACGCGTGGACATTTTCCCGGAATGATAGAGCACTTGTCCGGTTAGTAGGGTAAAGGGCTGCGTGCCGTCGTTGGGCGTTGATTGTGCCGTGTGGTTGCGATACCGGCTCGCGACTTCAGCCGCATAGCCGTTCGACAAATAGGCATCGGCGGAGGGCGAGACACGGCGAGGCTGGCCGAGATTGTAGTAGCCCGGCAGCAGCTTCATGATTTCATTCTGGACGTCTTGCGGCGATTCATAGGTCCAGTCGTATCCCAAGCCGTTGGCCAGCGCCGTCATGATATGCCAGTCCGGCAGGCTTTCCCCGACCTGATCAACTGCCTGACGCACACGCAGGACTTTGCCCTCCAGATTGGTGAAGGTGCCTTCCTTTTCGGCGTAGGTCGCGGCTGGGAGGACGACATGTGCCATTTTCCCTGTCTCGGTGAGGAAGGGGTCTTGAACGATCAGCAACTGGAGCTTTTCGAGCGTCCCTTTCACATCCATGGAAGCCGGTAAGGTGGCCAGAGGATTTTCTCCGATGACATACAGCGCTTTGATCTGGCCGTTTCGAATACGGGCGAGAATCTCCAGGAAATTGGCACCGCTTGCGCTGGCAGGAAGGGTCACGTCCCAGGCTTTCCCGAAGCGTTCCCTTGCGCTCGGGTCATCGAATCGTGCCTGTCCGGGGAGGAATTCCGGCGCAACTCCCATGTCCACTGCACCCTGTTCATTAACTTCTTCTGTGACGGTGGTGACACCGCTGCCGGGCTGGCCTAACTTGCCGGTCACCCAGGCCAGATCAATCAGCTTGAGAACATTGTGATATCCGTTCGGCTGCCGGACGATGCCCTCGGCACACAAGGCAATGGCGCGCGGCGCTTCAGCGAAAATCGCAGCCACTTCCCGGATCTGTTCAGCTGAGATGCCGGTCTGCGCTGAGATGTGGTCCAGAGAGACCTGTGCCATAGCTTCCTTCAATGCGGCAAAGGCCTGCGGATGCCGGGCGGTAGTTGCTTCATCGACGAGGTCTTGCTCAATCACCGACTTCACCAACCCGTCGATCAAGAACGATTCGCTGCCTGGCTTGACCAAGAGCGGATGCGAGGCTAGTTGCGCAATATTGGTATTGGCCGAGTCCACGACGATGACTTGCGAGCGATACACGCGGATGGCTTCCTTGATGCGGACAGCCGTCAGCGGGTTGGTCTCCGTGATATTCGAGCCGATGACCAGTATGGCCTTGGCTTTGGTCAAATCTTCCCAGTCATTGAGCGGACGGCCGACGCCGACTGCCTGACGTACGGCATGAACATAGTTCAGGTGGCCGTAGCGTGCACTGCTATCGAGCTGGTTAGTTCTCAGTCCGGCGCGCATGAGTTTCTGGAACAAATACAATTCTTCGTTCGTGCAGCGCGCGGTAATCAGTCCGGCGATCGATTCCGGTCCGTGCTTCCGATGAATGTCGGACAACCGGTCGATCACCGTCTGCATGGTATCGAGCCACGGTGTATCCGTCAGCGTCTCGCCTGTGCGGACGAGGGGCTGCCGAAGCCGTTGCTCACTGTCGATGTACTGAAACCCGAACCGGCCGCGTACGCATAGTCCACCGTGCCCCTTGGCAGTTTCGGTACGGTCTCCCCATTTATTCTTCCATGAAAGCGGCGAAGTCACACGGACGACTTCGGTATCTTTTGTTTCGAGATGCATCTGGCAGCCATCGCCACAATAATTGCAGGTGGTCGTGGTTTTCTTCATCTGCCAGGGCTTGTACAGATACTTCGAATACTTGTTCGTGATGGCGCCGACCGGACAGACAGCTAAGCAGTCTCCACAGAATTCACACGCAAGGGGCTGATCTCCTTTCGCCACGACCTGGTTGAATCCGCCCTTCTTCATGAATTGCAGCGCGTCGATCATCAGGACATCTTTGCAGACGTTGATGCACTCGGCGCAGGCAATACAGCGATTCATGTTGAAGTCGAGGACGAGGCTCCGTGTGTCTTCGGGAATGAACTTTTGCTTCGCATTGGCGAGATTGGTCACACCATGCTGGAACGCCATGTCCTGGAGCTCGCAATGTCCGTCTGCGTCGCAGACCGGACAGTCCAGCGGGTGAACCGAGAGGTGTTTTTCGACGGCCTTCTTTCGTGCCGCAAAGAGGTCGTCGCCGTCTGTGCGGATCACCATGCCGGCTGCTGCCTTGGCAGTGCAGGAGCGGACAGGGGCCTTCTTGCCTTCCTGCATGACCAGGCACATACCGCAGGATCCGAAGGGATCAAAGGTGTAGTGGTAGCACATGGCAGGAATAATCTTGCCGGTGCTGGCAATGACATCGTACAGCGAGACGCCGTCTTTGGCCGATACCGTCCGTCCGTCGATCGACAGTTCGATCGTGGCCGCTTCGACGTCTGGATTGGTTGCTGGTTTCAAACCCATGGAGTTACCTCAAGTCAAAAGCGATGGGGCGTAAGAATGAATCAGCGCCGCTCACTTTCTCCTTCGTGCTGTATCGGTCTTCATCGATCGCATTCTCCCATGACGATATCGTAGGTGCCGAAGATCGTCACGGCGTCCGCGATCATGTAGCCTTTCGACATATGATCGAATGCGCCCATATGGATAAACGACGGGGCGCGAATTTTCAGTCGGTACGGCTTCCCGCCGCCCGTGCTGACGATGTAAAAACCCAGTTCTCCTTTATGCGCTTCGGTCCCGCAGTAGATTTCTCCGGGAGGCGCGTTAAACCCTTGCGAGAAGAGTTTGAACTGCTGAATCATGGACTCCAGGTTCGTGAACACGCGTTCTTTTGGAGGCAGAGTCACGCTCGGCACATCCGCCATAATCGGGCCGTCCTGTATTTGCTCAAGACACTGGCGGATGATCTTGACGCTTTCGTAGAGTTCCTGCACGCGGATCCAGTACCGGTCATAGGTGTCGCCGTTCTTGCCGACGGGGACGCTGAATTCACACTTGGGGTAGGCGGAGTATGGCTCGTATTTGCGAAGATCGTAGTCGACCCCAGAACCTCGTAACGTCGGTCCGCTCAACCCAAAGCTCAGTGCATCCTCGGCCGAAATCACGGCCACGCCTTTGGTGCGCGCCAGCCAGATACGGTTCTTCTCCAGGAAGATCACGTACTCATCGATCTTGGGAGGGAAGTAGTCGAGAAACTGTTTCAGCTTGGCGAACAGGGAAAGTGTGAAATCGCGCTCGACGCCGCCGATACGGTACCAGCTCGTCGTGAGGCGAGCGCCGCACAGTTCATCAAACCAATCGAGCAGAATTTCACGGTCCCGGAAGCAATAGAAGAAGACGGTCATCGCCCCGATGTCGAGGGCCTGCGTGCCGAGCCAGAACTGGTGGCCGATAATGCGCTGAATTTCTGCGACGATCGTGCGCAGGTATTCGGCGCGGTCCGGCACGGTGATGTTCATCAGTTTTTCGACGGCGCGGCAATAGGCAAAGTTGTTGTACATCGCACACACGTAATCCAGGCGGTCGGTGTGTGGAATGAACTGATGATACGTGCCTTCCTCAGCCAGCTTTTCCACACCGCGGTGGAGAAAGCCCATCACCGGGGTAGACTTGACCAAGCGCTCGCCTTCCAGCTCAAGGATGACTTTCAGCACGCCGTGCGTGCTGGGGTGCTGAGGACCCATATTGAGGAGCAGTTCTTCCGTTCGCAGCGTCGGAAGCGTCGCGTCCTCCGGATGTTCCGGGTCGACTTTATAGACTGTAGTTCGTTGATCTTCGAACTGTGCCATGATCGTTTAGTAGTCCAACATCGCCGCCCTAACGGGTCGGCTCGTCCAAGAATTCAAACGTATCGCGCCACCCTTTGCCGCGGAGCGGAAAATCTTTGCGGAGGGGGTAGCCTTCTTCATACTCGTCCGGCATCAGAATGCGGCGAAGGTCGGGATGGTTCCGAAACCGGATTCCCATCATGTCGTACACTTCGCGTTCCATGAAATCAGCGCCCTTCCAGATGTCGGTTAAGGAATCCACGATACAATCCGACTCCGGAACCCGGGTTTTCAGACGGATGCGCTGCCGGGTTCGAATTGAATACACTTCATAAACCACTTCGAAGCGTTCCTCGTCATCCGGCCAATCGACTGAACTGACATGGACGATGTAATCGAACCTCATGGCCGGGTCATCGTGCAAAAACTTGCCGATGTCATGCAAGGCCTCACGTTTGACGGTGACGGAAACATCCCCGCGCCACTCCACCACCTTTGTGCAGACACCCGGAAAGGTGTCCTCGATACGTTTGGCCAATTGACTCATTCGTTTAGTTTCCGTGCGTCAGACCTTCAGGGCGTCTTTCACTTCTTTCGGCTGCGCGAGGAACACACGCTTCTGCATGATGCGCTCTTGCAGTTTTAGAATGCCATCGAATAAGGCCTCTGGAGTCGGAGGGCATCCCGGCACATAAATATCGACCGGCACAAATCGATCCACTCCCTGCACGACGCTGTAACTGTCGTAAATGTTTCCTGATGTGGCGCACGATCCCATGGCAATCACATACTTCGGTTCCGGCATCTGGTCGTAAATCTTGCGGATAACCGGCGCCATACGGCGGCAGACAGTTCCGGCCACGATCATGAGGTCGGACTGGCGGGGGGAGGCCCGAAAGACCCCGGCACCATATCGATCCATGTCGTAACGGGACGAGACGGCGGCAATCATTTCAATGGCACAGCAGGCCAGTCCGAAGGTCATTGGCCACAAGGACCCCTTCCTGGCCCAATTCACGGCCTTTTCCACCGTAAGAGTAATGACATCGGGAGTCCCGTCTTTGTCGTGGCCTCCCAGTTGAATTAATCCCATTCCAAAGCTCCTTTTCGCCACGCGTAAACATAGGCGACGAGGAAAAGTCCGATAAAGATCAGCATTTCAATAAGCCCAATCAGGCCGATCTTGTTGAAAACAATAGCCCAGGGATACAGAAAGATGACCTCCACGTCGAAAATCACAAACAACATGGCAAAGATGTAGTAGCGAACGGGAAATGGCATGCGGGCATCGGAAAACGGTTCGGATCCGCATTCATAGGTGGATAGTTTTTCCGGTTCCGGGTACTTCGGTTGGACGAAGTAGCTGATGAGCAATGTGCCCGCCCCGAACGCCAGCGCGACGAACACAAATACCAGGATCGGGAAATATCGGCTTAGGTACTCTAAGAGGAGCTCGGAACCGGCCATTGGCTCGAACCTCAACGGGTTTGAGGGCTTATAGGGCTAAATTAGGAGGTCGGAATCTTAGCCCCTGCCTATTTTTAATAGCAAGCGCACAAAGGACCTAGGCCTTTAGTCCCGAAAGTCCTAGAAACTGAATACTGTCCAGCAGTTAGGTGCCACCGCGGTTTGTGGCTATGACCCGGGGAGGCTTGCGTTCTTCTTGGGAAGTGCCGGCGACGTGTCGGGGGTGGCTTGGCTATTCGAGGATCCCGTCCTCATCTTGTCGGCCGGGGTTCTTAGGGCACTCGGTGGAGATCCGACGCTGATATCCCATTCTGAAGCCATGGGCGTGGCGGTTCGAACTTTCAATCTGCGGGGCATTTGAGTGTTGATGCGCCGTTTCTCTGTTCCCACGCCATACCTCTCTCTTCAGACGCCCTGCTATCGGTGCCTGCCGAATCGCCACTCCGGCGCGAGGATCACGATAGCACCCGTGGAGACCTGAAGCAAACCGTCCAGCGCCGTTCCGTTTCTTGACAAGCCCCTGCTCTTTGCTAAGGTTGCTACAGATAACCCTCCTAGGTGTGATCAATATGAGGACATTACCCATGCGCGCCAGCCTGATCATCCTGTCTTGCAGTCTCGCAGCTGTGACGGCCATCCCTGTTCATGCTCAGAATGCTCAAAGTGTTCGCCTGGGGGAAGCTGCCCTCACGTATGCCGCCGGCTCGATTCGACAGGAGATGCCGATAGACGGGGTTATCAATGTGATTACCGGGGATAACCAACTCTCCGGGAACCGGATGATGTTGGGCTGGTCCGGGACTGATACCCTCTATCTTAAGTTGAAGAATCCCGGTGAGGCGGCGCTCGGTGATCTCTACACCGTATACCGGCGCTCGCGTAAAGTGTTTCACCCTATGACCAAGCAGTACATGGGCTATATCATCAACAGAGTAGGGGTGGTGAAAGTCATTCAGGTAGACGCGTCGCTGGTCGGTGTCCAGGTTGTTCGGTCCTACGCTCCCCTCTCTCCTGGTGATCCGGTTATGCGGTTCACACCGCCCTCAGCGGAAGAAGTGGTCGAGACCGCATCTGCGCATGCCGAGATTGAAGCCATGATTGTTGAACTTCAAGCCGATAAACATATGTCGCTCGTGTCGCAGGGAAACCTGGTCTATCTCGACAAGGGACAAGATGAAGGCCTTCGTTCCGGCGAATATCTCGAAGTCTTTCGCACGGGCGGTGGGCTTCCTGAGCGGAAAATCGGGGAAGTGAAGATTCTCTCTACCGAACCCCACACGGCTACTGCGTTGTTGTCCAAGGCTACGGCCCGTGCTCTGATCGGCGACCGCGTTCGCTCCAAACACGCCTCGCCTGTTGAGGTCACGCAATATGAGAACGGGGACTCGGATGTCCCGGCTGCGACGGTCCAACCGGTGATGACCGCCAGGACGGAGAGCGCTGCCATGATGCCGAGCGAGTTCCGTTCGATAAGCAAACCTAGGGTCGAGCGCGCTCATGGAAGCACTAGGATCAATCTTGATGATCTGGCGGATCAGTTGGAATATGACTCCGGTGAGGTGAAAGTGAAACCTGCCGGCGTACCTATTCTGGAACAACTGGCGGAGTATTTGAGGACTGCTGCGGGTTCTCAGCAAGTGCGCGTAGAAGGTCACTCTGACAATATGGAGATAGGGCCGTCGCTCAAAGGAGTATTCCCAACCAATTGGGAGCTGTCCAAGGCCCGTGCCGCCGAGATTGTGCGGTATCTGATCGAGAAGGGCGGCATGGATTCGGCGAAGTTGTCCGCCGTGGGGTATGGAGCGAGCCGTCCTGTCGCCGGCAATGGGACCGAGGAGGGCCGCAAAAAGAACCGCCGTATCGAGGTTGTGCTCGATTCGCCGGAGGAGGGCACCCAGGCCCAGTCCGCGAAGGCGTCGCTGGGTGAGAGCAATCCGATCCCTGCGGAGTTTACGTATAACCAACTGGACACGGCACCGGCATCCACCGCAGTCGTGCCACCCGCTTCAGCAACGCAGGCAGGATCGGCGTCGGTGGATGCACCGATTGCTCCCGCTCCCTCGGATGTCGCAGTGCCGGTTTCGCCTGTCGGTGGTGAGACGGCCCCGCCCCCGTCCGGTTCGTAATGAGTGACGGCGACCGGTCTCTTCCGAGGAGGCCGGCCGCCGTAGGTTTGTTGGTGCGCCTTCCTGGTGGATAGATTCCCGCCTCCAATACGGTTTTCTCTCGGTGCCCCTCTCGCAAGGACCGTGATTGTTGCTCTCATCCGGTGTTGTTAGAATGCCGCATGTTCGACCACCGTTCGTCTGGAACTTCCTCGGTGGCGCCTGCGCTTCCCCCCACGTATGCCGACGTGGTGTTGCCGCGCCGCCTTCACAGGCCCTTCACCTACGTGATCCCCTCTTCACTTGAGGGCCAGGTCGCAATAGGGCAATCAGTGATCGTGCCGTTCGGGTCCCAGTACCTTCACGGTCTCGTCACGGCGGTGTATGACCGCCTTCCGCTCGGCGCTCCCGCGCAGGGGCTAAAAGCCCTCCGCTCCCTTTCCACAGCGTCTCCGGACCACCTGCTCACCTCCAGTCAAATCGATCTCAGCCGGTGGGTGGCCGACCGGTATGCTGCACCGTGGGGGCAATGCATCAAGCTTGTGGCGCCTTTTGTCGATCAGGTCGACCGGCGGCCATCACGGTATCGGCCGACGGCGCAGGGCATGGACAATCCGTCCTTACCTGAGGGGGTGGGAGAAGTGGAAACTCAGGTGCTCTCGCGTCTTCGTCGTCGTCCCAAGGGCATTACGGAGGCCTCTCTGGTGCAGGGCGACAAGTCCCGTGTCATGCGCGCGTTGCAGATACTGATTCGAAAAGGGCTTGTGGTGCGCTGCGATGATGCGGTCGTTCCGAGGGCGGCTCAAGCAAAAAAATCCCCCTCCCCGGGGGCTGAGCAGGCGGTTTTCCCGAGATTGACAGTGGATGACGTGCCGCCACCGCTGGAAGCAGTCACGTGGCCTGATACCGTTGGCCGGGCGCTTTCGCAGGACACATACGGCTCATTTCTGGTTCAGGGGGCTCGATCCACCAGACTCTGGTGTCTTGTGCAGGCAGCCCGGGCTGCGAGACATCGTGGACGTCGTGTGTTGGTTGTCACGGGAGACGTCGAAAATGCCGCTCGATTGGCCGAAGCCCTGGCGGCAGCGGGAGAACGGCCGTTGCTCCTGCACAGTGGTCTTTCGGCAAGGGAACGCGCAGCCGTATGGCAATCGGCACAGGATTCCGCGGCCACGCTCCTGGTCGGCACCCGCATGGCGGTGTTTGCGCCCATCGATCGATTGGGATTGGTGTGGGTGGAAGGCGAGGACGATGCGTCCCTTAAGGAGGAGCAATCGCCCCGGTACCATGCGCGGGAGGTGGCACGGCGGCGCGCGCTCTGCGATCAAGCCTTGTTGGTGCTGGCCTCGGGCCATCCGTCGCTGGAGAGTTGGTCGGCGGTTCAGCAAGGGGCCATGACGGCCTGTGTTTACCGAGACCCGGCAGGTGCTCCGAGAGTGCAGGTCATCGATTTGAGAGAGTACTCCAGGGAGACCCCCGCGGGTACCTTGTTATCGCCGCCGCTCTATGACGGCATTCAGGACGCCCTGCGGCAGAAGGCCCTGGCGATTCTCTATCTGAACCGCAAGGGGTTTGCGAGCGTCTTGCATTGCGGCGATTGTGGCGCGATGCCGCAATGTGATGCGTGTAGTGTGGCGCTGACGTTTTTCCGGCAGAGCAATCATGTGCGGTGCCATTACTGCGGGCGAACAAAGCCCGTGCCGGATCATTGCGCTCGGTGCCAATCGCTCAAGTTGGAGCCGGTCGGGTCAGGCACGGAGCGCATCGAGGAGGCTGTACGGCGAAAATTTCCACTAGCGCGGGTGGGCCGTGTGGATGGTGAAACCATCCGCCGACCGGCTGATGCACGGTCGTTCAGTCGGCTGCTTGCCGCCGATGAATTGGACATCGTGATCGGCACGCAGATGCTGTTCCGGTTCGGCCTTCAGGCGCGGGCGGCGTTTGTCGGAGTTCCGGATGCCGATGCCGGTCTTCATGTGCCGGACTTTCGCTCGGCGGAACGGATGTACCACGGCCTGGTGGATGCCGTGGAGTTAGCCCGACCCGCTCATGCCGGAGGCGTGGTGATGATCCAGACCCGGTTAACGGATCACCATGCGATCATGGCGGTTGCCACCGGCGATCACTCGGTGTTTCTTGAACAGGAGCAGGTCTTTCGCCAGATGCTTCAGTATCCGCCGCTGACCTCGCTTATGAGGTTGGATGTAACCGGGACGCTTGAAGCGGCGGTAGCCCAGGCCGCCGGTCGTTGGGCGGCATTGCTGCGAGCGGAGGTGATGAGTCTAGAACGGCGTAAAGCCGCAGCCGGGAGCGGTTTGCCTCTGCCGGAGCGTTCCACAGGGCTGGGTGGAGAGACGAGCCACATTGTTATCCTGGGGCCTTCCCCGGCACCACATGCCAAGGCGCGAGGTCGTTATTGCTGGCAGATTCTGGTCAAGTCCCTATCTCTTGAGGCGGGCAGAGAAATCGTTGTGCGGACTCGGGAGGTGCTTGATCGGGAGTCGCGACGAGGTGGTCTCCGGTTCGATATCGATGTCGATCCGGTTGCGATGACGTGATGTGGGTCAGCGCCTGGCCCGTTTCTTCTTACTCCGTGCCGGGACCGGCTCGGTTCCGGGGGGTGGCACCGGCGGGGCATTCTGTTCGCGTATACGCTTGAAGAGCCCGAAGGCGAAGGTGATCCAGAACACCGATGTGAACAGTCCGAACAGGACGGCGTTCAGAATCGTTTCCATCTGCTCCTCGGTCGGCTGACTTCCTCCCATCCTCATTCGAATCATCGTGACGATCGGCCAGCTCATACTTTCGATGCCGAGTCCCATGGTGGTCCAGGCCCAGACGGCTGCGATGCTGCGTCCCTGCCACCAGAGAAAGGCCGTTGACGCGACGGCGACGAGCAGGGCCCAGGTGGTCGCCGCCTGCTCCCACATGACGAAAATCCCGATCGCGACGACGATGCCGCCGAGTACCGCGTGCAGTTGCGGAGTCCACCACGTTTTCATGACCACATCTTTCTTGTATGTATGAAGGAGCCCGAAAAGCGGGCGTCAGTGTGCGGGGCGATGAATCGGAAGTCAATGTCACAGTGGGGCAGTATGGCGAACGGACCAGAAGAGGCAGGCGTCGGTCAGCCGGCAATTTCAGCTTGAACCGCATCCAGGAGCTGCTGCATCTCGAAGGGTTTCTGGAGCGTGCGGCGCGCGCCCAGCATACGGGCCACATCGAGGAAGTTTAAAATGCCGATCATGTCGCTTCCGCCGGTGATCGCCATAATCCTGGCCTCGGGAAATTCACGACGGAGCGTCAAGATACTCTCGAGGCCGTCCTGGTCAGGCATCAGGATATCCATGATCACGAGATCAGCCGGGGATTGGCGATAGTGGGACAGCCCTGCTTTGCCGTCGGCCGCTTCGCGGACATGATAGCCGGCCTGCTCCAGGGTGCTGCGAATCAGTCGGCGAATCGCTTCTTCATCATCCACGATCAGGACCGAGGGCATAACATTCCTCACAGGAGTATTCGTATCGAGTGTCTGGGTATTGGATTGCGGCGCTCAGGAGACGACCGGAGGCGGCGTTTCGGCACCGTTTAATTACCACCGTGAATTTACCGCTCTTTGTCATGCTCAGCAAGAAATTCCTTCGCTTCCGTGAGGGATGTTGCGCGCTTGCAGCTTGGTTCCTGGGCCACTGTCTGATGGGGCTGAAGCATTGCGGGCAGATAGACCTCAATAGTGGTGCCCTGGCCGGCCGTGCTGGTGGCGCGGAGTGTTCCGCCATGCTCGCTCACGATTCGCTGCAGCTCCCCGAGCCCCGCTCCTGCACTGCTTCCCGTCGGGGGAAGGGCGAAAAGCGGATACCTGTTGGGCGTCCGGACGTCAGGGGGAATGCCTTCACCGGTATCCGAGATCATGAGGCGCACATACTGACCCGGTGGGAGCGGAAGGTCGTGGCCGGTCATCGAAGCGTCAATACCCACATTGTCGAGGCGGACTTCCAAGACCCCGCCGCTGATCGTCATGACCTGTTGGGCCCGTGCCAGCAGGTTCAGGCAGAGTTCATGGATCTGGGTTGGGTCGGCAAGCACGGGGTTGGTTGCGCCGGGAATCCATTCGCGGAGGCTGATGGACTCCGGCAGTGTCATCTTCAGGACTCGCAGTGTTTCTTTGAGGAGGATATCCAGGGAGAGCGGCTGTTTCGCGCCGTCCGCCTGTCGACCGGCCATGAGCATTTGTGTGACGAGATCACGAGCTCGTTTCGACGCGAGGATTACCTGCTGGATGTGGCCATGGACGCGACTGTCCGGCACGAGTGACGGCAGCGCCAAGTCCGAGAACCCCATGATGGCGGTCAGGCAATTGTTAAATTCATGGGCGATGCCGCCGGCCAGTGTCGCCACGGTCGCCATTTTTTTTGCCCGATGCAGTTGCCCGGCGATGACCTTCCGTTCGGTGATATCGGTGCCCAGAAGTTGGATGGCCGGATGTCCATCGAACATGACTGGGGCCGCTGTCAATTCGACGTCAATGACCATTCCATCGGGTCGTACCAATTGTCGTTCGACTGGGGGAACGGGCATGGTTTCTGCCAAGGGGAGGTCGTGCAGAAATTCTTTCGGGAAAAAATCGCACAACGCGCGTCCCTCGATAGGGTGTGCCGCCGCGAGTCCGAAAATCCGGGCCCCGGCTTCATTTATGAATAGGACGACATTGTCCGCATAGACAAGGATTGCGTGGGGCGATTGTTGCGCCAGCGTCCGGTAGCGCTCCTCGTTTGCGTGCAGGGCGTCCAATGCCAGTTGTCTGGGGGTAATGTCGCGCACGATGCCGACGTAGCCGCCGGAGGGTCCTCCGCCGGTGCGCAACGGGAAGGCTTCCGCCATGACCCAGCGTAGCGACCCGTCCGACCGCCGGAAGCGAAACTCCCGTGAAAAGCTCCGTTCGGCGCTGGTGGCGCCAGACCATTCGCTACAGATCGGGTCATGGTCTTCAGGTGCCAGCGCATTACGCCAGCATTCCCCGGGCGTCGCTGTGACAGGAAGTCCCGCGATGCGGCGCAGCCGCTCATTCAGGTACAGCGTGCGGCCCGCGGGGTCCGACAGAAAGATGCCGAGGGATGCTTGACCGGACAGGGTTCGGACAAGGGCCTCAACGGTGCTGGAATCTCCCGATGGCGGGAGGGCCGTTGTCACGTCTTGCGCAGTCACAAGTGCCTCCTTCGTCTGTTCTCAGCGGGTTGCATACTCAGTAGGTGCCCTCACCAAGAGTGGATGCGAGAGGGTGGCGGGACTGCTTCGGCGGAACGTTCGTATGGTTTGCAGTGTTGCACTCACCATCCAGTGATTAGGCATGCACGCCGCACATCATAGCACCAAGCCGGATCAGGCGGTTAGAGATGATTGACAATTGGGAATGTAATTGGGCCCTAGTGGAATAGGGCCGTTTATCTGTAGCAGAGGAGTCATCGCAGAGCCGTCGATCCTGGCTGGTGGCCGCACAACGAGCCGGACGGCGTAGGGACTGGTCTGGGTGAATTCTGCCGGAGGAAGAGGCGCCTGAAGATAGTACTGAAAAGAACGTGCCGTACCTGCGGGAGTTGCTGAAGGACTGCGAGTTCGTCGAACGACTGTTGAGTTTGGTGCCGAAGGCGGGACTTGAACCCGCACGGCTTGCGCCACACGCCCCTCAAACGTGCGTGTCTGCCATTCCACCACTTCGGCAACCGAGAGTCTCTCCGTCGAAACATGAAGCGAGGTGCACCAGCCGGACGGCGATGAAACGCGCGTTCTCGCTACGCAGGCACCAGGCTTCAGAGGAAGCGCATTATAGAAGTGGTCCAAAATGCTTGTCAATCAACTAGTTGTCCAGTAGAATTCACGCGTGCTGCGCGGACACGTCGCAGATCCTTCCTCATCAACAGCGATCAGCAGGCCGGCAATCGAGATGACGCCTCTCTCTGTTTCACATATTTCGCGCACGAGCCGGCAGACTGACATTGCTGCGTTGTTTGACGTCGACAACACGTTGCTTCCCGGACAGGCCAGCGAAGTTCGGTTTTTTCGCTTTCTCTGGAAGCGAGGTCTCGTCGGATGGCGGGAGCTTCGGGACAGTGTGGGCTGGGTGCTCCGTCAGGCGCCTGCCGTGTCATTGCACCCCTTGCGTGAACGGAAACTGTATTTGGCCGGGAAGGCTGCGGCCGAAATCGAACCACTGGCTGAGGAGTTCTGTCGTGCCGAGCTTTTTCCGCGTCTTTCCGCGCAAGGGCTCGCTCGAATGGACGAACATCGTCGGGCCGGGCATCATATCGTGTTGGTGACCGGATCCCTCGACTTCCTCATTGCTCCACTCGCCTCCTTGCTGGAGGTGCCGACCCTGCTGGCGGCCAGGCTGGAACGGCAACAGCGCCGGTTTACCGGTCACGTGTGTGTCCCTCTTCCCTATGGTCCAGGAAAGCGTGAATTGATCACTCGGCTGACGCAGGAATTGCGCATTGATCTGGCACAATCGTTTGCCTATGGCGATAGTCCTGGGGATGTGGAGTTGCTCGAAATGGTGGGGCATCCATTGGTCGTGAATCCGATTCGCGGGATGGATCGCATCGCGCGACGAAATGGATGGCCGGTGACGACGTGGAAATGAGTCCCCCGTATCAACCATCAGTGAGACGCTGAGTTGCCGGATCAATCGACGATGGTCAAGGTGACCGAAATCTTCCACAGCATCCAGGGCGAGTCTACCTATGCCGGCCGCCCCTGTGTATTCGTCCGGTTGACCGGTTGTCCGCTCCGGTGCACCTGGTGCGACACGGCCTATGCCTTCTACGGCGGGCGGGATCTGACGATCGACGACATCGTCAATCAGGTCCGCGCGTTCTCGTGCGATCTCGTCGAAGTGACCGGAGGAGAGCCGCTCAGCCAGCCGGCGTCTCTTCCATTATTGACTCGCTTGTGTGATGAGGGCTTCGAGGTGCTCGTGGAAACCAGCGGGGCCATCGAAACCATCGGCGTGGACCGGCGGGTGCATGTGATTCTTGACGTGAAATGTCCCGGAAGCGGGATGACCGACCGCATGTGTTGGTCGAACCTCGACCGGCTTGCGCCTCAGGATGAAGTGAAATTTGTGATCAAGGATCGGGTGGACTATGAATGGGCGCGAGAGGTGCTCCATCGTCACGAGCTTCCGGGGCGGTGCACGGTGCTCATGAGTCCGGTGTTCGGCGAAGTAGAGGTGCGGTATCTGGCGGAGTGGATACTGGCCGATAAGCTGCCGGTGCGTTTCCAGCTCCAAATGCACAAATTCATCTGGGCGCCCGATATGCGTGGTGTTTGAGGGGGTCGTAATTCTTAAGGACGGGGCGGTCTGTGAACGGCTGATGATGAACGCTGAATGGCAAGAACCAGGGGAGGTTTGATGAAGAAGATCCAAGTTCACGCACAGGTCGGACGGGCAGAAAACGAGGCCGCTGAGGTTCTGGTGTTGCTCCACTGCGAGGGCACCGCCGGTCTCACGCAAGAGACTGCCGCTATCGATGCCCAACTCGGGGGCCAGCTTGCCGCCTTGATTCAGCGCGGAGAATTCGAAGGGAAGCTCGGTGAAGGGTTGCTGGTCCATACCCAGGGCAAGGCCAGGGCAAAACGCCTGTTGTTGGCTGGATTGGGCAAGGAAAAAGATCTACGGGTGGATGCCTTCCGCCAGGCTTTGGGTTCCGCCGTCAAACGTGTCCGTCAAGCCAAAGTGACCTCATTCTCCGTGGTGTTGCCGGCCGCTATGCTGGAGGAGATTCCGGTCCAGGATGTGGCGCAGGCCTTGGCGGAGGGCGCTATTCTCGGTAGCTATCAATTTACCGCCTATCGCACTGCCAACGGCAGCAAGCCGATCGACGTCGAACGGCTGACGATCTACACCTCGCAAGCCTCCCTGCTCCCCCAAATGACCGAGGGCATCCGGCGCGGGGTGGCGACGGCGGAGGCCACGGTACTGGTTCGCGACCTGTGCAACCATCCGGCCAATGTCATGACGCCGACGCGTATCGTGCGCGAAGCCAAGGCGGTGGCAAAAGAGTCCGGTGTGCGGCTGAAGGTGCTCGAGCAGAAGGATATGGAGCAACTCGGCATGGGCGCATTACTCGGCGTGGCTAGGGGCAGCCACGAACCGCCGAAGTTCATCATCCTGGAATACAAGGGCGCCAAGGCGAAGAAGGGAGATCCTCCGGTGGTGCTGGTTGGAAAGACCATCACCTTTGACACCGGCGGCATTTCGCTGAAGCCGGCCGAGAATATGGAACATATGAAGGCCGATATGACGGGCGGCGCTGAAGTTCTGGCGACGATGCGGGCCGCAGCGCGGCTCAAGCTTCCGCTCCACCTCGTCAGCATTCTGCCCGTAGCCGAAAATATGCCGGGCGGGCGCGCGATGCGGCCGGGCGATATCGTGACGACGCTGTCCGGAAAAACGGTGGAGGTTCAGAATACCGATGCCGAAGGCCGACTGATCCTCTCCGATGCGTTGGCCTATGCCACCCGGTACAAACCGGCCGTGTTGATCGATATTGCGACCCTGACCGGCGCCTGCGTGGTGGCGCTCGGCCAGTTCGCCATCGGCATGTTCGGCAACAACGATCAGTTGAAAGAACAGGTCCGGAACGCCGGTCAACGCGCAGGCGAGCGCGTATGGGAGATGCCGTTGTGGGAGGAGTATTTCGAGCAGCTGCGCAGCGACGTGGCAGATATGCGGAATATCGGCGGCCGGGGCGGAGGGATGATCACTGCCGCCTTGTTTCTGAGCAAGTTTGTCGGCGATTGCCCTTGGATCCATCTGGACATTGCGAGCACCGACTGGAGCGAGCGTGAGCGGGCGTATCTGCCGAAGGGTCCCACCGGAATCGGTACACGCCTGCTCATTCAGTTCCTCCTGGACCGTACGTTGCCGTAGGCCCTGCCTTCGGTAGGCGAACGCCACGGGGGATCTGCCTGCTTCTCACCAGATCGTCGGAGTAGCGAGTGATGACATTACGCGAGCAGATCGGTCAGCTGTTTATGATGGGCTTCACCGGGACCACGGTCACCAAAGACCTGGCCTCGTTTCTGGCAGCCTCCAAGCCGGGCGGCGTCATCTTTTTCCGTCGCAATCTCGAGTCGGTTCAGCAGATCGTCGATCTCACCAACGGGCTGCAGAAACTGTCGCCCGCTCAGCCGCTGCTGATCGCGATTGACCAGGAGGGCGGCCGGGTGTCCCGGTTGCCGGCCGAATTTACGATTTTCCCTCCTTGCGGACAGCTGGGGCAGTGCAACTCGAGTGAATTGGCCTACTCCGCTGCCGCGACGATTGCCAAAGAGTTGCGGGCAGTGGGGATCAATATGAACATGGCGCCGGTGCTGGACGTGAACAGCAATCCGGACAATCCGGTCATCGGCGATCGGGCGTTCGGCGCTGCTCCCGAGCTTGTCGGAGAAATGGGGCTGGCGACCATCGGAGGGCTGCAGGACAATATGGTGGTCGCGTGCGGGAAGCACTTCCCTGGCCATGGCGACACGGCGACGGATTCCCACAAGGAGCTGCCGGTGGTCGATGCCGGACTTCATCGATTGCGTGAGACGGAGTTTCCTCCCTTTCAACAGGCCATTCGTTATGGCGTATCCAGCTTGATGACGGCCCATGTGCTCTATCGGGCCTTGGACCCGGAGGCGCCGGCAACCCTGTCCTCTGCGGTGATCGAGCGCTTGCTGCGCGAGGAGTTCCGATATGAGGGTGTGGTCTTTACCGACGATCTGGAGATGCATGCCATTATCGATCACGACGGGATTGGCGAAGCGGCTGTTCGGTCGTTTGTGGCCGGATGCGACGTTTTGTTGATCTGCAAGGACCAGGATCGTGTTATGACCGCCATGCAGGCTATGGAGCGTGCCGTGAACGATGGTCGAATCACCCAGGACAGACTGGCGCAGTCGCTGGCCCGCGTGGCCAAGCTCAAGGCACGGTATCTCCATCCCTACAAGCCGGTCACGATCTCCGATGCGCGGCTGGTGGTCGGGTGCCGGTCGCACAAAGTCCTGCTCGATTCATGGCACAAGGCCTATGCGCGTATTCCCCAACCCAAGTCAGTCGAGACGGTGCAAGCCACATCCTCACATGATTCTCCGGTAACGCACGTGTGACCGGCGCGTATCCTGTTGCCATCGCTTCTCGCTCGAAGCCCATCGCGCAACGGCCTGTCCTTTCCTGCGAGCAATGGGTGCCCGTCTGATGCCTGGCCAGCCTCCCAGGCTGTCTGGTGGAGACCGCGGTCACTCGAGTCTGTACTGGCTTTTCGCCAGACGATCTGATTCACTATCAATTCAACCGGCGGCTTGTTTCTCTCCTTTCATATCGAGGCGCTATGGCGATCAAAAAGGGTGACATTCTGGACGAGCGAAAACGCTTTCCGGATTCGTGCGGGTTGGTGATCAAGGTGACCGGGGGCGGTGAGGGTTTCCAGAAGATCCTCTGTTGCGGGCACGAGCTAACTGAAGAGGATGTGGTACCGGATATCATCTCGTCGAGAGGCCGGAAAAAGGGTGCATTGCTTCCCGGGGCTATGCTGGAGGAAAAGCGGCAGTTCACCGACTCCTGCGGTCTGCGACTCATGGTGATCGACGGCGGTGCCGGGTTTCAGGGGATCGATTGTTGTGGTCACATCATCACAGCCAAGGCGGTCAACGGCTTGAAATTCGTTGAACCACGTGAGGACTTCCCCGTGCAGACTGGTCCGGCAGGTACAGCATGACCCCGCCGGTGACTTCTCCCGGGGCTCTTGAGAAGTCCCGTCGGGCAACCATGCAGTGGTTGCTTGGATTCATGGACCATTTAGATCGGTTGGGCTATGTTGCGGCGGGATTCAGCTTGCTAGCCCTGGGCATGCTGATTTTTGTTCATGCTTGGTATTCATTTTTCTTGCGCTCCACCGATGTCCCGCTCCTGCCTGCCGGCCTCAAGCTGTTGAATGATCTGCTGCTTGTCATCATCTTGTTGGAATTGTTCCGCACGGTGGTGCGGTTTCTTCAGACCGAGGTGCTTGAATTGGAGCCCTACCTGGCGGTCGGCATCATCGCCTGCACGCGACGGGTGTTGACGGCCAGCGCGGAATTATCCCATCAGCTTGAGGTGGTGACGCGAGAGGCTCGGCAGGAACTCTTCCAGCAGTATCTGATGGATGTCGGCCTCAACGTGACCGTTATTATTGTCCTCATCCTGGGTGTGTACCTGCTGCGCATGCGCCCTACGAGAGAGCGCTCCGCTACGACCTAATCGATTCTGGACCGAATAGCAGGGGGGGTGATAGGTCCATCTTGCCCTCTTCCCGCCTCTTATGGCATCATGCACCTCTTCTTGGAGGCGCGGTGGCCACATTGCTCGAATATGTGGGGTCAGTGCATATCTATCTCGGGCCGTACCGGGGGAACCCGATTGCCCTCTATTTGAGGCGCACGGAGACCGGGTGCCAGATCGGTCCCCGGGCCTATCCTTGGAATGACGTCGTGGGTGCGGGAGAAACCCCGAATAAGGCGGCTGCAGATTTCGAAGAAAAGTGGAAAGGCAAAGGGCTGGCCGCCGATATGTATTCAGGTCCTTCCTGGGAAGGTGGCATTAAACCGGAGCGACCTGCTCCGCCGAAGCCCCCTGCTCCACCAAAGCCACCAGCTGCCCCGGCTGCCGGTACGGCCGCTCCGGCAGCGGTAGCCACCGGGACTGTGGCGTCCGGTTCTTCTTCTCCCGCGGCAGTGGCCGCAAAGCCGACGGCTCCTGCTGCAACGGTCCCTCCTGCAACCGCTCCTGTGGCTCCAACCGAAGCGTCGTCCTAGTTGTTCCCGTCACCCGTTGCTTGACTCGTGATTCGACTATGCCGGTCGAGGTGCCTCGGCCTGTTTTGTTGAGGGCCTTGTGGCGAGTTTGCTATGGCGCATCCCATAGGTGGCGTAGACCAGGATGCCGATCAGGGTCCACACAAAGAACCGTATCCAGGTCATCCAGGGTAGGAAATACATCAGACCCAGGCAGGCCAAGACTCCCAAAATGGGGACGACCGGCATGAATGGCATACGGAAGGGGCGTGGATGGTTTGGCTGCGTGTAGCGCAGGACTATGATGCCGACGCAGACGAGGACAAAGGCGAAGAGGGTTCCGATGTTCGTCATATCCGCCGCCTCACCGATCGGAATGAGTGCGGCCATGATGGCGACGGCCACTCCCGTCAAATACGTCGCGTGGTGCGGTGTTCGAAACTTCGGATGGACGCCTGAGAGCCAGGGCCCGAGGAGGCCGTCTCGGGACATCGCGAAAAAGACTCGGATCTGCCCCAACATCATCACCACCAGGACGCTGGTGATGCCTGCTACCGCTCCCGTCGCCACGATGGCGGCTCCCCATTTGAATCCGGCCATGCGAAGCCCCTCGGCCACCGGCGCGTGAACGTCGATCTGCGAATAAGGCACTAAACCGGTCAGGACCGCCGCCACGGAAATGTAGAGCACCGTGCAGATGGCTAGGGAGGCAAAGATGCCGATGGGTAAATCCCGTTGGGGATTCTTCGCTTCTTCGGCGGTGGTGGACACAGCGTCGAACCCGATATAGGCGAAGAACACGATGGCTGCGGCCGCGCCGACGCCGGCAAATCCGAACGGCATGAAGGGGGACCAATTGGCCATGTCGACGGAGGATGTGCCGACCGCAATGAAGAAGGCGATCACGGCCAGCTTGATGAGCACGATGCCGCAGGTGGCGCGCGCGCTCTCCTTGACTCCGACGATTAGGATGCCGGTGACGAGCAGCACGATGATCGCGGCCGGAATGTTCGCAATGCCGCCGTCAGCGCCGGGAGGATGAGTGGCCCAGTACGGGAGTTCAAGGCCGCAGAGTTTGAGAATGTTGTTAAAGTATCCGGACCATCCGATCGCGACGGCTACGCAGGCTACACCGTATTCCAGGATCAGATTCCAGCCCGTCAGCCAGGCCAGAAATTCTCCCAAGGTGGCATAGGAGTAGGTATAAGCGCTGCCGGCGACCGGGATCATGGCGGCAAATTCAGCATAGCAGAGGGCGGCGAGTGCGCAGGTGATGCCTGAAAGAATGAACGACAGCATGATGCCGGGCCCCGCGCCTGGCCGGTGCGCATCACCGACAATAGCGGTGCCGATCAGCACGAAGATGCCGGTGCCGATAATCGCGCCGATGCCGAGTCCGGTAAGGTCCCAGGCCGTCAGAGTCCGTTTCAGGCGATGTTCAGGGGCGTCGGAATCAGCGAGGATTCGTTCGATGGATTTGGTGCGAAACAGCGGATTGCCCACGCAGTGTCCTCTCTCCGGCGGCCCCACGTCCATGTCCGCTTCCATGGCGGAAGGAGCACCGTGTCATGAGTTGTTCCTGCGTCTCGCAGGTGAAGGTCGGAGTGATGGGCGGCGCGAGGCTGCCCGTAAAAATGTCTGAAAGAGTCGTCGGTGCAAGAGGTGCCGCTCAAACAAAAATTCGGGGTGCCATTGCAGGCCGAGAAAGAATGGGTGCGTCGGAAGTTCGATCGCTTCAATGATGCCATCGGGCGCGGTTGCGCTGGCAATAAGGGTGCGTCCGACCGCTTTCACCGATTGGTGGTGCGAGCTGTTGACCTGCATGCGGGCGCGCCTGACGATGCGATTGAGCAGGCTGCCGGGCGCGATGGAGATGCTGTGGGAGAGTCGAACCGCCGGTGTCGTCTGTCGGTGCTGTAACACATGGTCGACCTGGGCCGGGATATCCTGATACAGGCTTCCTCCGCAGGCGACATTCATGCTTTGCATGCCTCCGCAAATGGCCAGGGTGGGGATCTGGTTCCGGATGGCCGACCGCACCAAGTCCAATTCAAAGCTGGAGCGGCGTTCGGCGACGATCGGAAAGGTGTATCGCTTGCGTTCTCCGTACAGGGCTGGATCCAAGTCCGGTCCGCTGCCTGTCAGGAGGAGTCCGTCAACTCCTTCCAGCAGGCGCCGGCGTGCGGCCCGGTTCCCCACGAGTGGCAGAATCACCGGCACGCCGCCGAGTTCCTCAATGGCGCGGACATACCGGGCCCGCAAAAAATATGTGGGCTCCTTGCCGCCCCATTCTTGACGATCACCGGCATTGAAGTCGGGGGTGACTCCGATGACGGGTTTCATGCTAGCGGATCGGTTCCAAGGGTAGCGGCGCTGGTTCTTGCGGGGTGTAGTCGCCGGCCTCTCGCGCAGGCTCCCCTGAGACGCCGAGGAAGCGAATGGGTTTATCGCCTTTGAGATGGTCCGGCGTGATGATGTAGGTGCCGTACATGCTGGGGATCCAGATATTCTTGGCCGTCTGCTCACTGCCTCCTGAGAAGCCATAGGCCAATCCACCGACGACCCCGCCGCCGATCGCGAAGGCCAGTTTGAGCGGGAAATAGACGATGGTAGCCAGTGCGGAGCCCGCTTGAATGCCCACACCCGACGGACTCGCATCGGTCGACGAGACCGGCACATTGGAAGCCCCTCCCGATTCCTGCGCGGAGACGGGGGCGATGAGTAAGGCCAGAGAACAGACTGTGACCAGACTGAAGACGAGGACTTGGGCCCAGAGGCTGCGTCGTCTTTTAAGGGGCGAATAGACAGAGACGTTCACGTTGGGTGCCTCCTTCGTGCTGAAGTTCTGATGCGGTGGAAAGAAAAATGAATGCCGATGAGTCCGTTGTCGTTATAACAAATTCCCCCCCGTTTTCAAACCCCTTCCGGATTTGCTGCCGCACGTGGCTCGTTAGATTTCGGAAGTCTCCCCCAAGTCCAATTCGAGGCGAATTCGATCGGTCACCTGTTCCGGTTGTTCGTCGAGGAGCTGGTGCAGTTCGTCTGAGAACGTGGCGGCGGCGATGAGTTGATTCACCTGTTCAATTCCCGCCTGGAGGGCCAGGTTGAGCACACTGGTGCAGAGTGATTGAACGAACAGGTCATCGGCGCGGCTGGTCAGCTCCTGGCGTTCTTCTTGGCTGCTTGCTTGAACGAGTCCGGCCAGCCAGGACGTATAACGAATTCGTTCGCGGGCCCGGTCGAGGTGATCCTGGGCTACATCCACTGCCACTTGCACGCCGCCTTTCCAACTGCGCTTCTTCACATTGAAGACACATCGCAAATGATCCGGTCGTTCTTCAACAGCCTCAGGGCCGAAGAAGAAGGTGACGCGGTATTGTGCGGGATCGGATGAGGGGACCATAGCCATAGCGGGACTGGCCTCATTCTAGCATTGCGTGGAGGGAAGAAACAGCGTGATTGCCCAGTGGCATCGATGGCGGAATGACGCTATGATGGCAACCATGAACGTAGCGGATCGGTCTCACGCACGGGTGCTTCGGATTCAGCAGGCCATTCGGGAGCAGCCTGGGCTTGATGGGTGGCTCTTTTACGACTTTCGCCACCTCGACCCCATCGCCTATCGCGTCTTGTTGTTAGACCCCTCGCTTCATGTCACGCGGCGTTGGTACTATTGGGTTCCCGCGCAGGGTACCCCGGTGAAGCTCCAGCATCGCATTGAGCCTCATGTCCTGGATGGGTTGCCCGGAGACGCGCGTGCGTACGTCTCTTGGCGCGATCAGCAGTCGGCTCTCGGTTCCCTGCTGCACTCTGCCAAGCGAATCGCGATGCAATATTCGCCGATGAATGCCATTCCCTATCTTTCGCGCGTGGATGCCGGCACGATTGATCTGGTGCGCAGTCTCGGCGCGGAGGTGGTGACCTCTGCCGATCTAGTTCAGCAATTTGAGGCGGTGTGGAATGATGCACAATTGGCGTCGCATCGGGTGGCAGCCGAAGGTCTCCGCGCAATCGTCGACGAGGCGTTTGGATTTGTCGGAACCTCACTGGCGGCTCGGTCCAACCTGACGGAATACGGATTGCAGCAATACATCCTTTCCCGCATGCAGGCCCGCGGGTTGGTGACCTCCAGTCCGCCGATTGCTGCCGTGAATGCGCACAGCGCCGATCCTCACTACGCGCCGGAGTCCCAGGGATCAGCCCTTATCCGGCAGGGTGACTTGGTACTGATCGATCTGTGGGCTAAACAGCCCGGACCAGGGGCGGTCTATGCGGATATTACCTGGACGGCGTTCGTCGGGGCGACTGTGCCTGCCCGGCACCAGGACATTTTCCAGATTGTTCGACGTGCCAGGGATGCGGCCGTCACCTTCGTGCAGGGTCGTGTGCGAGCCGGTGAATTCCCCTATGGGTGGGAAGTGGATGATGTCTGCCGCCAGGTGATTCAGGAGGCGGGGTATGGGCAGTATTTCGTGCACCGAACCGGCCATTCCATCGGGGAGGAGGTACATGGCAACGGCGCGAATATCGACAATCTGGAGACGCAGGATGCTCGCCGGTTGTTGCCGGGTACCTGTTTTTCGATTGAGCCCGGGATCTACCTGCCCAAGGATTTCGGTATTCGAAGTGAATTGGATGTCTATCTCTCTCCCCACGATGCGGTGGTGTACGGACAGCCGGTTCAGGCTGATCTTGTCCCCATTCCTGTGCCGTTCAACTAGTTTGTACGATCGCGCAGCCGGGTGGGCCTGGGCCCTCCGCCTTTCTTGACACCCTTTGCATCGGGCAGCTATCGTGGGAGTTCGGATGGCCGAAAAGGCCCTCTGGCGCTGGATTGACTCCTATCTGCCGAGGAAGGATATCGAACATGTTTGGCACTATGGGATTTTCCGAGTTGATTATCATCCTGGTCATTGTGTTGATCATTTTTGGGGCCGGGAAACTTCCGCAAATCGGCGAGGGGGTTGGCAAGGCGCTCAAAGGGTTTAAGAAGGAGGTAAATGATATTCCACCTCCTGAAAGCGCTCCCGAACAAAACGAGGTCGCCGCAACGCCTGGTCAAATCCAAGCTCAGCCAGCGACAGACATCACACAGGTTGCGCAGCCCACCTCCGTTGCGCCGGCGGCATCTGCTCCTAAAGCCACCTCTCCCTACACGCCGGGGCCCGAGCTGACTCCAGGTACGACTGCGGCGCTGATGGCTGCGGCTGGGCCCCAGGGCCCGCAATCGACCCAACCGGCAAAACCGCGGGTGGCGACGGTCACGCCGGGGCAAGCGGCAGCGGGGTCGGCGGTTGCGCACAGCCACCAGCCTCCCACGATGGAAGATCGTATGGCGGCTCCGGCACCTGTGATGCGGGCGCAGTATCCGCCCCTTCCTGCCGGGGCTCAGAGCAAGCCGGTGGCCAAGCGTCCGTCGGCGATTGTGAACAAAGATGCCGTGGCTCGGGTGCAGGCGGCTCAGGCAGCCATGCGGGCAAAAGCGGCTCAGGCTCAACCATCTGGCTTGTCTCCCCAAGATATGCAGGGTTTAGGGGAAGGATTGGGGGATGCCGTGCGCACCTTCCGTCAGGCGGTTGCGGATGTACGAAGTTCGGTTGATCCTGAAATGCGAACAATTCGGGCCGAGATGGATTCGGCGCAAAAGGAACTGGAGCAGTCCATCGAAGCAGCTAAGCAGGCACCTGTGCTGGACGATGATGCCCCCGCTAAATCGGTTTAGAAGACGCTGGAGAGGTCTCTGCCCTTCTGCGGATGAAGTGGGTGTGTAGCTGGTTGAAGGATGTCGACCGATTCTATTTCCACCGGTATCGTGTTGATCGGTGTTTGGGGCAATCCTGCCAAACACGTCGTCTCAGTTCTCCTCCAGTTTCGTAGAAATGTATGGTCTAGGGTTAGTTTCTGTCTGCTTGGATGGCTGTTTCAATTCCGTTGAAGTCGGTCATTCCTATACGTCGTGCTCCTTCAATGCGCGCTTATTTTCCATTCCATTTCCTCGTCTACCTGCTGCTGTGCTCCGTGGTGTATGGGTGTTACGTCGATACTCCATCGGTGGAGCCTGAGACGGTATCTCGACGCCTCATGGAGTTGCTTGCCGACCCGGACTCGGATGTCCGGCGCACTGCTGCAGAGGCTTTGGGGAAGGTCGGCCATAAGTCTTCCACTGGCAGTCTGATCGTGGCGCTCGATGATCCGGACGCTCGTGTCCGGGAAGCCGCGGCTCTCGCACTGGGTCGGCTGGGTGACGGGAAGAGTGGGATGGCGCTGGCGTGGCATTTGGCCGATTCTGCTGAGCCGGTTCGGATGGCATCGGCGCTGGCTCTCGGTGAAATTGAGTTTTCTGCGGATCGTGAGGCTCAGACTCTTGCGGTTCTTCGGCATCCGCAGGGGTCTGCTCGTCTTGCCGCAACTCGGGCGTTACTCAGCCTCGATACCGTGTCGCTCTCTGCTGATCTCATCAATGCGCTTCGAGATTCGGATGCGCGTGTGCGTCAAGGCGCCGCGGCCGCACTAGGGGAGACAGGGAATCTTGGTGCCGTTTCTCACCTTCGCTCACTGCTCAGGACAGATGTGGCGGCAAGCGTTCGCGCGGAGGCCGCATTTCGTCTAGGCAAAATCGGTGATCACGCAGTCTTGGCGGAGCTGTCAAGGGTGGTTGAGGCGGATCCAGATATGAGGGTCCGTGGGTGGGCTCGATGGGCTGTGCAGCAGATTACGCTGTCGCACGAGTTCGGTTCAGAGAGGCAACCAAGTCAATGAGCCGTGCCTGGGCTTCCGGGTCAATATCGGTGAACTGAATGCCCATCCCGGGAAATAACAAGTATCGTTCTGGTTTTGAACGCGTCCATGCCACCTTCGCGCGCGTTTCGAATTTCTGACTCGGCCGGTCGGGCAAGGCAAATTCAATCTTCAAGTCAGTGCCGGGTGCTAACGGCGCACTACTTTCTATAAATAGTCCCCCCCCGCCGATCCCGCCGGTCAGACTGTCGAAGTGTTTTCCATCGGTGGTGGTGCAGTGTACCTTGATTGCGAGCGGCGCTCGGGGATGCACACGGCTATGCGCGAAGCGTGCGTCTTCGTCAACCGAGAGCATGTGTTCGATCAACGTGCCCCAGGTAAGTATGCAGAGGCGTTGCCCGGTGGCATCGAATAAAGAGAGGGTTTCTTGGTCGCAGTCAATGCTGAGCGTCTTCCCTTGGTGTTCGCGAGTGGCGGTAACGGGAAACTTCATCCTTGGCTCAGATCTCTTGCCTGTGTATTAGGAGGTTTGAATTGCGGTTCTGAACGGGAGTTATTTACTTTGGTTCGTCCGAGGGGATGCCCTTGACGGAATGGACCAGGCTGAGTACTCGATTCCGTGTTTCCGTCGCGATGTCGCTGAAGCGGACGCCCATCCCCGGGCTAAATGTATATTGGTCGGCCTTCGGACAAACCCACGCGATCACTCCTTTGGCCGACAACCACTCGCCCGGACTTTCCGGCAGGGTAAACTCCATGGCGAGCTTGGTTCCTACGGCTAAGGGCGTAAAGCTCTCGATAAATAGTCCCCCTCCGCCGATCCCGCCCGCTCGACTTTCGAACTGAGTGCCCTCTGGGGTGTGGTATTTGACCCGTATGGAGAGCGAGATGCGGGGCTCAGACCGCGCCTCACGGGACTGCTGTGGTTTCCGGTAGGTCAGAATTTGATCGACGAGAAAGTCCCAGGCCAAGCTTCCCATTGGCTCGCCGTTGATACCCACTAAGGTGATCACTTCTTTGGAGGAATCAATCTCAAGCGTTTTGCCCTTGTGTCTATTGCTCGATACGACTGGGAATTTCACATGCGCCGCCCTTCGGAAAAGGCACCAGTGGGGGGATATCCATCTTTCCGCAAGTATACCGCACGAAATGGTCTTGTCGACAAAAACCTGACATTTTGGGGAGTGGGTTGCCTAGGGGGCAGGCCGGAGGCGCCACTGGGGGAGCTAAAAAATGAGGGGGCGCTGGGCCCCCTCTGGAACGGTAACGGCAGTCATGTGAATGAGCTGGCAGGGGTAAGCTAGGCGCTTTTCACGTCCTTATCCTGCTCAAAGATCCGGATCGGAGCGTGTTTTCCGCTGATAGCGTCTTCGGTTATGACGACTTCCTTAATTTGCTTCTGCGAAGGCGCATCGTACATCACGTCGAGCATGGCCTCTTCTAGAATTGAGCGTAACCCGCGCGCGCCGGTCTTTTGTGTGAAGGCTTTCCGTGCAACAGCGCTCAGGGCTCCCTCTGTAAAACGGAGCTTGACCTTCTCGAAGGAAAGCAATTTTTCATATTGCTTGGTGAGCGCATTTCGGGGCTCGGTAAGGATGCGAATCAACGCCTGCTCGTCGAGTTCATCCAGGGTGGCGACGACCGGTAAGCGGCCGATGAACTCCGGGATCAAGCCATACTTCAGGAGATCTTCTGGTTGGACATGTGGCAGCAATTCACCCAATCGGATGTCGTTGCGGCCTCGGACTTCCGCTCCGAACCCCATTGATTTTCTGTTCATCCGTTGCTCGATGATATGCTCGAGCCCGACAAATGCCCCGCCGCAGATGAACAAGATATTTGAGGTGTTGACCTGAATGAACTCTTGATGCGGGTGTTTGCGCCCACCTTGTGGCGGCACGTTTGCGACGGTCCCCTCAATAAGTTTCAGGAGCGCCTGCTGAACGCCCTCACCGGAGACATCCCTCGTAATAGAAGGGCTATCGCTCTTTCTACTAATCTTGTCGATTTCGTCGATATACACAATCCCGCGCTCAGCGCGTTCGACATCGTAGTCGGCGGCCTGAAGCAGTTTTAGGATAATGTTCTCAACGTCTTCACCGACATAGCCTGCTTCTGTAAGCGTGGTGGCATCCGCAAGGGTGAACGGGACGTCAAGGAATTTGGCCAGGGTTTGAGCCAGGAGTGTTTTGCCGGTGCCGGTTGGGCCTATGACCAGAATATTGCCTTTTTGGAGTTCGACATCGTCGACGTCTTTCTCCTTGGCGGAAATGCGCTTGTAGTGGTTGTGCACGGCAACGGAGAGGATTCGCTTGGCACGATCCTGCCCCACCACGTATTGATCAAGGTGGTGTTTGATTTCGGCAGGTTTCTTCAGCTTTGAAGATATTTCCTCCTTCGCCTCCTCCCAATCCTCCGCAATGATGTCGTTGCAGAGGTTGACGCATTCATCGCAGATGTAGACAGTGGGACCTGCGATGAGCTTGCGCACTTCGTCACGGCTTTTTCCGCAAAACGAGCATCGTAGGTGCCGATCAATCTTTTCTTGCTTAGCCATGCTGCCTCCTGTACACCAAAGGTCAACTAGCTCTTGCCGCCGTCCTTCCCTGAGTCCGTGGACCCTACGGGCTTGAGGCTCTTCAGGGGGCGCGTGATGACTTCATCGATCAATCCATATCGCTTTGCTTCTTCGCTCGACATGAAATAGTCTCGCTCGGTGTCCTGCGAAATTTTGTCGAGTGGCTGCCCGGTGTGCTTCGCCATAATTTCGTTCAGACGTTCGCGAATCTTCAGGATCTCTCGCGCGTGAATATCGATCTCCGTGGCCTGACCCTGAAATCCTCCCATGGGTTGATGGATCATGACTCGGGCATTCGGCAAGGCGTAGCGCTTGCCCTTTGTGCCGGCTGTCAGGAGGAAGGCGCCCATGCTGGCAGCCTGGCCTAAGCAGATCGTATTGATGGCAGGTTTGACGTATTGCATCGTATCGTAGATGCCAAGTCCAGCCGTGACACTTCCCCCGGGCGAATTGATGTACAGATTAATATCCTTTTCAGGGTCTTCGGCTTCCAGGAACAGCAATTGAGCGATAATCAGGTTTGCAAAGACGTCATCGATCGGTGCGCCAAGAAAGATGATGCGGTCTTTAAGGAGGCGCGAGTAAATGTCATAGGCACGTTCGCCGCGGTTCGTCTGTTCGATGACAATCGGAACTAGCATTCAGCTGAATCCTTTCCGCTAGAGGCCTGACAGGTGGAAACTCTTCAGTTTACCATACTCATTTAACCTGGATTTTGGTGATCACCGTCCGGTTAACCAATGCTGCGACCATGGCAGCCGACTATGCTACCCCTGGATCATTGCGTGCTTGTAGACAAAATCCAAAGCTTTATCGGCCAAAATCCGGGATCGAAGGTCGTCCAGGGTGTCTTGCCCACCGGCCTGAATCATGCGAGTCACTTCTTCGACCGAGAGTTTGACCTCTGCAGCGAGCCTCGTGATTTCGTTGCTAAGATCCTCACTCGTGACGGTGATGCTTTCCTTTGCCGCCAGTGCCTCAAGGATAAGTCCGACCTTGACGCGCCGTTCGGCCTCCGGGCGCAGTTCCTCTTGAAGTTTCTTGGCATCCTCTGTCTGAGGCGAGGTAGGTGAAGTGTCAGATTGGTCGCCGGATTTCCGCTGGCGGGACTGTAATTGTTGCCGGACCATGGCTGACAGCTCTCGTTCGACCAGTGTTCCGGGAAGTTCGAAATGATGGGTTTCAGCCAGGCGCTTTAAGATGGTGTCCTTGTAACTATCCTCGATATCTTTCTTTAGGGCCCGTTCCATTTCGGCGCGAAGCTTCTCCCGGATTTCTTGCAAAGATTGGTAGGGCCCGCAATCCTTTGCGAACTCGTCGTCTAGCGCGGGGAGCTGTTTCTGCTTTACGGATTTGATGGTACAGCGAAAGTTCACGGTCTTGCCAGCGACGCGAGTATCAGGGTGTGTCGCGGGATAGGCTTGTGGAACAGTTATCGACTCACCTTCCTTTTTCCCTGGGAGATGAGCTTCAATGTCGATGCCCAGCACGGAGGCATGTGAGCCCATTTTGTGAAGGTACCCTTCTTTGGTCGTTCCTTCGAGCGCTTTGCCATCCAAGGTCCCTTCAATATCTAGGACTGCATAGTCGCCATCGGCCAATGTTGTTCCGGCGGGAGCTGGGTGTAATTGGGCCATTTGCTCGCGGAGAACGTTGAGGGCTTTTTCGACCTGTTCATCCGTGACGGTTCTCTGGTCCTGCTTCAGAGAGATAGGATTCGGAGCCTTGTAATCTCGAAGCTCGATGGTCGGCTTGATTTCAACGGTTGCGGTAAAGCTAAAGGGCGTGTCTTTTTTGACTTTGACCCGTTCCAGTGGAGGAATTTCCACGAGAACCGGAACGATGCCCGCCTGGCGGATGGCTCGATCATAATAATCCGGGACCAGGCTGCGAATCACATCCTCTTCGATCGTTTTTGCATACCGCTTCTCGAGCAACTGGAGCGGAGCCTTACCCGGTCTGAATCCGGGAATGCGAACCTGCCGGTTCAATTCGGAGTAGGCCTGAACAAATCGCAGGTTCACTTCATCTGCCGGGACTTCAATTTTGAGGGCCCGCTTCATGGGGCCGAGTTCGGTCATTTCCATTTTCATAAAGCTGTTCACGTCCTCCGGGTCCGAAAAGTTATTTGCGCCATGCGGATCTGTGAGAGGTGGTGCGAGAGGGGGGACTTGAACCCCCACGGTTACCCACGAGATCCTAAGTCTCGCGCGTCTGCCAGTTCCGCCACTCTCGCGCGACGCTGAGTACTAGGTTGCTCACCGATGCTACATATGGAATGTGCCTGCGCGTGGAAAGACAGGATCAATAATGACATTTTGTACCGTCGATCGAGTCTGCCTGTCAACCCATACACAGGTGGGGCCTGCGCGTTGGCATGTCGGTCGGAGTGGAAAAAGGATGCTGATGATAAGGCGCTGGGCGGGGGGCTATGCCCTATCGGTTCCGTGGCGATGTTTGGCGCTCCTTCCATAGAGTCCGGAGGCCCTGGAGCGTATAATGAAGCGTCCATTCTTTGTTGGCGACCTTCATTCAAAGCCCTATTGGAAAAGGAGGATGTCCAAATGGCGCGGAGCACTTTCTTTGCCGCAGCTATCTACCCTCTGCTTCTCCTTGGCATTGGCTCTTCAGCGTGGGCCTATCGAGACTACTTCAGTGAAACGCAAAAGGCGCAATTGGCACATATACAGACCGTGCTCGTTGAGGTGGTCGCGCTTACTGATACGGGCGCCGGTAGTCCCGATGGAATCAGAGAAGTCGTGATGCGACGCATGAAGGAAATGGGCTATGGAGTCATTGCGGATCCGGCCGTTCCACACGATGTCGTCGTCCGGGTAAAGTGTGAGCAACGTAAGACGTGGGAAGGTACCGCGGCGGCCGGTGGAGATAATGATTTGCCGGATGCCCCTTCTCGCCTGTGGAAGGGACCGGCGTGTCAGGTGACATATGCTTTGGGAGGCATGAAGATCAAATGGCAGAAAGAGGTTCGGACGGAATTTGAAGATGCCAATCAGGCCGCTCAATTGGCTCAGGGGGGCGCGCCCGGTTCCTATGCCATGGCCGCGCTTAAGGGCGAGTTAGAGAAGTATGAATTTCCGCTCTTCTTGACGGCCGAATGGGGGCAGCCTGATCGATTGCTGAAGCTAATGGATTCTCCGGACACCGGCCAGCTTCGGAAATTGAATATCATTTCCCTCCTGGGAGAGATGGTGGCCGATGAAGCACTGCCTCATCTGACAGAGGCGTTGAAGGATAAAGACTTGGCAAAGCAAGCGGCGGTGGCGCTGGGCAATATGGGGAAGGAGGGAATCCCAGTGCTCATCGATATCCTGAAGCATTCCAAACAGCCAGATTTGCAGGCCGCGGCGGCTAAGGGGTTGGGCGATCTTGGGAATACCCATAGTGACCCGAGAGTGGTTCCGCCGCTTCTTGAGATGTTGGACGCACCGGGCATTGACATTGCTGTTCAAACAGAGATTGCCTGGGCATTGGGGCGGGTTCCCGACCGACGATCGGTTGAGCCACTGTTTGCACTCGATAGGAAACTGCAGAAGATCCGCAACGATCCCCCCGACCCTCAGATCAAGAAGCTAAAGGAGGCAGTGTTCTGGTCGATTAAGCAGGTCTATACGGAAGACCAGTACAGCTAACCCGTGATTCACACTCTCCCGGTTCTTTCTTGCCGTTCCATCGGCGGTTACCGGGATGGAGCCTGAGATGTGTGTTCTCAGTCCCGCTTCGTCCTCTTGCCACAACCAGCGAAGGATAGTTAAATCCCCCGCACGCCAGGAGGATTCTCGTCCGACTCTCCCAGTTGTTTTGACAACCATCATTTGCGAGGGCTATACCTCGCCCACTGTGAGAGGAGATCGTCGTCTCAGAGGTCTAACTTCGTGCTACGAAAACATGGATGACTCTGTGAAGAGAGAAAATCCCTCTCGGTGTGATCACGGCGTAACCATCGGGGTCGCGCTGCATGAGAGGGCAAATGAAAACCAGGGGGGATCAAGTGTATGAATAGGATCTCACGCAGGCGTTTCTTGCAACTATCAGCCATGACCAGCGGCGCGTTGCTCTGTGGCGACTTCATCGACCGAGTGCTCGGTGCGTCGCCCGGTCAAGCGGTGGCCTCCGTGGCAGAGCCGATCAAGATCGGGATCCTGGATCCGCTCTCGAGCCCTTACAAGACCTCTTCCATTCATGATGTGCATGGGGCCAATGTGGCCGTCGATCTGTTCAATAAACGTGGCGGTGTGTTAGGGCGGCCGGTGGTGATTCTCGAAGGCGATGATGCCTCGAATCCTGAGACGGCGATCAAAGTTGCCACAAAGTTTGTGCGGGACGATCACGTTGATGTCCTGATGGGCACGTTTAATGCGGATTGTGCGCTCGTGGTTTCGGAGTTGGCGAAGAAGGAGAACACATTGTTCATGGTCACGGGCTCCCTTCTCCCCGAACTGACCGGAGCCGCGTGCAACTCGCACACGTTCGTGTTTATGCCGAATGCCTCGATGATGGCGCAGGCTGTCGTCCCCCACTTGGTGAAGGCCTACGGCACCCGCTGGTATATGCTGACGACCAGCTCAGTGGACGGCAAAGCCATGGCGCAGGCTATGGTGACGGCCGGCCAGGCTCATGGCGTTGAGTTTGTGGGGGAGACACTAGTGCCTTTCGGGGCGACGGACTTCACTGCGGCGTTCACGGCCGCCAAGGACAAACATCCGACGCTGGTGGTGCTCAATCTCTATGGGTGGGATTTGGTCCATGCATTAAAGGCGTACAGCAACCTTGAGTTTGCGAAGGAGAAGATCGGCGTGGGTGGGATGATTGCGGGTGAACAAATTGGACGGCCCCTCGGTTATGCCGACAATGCCGGCATTTGGGGGCTCATCTGGGATCCAAAGGTCAACACGGAAGGATCCAAGCAGTTTATTCGAGCAGTTGTCGACAAATACAATCACACGCCAACTTCGCGCTGCTATCTTGGGTATGCCGCCATGACGCAGATCCTTGAGGCGATTCAACGAGCAGGAACGACGGACGCTGCCACACTCATTAAGGTGTTGGAGGGGCGCGAGTTTGACGGGCTGAAAGAGGGACGGTCCTACTTCCAGGCCTCAAATCATCAGCATGTGCAGGATGTGCTGGTCGGGGAAGCCTACGGGAAGGAACTGGGGCTTGGGCATTACAAGATTCTGGCGACGGTTTCAGGCGACAGTCTTGCGGCGCCTGTTGACGCTGGTGTCTGTCAGTTATAGCGAACAGGCCGTGATGTGACGGTGGTGAGTCGTCAGTACGCGGCGATTCGGTTTGCGTGACAGGCTAGGGTGTTGCGCTGAGGGTTGCGAGTCGAACCTGCCCGCGCCTCGATTCCTCGACCGTCGCGGCAACAGTCGGCCCCTGGACGATGATCAATTCAAGGCGGCGATTTTTCTGCCTGCCCTGCTCGGTGGCATTGGATGTGAGCGGGCGTGTATCGGCCAGCCCGACGGCCTTCGTCTTGTCGGCGGGTATCCCTCCGTTGACCAATGCCCTGCGGGCATTTTCAGCGCGAGCCCATGAGAGTGCCTTATTGTCGGGGAAGGTTTTTTGAAGCGTCTTGCTGAGTGCTTGATTGTCGGTGTGTCCTGCGACCTGCACGAACTTGTCTGGAAGCTGTCCCAGGACCGCACCGATGCGTTTGAGAATAGTTGCGCCTTCCGGGCTCAGCGCAGCGTCACCCCATGTGAACAGCAAATTGCTGTCCAGCGCGACCGTTAATCGATTTCCATCCTGCCTCATGCTGATCGTTTTCTGTCTATTGTCGCCCGGCAGGACTTTCAGAAGTTCTTCTTTCACCGCCGCAATGCTTCCGTTCCGAGCCTCAGATTGAGCGGGGTTTCCTGGAAATGCAACACCGCTGCGTGTGGAGTCCTTTCCCTGGGCGGCTGATTTCCCATCGGGTATCGATTTGGTCGTATCGCCAAGAGATTGGTGGGCAGCGCCGGAGCGCTGGTTCAGCGGTCCTCCGTCGCGCTGACTGCTGGAGAGTTGAGTCCCCTTCTGGCGCGGCGACAGATCTCTCCCCTTCTCGTTCAGACGCTGTTCGAGTGCTGCGATGCGGTGCCTGGCCTGGTAGATTTCTGCAATCATCGCATTGTATTGGGGGACCAGCTTGTCGCGCTCCATGAGGCGCGACCGGACTGTTTCATAGGTCTGTTCGCGGTCTTTGAGCTGCTGATCGAGTGAGCTGATACGGGCTTTTAAGGATTCGATGGTGGCGGTGGCGGTTTGTAGTTGAGCCGCCAGGCTGTCCCGTTCGGCTGACCCGGTACGCACCGTGTGAAGGTCGCGGTCTTGACGGGCGATGTGCGCTTCCAGCTCCAAGATCTTACGCCGGGCGACTTCCAGGTCGGCGACGGCCGTTGCCCGGGTTTGGAGGGCAGCCAGATCTTTGTCTCGCGTGGCCAACTGTTGTTCAAGCGTCCCGATTCGTTGACGGGCTTGGATGAGCTCGTTGGTGGCGGTCGTCAATTGGCCGGTGAGTCGATCGCGTTCCGGTGCCAACCGCCTCAGTTCGACAAGTTCCGCTTCCTTCGCGCTGAGCAATTGGTCGTATGATGCTGCGGCGGGTTGACTCTGGCGGTCTCCCAGTTTGCTTTCCAGGTCGCGAATGCGATCGTGGAATTCACCCAGGGTGGTCAGTAATTGCTCTCGTTCCTGTTGAAGAGCCAGTAGCTTAGGTTCTACCGATGCCGGGTTCGATGCGATGGGCTGGACGTGTGGAGCGGTTTCACAGCCTGCGGCGAGGGAACTGAGAACCATGAGCGCCCATACTGCTCGTCTCATTACGATCTCTCCCCGGTCATTGAGTAGGAAGACGGTGCCGGCTGCATGGGGGCGACAGTCGCCCGAGAGGAACCAACGTATCCAAGAACGTGAGGCGACTGTGACGGAGCTGACGGATGGTGATCAGCCGGTGCGAGCCATGCGTCCCGACAGAATCTGTCGAGCGACATGTAGGCCCCAAGAACACGACAGCAATCTATCGCGTTCCTGGGGCTGATGCAAGGCTGGGGAACCTGCGGATAGCCGGTTAGTGTCCAACGACGATTTCGACGCGCCGATTCTTCTGCCGTCCTTCGGCGGTCGAATTGCTCGCCATCGGCCGGCTGTCGGCATGCCCTTTGGCTTCGATCTTGTCCGGGGCCATGCCCCCTTCGGTCAGTGCCTGACGTGCACTTTCGGCGCGTGCTTGAGACAGTTCGACATTGGTCGGATAGGTCTTGGCCAGTCTCCCCTTGATGGGCACGTTGTCCGTGTGGCCGGCCACATGAATTGAACGATCGGGGTATTGTTTGAGCACACCACCGATGCGGTGCAAGACATCGGCTCCCCCCGGCTTGAGTGTCGCTTCGCCGGAGTCGAACAGCAATGTGGTGGCAAGCCCCAAGGTGAGCTGATCTCCCAACTGCTTCATGGTCACGTTGCCTTTGGCCACTTCGGCCTGCAGCAGTTTCGATAAATCGTCCTTCGCTTCGGCCAGACTGGTTTTTTGCTGATCCAACGCGCCTTTCAGCGCGGTCATTTCCTGGTCTCTGCGCCCGATTTCATTCTCGAGGTCCGAGGCCCGCTGTCTGGCCGCTGCGAGGTCTGCCACGAGTTTTTCCCGGTCGCCGGCGGCATTTTTTAACCCTGCCAGCTCATGACTGTTGGCCTCCAGTTGCTGCTCCAACTGGGTGATTCGCTGCTTGGCCTGTGCAAGTTCGGACGACAAGCGATCCCGGTCTCCTGCATTCCCTTTCAGTCCGGCGAGTTCCTGATCCTTTGAGGATAGTTGTCCCTGGAGCGCCGCCAGTTGCGCGGCGAGGCGGTCCCTGTCTCCGACGCCGCTCCTGAGGGCTGCGAGCTCTTGGTCCTTCGCTGACAGTTGGCGTTCGGCATCCGACAACTGTCCCGCGAGCCGCTCTTTGTCTCCGGTTGCGTTGCGGAGTGCCGCTAATTCCTGATCACGCTGGCTGAGTTGAGACTCCAGCGCGCTGGTTCTGGCTCTTGCCTGGTCCACATCGCCGGCGAGCGAGGAGCGAACCTGTGCCAGCTCCGATTCGAGCGCGGCTCTCTGCCGCTCGAGTTCGGCAATTCGTGCGTCTTTCGGATCGGGCTTCGGCGGGAGCGGTCTGGCGACCGCCTTCATTTCATTCAAGGCTCGGCTCGCCGAGTCGTTAGGGGAAGGGGCCGTTGCGCACGAGGCGAGCAGCAGGGCGCTCAACAGTACAGGAATGATACGGAGTGTAGTCATGCAATCCTCCTTCAACAATATCGGAGCCGCCGGGTCGATCCCAGGCAGCGGGGACGAGTCCTGCGCGAGCGCGAACTATTGGTGGCGTTGATTCTTCAAGAGATCCCGAATCTCCGTCAGTAATACTTCTTCCTTCGGCGGGGCAGGAGGCGGACCGGGAGGGGCCGCTTTCTTAAAACGGTTCATTTGTTTGATCACCATGAAAATCACGAAGGCCAGAATCGTGAAGTCGAGCAGGGTTTGGAGGAACACGCCGTAGTTGATAGTGGCGGCCCCGGCGGCTTTGGCTGCGGCCAGCGATTTTCCTTTGGCATCTTCGGTCAACGGGATAAAGAGGCTGGAGAAGTCGACTTTTCCCATCAAGAGACCGATGGGTGGCATCAGGATGTCGCTGACGACGGATGAGACGATTTTCCCGAATGCGCCTCCGATGATGACTCCCACGGCCATATCGAGCACATTGCCCTTCACGGCGAACTCTTTAAATTCACTCATCATGCTCATCCTGCTCCCTCCTTATGTGAACCGAATAGGTGCCGAGCCGTCACGTCCCTTACTGTTTTCGGCTGGTATCGAAGCTGTATCCCAGCGTAATCAGGTAGAGGTTGTCCGTATCCGACACGCCTGGCGGCGGATTCTTGTTGTACCGCATGGTCCACTGAAAGCCGCTTACGAGACCTCCCCAGACTTTAAAGCGCAGCCCGGTGTCGGCCGTCAAGTAGAGATCCTTCGAGTTGGCGAGCGATTGGAATCCTTCCTGGAAGTGATACAGGCTCACCTGGTCGCCGCCCCAGAGCGGCCAATTCCATTTCACCGCCCATCGGCCTCGGGTGCTGGATTTATCGTCGGCGAGCTTAAAATCTTCGTTGAAGTAGGCGGCGCCAGCTTCCGCCCAGAGGGTCATATCTTTAAAGAGGCCTGCTAAGTCGCCGCGGTCGAGGAATTGATAGCCTGGACCGGTGGCGAGTGCGGTGCGCAACTTCAAGTCCTGGAAGGTATCCTGCTCGAAGTACGCCGACGCGAACCAATACAAACGTTTCGAGAGAAAGAAGTCAAGCTTGATAGTGCCACGACTGTTCCGCACGATCAGATTTTGCGCGTTGTCGCCGTAGATGTAGCGTCCCAGGATGGTCAGGCGCAGTGATTCACTGCGGGCCGACAGTTCGCCAAGCAAGCTGCCATTTCGCAGATGGCTGTTGCCGGTCGTTTGTGAAAACCCGGCCTGGATGGCGCCGGTATAGATCACGGCTGGCTGGTTCATGCCGATGACCGTGTCGAGTGGAATGGCCATCGGAGTTCCCGTGGGGGCGGCTTTCAGGATCATGGTGCCGGGCTCGCCCGGTTGTGCCGTCCCCACTACCGTCGTGCCTTCTTTGAGGCTGAAAGGGACGGGACGATTGACCACCAGCTTGGCGACGTTCGGCCACATGATCTTGACGATATCGTCGCCTGCGGTCGGCCCGAAACCGGTTTTGATGTGCAGCTCGTCCGCGATCATGCCCAGGACCTGCCCATAAATCACCGTGCCGTCCTTGAGCGTGACGGCATCGAGCGCGGGCGCTGCGGGTGTCGTATCAGCCGGTGCCGGAGCTTCCGCTCGCACGATTGGGGCAGCGAGCGCCATCACGAGTAGCGCAAAAAAAAGAGATCCAAGTCGTCGCATCGTTCAGGTCCTCCTCCTGGGGCTTGCGAGCGGCAACAGCCTGTCGGTTGCCTGATCAGTGGGAAATGCTCGCGATGTATAATTGATTCTGCGTAGGAGATCAACATTCTGGCTCAAGAAATCCGTCTCGCGGCTGGTCGACTTGAATTGTAGGACTCGCGTAGGACGGCCTTTCCGCACGCATGAATGGCTCGTTCTGTTGGGTATACGTACAGAGCGGAGTGTCATCGCATGGACCCAGCAGGGCCGATGGCGCGGAGCCGTGGATCACTATGCGACAGTCCTGTGAGTCTGAGACTCCCGCCGCGGTCGCAGCTCATATGTGCACCGTCATTTGACGTTGGTCAGCTTCCGTGTCTCTTTGGTACTCTCCGAGTCCGCCGAGGTCGGGGAGGGGCCTGTGCTAGTGGATGAGGGCATACGGAGTATGCCCTCAAGCAGTGCCAGGCGAAGCAGTTGTGCCGAGTTCGTTGCGCGGAATTTTCTCAAGAGATTGGCACGGTGTGATTCCACGGTTTTGGGGGCGATCTGTAAACGAGCCGCAATTTCCTGGCTCGTCAGGCCGGCCCAAATCTGATTGAGTATCTCGCGCTCTCTTGCCGTGGGCGCATCCGGCCGTGGTCGTGAGAAGAGAATGAGCTTGTCCATCGGTTCTCCTTGCGATCGCTTCGATAGGTCTGCTGCGCCGCCCGTCTTCAGGGCGTTGCACGCAGTGGTTTTCGCGGGTACCCTCCTATCAAGCTCCATGCCATACACCGTACGTTTTGCCGCGCGACGATAAAATCTGGGTTCTCGGGTGAGGACCCCTAAGAAGCTCCCAGGATTGTCTGCGGATGAGACACGCGCCGTTGTCTCGCGCTGTGTCTTGCGAGACATGTCGAGACAGTGAGCGGGGCGAGTGACTGCGGGACAGGTTAGCGGGTCGGGAGATCGAGTTCACTCAGTCGGCGGTAAAACGTGGCGCGGCTCATTCCGAGGAGGCGCGCGGCCTTTGTTCGGTTGCCACGGGCTTGTCCGAGGGCGGCCACGAAACGACTGCGCTCGTCTCCGTGCGGCACAACTTCGCAGGGAGAGTCTGTCGGTCCCTGCCGAAGTTCGGGAGGAAGATCTGTGGCTTCGAGCGTGTCGCCCTTACAATGAATCATCGCGCACTCGATCGTGCTCTTGAGTTCCCGCACATTGCCGGGCCAATGGTACTCCATCAGTGCCGCCATCGCTGCCGGGCTGGCGCGATGGATGATTTTCCCCATGCTGGCCCGCCCCTCGGTCAGGAAGGAGGCGACGAGGAGGGGAATATCTTCCTTTCGATCCCTCAGCGGCGGGAGCTGGATCCGTGAGACTCGAATCCGATAGAGAAGGTCGGCGCGAAAGGTTCCTTTCGCCACGTCCTGACTCAAATTGTGGTGGGTTGCGGTCAGCACGCGCACGTTCACTTTTCTCGGTCTGGTTTCACCGAGCCGAGTGACTTCCTTCTCTTGCAGTACGCGAAGCAGGTTGGTTTGGACGTTGTGGGGGATATCGCCGATCTCGTCGAGGAACAAGACCCCGCCCTGCGCGGCCTCGAAGAGCCCCTGCTGGTCGTCGATGGCTCCGGTAAACGCGCCTTTCTTGTGGCCGAAGAGTTGGCTGCCCAGCAGCGAATCCGTCAGCCCGGCGCAGTTGGCTGCAATGAAGGGCCCCTTATGTCGTGCGCTTGCCTGGTGTAACGCGCGGGCCACCAATTCTTTCCCCGTACCGGTCTCGCCTTCGATTAAGACCGTGGAGTCGACACGGGCCAGATCCTGAATCTGTTCGTAGATCTGCGTCATCCCGCGGCTCTTGCCGACCAAATCATGATAGTGCGCCTTCAGCTCCAACAGGCGCCGCAAGTGATGGACGTCGGTCATGTCGTGGAGAAACATGATCTTGGTTCCGGTGTCCCGTGGATCGTCTTGCAGTTCTATCTCCAGCCAGAGGTGCCGCCCTGCCTGGGTTTCGACATGGCACTGCACTCGTTCGCGCCGGGATGCGGGTTGCTGCAACATCGACTGCAGGGCCAGCCGATCCGGTTTCGTTAGCGGGAGCAGTGTCTCCCACAGCAAGCCGTTCGGCCCGCCGGTTGCGGGCGTGTCCAGCAGACGAGCTGCGGAGGCACTGAGAAACCGCACCTGCCCCTCTTGGTCGATCAGCAGGGTGGCCAGTCCGAGTTGCTGCAAGATGACAGCGACGTCGTCCCGAGACCGCTCCATATCCACCAGTTTAGTGGTGAGCTCGTGCTGGGCGCGTTGGTGCCCACGATTGTGTTCGTGCTGCCGAAGCACCTGATCGCGAGCCCGCTGGAGGAGGGTGGCCTGTTGGTCATAGGCTGCCGTGCTGTGTTGGATCAGCAACAGGCGGCTGGGACCGTGTCGCAGCGCCATGGCATGAAAGTGCCGGGGCTCCTCAGCCTCGGGCTGCTCGCTCCAAAACCCCGAGTGCGCGATGTCGTCGCCGTCGGTCTGCCATGCATCGGCTGCATCGGCCAGGAAATTCTGAAGCACCGGTGTGCGAGCATCGATGGACAGTGGCAGATTGTTTCGGGCGTCGGGGTAGAGGGTGAACAGCCAGGCCGGCGGGTGCCCGATGATGCGGAAATCTGCACCGGTGACGTGTTCGAGGATGGCAAATTGGAACCGCTGCAACAGATCCGTGCAGAGTAAGTCCGGTGCAGACGGGCGGGTGTTAGACGCCATCGGTTGTTCCTGCAGGGGGCGTTTCCGGTGGCGTGCCGAGCACGGCGCGGGTGAGAACCGCGAAGGCCTCCTCGACGCCCTGCCCTGTCTTGGCACTGGTCACGAGCACCGTCCAACCACGCTGGGCGAGCTGGGCGAGGTCCTCGTGGGTCACTTCCCAATCCGCCCGTCGGTCCAGTTTATTGATGAGGACCACAAACGGAACCGGGCCGAGTGTGTCTGCTGCGGTCAGTTGAATGTGCAGCGCGATGTCCAGCGTGGCCCGCCGCATTCCGTCCAGGACTACCAGGTACCCGGACGATCCGCGCAGATACGAGCGGCGCAATTTTTGGAATTCATCTTCTCCGTAGAGATCCCAGAGCACTAATGTCACGGCCCGGCCGTCCATCGACAGGGTTTTCTTGTCGACGGTCACTCCGATGGTTGTTTGATACTGGTCGGAGAAACAGCTGGTGACGAAGCGGCGCACCAGACTGGTTTTTCCTACGGCAAAGGCGCCCAGCATGCAGATTTTTTTTTCGATCATGTCAGGGGCGTCTCATGAAGCGGGGTGAACAGTAGCCTGAAAAGACACTCGCCGGTCCTGCGGCAGTGTGGCGGCACCCAGGGAGGGTGAGGTTTCAGCTGCCGGGCCGATCCCGCGAGCGTGAAACGTGATCGCGGAAAAGGTGGCGGGATGAAGGGCCTCGAGCACCGACCGGGCGCGATCCTCGCTCAGCCGTTGGTTCCGGCTTGACCGGCCCACGACGTCGGTTTGGCCGGTGATCTCCAGCATCACCGTTGCGCCGGAGAGACGCGCCATATCGTCCAGCTGATACAGGAGCGCCGATATGCGACGCACCCCCTGAAGTTGTTCCGGTGATTGGATCGTCGCCGTTCCCTGTTGGAACAGAATCCAGACCCCTGCCATCCGTTGGACCAGTGCCTCAAGCGATTGAGCGACGAGGCGGCGGTCGTCATATTCGGTGATACCGGGGAGCAGGCGCGCCAACGGTCGGCTCTGCCGGATCCACTCTGCGGTGGCTGCGCCGGTGGCTGTGAGGCGCGGTCCTTCCAGGGTCAAGCGAACGGTGTCTGGGGGTGACAGGACGATTCCGGCTCGTTTCAGGGTGAACGCGGCATCGAGGGCGTAGTAGGGGCTCCATTTCGCTTCGACTCGATCGGCGGCCACCCCACTGCCCTGCAACAACACGTCCGGATCAGCGGCCAACGGGTCGCGCAGCCCGGTGAGCACATACCGAGTGCCTGCTGAATGCGTGGAGGTGACGACGAGGCCCGGTTCCGAGGCCAGCCGGTCCAGATACGCCTGCCAGTGTTGGTGGTCTTGAAAGGCGGACAGCCCCCACCAGCCTGCTCCCACAATGCTCGCCGCTAAGAGTCCCCATGTCATGGGGGCTATAGCGCGCCGGCGCGTTTCAAACTGGGTCCGCAGGCACGCTTCCAGGAGCGGTGTGGTTCCGGTAAAGGGTGCCGCATCACCACTGAAGCGCGTCAGCGCATCGGAGTGTTCGGCGTGAATGCGATCGAGCGTGTCCTGGAGGTGGACGTGAAATATCTCCGGTGGCGTGCCACGTATGACGGCCGCGAGGATTGCCGAGGAGCCCTGTTCGATCCAGACGGTCAGATCACCGACTTGCAAGGTGTTCAACGCTTGATCGGGCGTTGCCCCGAACGAATCCTGGACGAAGCTCCGAATCGCCGACAACATGCCCGAGACCAGGGTCTGATCCTGCACGGCGACCGCGTCGCCGGCCGCGTGCGCGAGCAGCAGGCCGGTCTGAGTGTGAATGAGAAAGACCTGCTCGACTCGATAGCAGAGGGTATGAAGCAGGACGATCTCGGCGAACGGTTTGCCGGTACGCAAGGCCTCCAGCCGCCACTGCATGCTTCGGATCGAGAGGCTGTGTTCAATGGTTTGGTTGAGCGATTGCACCATGCTGCGCAAGGCATTGGCGATGGCCTGGCGGATCGCCGGCATCATGATCGGGGCAATCGCATCGACGATCATGTGGGGCCGTTTGCGCACGGAGACCCCCAGCGCTTCGGAGACGTGAGGGGTCAGTGCATGGGTCAGCCGATGGTCGGTCTCCCCACGAAGCGCGATCGCCTCGGGAAGCACACGATTCAGATTGTGGGCGTTGAGGTCGAGATGTTCGACCTGCTCTTGCAGTTGTTCCAGCCGCGATTGCTCGGGCGCCAGGAGGAGGCTGCGCAATTCGGCATAGTCGCGTTCGACTGCCGGTGTGCCGGCTTTAGGTGCGCGCGCCATCCCGTCTCCATGGCCTAAAGGAAGGAGGGAATTCTATACGACACATCGTTGCCGAGGAAACAACCGTGCGCGCGGTCTGAAGGGCAGACCGGAACCGTTGACGAATCGGCGTGGAGTTAGGCCTGTTGCGGAGGCTGGTCATGCGAGAGCCTCTGTGAGAGCTCCTGGAACAAGGTCGCAAGGGACGCGCGGTCGGTCTTTTGGTGTGAGAGTTGGCGGACCGCATCGTCGAGGGTGGCCGATAAGACGGCATGTTGCTGGGTGAAATCACCGGAGAGGGATGTGGCCTGATTCTGGAGCTGGGTGCGCAAGTCGTGATGTGCCTGCTCGCTCTGCTCCCGCAGCTGGGTCGCCGTCTGCTGGAGCACGCCGGCCAGCGTCTGCAGTTCCGTGGTCAGGCGTCCGACGGCATCGGTGCGGTCCTGTTCTTCGGCCGTCAGGCGCCCCGTCACCGTGTCCACTTCTTTTCGAATGTATTGCTCCAGCGAGGCGAATCGTTCCTTGAGGTCGTTGCGCAATTGGGCTGCTTCCGCCAGCAACTGCGCTTCGAGTTTGGCGAACCGGCGCTCATGATCACGTACCTGGGCGCCGAAGAGAATGTCGCGGATCTTGTCGAGGTTGGTGCCGGCTGCATGCTCCTCGGTCAGCACGGATTCCGTTTCTGTGTCGGCGAGACTGCTGCCCGAGGTTCGTTCCGAACGTCGGGGGCGATCAAGATCCGTCTGCCTGCTCATGATGGGGTCTCCTTGGTCGCGATCGTTTTATCACGAAAGGGGCCTAGACTAGCATGTTGCGCAGGGGGCAACAAGTCAGGTCTGGTGCCGGCGGCGTGGATGTGCAGAGCCTGGAGAGTGATCAGCGGCTCTGGCCTTAGGATGGATTCAGTAGTCGTACCTCACGCTGAGGGAACGGGATATCCACCCCATCGGATTGTAATCGTTGAAGGATCGCCTGATTGAGTTCGATGTGCGCGGCCCCGACGGATGCCACCTGAACCCAGGGCCGAATGGACAGGGTAATGGAGGAATCGGCGAAGCCGGCAATCCCGATCATCGGGGCCGGATCCTGAAGCACTTTCGGGTGTCGGCTCACGAGATCGCGCAGCACGCGGAGCGTGGTGTCGATATCGGTCCGGTAGGACACCCCGATGGAAAGATCCAGCTGCCGAATCGTGCCGAAGTTGTGCAGAATTTCTCCCACCACTTTGCGATTCGGGATGACGATCCGGGAGTGATCCGGATGCATGAGCGTCGTCGTGAAGATATCGATTTTTGCGACATCCCCATGTACCCCCAAGAGCGACACATGTTCGCCGACCCGATAGGGTTTGGTGAAGATGATCGAGAGCCCCGCCACGACATTGCTCAAGACGCCCTGCAGCGCGAGGCCCATCCCCAGGCCGGCCACGCCGAGCCCGGCGACCAGCGGCGCGATTTGCAGGCCGAGTTGATCCAGCGCGATCAGAAGGCCGAGGATGACCACGAGGGCTTTCACGAGTCGCAGGAGCAGCAGGCGAAGCGGTGGCTCCAGGTCCTGCTCGTTCAGCCAGCGCTCGAAGAGTCTCCCCACCGATTTGGCGACGAACAGGGCGGCGACGACGACCAGGATCGCCCCCATAATTCGAAAGCCGTATTGCACGATATATTGAGTGACCAGATTGGCCAACGACATGCGTCCTCCCCGCAACGGCTACCGCCCGAAGAGTCCCTTCAAGAGGTCCTTGCCTTGCTGTTTGAGATCGTCCGGTTTCGCGGAACCCTTCAAGAGGTCCCCCACGGCGCCTTTGACCTTTTCCTTCACCTGCTCTTTGACCTTTCCTGCAAACATTTTTGTGTCGAGTCCATAGGAAGGGGCCTGCGTACTGCCGGTAATGAGCAGCGGCAGCGCGAGACGCCCGCCGGTCAGCGCGACTCTGGCGATGGGAGAGCCGGCCGCAATCTTCTGGCTCAAGGCCTGGGACAGATTCAGGTTCAGTTTCATGTCGAGCGACTGATCGAGGCCGATCGTCCCGCCGCCGGTGGCCTGAAAATCATGGCTGTCGATGAGAAGCCGTTGGACGGCGATCAGACCTTGTTTGATCGCAAAGTCGCTTTCGATGGTGGAAAATGCGGTGGCTTTGACGTTGTCCAAGGAAACGCCGACCACTTTGAGCAACATCGAGGCCTGCTGCAATAAATTAATCCCCTCGATTTTCCCCTCTTTCACTGCCACACGGCCGGTACCTGCGAGGGCCTTGACGAGGTCCGGATGGGTAAATCCACGCCCGTTGACTGCCAACTCGGCGCTGGCCGTCCCGCTCATGGACACCTGGTCGGTGCCGACGGCCTGAAGGGCCGGTCCGAGTTGGAGGCCTTGAATCGAGACCGTGCCGTTGAAGGGGGGAGTTGCGGTGCCCAGGCCGAGCGTCCCCTGCGTGCGGACAAATCCGCCGAAGAGTTGGAGCGAGGCGTTAGTGAGGCGTGCTTCCTGTCCCTTCATTTCGGCTGCGGCCTGCAGGTCTTTGACCTCCACGGGTTTTTTCAGTGTCAGCGCGATTGGAAGATCAGTCGTGTTGATGAGTTTTGAGTTGGCAGTGATTTTCGCCAATCCGCCGAGCACCGTTCCTTTGACCTCGATACGTGAGCTCCCCATGGCGACGGTGAGGCCCAGGTTCGGAATCTCGGCCAGTTCGAGCGGCGCGGCCCCCTCTTTGGGCGGATATTTGGCCCGGAGGTTCACATGAAGGTCTTTGAGTTCGACCGGCTTCGTGAGGGGGGTGGCTACCGGAAGATCCGCGGAGTTGATACTGGCGGATGCCGCCGTCAGATTGGCCAGGCCTTTGGCGGCCGTGCCTTTCACATTGATGGCCGATCCGCCCATGACCAGGGTCAGCCCAAGATCGGTCAGATCGACCTGATTGGCGGGCGGGGTGTCGGGAGGAACCGGGTACAGGGCATGGAGGGTGAGATGCACATCCTTGATCTGGACCGGTTTCGTCAGCGGCAGCGTGAGGGGGAGATCTGCCGTGTCGATCTGCAGCGCATTGATGGTCGCGTCCAGATTCCCTCCGACCGCACGACCTTTGAGGCCGATCGCCACCTTTCCCAGTGCCAGGTTGAAGGTAAATGATTTCATGTCCAAGGTTTCAACGAGTGGTCCGAACGTGCCGTCGAGCCGAACCGGCAAGTTGTAGGGCTGCAGCGTCGCCCCCAGATGTACGGTGGGGCTTTCGCCGAGATGGACCGAGGTGAGCAGAAATTCAAGATTATTGACGGTGTGCTCGGTCGGTTTCGGGGTGGACTCGTCACGATACGAAAGTTTTCCCCCGTCGATCGAGACCCGGTCCACCGCAAAGAGCGCCAGGATTTGGAGGGGACTCCCGGGCGTCTGCGCGGGGGCCTCAGGCTTCGAGGGGGCCGGCGGAGCCGGTGTTTTGGCACCGAGGGTCGAGATGTTGAGTTGGCCCTGGGTATTTTTCAGGACCGTGATGACCGGGTCGCGCAGGGTGATCTCCTCGACCTCGACTGTGCCCTTGAGCAGCGGCAGCAGCTTGACGCCGACATCCAGTGAAGAGAGTGATGCGAAGGGGCCTGTGCGAAAGGCCGGGTCGTCCTGCACGACAAAGCCGCCGACCCTTGCGCCGATGCGTGGCCAGATGGTCAGCCGAATGTCCCGGAGTTCGACCTTCCGGTTGAGGACCTCTTCGATTAAGGGGCGGTACCGGTCTTGATATTTGTTCAGATCGATGAGGAATGGCAACGCGACGATCAGGACGATGAGCAGCAGGATCACGACACCGATCCCGACCAGGATTTTCATCACGTACCTCCGCTGAAATAGTCCCGCAGTATAGGAATGCGCGCAGGAGTGGTCAATGGTGGCATCCCGGGGGCAGTCGCCACGGGACCGTCGTGGGGCTCCCGATCGAGGCCGGACTTCCTTTCACCTTCGCAGTGTCATGTTTGCAGGCTCCGGCTTACCTTGCCGCACCAAAACCTGCGTGATAAGATGCGTCCCCTTGAAGTCGTCCGATCGCGGAGAGGTGCGAGAGTGGACGAATCGACATGCTTGGAAAGCATGCGTCTCGGCAACGGGACCGTGGGTTCGAATCCCACCCTCTCCGCCATCGAACAGAACCATGCAAGGTTGAGAAGGCGTGTGAGTTGGAATTGCCATCGCGAACGGACGTGGTGGGATTCGAACGAGGGGGATCGCGGGGGAGATACTCCCCTGCGTGGGGAGACACGAGGGGGCGGGCCCCCTCAGTGGGAGCGCGTGAGCGCGACTTCGAATGCCCACCCTCTCCGCCATCGAACAGAGCTAGCTCGACCGCGAGCGATTGAATGACTCTTGGCGAGCGGAGAAGATCTTAGTGTGACGGGGCCGGGCCCTGTGCAACAGAACCCTGTGAACCCCGCCAGGTCCGGAAGGAAGCAACGGTAAGCGGTTCGTTCTGTGTGCCGCAGGATCACCTGGCCCCACTTCTTCGATGACATCTCGCGCGGCGCGTCAGGCGCCGCCAGCATCGACGAGCACCACCGCCCCGACACGATAGACGCAACATGGACTACCAGGTTTCTGCAAGAAAATACCGGCCGGGGACGTTTGACGACGTCATCGGGCAGTCCCACGTCGTGCAGACGTTGATGAACTCGATCGCGACGAAGCGGATTGCCCATGCGTTTCTCTTTTCCGGTACCCGCGGCGTGGGGAAAACAACGGTTGCCAGGATTTTAGCCAAAGCGCTGAATTGCGAGCAGGGGCCGACGGGAACGCCGTGTAATACGTGTGCGAATTGCCGGGAGATTACGCAGGGCACGTCGGTGGACGTGGTTGAAATCGACGGGGCGTCGAATACCAGCGTGGACGACGTTCGCGAGATTCGCGAGAACGTCAAGTTTACGCCGTTCCGGGGGCAGTATCGGGTCTACATTATCGACGAAGTGCACATGCTCTCCAACTCGGCGTTCAACGCGCTGCTGAAAACGCTGGAAGAGCCCCCCTCCCATGTGGTGTTCATCTTCGCAACAACAGAAATTCATAAGATTCCCGCGACGATCCTGTCACGCTGTCAGCACTACAATTTTCGCCGGATCTCCAAAGCCGAGATCGTGCAACGGTTGCGGCATGTCGCCGATCAAGACGGGTTGACCATCGAAGACCGCAGCCTGATGGCCCTGGCGCGGGCCAGCGAAGGCAGTATGCGTGACGGGCTCAGCTTGCTGGATCAGATCATTGCGTTCGGCGGCAACACGATTCGCCACGAGGATCTCGAAACGTTGCTCGGCGCGGTTCCGCAGGAGCGTATACGTGCCATGGTCGAGGCGGTGATCCAGCAGGACAGTGCCAAGGCGTTGCAGGTCATCGCGGCGTTGTTGGATCAGGGACATGACGTGCGCGCCTACTGTGCCGATCTGGTGGAATATGTGCGGAACATGCTGGTGGCGGCGGTCGTGCCGTCAGGGCCGGAGTTGCGGAGTCTCATCGAAGCGACCGAAGAAGATTTGACGCAGCTGGCTCGTGACGCCGAGCGGTTCACCGTCGAGCAATTGCAGGAATTGTTTCGAATGTATGCCGCTGCGGAAGACAGTTTGCGAGTCAGTGCCCATCCGCGGTTTGTGCTCGAAACGGCGGCGGTTCGTGCTACCAGGCTATTGCGAACCGCTGAGGGCCAACCGGCATCCGGCGGCCTGAGTGTTCAACCCAATAAACCGGCAGCCGACCGCAGGGTTGTCACACAGACGTCTGCGCAATCCCAGGATAAGGCGGTACCGTCTCCTGCGCCTGTGGTCAAAACTACTGGTGTGAAAGTCAGCCAGGACAACGTCGCAAAGACGTCACCTGCTGGTGGGAGTGCCCCCAAGGCCCCCTCTGTCGCACCGCCGCGCGAAGTGGCGGCTCCGCCTGCCCGCACGCCTGCTGTTGCCCCCCCGGCTCCCGCGCTTGTTCCGGCTTCCACTGCGCCGGTTCAGCAGGAACCCAAGGCGACCTCTGCTGCCGAGGCGTCGGCTTCCGCGGTTGAAGTGAATTGGGAGCAGTTCCAAGAAGCGGTCTCTACGAATCATCCCAATATCGCGCCCTTCCTTGAAATGGGTCGTCTGGTCAAGATCGAGGGCGGGTTGATCACGTTGGGGTTTGCCAAGCAGGCCACGACCGCGCGGTCGATGTTGGAGAAGGAAGACAACCTACAAGCCTTGGCGGCGTTGGGAGAAGGTCTTTACGGGTGTGCCGTACGAATTCGAATCGTCGAGGTGGCGGAGCAGGATCCAGGGGCCGCCCCTACGATGAAACAGATCCGGGTTGCCAAGGAGCAGGAACAGCGCCTGATCTTGACGCAACAGGCGAAGGCACATCCCCTTGTTAAACAAGCTCTGGAGATGTTCGGCGGAGAGCTGGCGGAAGTTCGCACGACGGCTCCGGCGCAGGAGGTACAGGAATGAAGAGTCCATTCGGGAATATGTCCAACATCTTGAAGCAAGCCCAAGCGATGCAGGAGCAGATGGCCAAGGTACAGGAGCAGGCCGCGACCAAGACCGTTTCCGGGACTGCGGGTGGCGGGATTGTGACGGTAACGGTCAACGGGGCCATGGACCTGCTGAGCGTGAAGATCGATCCGGAAGTCGTGAAGGCCGGCGATGTCGAGATGCTGCAGGATCTGGTCGTGGCGGCCGGCAACGATGCGCTGAAAAAATCCCGTGAAATGATGGCGGAAGAAATGAAGGCCGTGACGGGCGGGATGAAGATCCCCGGGTTGTTCTGATGGCGGCGGCGTGCTTCCCGGATGTGATGATGCGTTATGAGTGTTGATCAGCAGGGTCTGTTAGCGAAGTTAGTGCGAGAGTTGGTGCGTCTGCCCGGGATCGGTCAGAAAAGTGCGCAACGGCTGGCCTTTCATCTGCTCAAGGCGGAGCGGGAAGATGCGATGCGCCTCGCCGAGGCGATTCAGGCGGTGAAAGACGGACTGTCGTTCTGCCGACAATGCCGGAATATTGCCGAGGGGGAACTCTGTGAGTTCTGCCGGGATCCCAAGCGGGACCGCAGCAAGATCCTCGTCATTGAAGAGCCCAGCACGTTGTACGCCATCGAACGGGCCGGCGGCTATCGAGGCCTGTATCACGTCCTGCTCGGAGTGCTGTCTCCCCTGGATGGCGTCGGACCATCGGACATTCGTGCCGAGGAGTTGCTGGATCGAGTGAAGGCGGGAGGCGTGGAAGAGGTCATCGTGGCGACGAATCCCACGATCGAGGGTGAAGCGACCGCCATCTACTTGACCCGGCTCTTGAAGCCGCATCATGTTCGGGTGACCCGCATCGCTTACGGCATTCCTGTCGGGATGGATATCGAGTATGCGGACGAAGTCACCCTCGTGAAATCGATCGAAGGCCGGAGGGATCTCTGACCAGGATTTTCGGGCTCAGGCATGGGTGATGGCTCGGCGAAGGCTCGAAGAACCGATTGACCCCTTTGATTTCCGGCTGCTATAGTCGAGTTTCTGTATACGGTCTGAAGACAATACCGGCATCTCGATTCCGAGTATTCGATGAAGACTCCCGCGAAAAAAAACACGGTCGCTCGGCGAAAGCCACCCAAAGCCAACAAGGCGAACGGGGTCAAGTATCCCGATATCCTGGCAGACCTTGAAGGGCAGCGTGCGGCGATCTTGGCTGAAGCCGGCGTGGTGCTGACGAATCCGACCGGTTTGGAAGTATTCCCCGATGTGAGTGACCAGGCTTCCGCTGAAGCCGACCAGCATTTCTCGTTTCGTATTCGGGAACGGGAGCGAAAACTGCTCAAGAAAATCGATGAGGCGCTGGGGCGGTTTGCCACGCAGACCTACGGCATTTGCGAGGGCTGTGAAGGCGATATTCCCTACAAGCGCCTGAAAGCCCGCCCTGTGACCACGTTATGCATTGAGTGTAAGACCAGTCAGGAAGAAGCCGAAAAGTCCCCCCGCTGATCTGTCCCCACGTTTCTCACGTTCGGCTCCATGCCGGGCGAGTGTTCACTCTGCAATCCAAATAGGCCTACTGGTGCTTGAGTGCTTGCACGCGTTTTTGTGCGAGCGCGGCACGGTCCGTTTCTTCGAGTATGCCTTCGACGAGGGCCAGGTACGTTTCGTATTCCGTAATAGCCCGCCTCGGGTTGTCATCTGCGATGGCCTCGGCCACGTTGAAGCGGGCAATCGCGTAGTTAGGGCGCATCAATATGGCTTTTTCGAAGGAGGCCAGGGCATTTTTCTTCTCGCCCAACTTCCAGTACACGGCACCAAGGTTGTTGACGACTTCCGGAGAATTGGGACGTAGGGCTAAGGAGGCGAGGAGTTCGCTTTTAGCCTTCTCCAGGTTGCCGGCCGCTTCCCAGGAGACGCCCAATCGGTGGTGAAGCTCCGCTTGCCAGACTGTGCCGGTGAATCCTGAGGCGCTGGCTTTCTGGTAGGCGTCGAGGGCGATGACCTGATTTTTCGTTCCGCAATAGGCCAGTTGCGCGGTTTGACCGCGGGCAAACTGTTGCAGCGATGCGAAGGGTTCCTTGTCCTCGGCCCCCTGCGTATCGAGGTGCTGGCCGCCGGTGTGTTGAGCGGTATCGCGGAGGCGGTCAAGGAACTCCTTGCGATAGGGAGAAAAAAGCTTCACGTAGGGATCGACCGTAAAGGAGGCTTCGAGGAGGCGTTGGTTACTGCGATCGCCCAGCACGAGGTATCGGGTGGTTGTCTTTTCGTCGCCGGTGTCATAGATGGTGCTGCCTTCCATGTTCTGACGATCGGCCAACTGGGCCACGGTCAAATAGAACTCCAGGCTGGGTTTCAGTCGGGAGAGGGTATAGCGGAGTGTTTTGTAGGGGGCGAGATCGAGTCCGGAACGAAACACGAACAGCATACCGACCAATGTTCCGTCTTCGTCGAAAAAGTATGACTCGTCACTCTTGGAGCGGCTTTGCTCAGACGGGATTTGGAGTTCCTGCCCGCTGCCCCAGGCTTGGGTGTGGGGGATGACCCCAGGATGTGCCGCTAGGAACGTCTGGCGGGAATCGCAGAGTTTTGTGGGGCCCAGGAGGTCAAGGTCACTCTCCGAGGGAGGAAGCGGGGGCCGAGCCGGTGGTGGAGTTTCGCATCCTGCCCACAGGACGCAGACAGCGAACAGGAACGGCAGCAGTGAGCGTTGACGATACATGGCCGGATTCGATGCCCCGCTTCAACATGGCACACGATCGAAGTGGCGAGCATACCTGAACGGCAAGTGAGATGCGACTGGCAATAGGCGGGCAAGGAACGCGTGCCTCGCCGCCGGGAGAGGTCCCGGCAGGCAAGGTCCCGAGCAGGGTCATCGTCGCTGCGAGTCGATCATGGAATCTTCGGACGTATAACCGAAGAGATAGGGTGCGTGTTTGGCAATGGCGTAGAGCGGGCGGTTTACGGTGTAGTCAACGAGGTGACCGACGGGATGGAGGATGAACGCAGCCCATCGATAAGGGTGGTCGTTGGCTTGTGAGGCGGCCATGGGATCGGAATAGACCAGTGAGGTGCTGTCCATCGCACTATAAATGCTGAGCGGCGCATTATAGTTCTGGTCTTGTGTCGCCACCTGATTGGTGGTCGAGCAGCCTGTGGTTAGAACCAGTCCCAATATGATCGTTGCTGCAGTCCCGCGCATACCATGCCTCTCTTTCTTCTGTCGGAACATTCGTAAAAACGAAGTCTGTTCCTTGTGAGAAAAGTCTAGCTCAGGCGCTTGATTCTGTCCAGTTGAGGGCGGGGCAGCTGGCTGCAGTAGGATGTCGAGATAAATTGAGCTGTTGCAGGATGATAGTGGTGTTGGGACGGTCGGGATATGACGGTAGGAATATGAATGGTGGGCGATACTGGTATCGAACCAGTGGCCTCTTCCGTGTGAAGGCGAAAAGCTAGATTTTTACAAGGTTCGTTGTTGCAATGGTTTCCCTACAAAAGCGCTACAAATCAAGCATTTAAGAGCTTTCTATTGCATCGATTGGTTACAGGAGATTTTGAGGTTTTGGATAGTTTCTGACACAAAAATGACCACAGTGAAATGGCCTCGGACAACATGACCGTTAAGCGGCAGGCGACGCCGAAAGGAGTGGTTTGGCGGGGACGGTCACAATCGAGCCCTCAGAGAATGAAGCGACAAACGATAGGCGAGCGGTTCGCAAAATCGCGAGCGCTGACTACAGAGCCACAGCACCATGGTATACTGCCGCAGATACACTGGATGCGTTGCCGATGAAAGCCGTGAAGTACACCAAAGAAGGCGTGGTGATTCCCTCCTCCTGGATGAAGGGGTGGGGTAAAGCTGTGGTGGCACACCGGGACTCCGATGTGCTGATTTTGGAGTCTCCGGCCAGAGCAGCCAGTCGGAAGAAGCTGGCTCGCATGGTCGGCAAGGTGCGCAGTGCGGCACGCGAGCTAAGCATCACTCCTGAACAAATTGCCGCTGAGGTGGCAGCGGTTCGGCGCGAGCGTGCGCGTCGTTCTTGATACCAATATCTTCGTGTCCGGTCTGCTGTCCGCCGCAGGGCCTCCTGCACGGATCATCCAAGCCGTCCTGCAGCGTCGCCTCATCCCCGTCATGAGCCCTGAGACCTTCGCGGAACTGGAAGCCGTTCTGCGGCGGCCAAAACTCCAGCGAGCGTTTACTCGGGCCGGGGTGGATATCACGAGCTTTCTGGCGACCATCCAAGCTGAAGTGCAGTTCGTTGATTCCCATCCCACGAATACTCCGTTGCGTGATGCGCAGGATCGACCGTTCCTCGATCTCATGGCGACCACACCCCCGCCCCAATATTTCGTGACCGGGGATAAGGATTTCGAGGCGTCACACTACAGCGGAGTGCCGGTCATTTCAGCCGCTGAGTTTGCCCGCCTGCTCGCGCACCGGTAGGTGATCCATACGGTTGTACACCGAACGAAGCAACGCACACGGACATTTGATTGGGCCAGACGTTGAGGTATTTGCGCCATGATAGATCTATGTGCGCGAGAGAAATGGCACATTCGTGGCGATCGCGAGTTTGTCCGGAACGGTGCGGTCGAAATCGCACGTTTCAGGCGATTCAGAAACGAAAGGACATCTAATTCTCCAAGACACTGTGCATTGACGCTGAAGAAATAGTTTGGGCCAGCAAGAGAGCCTTGGCTCACTCAGGACAAGAATAGTTGGGACTCTATACCTACCAACCTCTAGATTTCCGGGTCGATTCAAGTTTTTCCAGAGACTCCTTAAGGATGGGCTGCGGGTCTGGAGAAATTTGATTGATGTTGATGATCCCTGGGAGACATATACTTTGTCTGCCATGGGTCTCTTGGCAGAGTTTATTGATCCGGGCATCAACAACGTCAGTTACGTGCTTTCGCTCATGTTGCTTTAAGTAACTGAGCACCGGATATATGACATCGGCAATATCCTGCCCATAGGCAATAGCTTCTTCGCGTGTGGGGAATTTGCCTCTATGGATCACCTTGTTTCTGAATGTGATCTGTTTCTGGGGCAGAGCCGGCGGCGGGATTCTGTGCTCGAGTGTGTAAGTCATGGTGTAGGCGCCTAATACTCTTTCCGATTGTGCCACCAGCCGATTGAGAGATTCTTCAAAGCGGTCCGAAGCAACTTCTTTCTTCCCTCCAATTACTCGAAGGTAAAATTCGCAGAAGGCCTCAAAGGCACCAGTGAAGGAGGCAACTGCTTCTCTGTAGTAACCATCGAGGACTGCGTACGCTGCCGATTGATACAGCATCTCAAACCGCTCCTCTCGGAGATAGGCTGTCGTGCTGTGACCGTTTGGACACTTGTAGCTGTAAACCCCGGATTCTTGAACCTCCCAAGACTCACAGATCCAGCTGGCGGAGGCGTTGTTGGCCTATAGCACTCTAAACACACAACCGGTACGCGCATGGTTCGCCATCCTTCATTGTTATCTTAACCCTACCTCTGTGATGCTGAATTCTACGAAGCTTTGGACAACTCGATGCACGCTCCTTGAATTGACGACCTTGTCGCTCAAATCTCTTTCTTGCCTATCTGGCTGGACGAACCGTCTTCTTAAGTTCTCTGATCCGAACCATATTCACGCGGGTTGTCCGTAGTTGGCTTTCCAGTGATGAAACTTTTCTTCTTTTCCGTACTCCTGCCTTTGATGAGGTGTGAAAAGCATCATCCTCCAATTTGTGCTGAATGAGGTGTGAGTTGGGCAGAGGTTACGAATCTGTTCCCTCCGCTTCGAATCCAACTGAACCTGAGGTGCCTTACTAGAGCCCTAATGCAGATGACGCGAGAGAGGCCAAAAGCTTCATGATTAACTCAATTGTTACACTGCCTGCTTTCTCCTTTGTTAGCTCCATGGCTTTCGCCCAAAGCTCCTCATTTCGTGCGGCGTCTGCAAACTCATGACCAGCCCAGGTAAGACTCGTGGCTATAGCTTCCGGACTCTTGGCACCATGCGTGGTAACATCGGCCCCTCGAATAAGTCCTGCTTCCAGCATGACATGCAAGTGGTATCCGATTTCTTCTTGAGTGTACCCATCAATTGCTAGGGTCCTTGGAGCAAAGCCGGATGGGCTAGCCTCTATTGCCAAAACAAGATGTCGGACTAGGCTCATATCTCGTCTCACGGCCACCTCACTTGCCTAATTCCAATAGGCTATTGGTTTTGATGTCGACTTGGAAAGCGATAGAGCACATGTGAGCCTCGCAACGTCCGAAGACATGACTTGGCCACCAGTTATGCGTTCTACCCTCACGAAAGAAGAGCACGCTTCAGACGCTCGTACCATTCCGAAGTATCAGTACGAAGCCAATGAATATCTCGAAGACTACGCGGCGGCTGACATTCGTCGATAATGATAGGAATGATATAGCGGGAGCCCTCGGGCCTAAGTTGATGTTGATCCAGTGCGTACTTGAGCTCTCGCTGGAAGTAGCCAGTCTTGGAAACACTAGTTGCGGATAGAAACACTAGGACAAAATCAGAACTTTCGATTGCCTCGTCGATCTTTCGTTTCCAGTCATCACCTGGCAGCAACTCCTTCTCATCAAACCACGCAAGTACCCCATCCTGAAGCAAGCGATGAGCTAGGTCTCTAATAAAACGTGCGTCCTCCTTTGCGTGCGAAAGAAACACAAGCTTAACAGGAAGCGTTACGGTGCCATTGACAATCTGAAGGTCTGAATACATCGTCCAATCCGTCTGATCTGGGAGCTGAACATGAACTGTCACTGTGCCTGGACGAGAACCAAGACTCACGCGTAGTAGTGTCCCCTGGGGCACTTCTTTACGTCCTTCAGTAATAATATTTTTCAAATCGAGCTCAGGCATTTCTAGCCATGTTAATCGACTGTCTACTCAATCGACTCTCGGTATTTGGCCAAGCCAAAAGCTGAACGACGAGGCCGGAAAAATTAGCACTCCCTCACCAATCCTGCAATGCTGTCGCTACAAGACGGCTTATTCGTTTCAAACTTTTTTTCGCGCACGGGTCAAAAACGAGCTGATTTTGGGTCGCTCCCTGTCCCGCCTTCGAACGATGCGCACAATTGCCGCTCTGAGCGCATGAAAGCGCACATACGCCTCCTTATGCTCACTTCCTTTTGCGTCTGAGCTGTCACAAACTTTGTCCTCTGCTGTCCCCTCGTGACCCCTAGTGACCTCTTCCGGGGCCTTGGCTTCGGTCCGGTGATTCGCCTAGGGTGAGACGAACGGAAACAGGGCTCACCAAGAGGTGCAGATGTCTGAGTTGGAGCGCGTCACACAGCAACACCATCGTCCGTGGGCGGGAGGCAAAGCCGGTCCGCGCCGCATGCCGATAGGCTGCGGGGCGGAGCGGAATGGCCCCCGTCTTGGTAACACGGGGGCGCTACCTACAGCGCTCATTACAGGAGTTCGATAGGTTCCATGGATTCTGGCTTCACCCTGACGATTGATTGGTTGGCTTTTACGGTCCTGGCCAGCAATCCCCAGGAGACCATGAAGGTGCTCGGCGGAGATTGGAGTAAGGCCAAAGGCGGCTTTCGAGGCTATCCCTTGTCCTGGATGCGAGTTGACGGCCTGCGTGGGGTGGGCAAATTGGGCACGAATGCCCCTCGGCGTCCGAATGAAATCCATGTGGATTTGTCGGGCGGCCTGGCGTCCGCCCTGACACGGGATCAAATTCGCACTCTCCTTAGGTGGGTGCATGCTCAACAGGGGCATGTCACGCGCATTGATTGCGCCCTTGATGACCGAGCAGGCACGGTGCCGGTGGCGACCATCAGAGAAGCGGTCTCGGCAGGCCAGTGCGTCACGAGGGCGGCTCAAGTCCGCATATCGTCTCCAACCTCACGCATGGGACCGGAGCGACCACGGGCGAGACCATGTACTTCGGCAGTCCGCAGAGTCAGACGTTACTCCGCATCTATGACAAGCGGTTGGAACTCCAGAGCAAAGGACAAGAGCACTATCAGGACTACGGGACACGATGGGAATTAGAGCTCAAGAAGGATCGGGCCGAACAATGTGCCCGAGCATTGGCCACGTTAGACGAAGTCGATTGGAAGGAGCTGGTGGTCGGCTTGCTGAGATCGTATGTGGACTTCCAGCAGATCCCGAAGGATGCCGAGGATGAAGAACGGTACCGGGCTCCAGTCTTGGAGTGGTACGCCCTCCTGAGGGAGGGATTTGAGAAGGGGTGATTGGCCCAGGAGAAGCAGGTGCAGACCCTGCAGAACGTGAAACGATGGGTGAGTGACACCCTGACGCCGATGTTGGCGGTCATTTGTGCCACCCCTGGAGGGGAAGAATGGCTATTACAGGAAATTGTCAGGGGCATTGCTCGGTGGAAAGACCGACACCGCAATTTGCTCAAACAACCACCCACTCGGTTTCACCGGTCTGCCGGCGGTCACGCGGGCAGCCCATGCTAGGGGGACTGGGGGTGTCGATAGACTCCCCCGGTGTATCTGCATATGCTTACCGTCAAAGAGCTCTCGGCTTGGCTCAATATCAAGCAATCCACGCTCTACCTCTGGGTTTCCAAGAATAAGATTCCTTGCCGTCGCATACACGGCCTCGTCCGCTTTGAACCTGAGGCGATCCAGGTCTGGCTGAACAGCTTTTCTTCTACGTCGAATATGAGGCCTCACCGGGTGTCCCGGCGTAAAGCTGGTGACGTAGACCACCTCATTGAAGCGGCTAAACGTGCCGTCTATACTTCCCGCCACGGGGAAACCAGACCAACAGCGAGCCCTCTTGGAAAGGAGAACAACGATGGGGCTCGTTAAGCGAGGGAATATTTGGTGGATGAATATTGTGTTTCAAGGGAAACGGATTCGCCGTTCGACAGGGTCATCGAATCGAGCCTTGGCTGACGCCATCATGGCGAAGGTGAAGGTGCAATTGATCGAGGGGCAGTATTTTGAGCGGGCGGAGGAACAGTCTCGAACCTTCGCGGAATTGATGGATCGTTTTGAGCGGGAGCACCTCGTGAAATTGGCCAGCCGACAAACCGGACAAGCCTTCCTGAAGCGTTTCCGTGCCTTCTTCGGAGACCGGACGTTAGCGGAGATTACCCCCAAGCTGATCGTGGAGTATAAAAGTCGACGGTCCGCCACTGGGGTGAAACCGGCCTCGATCAATCGGGAGCTGACCTGTCTCAGAAAGGCCTTCAGCCTGGCGAAGCGGGAGTGGGAATGGTGCCGAGACAATCCCGTCAGTCGAGTGTCTCTCGAAAAGGGGGCGACGAAACGAGACCGGTGGCTGATGGAGGATGAAGAGGCGCGATTGCTTGATGCCTGTCCGTCCTGGTTACGCGAGCTCGTGGTGTTCGCGCTGCATAGCGGGATGCGATTGGGCGAGATCCTGTCACTGACCTGGAACGGCGTGGATCTGTTCCGAAGAACTGCGACCGTGTTTGAGTCGAAAAACGAGGAGCGGCGGACAGTGCCATTGAATCAGACAGTAATGGCGCTCCTGACGGAGAAGGCCAAAGTGCGGCACATCAAAACCGCGCTGGTCTTTCCCAGTCTCGCCGGTACACGGTTAGATCCCAACCATCTGCGACGGGCGTTGCGGCCTGCGATGGCCAAAGCGGGGATTGTGAATTGCCATTTTCATGACCTCCGCCACACCTTTGCGACGCGGCTGGTCCAGGCGGGAGTGGATCTCTACAAGGTGCAACGGCTCCTCGGGCACAAGTCGCCGCTCATGACGCAACGTTATGCGCATCATTACCCGGAAAGCCTGCGAGATGGAGTGGAGATTTTGGACCGACGGTCACACCGTGACACAAAAATGACCACAGTGTTGCGTGTGTCGGAGAGTGTTGTCGTGCAAGTGATTGAAAAAATGGTGGGCGATACTGGTATCGAACCAGTGGCCTCTTCCGTGTGAAGGAAGCGCTCTCCCCCTGAGCTAATCGCCCACGCGGCCAGAGTCTAGCATGGTCTGGCAAAAGGGAGCAACAAACTCAGAGGGCCTTTTCCAGCCCGCCTTCGATTGATCGGCGTCAGATGCGTCATGGGCAGGGTCATCGGGAATCAGCCCTCCGTTTCTTGACATCGAGAAAAGGCGATTCCTACAATGAGCCTCCTTCCATCTTTTCAAAGGTTTCCCATTCATGCGTGAAGACATTGTGATCATCGGGGGTGGTCTGGCCGGCACGGAGGCCGCCTGGCAAGCAGCGAATCGCGGGGCCAAGGTGACGCTCTACGAAATGCGCCCCAAAGAGATGACCAAAGCACATAAGACAGGTGATCTGGCGGAGCTCGTGTGTTCGAACTCCCTTGGATCCGCCGATCCGCTCAATGCGCCCGGCATTCTGAAGACGGAGATGCGTCGCCTGAACTCGCTTGTGATTCGTGCGGCGGAGGAGGCGCGTGTGCCGGCCGGCTCGGCGTTAGCGGTCGATCGCGAGCAGTTCGCCCGGGTGATTACACAGGCGCTGGAGGGGCATCCGAATATCCGGATCATGCGCGAGGAAGTTACGGAGATCCCGCAGGACGCCGTCTGTATCATTGCGACCGGTCCGCTCACGTCGGAAAAGTTATCGAAAGCCATCAGCGAATTGACGCACGAGCGGCATCTCTATTTCTTTGACGCGATTTCGCCCATTATCGATGCGGAGTCGATCAACATGGACATCGTCTATCGTGCGTCACGGTACGGCAAGGGGGGGGCTGATTACCTCAATTGCCCGCTGGATGAAGCGGCGTACAATGCGTTGTACGCCGCGATGATGACGGCCGAGAAGGTCCAGCCGAAAGAGTTCGAGAAAATTGCCTATTTTGAAAGTTGTATCCCGATCGAAGTCATGGCCGAGCGCGGTCGGCAGACCATGCAGTTCGGACCGCTCAAGCCGGTCGGGTTGGAGCATCCAAAGACAGGCGTGCGCCCGTACGCCGTGGTGCAGCTTCGTACCGAGAACGCGCATGGGACCTGTTACAACATGGTCGGGTTTCAGACCAAACTCACGTATCCGGAGCAGCGACGGGTGTTTCGTCTCATTCCGGGGCTGGAGAATGCCGAATTTCTACGGTTGGGTAGCCTCCATCGCAATACCTTCATCAACTCGCCGCAATTGCTGCGCGACACGCTTCAGCTCAAGTCACGCGGCACCGTATTTTTTGCCGGACAATTGGTCGGGGTCGAAGGGTACACCGAGTCGGCCGCGATGGGAGGGATTGCAGGTATCAATGCGGCGCGAGGCCTGGCGGCCCAGCCGTTAGTGACTCCGCCGCCGAACAGCGCCCACGGCTGCTTGATTGCGCATATTACCAAGAGCGACCCGGCTCACTTTCAGCCCATGAACACCAACTTCGGGCTGTTCCCACCCGTCACCGTCAAGACGCGCGACAAGGATCAGAAGCGGCGTCTCATCCAGCAACGAGCTGTTGAGGATTTTGACGCATGGATCGCGCAATCCGGACTTTCCTAGACGTCCTGGCTGTCCAGCAGAACGCGTCCTCCCAAACTATTCGTGCCTATACGTCCGACCTGGCCCAGTTCCACGCCTTCGCGCTCGGTGTGCAACAGCCTGGTGGGACGCTGGTGCCCGAATCGGTCACGCCTGCTCTGATTCGTGAGTTTCTCGCTGCCCGTGATCGAACGGGCGACAAAAAGACGTCACTCGCGAGAAAGCTGGCCTGCTTGCGCAGTTTCTTCCGGTATTTGGTGCGCATCGGGCAGTTGGATGTGAATCCCGCAGAGGATGTGCGTGCCCCGAAACTTCCCAAGCACCTTTCCCAAGTCCTCACGAAAGATGACGCCGGCGCGTTGATGGAGTTTCCCGGTGGAACGGAGCGGGTGGGGCTACGGGATCGCGCGATTCTCGAGACGTTGTATTCCACGGGGGCTCGTGTCAGCGAATTGGTCGGCATGAATTGCGATGATATCAGCCGGAGCGAAGGGCTGGTGCGTCTGCGAGGGAAGGGGCGGAAAGAACGGGTGATTCCGCTGGGAATCATTGCGCTGGAGGCGATCGATGCGTACCACGCGCAGATCCAGGCGGTGCCGGGACCGTCCTCCGGGAGGTCGGACGCCGCGGCCGTCTTTCGCAATAGCCGCGGGGGCCGATTGACCACCAGAACCATTGCGCGCATTGTGGCAAAATATTCGCGGCAACTGACCGGAGGCGCGGTCCATCCCCACACCTTGCGCCATTCGTTTGCCACGCATTTGCTGGACGAAGGTGCCGACCTGCGCGCCATTCAGGAAATGCTGGGTCATGCCTCGCTCAGTACGACCCAAAAATATACACATCTTGCGACGGACCAACTACTCGCGTTATACGATCGCACGCACCCTCGTGCCGTGGGTGCCACGGAGGCGAGCGAGTCCACCAAGCAGAAGGGGTCGCGATGACGATTCGATCCACGACGGTGTTATGTGTGAGACGAGGCAGTCAGGTGACGATGGGCTGTGATGGTCAGGTCACGGTGGGCACCACGGTCATGAAGCACAATGCCAGGAAAATGCGCCGTATGCACGGCGATACGGTGTTGGCGGGGTTCGCCGGCGCCACGGCCGATGCCTTCACTCTGTTTGAAAAGTTTGAGGCCAAGTTAGCCGAGTACCGTGGAAATCTCACGAGAGCCGCCGTGGAACTGGCGAAGGACTGGCGGACCGATCGCGTATTGCGGCGCTTGGAGGCCCTGCTGGCCGTTGCCGATCTCGATCACTCCTTCATCATCTCCGGAACGGGAGATGTCGTTGAGCCGGAAGACGGCATCCTGGCGATCGGATCGGGGGGACCCTATGCATTGGCCGCCGCCCGCGCATTACTAGGGCATTCCGAACTGGTTGCCGAACAGGTCGTGCGGGAATCCCTGATGATTGCCGGCGGGATCGACATTTATACCAACCAACAGATTGTGATCGAATCGCTCTCGCGTTAGGATCTGCCTGCCATGACGACCGAATCGACGCCCCGTCCTGTCAATGTGAATAGTCTGACGCCCCGGCAGATCGTCGAAGCGCTGGACCGCTATGTGATCGGTCAGCACGATGCCAAACGCATGGTCGCGATTGCGCTCCGTAACCGCTGGCGCCGTCAGCAGCTGGCTCCTGAGCTGCGTGATGAGGTCATGCCGAAAAACATCATTATGATCGGGCCGACCGGCGTGGGGAAAACGGAAATTGCCAGGCGTCTGGCGAAACTCGCCGAAGCGCCTTTCATCAAGGTGGAAGCCTCGAAGTTCACGGAAGTCGGGTATGTCGGCCGGGATGTCGAATCCATCATTCGCGATCTCACCGAGCTGGCGATCAGTTTGGTGAAGACCAAACACTTGGAAGAGGTGCAGGGGAAGGCGTCGCGCCATGGAGAAGAGCGGCTGCTCGATCTTCTGTTGCCTGGTGCACCGTCCCGTCCGACTTCTCCTGGATTTGAACCTTCCGGGGCGCGTACCGATGCCTCTGAGCAGATCGAATCGGCTGATGCCACGCGATCCAAGCTTCGTCTGCAACTCCGCGAGGGCAAACTCGATCAGCGATCTGTGGAAGTAGAGGTGAAAGAGAGAGCATTGCCGCTGGGGGTGATTTCCAATGCCGGCGGTATGGAGGATCTTGAAGGGAATCTGCGCGACATGCTGGGCGGCATGTTCCAAGGGAAGAAAAAGAAACGGATGATGAAAGTGCCCGATGCGCTGAAGCATCTCACCCAGGAAGAGGCGCAAAAGTTGATCGATATGGACGAAGTCGTCCGGGAAGCCATCACGAAGGTCGAACAGACCGGCATTGTCTTTTTGGATGAGATCGACAAGATCGCCGGGCGTGAGCGCGCGATGGGACCGGATGTGTCCCGCGAAGGGGTGCAGCGCGACCTGCTGCCGATTGTGGAAGGTTCCACAGTCAGCACCAAACATGGCGCTGTGCAGACCGACCATATTCTGTTCATCGCCGCCGGTGCCTTTCATGTCGCCAAGCCGTCCGATCTAATCCCCGAACTGCAGGGCCGCTTCCCTATCCGCGTCGAGTTGGCACCGCTCACCAAGGACGACTTCGTGCGTATCCTGACCGAACCGCGGGGTGCGCTGGTGCGTCAGTATCAGGCGTTGATGGCGACAGAGGGGCTCACGGTCGAATTTGCTGATGACGGATTAGCGGAGATTGCCGCAACGGCCGTGCAGGTCAACGAACGGACCGAAAACATCGGCGCCAGGCGGCTGTTTACGATCATGGAGCGACTGCTGGAACAGGTGTCGTTCGAAGGATCCGAGATGAAAGAAAAGACCATCGTCGTGGACGCCGGGTATGTGCGGGAGCGTTTGCAGAATATTGTGAAGGATCAAGACTTGAGCCGCTATATTCTGTAGGCGGCAGGCAGGAGCGGGGGGAGCGCATGAACAAACTGATTAAAAAAGCGGACGTGCTGATCGAGGCCCTGCCCTACATCCGCACCTTCAAGGGCAAGACGGTCGTCATCAAGTACGGGGGGCATGCGATGACCGATGCCCCCTTAAAGGAGCGGTTTGCCCAGAACGTGGTGCTGTTGAAATATGTGGGGCTCAATCCGGTGATCGTGCATGGCGGCGGTCCGCAAATCGATCAGATGCTGGATCGGTTGGGAATGGTCGCAAAGTTTCGTCACGGGGTTCGGGTGACCGATGCGGCGACAATGGAAATTGTGGAGATGGTCCTGGCGGGTCGGATCAACATGGAGATCGTCGATCTCCTGAATCGGCACGGCGGGCAGGCGGTCGGGCTCAGCGGCAAGGACGGCGGGTTGATGTTGACCAAGCCGCTCACGGCGAAGGCCTGGGCGGAAAGCATTGAAAAGGACCTCGATTCGGATGGCTCGGATGCCGATTTCGGGTTTGTAGGCGATGTGAAATCGATCGATCCCACGCTGCTCCTGAAGCTGCAGGAAGACAATTACATTCCCGTCATTGCGCCGATCGGAACGGACCGGGAAGGCAATACGTACAACATCAATGCCGACCTCGTGGCGGGCGCGATTGCTGCCGCGTTGAAGGCGGAAAAACTCGTGATGTTGACCGATGTAAAGGGCATCCGCGATGCCAATGGCCGCCACCTGCCGACGGTCTCCCGCAAAGACGTGCAGCGGATGGTCAAGCGCGGCACGATCAGCGAGGGCATGTTGCCGAAAGTTCATGCCTGTCTGGACGCATTGGCCGGCGGGGTGGGAAAGGCGCACATCATCGACGGTCGTACACCCCATGCCATTCTGTTGGAAATCTTCACTCACAAGGGGATCGGCACAGAGATCGTCGCGTAGTCGTTCATGACGCGGCGCTTCAACGATCCGCAGAGGGAGGTCGTCGCGTGGACTCGTGCGGCGGTGTCACGGCACAGGGCCGTGCCGGCCGGTGGCTTCCAATTTGCGGCGAATCTCGGACGTCCGCCTTTCCATCACGCGCGGTAGGTTGACTCTCAATCTGAGGAGCCCGGTTGTCGTCGGCGCCGGGACAGCGGCAACAGGTGTGGCCGGTATGGAGCATCATGGTTCGTAAACTGAAGAACGTGGGGACGGCCGCTCGGCGGGCGACGAAGGATATCTTCGCGCGCCTCGACTACGGGCGACTGGGCCCGATCTATTGCGACGAAGGCGGGGATGAATTTTGGGCTGCGAAGCGCGGGCTTTGTCAGCGGCTTGGTCTGAAGCTGGCGAAGGCGCTCCTGCCGCGGCTTCGGACGGGCGGCACCAGTTTATATGTGGGCGCGGGGGTGGCGGAAATTCCGCTCCTTCTGATGGAAAGCCTGGATCTCGGGAGACAGGTCCTGGCCTGTAATCTACGCAAGCAGGAAGTGCAGGTGCTCAATCGTGCCTGTGCTGGGTTCCCGATCCGGTTCCGTCATCAGGACGCCGGGTCCGTGAAAGATCGGGTGGATCACCTCTGGCTCGTCAGCGTGCTAAACGATCCCGAGCGGTTTCCGGAGTTATCGGCCTTGTCCTACGGTCGTGCGAATCCGGTGACGTTCGATGCGCGAAAATTTCTGCCTCAGCAGCGCACGGTCGCCACCTTGGTGGATCGGTGCTTGAATCGATTAGTGATTCCGGGATCGGTGACAACGACGGTTGAGGAGGCTGTGTGGGTGGCCGAGTGGTGTCATCGGCGGGGAGTTCGTTACCGGATCGACCAGCGTACGTATGCCTCACCGACGGTTGGTGACCCCGTCTGCCTGATGCGGTTGGGGTGAGAAGTGAACTGATGGTATTAGACCCAGAATCCGGGGCGAGGCTTGTCGGGGCCGGAGAGGTATTGGCGGGAATAGCGGATGTAGTTTTGCGCCGACTCTCGGATCCAGGCGAGTTCCTGGTCGGTGACGGGGCGTTTTACTTTGGCCGGTGAGCCCAGGATGAGACTCTTGGGCGGGACGACAGTGCCTTCGGTGATCAATGCTCCGGCGCCGACTACCGAGTCTTCTCCGATGACCGCTCCGTCCATGATGATAGCGCCCATTCCGACCAGCACGCGGTTCTGAATGGTGCAGCCATGCAGGACCACGTTGTGTCCGATGGTCACGTCGTCGCCGATGATCAGGGGATGGGTGTCGTGTGTGACATGCAACATGCAGAGGTCCTGCACGTTCGTGCGGTGCCCGATGCGAATGTAGTTCACATCGCCGCGAATGACGGCATGAAACCAGGCGCTGCACTCTTCGCCCATGACGACATCGCCGATGACCACGGCGGTCTCTTCAATAAAGCAGGACTGCGGAACGGTCGGGGTGATGCCCTGAAATGTCCGTATCATGCGTTCAATTTAGGATAGCTGCAGACGGAATAGCAAGAGAGCTCGTTTGACAGAGTTTTCCGGCGTCTCGTAGACTGCCAGGTTATGGCCTCGTCATTGATTACCCCGTCACGCGCGAAACGCGACAAACCCACGATCGGTTTTGTGAACCTCGGTTGTTCAAAGAACCAGGTGGACTCAGAAGTCATGCTCGGTACATTGGTCGCCGGAGGCTTCCAACTCACGGGCGACGCGCGCGCCGCGGAAGTCGTTATCATCAATACCTGCGGCTTTATCGAGGAAGCCAAGCAGGAATCGATCAACAGCATCATCGAACATGGGCGGTTGAAGAAGTCCGGATCCTGCCGCGTCCTGATTGCCGCGGGATGCCTGGCCCAGCGGTACCAGGGCGAACTGTTGAAAGAGTTGCCTGAGTTGGACGGCGTCGTGGGAACGGGCGAGTTCGGGCGCATTGCGGAGATCTGCCGCAGTTTGCTGGCGCCGAAAGCTCGTCAGCAGCGACTCTGGATCGGACAACCGCCCTATCTGTACGATGCCGAGACTCCACGCATTCGCCTCGGAACTCCCCACAGCGCCTACCTGAAAATTGCCGAAGGCTGTAACCGGAACTGCGCGTTCTGTGCGATTCCCATCATGCGGGGCAAGCAGCGCAGCCGCCCGATTGAGTCGATTGTGGCTGAGGCCGGACGGTTGGTTCAGGAAGGGGTGAAGGAACTCAACCTGATTTCGCAGGACACGATCAACTACGGGGTGGACCTTGGATTGAAGCAGGGGCTCACGGCGTTGCTTCGGGAACTGGTAACGGTGAAGGATGTGCGCTGGATCCGGCCCTTCTATCTATACCCGCAACAGGTGACGGATGAGTTGCTGGATCTGTATGCCGGAGAGGCGCGTATCACCAAGTATCTCGACATGCCGTTGCAGCATATCAGCGACGGCATGCTGAAGCGGATGCACCGATTGGGAGACCGCAAACACGTCACTCAGCTGGTTGAACGTATCCGCGCCAAGATTCCCGGCGTCTTTTTCAGGACGGCGTTTATCGTCGGGTTTCCCGGTGAGACCGATGCCATGTTCGAGGAACTGAAGCAATTCATCCTCGATATGGAATTCGATCGCGTGGCGGTGTTTCTCTATTCTGATGAAGAAGGCACATCGGCCGTCGATCTCGACCGGAAAGTCGACCTGGCGGTAATGGAAGAGCGGCGCAACGAGCTGCTGGCTCTGCAGGAGTCCATCTCAGAAGCCAAGAATCGTGCCTATCTCGGCCGCACGATGGAGGTCCTTGTGGATGGGATCTCAGAAGAATCTGACCGGCTGCTTGAATGCAGGCACGAAGGGTTGGCGCCTGAGATTGACGGGGTGGTTTTCTGTGATCGCAACGCGGCGAAGCCGGGTGAGTTTGTTTCGGTCACCATCACCGATGTGGCCGGATATGATCTCATTGCCCAGCCGGTTAGCCGGGCCGACGCGCCGACTGCTGCGCCCGCTGTTCCGACTCTCCTCATGCCCAAAAAATCCGGGGCAGGCTACCGATAAGCCTGCGCTCACCAGTCGCCTGCCCCGCTCTATTCGGACCCCCTTAGATCTTGGCGCTGAGGTATAGGGACGCGCCTCTCCGATTGACCAGCACCAGCACCGTTTGCCCCTTCTTGAGGTCCGATGCGGCCCGATCGAAATCCTTCATCGAGGTGACCGGTTTGCGGTTGATCTCCCGGATCACGTCGCCCGGCATCAACCCGGCGCGTTCCGCGTCGCTCTCCGGATCGACGGTCGTGACCACGACGCCTTGAATTTTGCCTTTAATCCCGAGTTCCTGGGCAGTTTCACGGTCCAACTCCTGCACGGCGAGTCCGGCCAGCGGTTGTTCCGACGGACCGGTCTCCGCCTTCGCGACCTGCGGGTTGTCCGGCAGTTCACCGATCGTGACGGTCAGGTCCTTTTCGCGACCCTCTCGCATCACGGTTATCGTCGCCTTGCTGCCGACGGAGCTTCTTGTAACGGCGCGCTGAAGGGTGACGGCGTCTTCGATCGGAGTTCCCTGAAAGGACAGGATCACGTCTCCCTGCTTGAGGCCGGCCTTGTCCGCAGGCCCCTCTTCTTTGACATCGGTGACGATCGCGCCATTACTTCCTTTGACGTTGAACGACTTGGCCAACTCCTGATTCAGATCCTGTATCCCGACGCCCAGATACCCACGTACAACCTTTCCGGTCTTGACCAGACTCTCATAGATCGGTTTGCTCATGCCCGTGGGGACGGCGAAGCCGACGCCCTGGTAGCCGCCGGTCTGAGAGAAGATCGCCGTGTTGATGCCGATCAATTCCCCCCTGGTATTCACGAGCGCGCCGCCGCTGTTGCCAGGATTGATCGCGGCATCCGTCTGAATGAAATCTTCGTACTGCGTAATGCCCATATGCCCGCGGCCAAGGGCGCTGACAATGCCCAGTGTGACTGTGGAGTTCAAACCAAACGGGTTCCCGACAGCCAGCACATATTCACCGACCTGGAGGCGGCTGGAGTCGCCCCACGTCACTGTCGGAAGCTGAGTGCCATCGATCTTGACCACAGCAATATCGCTCTTGGGGTCACTACCGACGATACGCCCTTTGAACTCCCGCTTGTCCGGAAGGGTGACGGTGACGGTTTTGGCTCCTGCAATCACGTGGTTATTGGTCAATACATACCCGTCCGGGGTGACGATCACGCCAGATCCCTGCCCTCCGCCACGACGTTCCCGGGGCTCCATCGGTGGCCCGAACCGGCGGGGACCGAACGGCGATCCGAAAAAGTCTTCCATCCGGCCGCGCGGGCGTGTGGAATCAGCCACTTCTTCTGCGCCGCTCGTGGTGATGTTCACGACGGCCGGGGTGACCGTCTTGGCCACATCTGCGAATCCGGCTGCGGGAAGGGTTCCCGTCAGCGTGGCCGGGCGCTCTTCTGCGGCCGGTGAGGGATTCGAAGCGTGTGAGGTGGTAAGCGGGAGATAACTCCATAACAAGGCAGCGCCCAGGGCGGCGATGCCGGCAATGGCACTGACGGACTGCGTAGGTCGTTTCATGGGGCTCCTCCTCCTGAAGTCGGTGATCTGTGTGCGCGGGAGAGATCCCGCAGCAGTCACTCTGGAAAGTAGCAACCGTGGATGAGAAACCAATTAACGAGGGATTAGAAGTTGTTAAGCTGTCGGCGGAGCGAGGGGCAGCACGATGGTGAAGGTCGACCCTTGGCCGATTTCGCTCTGGACCTCGATGTGTCCGTGGTGTGCCTCGGCAATCCAGGCGCAGATGGCCAGGCCGAGCCCGGTGCCCTTTTTCGTGTGGGCGCGCGCGTCGTCGGTGCGGAAGAACCGGTCAAAAATTTGTTTGTGCGCGTCCTGGGGGATGCCGATCCCGTGGTCCCGCACGGAAAGGCGCGCCGTGCGGCCTTCCACCAGCAGATCGATATCCACCGTGCCCTGCGGGTAGGAGTATTTCACGGCATTGTCCACGATGTTCAAAATGAGTTCCCGCAGGCGGAGTTCATCGCCACGGACGGTTGCCGGTTGAATGGTGCCCATGATCACGTCTACCCCACGCTCTTGTCCGAGCAGGCAGGCTTGACGCTGGATATCTTCCACCAATGCCTCCAGGCGGACCGGCTCACATTCTGTTTTGACCTGGCCCAGATCCGCCCGCGAGAGGAAGAGGAGTTCCTCCACGATGCGCGACATCCGGTCGATTTCTTCTAGGTTGCTTTCCAGGACGGCGATATAGTCTTCGACGGGACGAGGACGACGGAGAACCAGCTCGCTTTCGCCCTTCATGACGGTCAGCGGGGTCCGGAGTTCATGCGACGCATCGCTGCTGAATTGCCGGATTTGCGCGAAGGAGGTTTCCAGGCGCGCGATCATGTTGTTGAAGGTGTCGGTCAATCGTCCGATTTCGTCCGTGGAACGTTCCGAGGTCAGGCGCTGTGTGAGGTCGCCTGCGGCAATGCGTTGCGCGGCGATGGTGATGGAATCGACGGGCCGGAGGGCGCGTCCGGCCAGAAACCATCCTCCCACCAATGAGACCACCAGGGCGATCGGCGCCATCACCACGAGGACGAGCAAGAACCGGCGGAGGGTTTCCTCGACACCTTCCAGGGTGGTTCCGACTTGCACGATATAGAGCAGGGAGCCGCGGTAGATGATGGGAACTGAGACCAGGCGGAGAGGAGGTTCGTTGGGATACCTGGCCGATTCGAAGACGGTGCTGCCCGTAAAGGCGGCCTCCAGCGCATGTCGGCTCAATGGCACGTCATGCTGCCGGATGTTGGGAGAGCGGATGGTGATGGTGCCGGTGGGACTGAAGATCTGGAAGAATTTGTCGATGCGGGTCAATTCGGGGAATTGGCTCAACAGCGCGTCTTCGTCGATCAAGGGGAGAAATCCGCGCTTCTCCAGTGAACGCACGGCTGCCGAGGCGGTTTCTTGGAGCGACTCATCGACTTGATCTCGGAGGCCGCGCGCTGTGATCGTATAGAGCACCACGGAAAAGGTCAGCAGGATGAGAGCCAGGGCCGTTCCGTACCAGAGTGTCAGCCGGACTCGAAGCGGCATCAGTCCACCTTGAGCATGTACCCACTCCCTCGAATCGTATGGATCAACTTTCGCGCGCGTCCGCGATCGATCTTATTCCGCAAGTAGTTCACATAGACGTCGATCACATTCGTGAAGGTGTCGAAGTCCTGATTCCAGACATGGTCGGAAATCATGGGACGAGTCAGTACCCGCCCGGCATGGCGCATGAAATATTCGAGCAGCGCATATTCCTTCACCGTCAGGTCGATGCGTTGTCCGCCGCGCGTGACTTCGCGTGTGGCCGGATTGAGCAGGAGATCGTCGATCTGGAGCGTGCCGGAAGATTCGGCCGTGCCGCGTCGCAACAGGGCCCGCACACGCGCGAGCAATTCATCGATGGCGAAGGGCTTCGTGAGGTAGTCGTCCGCGCCGGCGTCCAGTCCCTTGACCCGCTGGTCCACTTTTGATTGCGCCGTCAGGATCAGCACGGGGGTCTGAATCTTTTCCTTGCGGAGGCGTGTGAGTACTTCCAGCCCGGGCAGGCTCGGCAGCATGAGATCGATCATGATGAGGTCGTAACTGCCGCTCAAGGCCATGTCGAGGCCTTGCGCGCCGTCCTCGCAGAGATCGACGGCGTAACTCTCCTCCTCAAGCGCTCGCTTGATGAAGGAGCCTACCTTGGTTTCATCTTCAACGACGAGGACACGCATGTGTGTAGCCCACAAGTCGGAGGATTATAGCAGAGGCCGTCGGATCTGTGAGCAGGGGAATCGCGGCGCTAAGGCAGGTCGGGGGAGGTCGAGGCGGAAGGCCCGCCGGCCTGCAGGCGACAAAGCGAGCGTATATCTTTCCAGTCTTCTCCGGGAAGAAGCCGTTGGGCGTCGGACGGAGGAGGGGCGGCCAGTGCGATGAGCGTGGCGAGCCGTTCCCCCATGTCCGGATGGGTGGAGAGGAAGGCCGGCGGCCCGACCTGATCCTGGGCACCTCTCTCCATGGTCCCATAGAAAGCAATCATGGCGGCGGGATCGAGGCGGGCGGCCTGCATCATACGAAGTCCTTCGAGATCGGCCTCCGTTTCATGAGTACGGCTATAGTGTAACGAACCCATCGTGCGCGCCCCCTCCAGGCCCCAGGCGAGCCCGCCGGACATGTCGCCGGAGACGGCGGTCAGCAGCAACGTGGCGGCTGTCTGTTCCAGAATGGCCTTGGTCGTATGACGTTGATAGATATGTTGGAGTTCGTGGGCGAGTACTCCGGCCAGTTGATCCGGGCTGGCTGTCCGTTCCAGCAGGCCGCGGAGAATCACCACCCGGCCGCCTGGTGCGGCGAACGCGTTGATGGTCGGGTCATCGACGACGGAGAGGGTGATCCGATAGGGGGACTCAGGATAAGTGGCGGCCAGAGTTTGCACGATGAGGTCGAGTTTGCGCAGTCGCTCCGGGTTGCGACACTGCTGTGTTTCCGGCGCAAGGTGTGCGACGACCTGCCGGCCAAGGGATTCTTCCCAGGCCACGGGTATATAGGGCGTGGCGGCGGAGGCGATACCGGGGATGCCCCATCGATAGAGGCCCACGACCATGAGGGTGACTGCTACTGCGGCACCCGCGGTCCAGCCGATGCGCGCGTTTCGTCTGGCCGGGTTATGGAAGTGCCGTGCGAGAGCCGGCGCCGCCCCGTGAATGTCCTTCAGCAACGCGGCTGTGGAAATTACGATGGCTTCGGCCGGCTCAGGCCCGAATTCGAGGCGGACCGGTTCACCGCGGTAAGTCCCCTGCGTCTGGCGGATCTCGTCATAGGGCCATTGTTTGGCACTGCCGTCGGGCATCGCAATATGCAGGGTCGCGGGGGTGACCGTGAGGGTGACACGATGGCGCGTGGCCGTGCGACCGTCGAGATAGTGGGCGCTCCGGCTGGTGGGCATGGGGGTCAATCCATATCGAAGCCGGTGTCGAGCAGATTCGACAGGCCTTCGCCGGTGACGGATGTTTCGGTGGTGTCTTGCAGGACGCGATCGAGATCCGTCACACCCTGCAACGAAAGCGTGCCGGTGAAGAAGCGGGCGTTGCGGACGGTCACCCATGGCCAGGCCCACCCCAACGTGAGCAGCAAGAGGGCAAGGTTGCCGAGGTAAAGGCCGAATAGTTTTTGCCAGGTGATGCTGGATGAAAATCGTGCTTTGCCGAACGTGGTGTGATCCCAGTAGTACTTCTGTTTCTGCCCGAGTAGCCACACCCACACCGGACCGAGCACGAAGGGAATCAGGAGCAGCGTGAGCCCGGCGTTCGTCAACTGGAGGGCCAGGGCGAGGCCGCACAGGCACAGTACCGCGTAGGTGGTGAAGAGGGTGACGGCAAAGGGCACCATCAGGCCCGATCCGTGTCCGGTAAACTGGAAGCGCTGATTGCCGAAATAGGTGTGGGAGTGGAGAAATGCCTGTCGCTCCGTCTGGAAATAGGGATAGTAGGTGCCCAGGGTCAGGAGGGTGAAGAGCCACCCTTTGAAATAGAGCTTCAGGAAGTCCGCCGTTCGTCCTCGGAACGAGAATCGGATGCCTCGCCAGGAGGTGCGCGTGCAGCGATACCGCCGCGCATTGACGATGGCGACCGGGACATAGAGGAACAGCACCAGAGCCGCCATCGCTTGTAAGAGGACGTCGACCGCTTGCGGGAGGGCCAAAAAGCTATGCGCGGCGCCTAACGAAAAATAGGGAATGCCGAAGACCAGCATCGCTTTCAGGAACCCCTGATACAGTTCCTTTCCGGTGCCGTGATAGACAAACCGGTCTCCCGCGAATGCGGTTTGACTGAACAGGTACCGGCGGATCTTCGCTTTGGCCCAAAAGTGGTAGGCGCCAAGGGTGAGGATGGTCAGGCAGACGTTGACGATCTGCATGCCCAGCAAGGTGCCGCCGGTTCCGTGAAAGGACCCGCGTCGCATAGAGGGCGTGGATTCAGGGGCGTCGGTTGCCGGGGGCGGGAGGAGCACCGGCGAAGGGACCTGCCCTTCAATCTGCCGTTGATCTACAGCAGGTGCGGCGACCACGACGGCGAATCGTGCCCCGCAAGTCGGGCAGATGCTTCGGGATCTGCCCGTCAATCGACGTGCGTCGCGAATCCGATAGCGACCGAGGCAACGATTGCAGGTTACGCGTGGGGAGCGGTCGTCGGTCACGGTAGGCTCGTCGGTTGTGGTCATGGTTCAGCAGGCCGCCCGATGTCCGAAGGTGCAGGCCTGTTGCAGTTCCTGCAAGAAACCTTTGTGGTCTCCCTTCGCCCGTTTCACGATCGCTCGTTCAAAATGGGCGCGGCCGTCCTGTGGTCGTTGTGCCAGGTATCGGCTCCACAAGGCTAAGGCCTGGTCCCACTGTCGGCGGGCATTGTGCACCGAGGCCGCGGCGCTATAGGCCTCGAGGAAGGTTGAATTGAGGCGGATCGCGGCTTGAAACGCGATGAGTGCTTCATCGGGAGAGTCCTTTTCGAGCAGCGCGGTGCCGCGGTCGAAATAGGCTTCCGGATCGTCCGGGTCCAGGTTCAGGGCTTCGGCATACGCGAAGAGCGCCTTATCGACTTGCCCCTTCTTCTGGAAGGCCACGCCTTGGGCACGACGGGCCTTGGCCTGGGAGAATTCTCTGCCTCCGTACGCGCGCAGCAGCGCGATCAATTCCCGATCCTCGTCGTGCTGCGCGATCTCAAGGGCGGTCTCTCCATGGCTCTTTTGGTTTGCGGCGATGCCCTGCTCCAGCAGGACTTGCGCGGCAGCCAGATGCCCTTTCCGTACGGACCGGTGTAATGCCGAATCGCCACAGGTGCACAGCGCATCGATATCGGCATTGTTGGACAGGAGCACGGCAATGGTGTCGGCATGTCCGTGCTCAGCCGCCGTCAGGAGCGCGGTCATGTTTTGTTTCATCTTCGCGTTGGGATTGGCTCCATATTGCAGCAGCACCGTGACCACCGGTGTCTGACCGCGCTTGGCTGCTTCCAACAAGGCCGTTCGTCCATTGTTATTGTGTCGGTCGACCGGGCTCCCGTCCTCCAGCAGCGATGTCACCTCGGAGACATCTCCTCGTGCCGCTGCGAGGTGAAGCGGTGTCCAACCGTTGGCTTTCAAGATGATCGGGGAGAGCGTCAATTCATCGATGTCATAGGGATCATGCGTCGATTTGATCTGATTGAACATCCAGGACGCCATGCCGGCCAGCAGGGCATAATTCAAGACGCAGGCCAACACCGCCACTGCGAGGCCCACGAGTCGCCTCGACATGTCCGTGGCATCAGGCCCGTCTGCTGACGATGGGGCGACCATGTCCTCATCGGCTGGTTGCCCGGCCGGGTTGAGAATCAGCAGATTTTCGTTGCAGGAGTGACAGGGACATTGACGCAGGGGGACGCTGGCAACAAGCGAGCAGGAGGTGACGGTTTGGCAGAAGGGGCAGACGATCGCCTGCGTCGAATCCGGCGGCGAAGGGATGGCGGACGTAGATATCGCTGTGCCTGGGTGAACGGTTGCCATGGTGCCTAACGACCCTTCGCCCGGGCGTATTGTGAACGGTCCCGCGAGTGGAGCGATCGGTGATTATTGAAAAGAATAGCGCAAAACGGTAGGAGCGCAACCGGCCCGACGGCCTGAGCCGGGCCGTCTCAGAGACAACTCACCGTACAGAGGAGTGCTTGTGCGGAAATTGAGGCGTTATGCGGGCGGGAATCGTGTAATGGTGACGGGGGCATAGCTCAGCTGCGGGCCGTCCTCCTGACGGTGGCTGACGGTGTGACGGAGCCACGCACTGTCGTTTCGAGTCGGGAAATCGGCCCGATAGTGGGCCCCGCGGCTTTCTTCCCGTCCGAGGGCGCTCACGACGATGGTGTCTGCGATGTCGAGTAGGCACTGGAGTTCAAGCGCCTGGATCAGGTCGGTGTTGAAGATCCGTCCTTTGTCCTGAACGCACATCCGGTTTGCACGGGCCTTGAGGGCTTGAATGGCCCCCAGAGCCTCTTGCATGGACTGTTTCGTGCGAAAGATGCCTAGATTGAGGCTCATGGTCTTACCGAGGTCATCCCGTATCTGCCAGGCCCGCTCCGGGCCTGGATTGGTCAGCAAGGTGTTCAGTCGCTGTTCTTCACTCTTGAGGACGTCTTCGGGAACTGGTCGCAGGTCGTAGTCGCGGATCGCGGCGGCGGCTCTCGTGCCGGCACGACGCCCGAAGACAATGGTTTCGAGGAGTGAATTCCCTCCCAGGCGATTGGCTCCGTGCACACTCACGCACGCGCATTCGCCTGCGGCGAAGAGTCCCGGCAGGCCGGTTTCTCCCCAGGCGTTGGTTTGCACGCCGCCCATTTGGTAATGGGCGCCGGGCCGAATGGGAATGGGCGTTTCGATCGGATCGAGTCCGGCGAATTCCAGGGCCAACTCTCGAATCTGCGGGAGCCGCTCCAGAATACGGGTACGGCCGAGGTGTCGAAGGTCGAGCAAAACGCAGCCGTCGACGCCGCGTCCTTCTTGAATTTCCTGGCCGATGGCCAGCGACACCGTGGATCGGGTCGCCAGCTCCATCTGCTCCGGCGCATACCGTTTCATGAACCGCTCGCCGAGCGTGTTCAGCAGATATCCGCCCTCGCCGCGCGCGCCCTCGGTGATTAGAATGCCGGTGTCCTTCAAGGTGGTCGGATGGAACTGGACGAACTCCATATCTTCCAGCGGGAGGCCCGCGCGATAGGCCAGGGCCATACCGTCCCCCGTGTTGATGACGGCATTCGTACTCGTGGAAAAGACGCGGCCGCTCCCTCCGGTGGCCAGAATGACGGCCTTGGCGCGCAGGGCCTGCAGGCCTCCATGGACCAGATCCCAGGCCATCACTCCGCAACAACGGCCCTGTTCGACCAGCAACGCCGTGACGTACCATTCTTCATAGACCCGGCAACGTCGCTTCATCAGCTGTTCATACATGGCGTGCAGCAGCGCATGTCCGGTGCGGTCGGCGGCGTAGCAGGTTCGTGGAAATCCGGCTCCCCCGAACGGCCGTTGGGCGATTCGCCCTTCCGGGGTGCGGCTGAAGATGACTCCCATGCGTTCAAGCTCTAAAATGTCTTGCGGAGCTTCCCGGCACATGGCCTCGATCGCATCCTGATCGCCCAGGTACAGTCCCCCCTTGGCCGTGTCATAGGCATGGGCTTCCCAGGAGTCCTGCTCCCCGATGGCCGCGTTAATCCCGCCTTGGGCCGCCACGGAGTGGCTGCGGACCGGATGAACTTTGGAGAGGAGTGCCACATTCAGGTCAGGCGGTGCGGCAATAGCCGCCCGCATTCCGGCGAGTCCCGCTCCGACGATCAAAATGTCATGTGTGATCATGGGTCTTCGTATCCTGGCCACCGTGTAGCTGTGCGATCGACGTCCCTGGAGGGACATCCGATGTCACTATTACGCTATGGAATTTCGGAAAACAAGCGATGGCGATGGCGGCTGAACGCTTGGAAAAATCGGTCCTGCATGGTAGGTTAGCTCACACCGCTTCGAATGTGACGAGCGCGCCAACTTTTAGCAGGATTTCACCCCCATGCCACAACCCAATTTCCTTGAGCCGACCGATACGTTTGTGCCCCGCCATATCGGCCCGACGGATTCCGACATCCAGGAGATGCTGGCCACATTGAGCCTGCCGTCGTTGGAATCACTCGTGGAGGCGACGGTCCCGTCCGATATCCGCTTGCAGACCTCCTTGACGGTGCCCTCCCCGCGGGGCGAGCAGCAGGTCCTGGCGGAATTGCGTGACATGGCCGGACAGAATCAGGTGTGGCGGTCTCTGATCGGCATGGGGTACTACGATTGCGTCACCCCGTTGGTGATCCAGCGAAACATTCTGGAGGATCCCGGATGGTATACGCAGTACACCCCGTATCAAGCCGAGATTGCGCAGGGGCGTCTCGAAGCACTGGTCAATTTTCAGACCATGGTCGCCGATCTGACCGGGTTACCGCTTGCCAACGCGTCGCTCCTCGATGAGGCGACTGCCGCAGCCGAAGCGATGACGATGTGTGCGGCCATGTCTCGAGCGGCCGGGCATGAGCGCAAGAAATTCTTCGTCTCTGAAAATTGCCATCCGCAAACGATTGCGGTGGTGCAGACCCGTGCGGAACCGTTGGGCATCGTCCTGCAGATCGGTGCGATTCAGTCGTTGGATCTTTCCCGGGACGAGTTCTTCGGGCTGTTGCTCCAATATCCCTCGACGGACGGGTACGTCGGTGATTACAGCGAGTTCATCACGCGCGCGCATGCCTCGGGGGTCTACGTCGTGGTGGCGACCGACTTATTAGCGCTCACGCTGCTGCGTTCACCGGGAGAATTCGGTGCGGACGTGGCGGTCGGATCCAGCCAACGATTCGGTGTCCCGCTTGGATTCGGTGGGCCCCATGCGGCGTTTCTTGCCACCAAGGAAGAGTTTCGCCGACAGATGCCGGGCCGGATTATCGGCGTTTCGAAAGATGTGACGGGCCGCGTGGCCTATCGCTTGTCGCTGCAGACCCGGGAACAACATATCCGGCGCGAGAAGGCCACCAGCAATATTTGCACGGCGCAAGTGCTGTTGGCGGTCATGGCGGGCATGTATGCGGTCTATCACGGTCCTGCAGGGTTGCGGCGGATTGCAGAGCGGATTCACGGTTTGACGATGGTACTGGCCGAGGGGTTGCGCCGGCATGGTTGTGTCGTCGGCCTGGAGCCGGTGTTCGACACGTTGCGTGTTCCGCTGTCGCCGGCACAATCGGAGACCATTCTAAACCGAGCGCGACAGCAAAAGATCAATCTCCGTCGGTACGACGATCAGAGCTTGGGGCTCTCGTTGGATGAGTGGAGTACGGTTGAGGAAGTCCAGCAAGTGCTGGCGCTCTTCGTCGGTCATGAGATTCCAGCCGAAGAATTCACGGCCATCCTCGCCTCGGTCGATGTGCGTTATCCCGCTCCGCTCGCGCGCACGAGCCCCTATCTCACGCATCCGGTGTTTCACCGGTATCATGCCGAACATGAACTCTTACGCTATATCCGCCGGCTTCAGTCCCGCGACTTGTCGCTCGTGCATTCCATGATTCCCTTGGGGTCCTGCACGATGAAGCTGAACGCGACGGCGGAAATGTTGCCGGTGACCTGGCCGGAGTTCGGGCGTCTGCACCCGTTTGCTCCGTCCGAACAGGCGCAGGGCTACCAGGCGCTGTTCCGGCAGCTCGAAGCCTGGCTGGCTGAACTGACCGGGTTTGCCGCCCTTTCGCTGCAACCCAATGCCGGGTCGCAGGGGGAGTATGCAGGGCTGATGGTGATCCGTGCGCATCATCGACATCGCGGCGAAACGCAACGCGACGTCTGCTTGATTCCGGTGTCGGCGCACGGGACCAATCCTGCGAGCGCGTCGATGTGCGGAATGACGGTGGTCCCGGTGGCCTGTGATGAGCGTGGCAATGTGGATCTGAACGATCTTGAGGCCAAAGCCACCCAACATCGCAACCGTCTCGCGGCGTTGATGATCACTTATCCCTCGACCCACGGTGTTTTCGAGGAAGGGATTCGCCGCATGTGCCAGATCGTGCACACGCATGGCGGGCAGGTCTATATGGACGGGGCCAACATGAATGCCCAAGTCGGGCTCTGTCGGCCGGCCGACCTGGGGGCGGATGTCTGTCACCTGAATCTTCATAAAACGTTCTGTATCCCTCACGGAGGTGGCGGGCCAGGGATGGGACCGATCGGAGTCGCCCGTCATTTGGTTCCGTTCCTGCCCGGACACCCGGTCACCAAACTGGGTGGCCCGGAGTCGATCGGCCCGATCGCCGCCGCGCCATACGGGAGCCCGAGCATCCTTACGATTTCCTGGGTCTATATCGCCCTGATGGGACGAGAGGGCCTGACCAAAGCCACGCAGGTGGCCATTCTGAACGCCAACTACATGGCCAAACGATTGGAAAAATACTATCCCGTTTTGTACACCGGCACCCGTGGTCTCGTTGCACATGAGTTCATTTTGGATCTGCGTCCGCTCAAGGAAAGCAGCGGTGTGGAGGCGATGGACGTGGCGAAGCGTCTCATGGATTACGGGTTCCACGCTCCCACGGTCTCGTTTCCGGTGGCCGGCACCTTGATGATCGAGCCGACGGAGAGCGAAGTGAAGGCGGAGTTGGATCGGTTGTGCGAAGCCTTGATCGCGATCCGGGGCGAGATCGAATCGATTGCCGAAGGCCGACAACCGCGTGCGGGCAATGTTCTAAAAAATGCTCCGCACACGGCCTTATCTGTGACCGCGGCCGAGTGGACGAAGCCGTACTCGCGTGAGCAGGCGGCGTTCCCAGCTCCGTGGGTGCGTGACAATAAATTTTGGCCGAGCGTGGGTCGTATCGATGAAGCCTATGGCGACCGCCACCTCTTTTGCACCTGTCCTCCGATGGATCCTGCGTCCTAATCGATCTGTGGGCGGTGGTTCCTCGACTGAACGCGCGACACATCGCCTGCCACAGGTGCATGCCGGACTTTCGGTCGCCGCCGGTTGTCTCCTGGGGATCTTGTTTTTCTCGCCGCCGGCTTGGGCTGATGTAGAATCGGGTGCGGCTGCGGAGACGCCACAGAGCAGTCCCATCCTCGATGTCGATCCCGGTGTGATGTACCGCGCCGGCGCCAGGCTCAGAATTCCAGGGACCGATTGGTCGTTTCTGGTGCCGACCGGTTGGCAAAGTACTCGCCCCGAGGATTCGGAAATGCCCTTTCTGATGGCAGAGGAAGGGAAGAGCCTGGGGATGATGTTCCCCCTCACCGATGTGACCCGGGAGACAGTCCGTGATCACCTCAGTCAGCCCCTGTCGCTGTTGCACGGGTTGTCGTTTATTCCTGCCGGTTCTGACGTTGAGACCGATCTCTCGATTGCCCGCTCATATCAGGGTGAAGACCTGGCCGGTCGTGCCTTGGCAGTCCTCGGGCCCGGCAATACGTCGGTGATATATTTTCTCATGGGCCCTCCCGACGAGGCGTCCGGGTATCAGTCCGTTCTGGAAGGCCTTGGGCAATTTACCCGATTTTCCGCGCCGGTATCCGGGCGTGACGTCGGCTTGTAATAGGGATCGATTCCCTATCAAATCTTCTAGGCATGCAGAGACCCTCTCCCACGAAAGTGATTCTCGATACCGATCCAGGAGTCGATGACGCCCTGGCGCTGTTACTGGCGTTCGCCTCGCCCGAACTGCAGGTCGTCGGGGTGACCACAGTGTGCGGGAACGTGCCGGTGGGACAGGCGACGAAGAATTTGTTCCGTCTGCTGAACGTTGTACAGCCACCCCGGGGGCTGTTGGTCGGACAGGGCGCGGCGCGGCCTTTGGAGGAGGATCTTGTGACAGCGGTCCAGGTCCACGGGAGCGACGGGCTTGGCGAGCTCGACTCTGTCGTGGCCGAGGAGGGGGCGCCGCGATATCCTCAGGTCCGGTTGCCGTCCGTGCTCTCAACCGCTCAGGATGTGTGGAATGAATGTGTCCGCCGGTATCCCGATGAGGTCACGTTGATCACGTTAGGACCGCTGACGAATGTGGCCGTGGCACTGAAGGTGAATCCCCTGACGGTTCAGAAGTTTCGTTCGGTGATCGTGATGGGGGGCGCGATCGGCGTCCCCGGCAATGTGGCCCCCGCAGCCGAATTTAATATGTATGTGGATCCGCACGCGGCGCATCGGGTGTTTCAGGCCTCGCTCCCCCTCACGCTCGTTCCGCTCGATGTGACGACACGCGTCGGAGTGACACGGGAAAGCTTGATGACCTGGGTCGCTGAGTCGCGTGCCCCGCTCGCCCGGATGACGACCGACATGACACGGAAGGCATTCCAGTTCGCTGAAAAGGTGGAAGGGCATGGGCTCTTCTATTTCCATGATCCGTTGGCCGTTCTGGCCGCCGTTGATTCCTCCTTGTTGAAGGTGGAGCCATTGCACGTGTCGGTTGAAATGGCCGGGCGAGTGTCTCGCGGGATTACCATCGCCGATCGTCGTCAGCGCACGCCGGAGGAGAAGGCACGGCCCAACATGCGCGTGGCCGTTGATGTCGATGTCGACCGGACGCTGAGTCTCTTACGCAACCGGCTGTGCCCATGATCCTAGTGGTCGGGTCCAGCAATATCGATTTGGTCGTGTCGGTCGATCGTCTGCCGGGTCGAGGAGAAACCGTCCTCGGGTCTCGTTTCGCCCAATCATTCGGCGGCAAGGGTGCGAATCAGGCCATAGCGGCAGCCCGCGCCGGTGCGGATGTCGCATTTCTCAGCAAGCTGGGGGCGGATGCCAACGGACTCTTGATCGAACGGCACTTGGCCGAGCAGGGGCTGTTGCGACCGATCCTTCTTCGCGATGCCGAATTCCCCACCGGAGTTGCGATGATTCTCGTCGACCACTCCGGAGAGAATCAGATTGCGGTCGTGCCGGGGAGCAATGGGCGTCTGACACCAACTGATGTGCTGCAGCACCGTGAGTTGATAGCCGGGGCACGAGTGCTGCTGGTTCAAATGGAAATTCCGCTGGAGACGGTTCTTGAAGCGTTGAGGCTTGGCCGCGAATGTGGTCTCACCACAATTCTTAATCCGGCTCCGGCTGCTCCATTGACGCCGGACCTCCTGCGATTGGTCGATATCCTCACTCCCAACGAAACCGAAGCGCAGATGCTGACCGGTTCAACGGATCCGGAGGAGGCAGCACGGATTCTTACTGGTCGTGGGGTCGGCACCGTGGTCGTGACCTGTGGCCCAGGCGGGGCGTTCCTGACAACTGGTAACGACGTAATTCATGTCCCCGGTTTCCGTGTCGAGACGATTGATTCGACGGGTGCCGGAGATGCGTTTAGCGGTGCTTTGGCCTCTGCTGTGGCTGAAGGGGTACCGCTCACGAGCGCGATCGAGCGGGCCAATGCAGCCGGTGCATTGGCCACCGCCGGGCGTGGGGCGCAGGAGTCGATGCCGACCAAAGATGACATCGAGCAGTTATGTCGATCCAGGATGAGGGAGATGGAACCGCCGCAGCGTTCGTAAGTCGGTAGGCCTGAATTCAGGCGAGTGGGAAAAGCGGGAGGCTCAATTACCTTTGGCTGCCTGGGCTCGCAACTGAGACAGGACTTGCCGGGCTTCGGGAATGAAGTCTGCGCGCTGAAGGCTTTGTGCGAGATCCAGTGCCTTTGTGGCAATGGCAACCGCTTCTTCATGCCGCCCATTGGCGCAGTAGCTCTTTGCCAGGCTCAAACGGGCATTGACGGAAGCCGGTTCCCTGGCAATGACCTGACGCAGCAGCGTCTCCCCTTTTTCTTTATCCCCACCCATGAATGCCGGAATTCGCACCAGAACGGTTCCTTTGGCTGAGAGGGCATCCAAATGATCCGGAGCCAGTTCGAGGGTGCGGTTCAACTCCTTCATCATGCGTCGGAAGCCGAAGAGCGAGGTCAGGCTTTCTCCGTCGATCCGCAATTGCTCACCGAGGTTACAAAACAGCGAGAAGTGGGCATCGGGCGATAAGTCGTCTTTTTCAACCGCCTGTTCTCCAAACGCTTGACCTTGTGCGAAATGTTGAACGCGCTCCGTACGAGTCTGAGCTTGACGGCCCAGCGCACATTCGCGCATCGCATCTGCTGTGAGTTGTTGCACAGGGGGGCCTGCGGAAGCCGGATCGGCAACGAACAAGAGAGCGATCGCAAGGCTCAGCGTGATGGGAAAACATTTCATGGAGTGTCCGTTTCGGTGTACCTGAGGAAAATCAGCCGCAGATTTTACAGCAGGTCCCCGGCGAAATTCCAGCAGAGCATGTGGCGTGGCATGGATCGTCAGGGACGACTCTTGAGGCCGCTCTTGGCCCACGGTGTCAGCGTACGAAAAGCCTCCAGCATGGAATGGTAGGGATAGGATGCGTTTCGCCCGCTCGGATTGGGGAGTAACACGATTGTAGCGTCGCACAGTGTCGTTGGTTGCGGACCTGGTTTTCGCCCTGCTTGTTTTGGTTCGAGCGGAAAGAGGATCGGGTAGAGCGTCATGCCCAGCAGGGCGACGACACGCGGCCGATATCGGAGAATTTTCTCCATGAGCACAAGTCGGCTGGTCGCATAATCCTGCAGCGTGAGACTCGCCATACTCGCGGTCGATCGGCTGACCAGATTGGTGAGTCCCAATCCCCATTCCGGTAGTCGCCCGTCATCTCGGTAGCTGAGTGGTTCCGGCACAAGGTTCGCATCGTAAATCAGTTTCCAGAAACGATTCGAATGTCCCGCATAGTGATGGCCCAGCTCGGCTGAGCGTCGCCCGGGATTGATGCCCACGAATACGATGTTGAGTTCCGGGCGGAGATGATCCGGCAGGAGAGGTTGTTTTGTCATGATGGTCGTGAGAGCGTGCCTTGTCGCGTCTGCAGAATCGACTGATGAGGCGGTTTAGTATCGTCCAGGCTATTCTGCCACAGAATCGAGCCATGCTTTCTGTAGCATTACGAAGCGCGATGAATGACATGTCCGAAAAAACAACAGTTTAGATCTGTGGGTGTATGAGGCAAGGACTTTGCTTTACCGAACATCCGTCGGTCGTTGGTAATTTCAAACCTAACAGGAGGTGAGTCAGTATGAAGAAGATGATGTTGACGGTGATGGCGGCTGCATTGTTGGTGGCGTTCAGCGCTCCTTCGTTCGCCGGTGACGACAAGAAGAAGGAAGAGAAGAAGGGCGGACACTTCTCCCAGACCCTCTTCGGCGATGACAAGAAGAAGGAAGAGAAGAAGGGTGGACACCTGTCCCAGACCGTGTTCGGCGAAGACAAGAAGAAGGACGAGAAAAAGGGCGGCCACTAAACACAACACCGTTTCTGGCGAGGCTAGCTGGCTTGGGAGGTCTCCCATCCTGGAGGTGGGAGACCTCTTGGGTCGTCTACCGGTATCGCTCCTGCCGAATATAGACTGCTTGTAGCCCTACGATCGTTTTTCCATCCCGAATGGTTCCATCCTCAATCTTCGAAATGGCCTCGCGGAGAGGCATTTCGACCACTTCCAGAACTTCATCCTGATCCAGATTTTGCGTGCCGATCGTCAAGCCCGTCGCAAGATAGATGTGGATGACTTCATCCGCAAATCCCGGCGCGGTGAAAATGCTGGAGAGGAGTTCGAATCGACCGGCCTTGTAGCCGATCTCTTCTTCGAGTTCGCGAGCCGCACAGTCGAGCGGGTCTTCTTTCGGATGGAGTTTCCCGGCGGGGATTTCATAAATAAAACCGTTCGCCGCATGACGGAATTGGCGGATCAGCACCACCGTTCCATCTTCTTTCATGGGAACGACGGCGGAGGCACCGGGATGGCGGATGACTTCCAGATCGATTGTATGGCCGTTCGGCAGGCGCACCGTATCGACGTTGAGCGTGACCACCGTGCCTTTGTAAATCGGTTTCACCATGAGTTACGGCGTGCCCGCTGGTTTCTTGTAAAACGGTGGTTTTACGACGACGGCGGGGCAAGCCCTGCCTCGAATATCGATCAGAATGGACGATCCCGGTCGAGCTGTAGCAGGCGGGACATACCCCATCCCGATACCCTTTTGCAGCAAGGGCGACAAGTTTCCGCTGGTGACCTCGCCGATTTCGGTATGAGGTGTCTGCGCGCTCAGAATTTTGAATCCATGACGCGGCACAGCCTTTTCGACGAGCTCGAACGCCACGAGCCGTCGTGCTGTTCCCTGTGCTTGCTGGGCAAGCAATTCAGTTCTGCCGATGAAGTCTCCCTTATCGAATTTCACGACCCATTCCGCCCCGGCCTCGATGGGAGTTGTCTCCTCATTCATGTCGTTGCCATAGAGCAGGTAGGCCATTTCAAGCCGGAGCAAATCACGTGCGCCCAACCCTGCCGGCTTAATGCTCAGTGGACGTCCCGCTTCGAGGAGTTGTTCCCAGACCTTCGGCGCCCTTTCGGCCGGAAGATACAACTCATATCCCAACTCGCCGGTATACCCGGTCCGTGTCACCAACAGTGAATCATCACCGAGCGTGGCGTCCAGGCAGTGACGAATTTTCAGCGTGCTGAGATCGGCAATGCCCGCGGCTGCCAGGATGTCACGTGAGGCCGGACCTTGGATCGCGATTTGCGCGAGGGAAGCTGACTGGTCCTGGACTTTGCAACCCTGGGCCTGCTCCACCTTCTCATGCAGCCATGTCACGATCTTTTCCCGGTTGGAGGCATTCACGCAAACTAGAAACTCATACGGCTTTACGTGGTAGACGAAGATGTCGTCTTTGATGCCGCCGTTCTGCGCGCAGATCATGGAGTAGTGCGATTGCTGCACGGAGAGTGTGGACACATCGTTCGTGGTGACGCGCTGTAAAAACGCCAGCGAGCCCGGTCCGCTGACGCGGATGCGCCCCATGTGACTCACATCGAACAGTCCTGCGTGCCGGCGGACGGTCTGATATTCGTCCACCACGCCGGAATATTGGATGGGCATTTCCCAGCCTGCAAAATCGACGAGTTTGCCCTGGGCTTTGCGGTGTGCGTCGATGAGGGGTGTCTGTTTCATCAGGTGCGTCTAACGTCCAGGGTGGTGAGTGAATGCCTCGCGTGTAACACGATTCTACCGGACTTCCAGCAGTTCCACGTCGAAGACAAGGGTCGCATTCGGCGGGATCACGCCGCCGGCTCCACGCGCGCCGTATCCAAGTTGCGAGGGAATGGTCAGTTTCCGTTTTCCGCCGACTTTCATTCCCGCGACGCCTTCATCCCATCCCTTGATGACCCTGCCGGCACCGAGTGGAAAGGAGAACGGCTCGCTGCGGTCGACGGAGCTATCGAATTTCTTCCCGTTGGTCAGCCAGCCGGTATAGTGGACGGTCACCAGGTTTCCCGAGGCGGCCTCACGGCCTGTGCCCACTGCGACGTCTGTGTAAGTAAGGCCGGAAACGGTTGTGATTTCAGGCGTTGAGGCGGGTTGTTCACTCTGTGCCATGATTGGTCTCCCTATGCTCAGAAATAAGAATCCCACGATACCGCAAGTCGTCAGCCAGAAGCGAGTGTTCATAACGGTGTCCTTGTCCAGTCTGCAGATCCGGTGGCGTGACCTGCAGGCGCTGATGGTAGTCAATGTTTCGAGGCTTGTGTGTCTGATCGATCCGGTTCAGAAAAGATGGCGATGCTCGCCGTATAACCGTGGAGAAAATTACGTCCGCCGACCGGTCCCAGCTCCCCCTGTGCGAAAAATCCCGCCAGAGGAATAGCGCCCAATTGTTCCCCCAGGACAGACGCGTCATGGTTGGGAACCCCGAAGAGCCCTTTCCCGCGTCCGCAACAACTGAAGAGCAGCGCCCCCAGTGGTCGTTGTGATTCATCGAGACGGGAAGCCGCGAGTAAGGCGTGGAGATCCTCATCTGCGGACTGTGCGTCTCGGACTTGGAATTGAACGGTTTGTCCTTCCTGGATGACGTCGCCGACGACGATGGCCCCGGTTTGCTGGTCTGCTCCAAGTAGATTGCGGATCAGAAAATCCCCGCGGGTAAATTGCGCGCGTTGCTCATCCATGGCGATGCCGATATGGAGCGCCCGTTGGGCCTGCGCGCGTTCATCCATGGAGAGTTGCCCGAAGACGGTCTGCAGACAATGCAAGGCAGGGATTCCGCCGAGTTCTTGAATGACGTTGTGCTCCGCCTTTGTGACGATAAACCGGTCTCCGATCGGACGACAGCCTTGCGAAATAACGGTGCGCACCGAGATGTTTCCGGAAAGCGCGACCCCGACCAAACCGTCGCTGTACACCTCGTCATCTAGAAACAGGCGATTCTCGGCAAGATCCTGCCCGCCACCTGCCAGCCCACCGAGCGCACGAGCATGCGGGTAACGCTCCTCAATGAGGCCCAATACGTCTTGCAGCGGGGTGGAGAAGGGATCTGCGAAGAGGAGCATGACGGGGGCCGACTCGCCTCCATAGTCCAGGTCGGGCCAGTCACGCAGTGAAAACTGATCGTGGACGCTTGAAAACGACAGTCGTAACGGATGTGCGATGACTCCTGGCAAATGGGCTGCCCACAGGGTTGCGGCCGGTCCTGTTTCGACTTCTCGTCCGGTGGCAATGACTCCCTCTCCTGTACAGCCGACCAGGGTATCGGGGCCGAGTGCCGTGCGGAGCGCATGCGAGAGCGTCTCGGCCTGATCGGCATGTTGGACGGAGATGAACAGGAAGGCGACGTCGATGCGTGAGGAGCCTAATTGCTCACGAATAGACCGGATCAACTCGTCGGCTGCAGTTTGCACGTCGGCGTGACGGGTGAGAGCGGAGGCGAACCGCAGTGTTGATGGAGGTGTCAGAATCACAGGTCTGTCTTTACCGATAGGATCAGGGAGTAACTTGCCGGGCTCGATTAGACGCCAGGATTCATGCGCTCAGGTCGGTCCGACGCGAGTTTTTTGTAATAGCGCCACATATACGAATGAAAGTCATCGAGCTGGGCGAGCAAGTAGTGGAGTTCGGTCGGGTCCTGGGTTTCCAGTGCTTGCGTCATGCGCGTCTGCAAAAATTCAGCGAACTTGCCGTTTTTTTCGAGCGCGGTCAGAAGTGTGAGGCCACCTCCGATAGGATAATCAGCCATAGCCCTCCGGATGACGTACTGATAAGCCAGGAGAATAGCCGTGAGGCCCTGCAAAAGCAAGGTATCGACGGCTTAGTCGGGGAGACGGCGGGCTGCTAGCCCGGACTATTCATGAATACCTGCTCCGGCGTCCGATCCTTTCGCCCAGCGAGGCTGTTCTCGTTCGGCCTCCTCGACGGACTGCCAGTACGCCTGCGTCGGCCTTACGTGCGAGCAGCCTCGGCGGGCTTCCGCCTCGAACGCCTCGCGACGTCATTCATGAATAATCCGGGCTAGGGCCCGGGCGTGGCACCGGGGGAGAGGAGTTCACGCAGACGAGGGATGGAGATGGCTTCGGCCCGAAACCCGTCGCGCCCGGTGACGGTGGTGGCTCCGGTGAGCGCATTCAGAATCGCTTCTTCTGTGGCCTCAACCGTGGCGGTTATCACCGGATTGAGGTGGGTGTCGGCCAGGTGTGTGAGTGAAAAGGTGGGGTCGGACGGGTAATGGGGGATGACGTTGCCGGTGGAGAAGGCCAGCATGAAATCCCCGCTCCCGTGGCGGGCGGTTGAGCCGGTGCGGGCGAGTCCTAATGCGGCTCGTTTTCCGAGGCGGGTGAGTTGCCGACTATCCAACGGCGCATCGGTGGCAATGACGACAATGATCGACCCTTCGGCGTTGCCGCTGGTTCCTTCGCGGGAGGTGTGAAGGGAGCGCGAATACGGATCCGGCGACAGGCTGGATTGGGTTGGAGCGGCACCGTACCGTTGCCCAACCGGTACCCCGCCCATGGTGAGCTCCGGTCTGCGGCCATGGTTGGCGTTCACCAACACCCCGATCGTAAATCCGCCATTGGCTTCAGGGAGCCTCCGCGAGGCCGTGCCGATGCCGCCTTTGAATCCATAGGAGATCATGCCGGTTCCGGCTCCCACGCTGCCTTCCGCCACTGGGCCTGCGGAGGCTTCATCCAAGGCCCGCATGACGTCGGTTTCTGAGACGTGACGCCCTTGAATGTCATTCAAGCGTCCGTCGTCACATTCCGCCACGACGGGGGTCAGGGTGTCATCGGTAATGCCGATGCCCGGATATTGCTTGAGCATCCAGCTGATCACGCCATTGGCCACCCGGGGCACATTGAGGGTGTTGGTCAGCGCGATGGGGTATTCGAGAAAGCCCGATTCTGCGACCCAGGATAGCCCCGTCATTTCTCCGGTGCCGTTCAGGACAAAGGCTCCGGCCGGGACTTTCTTGTGCCACACATCATCCCGTGGCACGATAACTGTGACGCCGGTTCTGACCGGTCCCTGTCCGGGCTGCAGGGGGCCTTCCCCTTGCCGCAGCGTCACCTGGCCGACCTTGACCCCCGGCACATCGGTGATGGCATTCAAGGGACCGGGCTGAAATTGTCCGGGGTGCAGCCCCAATGCGCGCGCGCGGACTCGGCCCTGGTCCACCGAATCGGGCGATCCCTCCAGGCACCAGGCCGGAGACGCGCAGGCAATCAGCAGAATCACGGCACAAGCCCGTACCGCATTGAGAATCGTTCTTGACGGGTTCATGACTGCCGATTTCCTCCCTGAGTGGGTGTGCCCGAGCAGCGGGGCTAGATCTCGTATATGCTGTCTTTGGCCGGGACCACGACAGCCATCCCGGGGTGTTCTGTCTGAATGGCCGCTCCCAGCGACAAGGCTTGCTTTTCTTCTCCGTGGACCACGAACACTTGCTGAGGGGCGGGAGAGATCGCCCGCACGTACGCAAGCAGATCGTTCCGGTCCGCATGGGCCGACAATCCATTAAAGACGACCACCTGGGCGCGGCGCGGCGTCGGGATTCCGAAAATCGGCACAACATCCCATCCTTCAACCAGTCTGCGCCCCAGCGTATGTTCGGCCTGAAAGCCCACGATGGCGATGATGTTGGCTTCGTCCTGGATGCCATGTTTGAGATGGTGCACGACGCGCCCTCCTTCGCACATGCCGGAAGAGGCGATGATCACGCAAGGGCCTTTCATCTCATTCAGTCGTTTGCTTTCTTCCGGCGAGGAGACATACCGGATATATCGGGCCGCAAAGGGATCCCCTTCCGATGTGAACGTACGGAAGGTCTCCTCGTCGTAACACTCGGGGTGCTTTCGGAACACGTCTGTCACTTTCGAGGCCAGCGGCGAATCGATATAAATCGGGAGCGGGTCGATTCGCCCCTCCGCCACCAATCGTTTGATCCGCATGACCAGGTCTTGCGTGCGCCCGAGCGCGAACGCGGGCACGATGATCTTGCTCTTATGTTCCTTGGCATGGGCGACCAGTTGCTGGGCTTTTTGGGTCAGCGCCTCCCCGGCTTCTTCGTGCAGGCGGTCGCCGTAGGTGGATTCGATGATCAGCACATCGCAGCTTGGCGGCGGGGTCGGATCGCGGAGGATCGGCATCTGCGAGCGTCCCAGGTCACCTGAAAAAAGTACCGTCGTACTGTTGCCGCGCGCGGAGTATTTGAGGCGAATGGCGGCGGATCCCAGAATGTGCCCGACGTCGTGAAAGGAGGCGGTGACGCGAGGGGTGACCTTGATTGTGTCCCCGTACCGCGCGCCCACGAAGCGACGAATGATCGCACGGGCATCGCGGCTCTCATAGAAAGGTTGCAGGCAGCGCTTGCCCCGACGGTTTTCTTTCTTGTTCAGATAGGCGCAATCGTTTTCCTGCAGACGGGCCGAATCCTCCAGCATCACCGCGGCAAGATCGACGGTCGCACGGGTCATGTGCACATTCCCGCGGAACTGATGTTTGCCCAGTACGGGAAGAGCCCCGGAATGGTCGATATGGGCATGGGACAACAACACGGCTTGGATCGAGCGCGGGTCGAATCCCAGAAACCGGTTTTGACGGTCCGCTTCCTGGCGCTGTCCCTGAAAGAGGCCGCAATCCAGGAGAATTCTATTGCCGGGCATTTCGAGCAGATGGCGGCTTCCCGTTACGGATCGTGCGGCTCCGTGGAATGAGAGTTTCATCTGGCGGACGGGCCTCCATGGCTTCGGCTGATGAGATCCCAGGCCTGCTGAGCCGTTTCTGCAAAGTGGAAGAGCGAGAGGTCCTCGGGGCCCACCAGGCCTTCTTCAATTAACAGCGGCCAATTGATGAGGCGCTCCCAAAAGGCTTGCCCCATCAGGATGATGGTGATGTTGCGCGTTTTGCCGGTCTGGAGAAGGGTCAGTGTCTCGAAAAGTTCGTCGAGTGTACCGAACCCACCGGGGAACACGACCAGGGCCCGGGCTCGGAGGAGAAAATGCATCTTGCGCAGCGCGAAATACCGAAACTGAAAACAGAGGTCTGGCGTGATGTAGGGATTGGGCCGCTGCTCGTGCGGTAGCGTGATGTTGAGCCCCATGGACTTGGCGCCTGCGTCCGCGGCTCCACGATTGGCCGCCTCCATAATGCCCGGGCCGCCACCCGTGACGATGACGTAGTCGCATTGCCCGTCGATTTGGCAGGTTGAGGACACAAGCCGGCCGAATTCCCGGGCGACATCATAGTATCGCGAGAGGGCCAGACGGCGTTCGGCTACGGCGACACGTTGCTGACAGGTTCGATCGTCGGGACAGGCCTGTAATGCTGCCGAGGCTTGTTCCAGCGCTTGGAGTGCGCGCGATGGCTCCAGCAGTCGTGCGCTCCCGAAAACCACGATCGTCGAGCGGATACCCTGCTCGGTCTGTATCAATTCCGGCTTGAGCAACTCCAGCCCGAGGCGCAGGGGGCGCAGTTCGTCGCGCTGGAGAAAGTCGATGTCGTGATCAGCCGGGATATAGGAGGATGATGTGCCGGGGGCCTGTTGGCTCGATGACTCGTCGGAAGAACCTGCACCCATGAGCGGCATTATAACGAGATGTGCCGGGGGCGGCAATTCACCGATTCGGCACTCATTGAAGAAGGGTCAGAAGGGATAGGGTGTGAACGGCGGTGCCGGGCGGTGACGCACGAAGGCGTGGTGAGTGACAATCCAATGGTCGTCGCACAGGAGTTCGAACGCGTCTGTGCCCAGGCCGGAGCGCGAGAACACCAGGTCGGGATCCACGGGCGACCAAGGCTTCAGTAGCCAGCCGAAATTGACCCGCGAATATTTGGCGTTGAGGAACCGGTAGGTGACGATGGTTCCTGTTTCCGTATCGGTAATGGAATCCGGTGCTCCGAGTGTGTCGACGACATCGGCCAGTGTGGTGCGGCCTTCCGCAATGAAGGCGACCGATTCCGGCGTCAGGGGGGTGTTGATCGTGAGGCGGGCCACGTTACAGCCGGACAAGGCCAGGGCAATGACTGCGGAGCACAGCAACGTGACGGAGCGGTTCCAGCCGGTCATGACCTTAGTCTCCGAATGGCCAGAAGCGGAATTCCAGGCCCTCTGTTCGTTTTGAGGCGATCACTTCCTCGACGGTCCCTTCCCGATTGATCACCACAAACAGATCATCGCTCTTGATCGACACGCGCGAAAAATTGAGCACGATCAACAGCAGACTGCCGACCTTGGCATCGTACCGGTAGTACTGAAAGAGATCACGTCCGTTCAGTTGAAGGAGTCGGTCAGGAGCGCCGAGTAGAGCCAGGACTTCCGACCTGGTGGTTACTCCCTTCTTGATGGAGTTGACGGTGTCGGTCTTGATCTCGTCGCCGAGGGTGCCTCGGCTGAACGCGCAGGCGTTCAATGTGAGGAGCATCAGAACCAAAAGCACACTCACTCGTCGCATTTGATCCTCCTTATACGGACATCGATCGGACTGACTTATGCCTTTGTGCCGACGCTGTGTGGTCTGGGCAGGACAAAGTCAGATTCGTACACCTGGTAGGTGGATGGCAAGAGCCCGACTCGTTCATAGACGCATTTGGCGATGTGATTGTCGCCTTCGACGTACAGCCGGACGCCGCACACCCCTCTTTGCGATTGCGCGAAGTTGATGATGGCGCCATGCATCGACCGATAGATGCCTTTGCGTCGCCAGTCAGGGTGAACAAACACACTCTGGATCCACCAGAATTGGGCGTTCCGCCAATCGCTCCACTCGTACGTGATGAGCAGTTGGCCTACGGTTATTCTATCGGCTCGCGGCTTTGGCCGCACGTCTGCCACGTAAAACTGCCCTCGTTCAGGCTGTTCGAGAACCGCTCGGGTTCCCAGGCGTAAGCGTGCGCGATCCAGTATGCGTTGCTCAGTTTCCAGAGCCATGGCGGCGCTGAATGTCGTGAGCGCGTCGAGGTCGTCCAGTGTGGCGGGACGTACGGTCAGGCTATCGACTAGGCTCATGACGGGTTCCGTGCGGGCGACGTCAGCCAGCCTGATAAGGGACGATAGAGTCCCGCTGAAAACTCCAACTTCAATGCCTCTTCCGGCAACAGGTTCAGCGGGTGCAATTGTGTCTTGGGAATCATAGCCAAGTATCCCGTGAAGGGATGGATGGCGGTCGGGACAAAGACCATCACCAATTCCACCATCGGTGCGATTTGAAGTGCCGCCGGTGGAGAGCCCATGACGAAACCCAGGGCCCAAAGGCCGTCGCGTGGAAAGGGGAAGGCCACCACGGTGCTTTGTCCGAAGCGTGCCCGGTAGTTCAGCAAATCCGTCATGCCCTTGAGGGTCATATAGATGCTGCGAATCAAGGGGATCCGGTCCAGGGCGGCCTCGGTCCAATGCACCACTCGTTGCCCAATGACTTGCGTCGCAATGGCTCCGGTTGTGAGTACCATTCCAATGAGCAGCAGGAGGCCAAGGCCCGGGGCATAGGGCTGGATCTGCCGGCCGATGAGATTGAGCAAGAAGGAATCCAGTGTTTCGAACAGCGCGGCCAAAATGAGAAACGTTGTCCAGGCCGGAAGGAGCACGAGGAGTCCGGTAAGGAAAATGCGTCCGAGCCGATGCGAAGCAGTCACGTCGCGTCCCGATGTTGGTGAGTGAAGGGGGAATAGATCAATGACGATATCAGAAAGGAGGGCGATTTGGTATATTCTTGATCTGTCGATCCATTTGGACTATCTTTCCCGTAACCATCAGTCACCCCGATCGGGTGAGATTGTGAGAGATATTGTGAGCAATGCCGCAGGAAAAAAAGTGAATCTCGACAAGGATCTGTTAACCATACTGTGTTGCCCCGAAACAAAGCAGGCCGTGGCTCTGGCCGACGAGCAGTTGATTCAAAAGGTGAACGGTGCGATTGAACGCGGGGTGCTCAAAAATAAAGCCCAAAAGCCGGTGACGGAGAAGCTCGACGGAGGATTGATCCGGTCCGACAGCAAGATTCTCTACCCCGTTCGAGAAGACATTCCTGTCATGTTGATCGACGAAGGTATCCCTCTCGATCAGGTTTCCTGATTACCCTCCCTCAGTCCTTTCTTCCTTAGCGCGAGTACTCCCTTGGCAGGCGCTCGCGCTTTGTCATGGGTAGTGATGTCCTCGGCGTAGGGTTCGGCGTGTTATGGGTGAACGCACATGCTGCAGTGATCGTTTGGCCGTAAATGGCGGCCCGTTTGCTTACGGGGCGAGCAGTCCACCTTCTGCCGAAGCACTTTCCGTCTTTGAGCCGGTTGAGGCTCCGCATTGAGCACAGAAGTATTCGTAGAGATTGCCTGTCGGCAGGACGAGCAGGAGCCGTTGACGTGTAGGAGTTGCCTGGCGGCATTGTCCGCAGTAGAGCAGGGAGGCATTAAACGAGTCATATTGATCTGTCTGGCGTTGGCCTGGCTGTGACGATGCGGGGCGCGGTCGTATGGCGCGTGGCGGCCAATTGGGCGGCGAGGGTCTGTTCGAACGTGGCTGCATGAGCGGTATTCTACTGAGGGAAATCGATGCGGTGCAACAGGACGATGCCTGCCCGATTGGAATCAAGAGTGGCCGATACGTTGATCCTCGGGTGTTTCCGGCTCCTCAGCGTTCCTGCCGCGAAAAATCCACCAGAGTGAACGGATGACCTGAACCACGACATAGAGCGCGACGCCTGAAAGCAACCCGTAGAGCCAGGCTTTGCTCCATGGCCACAGGTCAGGCGCGTGCAATACCACGGCAAGGGCAATATGGCCTCCCAAGCCGAGACAAACGGCGAAGATGATCCACTCACGGGCCATAGTCGCCCTCGGAGGAGGCCATGACGAAGGATAAGCCTGGAGACAATCGACAGGCGGTTACACGGAGGTTTTGGCGGATTCGATCTCAGTTGCCGTGATCAGGCTGGACAAGTAGTCCGCCACGAAGGTCAGGGCTTCCTCGCGTCCGTCGGCCCGTCGGCCTTTTTCGCGTCGCTGTACGGAGAGCTCATGATCCAAGTCCGATTTCACTTCCGTCAGGACACGTTGCAGTGTCGTGGGAGTGATATTGGCATCCATGTCCTCCAGCTCCTGACAGCGATCCAAAACCCAGTTCAGCCCCTCGATCCGCCCGGCATAGTGCTCCTGCTCGGCAGTGTCGATCCGAGACATGGTGGTGGCAAAAGTCTGGGCTTCGTACACCAGATTATAAAAACTCGTAACGGCGCGCTGTAACGTGGGATTCATAGTACTCCTTGGCTCATTAAGAGGTTCTCGTGATTATACCTGAGAATGGGAGGCCGACAAGGTATTTTTTTACTGGGTAGTGACTTACGTAAACAGGAGGGAATGAAACTCGTTCATGAATCCATAATACAGCGGGGCAAAATCTTTCAGACTATCCGGACTATTTTCTTTCAGTCGCTTGAAGAAGAAGACCTGGGCGCGTGGATCCAGCTCCTCGAGAAGACGACTGAGTTGTGCCATCGTGTAGCTCCCGGCAGGAACGCTCAGTACGTAGTGAACCAATCGCTCAACAAACTGTTGTCCGATGTATTCACTCGTGAGAAGCCCCTCGGGGATCTTGCCCGAAGCGAGATACTCGTCGAAGGGAATAGCCTGTGCTGCAAACGGAGCGGACGGCTGAGGACGTGAGGTCACGCTAAGGGTACCTCGCTGATGAGGATGGAGTGGGCCGACATTTGACTCACTCTACTCAAGCCTCGCAGGTCCGTCAAGTGGACAGAAGAAGCACGCAGGTCTGAGTCGAAAGGCTGTATCTTTTCGAGAAGAGGGGCCATCCGCGCTTCGTGCAGACGGTCGGTTGTGATGGTGGCTCTGTGTAGGCAGATACGTAGAGTCGCGGTAGTGAGGATATTTCTGCTGCCTGGCTTGACAGTCTTTACGCATGGCCGGTAGAATCCCGCTTCTTCTGTCGGTGGAAGCGGGAATAGCTCAGTGGTAGAGCATCGCCTTGCCAAGGCGAGGGTCGCGGGTTCAAATCCCGTTTCCCGCTCCAATTTTCTCAAGCACTTGCACAACACTCTCCGGCAGTAGCAGTCTCCCTGTGATAGTTTTGTGATATCTCAGGGTGAATGCGTTCCAGAATTAACACTCCCTCTCTCAGACTCTCCGGTGAGTGATGCGCGTAGCGCTGTGTCATCGCGGCGCTCTTGTGCCCCAGTAATCGTTGCACCTTGTACAGATCCACGCCTGCTTGCGCGAGACGTGTGGCAAATGTATGCCGCAAATCGTGAAAGCGCACGTCGATCAACTGGGCTTTCTTCGCCGCCAGTCTGAATGATCGCGTGAGATTGCGAGCATCGACTAATGTCGAAGCCGCGCTGCTAAACACGAACGATCCCTTTGCTTGCATGGTCGCTTTTCTGCGAAGCAATTCGACCAGGCGGCCATTCAAGGGGACGGTCCGCTTTTCGCCGTTCTTGCTTCGCATGACCACCAAGACCTGTCGGATGAGATCAACAGCTTGCCACTGCAAGTTGAGAATCTCGCCCCGTCGCATGCCGGTGTTCAACGCAAAGACAATCATGTCTTGAAGCCAGGGTGCCGAATTTGCCAGGAGCCGTCCTTCTTCTTCGGAAGAGATCCAACGGTCTCGCTCATTGCGCACTGTTTCCATGCAGACTCGCTGCATGGGATTGTCCCGGCACCATTCCCATTCTCGAATGGCGACATTGAAGCCGTGGCGGACCAAGCCTAACTCTTTGTTGACTGTTGCCGGCTTGGTCGTCTCGCGTCTCTTCGCTTTATAGGCCGCGAGGAGCTTCGGTGTGATCTCCGCGAGAGTCAGTGGACCAAATGCGTCTCGCAGATGTGCGAGGCATTGCTCGTCCCGCTGTCGGCTTGCCGGGGCTTTCGTGATTGATCGCTCTTTGAGATATCGATCCATCATGTCGTTGAACGTGTGGTCTTTAGCTTCCAACGTGTCAAAGAATCGGCCCTCGACAATCTTCACCCGGATTTTTCCCAGGATAGCCTCAGCGAGGCGCCTGTCTGTTGTTCCTGTGGAACGTCGTACCTGCTGGCCCTGATGAATGAACGTCATCCACCACACTTTATTGCGTCTAAATAGCCCCATCTGCATCCTCCTTACGGATGAGGCTTGACTGAATGGTTTCCCCGTGCCGGGAAGTATAGACCTCGCGTTTTGAGGCTTCAATGAGCTGGTCAAGGTCACGGGTGTCGTGGCGAGTCGGCAGTATGAATGGCTTGCCATGACTGGTCTCAAAGCCATTCAGCCACGCCTGGATGGCCTCAGCTTCAAAGCGGACCAGTCCATGTATGCGACGGCAAGGAATTTTGTTCTGTGAGGCCCAGAGGTAGAGTGTGGATTCTTTGATCTTGAGCCAAGCCGAGAGTTCTTTGACGGTAAGCATATGCAGATACACCGGGGGAGTCTTGCGACACCCCCAGTCCCCCTAGTATGGGCTGCCCGCGTGACCGCCGGCAGACCGGTGAAACCGATTGGGTGGTTGCTTGAGCAAATTGCGGTGTCGGTCTTTCCACCGAGCAATGCCCCTGACAATTTCCTGTAGTAGCCATTCTTCCCCTCCAGGGGTGGCACAAATGACCGCCAACATCGGCGTCAGGGTGTCACTCACCCATCGTTTCACATTCTGCAGGGTCTGCACCTGCTGCTCCTGGGCCAATCGCCCTTTCTGAAATCCCACCGTCAGAAGGGCGTACCACTCCAACACGGGAGCCCGGTATCGTTCTTCATCCTCGGCATCCTTCGGAATCTGCCGGAAGTCCACATAGGACCGCAGCAAGCCGATGACCAACTCCTTCCAATCGGCTTCGTCTAAGGTGGCCAATGCTCGGGCACACTGTTCGGCCCGATCCTTCTTGAACTCTAATTCCCATCGCGTCCCGTAGTCCTGATAGTGCTCTTGTCCTTTGCTCTGGAGTTCGAGGCGTTTGTCATAAATTCGCAGCAAGGTCTGACTCTGCGGACTTCCGAAGTACATCGTCTCGCCGGTCGTCGCTCCCGTCCCATGCGTCAAGTTGGACACGATATGCCGGACCTGAGCCGCCCGAGTCACACACTGGCCGGCAGCGACGGCCTCTCGAATCGTGCTGACCGGGACCGATCCGGCTCGGTCATCCAGGGCGCAGTCGATCCTCGTGACGTGTCCCTGTTGTTTATGCACCCACTGGAGCAGGGTGCGGATTTGATCCAGTGTCAGGGCGGACGCGAGGCCGCCCGACAGATCCACATGGATTTCATTCGGACGACGAGGGGCATTGGTGCCCAATTTGCCGACCCCGCGCAGCCCGTCAGTTCTCATCCACGATAAGGGATAGCCTCGGAAGCCGCCTCTGGCCTTGCTCCAGTCCCCGCCTAAGACCCGCATGGTCTCTTGGGGGTTACTGGCCAAGACGGTAAAGGCCAGCCAGTCAATCGTAAGGGTAAAACTGGAATCCATGGACGCTATCGAACTCCTGTAATGAGCACTGTGGGTAGCGCCCCCGTGTTACCAAGACGGGGGCCATTCCGCTCCGCCCCGCAGCCTATCGGCATGCGGCGCGGACCGGCTTTGTCTCCCAGTGATGGACGACGGAGTTGCCTTGAACAGGGCTCCATTGGTGGTGTCCTTGCATCCCTGTGACCGTTCCGTTGCACACTCCGACCTTATGCAAACGCCACCACGCAGTAAAGAACCCTCGAGGGGACAGCAGGGGGCACGAGGGGACAATAGAGGACAGATTTTGGGACAGCTCAGACGCAAAAGGAAGTGAGCATAAAGATGCGTATGTGCGCTTTGCTGCGCTGGTGGCGGCAATTGTGCGCATCGTTTGCAGGAGGGCCAAGGAGCGAACAGAAATCAGCTTGGTTTTGACTGGTGCGCGAAAAAAAAGTTTGGCAGGCATTCCTTGGGTTATGGGCTAGGATCAGAGCAGCCGACAAGAGTGGAACCGGATCACAGAGGTAGGGCAGAGCGGTGTCCTCACACTTTTCGATGACCGTGGCTGGTGCGTACATCGGGAAATGCCGGGAAGACGAGGCTCGCCTGAGTGACATCGCACGAGGCAATAAGCGAAAGGACGGCGGCATGAGGTCATACAAGATCATGGGAGCACTACTGGTGCTGTGGGTAGGCTTCGGCACGCAAGTCTTCGCAGGACAGATGGAGCCGAGCGAATTTGCTCAGGGCGTTGAGTATACGTTGCTGATGAGCAAGAACGACAAGGTTTGCAAGCATATGCTTACGATGTTCAATCAGGATCTCGTCAAGTTTGGAACTGAAAAATACGACGAACATGACGAGTTTCGCTTGATTGGTTGGAAAAAAGAAACAGTCACCCGTATGGACGGAGACCGGGAAGTAATGGATCTTGTTGAGGTTGCGCAATTCGATATCGACAATGATGGGAAGATGAACTTAGTTTTCCGACGAACAGGTCCCGTGAGCGGATACGATAGAGATACTCTCTATATCTTCCCGAGCCTAGGACCAAGCGAGAAACGATGGACACTTATGGAAATTACCCATAGCCCCGGCAGGATTTCTCACGACGGCTACTTCTTGCTCTCTCAGAGTCGTGCTGGAAACAAGAAAAGTAGCACTATTCCATCAATGGCAAGTATCTCTCGCTTGGAGCCCTTTGTGCTTGAAGGGACGGTCTATGTTGCCCTGCGCCCATTGTATGAACTCGCCAGCGGAACAGATCCAGTAACAGAGTTTTCGAAAGTGCTGGTGATCACGAAGTATCGCGGAGGGAAGTACGGTGGTGGTCCAGATCCGGATGAAAAAGAATCGGGCAAGAGGGACGATGTGTGCTATTTGAAAGTACGAACAGAGCCATTTTCTGGAGGTCAGTGATGATAACCGGATGGCATACGACTTATTTGCAGGGGTTCTACAGGGCAGAAAGAGATTATTAGTTGAAGGTTGCTGAGGCGAATTTATTGCGGCTAAGGACTAGCACCAGACAGCTCAAGCCCCACGCGGACGGTAAACTTTCAAATGAAAGCGTGGCTATTGGATATGGTTATGATCTCTTGGATCGTGGAAAAACCGTTCAACAGATCAAGGATGATCTGAATGCCGTAGGTGTGACACTCACCCGACATGATGAAACCGTGGCTCACGGATTACCGAAATGGTTCGACTACCATCACGAAGGCCTTTTTAGTCCAACCGGTAAAGCCAAATGCCTTTACGTAAGTCACTGCTGATCAGCTTGACTAGTTAGAGCCACTTTCCCTGTGCTAGATTTGTGCTAGAAGTTGTCAGAACCGCTCAATTCCATCATAGCCTATCGACTCAATAGACAGCGCCTAAGCTGAGCCACTATCAGGGAAAATCGGGGAAACCACGGCTCAATCAAGCCCTTACGAAATTACTCTTTTCAGAATTGCCAAGGCGAGGGTCGCGGGTTCAAATCCCGTTTCCCGCTCCAATTCACACTCCTCCTTAGCTCGCTCGTGGCCCATATCGTTCTGGACAACAACGGTCAGTCCTTGACCCGTCTCTTTGCCCGCTGAAATCCTAGCTGAGCATCATCTGTCGTTTTGTTCGCCCTGTCAGGACTTGATTGGCGGCTGGACTTTCCGGCCGCGCACGCCCTTTTCTTTCGCTCCCGGTTATCCTCTTTGTGTCTCAGTCGACGGCTGAAGCGTGGCCTCACTCCGCACTATTGTGGTGAGCGGGTGGTCGCTCGTTCCAGCGTGCGGAGCCTGCGCAGCAGGTTTTCGGCGGTGCTGTGGTCTTCGGGCGTGAGGGAAGCGTGACCGAATCGGACTCGAGTATAGAGTTGTGTAAGGGCATCAGCGAAGGGCCAGGCTTCAGCCCATTCTTCTTGAACATGGCGAAGCAACTCCATGGGGGTTGTGCTCGCTGACTTCACGATGCCCTGTTGCGCCAGGCAGTGCAACATATGGGTGTAGAGCGTGACGACAGTGCGTTGATGGGCTGAAAGCGCATCCGGCGGCGACGTTGTGTTTCGGGACGACCGCCGCAGCAGTCGACCCGCAGACGCCGCGCCGATGGCCAGAATGATCACGAGTAGAGCTTCCGGCATACCGGCCGTTGTGAACGAGGACATGAACCGCCTGAACATGGCGGAGCTTTGGGCGGAGAGGGAGTTGAGGGATTCGGAGAGTTTTGTCCGAACGGCTACCCCGCTCTCCCGAAGGCCTTGTACGACAGTGAGTTGATCGTTTGCGCTGAAATGGACGAAGAGGCGATCCCATTGAAGCCGGACCGAATCCATCACACGACCGGCGGATTGCCACCAGGTTTGCCCGATGCTCTCCGGAGCAGGCGGCGTCGGATCCATCGTAATCCAGCCTGACTGCGGGAAATACACCTCCACCCAGGCATGGGCGTCCCGCTGTCGAACCGTATAGTAGCCGCCGAACTCATTCCATTCAGTCGCAAGGAATCCTGTGACCAATCGGGCCGGGATCCCGGTGGCGCGGAGCAGCACCACCATCGCGGTGGCGTAATGTTCGCAATAGCCTGTTTTCCGAGTCAGCAGAAAGTCTTCAAGCGGGTGAGCCGATTGGAGCGAGGGCACGTCCAGGTTGTAGCGATAGTTGGCGAGCAAGTGCGAGTGGATCAGGCTGACGGCCTGAGAGACACTAGTGGCCGGTTGAGTGACCCGATGGGCGAGATCAACGATCTGCGGGCTGACGGCTGGAATTTGTAGATACTGCTGAAGAATAAACTCCGGGTACGGCACCGCGGCGGCGACCCGTTCCGCCGGATTGAGGGTGGTTGCTACGGAGTAGACCGTGTACTGGATGCGGCTATGAGCAGGAAACGCCAGGTGCAGCGATCCCATCAGATCGGATTGGACCGAGTGGAAGTCGCCCTTGACGGCGAAGGCAAGGGGGGCACCGAACAGCACGGCCGTATCGAGCGGTTCCAGTAGAATATCTTGTCGGAGTGCGCGTGCCTGGGGCAGCGGTTTGGCACCCGGTGTTCGGAGCGTGAAGGTACCTTGGGGAAGTTCCGTGAGCATACGGCGGTACAGCAGGTTGTTGCTCCAGGATTTTCCGTCATATCGATTGTAGGCGACGCCACGGAGATACAGCGGCCCCCGTGCCGAGGGAGTTCCGGGACTGTCCGGCAGCTCCACGCGCATGACAATACTGGGATCCTGTTTCACCGGGCCTATGACGCCCAGATCGACCTGCTCTGAAAACCCCGTCGTTCTCAGGCTTTCCCCATGGGAGTGTTGCAACAGGCCAACCCCTACCCGTGGGATCGAAAAGAAAAAGAGCAATGTGAGGCCGAACGCGCCGGCTGCCACCGCATTGGTCGTCCAGAAAAAGCGGGCCGTCATGTGCGGCAGTGTCGAGTCAAGCGGTGCTGCTTGGCTGCCGAGCACCTGATGACCGGTACTCTCTTCGTGTTCCTGCAGCAGGTGATACAGGAGCAGCGTCCAGACTCCGGCCACCAGATAGACAAAGAAGAAGGGGGCGTACCAGATTTGCGTGGTCAGCGCGGCGGAGGCCAGAAGCGTGATGAGGCTAATGGCATAGAGGTGAAGAAAATCCCGCCGCTGGTCGAGGTTCGAGAGTTTATTCACCAGAAGCAGCACGAGGAAATGGATCCCGGCCGGGAGAAGTTCCTGCGAGACGAGTAACAGATCGATCCAGAAGCCCGCGAAGGCGAGGAGGAGGAAAATATTCCATGTCAGAGCCGAGAGGCGGACCTGTTGCAAGATTCCGGACAGGCCTGAGGGGAGATTCACTCTCAGGAGTGCCACGGCGAAGGCTGCTCCGGACAAGACGAGAAGCCAGAATGGCAAGGCGATCGCGAGCGTCAGGCTCGCGAAGCCGGTTGCCGCCAGCAGAATTGAGCTAAGCCGAAAGGCTCGATCCAGTGTCATCGAAAAGCTCTCTGTGGGACTGAGGAGACACGATGTAATCGACCGAGGAAAATTCCTCATTTCGGGCAGGATCGATCCAGGGGGAGAGCAGGATCGTTGGGCCTTCATGCGCTTCTGCAAGCGCCCGGGCCATGGACTGTCGGATCACAGCTCCCGTTGTCGTCGGGCATCGCTCGCAGAGCGCCAGGGCGTGAAATAGATTCAGGGATTGGTCGGTGCCGCAGGCGAGAAGGTCCTGCTGATCGCCCAGTATCAACCGGACTTGGTACCCGTCTCTCAGAAAGTGATCAATGAGGGAGGCGCCGATCGAGAGCCCCCGTTCGAAGCTGTTTTCCGCCTCATCCGGCGCAACGGTCGAGATAGCCACCGTGATCGATCGTCTATCCTCCGCCTCGGTTTCCTTGAGCATTAATTTCGCCGTGCGGGCCGTGGTCATCCAATGAATGGCGCGGGAATCGTCCCCCGGCCTGAATTCGCGCAAGTTGTGCAGTGAGTTGCCCGGCCCGCGCCGCGCGCGCGCGTGATCCTGCCCCAGGGCATTCACTTCCAGCAGTTGCAGCGGCGGAAGGGGAATGATTTCCGGACAGACGATCAGCGTGGCTTCGAGGGGATAGAACGATTTCTTGTAAAACAGGCCGAACGGAAACGGGGTCACGATACGGATCCCGTCGAGCCGGTATGGTCCACGCTGTCGCACCAGTAGCGGGTACGAGCAGAGGGTGGAGGCGGCAGGCGCGAGGTGCGTGATATGAATCCCCCGATCGAGATCGTTTCCGGCAACGACATCAAGGAGGCGTAACGAGACACTCGGGAGTCGTGATTTGTGATTGACGACTCGAAGCGTTGCGGTGGTCGGCTGATTGACAAAGAGGTAGTCCGGGAGGTGCCGATGGAGATCGAGTCGCCGCACGCATTGTTCCGACAGCAACCCGGACAGCACGACTAGGCTCAGCATCATGGCCAGCAGGAGATAGAACAGATTATTGCCGGTGTTGACGGCGGCGATCCCGACGGCCAGGGTCAACAACAAGAAGCGGATGCCTTCCGTTGTCACCCGGATGGTGCGGTCCCGGAACAGCCGGCGAAATAGAGCCTGGAGGGTGTTGGTTGCCACGCTGATGGACTACTGCCGGCCAGACCGCATTACTTGCGACATTTCGCGCTGCCGGCGTTCGACCCCTGGCGGTTGTTACACGGGAACCGGGACTGTCTCAAGGATGTCTTGAATGACCCGTTCCGTATGTTCGACGGTGTTCGTGCGCATTCCCTGGGACCGACTGAGCATGACACGGTGCGAGAGGACGGTTGGCGCGAGCTCTTTAATGTCTTCGGGGAGGCAATAGGTCCGGTCGCGCACGAGAGCCAGGGCTTTCGCTGCTCTGCACAGCGCAAGGGCGCCCCGGGTACTCACGCCTAACGACAGCAGTTCGTTGTGCCTGGTGGCGAACACGATGGCGAGGAGATAGTCCATCAGGCTATCTTCCATCCGGACCTTTTCCGCCTGCGCTTGAAGATCGACGATATGCTGCGCGCTCAGTACCGGTTGAATTTCGTCGGCCGGGTGCAGCAGCTGGGGACGATCCAGCACTTTCTTTTCCTCATCCGGAGTCGGATAGCCGATACGAAGTCGCATGAGGAACCGGTCGAGCTGGGATTCAGGAAGCGGAAAGGTGCCGTGATATTCCGCCGGGTTTTGTGTGGCGATCACCATGAACGGCTGCTGAAGCGGATAGGTTTGGTTGTCGACGGAAATCTGGGATTCGCTCATCGCTTCGAGGAGGCTGCTTTGAGTCTTCGGCGTGGTGCGGTTGATTTCGTCGGCCAGGACGATGTTGGCAAACAGCGGGCCCGGCATGAACTCGAACGCTTGCTTTTGGCGGTTGAACATGGAAATGCCGACGATATCGGAGGGCAAGAGGTCGCTGGTGAACTGAATACGTTTGAAGGAGCAATCCAGGGAGCGCGCGAGGCTATGGGCCAACGTGGTCTTCCCGACTCCGGGTACGTCCTCGATCAGGAGGTGTCCGCGTGCCAGCAGGCAGACAACGGCCATTTCGATCACCCGTGGTTTCCCTTTGATGACCTGCGCGATATTGTCCTGTAACGATTTGATAGATTGAGAAGAATTCACGATGGGATGTTTCTGACGCGGGTTACGGTCGGCACCAGAGGCGTTATGCCCGAAGTCTAACAAAGGGTCTGGAGACCGTCAATTTATACGGACTTTCACGCGGCGGGACATGCGGAGGTTGTGGGGGCTGCTAGGTTGACGCGACTTTTGCGGGCCTGTCACGCGGTCGGCGCTGGTTCAGGAACAAGAGTAAGAAACCAGGGGGGAGTTTCTTCCGCCATTCCCTGAAACCGTCGGGCGGTGCTGCTGGCGGGACGACCTTCGAACAGGGCGCCACGCTGAATGGTCACTTGTCGGAATCGGTAGGCTGCGGTTCGGCCGGCAGGGGTGCGCAGTACCGAAGGAAAAGCCCGGCGCAACGGTGTGAGGTCGGACAATAGGCAAGAGCCGCCGATCGGGAGCGCTGAGAGCTTGTGGTAGGTCTCTCCGAAGACCTCGGGCAAATTCTGCGCAGACAGGATGAGATCACGGGGTCTGACCCGCGGATCTTCGATCAATTGCGACAGGGTTTCCCAAAATACTTGGGAGTCAACAGCTCCCAGGACGCAGAGCGCCCCGCGTGTGGCCATCAATTCCAAGAGGGCAAGCGGGCCGCGGATATCGAATTTCCAGGGTGGAAAGAGGAGACTTCGTCCTCCGTGTTGGACTTCGAGGGCGGACTCTTTGCCGTGTCGGACTTGTCGGGACTCGCCCTTTGTGCGTCGCAGTTCTTCAGCGAGGCAGGCTGCAGAGAGGCGCGTGGGTTCATAGGCAAAAGTCGGGGTGGCCGGTGCCCAGCACGTGACGATTAGATAACGCTCGGCAAGGCGTTGATCCTGTTCGAGTGGGTCGAGTGCAAACATGTCTTGATCGCCGTAAAAACGAAATTGCAGTCCGGGCCTGGAGCGCAAACGGTTCAGGCGAAGCGGATGAGCGTGCAGCGGGCCGCCCAGTTGCGAGCCGGGATCCAACCGGTCAAGGCAGTGTAATATGAGGGGCCTGCTTTGGGCAGCAAGTTGAGGTTCGTACTGGGTGGCCAACTCTTCGGCAAACGACAGGTCGCCGGCTCCGAGATCCAGGACTGAAGCCGGGGACTGCTCTGTCAGCAGGTCGAAGGGGTTGTGGTGCCGCTGGATACACATGTCGATGGTATCTGCTGTGACTGCGGGTAACGGCCATTTCGGGGATGGTTTCGAGCGCACTCCAAAAAAAATGCACAGAGCTCGTAAGGCCTTGGAGGTCGGAAGTCCCGTCAGGTGCTTGAGCGATTCCGCGGAGGCGATGCGGTTCGTGCTCTCGTGCCCAGGCAGCAGGGCTTCAACAAGGCTGCGTTTGATCGTATCCGGAACAGTCGAGGTGTCGATCGCGTTGACCAGCGCTTGAAGCGTTATCGGCCAGTGAGCCGCGTTGACCAGGTGACGCGAGGCCTCCCAGGCTTGTGCATCCAGTGACCGTGCCGAAGTGATCTGTTTCCGAAAGGCCGCCAGGTTGTCAGAGTCAAGGTGCATGATTCGATCAGCGGTGTACGGATTACTGTGTCGCGTGGGGTTACAAGCTGCTGTGCGTGCGGGCAGAGTATCGGGCGCGTCGTGAGGGAGTCAAGAGAGCCGCCTTGCGACCACTGGGGCCATATGTTAGGTAGACCATATGAATACATTCACTACAGCGTTGGTTCAAAAGACTCGCCCAGTTTCCGGCCGGTTGCTTATCCTGCTTGGTCTTATCCTGGTGATGTTCGGTTGCCAGGCGAAAGATCGCTCAGCGATTGTCACCCATCAGGCCTGGGACGAATGGGCGGTGGGCCAGGTGGTGGATGCCAGGACCGGTCTCGCGGTACCGATGCAGCCGTGGTTGGAGACGCTGGCCACATACGATGTGATCTACCTGGGAGAAGAGCATCACAATCGATCGCATATTGACGCGGCGTTGAGGGTGGTGCGCTCCCTTATGAGCCACGGTCGTCGGCCGTGGCTCGCGATGGAAATGTTCGGGTGGGACGGTCAGCCGGCACTCGATCGTTATCTGCGTTCGGAAAAGATTGTTCGCTCGGAGTTCCTGGAGCAAGTCTTGTGGAAGCAGAATTGGGGCGGCGCGTTTGAAGATTACGAGCCGTTGATGGAATTTGCGAAAGGCCAGCATCTTCCGCTCCTGGCAATGAATCCGCCCAAAAGTCTAATCAGGCAGGTGGTGAAGCAGGGCTTGATCCAAGCCAAGGAGCAGCCGGAGTGGCGTCAATGGGGCATGGCGGGGGAGGACATCGTGGATGCACCAGCCTACCGGTCCCGGATTTTATCTCAACTGCAGGACTGCCACGGCGGTGGGTCGCCCGAGGACTACCAGACCATGTATGAAGCCTCCATGGTCAGAGACGAGGGGATGGCGAAGACCCTGGCCGCAGCGGTGAAGCAACTACGGGTCGATCCCAGCTCTGGTCAGGGCCCCCTGCTCAGTTATACGGGCGGCGGCCATGTGCAATATCGGCTGCCGGTTCCGGATCGGGTGGCTCGACGGGTTCCGGAAGGGCTCAAGCAGGTCACGGTCTATATGGCCACATTCGAGCGAGAGCGGGCTGCGGAGCTGCATCAGGCCATGCAAGAAGGAATTGCCGACTATGTGTGGCTGACCCCCCAGGGGGCTCAAGGACCTCCTCGACGCTGCCGATAAGAATCTCCAGTGGCGGCACAAACATTCTGCTTGGCCGCGATCCATTCCTCACAATTCCCCCCGCCTGCGGGATGGCCGTTCAGGAGAGCCTGTCATACACTCAGGTCTCGCCGGACAGGTGGACGTCAGAGGTGGTGATTCCATGACACTGCGGCGATCGCTCGATAGGCTGCAAGGACGACTTAGCGGTACCAATCATTCCACAGGTGGCACTATGAAGGGCAGAATCGCGTGTTCGGCCGATCGTCTGAGTTTGTTGGAAGCGTCCATGATTAGCTCGGTGGTGGAGCCCAACGCGTTTCAAATCGGAAAGCAGTATCAGTCGGAACGCCGCGTGCAAATGACGGATGCGTCGGATACGGAAGTGACGTCGTCGGTGATGGGCAATTCCGGGTTGTACGAGCAAACGATTCGTCTCATTGATGGTCATCTGGAGGCCAGGTGTTCGTGCACGTTATCCGAGCAGCCGATCTGCCGACACGGGGTGGCCGCACTGCTTGAGTATCAGCGGTGGTCAAAGGCTCGCATTGTCCCCAAGCCCAGAGTCGCCGCTCCCCGCCTCGAAACAGAAAAACCAGTCGCTTCTGCCGTGCCTTCCGGTGATGTGAAGTTGAGCGAATTGAACCAATTTACAGAGTGGATGCAGCGAACCGTTCAGGCGATTCAATCCGGCAAGCCCCTTCCTGACCAACCTCCTATCGGACCGGGCCTCGTGTCGACCTGGACCCAGGTCATCCAACAGATGGATGACCGCAGGCGAGAGAGCGAAGGCGCTCAGGTTGAGCTTGATGCGGACATTCGCAATCGAGAAGCTGTCGTGGCGCGCCTCACTCAGGATCTGGAGGCTTCAGTCAAAGAATCTAAATCCCTACAGGTCCTTTGCCGAGACCTTCAACGGGAGATAGAAGCGCAGAAGGCTGCGGCAGGCAAGACGACCGATCTTGCCCGGCAGGTTGAGCAGGTCGAAGTCGAGGTGAAAGCGATGTCCGCCCTGTTGACGGACAAGGGGCGGCGCTTGGAAGGTCTTTCGGATACCTGCCGAGAAGTGTCTTTGCTGCTCAAGTCTTTGGGAAAGGCCTGATTCGCCGGTCGGTCGTGCTGGAAGCTCCCACCCCGATTTTCCTCCAATTCCCTCTCTGCGAAACCCCCTTGCGTCATCCAGGGTCACTTCAGTACAATGCGGGCCTCTTTGGGTATTCCTTGATTACAAGGGGGGATCATGAACAAGCTGATAGCAGGATTGATTACCGGTATCGGGGCGCTTCAGTCAACCAATGCGTTTGCCAATGTCAGTGAAGGTCCACCGGACTACAGTGGAATTACGGGCCTGTATTACACCTTGATCGCTCTGATTTTGGGTTTCGGGGTCTACGACACTTTCTTCAAGAAGAGCTAACCAGCTTTCAGGACCTTGTGGCGTGAAATATTCCTCCGCATGATGTCGCGGGGTGGATGTTTCACGCCTTCTTCTTTTTCGCTGGCGAGTTGTTGGTTGAGGCGTCTTTTAACACGGGGAGCAGGCTCCGGAGCACGTTCTTGACCACGATTCGATACCCCTCTCCCGTCGGGTGGATGCCGTCAGCTTGATTGAGGGTTCGTTCTCCTCCGACTCCCTCCAGCAGAAATGGGATAAGCGGAAGCTCATACAGCTGCGCGAGATCCCGATACATGGCTTCGAATCGAGCGGTATACTCTTCGCCGTAATTTGGGGGAAGCTTCATTCCCGCTAAGATCACTCGCACGTGCGCATCCTTTAGCTGCCGGATGATCGCGTCGAGGTGCGACCGGGTTTCAGGCAACCCGAGGCCCCGTAGTCCGTCATTCCCGCCCAACTCAAGAATCACCACCTGCGGCTTGCCGGCAAGGACCCAGGATACACGGCGGAGTCCTCCTGCTGACGTGTCCCCGCTGACCCCTGCATTGAGTACTTGATAGCGATAGCCTAAGGCGTCGAGTTGTTTCTGAAGCTGGGTCGGGTAAGACTGCTCCGGGGCGACTCCAAGTCCGGCAGTCAAACTGTCTCCAAACGCGACGATGCGGGGTCGATCGTCAGGAGGCGGAGTCGGCGTGGCCGGAAGCGATTTGCGGAGGGGCGTGTGTTCGGCGGATGGAGGCGTTGCGGACGCAAGGCCGTCGGACGAGGACGGAACAGTGGATGTATTCGATTGATCGCATCCTGATAGTCCGCTGAGGACCCATGCCAGAAGGCAAGCCGTTCCCAGGCGCGCGATAAACTTCAAAAGCTCCGAGCAGGTCAGCATCTGTACAGTATAATATGAAATCGTTTTGCGGGTACTCCACGGAGGAATCATCCAAGCAATGATTGCTACTCAGCATGTGACGATGCAACTGGCCGCAGGCGGTCAGCGGGTGACCATTCTTGACGATGTCACGATAGACATTCCGGAAAAGCAAACGGTGGCGATTATCGGGCCTTCCGGGAGCGGGAAGTCCACACTCTTGGGTCTGATTGCGGGGCTCGACCGACCGACATCCGGAACCATTTGGTTGAACGGGGTCGAGATCACGGCGCTCACTGAGCAGGCGATGGCGCGGCTGCGCTTGGCCAACGTCGGCTATATCTTTCAATCGTTTCATCTCATTCCAACGCTCACGGCTCTGGAAAATGTGTCGATCCCGCTTGAACTCGCGGGTGACTCTCTGGCCTCCAAGCGAGCGGAGGAATTGCTGCACGCTGTCGGGTTGGGACATCGGATGTCGCACTATCCGGTTCAGCTGTCGGGAGGAGAGCAACAGCGGGTCGCAGTGGCGCGTGCGTTTGCCTGTCGTCCGCCGATTCTGCTGGCCGATGAGCCGACCGGCAATCTGGATTCCTCCACAGGCCAGCAAGTGATCGAACTGATCATGGCCTTGCACCGTGATGCCGGGACTTCCCTGGTCTTGGTGACTCATGACCAGCACCTGGCGGCCTCCATGGAACGGGTGATTACGCTCCGCGACGGGCGAGTGGCGTCAGATCGACTCGCCTCACTTCACCAGAGGATGCCTGACCTGGAACCATGATTCCCTTCTGGCTCATGATGGCCTGGCGGGAACTACGTTCCGCCTGGCGGCACTTTCTGTACTTCCTCGGCTGCATTGCCCTGGGAGTCGGGGCAGTGGTCGGGGTCTCACTCTTTTCTACCAATGTTGAGCGGGCCGTTCTGAAGGAAGCGCGCGGCCTGCTGGGAGGGGACCTGGAGATTCGTCTGTCCAGACCTGTGGGTGCGGCAGGCTCGGCTGTGCTGCAGGGGCTCACAGAGCGAGGAATCGTACGCACACGAGTGAGTGAACTGGTCGCGATGGTGGCTCGAGTTGATCGCGCACAAGGCACGGCAAATGTGACGCAGTTAGTCGAATTGAAAGCGATCGAATCAGGGTATCCGCTGTATGGAATTGTCCGGGTTGAACCTGACCGGCCGCTGATGGAATTGCTGCGCCAAACTGGAAACAGTTGTCGAGAGACCTGCCATGGGGCAGTGGTTCAGGAGAGCCTTCTGATTCGGTTGGGGTTGGTCGTGGGCGATGCGATCAAAATCGGACAGGCGTCATTCCACATTACCGGCGTCATTCATACTGAGCCGGATCGAATGGCGAATATGTTTAGCCTGGGACCGCGTGTGCTGATTTCCCAAGACGGTCTTGTGGCAGCCGACCTCGTCAAACCAGGAAGTCGCCTTCGCGAACGGCATCTCCTCAAGTTACCCGCTGCCATGGCCCTGACTCCGCTGCTCCATGAGCTCCGTGGGCGCCTTTCCGCGGAGTCCGCACGGCTGTCTTCCTATCGGGATGCTCAGCCACAGCTCAGACAGTTTCTCGATCAGCTGGCCCGGTACTTGGGGCTAGTGGGATTGACGGCGTTGTTTGTCGGTGGGATTGGCGTGGCCTTGTCGATTCAAGCGTTTGTTCGGGAAAAACTCCAGTCGATTGCGATTCTCAAGACATTGGGCGCCGATACGAAGACCATCATCTATTCGTATCTGGGACAAGCAGTCGGATTGGGATTGCTGGGCAGCGCGGTCGGTATTGGAATAGGGCTCCTGTTGCAAGCCGTGTTGCCGCAGGCCGTCTCCACCTTGCTTGCGACGGATGTTCTGCAGCAGGTCGAGTTTACGTCCGTGCTGTCTTGGACGGCTCTGGCGCCGCTCTCGAAGGGCTTGGGCTTGGGGGTGCTGACCACACTCTTGTTCAGTCTGTGGCCGCTCCTGACGATTCGAGCCATCAAGCCCGCGGTCATTTTCAGGCGTGAGGTAGAGGGGGCAATCCGTCCCGGGGTTCGGCCTGAGACATCGCTGTGGCGCCGCGCGATACGGGTAATCACGGCGGATCCTGTTCGTGCCGTCACGGCGTCCGGCATTGGGCTTGGTTTGGCGGGCCTCTCGGTGTGGCAGGCCGGCTCTCTGGCGATCGGGGGGCTGTTTATCGGCGGCCTCCTAGTCGCTGTAGCGGCGTTAACCGTGACGGCGAAAGCACTCCTCCTCGGGATACGTGCATTGCCCAGCCCGCGCGCGCTTTCCCTGCGCCAGGCACTCGGCAACATTCAACGTCCCGGAGGCCAAACTCTGGGGGTGATGGTCTCTATCGGTGTCGGGGTCATGGTGATTCTTGCGATTGCGTTGCTGGAGCAGGCCTTGGTCCGTCAAGTCGGCGAGAATCGACCGAACGATTCACCGACCTTCTTTTTTGTCGATATTCAGCCGGATCAGGCGGAGGGCTTCTCCGCCTTGGTTCATCGGCACACCGGCGATATGGCTCCTGATTTGACTCCGCTCGTGCGGTCTCGATTGCATGCGATTAATGGGCACGCGGTCACGGCCGAGCGGGAGTCCGAACAGGAAGACCAACCCGGCCAGTCGCGAGAGGAGAAGCGGAAGAACTGGTATGTGAATCGTGAGTACGTGCTGACCTTTCTCGATCAGCCGCCTAAAGACAATAGGATTGTCAAAGGCGCCTGGTGGAAGCCGGGGCAGGTCTTTCCGCGACCGCAGGTGTCTGTCGAAGAAGAAGCGGCAAAGAGTCTCGGCATTGATGTGGGCACCACGCTGGACCTCAATATCCAGGGGACGATCATGCGGGCTGAGGTGAGCAGTATCAGAAAGGTCGAGTGGGGAAATTTCTCCACGAATTTCTATATGATCTTTTCACCGGGCGCATTGGACGGGGCCCCGATGACCTATGTCGCGACGGTGCGAGTGTCCCCGCAGGATGAGGTGGCGCTGCAGTCGGCCGTGGTCGCCGCGTTTCCCAACGTGACGGCGATTAACATCGGCGAGGTCTTAAGCAGCTTCGCCCGGGTTCTCGACCGGCTGTCCCTGGCCATCCGAGCGGTGGCGCTGTTTTGTCTGTTAGCCGGGGCACTCGTCATGGCGGCGGCTCTGGCGGCTACGCGGTATCGTCGTCTCTATGAGGCCGTGATTCTCAAGGCTCTCGGCGCGCCCCGTGCGTTAATTGCCCGGTCGTTTGCAGCGGAATATGCAGTGCTGGGATGCGTGGCGGGGGTGATCGGCGTCGTCCTGGCCAGCCTCTTTTCGTGGGGGATTCTGCGCTATATTCTGGAGTTGCCCTGGTCGCTGGAACCGTCATTGCTGGGCATCGGGCTGGGTTGCACCGTCTTGCTCACCCTGGTCGTGGGATTCCTCAGTACGTATCGTCTGCTCGGGCAGCCACCCTTGAGCGTGCTTCGGCACGAGTGACGGCCGGCTTGACGAATCCGACCGTTCCCACTACATCGCTGTGCGTGCCAGCACGGCGCGAATGGCGTCGCGGTCGCGTTCACGGAATCGCACGGCGATGTGCAGTTGCTCCAGATACTGCTCCAGAGTCTTTCCCCCCAGGTCGATCTTCCGGGATGCGAAGAACGCTCTGACGTCCCGCTCCAATTCCGGAGTCGAAAGGCCGGTGATCCCCCCGCACATGCGGCGCAGGCCGCTCTTGGGAAACTGCCGGTCCATGCGCTCCCAATTGGTCTTCACAAACTCCCAGGCTTTTTCACGAATGTACACATTGTGTAAGAGGCTGCTGACGAGGAAGGGCGCATCTTGAGTGCGGATCTCGTCGGTCAGGGTTTTCGCCAACGTGCGCTCCAGCAGTTCGGGTATCCGGAAGGCCGCGAGTGAAAAGAGATAGCGGCGCTCTTCCTGCGGGGTGGAGGCCTTGTGGAAGCGGGTGAGAAATTCCTCGTAGCGAGCCGCGTCGCCTGTGAAGGCCAGAATGGAAACGAGCGCCGGGATCACATTGGGGTCGATCGGTCGAGTCTGCTGCTGCAGAGCGGTATAGGCTTCCAGCGCCTGGGCTTGCACCGTCTGGTCGCGACCTAATGTGCCCAAGGCGCGAATCATGTCACCGCGCAGTTCTTTGACGAGATCGCGCTCATCGGCCTGTGGCGTCCATCCCAGATCCTGGAATGTCGGGGTGAGGCGATTGCGTACAAAGGCAGCCAGCAGCGGTCGATCCTCCTCGCTCAGCAGGTGATTCATGGTGGAGAACGACCCCAACATCACGGCCCAGACATGCGGATCCTGTTCGCCGCGGAAATGTCCCGTCAAACTGAGATACTCGGTGGGTGACACCATGCCGGCGATGGTGGAGGCCCATGTGTCGTTCAGGAGATTAAACCGTTCCACGGGAGCCATGGTCTGAGGCCCGGTCTGTTGCAGACCGTTGAGGAGCTCGGTGCTGTATCGAACCCGATAGAATCCGTGCCCGCCTTCGTTCGCCAGTACTGATGTCCAATCCTTCGGGAGCGGGATACGGTTCTCCCGATCGCTGAGCAGCACACGCCGGGTTTCAGCGCCCTGGGCGGTCTGGATGCGCAACTGTATCGGTACCTGCCAGAGTTGCGCAGGTGCTCCGGACGATGCCGCCGCAGAGTCTTCCGCATATGTGAAGCGGCGCTGCGTGAGTGTCAGGGTTGAGGAAGAGTCGACGGCGAGCGAGAGTAAGGGATATCCCGGCGAGAAGATCCATTCGTTCATGAGTGCCGGAACATTCTGTTGTGAGGCATGCGCGAGCGAGACCCACAGGTCGGTAGTCTCTGCGTTGGCGTAAGCATGCGTCGTCAAATAGTGGCGGACGCCGTTTCTGAATACCGTCGGACCGATATGCTGTTCCAGCATGCGCAGGACGGAGGCTCCCTTTTCATAGGTCAGCACGTCGAACATGGCTTCGGCTTCTTTGGGCGCGCGCACGGGGAACTCAATCGGCCTCGTGCTCAGCAAGCCGTCGACCGACAGCGCGGCAGCGCGTGAGACGCCAAAGGCGGTCCAACGTTCCCACTCCGGTTTCCAGGCGTCGACCACCAGCATTTCCATGAAGGTGGCGAAGGCTTCGTTGAGCCAGAGCCCGTTCCACCAGGCCATCGTCACGAGGTCGCCGAACCACATGTGGGCATTCTCGTGCGCGACCACGTCTGCGATTCGTCCCTGTTCCGCATGTGTGGCCGTGCGCTGGTCCAGCAGAAGGGCTGTTTCACGGAACGTGATCGCACCCAGATTTTCCATCGCTCCGGAAGCGAAGTCTGGGATGGCGATGAGATCGAGCTTGTCGCCCGGATAGGGGATGCCATAGTAGTCGGCAAGAAAATCGAGCGAGTACACGGCGATTTCCTGACCGAACGGGGTCAGGTGTTGTTTGCCGGGCACGGACCAGAGGCGGACCGGGGTCTGCCGGGCCATGGTGGGAGCTGTGGCTTGGAGGTTCCCGACGATGAAGGCCACGAGATACGTGGACATCTTCATGGACTCCGCAAAGCGCAGCACTCGTTTTCCCCCCTCTTGTCGATCGTCCACGATCCGGGTATTCGAGATGGCGGTCAGCGCGGGATCGATGGCCAGGGTGACGGCGAAGACGGCTTTGAATTGCGGTTCGTCCCAACAGGGGAAGGCCCGCCGCGCGTCAGTCGCTTCGAATTGGGTTGCGGCCAGGCTGTGCGAATTGCCCTGGTCATCCTTGTAACTACTGCGATAGAACCCGCGCAATTTATCGTTCAGTGTGCCGCGAAACGCCAGGCTCAATTTCCAGGCGCCGGGTTGAATGGCCGACGGGAAGGAGATGTGGCATCGCTGGTGCTCTTCATCCATCCGCACGGTCCCGGTGCGCGGCGACGTTGTTTCGCCGGACAGTGTCGCCGTCGAGACTTCCAATTCGGTCGCATTCAGGAGGATCTCAGTAGTCGGCTCGGTCACCGTCAATGTGACGACCTCGTGGCCGGTGAATGAGTGTGCCTGGAGGTCGGGCTCCATACGCAAATCGTAATGAGATGGAATGACGTGGCGCGGGAGTCTGTATGGATCGTGAGGCGTCATAGCTATACCCATGGTGTGTGTTTTCGACTGTTGATGGTTGTGCGGTGGATTCGGGCGGCTCCAGGCCGCGGGCATGAAGAACAATGCAGTAGTGCCGTGCCAGGCACCTAACCAGGCTACTGCGTTGGTGAGGAACCGGGTGGCTAGTAGTGCCGCATGTCGTCGAGTGACGGGACCGTCGGCCTGGTGGCCCTTCATGACTCCGCTGCAAGGGTGACATCGGCACCCTGCGCATGGCCGACGATCAGGATGCTGGTCCTTCCAATGAACAGTCCGGTTTCAACGATGCCGGGAATCTGGTTGAGTTCTATTTCGAGGGTGGCCGGATCATCGATCTTGGGCATGTGCAGATCGAGAATCACGTGGCCTGCTTCGGTCTGGAACACGACGCCGTTTCGCTCGCGTAAGACCGCTTTGCCTCCAGAAGTGTGTTCGATGTTTCGTGCCGTGCTGCCCCATCCGAACGGCACGACTTCAATCGGCAACGGAAAACTTCCGCCGAGCGCCGGCACGAGTTTCGTGTGGTCGACCATCACAATAAAGCGCTTCGCTGCGGCGGCCACGATTTTTTCCTTGAGCAGCGCGCCTCCGCCGCCTTTCACGAGGTTCAAGGCGGGATCGACCTGGTCGGCTCCGTCGATGGCCACATCGATCATCCATGCGTTATCGGATTCGATGAGGGGGATGCCGGATTGCCTGGCCAGAGCCGCTGTGTCGTGGGACGTCGGTACGGCGTGGATTCGGAGCCCTGCGCGCACCCGTTCGCCGAGCGCGATGATCAGATGCTTCGAGGTACTGCCGGTCCCCAACCCGACGACCATGCCGTCGCGTACATATTCGGCGGCTTTCATGGCCGCCCGCTGCTTTTCGGAATCGAGATCAGATGATGGTTTCATGATGGATGGTGTCATGCTGAGGCCGATGATGAGAGTTGTGCCGCCGTCGAGGCGGCGCCGAGCAGAGCGGTTTTGTCGTTCATCACGACCTTCACCGGGATCTGGCTCATGATCCGTTTGTAACGGCCCTTATTGGTGAATCCGCGCATAAACGAGCCGTCCTGCAGCTTCTTCAGCAATTTGGGCGCGATCCCGCCGGCGACATAGACTCCGTCGAGTGTAAGCGCCTTGAGCGCCAGGTTGCCGGCTTCCGCACCGTAAATGGACGCAAATAAATCAAGGGTCTGTTTGGCGATTTCGGCCTGTCCCTTGAGTCCGGCATCGGCAATCTCGGCGGCGGGATTGCCGACTTTGATCTTCTCCGCCAACCAGGTCGGCTCATTTTTCTTGGTGTCGCGGAGATATTCGTAGATGGCATGAAGGCCCGGCCCGGATACGATGCGTTCGTAACTCACGTGCAGGTAGCTGCCACGCAGATGGCGAAGCAAGTCGATTTCGCTGTCGCTGTTCGGGGCGAAGTCCGTATGCCCGCCTTCCGACGGCATGGGGCGGTAGCGAGTTCCATCCCAATAGAGAATGCATTCACCGAGACCGGTACCGGCCGCGATCAAGGCGAGGGCCTGTTTTTTCTTCGGCGGGGCGCCGGCGTTCAGCACCACGATTTCATCGGGATTGAGGAGGAGGAGGCCATGGGCCGTTGCTTCGAGATCGTTGAGCAGGCGCACTTGGGGGATGGCGAATCGTTCCGCAAGTGTCGCTCCATCAATGACCCAGGGAAGATTTGTGGTGCGGCAACGGTTATCGATCACCGGTCCTGCCACGCCGAAGCACGCCGCCGTTAATTTGATAGGCTCTGGGGGAAGCTCCGGTGCCTCCGTAGTTTCTTCTGCCGGCGCTTCGACGGGCTCGTTTCCCGGCTCGTCTTCTGCCGGGGGCTTGGGCAACGGTGCACTGAGAAATTCTTCGATGATTTCTTCGAGGGTCTTATAGTCCGCGCTATGGAAGCTATCTTCCCGCACCGGCTCGACCCGTTCAGTCGTCCAGTCGTAGAGCGCCAGATTGGTTTTTGTGCCTCCGATATCGCCTGCCAGGATCATGGTGCCTCTTGCGTTGACTAATCGTCTGTTGTTGGGGTCAATTCGGATGCCGCGGCGTGGTCAAGATACCACAACAGTCGTCCGGTCTCAGGCCGAACCAAGGCTGCGGGATATGGGCCTGGATCACCGGGCCGCTGCTCCAGTACGCGTCGCACGACTGCGGCTTTGTTCCTTCCGGCGACGAGGAACAGTACCACACTCGCGTGATTGATCACACCTAGGGTGAGAGTCACTCGTGCCCGCGTTCCCTGGGGAGAAGTACCGGGAACCACCCAACGAGTCCCTTCGGTCAGTGATGCCGTGCCGGGAAAGAGGGACGCGGTGTGGCCATCGTCGCCCATGCCCAGAAGGACAAGATCCAATTGTGGCCATTGTCCGGGGACGGCTGCAGTGAGGTGGCGCAGGGTAGTTTCGTAGTGAGCTGCCGCCGCTTCAGGCGGGTCTTCGCCGCGTATCCTGTGAATCTGTGTGGAGGGAATGTGCAAGGGGCTGAACAGCATGGCGTTTGCCATGGCGAAATTGCTGTCGACATGTGTCGGCGGCACGCTCCGCTCGTCGCCGAACAGAAAGTGCACCTTGCTCCAGTCGAGTTGCTGTGCGTAGTCCTCGCTGGCCAGGATCGAATACAAGGTCTTCGGCGTTGAGCCGCCCGAGAGAGCCGCGAGGAAACAATTCCGCTGGGTGATCGCCTGCCTGCCCACTTCCAGGAAGAGCTCTGCAGCGGCACGGGTCAGTTCCTGGGTGTCAGAGAAGCGGTGGATTTCTGGAGCCTGGGACATGTCAACGGTGAGTGCGGCGTTTGGGCAGAGGACGTTTTTTTGCAGCGGGTTTACGACGGCCGGCTTTGGCCGGGGTGAGCATGGCAATGAGGCTTCGGATGGTGCGCACGGGATTGGGGCCGAGGGCGATACGTACGGCCGGGCGCTGATGCGTCTGCAACGATTGAAGGTCCCCGACGGCTTGCGCCTGTGCCAGCGTGCCGAAGGAATAGAACTTTTCGGGAACCGGAACGTCAGGTTTCATGCCGTCCACGAATTCGAGGAACAGGCCGCTGTTCGGGCCGCCTTTGTGGAGTTGGCCTGTGGAATGCAGGTACCGGGGACCATAGCCCGCCGTGGTGGCGATGTGGTGGCGCAGCATCACCGCTTTGCGCAACGCACGTATCGAAGCATCCAGTTGAGGGCTGGGAGTGGTGTACGCCAGCATGGCCAGGTAGCGATTGGGCGCCGCCTGTTCGAGCAATTGGGTCAGTGCCTGCTTGGGCGTGAGCATCGGCAGTGAAGGGAATCGTCCCTGCGTCTCAACGTCTTTTAAGACGCGAGCGGTGTTGTCTTTGCTCTCTTGCACGTTCGGCTGATCGAACGGATGGATGCCGAGCGCATGTCCTGCGACTGCTGTGGCGAATTCCCAACGGAAGAATTCCCCGCCGAGGTCGTAGCGGTCGGCCAGGTTCAATCGAAATACCGGATGCCCGGCCCGTTGCAGCGCGATGATGGATCGATCCAACGCGGCATTGCGGTCGCCTTTGAGTCGAAGCGCGACGAAGAGCCGATCGGCTCCATAGGCAGTTGGGGAGGCGAGGGGTTCTCCTGCCACGGGAACGATCCCGGTTCCTTCCTTCCCGGTGCTTTCTGCGAGAAGTTGTTCCACCCAGAGTCCAAACGAATTGAGCGCGGGGGAGGTCAGCAGAGTCACCTTGTCGCGCCCTGCCATGGCCATCGCGGCCATCATCCCGCCCAGGGCTGCTCCCGGGTTGTCCTTCGGCGATGACGTGTTCCGGCAGGATTCACGCATGGTCAGGGCCCGGCTGAGGAGTTTGCCCACGTCGAGTCCCAGCAGTGCGGCGGGCACCAGGCCAAAGTAGGAGAGGACGGAGTACCGCCCGCCGATGTCCGGCTGATTGGTGAACGTGCGCCAGAACCCGCGCTCGCGCGCCAGCTGTTCGAGTCCGGTGCCGGGGTCCGTGATGGCGACAAACTGGGCTCCCCCGCGATTGCCTTTAGTCCGCCGGACAAGTTCCCAGAAGTGAGCGAAGAGTGACATCACTTCAATGGTGCCCCCGGACTTGCTGGCCACGAGAAAGAGGGTTCGCGCCGGTTGAATCGCTTTCGTCACCTGACGGACCCAACCAGGGACGGTGGAGTCCAGTACCCAGAGTTTGGGGAACCCTTTGGCAGAACCAAATGTGCAGCGGAGGACTTCGGGCCCCAAGCTGCTTCCACCCATTCCGAGAAGCACGACGTCGGTAATGCGAGCTTCCCGGGCAGCCTTTGCAAAGCTCCGTAGCTCGGTGAGCCCGTCCTGCATGTGGTCGAGAACCGTCAACCAGCCGAGCCGATTATCGATTTCGGTCGGACTGGACTTCCAGAGGGTATGGTCTCGTGTCCAGATACGCTCGATCGTATGGCTGCTTGCCAGGTCGTCCAGCGTTTTGCTGATGGTCGGGTTGTCGAGCAGGAGCGATGCAGTGGGACGGGTCGGCATAACACGCTCTCTTCCGTTAGTGGAGGAACGAATCGATGGACCTCGGCTCGTTCGTATCTTAGGTTCGAGCGTGTAAAAAGGCAAACGAAGAGAAGCCAGAGGTCGGGTAGGAGTGTCTTGAACGAGGGGGCGTGGTTGCTGTGCGGTTGGAGGGGTCGCGTGGAAGGATGGGTCTCTTAGGTTTCTTCTTCCTGGTCACCCAGATCGGCCAGTACGAGAGAAATGGAATTCTGCGATTCCAGTGCGCCGACAATGGTGACAGGTGTTCCAACGGAAACTTGGTCAAAGAGCGCAGCAATCTGAGGATTATCCAACAGGATGCTGCCGTACGGTTGATCCGTGATACCTTGTGCGATGCCATGGAGCTGGATCAGGCCGGGCATATGCTGACTCTTGGGAATCAAGCCTGATTGCTGTGCTTCCTCAAAGCGGCGTCGATCGTCGGCATTGGGATAGTCGAGAATCAGGGCGCGGAAATACGGGGTCTGTCCCGACCCGCGTTTGCGGTGAATGCGATATTCGCCTTCGGGCGTTGCGCCGTCGCCGTAGTGCTGTTTCGCCCGGATGCCTCGCGACCCCAGGCGGATGGGATAGGTCAATACTTTCTTGCCGTTCTTGTACAGAGACAGCACTCGGTCGGCCTTGCTGATGACAATGGCTTGCGCACGATGGGTGCGCGACCACTCAATGGTTCGTTGGGCTGATTCTCGCCAGGCTGCAATGAGGTCGTCATCGGCATACCGGCCCAACTCGTTTGTCAGCAAGGCGGTTTGGGTGAGAAGTATTTTCCCCGCACGATCTGAAGCCTGGATGGCATGGTCGAACTGTCCCTGTTCAATGAACAGGCGAGCTTGTCGTACAAGCAGTTCGGTTTCAACCGGATGTTCGCCGAGTACCACACGGCTGCCGATATCTCCCACGCGGGTGTTCAAGAGGCGGAGCCGTTGCTCGACCTTGGCGAGTTTTGTTTCGGCGGTGGTGCGTTGGGCTTGGAGGCGCGTGTTCACGTCGGCCACGAGCTGCGACCCTTCGACTTGCAGGCTTTCCAGGTCGGTCTCCAGCTCATTTTCTTCCCACGGCCAACGGACGATATTTTCTTCGGATTGAATGCGGGCTCGTAAAGAGATCCATTGGCGGGAGAATTTTGAATAGGCTTCGGGGCTGATGTCGGATGCCCGCAGCGTCACGAGGTCACGATCGATGCTTTCGATGGCTTCTACGAGCTCGTCGGGGACTGTTTCAACGCACCCGCCCACGCTCATCGACAGGAGTCCGACGAGGGCTAGGCTACAGAAGGTGCGGCAAAAGTGGTTCAGGCGTCTCATTGTTTCATTCTATCCCGCAGGGAGCGATTCTCGCGAACTCTTCTCGTTTTTGTCACTGACGCGCGCGGACAAGCATGGCCGGTTCAGAATGCATGCATCTGGTTTCTGCGGGAGCATTGCCGGCCGCCAGGCATATCTCCAATCCGTGGCGGCCCTACAGCTCCGGGCTCTACTCACGCAAGCCGGATGCCAGGGTTGAGATTGTTGCAAGCTGGACCGATTATCTTTCCAGAACAATTAGTTAGATCAATGCGGCAAGACGCGACCTTTGCCTGTTTCTGTGGCATGTTTGTCACAGTCGGGCAAGAGTGCCTCAAGAGTTCGAGGTGAGTAGCGGTCGCGCGGTCAGAAACCTTTCCCCATTTCCAGTTCTGATTCTCCTTCCGTGCGCCCTTCCAGGGCTGATTGAAGCGCGCAGGTTGATTGACACCCTCCTGTCCCGCCCCTATAATGCGGCCTCTTCATTGAAGAATGATCTCTCGACAAGGAGTGCGCAATGTCGTTCACTTTTAAACAACCTTCGAATCTCAAGCGCAAGCGGGAACATGGATTTCGGAAGCGCATGAGTACCAAGAACGGCCGAAAAGTTATCGCTCGTCGTAGAGCCAAAGGCCGCGCTCGTCTCACCGTCTGATTCTTTCCTGCCGCTAGGCAATCTGCAAGTAGGCAACATCCAGGTGGTGGATGGTACACCTGGGGTGGGTCCTGTCGTCTTAGCCTGGTCGTAGTAAAAATGCGGCGACGCACAGTCTTGGCACGTGGCTTCTGGTCTTAGAGGCCTGGTCGGACTGGTGACCCACAGGCAGGTGTGTTATGTCGGCAGGGCAAAGGGCTGTTCCGTTTTTCTTGAAGCGTAGCCGGGATATCCAGCACATCAAGAAGAACGGCCGACGGGTTTCAACAGGACTATTCAATCTCCAGATTTGTCCGGGCCTGTCCCAGGATGTGATGTTGGGGATTGTGATCGGGCGACGGTTCGGGACAGCAGTGCGTCGGAATCGGGCAAAGCGCCTGTTTCGGGAATTGGGCCGCGCGGTGCGCCCGGCATTAGTCCCAGGTCACGCATTTCTCGTGTTTCCGAAGCGAGAGTGCCTGAATCTGCCGTATGCGGAGCTGCAGAACCTATGGCGAGGCACATTACAAAGGCAGCGGTTGGCCCGTTTTGGGGAACCCTCGCTCTGAGGCGGCTGTGCATTGTCCTCTTGATGATCTATCGAGCCTGTCTGTCCCCATTGCTCGGGCCTGCGTGCCGGTTCCATCCCACGTGTTCCGTGTATGCCCAGGATGCCATCGAGCGGTATGGCGTTCTCAAGGGGCTTCTCATGGCGGGTAGGCGCTTGCTGAAATGTCATCCCTTCCATCCCGGCGGAGTGGACCCGGTACGGTAACCGTCGTGGCAATAACTCTTCAGCTTCTGCTCAGTACATAAATCCCATGGAAAAACGCGTCATCGTCTTCCTCATCGTCTCCCTGGCCGTGATTATCGGTTACGACTACCTGCTCAAAGGCATGGGGCTGTTGCCGCCGTCTGAGCCGGTGCAGGTGGCTACGAACCCAAGCCCTGCAGCCGAGACAGGCAAGCCTGGGGGGGGGGCGGGAGATTCGGCGAAGTCTGTGAGTGCTGCTCCGGTCTCTTCCGTGAATGGTGTGCCCGCTTCTCCCGGCAATGCGACCGGGGCGGCAAGTGAAGAGCAAACGGTTGAAGTGGACACGGAACTGTTTCGTGCCAAATTCAGCAATCGCGGCGCCGTGCTCAAATCCTGGGAATTGAAGCGATACAGTGCGGCTGTCGAGCAGAGCTCGACGCCTGTGCAGTTGGTCTATAGCGGAGGACGGTTCAAGGGACCTCTGAGCCTGGTGACCGGGGATCAATCCGTGACCAGCGACCTTGGATCTGCCCTCTATCAGGTCACCCAGGATCTCTCGCATCTCGATAGCGCGCATCCTGTCGGTCACCTCACCTTCCGGTACCACGATTCCCAGAAGAATGTTGACGTTGAGAAGGAGCTGACCTTTCACCATGGGTCCTACGTGGTGGACATTGCGATTCGTACTCAAGGGCTGACGACTCCGGTGGATGTCACTCTCGGCACCAATTTCGGCATTGTGGAGTGGGGGGAAGGTTTCATCGGGCTCATGGGGTCGGCGTCACTAGTCGACGACAAGGTATTGAAGGAAACGCCGGACGGCGAGGCTGAGCGCAAAGGCGACGTGAAGTGGTCGGCCATTCAGGATAAGTATTTCTTAAGCGTGTTGATGCCGCAGAAGGCTTCGGCTGCCCTCGCAAAGAAAGAAGGGGACAAGCTGGTGTCGGCCGGTGTCCGCTTCGCCACGCCCGTCAATGGGGCGACGATGGCGATGCAACTCTACGCCGGTCCAAAAGAGTATGACACGCTGAAACGCTTGAACGTCGGCCTGGAAGATACGATTGATTTCGGCTGGTTTGTCTTCGGGAGTTGGGGGTTGGTGAAGGCGGTGGCCAAGCCGATTTTCTATGTGCTGCGATTCCTCTACGAATTTACGCACAACTACGGGGTCACGATCATTCTCTTGACCATGCTGATCAAGCTGATGTTCGTGCCGCTGCAATACAAGAGCTACAAGTCCATGAAGCAGATGCAGGTCATCCAGCCGAAAGTGCTGGCCCTGCAGACGAAGTTCAAGGACGATCGTGAGCGGCTGAACAAGGAGCTGATCAAGCTCTATAAAGATCATCGGGTGAATCCGGTCGGCGGCTGTCTGCCGATGGTGCTGCAGATGCCGGTCTTCGTGGCGCTGTTCAATATTCTCTACATGACGATCGATCTTCGGCAGGCCCCGTTCATGCTCTGGATCAAAGACCTGTCTGTGCAGGATCCCTACTACGTGCTGCCGATCGTCATGGGCGCCACCATGGTCATTCAGCAAAAAATCACTCCGACCACGATGGATCCGACGCAGGCGAAGATCATGCTGTTTCTGCCGGTGTTCATGACGTTCCTGTTCGTGAATTTTCCTGCCGGATTGGTGCTCTATTGGCTGACGAACAATACGCTCACGATCACCCAGCAGGTGGTGACCGAGCGGCTGTTCGGGAAGAAGTGGCAGGTGGCTGCGGCGGATGCCGATGCGGTTACCGGCGACGAACCGAAAGAACAGAAGAGCAGCGGCAAGCGGCGCAACAGTCCATCCGAGTAATTCCACGCGATTGGGTGCGTCATGCATGGCGCGCTGGACGATACGATCTGTGCTATCGCCACCCCTCCCGGCGAAGGTGGAATCGGGGTGGTCCGCATCAGCGGGCTTCACGCCTGTGATGTCGCTTCTCAAGTCGTACGCCTCCGGTCCGGCAAATCCCTTCACGACCTTCGAACTCATGTCATGGCGCTGGCGGACGTAGGCTCCCCCGGTGCGACACGCGCCGTTCCGTACCGTACGGAATCACGCCCGCATGGGGTGCTCGATGAAGCGCTTGTCGTCGTGATGAGGGGGCCGCATTCGTATACCGGCGAGGATGTCGTCGAGGTGCAGTGCCATGGGGGGCCGGTCGTGCTGGATCAGCTGTGCCGGAGCCTGATATCCGCAGGGGCCAGGCTGGCTGAGCCGGGAGAGTTTACCAAGCGCGCCTTCCTCAATGGACGATTGGACCTGGCGCAGGCCGAGGCCGTGCTCGATACCATTCGTGCGAAGACTGCGCGCAGTCTGGCGATTGCCCAATCCCAGCGGCGCGGTGAATTGTCCCGTGAGGTGGAGGAGACGAGGTCGGGTTTAGTCGTGGCGTTGGCGCATATCGAAGCGGCGCTCGATTTTGCCGAGGAGGATATTGCATTCGTTCGGCAGGACGAACTTCTGCGGCTCCTTGACGAGACTTTGATTAAGCTGCGGGGTTTGGTTCAGTCCGGGGAGGAAGGCCGGATCTGGAGAGAAGGCGCCGCAGTGGCGATTCTCGGACGTCCAAACGTCGGCAAGTCGAGTTTGATGAATGCCCTGTTGCGGAGCGATCGCGCGATCGTCACCCCGATTCCCGGCACGACGCGGGATTTGTTGGAGGAGGTCGTCAATATCCACGGCATTCCCGTGCGACTCTTCGACACGGCCGGCATCCGCACCACGGATGACCCGGTCGAAACCGAGGGCATTCGTCGGAGCCACCTCGCATGGGAAGACGCGGATCTGGCGCTGATTCTTCTGGACAGCTCGCAACCGATGCTGGAAAGCGATCTGTTGTTGCTTCGTCGTTCGGAGGCTGCGCGGGCGTTGCTGGTCCTGAATAAGTGCGATCTGCCATCTCGCATCTCGAAAGAAGACCTTACCCGCGTCTGCCCCGTGAGCGCCGGTCTGTTCGAAATCTCTGCAAAAATGCACATCGGGCTGGATGGATTGCGGGATGCGATCAGCAGCCGATTGATGCCGAGGGGTTTAGAGTCCCGGGAAGGGGTTCTTGTGACCAATCTCCGGCATGCTGCTGCCTTCGAGCGTGCCCTGCAAGGGGTGGAGCAGGCCAGACAGTCGGTGGACGCGGGACGTGCGGGCGAATTGGTGGCCATGGATCTTCGCATTGCCGCCGATGCCTTAGGTGAAATCACCGGTGCTATCACCACCGATGAGATTCTGGAGCGGATATTCGCCGAGTTTTGTATCGGGAAATGAAAGGATTCTTGTCGTGAGTGAACAGTGTGACGTCATCGTCGTCGGGGGTGGCCATGCCGGGTGTGAAGCGGCGCTGGCCGCAGCCCGCATGGGGGCGCGTACGATCCTGCTCACGATGGATCCTGACCGGATCGCTCAGATGTCCTGCAATCCTGCGATCGGCGGCATTGCCAAGGGACATCTCGTCAAGGAGATCGATGCGTTGGGCGGAGAAATGGGGCGGAATACCGACCAGGCCGGCATCCAGTTTCGCATGATCAACACCAGCAAGGGTCCTGCGGTCCGTGCCTTGCGCGCGCAATGCGATAAAAAGGTCTATCGCGAAGTCATGCAGCGCACGCTCCGTGCGCAGCCGGCACTTGAGATCAGGGGCGGGACGGTTGATCGCATTCTCACCAGAGCGGGCGGCGTCACCGGGATTGTGACGGATGCCGGCGTATCTATTCATGCGCGGGCAGTGGTGCTCACCTCGGGCACGTTCCTGAAGGGATTGATCCATATTGGTCTCAATCATTTTCCCGCCGGTCGAGCCGGGGAGGCCTCCGCGGAGCACCTGTCCGATTGCATGCGTGATTTTGGCTTTGAGGTTGGCCGGTTGAAGACTGGAACTCCGCCCCGACTCGACCGGGATTCTATCGATTTTTCTGTGATGGAGGTGCAGCCGGGAGACGATCCTCCACCGCCGTTTTCTTACCGGACACGGCGTGTGTCCTTGCCACAGGTGCCCTGCCACTTGACGTACACGAATTCTCAAACGCATGATATTATTGCGAAAAATATTGATAGATCGCCCTTGTTCAGCGGGGTGATTGATTCTATCGGTCCCCGGTATTGCCCCTCGATCGAGGATAAGGTCGTGAGATTTGCCGATAAAGACCGGCATCAAATCTTCATTGAGCCGGAAGGGTTGGATACGAACGAATTTTACCCGAATGGAATTTCAACCAGTCTCCCGGTCGATGTGCAGGCAGCCATCCTGAAGACCATTCCCGGGCTTGAGCAGACGAGAATGCTGAAGCCTGGGTATGCGGTCGAGTACGATTATTTTCCTCCCCGCCAACTTCACAATTCGCTCGAGACGAAATTGGTTGCCGGGCTCTACCATGCCGGCCAAATCAACGGGACTTCCGGATATGAAGAGGCCGGTGCCCAGGGAATCATGGCCGGAATAAATGCCGCCCTGAAGCTGCGGGGTGAAGCGCCGCTCGTGCTGGATCGGTCGCAGGCCTATATTGGCGTGTTAATTGATGATTTAATCACGAAAGATGCCAGGGAACCCTACCGCATGTTCACTTCGCGTGCGGAATACCGACTATTGCTCCGCCATGACAATGCCGATCTTCGCTTAATGGATCTCGGACACCGCATCGGGTTGGTATCTGATGAGATGCACGGGAAGCTGGAGGCAAAGCGGTTTGCCATTGAACGGGAAGTTCAGCGTCTTAAGGAAACCAGGCCGAAAATAACGTCTGATGTGAAGCGGCTCATGGAGGAGGCGGAGGTAGGAGCTGTGGGGCCAACCCAATCTTTGGCTGAAATCCTCCGGCGTCAGGAAATGAGCTACAACAAGATCGTCGCAGTGTTCGGTGGCGCTGATATTGATGATCCTGACATCACCGAAGCGATTCAGCTCGAAGTGAAATACGAAGGCTATATTAAGCGGCAGCTGCAGCAAATTCAGCGATCAGAGAAGTTAGAGCACCGCGCCATCCCCGATCAGTTTGATTATGACGGAATCACCGGTTTTTCGAGCGAAGTCAGGGAAAAACTTAAGCGGGTGAAGCCGGCATCGGTAGGGCAGGCTTCGCGTATTTCCGGTGTAACACCTGCAGCTATTTCCCTTTTGCTGGTTGCAATCGAGAGACATCGTCGGCAACCATCGGCATGAAATGGACGTACCGGATCGCATGGATAGAGGTAATGTGACCTTATGTCCGACTCATAGGGAAAAACTTGCTTGACCGCCCAGGTTATTTTCGCGTAAGTGTTCCACGTGGAACAGGACGAAATTCAGTTCGCAAAATCACTTCAGTCCCTCGCAGCGGATCTCTCTAGCTCCATTCCTGATCTCTCCATCTCTTATTTCTTTCGCTATCTCGTTGAGTTGAAGAAGTGGAATAAAGCCATTAATCTCACGGCCATCGACGATGATCGAGAGGTCCTGGTGAAGCATTTTATTGACTCAATTGCTGGCCTTAAAGTCATTGATATTAATGATGAAACTGAGTTGCTTGATGTTGGGGCCGGGGCTGGATTTCCTGCCCTTCCTCTCAAGTTTGTACGGCCTGAGCTGTCGGTTGAGTTGCTCGATCCGAACGAAAAGAAGGGTGCATTCTTGCGGTACGTCGTGGGAACGCTTGGTCTGGTAGGTGCGACGGTTGCGACGGCCAAACTGGAAGATTATGCCAGTCGAGGGAATGTTCAGGCGCGATTTGACTACATCGTGGTCAGGGCCTTTAAGGTTGATGAGTGTGGATTGGCGCTCTCGACACTTCTGAAGCCGGACGGAAAACTTGTTTTATACCGTGCGGAGAGGGTTCCTAGAGGTTTTGAGCTTACCGGCCTTGCTTTGATAGAGGAAGTCGAGTATGAGCTTCCTGCTAAGTACGGTCATCGAGTGTTGTCGGTTTTTTCAAAGTCATCTGGATGAGATGGTGTTCCACGTGGAACATTGGGGGCGCGCATATCTTTAGCTGAGTGGATAGGGGAACTACATGGCTCGAATCATAGCTGTTGCAAATCAAAAGGGTGGGGTGGGGAAAACGACCACCTCTGTGAACCTTGCCGCAGCGTTGGCAATCGAGGGAGGATCAGTTCTCCTCGTCGATATTGACCCTCAGGGAAACGCGACCAGCGGGCTTGGTGTCGACGCCATGTCGCTCACGAAGACGATCTACAATGTATTGATTAGTAAAGAGAGTATTGAGTCTCTCGCCATGCAGACCGGGGTGAATGGATTATCGATCGTCCCGGCAAATTCCCATCTCGCCGGTGCAGAGGTCGAGCTGGTGAATATGGAGGACCGTGAGCAGCGACTGAAAGAGGCCCTGGCTGACGTGTCGGACCGCTACGACACCATACTGCTGGATTGTCCGCCCGCCCTGGGCCTTCTGACCATCAATGCGATGGTCGCGGCGCATTCCGTGCTGATCCCGGTGCAATGCGAATACTATGCGATGGAAGGCCTTGGTCGGTTGATGGAGAGTATTCAGCGTCTTCGGCAATCCCTGAACCCTGGATTGGAAATCGAGGGCATCGTGCTCACGATGTACGATGCGCGCAATTCGCTGGCCCGCCAGGTGGTCGAACAGATTCGCGGGCATTTCGGGGCCAGCGTGTACCAAACGATGATTCCGCGCAATGTGACGTTGGCCGAGGCACCGAGCTACGGTCGCCCGGCGTTGTTGTACAACATGGCATCAGCCGGTGCTCAAGCCTATCTTTCCCTAGCCAAGGAGTTTGTGGTCCATGGAGAAAAAAGCCCTCGGTAGAGGACTCGACGCGCTATTGCCGACCGGTCGAACCACGGCCGAGCCGGAACGTGGCGACGTGCAGGAATTGCGGCTTGAAGCCATTGTTCCGAACCGCTTCCAGCCTCGGCAGCAGTTCTCCGAAGTCGAACTGGCTGAGTTGACCGCCTCGTTGAAGCAGAACGGCCTGCTGCAACCCATTCTGGTGCGTCGAAAAGGCGATGGCATTTATGAGTTAATTGCAGGCGAGAGACGCTTGAGAGCTGCTAAGTTGGCGGGAATGCAGAAGATTCCAGCTCTTGTTCGAAACGTGTCCGATCAGGAGTCTATGGTGTTGGCGTTAGTGGAGAACCTCCAGCGGGACGACCTGAATCCCATGGAGACCGCACGGGCGTACCAACGCATGCTGAATGAATTCGGGCTGACCCAGGAGGCGATTGCTCAGAAGGTGGCGTGCGATCGGTCGTCCGTGGCGAACCTGCTGCGGTTGATGTCGCTCCCCTCCGAGGTGCAGCACATGATCGAATCCGATCAGCTCTCTACAGGTCATGCCAAGGTCATTCTCGGGCTCATGACACCAGCCGCGCAGATCAGTCTGGCGACGCAGATTGTGGATGGGCAACTCTCGGTTCGTGAAGCTGAGCGGTTGGTGCAGGAACACGCTGAAGCCAGGAAGCCGGGCAAGCGTCCGGTTCGTGCGCCATTGCGGTCGGACCTTGAGGAGCGATTGCAGAAACGTCTGGGCACCAGGGTGGATGTGCAGAGGGGGCGGCGCGGCGGTAAGATCGTCATTCATTACTTTTCGCCTGAAGAATTGGACGGCGTCGTCGAGCGGTTGCTCGATTCATAGTCGAGACATTTTCAGGGCAGATTTTCTTGGAATGACCGGAGTAGAATGCCGTCAGAATTTTTGAACGGGGAGTGACATCGGGCGGCTATAGCAGTCATGTCCTTCGGTCAGTGCGTGAGTTGTTGTTATTTGTGGGAGGTGTAACAAATGGCGTGGATCAATAAGGACAAACAGGACGGGAAGCGTCAGGCAGGACAAAGCGAGGGAACTGAAATGGAAAATTTGGAGTCTACGGCACCACGCGAGGGAAACGAAGAAATTAATGCCTTTGTCGGGAAGGGCGTCAGCTTCAAGGGCGTCATCTCCTATAACGGCACCGTACGCATCGATGGCAATCTTGACGGAGAGATTCATACCGAAGGGGTGTTGCTGGTCGGTGAGGATGCCGTCCTGACGGCAAAGATCACGGCCGGTACCGTGGTGTGCAAGGGGAAGATCACCGGCGACATCAGCGCCCGGGAGAAGGTGAAGTTGCGCGCCCCTGCCGTAGTCAATGCCGGCGTAAAGGCGCCGCTGCTGGCTATGGAGGAAGGGGTGGTCTTCAACGGCACGTTGGAGATGAGCCAGTCAGGCTCGCGCGAGCCGCAGGGGCAGGGATCCACGCGCGGCCAGGGCGTCAAGTTGGTCAACGGATAACGTTGGCACAACGACGAATTCGTTGGACAGAGTGCGGCTTGCCTTGTAAGCCAGAGGTAGGCAGAGGAAGGTTCCATTCAGTGGCGCCCCGGTTTCTAGGATGCGTGGGGTGCGCGAAGGAGGATGCCGATGTGGGGTGAGACCAAAAAGCAGCCGGTCGCGGAAGACGATAAGTTTACCTTCCTCGGCAAGGGCACCAGCTTCAAGGGCATTGTCACGTTTGATGGCACCGTCCGAATCGATGGCCGGGTCGAGGGAGAAGTGCATACGGGCGGGGCGGTGATCGTCGGCGAAAGCGCCGTCATCAAGGGTGTGATTGCCGCCGGGTCCGTCTCGATCAGCGGGCGCGTGAAGGGGTCGGTGACGGCACTGCAGAGGGTCGAGATTCAAAAGCCGGGGATTCTCATCGGGGATATCCAGAGCCCGGTGATCATGATCGAGGAAGGCGCGCATTTTCACGGCATGAGCAATATGGGCGCTGAGAAGTGGACGGAGGACGAGTCTTCTGAGTTCGGTGCTCCGCAGGATCCCGGCGTACGCGACCTCGTGGCCCATCGCGGCAAAGTCAAAACGCAAGAGCCGTAAGTGCTCGGCGCATTCTTCCCCCGGTAAATTTATGGCACGTCAGACCGTACTGCTAGGCATGAGCGGCGGAGTGGACAGCTCCGTCGCGGCGTCGCTCCTCGTACAGCAGGGATACGATGTCCACGGCATCACGCTCCAGGTATGGGAGCATGAGGATGACCAGATCGCCGTCTCCAAGCGCTGGGAAGAGCGGGGATGCTGCAAGATCGGCATCGCGAAGTATGTCGCGCAGCGTCTACGTATTCCGTATGAGGTGGTCGATCGGCGCGAAGTCTTTCAGCAGGGCGTGATCGATGATTTCGTCGCCGGGTATGCTTCCGGCACCACGCCCAACCCCTGCGTGCGGTGCAATGAGCGGGTGAAATTGCGCTCCCTCTACGCCTTGGCGCAAGAGCGAGGCATGGACCATGTGGCGACGGGGCACTATGCTCGCGTGCAGCAGGTCAATGGACAGTGGTCGCTGCACCGGGCGCTCGATGCGCGCAAGGACCAGAGTTACTTTCTCTATCGAATCAATCCCGCCTGGTTGCCGCGGTTACTCTTTCCGGTGGGCCATATGCAGAAGTGTGATGTGTGGCAGGAGGCCGAATCGCTTGGATTGCCCGTTGAGGAACTCAAGGAAAGCCAAGAGATTTGTTTCGTGAGCCACGGTGACTATCGAACGTTCATCGAGCAGGAAATGCCGGAGGCCAAGAAGCCCGGCTCCTTTGTGGGCGTGGATGGCGAGGTTCTCGGGCAACACGCGGGCATCGCGTTCTATACGCCCGGGCAACGCCGCGGCCTGGGTATTGCCGTGGGGCAGCGGTTGTATGTGCAGAAAGTGGTACCTGAGTCGGGGCAAGTGGTGTTATGTGCGGAAGATCAGCTAGTGCAGTCGGAGTGTCAGGTCGCCGATCTTAGTCTGTTTGATCACGCCCTCGGTCGGCAGCCGGTCGTGGCGGACGTGAAGGTTCGTTACGCCACGCCTCCCTGCCAGGCAACCCTTCTGCCGTCTGAAATCGGCACGCTTCAGGTTCGATTTCACCAGCCGCAACGCGCGCTGAGTCCAGGTCAATCCGCCGTGTTTTATGATGGCGACCGGGTACTCGGTGGCGGCATCATTCAGCGATCATAGCCCGTGCTCACCCTCCAGATTTTTCCCAGTGAATCAATTTTGGGAGCCGGGGGCTCAATGGAAGCCTTGCGCGAGCGGCACCGGCGCGGGTCTCATGTTTGTTGCGATGTCTCATCTTCAGTCTCCCCGCGCATCACTTCTTGACAGTACCCGCTTTTGAATGCTAACTTGGCGCGCTTTTTGTCGTGCCCACCGCACGCAAGCTTCCCGTTTGATCAAAACACGGTTAACCGTAGCGGATAGTCCATTGTGATTAAGACAGCCGTCGCACGTCGATACGCAAAAGCTCTGTTCGAACTTCTTGATACCCCAAGCATCGAGCCTGCCCGCTCGGCGTTGAACGGGCTGGGAGAGGCCTTCACGCAGTCCGCTGCGTTACGCCATGCCATCGCTTCTCCTGTGTTCCCGGAAGAGACCAAATTGGGTGCGCTGAGTGAATTGGCCACTCGACTCGGATGCCCGCCGGTCGGCCAGAGATTTCTCGAACTCTTGGTCAAAAAGAATCGGGTCAGTTTCCTGCCGGACATCGCTGAGGCCTTCGCCAAGCTCGTGGATCAATCCAAGGGCACGCAGCAAGTGCTCGTGTCATCCGCGAATGCCTTGCCCGCGGCCGAGCAGGATCGGATCACCACCCGATTGCGCGATCTTTTACAGCGCGACGTCGATGTCACCTTCCATACAGAACCTGAACATGTCGCCGGCCTCCACATTCGCCTGGGTAGCACCGTCGTAGACAGCACGGTCCGGGGCCGACTGAGCGCCATGCAGCGTGTGTTGACCAAGGAGTAGCCATGCAGATCAAGGCAGAAGAGATCAGCTCCATCATTAAAGAGAAGATCAAGGGCTTCGATCAACAGGTCGATGTCAGCCAGACGGGTTCCGTCATTCAGGTCGGAGACGGCATCGCGAAAATCTACGGACTCGACGGAGCGATGGCCGGAGAAATGCTTGAGTTTCCGGGCGGCCTGTACGGCATCGCGTTGAATCTCGAAGAAGACAATGTCGGCGCCGTGTTGATGGGTGACGATGTCGGGATCAAGGAAGGCGATCCGGTCAAGCGCACCGGCCGTATTGCAGAAATCCCGGTCGGTGAAGCGTTGATCGGACGGGTGGTGAACGCGATCGGTCAGCCGATCGATGGCAAGGGCCCGATCAACTCCCAACATTCTTCCCGTATCGAAGTCGTGGCACCCGGTGTGAACACGAGACAGTCGGTGCGTGAGCCGCTGCAGACGGGCATCAAGGCCATCGACGCCATGATCCCCATCGGTCGTGGTCAGCGTGAGTTGATCATTGGAGACCGGCAGACCGGAAAAACAGCTATCGCCGTCGATACCATCATCAACCAGAAGGGACTCGGCGTATTCTGTATCTATGTCGCCGTCGGTCAGAAACGTTCGACGGTGGCGCGCGTGGTCAAGACCCTCGAGGAAAATCACGCCATGGAATACACCATGGTCGTGGCGGCGACGGCCAGCGATCCGGCGCCGATGCAGTTCCTGGCCCCCTTCTCCGGCGCCGCGATCGGTGAATATTTCCGCGACAACGGCAAGCATGCGTTGATTGTGTACGACGATTTGTCCAAGCACGCGGTGGCCTATCGGCAGCTGTCCTTGCTGCTGCGCCGTCCGCCTGGTCGTGAAGCCTATCCGGGCGACGTGTTTTATCTGCACTCCCGGTTATTGGAGCGCGCGGCAAAGTTGAGCGACAAACTTGGCGGCGGCAGCCTGACGGCCCTGCCGATCATTGAAACCCAAGCCGGTGACGTGTCGGCGTACATTCCGACTAACGTCATTTCAATTACAGATGGACAGATCTACCTGGGCAGCGACTTGTTCTATTCCGGTATCCGTCCCGCGATTAACGTGGGATTGTCGGTGTCCCGCGTCGGCGGATCCGCGCAGATCAAAACCATGAAACAGGTGGCCGGTACTCTCCGGTTGGACCTCGCACAATATCGTGAAATGGCGGCGTTCTCCCAGTTCGGGAGCGAACTTGACAAGGCCACTCAGATGCAGCTCGCCCGTGGCGTGCGTATGGTGGAATTGCTCAAGCAAGGGCAATACAAGCCGATGCCGGTTGCCGATCAAGTCCTGTCGATTTACGCAGGCGTCAACGGATTCCTGGACGATGTGCCTGTGGACAAGGTGTTGCAATTCGAGGCGGACCTACTCCATTACGTGGCGCAGAATCACCAGGACATGCGCAAAGACATTGCCACGGTCGGAAAGATCGACGACAAGGTCGGCGGCAAGCTGAAAGAGATCATTGCGACCTTTAAGCAGAAGATGGGCTACGGAGCAAAATAGCGATCAGTCTTCACCTTCAGCCTTGAGCTGAGGTCTGAGCGCTGACTGCTGAGAGCGGACAAGAATGCCGAGCTTACAATCTCTACGGCGGAAAATCGCCGCCTTCAAGAATACGCAAAAAATTACGAAGGCCATGAAAATGGTCGCGGCCGCGAAGCTCAAGCGTTCGCAGGACCGTATTCTGGCTGCGAGGCCCTACGCCCATAAAATGCGTGGCGTGCTCAGCAATCTCAGTCAGCGCGTCAATCGTACCTCCCATCCCCTGCTTCAAAAGCGCGAGGGGAAGAAAATCGAAATTCTCGTTGTCACGAGCGATCGCGGGCTGTGCGGCGGATTCAACGGCAATATCGTACGGAAGAGCTCCGAGTTCGTCCGGCAGTGCGAAGCGCAGGGACTTTCGGTCAACCTCAGCCTGATCGGACGCAAAGGACGGGATTATTTCCGCCGTCGCTCCTGGCCGATCCGGCAGGAGTGGACCGGAATCTTCGACAAGCTGACCTTTGAGCATGCCATCGATATCGGCGGCGACCTGACGGAAAATTTTGTGAAGGGTACGTTCGACGAACTCTACGTCGTCTACAACGAGTTCAAGTCCGCGATCCAGCAGCGGGTGATCGTCGAGAAATTATTCCCCATCGATGCGGCCGCCGAATTTGGTGCGGCGCCGAGTGCGACCGGGCAGTCTGCAGTCGGCGGCAGTTACTTGTATGAGCCGGACGAGGGCGAGCTTCTGAATGCCTTGGTGCCGAAGCATTTTCAGATTCAAGCCTACCGCATCCTTCTGGAGTCGGCGGCGGCCGAGCACGGGGCACGCATGGCAGCCATGGACGGTGCGACTCGCAATGCAGGGCAACTCATCAAGAAAGTCACCTTGTATTACAACAAGACTCGCCAGGCGGCTATCACCAAAGAACTCATGGACATCGTGGGCGGCGCAGAAGCCCTGAAATAAAAAGTGGAATGAGGAATGCTGCACGCGGTAATCCGCCGGGGGCAGCATTGACGACAAGAGGAGCCTTATGAGCACAGGAAAAGTCATTCAAGTCATCGGCCCCGTGGTCGACGTGGAGTTCCCTCCCGGTCAATTGCCGAACATCTACAATGCGCTCAAGGTGACGCAGGAAGAGAATAAGGCTGCCGGGAAGCCAGCCGTGCGGATCACGCTCGAAGTTGCGTCGCACCTTGGTGAAAACCGCGTCCGCGGCATCGCGATGTCGACGACGGACGGTCTGACTCGCGGCATGGATGTGCAAGACACGGGAGCCCCGATTTCTGTTCCCGTCGGTCGTGAGACCTTGGGACGGCTGATCAACGTGTTGGGTGAGCCGGTCGATGAAAAGGGTCCGATCAAGGCGAAGAAAACCTACCCCATCCACCGACCTGCGCCGCGCCTGGAAGATCAGGACACGAAGACTGAAGTGCTCGAAACCGGCATTAAAGTCGTCGATCTTCTGGAGCCGTACAGCAAGGGCGGCAAGGTCGGACTGTTCGGTGGCGCCGGCGTCGGCAAGACGGTCATCATCATGGAGCTCATCAATAACATCGCGCTCCACCACGGTGGATTCTCGGTGTTCGCGGGAGTCGGTGAGCGCACACGTGAAGGTAACGACCTCTGGCATGAAATGCAGGAGTCCAAAGTCATCGATCCCGATGACCACACCAAGTCTAAGGCGGCGTTGGTCTATGGCCAGATGAACGAGCCACCGGGAGCGCGTCTCCGCGTTGCCTTGACCGGGTTGGCCGTCGCCGAGTTCTTCCGCGACGAAGAGAATCAAGACGTGTTGCTGTTCGTCGACAATATCTTCCGATTCACGCAAGCGGGATCGGAAGTGTCCGCGTTGCTTGGCCGTATGCCATCGGCGGTGGGTTATCAGCCGAATCTGTCTACCGAAATGGGTGCGCTGCAAGAGCGGATTACGTCTACCAAAAAGGGGTCCATCACCTCGGTGCAGGCGATTTACGTGCCGGCCGACGACTTGACCGACCCGGCTCCGGCGACGGCCTTTGCACACTTGGATGCGACGACGGTGTTGTCCCGGCAGTTGGCTGAGTTGGGTATTTATCCGGCGGTCGATCCGCTCGATTCCACGTCACGTATTCTCGATCCGCAGGTCATCGGAGAAGAACATTACAAGGTGGCCCGCGGCGTTCAGTCCGTGTTGCAACGGTATAAGGATCTGCAGGACATCATCGCCATTCTCGGTATGGACGAATTGTCGGAAGACGACAAGATGGCCGTGGCCCGCGCGCGGAAAATTCAGCGCTTCCTGTCCCAGCCGTTCCATGTGGCCGAAGCGTTCACTGGAGCACCGGGCAAGTATGTGAAGCTCAAGGATACCGTCCGCAGCTTCAAGGAAATCCTCGAAGGGAAATACGACCACCTGCCGGAGCAGGCCTTCTACATGGTGGGTCCGATCGAGGAAGCCGTCGCCAAGGCGGAAAAGATGGGAGTGAAGGTCTAGCAGCCAGGTGTCCTTGTGCTCGCAGACCGCGCACGCTCAGAAGGTGCTCGGTCGATGCGCGCACGGCAGGGCATCCTGACCGTTAGCCATTTCGTTAGAGAGCAGGAAAAGGACAATGGCTGGAAAGATTTTACTAGAAGTCGTGACGCCGGAGAAGTTGCTCCTGAGCCAGGAGGTCGATGAAGTCATCGCTCCGGGTAGCGAGGGAGAATTCGGCGTTCTGCCTGGACACTGCCATCTTCTCTCCAGCCTGCGCATCGGAGAGCTGCGATACAAGACTCAGGACGCGTGGCACTATATGTCGATCCTGTGGGGTTACGCCGAGGTGACACCAGCCAAAGTCACCGTTATGGCCGAAATTGCCGAGAAGGCCGAAGACATCGATGTCGGTCGTGCGCAACAGGCCGTCGAAAAGGCCGAGCAGCGGCTGCAGGCCGGTGGGCTCCCTTCAGAAGTGAAAGAAGCTCAGATCAGTCTCGAAAAGGCTCGTCTCCGAAAAAAGATCGCGGACCGTGCCAAGAAATCCGGGCACGCCTAACCTCTCTTCCCGATACGTCACGTAGTCTGTCCATTGCTCCTCCCTGATCCGTTGTCGGGTGACGTCAGGTGTTACGAACCACGTCATTGAATTCTTGCTTCCTTGGTCTCGCGATCCTCTTCTGTCTCGGCTGTGCCGGGCCGATATTAACAAGTCGAGTCATTGAACAGGACTCCTCCTGGTTTGTGCGGCTCGACTCCTTTCTCGATGCCGGCAGCGCATCCCCACGGTATGATCATCCGAGTGTGTGGAGGGATGAAGAACTCTCCGCCATCCTCAGCCGATTGATCCTTCAAGAACGAGTCGGCCTGATGGATAACGCGAGACCGCCGCGTTCTGTCTTCTCGTTGGAAGAGATCAACCTCCTTGTGCCCACCGTTCGGAAGTCTTTTCAAGAAGCGACGCCCCATGAATGGATCGTCTTTACGCTTGCCGGGCAACAAGGCACAGGTCGAGAAACCACGTCCGGCGGAATGTTTGTTGAAGAGGGTAAGCTCCATCTGGTGATCGCGAATCATCGACTCCCGCTCCCGGCGAATTCCCAAGAACTTGCACATGTGCGGGCGAATCCTCTCTACTCCGTTCAAGGCAGCGGTGGCGTCCTGTCGTTTGATTCACCCAGATATGTGATCGCCACCAAAGCCAATTGGTCAGGCGGACATCGAGCATCGGCCAGCGAAGTGATCCTCGATCACGCTGAATTTCTCTCTTCCCTCCACCGTACGGGGTCGGCGCTAACCTCCCTGCCTGCGGGTGGATCACCGGGGTCAGTCGCTGCGACTGAATCTGATATCCGACGGCCGGGACCATCCAGCTCCGGGCAGGTGGAATCGGAAGGGAATGTTTATCGACTACGGGAAGAGATCGAACGACTGAAGCAGCAACTCGCGGAGAAGGACGCAGAGCTTGATCGATTAAAGCGTCGCGAAATCCGTAGCATACCAACTCCGTGATCCGTACTCCTCCCTGGAGCAGACTCGCAGGGTTGCAGGTGAAGGACCGGACCTGTTCCCACCGGCAGGATCGTGGTACGTCCTGCCGGTATGGTCGTGGCGCCTGAATGACGGAGTGCCGAACATTCACGGCATTATTGTCCGACGGGGATCGTAATCACGATGGCACCCATCACGTCATTCAGCTTGAAATCACGTTTGGGACTGTCGGGATGCGCGTTGTGGCAACCGAGGCAGGCTTGGGTGGCTGCGAGATCGGCATACACCGCTTGAAAATAGCGTGTCTCCCCGATCTTCATAAAGCCGGTGTGGGGTCGATTCGGTTGCGTCAAGATGGTTCCGAGCCCGGCCTTCTCAAGCTCGTTCCCCGCAACATTGCGCTTGTTGATCGGCCACAGACTGATCAGGCGATATTGGATGCCCAGGCCTTTCTTGGCGATGTACCGTCCTGACTCCATCAGGAACTGAGCCGGTAGGGGCAGCGTATTCTTCTGCTCCCAGTTCTCCGATGCCACGACCACACCCTTTGTTTGCAAGCGCTCGACGACATGTCTGGTGTACACATCACGGTCTGCTTCAATGACGGCGTGGATGTAATTGGCTACCGTTTCGATGGGCAGAGTGACAGGCGCATTCTCAGCCAGTGCTCGACTAGGCCACAACACCGTCGCGCCGACTAATGCGAATCCCAGCACCGTCGCGACCCGCAGCAATTTTTGAAAGGATGTCATGACAACCTCCTTGTGGTGCACACGGGTGGTCCGGTCTGGCCGGCGCACCACGTGGGCAGATGAATGGCACAGTACGGTCTGGCCCGTGAGTGCTTGCGAAAGTGGGAGGACAGACGAAATCGCTTGCCGGGCGAATGAGGAGAATAGGATAAGTATCGAACCAGATGAAGGGAGGAGCGATGAGCCGGGTTGCCGGCCCTATCGATGGCCTCCTGGAGAAGCGACCGGTCGTGGGAAGGTACCGAAGGCATTGCCCCAGCTCCTTGCCCGTACGAACCAGCGTGCCCGCAAGATCATACGATGATGTATCCTACTCCGGAGTCAAGGGGTTGTCCAATGCGGAGATTGCACGTATTGAAGTGATCCTGCACTCACACATCTGCCAGTTCAGCCTCGCGGAAAACTCTCGCGCTGCAGGTCGTTGATCACCACGGACTGATTTCAACGACGCACTTGATAGGGCCGAACCATGTAAGAACTTCTTCGATTGCATTCGGTTACCATGCTGCCGTAGCGTAGCCCCTCTATGCAGACGGAATTTATCATCTCCGCCGGGGAGCAGCCCAAACGGTTGGATGTCTTCCTCGTACAACGCGAGCCGAAGCTCTCGCGCGCGGCCTTGCAGCGGATGATTACAGCGGGCTGGGTGCGGGTGAATAGTCACATCGCCAAATCGAGTCAGCGCATCAGGGCTGGAGATGTCATTGTCTTTGATACTCCCCAGCCAGCCCCATTACGCATCGCTGGCGAGACACAACAGTTGGAGGTCCTGTTTGAGGATCATGCGTGTCTGGTGCTGAATAAGCCCGCCGGGATCGTGACCCACCCGTCCCCTGGACATTGGTCCAATACACTGCTGAATGCATTGCTGGACCATTGCGCCCGCGGAGGCGGGGCCGCGACACCGGGCGTCGTGCATCGGTTGGATAAAGACACATCCGGAGTGATGGTGGTGGCCAAGACAGAGGAGGCGCACCGAAAACTGTCGGAGCAGTTCGAACGGCATTCCATTACCCGTCAGTATGAAGCGCTGGTCGTGGGTGTGCCGGCTCAATCGGAAGGCCGGATCGAGGCGGCGCTTGGTCCGGATCGGCACCATCCCAAACGCACCTCAACCCAGACGCTTCAGCCGAAACCTGCGGTCACAGACTATCGAGTCGAAGAGGTGTTCGACAAGGTGGCCGCCCGCCTCGTGCTCAGTCCACACACAGGTCGCACGCACCAAATAAGGGCGCATCTTCACGTCATCGGCCATCCCATCCTCGGTGACCGATCCTACGGGGGTGAGCGAGTCGGTGCGATAGCGGGGTATGAGATTCCGCGGGTCATGCTGCATGCTCGTACGCTGGGGTTCAGGCATCCTGCCACCGGGCTGTATGGCGAGTGGACGGCCGACGTTCCGCCTGATTTTCAGGCCGTACGACAAGGGCTCTATGCCGGGCGGCCATTCGCGCCGATGGGTGACGAGCGGTTAGAGCGAGAGGCCTGAGATGTCTCGGTCGAGGTGTTGGCGCTGAACGAGGAAGTAGGGGAACCGGCCGAAGGCGAGGCGGCAACCGACCAGGTAGCGCGGATGCGTGGCGCCCACCGGGAGGTGAGTGGACCAGCGCACCTCGAACAACGTCAGTGAGCGTTGTCGCTGCAGTGCCGGATTCTGAAGACTGAGTAGTTGTCTGCTCTGCGGCTTTTGGTCAAGGAGCAGGAGAATGCCGTCCGAACTGACATTCAACGAATAGGCCTTCCCGAGTAGTGTGGAGGCGTCGGAGCCTTGTCCTTCCATCAACTCGTAAGTGCAAGGAGTCCTGACGGCGAAGCGAGTGTCGATGCGCCGGTCGCGTACGGAGGGCGGCATGGGCTGCTCAGTCCGGTTGTCCACAATGGGGGGCAGAGCTTCCGTTGTCGGAACGAACGTGTCTTGCAGCGACTTGAGGATTCTGTGGATAAAATCAGCAGCCATTGGATCGTCACAATCTCCACATGTTGAAGCGGCAAACTCTCTCTCTAAATAAGCAAGTCAGGTGCCTGTGGCGAGAGGCACAGGCATGATGCTAACAACATGAATTTTTTCTGGGATGCGAGTGTGCCATCATGCGACACCATGGGGATGCGCAGAAACATGGTGTCAAATCCAACGCACCACTGACAGAAATGAACGACCATACGTACAGTCGTGCGGGGGTTAAAAGCCGCGACGAGGCAGCGCAACATGTGGATGGATTGTGGACGACATGTGTGTGAAGTGTGTAGAGGATGGGGACGGAGCGGGCACCTTGTGTTTGACCAGCCTCTGTGGCAGCCTATGACCACGCATGTTGCAGGATGTCAGGCAGTCACCACGTGAATAGGGTCAGCACCACTCCGGTTGAAATTGTTGTGACCGGTGGAGAATCGTCGAAGCGGATCGATGTCTTCCTTGCCAATCGCGACCCGACCTTCTCTCGCTCGGCCTTGCAGCGTTTGATCGGGGAAGGGCGCATTCTCATCAATGGGCAGACAATCCGGCCGAGCCAGAAGATCAAACCTGGTGACCGCATCCGCCTGGAGGTGCCGCGGCCTGAACCGCTGGACCTCAAACCCGAAGCCATCCCGTTTGATATTCTCCACGAAGATGCGGAGTTGCTCGTGCTCCATAAGCCGGCCGGCCTCGTGGTACACCCCGCGCCCGGGAACTGGTCAGGGACGTTGGTGAATGCGCTCCTGCATCACTTCGCCACATCGGGCGTCACTCCGTCGCATATTGGAGGCAAGGAGCGTCCTGGCCTCGTACACCGGTTGGATAAGGAAACATCCGGGGTGATGGTGATTGCCAAAACGGACCAGGCGCATCGCGCACTGGCTGCGCAGTTCAAACTCCACACGATCACCAGGGTGTATGAAGCCTTGATTTGGGGGGTCCCCAAGAAGGGCCATGGCCTCATTGAACTGGCGATCGGGCGCGATACCAAAGAGCGGAAAAAGTTTTCGGCGCGGACGACCAAGCCAAAACCCTCGGCGACCGACTATCAGGTGGAGGAGCGGTACGGCAAGATCGCGGCCTATGTGCGCCTCTTTCCCAGAACGGGACGCACGCATCAGCTGCGGGTCCATCTCACGTCAATCGATCATCCCATTCTCGGGGATAAGACATACGGCGGGGCCAAAGTGATGTCGGTGGCCGGGGTGACGATTCCCCGGGTCATGCTCCACGCGCGCACGCTGGGATTTACGCATCCCAACGGCGGGGAGTATCATGAGTTCGATGTGCCCTGTCCGCCTGATATGGAGCAGGTGCAGGATCTTCTTCGCGCCGCCATGGCGCATTAGCGCGATGGGGGAACAGTCTGCCAGCGGAGTGCTCGCATCGCTCAGAAGCTCACCGTACAGCTCGAGTACGATTCGCTTCTTCGCTCGCTGTAGCCTTGCTGGACGGTAATTTTGCGCATCCTGCGGTGATTCTGCGCCGATACGGCACGTAGGCCGATCGCGATATATGATGCAAAAATAAGTTTTTTCGTGGCCTGCCAGGAGTTCCGGGTGATCGGCCTGGGCCAGATTGAAGCACATGCCGAACATGACGGTCAGCGAGAGTGAGGAGTGACGAACGATGGAAACCAGTGCCGTGCTTGATCGGATCGGTGAGCTGATCGCGCAGCTCAAAGGGTACGCCTCCAAATTGCCGCCGGTAGTACATCTCGCGTCGGTGCCGACAGGGGTCAAGCCGAAACCCGAGGCGGTGGAGGTGTTCGAGCAGGCCCTCCTGCGGTTTCGGGAGCAAAGCGGCCGCTCTCCGTTTAAAAGTCTGCAGGATTATCTGATCGAGTCGCTCGAAGCGTTCGAGGTCGGCAATGTGCTGGGGGTAGTTCAGCCGCTGCTGGCTGTCCTGGATCAGGTCGAGCGCATGCATCGGGACAAGGAGATCAAGGTCAGTCCGGCCGAAGAGAAGCGGATGGGGGAGTATCGCGCGGCATTGGTCAAGATCCTGCCGGGTAGTCAGCCGGAATTGGAGGGGGCAGGGCGGGGTATGTGACGCTCGAATCGGCCCTGTTCAATCGAGCCCGATCATCCGTTGAACAGGGCGGGAGCGGTCAATGGCCCATCTTCGGGCCGGCGGCGTTGGCGCCGGCGGTCACCAGCTGGAAGCGGACGGTCGATCCACAGTGCGGACATTTCGCGCGGACCGTTTCCTCGTCGAGGACGTCGTAATGGTCCTCCTTCAGCCACATCAATTGAAAACACTTCGGGCAGCTTCGCACTTGCGTTCCCATGGTCTTCCCCTTACACTACGGTTAACCGACTGACGCCGTTCGGAGGGACTAATTTAGTACAAGATGCCTCCCGCTCTCAAGACCGATCAGCATCCCATCACCTTCTCCGACCGCAACGATTTCGACGCTGCACAACTGATTCATTTGTACCGGCAGTCGCCCTGGGCGAAGCATCGTGCCCTTGAGCAGGCGCAGGCGATGTTGGCGAAGACGGATGTGGTCATCTCGGCCTGGGACGGCCCTCGCCTGGTGGGCTTTGGCCGTGTGCTGACCGACTACGTCTTCCGGGCGTCGATTTGGGACGTGATCGTCGATCGCGACTATCAGGGACGAAAGATCGGCACCGAGATTGTGCGACGGATTCTCGACCATCCCACCCTTCAGCAGGTTGAACTGTTCTGGCTCTGCACGCGCATGCCGGGGTTTTATGAACGGCTCGGGTTCAGCGCGAAAGAGCAGACCGGCATGGTCTGGTCTCGAAAGAAGGCGGATCCTCCGCCGCAATAGTCCATCCGCATCGAACCGTTTCCTTCTAGGCACGCATCCAACCCCAGTCGACGATCCCTGGATCGCCCATCCTTGCCGGTGAGACGCAGGGGCCTGCCCGCTTGTTCTATGCCGGCTGAATTCGATGTAACCGTTTGGGTGAACAACAGACCGCGAGAAAGAACAGGCTCGTGGCCAAGAGAACAATAGAGGGCCCGGAGGGAAGATCAAAGGCATAGGAGAGCAGCACGCCGCTTACGGCGCAGAAGATGCCAATGAGCATGGAGTAGAGCGTCATCTGAGTCAGGCTGTGCGTGAGCTGGTACGCGGTAGATGCGGGGATCAGAATCATCGCAAACACGAGAATCGCTCCGACCGTCTTCAGCGCAATGACCACAGTGAGTGCCACGAGAGTCAGGAGGAGGTAGAAGATTTGCCGCGCGGGGATGCCGGACGCTGCCGCCATCTCCTGGTCGAAGGCGATGAAATACAGTTCCTTCGAGAGTAGTAGGATCGTTCCCAGCACCACCACGCTGAGCCCGCCGATGGTCATGAGTTCTTCCGTGGTCACGGAAAGCACGCTGCCGAACAGGTACCCGTAGACCTCGGGGTTATAGGTCTTCATGAGTCCGAGGAAGAGTATGGCCAGCGCCATAGTAGCGGTGTACAGGATGCCGATGGACACGTCCAGCTTCATCCGCCCCTTCTCCTCGACCCAGCCTGTGATCCAGACCGTCGTCAGTCCGAACACGATCGCAAGGCTGAGCGGGGGGAGGCCGAGGAGATAGGCGAGGGTGACACCGGCAAATGCGGCATGGGCGGTTCCGGCCCCTGCGAACGCGAGGCCCCGCAAGACGACGAAGACGCCGATGACGGAGCAGACCGCGCCCACCAATGCGGCGGCCAGAAGGGAGCGTTGCATGAAATCGTAGGCGAGCAGTTCGAGCATCGTAGTCTGTGGTGAGCTGGTGATCTCGTGAATGAGTGAGTGTGATGACTGATTCTAGTCCGGACTATTCATGAACCTGCTCCGGCGTCCGATCCTCTCGCCCGGCAAGGCTGTTCTCGTTTGGCCTCCTCGACGGACTGCAAGTACGCTTGCGTCGGCCGCACGTGCGAGAAGCCCAGGCGGGATTCCGTCTCAAACGCCTCGCGAGGGCATTCGTGAATAATCCGGGCTCGGCCCTCGAATCAGGACCGTCGCCGGATGGATTCATCGTATATGCGTCAGTGGTGATGGTAATCCTCGACGAGAACGAAGTCCTTGTCCGTAATAACCAGTTCTTTCCCGTAGACCTGACTCAGAATTTCAGGCTTCAGAACCTCTTGCGGCGGCCCTTCGGCAAAGAGCTTCGTCTTGAGCAACACCAACCGGTCCACCCGCGACCGGATCATGTTAATGTCGTGAGTGATCATGAGAATGGTCAGCTTCAGCTCTTGATGCAGCTGCTGGATCAACTCCACCACACTATGCTGCGCGGTGAGGTCCAATCCGGTCGTCGGCTCGTCCAACAAGAGAATTCGGGGTTGCTGCGCCAGCGCGCGCGCGATGAACACCCGTTGCTGCTGTCCACCGGAAAGCGCCCCCAAGGCGGACTCTCTGTGATGATCCATGCCGACCTGGGCCAGCGCCTGACGCGCGATGTCCCGATCCTTTCGTGACGGTCGCCGGAAGAGGCCGAGCGCGCCGTATCGTCCCATCATGGTCGCTTCCAGCACGGTCACGGGAAAGTTCCTGTCGATCATGCCTTTTTGCGGCAGATAACCGATGAGTGCTCGATGGTGACAGCGGAGTTCTTCGCAGGCACAGTCGAGGACACGGAGCGTTCCGCTCAGCGGAGCCATCAAGCCGAGCACGGCGCGACACAGGGTCGTTTTCCCGGATCCATTGGGGCCGATCACGCCGACAAATTCCGATTCCGGAATGGTCAGGGAGATGTCTTCCAAGGCCACGATGCCGGGAAAACCGAAGGTGGCATGGTTAAAACGAATGATGGGATGGGTCATGCGCGGCGGTGTGCGTTGAAATTGCTGGTTCGTTAGTCGATGTCCGGGTGGCTGCGGCGGTCAGGTCTGTTCAAGCGCCTGAGCCAATTGGAGCACATTATAGCGGAGCATGTCGAGGTAGGTCTCCGTCCCCGGTAACCCTCCGGGCAAGGTCGTCAACACGGCGATACGGGCGCCGGTTTCCCGGGCCAGCAGCTGCGGAACTTTCTGGTTCAGTTGTACCTCGGAGATAATCACGCGGACGTGGTCTCGTTTGATGGTTTCAATCAATGTATGTAGATGCCGCGCGGAAGGTTCTCCTCCCGGTTGTGTCTGGATCGTCCCGGCGATGTGCAGATCGTAGCGTCGGGCAAAGTAGGGCCAGGCCGGGTGGTGAACGATCACCGCGCGGTTCGGCAATGAGCGGAGCAGGGCCAGTGATTCGTCCTGCACGCGCGCGAGCGCCTGGAGGTACGCCGCGGTGTTGGTCCGATAGTCGATTGCATGGGGTGGGTCTGCGGCGACCATGGCCTCGGAAATGTGGCGGACCATTGTGGCTGCGGCTGCCGGATCCAGCCAGACATGCGGATTCCCCGCCGCGTGCTCGTGCGAATGGAGCGTCCCTGCGGACTGGGGGTGATCCCGGATCAACTCGATGTCTTTGGATGTCGTCACAACCCGCAACGAGCCATTGCCGGCGTTCTTCACCAGTGAGGACACCCAGACTTCGAGCCCGGCCCCGACTTCGAACAAGAGCGCGGCTTTGCGAACCGCGACAAGATCGCTTGGTTTCGGCGAATAGGTATGCTCACTCTCATACCCGGTCATGAGCGAGGTCACATGCACATACGAGCCGCCGATCTGTTGCACCCAATCCTTCAGGACCGGGAGCGTCACAACAACACGAAGCGGTTCCGCAGCGGATGCAGCCGAAGCTATCGCGGAGGAGCTCCATTCACAGGGCATCGCAAATGCGAGAAGCAGGGTCAGGACGATCAGGCGAAACATCCGGCGGACGGTAACACCCGATTTCTGCAAAGTCAACGCGAAGGCCGGTGGAGATTGTGCCCGGATGATACGCGCGATGCTTGACCCGTTGCCGGGGTTTCGATTAGCGTAGCGAACCGAACAGGAAAAATCTCCCGGTTGTGTGCCGGAGAAGGGGCGCGATGAAAGTTGTCGGACTCATGTCCGGGACATCGGCGGATGGTGTGGACGCAGCGCTGGTCAGTATCGTCCGGCGCGGCGGGACGCCGCGGATCACCCCCCTGGCATTTGCCTCCCTGCCGTACCCGCGTTCGCTCCAGCAACGAATTGTTGAACTCTCGCTCCATGGCTGCGTGGACGACATCTGCCACCTGAACACGTATCTCGGGGAACTGTTTGCCAAGGCGGCTCTGCGGGTCATTCAGCAATCGAAATGCCGCCCGGCCGACATTGATTTGATCGGATCGCACGGCCAAACGATTCACCATTTGCCGAAGGGACGACGTGAGCCTGGTGTCGGGTTGGTCCGGTCCACCCTGCAGATCGGTGAGCCGGCTGTGATCGCGGAACGCACGGGCATCACCACCGTGGCGAATTTCAGGCCACGTGATATGGCGGCTGGCGGGGAGGGGGCGCCGCTGGTTCCCTATGCCCATGCGGTGGCCTTCGGTCATGCGCGTCGAGGGCGTCTCGTGGTGAATATCGGTGGAATCGGCAATGTGACCTATCTGCCGCCGGGCGGTGGTGTCGCCGACCTCCGCGCGTTCGACACCGGCCCCGGGAACATGGTGCTGGACGCCATTGTGCACGAATCGTCGAAGGGGCAGAGTGCCTACGACGCCGGAGGCCGACGCGCCCGCAAGGGGACGGTGAACCGGGCGCTGCTCACCAAGCTCATGGCCCATCCATTCCTCACGCGGTGTCCGCCCAAGTCGACCGGTCGGGAAGAGTTCGGTGCGCCGTTCGTTCGGAACCTCCTCGCGACACAGCGTCAGGCGCGTCTGACAGTCGAGGATCTGCTGGCGACCTGTGCCGCTTGGACGGCGGAGGCGATCGGTTCGTCCCGACGGTGGGTCACCGGCGAGATCCATGATGTCATCGTCGGTGGTGGCGGTGTGTACAATCGCGCCATTATGGCCTCCCTCCGGCAGGTATTTGAGCCGACGCCCGTGTTGACGTTTGACGAATGTGGATGGAGCAGTAAGGCCTTTGAAGCGACGGCGTTCGCGCTGCTGGCGTATGACACGTATCACGGACAGTGCACCAATGTGCCGCAGGCGACGGGGGCCCATCACCCCGTGCTTCTCGGCGCTGTGGTGCCGGGGTCCCCTCACATGCTGACGAAATGGGCGCGTCTCGCCCGCTGATCCGATTGGCTTGTCATGGAATTGCTGTATCCTATCCTTGGTATCGGGGCGCTGGTGTTTCTGGGAAGCCTGGCGTGGGAAAGTTTTGGGCGGCGGCGTTCACCTGGCGCGCTCACGACAGAGGCTCCTGCCGGTATGAGTTTTAAGGTCAAGCCGTTGCTGACCGACCAGGAAGTGCAGCTCTACAATCTGCTGCGCCTCGCCGTGGAAGACCGGTATCTGCTGTTCACGCAGATTCCTCTGTGGAGTCTGCTGGATTTGCGTCTTCCCTCGGGAACGCCGCCTGCCGAGACGTTGCGGGAGCTTGCGCTGAAACGCGCCACCTTTGTGCTGGTGCACCCGGGCAGCCGTTTAGTTGAGAAGGTGGTGCAAGTCGAGCGGCCGGTGCCGGATGATGCACCGGACGGGTCGCACGATTCACTCTTTGAGTCGGCGCTTCGTGCGGCAGGGGTGCAACTTGTGCGGCTGAGCCCGCTGCATGCCTATACGGTTCCCGGACTCGTCACCGTACTGGATCTTGCCGATCCGGAATAACGCCGGTTCGACTGCCGACGGGGCTGTGCCGAAAGGGTGCGCAATCCGGATCAGCTTGGCTCGGCAGCGACCGGTTCATCCTTTGCGGCAGCGGCCTCCAGGGCCTTGCGAGCTACTTCGGCTTCCGCGCTATCTGGATACTGGCCCGTCACTCGCTCGAACATCATCTGCGCTTTGTCCCGGTCTCCTTGCTTCGTGTAGATCTGCCCGATCTTGAGCGTCGAGGCGGCGAGTTTCTGGCTCATCGGATAATCGGAGATGAGGCTATAGAACGAGTCCAGCGCGTCTTTGTAGCGTCCCATACGGTACTGGCACTCGCCTTTCCAATATTGAGCGTTGGCGGACAGCGAGGATTGCCCGTGGAGTTCGAGGAAGAAGCGAAACCCGGCGAGGGCCGCGGGATAGTCCTTGTGGCGGAACTCTTCCATCACGCGATCGTAGAGGCGGTGCGCATCATCAGGCGGTTGAGGTGACGCGGCGAACAGAGTTGGAACGGTCGTGAAGTTGCCGATCAACGCCAAGATGACACAGATGCCTCGCACCGGACCGAGCTTGACATGAGTCCTAGTCATGAGTGCCCCTCTTTCTTCTCTGTTGGCAGAGCCTGGGTTCACGCGGTCGTTGTGCCTTTCGATATGAAAGAATCGCACCAGCGAGGCTCGACGGGGGAACCCGTTGTGAAATTGTATAGTTCGGGTGGAATTGAAGGTGGAGTCGCCCGGATCTGCCGGAACAACAGGGGCGGAAAACAGACAGCAATGTACGGAAGTCGCCAGCCCTGCGGCGGTGGTCGGGCAAGTTGACAGATCGCATCTTTTCACTTGTTGTCGGTTAGCATGCAACCGGCCATGGCGGCGGGTATGCTGATTCCGAGTCTATAGAGGATCGAGACAGTCAGTATGGAAAGACCACAGGAGTCAGGCGCGGTCGGTGGTCGAGGGGAGCCGCTCGGCGAGCCACCTCTCAATCCGAAGGGGGGCCGGACGTTGATCGTCGACGCCCGCGATCCCCACGCGTACATCAGGCCGAGCGCGGCACTGAAAGACGCCGGTGAGACCGATCAGATCTTCATTCGACCGGGAGTGTATGAAGACAAAGTCTTTGTCGCGGACCGCCCCGTGCTCCTTATCGGTGCCGGGCGTGATCACGTGCAGATTTACAGCCGGCGTGGGGGGCCGCTCTATCTCCAGCGGGTCCCCTCGGGCATGATCAGCGGGATCACCTTCCGGTATGTGGGCAGTGATCAACATTCCGCAATCAACGTTCTGGACTCCGTCTGCACGATTACGCAATGCCGGGCGACGGAAGGTGTGTTGTCCGGAGTGGTAATTTATGGTCCTGAGGCCCGTGCGACATTTGTCGATAATGAGGTCTGTTACAACCGCGAGTCAGGCATTTTTGTCTTTGCGGGCGCGCAACCGCGTGTGGCCCAAAACCAGTGTTATGGGAATCATCATTTCGGCTTGGCCGTGCGAGACCCCGGCAGCCATCCGGAATGTGTGCGCAATGTGTGCCACAGCAACATGCTCAGCGGGATCCTTCTGTTCCATCATGCGGAGGCGCTCCTGCTCGACAACACCTGTCGGGGCAACCAGCACTGGGGGTTGGTCATGACCCCGGATACTCATCCGACTCCGCCTCGCGAGGACTTGGTCACGTCCAATGTGTTGCTGCCGAATCCCCGAGGGTCGTTGGTCGTGACGGAACAGCCTCTCGCCGATATCGGTCGGTAAGCCGATGCGTGATGTTCCGGATAGTTCTGTTGCGGCGGTCGATGGCTGAAGGAAGGATGCGTCCTGACGCGGCGTCTCGCTACCGTACCGGGGCAGGGGTACCGGAGGGAGGTTGTCCGGTCGTGGAATGAAAGTGAAATCGGCTCCCACCTTGCTGCTTGGCGGCATACATGGCCTTATCGGCATGTCTGAGCAGTTCGTCGATATCTTCATCGTCTAACGGGTAGAGCGTGATGCCGATGCTCACGCCGATCGAGATCCGGTGCGGTCCGATCTCGAACGGGGTGCTGATCGACTCCACGATTCTTTTGGCCACCACGAGGACATCGGCGACGCCGGAAATACCTTCCAGGATGGCGGTGAACTCATCGCCACCCATGCGCGCGACGGTATCCACTTCACGAACGCATTCCAGTAGTCGGGTCGCCACGACTTTCAGCAATTGATCCCCCACATCGTGCCCGAGCGTATCATTGACGGCTTTGAATCGATCCAGGTCGAGCAACATGATCGCCAGGGGATGATCTTTCCGCTTGCTGCGCGCCATGGCATGGATTAAGCGGTCGCGGAAGAGGGCGCGGTTGATCAGGCCGGTAAGCTGATCGTGCTGGGCAAGATAGGTCAAGCGTTCCTGTGCCCGCTTGCGTTCGATGGCATAGAGAATCGAGCGTGCAAGAAACTCGGTTCCGCCTTCTCCCTTCACCAGATAATCCTGGGCCCCGTGTTGCAGCGCTTTGAGGGCCAGCGGGTGATCATCGTGCCCGCTCAGGACCACCACCGGCACGCCCGGACTGGTCGCTAAGACCTGGGTTACGGTACTCAAGCCATGGGTGTCGGGAAGGGAGAGATCGAGGAGCACCACATCGAACCGGTCCCGGCTCAATCTGGTCAAGCCTTCCGCCAGAATGGGGGCATGGGTGATCTCGAACTGGTCGAGCGGCCATTCGGCCAGGAGGTCTCGGGTGAGCTGGGCATCGACGGGATTGTCTTCGACCAACAACAGTTTGATCATCGGTGCGTGCTCGCGTCCGTAAGACAGTCTGGCGAGGCGATGTGCTGCGCACAAGCGGATGGCCGACAGATCATCGTGATGCTGCGCGCCGGAATTGTCGGGTGTGGAATGTTCATCTCAAATGGTGGTGACTGCCGAGGGGCGTATTCAGTGCGGGAATCTCCCTGTGGCTCCAGACGGTGCACGATTGAAAGGCCGGCCCGAAATCGATTCTAGCACGTCACTCCGACGCTTCAAACAAGAGCGCACTTCTTCACGATGATCGTGCCTGATCTGCCGGCATGCCCCGCGCCCTGGGTTGACCGACACTGCCCCATGTGAAGACACCTCCTCAGTTCGAGGCTACAGGTGCGTGTCCTGCCCGCACACCCGCGATGGCTCGTCACGTTAGGAACGGATAGCAACGAAACAGAGAGCAAAATCCGGCCAAATGGTGACACAAAACGGTTCGATGCCTCTCCCCCCTCAGCAGTGGAACGACTTCTTGTGAACACTCTAAACGCACGAAGTTACTGGAGCTGCCCGCTTTTGTACACGTCAGGACGATGGCATGAAAGCTGCGCTTCAGCCTGGGGTTCGCGACGCTGTGGATTCCCCGGCTAGGGGTTGCTGCGGGAACAAGAGGAGGAAGAGATGGATCACGAAAAAGCCGTCCGGCAGGAGTTGCGAGTAGCGAGCCATAACCTTGGCGACCAGAGTCACGAGGGCCGGTGCACGACTGCCGGTTGGGCGGTTCCCCTAGTACTGGCGGGGGTACTGGCGGCCGGAGAGTCCGCTTCTGCTGACAGCGAAATTTATGGCTACGTGGGGCCGAGCGGGGTGTTCGAAATGACCAATGTCCCGACCGACCAACGGTTTCGTTCGGCGGAATCGCAGGTGCGCCGCCTGCCGCACCGGGCCTCGGCGGAGGAAGTGGAGGAGGCGGTCAAGCGCTACGCCTTTCAGTTTCAACTTCATCCCGCTTTGCTGCTGGCGGTGATCAAGGCGGAGTCGGACTTTAATCCCACCGTCATTTCACGATCCGGAGCGGTTGGGCTGATGCAACTGATACCCGAAACCGCCATCAGGCACGGGGTCCTCAATCTCTATGACACCGGCGACAACATTCGAGGCGGCGCGAGGCACCTGCGGTACTTACTGGATCGATTTAACGGGAATGTGCGGTTGGCGGTCGCTGCGTACAATGCGGGGGAACGTCGCGTGGAACGGTATCGCGCCATTCCACCCTATCCGGAAACCCGCGACTATGTCAGGAAAGTGATGATCTACTACAAGAGCTTCCGTGGTGACTACCAGGCCAGTCCCGGGAAGGCCGTGTTGTTGGCCATGCACCACAAGCCGCTGCAACTTGAGTCATTGCCCGTCACCACGGATGTGCGAAGCTCACGACCCGGTGCCGGGAAGTAACGATATCTCGCCTGGCAGTCTGTTCTCTGCATCGATGACAAGGGCCACGCAAGCAGGGGCGCCGCAAATAGATGCGTTGAGGAAGCACTCGTTGATCGGGATGCGTTTTCGTGAAGACGTTACTGCAGATAGCCGGGAGGTAAGGAGTTGAGCATTAACGCATCCGGCATCGCGCACAGATCTCTGATCACCGTGTCTAAAGCGGTAGTATTGTGCGATTGCACAGTGAACGCTTCTCGCTCCACATAATAAGGATTGATCCGGGAAAGTGTCTCATTGATGTAGAGTGACTGATGGGTCAATAGACCATGCCGTAACGCGTCACCGGGCAAGGTATCCGCATGATATTGGCAGATTCCGCAAAGCGCGGGATGGGCCTGAAGAAATTCTTCCAACCGCCATTCATAATCCAGAAGTGTTGAAAAATCTTTCTCAGGGCCGAACTCCACGCTCATATCACCCGTAGTCCACAGACCTTGATAGCCGTCCCTCAATGCCTGGTTCAAGGCCTGTTCAAGCATTCCTAACATTCGATCAACATTGAGACGCCCCTCCATGAGGTGGGTGTTGTCAGAGGACAACACGAGACTGCCTTTCGCGACTTCTTGTGTGACATCGATCCCGGCGGCGAGCAGATAGGGGTGCGTGCAGGCCACTCTGGACGGACCATCGAGATACAAGCAGCGATAATTCTCGGTCAACTTTTGACGTATGATCGCCGAAATTCCCGGCAGATACGGTGTGAGAGGGCCCTTATAAATCAGGCACCGGTGACGAGGGAGTGGTGACATACAATCCAGGGGAAACCGGGCTGCCGCAATTCATTCGATGCAATGCGAGCCCTGGTATTGACTGAATTCAATTCAGCCCATGATCGGAGTCTTACTCACAACCTGTGCATTACATCACATAGCGACATTTGATTCTGCAAAATTGAATAAATCGTCGGATTGGGGCAACTTCCGTGCAATCCCAGCCATGAGGTTCTATCCCCGGGGGACCTGATTTCATGAATGCGGCGGATGGGTGGAGATCTTGAATCGCATTCCGGCAGGAGGTAGCACAAATTTAGCACAATCGGCTTCTCGCACGAGTGCCGAGGTCAGAGCTGAAACCGCTGTATGCGGTTGAAAGAGAAGAGCGAAGGTTGGTTGCGGGGGCCGGATTTGAACCGACGACCTTTGGGTTATGAGCCCAACGAGCTACCAGGCTGCTCCACCCCGCGACCGGATACTAACAGGCGTGTGAAACGAGAGTCAAGGAACGTCCGGGGAGAATTGCATTCGCGAGAGCAGAATGATAAAGCGTGAGCATGCGTATTGTATTTATGGGGACTCCTGACTTTGCCGTGCCTTCCCTGGAGGCCTTGCTCAAGTCGGAACATCAGGTGGTCGGTGTGGTCACTCAGCCTGATCGGCCGAAGGGGCGCGGGCAGGAAGTGGTCTTCTCGCCCGTGAAAATTGTCTGCCAGCGGGAGGGGATTCCGGTGCTCCAGCCCCTCAAGATGAAAGATCCTGCCTTTCTCGACGCCTTGCGGCATTGGACGCCGGATGTCATTGCCGTCACGGCTTATGGACGCATTCTTCCTCCGGCAATTCTGGCGTTGCCGCCTCGTGGCTGCATCAACGTGCATGGGTCGCTTCTCCCGAAGTACCGTGGGGCAGGGCCTATTCAATGGGCCATTATCAGGGGAGAACAGGTGACCGGCATTACGACCATGTTTATGGCGGAAGGGATGGATACCGGCGACATGTTGTTGCAGGAAACGGTGGAGATCCGTTCCGACGATACAGCGGGCACGCTGGCCCCTCGGCTGGCCGAGGTCGGCGGGCGACTGTTGGTTGAAACTTTGCGCCGCCTTGAGGCCGGCACGCTGACGCCGCAACCGCAGGATGATGCACAAGCGACCATGGCGCCATTGCTCAAGAAGGAAGACGGTATGGTCGAGTGGACCTTGCCGGCCACGGAGATTGCGAACCGTGTGCGCGGGCTGTCTCCCTGGCCCGGCGCGTATACCTATGTGAACGGCGAACGGTGGGGGCTTTGGCGTGTGGCGGTGGGGGAGGAGGTTTCCGGTGCCGCTCCCGGGACGGTGACGAAAGTGAGCAAGGATCGAGTTGAGGTGGCGACCGGCGAAGGGACGATCCAGCTCATCGACATTCAACCATCCAATAGCCGACGGATGACGATGGCGCAGTATCTGGCCGGCCATCGACTGACCGAGGGCCTCACGCTGCAAGCTATCCCTCCATCGCAAAACTAATCGCACGCCCATCAGCGCATTCTATCGACTATCTTCTCGCCATGATCATCCTTTCCGAACATGGCATCTGATCTTCCCCCATCAAAATCACGCGGGGTTGTATCTGCCGGGCGACGCGCGGCCATGAGGGCGTTGCTGGCGATCGACACAGCGGGCATGTTGGGAGACGATCTGTTCGATCAGGTGTCCTCGCGCGAAGCGTTGGATCTGCGCGATCGGGCCTTCATGGTCGAGCTCGTGCGCGGCGTGTTGCGGTATCGAGCCACTCTCGACTGGCGCCTGGGTCTGTTGTCGGATCGGCGCATCACGAAACTTCCCACCTTGGTTCAGACCATTCTGCGTCTCGGTGCCTATCAACTCCTATACTTGGACCGGGTTCCAGATTCCGCTGCCGTGAACGAGTCTGTGCAGATGACGAAGCAGCAGAGCCGTCGTCTGGGGCGGGATTGGAGCGGCTTTGTGAATGCGGTGCTCAGGGCGCTGCTTCGATCCCCCGAACCGGCCTGGCCCGATGCGGGAAGCGATCCCGTTGTGGCCTTGGCTGTGCGGTATTCCTGTCCTGCCTGGCTCGTGGAGCGTTGGTGTCGTCGCTTGGGTGCCGAGCGCGCTGAGGTCTTGTGCCGTGCGTCGGTAGAGGCGCCTCCGCTGACGCTGCGTGTGAATACGCTTCGAACATCCCGCTCGGCATTGCTGGCCGACTTGGCTGCGGCGCAGGTGGAGGCTAACCCGACGTCAGTCAGCGAAGTCGGCCTTCAGCTGTCTCGTTCCTGCGCGGTCATCGATCTGCCGGGATACGCGGAGGGGCGGTTCTATGTGGAGGATGAAGCGGGGCAGCTGATTCCGTTGTTGTTGGATGTGCAGCCGGGGCAACGGGCGCTGGACGCCTGCGCGGCGCCGGGTGGAAAGGCCACCCACCTGGCAGCGCTCATGGAGAATCAGGGCGAGATTGTGGCGGTGGACCGAGTCTCGTCGAGACTCGATCTTGTGATGGCCAATTGCCGCCGTCTCGGAGTGAAGATTCTGACGCCGCTGGCCGGCGATTTGCGCGCGCTGGTCGGTGCAGAAATCGCGTCGCATCCGATGTTGTCCCGACCGTTCGACCGCATTCTGCTGGATGCTCCGTGCAGCGGCCTCGGTGTGTTGCGGCGCCATCCGGAAGGGAAGTGGTATAAGACGCCGGAATCCATCGCGCAGCATCGGCGGATGCAGGTGGAATTGCTCGCAGTGACGAGCCGTCTCTTGCGACCCGGAGGGGTGTTGGTCTATAGTGCTTGCTCGATCGAACCGGAAGAAACCGAGTCGATCATTGACGAGTTTTGTCAGGCTCATCATCAATTTCAGCGTGAGTCGATCGCGCCCTGGTTGCCCCCGGCCGGACTGCCGTTCGTGACCCCGCGAGGGGATCTGTCTACGATGGCCAATAGTAAGAGGATGGACCTGTTTTTCGCCGCCCGCGTGCGGAGGAGCGAGTGATGGCCGGTCGGACAGTACGTATTGCCCCCTCCATTCTATCGGCGGATTTTGCGCGCCTGGCCGAAGAAGTGGCACGGGTGGAGGACGCCGGAGCCGACTGGTTGCACATCGATGTCATGGACGGGCACTTCGTGCCGAACCTGACCGTCGGACCGCCGATCGTCGAAGCCTTGAGAAAAGTCACCACCCTTCCGTTGGATGTGCATCTGATGATGACGAATCCGGATGCGTTTATCGGGGAGTTTGCCGAAGCGGGCGCCGATTATCTGACCGTGCATGTGGAAACTTGCCCGCACCTGCATCGGACGGTGCAGTCGATCAAAGAACGAGGCGTGAAGGCGGGTGTGACGTTGAACCCTGCCACGCCGGCCGGGACCCTTTCGGAAATCGTCCGCGATGCCGATCTCATCCTCATCATGTCGGTCAATCCCGGATTCGGCGGGCAGAAGTTTATTGCCTCATCGTTGCACAAGATCGCCGAGGTCAGGGCTCTGATCGATCGTTCCGGGAGCCGGGCGCTTCTGGAGGTAGACGGAGGTGTGAAGCCGGACAACGTCAAAGAGATTCTCGCCGCCGGAGCCGAGGTGCTGGTTGCAGGGTCAGCCGTATTTTCAACGGATGACTATACCGCTGCCATAACGGCGCTCAGAGCCGGGCATGAGCCTGCCGCCCGCACCGCGAGGGTTGCAACCGCTCATCGATAGAAGAGGCATCGGACCACACCCTTGTTCATGGATAATCTTCATCCCCTCGAAAGCAAAGTGCTGCTGGCGTTGATCCGGCAGCCGGATGGGCCTCCTACGCTCGATCAACTTGAGGCATCCACCGGGCTGGAGCCGTCGCAGTTGAGCATGGCCGTGGAATGGCTGCTTGCCAAATCGCTGATCGCCGTTCATTCGGAAACCGTTGCCCATATCGCTTCCCTGACCCCGATCGGCGAATTGTTTTTTGAGAAATATGCCCCGATTGAGCGAGTGCTTTCTGCGGCGCGGGAAGCCGGCCAGACGGGGAAACGTCTCACGATTCAGGATATTCAGGTCAAGGAAGCACTCGAACCGTCGGATGTGAGTAAGGCGGTCGGCACCCTCAAAAAAGAGGGTGCGATCCTGATCGTCCAGGGCGGGTGCATTGAAAGTACCGGCCGCAATAGTGCCACGGCCGAGGCCATGCGTTCGTTGTTGCAGGAACTGCGGAGCGGCCAGCGGGAGTTGCAGTCTTTTTCCGAGCCGCTTCGGAACGTGCTCCAACAACATGCGGTGAAGCGCGGAAACGCGCGTGAGCCGTTCCGGATCGATGAGCGGGTCACCCGGTCATTTGTGCTGACCCCTGCCGGGAAGGATGTGGCAGACCAATTGTCGCGCGACGGTGTGGCGGAAGAGGTCTCGCAGCTGACGCCGGAGTTGCTGAAGGAAGGTGCCTGGCGGACGAAACGGTTTCGGAAATATACGATCAGTTTGCGGGCCCCGAGAATCGCGGCCGGGAAACGCCATCCCTATCGAGAGTTTCTGGATCTCGTCAAACTCAAGCTGGTCAGTATGGGTTTCCAGGAAATGCGCGGGACGCTCGTGGAGACCGAGTTCTGGAATATGGACGCGCTGTTCATGCCGCAGTTTCATCCGGCCCGCGACATTCATGATGTCTATTTCGTGAAAAATCCGACCCATGCCCGCACAATCGCCGAGCCGTACCTGACGCAGGTGACGCAGGTACATGAAAAAGGGACGGGCGCCGGATCGACGGGCTGGGGCTATACCTTCGATGCCGAGCGGGCGAAACGGCTGGTGTTGCGGAGCCAAGGCACCGCGGTGTCGGCGAGGACATTGGCGTCCGGCGCGTCCGTGCCGGGGAAATATTTTTCGATCGCCCGCTGCTTTCGTTACGATCAGGTGGATGCGACCCATGCCACTGACTTCTTTCAGGTGGAGGGCATCGTGTTGGGTGCGGATATTAACTTCCGGACCCTGCTCGGGTTGCTGAATCTGTTCGCCCGGGAAGTGGCGCAAGCCAAGGAAGTGAAATTTCTTCCGGCCTATTTCCCATTCACCGAGCCGTCGGTCGAAATGCATGTGCGCCATCCGAAGCTAGGGTGGATGGAATTGGGGGGCGCCGGATTATTCCGGCCTGAAGTGACGACCCCGCTCGGTGTCTCTGTGCCGGTCATTGCCTGGGGCCTTGGCCTCGATCGTATGGCGATGGTGGCGCTGGGGATTCACGACATTCGCGATCTGTTCTCGGCCGACCTTGAATTCATACGCACCATGCGGGGAAGTTTTTAGGACGACGACACTATGCCCACTATTTCCCTTCAACGAGACGATCTCGAAGCCTTGATCGCCGGGCCGGACGAGAAACCGGCGAGGATCCCGCTCGATCAGCTTGAGCAATGGCTGATGTTGGTGAAGGGAGAGCTGAAGGGGCACAATGCAGAGACCGGCGAGCTGCGGATCGAGCTGCAAGACAGCAACCGTCCAGACTTGTGGTGCTGCGAAGGCATCGCCAGGCAGATTCGGATCAAGCAGCGTGGCTCGGCGATTTCCTATCCCTTCTTCAAGAAGCCGAAGGGGGTTGCGGGGAAGCTGGTCGTGGCGCAGGGAATGGACCAGGTTCGTCCCTACGTGGCCGCTTGCACGGCGGTCGGGTATCGCGTGACGGCATCCGGCCTGACGCAACTCATCCAAACGCAGGAAAAGTTAGCCGATATTTTTGGGCGCAAGCGGCGGTCGGTCTCGATCGGCTTGTACCGTTTAGCTCCCATCGTGTTTCCCGTCTCCTACGATCTGGTTAAGCCTGATGATGTGCGATTCACGCCGCTCGGCATGGAAACCATGATGACGCTCCGGGAGATCCTCATGGTTCATCCCAAAGGCGTGGAATATGGCGGCATTGTCGGTGGCCACGACCGGCTCCCTGTGCTGCGGGACGCGAAGGGGCAGGTGTTGTCCTTCCCCCCGATCATCAACAGCCTGGAAATCGGCGAGGTTCAGGTTGGGGATCATGAATTGTTTGTCGAAGTGACGGGGACCGATCTTTCGATGGTCGCGCTGACCCTCAATATTTTTGCCGCCAATCTCGCGGATCGCGGTGCGGTGATCACGCCGATCGACATTCACTCGCCGGTGAAAACCAGTTTCGGGCGGCGCTGGAGCACACCGATCGATTTCGGGGCACCCCGGACAATTCCTCTCAAGGCCATCGAGTCGGCGTTGGGAGAGGCCCTGGGTGGAAAGGAAGTTACCTCTGCGCTCAAGTCCTATGGGTATACCGTAAAGTCGGCCGGGCAAAAGGTGGCTGTACAACTACCGCCCTACCGCAACGATCTGCTGCATACGGTTGATGTGGTGGAGGATGTGGCCATCAGTCAGGGATACGCCAGGTTTGCTCCCGTCATGCCCTCGCAGTTCACGGTGGGCGGGCTGTCGCGTTTGGAGCAGATGGCCGACCGGGTTCGGCATCTCATGGTGGGGCTGGAATTCCAGGAAATCATTTCCAACATCATGGGCTCTCATCAGGACTTTTGCACACGTATGCGTCTGGACGGCACCGAGTGGGCGAAGGTGGTGGAAGTGGATAACGTGATGTCTCTCAGCTACTCCTGCCTGCGCCAGTGGATTACGCCATCGTTGTTGCAGGTGGAAGCCAATTCAAGCCGGGCCTTCTATCCGCACCGCATGTTTGAGGTCGGGGAAGTGGCTATTCCTGAAGCGAGCGTCGATGTCGGGTCCCGGACCGTGACGATGTTGGGTGCCGTGATCGCCCATGCCGGTGCGCACTTCTCAGAAATTCATTCCTGTTTGGATCTGCTGCTGTATTACCTGGATCGCCCCTTTACCCTGGAGCCGGTTGAGCATCCCTCATTTCTCGATGGTCGAGCAGGGAAGATTGTCTCAAACGGGCGGGTGATCGGGTTGTTGGGCGAGCTGCATCCCGAGGTGCTGGAGCACTGGCAAATCGGGGTTCCGGCGGTGGCGCTGGAGTTGGAGATCGATCGACTGCTGGAAGAGGTGTGACGGGAGAATCCGTTCGATCAGGATTCTCCCGCCACAGAACGTGTGCGCGGACGTAACCGTTAGCTCGCCGCAGTTGCGAGTTGCTGCTTGGCCACCCCGACAAGTTTCTCGAATCCCGCCATATCCCGGATCGCCATATCGGACAGCACTTTCCGATCCAGCAGGATATTCGCCTTCTTCAGGGCGTTCATGAAGCGGCTATAGGCGATCCCATGCAGGCGGGTCGCAGCGCTGATGCGTGCGATCCAGAGCTGGCGGAAATCGCGCTTGCGATGCTTTCGTCCGACGTAGGCATAGGCCTGCCCCTTGTCGACCGATTCGGTTGCTGATCGGAACAGCCGGCTCTTTGCGCCATACTGGCCTTTCGCCAGTTTCAGGCGTTTCTTTCGCCGCTGTCGTGTTTTCGGACCACCTTTTGTACGAGGCATCGGGAGCTACTCCTTTTTCAGATCCTGTTCACGGAACAATCGTGGTTACTGTGGAATAATGCGGTTCAGTGCTGGGGTCGAAGCAGAGGAGACCTCAACGGCCCCCTTCAGGTTCCGCTTGCGATCGCGCGGCTTTCCGGTGAGCAAGTGCCTACCGCCGGCCTTCCGACGAACCAGCTTCCCCGTTCCTGTGCGTCGAAACCGCTTCTTCGCGCCACTGTGGGTTTTCATTTTGATTTTCATGCTCTCATTCCTTCCTTGTGTGCGCTCGGCACACTATTTGGGAGCCAGAATCATGATCAGGCTCCGCCCTTCCATTCGTGGCGCAAACTCCACGGTCCCTGCTTCCGTACATTCCTTAATGACGCTGGCCATCATTGTGCGGCCCATCTCCTGATTGGCCATTTCGCGTCCGCGATAGGTCAATGTCACTTTGGTCTTGTTGCCGTCGGCCAGAAATTCCTTGATCTGGCGGATCTTGATCTCGAGGTCATGCTTGTCGGTGCGGGGACGAAGCTTAATCTCTTTGACCTGCGTCGACTTCTGGTGACGCCGGCTCTGGTGATCTTTCTTGCTGAGTTCGAATTTGTACTTCCCATAGTCCATGATGCGGCAAACCGGCGGCTGCGAGGTCGGAGCCACCTCAACAAGGTCGTAGCCCCCCTCCTGGGCCTTGTTAAAGGCCTCTACGGTCGGCAGTATTCCCAGTTGCTCGCCTTCAGGACCGATGACTCGAACTTCCCGAATCCTGATTTCCCGGTTTACACGTAATTTAGGGACGATAGGTCACCTCGTTTGTGAATGGGTTGCCGTTTGACGCAATGTGTGATTCGCATCCGTGCGAAGCAGTTCCAGAAAGGCTTCGATCGGCATGCTCCCGTGATTCGCGCCGCTCCGGCCGCGAACCGCTACCATGCCGCTCTGCACTTCTTTGTCTCCCACGACCAGCATATATGGGATTTTGTTCTTTTCCGCCTCGCGGATCTTAAAGCCGATCTTCTCGTTGCGGAGGTCCGCCTCAACTCGAAATCCGTGGCTCTTGAGCGTGGAGACGATCTTCGCCGCAAATTCCTGCTGGTTGTCGGTGATCGTGAGCACCACGGCCTGTACTGGGGCCAGCCAGGTGGGGAAGGCGCCCGCATAGTGCTCGATCAGGATGCCGAAGAAGCGTTCGATGGAGCCCATGAGCGCCCGATGAATCATAATCGGCTGATGCGCCTTGCCGTCTTCGCCGGTGTACGCAAGCTTGAACCGCTCCGGATTGTTGAAGTCGACCTGGACTGTCGAACATTGCCAGGAGCGTCCGAGGACGTCTTTAATCTTGATGTCGATCTTTGGGCCATAGAAGACCCCTTCGCCGGGATCCACTTCGTAGGCCACACCGCGGCTCTTAAGCGCCGCTTCCAGGGCATTGGTGGCGATGGTCCAGTTCTCTTCAGAGCCGACGGACTTATCCGGACGGGTCGAGAGGTACACTTCAAACTCGGTAAAGCCGAAGGTGCCGAGGACGAAAAATGTGAAGTCCAGTACGCGGCTGACTTCGGCTTCGATCTGATCAGGACGGCAAAATAGATGCGCGTCGTCCTGGGTAAACCCACGGACACGCAGCAGGCCGTGCAGCACACCCGTGCGTTCATAGCGGTAGACGGTCCCTAACTCGCCGTAACGGATCGGCAAATCCCGATAACTTCGCATGTGGGATTTGTAGATCATGATATGGAAGGGGCAGTTCATCGGCTTGAGTTGATACTCGCTGCCTTCCAGTTTCATCGATGCGAACATGTTTTCGCGGTAGTAATCCACATGCCCGCTGGTCTTCCACAGGTCCAGGCGGGCGACATGGGGCGAATACACCAGGTCGTAGCCGTCCTTGATATGTTGCTCACGCCAGAAGTTTTCGATCAGCAGCCGGATCAGCGAGCCCTTGGGGTGCCACAGCACGAGGCCGGGACCGATCTCGTCCTGAATCGTAATCAGGTCCAGTTCCTTGCCGAGTTTCCGATGGTCGCGGCGCTTGATCTCTTCTAACTTCGCGAGATGGGCATCGAGTTCTTTTTTGGTCGGGAAGGACGTGCCGTAGACCCGCTGCAACATCGGGTTGCGCTCGTCGCCCCGCCAGTACGCGCCTCCGGTGGACAGCAGCTTGAAAGCCCCGACGTATCCGGTGGTAGGGAGGTGCGGCCCGCGACAGAGGTCAACGAACTCTCCTTGACGATATAGCGAGATGGGAGACGCATCGTCGAAGCTATTGATCAGCTCTACTTTGTAGCCTTCCCCGCGTTCCTGGAAGAACTTGATGGCATCCTGCTTGGATAGTTCGCTTCGGGTGACCGTCAGGCCACGTTTCATAATCTCAATGGCGCGCGCCTCGATCTTTTCCAGATCTTCAGGCGTGAACGGTCGATCGAAAGCGAAGTCGTAATAGAACCCATCGTCCAATGCCGGGCCGATCGTGAGCTGGGCGGTCGGGAATACTTCCTTCACGGCCTGCGCCATGATGTGGGTGCTGCTGTGGCGATAGACCTCGCGCCCCTCGGGAGACTCGAAGGTCAGGGCCTCGATGGTGGCGTCTTGCTCCAACGGACGCGACAGGTCCATTGGCTCGCCATTGATCTTCGCAGCCAGCACCTTGGCATCGAGGCGTCCACCTTCCGGAGTGAGAGCCTCTCGGACGGTGCATCCTGCTGGTACTTGTTTTCGAGTTCCGTCAGGAAGGGTAATCTGAATGAGCTGTGAGGCCACTCCGGTCAATCCTACAAAAAATACAACGCCGTGCCGACGACCATGCTGCCGGTAGTCGGATCACGAACTGTGCGCAAGAAGAAAAATGGTAGGCGCGGACGGTCTTGAACCGTCGACCTCTACCGTGTCAAGGTAGCGCTCTCCCCCTGAGCTACGCGCCTATCGCCCGGCGATGCTAATACAGCCTCACCAGGAGTGTCAAGGAAACCCGGCCGCAAGACAGGCTTTTCTCTTTCCCATCCGGAGGAGAAGCCTGCTCGCCGGTCAGGCATCATCGGGCGTATCAGCAAGGGTCTACTTGACCGCTGCTTTGAGTTCTTTGCCGGCCGAAAACTTGGGAATGCGGGCGGCAGGAATCTTCAATGCTTCCCCGGTTCGTGGATTGCGTCCCATCCTGGCCTTGCGTTTTGAAATCGTAAACGTCCCGAAATTCACCAGCGTCACGCGTTTCCCTTTCTTGAGCGACGTGGTGACGGCTCCGGTGAAGGCCTCGAGCGCTACTGTTGCGGCGACCTTGGTGATTCCGGCGCTGTTCGCCATTTTTGCGATCAATTCTTCCTTGGTCATTGCTTCCCTCCGTTGGTGGTTGGCGACCGGTGGATATATGGGCGTATAGATTCTACGCCTCTGGTGAGGTGCTGATGAGTTGAGATGTGCGCGAATCTAGCTCGCCCTGGCGCGTTTGACCGGAATATCAAGATCGAGGATCTTTTTTCTCAACGTGTTTCGATTCAGTCCGAGCAGCTCTGCGGCTTGAATCTGGTTCCCCTTGGTCTCTCGCAGGGTCAGCAGGATCAACGGGCGTTCGACGGCGGCGATCAGCATCGGATGGAGGTTTCTTCCGGAGCCGTTGCGCATCCCTTTGACGAAATCGCCGACTTTATGTTCCAGAATAGACTCCAGACACGCCGACTGCCCCGGTCCATTTCCATTGGATAACGACAGGTCTGCCTTGGGAGCTTTGGCCGCGTGGAGTGACGTTGCCGTCCGTTTCAGCACGGTTCGAGAGCCTACGACCAAGAGCGTGCGAGCAGGATCGATCCCCCCCAACAATTTCCCGAGATCTGGAGCAGACTGTGCTTTCGATTCTACGATGACGGCATCGTACGCACGCTTTGCCGAGTCCTTTGGAAACGACAATCCGTCACGGCCGATGGTGACCGCTTGCTCGCCGAACAGGTCCTTGTAGTGTGTCTGGATCTCGCTGTCCGTGCTAAGCAAGAGAATATTCAATGTCGATGAACGCAGCGTCATGAAGGTACCGAGGAAGAAGAGGGCGGGATTATTGCTCAGGCCCTAGATGATGTCAATGACGAAAAATGCATTGTCATCGCATGTAGACGACAGGGGTGACCGCATGATGCACGGGCGCGGTCGTGACTGGTTTCTGTCACCATTTCGTCGCCGGCTGAAGGCACTGTACCGGCGAACCACGGTTCTTTAATGGGAATCGCTTGCACGGGTGACCGTCTGAGGCAAGTCACGAGCGGTTGGGTTCCAACGGCATGATGGGTGGTGTGCATCTACCCTGCTTGACAGGAAAGTTCCGCACAAGGTATAGAGATCCATGAATCCCCATCGGAATACTCGCAAATGAAAGTGAGCCTTCGAGCGACCTACGGAATTATTGCCGCCGTGGATCTTGCGCTTCACCATGCCGAACAGCCTGTCTGCGCCAAGTCGATTGCTAAGCGACAGGCGATTCCGGCCCGGTTCCTCGAGCAGGTGCTTCATGCGATGAAGAAAGCCGGGGTGGTGGCAAGTCAGCGCGGGGCTCAAGGCGGGTACGTGTTGAGCCGTAAGCCCTCGGAACTCTCCGTGGCAGACATTCTCGATGCACTAGAGGGCCCGCTTCTCACGACAAATGGAGAGGGTGGTCCGAAACATTCGTCTTCGCGTGGAGCCAAGCAGGAGGCGCTGCTCGCTCACATTTGGGATCGTGTGAAACGGGCGGAATTGAGCGTTCTTTCGGAAGTGACGGTCGAAGAGTTAGCCAAGCGTCAGCGGTCCCTCGATGAGCAACACACGTTGATGTACCACATTTGAAACAGTGTGAATGATGCCTATGCAGATCATCCCCCAACCGGTGAGGTTCTCATAATGACTCCTAATACAGTGGCTCTCCGTCCAGCGATCAAAACGGAGCCCATTCCGGCCCATATAGTGGAAGAAATTGAAACGTTTGAAGCGGAGGCCCATCGGGTTCTCGCGGGAGATCTCTCCACCGATATCTTCAAACCGTTCCGTCTGCAATACGGCATCTATGGCCAGCGTCAGCCTGGTGTGCAGATGTTCCGCATCAAAATCCCTTTCGGCGGGCTGACGGCCAATCAATTGCGACAGGTCGCTGAGTTGGCCGATCGGTATGCCACAGGTGTCGGCCATGTCACCACGCGCCAGGATATTCAATTGCACTTTGTGGAGCTCAAGCATGTTCCCGAGATGATGCGTTTGTTGGCCTCAGTTGGGCTGACGACGCGCGAGGCCTGCGCGAATACCGTGCGGAACGTCACGGCTTGCCATTTGGCGGGGGTGTGCCAAGGGGAGGTGTTCGATGTCACGCCGTATGCGAAGACGGTGGCCTATCATCTCCTGCGCAATCCGTTGAATCAGAGTCTCCCGCGGAAATTCAAGATTGCATTGTCCGGATGCCGGCAGGATTGCGCACTCACCCCTATTCACGACATCGGTTTACTCGCGGCTAAACGGGCCGACGGGACTATCGGCTTCCGGGTGGTGGCAGGCGGTGGACTGGGATCGACGCCCCGCATGGCCCAGGTGTTGCGAGAATTTACGCCGATGGACGAATTGCTCCCGACCATCGAAGCCGTGATCAAGGTGTTCGACACGCTGGGGAACCGTAAGAATCGCAACAAGGCCCGCATGAAGTTCGTCATCGAAAAACTCGGGTTCGACGAATTCAAGCGTCGCTGGGAGGCAGCGTATGCGGCCATGGGGTATGCCGTGCCCACGCACGAGCCGATCAAGCTGCTGGAGTATGCCGATGCGCCGCCACTCATTATGCCGACCAAGGCAGGCGTCCTGTCCAACGGTCATGGCAACGGGAGCGGGAACGATGCCGTCTCACTCAATGGCCAGGTCTCTGCGTTTCAGGCCTGGAAGCGCACCAATGTCGTGCCGCAGCGGCAGGATGGTTTTGCGACGGCGGCGATTAAGTTGCCGATGGGTGATCTGACAGGCGACCAAATGTGGGGGGTCGCAGACCTGGCCGAACGGTATTCGAACGGCAACATCCGGACGACCATCAATCAGAACATGGTCATCCGGTGGATTCCCGAGAGACGGCTGGAGGAGTTCTACCAGGAACTGGTGCAGCACAGTTTGGGGGATCCCGGCGCGGAACTCGTCGAAGACATCATCGCCTGCCCGGGCACCGATACCTGCGGACTGGGAATCACCTCGTCCAAGGGCATGGCCAGGGCGTTGGCGGAAGTGTTTCCCGCCGGCCAGGTCCCGGAAGATCTCAGGGATGTGAGCGTGAAGATCAGCGGGTGCCACAACTCCTGCGCCCAGCACCATATTGCCACCATCGGGTTGCACGGAGTCGGTAAACGTCTTGGCGAACATACAGCTCCCCATTACGAGCTGCACCTCGGCGGGCATGTGGACGGCACGCCGAAGATCGGACAATTGGCGGTCAAATTGCCCGCGAAGAGTGTTCCGGCGGCGGTGCGCCATCTGGTCGACGTCTATCGTCGGGATCGAAAGGCGGGTGAGAGCCTCCAGTCGTTCATCGCGCGTGTCGGGAAGAATGTTCTCAAGGACGAACTCATTCCCTACACGATCGTTCCGCCGTACGAGCAGGATTCGACCTATTACTACGACTGGGAAGGCGAGGCGGAATTCGTGCTGGAGGATCTGGGCCCAGGCGAGTGCGCGGGTGGCGCCTTGGAGATGATCGACGACCGGATGTTAGAGGCGGATCAGGAGCTCTATCAGGCGAAATTGCTGGTTGAGAAACATCAGTATGCCTTGTCGGTGAATAAGTCGTATCGTGCGGTACTGGCGGCGGCGAAAGGTCTGTTGGTGACCGAAGGCCTTGATCCGGCCACTGATGCAGAAACCTTCCAGGAGTTCGATCAGCGACTGGCCAGCAAAGGGATCGTTCCGGCCACCTATAAGAATCTTGGTGCGCAAGTCGGCGACCTTGGATCTAAGGACGCGACTGCCGAGGCCGCGACGGAGAAAATGGCCTTCGCCAAGCGGTTTCTCGCTGTCTGTCGGGCAGCCACCGAACAAATGGGGAAGGATCTCAAGTTAGCGCAGGTGAAGGAAGAATCCGTGCCCGCTGCAACTCCTGTTGCGGCGCCTGCTTCGCCTGCACCCGTTGCCGCGGCTCAGGCGCCTGTGTACGATCTGCGCGGTGTGGCCTGCCCGATGAACTATGTGAAAACGAAATTGAAATTGGAAATGATGGATAACGGTGAGCAGCTGGAAGTCTGGCTCGACGCCGGAGAGCCTATACGTAACGTGCCGATGAGCTTGCGCAATGACGGGCACAAGATCCTGGACGAGGGGCCGTTGGAGCCTGAGGCCAAGCATTTCAAAATTCTTGTGGAAAAGGTCGAGGGGTAAGAAGGGTGAACGAAACACAACAGCCCGCTGAGCGACCCTCCGACGCAGAGCTGAAGGCGCTGAGTGATTCGTTTGAATCCCAGCAGCCATGGGACCTGCTGGAGTACGCGTTGAAGACCTACCGGCAGCGCATTGTGCTGGCCTGCAGTTTCGGGGCGGAGGATGTCGCTCTGGTTGATATGGTGCATCGCATCGATCCGGACGCACCGCTTTTTTATCTGGATACGGATTTTCTGTTTCCCGAAACCTTCGACGTGCGTGATCGCATTATCGCGCGGTACGGGTTGAAGCCGGCGCAGGTCATTCAAATGAAATCTCTGTTGACGCCGGAACAACAGGCTGCCCGACATGGCACCATGTTGTGGGCCAGCAAGCCGGACCAGTGCTGTGAGCTCCGGAAAATCGAACCGCTCACTCGTATTCTCGGCGAGTACGCGGCTTGGATCACCGGGATCCGGCGAGACCAGGCTCCCACAAGGGCGAATGCCGGATTGATCGAGTGGGACAAGAAATTCAACCTGGTCAAAGTGAATCCCCTGGCCCGATGGAGCAGTGAAAACGTCTGGACGTATCTGCAACTCCATGAGGTGCCCTATAACACGTTACACGACCGCAATTACCCCAGCATCGGCTGTACCCACTGTACGGCGCCTGTCCTTCCGGGAGACGATCCGCGTTCCGGTCGGTGGAAGAATTTCGGCAAGACCGAGTGCGGGCTGCACAAGTAACATCATCGTCACCCTAAAATTAGACAAGGTCATTACCATCCATGCAACATCTGCTCGCCAAAGTCGCTAAAGGTCAAAAAACATCCAAGGATCTCACGTGGGAAGAGGCCAAACAGGCCATGCGCCTCATGATCGAGGGAACCGCGACCCCTGCTCAAATAGGGGCGTTCCTCACGGCCATGCGATTCAAGTCGGAATCGGTCACAGAATTAGCGGCCTTCACCGCGACCGCGCGACAATATGTGCCGCCGGTCCCGGTCCGTTCCGGGCTCGGAGTCGTCGATGTGCCCGTCTATGCGGGGAAGCGCGAAACCTTTCACGCCATCCTTCCCGCTGCCATTGTCGCGGCGGCCGCCGGAGCGGTGTTACTGCTGCACGGAGTGGATGGGCCTCCGGACAGGCTGGGCATCTCGTCCGTCCTGAAGCTTCTGGGCATACCGGTCGATATGACCGCCAAGTCGGTCGGAGCCGAATTGGAAAAGAAGGGATTCGCCTACCTGGACCTGGCGCTGTATCACCCTCCGGTGAGCCGGTTTCTGGAAATGAGACAGGAGCTGGGCGTGCGCAATTTCTTTCATCCCGTGGCTCGTATGCTCAATCCCGCCCGCGCGACCTCGCAGGTGATCGGGCTGTCGCATCCGCCTTACTTTGAAAAGACGATCGAGGCGTTGCGTATGTTGAGTTGTCCGCGCGCATTGGTCATTCGCGGGGTCGAAGGGGATCCGGAACTCTCGATCGGCAATTCCACGCGACTCTTGGAACTCAAGGACGAGCGCATCACCCCATTTACCTTCCAGCCGAAGGATGCGGGCTTGTCGATGGCGACCTTCCGTGAAATGGCCGGGTTTCCGGTCGAGCAGCGGGAGCGGGAGGCCGATCTGATCAAGCGGCTCCTCGCGAACGAAATCCAGGGCGGGCAACGGGACTGGGTCCTCCTCAATGCGGCCATGTTGCTTTACGCCGCCGGCAAGGGGACGTCGATTACTGGAAATCTCGGGGCCGCCAGAAGCGCCTTGGAGTCCGGCCTGGCCAAGGCCAAACTGGCTGAATTGGTGGCGGTCGCCGGGTCGAGCGCGGGACACGCGCCGAAGGTAGGCATTTCAGCGTAAACGGAAGAGTGTGAATCATGAAACATTTGCGTCAACTCGAAGATCAAAGCGTCTATATCCTTCGGGAAGCCTACAAGCATTTCAATCATCTCGCCATGCTCTGGTCGATGGGCAAGGATTCGACCGTGCTCCTGTGGCTGGCCCGCAAGGCCTTTTTCGGGCACGTGCCGTTTCCCTTGCTGCACGTGGATACGAGTTACAAGATTCCGGCGATGATTGAATATCGCGACCGGATTGCCCGCGAGTGGCGCCTCAATCTGGTGGTGGGCCAAAACAAGGAGGCCCTGGCCGCCGGGATGAACCATACGTTGGGGCGTGATGTCTGCTGTACCGCCCTCAAGACGACGGCCATGAAGAATCTGGTCGAAGAAAAAGGGTATACCGGCATCATTCTCGGTGTTCGGGCGGATGAAGACAGCACCAGGGCGAAGGAGCGATATTTTTCTCCGCGCGATAAACACGGGGATTGGGATTTTCGCGACCAGCCGCCGGAATTATGGGATCAGTTCAAGACCACGTTTCCCCCGGGCACGCATATCCGGATTCATCCGCTCCTTGATTGGACCGAGATCAACATCTGGGAATACATCAAGCATGAGAGCATCCCCTTCATGGATCTCTATCTGGACAGGGGGGATGGCACACGGTATCGAAGTTTGGGCTGCGCGCCCTGTACCATGCCGATCAAATCCACGGCGAAGACTGTCGATGAGATTATTACGGAGCTGCGTGGAAGTAATGTGGCGGAGCGAGCCGGCCGCGCGCAGGATGCGGGGCGGGGTATGGAGATGCTCCGGAAGAAGGGGTACATGTGAGGCGGCCTATGCCGGATAGCAGGCGAGCCTTCGAGCGATCACGATCATGAACCAGGGTTCCATTGAACGAGTGAATCATATGACACAGCACGAACAGAGCAAGCCGCAAGAGAGTCTCAATATCGTCATCGTGGGCCATGTGGATCATGGGAAATCCACGCTGGTGGGACGACTCTATGCCGATACGGGCTCGTTGCCGGAAGGCAAAGTGGAAAAGGTGCAGGCGATCTGTCGCCAGCAGGGTAAGGAATTTGAGTACGCGTTCTTGTTCGACGCGTTTCTTGAAGAGCAGGAGCAGGGCATCACGATTGATACGGCACGTACGTTCTTCATCTGGAACGGGCGGCAGTACATCATTATCGACGCGCCGGGGCACAAGGAGTTTTTGAAGAACATGATCTCGGGCGCAGCCCGGGCCGAAGCCGCGCTGCTGCTTATCGACGCATTGGAAGGCGTGCGCGAACAATCCAAGAAGCATGGCTACCTCCTGTCGCTGCTGGGCGTGACGCAGTTTGCGGTGGTGGTCAATAAAATGGATCTGGTCGGGTATCGGCAGGATGTGTTCGACGGAATCGAAAAGGAATATCGGGAATTTCTGGGTCAGTTCCGTGCGGTTCCCCAACAGATGATTCCGGTCAGCGCGAAGATGGGTGACAACATCGCGACGCGCAGCAGCCACATGAACTGGTATCAGGGGCCGACAGTGCTGGAGACGCTGGCTCTCTTTAAGAAGGAGCAGGTTCGCTCGGAACAGCCGCTCCGGTTTCCATTGCAGGACGTCTATAAGTTCGATGCCCGACGGATTCTGGCCGGCCGTATCACAGCCGGCCGTTTGAAGGTCGGAGATCAGCTGGTGTTTTCGCCATCGAACAAGACTGCGGTGGTGCAATCGCTTGAAGGGTTCAATGTCGATCCACCGCGGAGCGACGCGCAAGCCGGAGAGTCGGTCGGCATTACGCTCGACGAACAGATTTTTGTGGAACGTGGAGAAATCGCATCCCATCGGGATTCCATTCCGCTTGTCTCGACGGCGATTCGCGTGAATCTATTTTGGATGGGCAGGCGGCCCTTGGAGAAGGGGCGGAAATACGTGTTGCGGCTTGCCACGCGGGAAGTCGCCTGCGAGGTGGCCGCAATTCATCGGATTATCGACACCGCTGATCTGGCTCAGCTGCAGGAAAGCCAGTCGGTGGCCAAGAATCAGGTCGCCGAATTGACTCTGCGGGTGAAGTCGCCGCTCGCATTTGATCTGTCGTCATCATTCGAGGCCACGGGCCGGTTTGTGCTGGTCGATGAGTACGATATTGCCGGGGGCGGGATCATTACCGAGTTGGTGCATGACGAACAGGAAGGGCTGCGGGAAGAGGCGAGGCAACGGGAATATGCGTGGCTCACGGGCGATGTCCGGGCTGAGGACCGGGCCCGACAATACGGCCATCGGGCCGCCATTGTGTTGTTCACCGGCTCGGCTCAGACGGGCAAGACGTTTCTTGCACGACGGGTGGAAGCTTTGCTGGTTGCCGATAGCCGCCACGCCTATCTGCTGGAAGGCGAGAATCTGTTGCAGGGATTGGATGCGGATCTGTCTGCCGCCGATCCGTCTTTTGCCGCCGAGCGTGTGCGCCGATACGGGGAAGTCGCCAGGTTGCTCATTGATACGGGGCTCATCGTCGTGTCCACGAGCAAAACCTTTGGTATCAACTATCAGCGGATGGCGGAGATGATACGGACGTTGGTGCAACCGGCCCCGGTTCTTGCGGTACACATGAGCCGGGCAGGGGAAGAGCCGCCGCCGAATACGGATTTGCACTTTGCCGGCCCGCAGGACTTCGACGCGGCTGCGCGTCAGATCCTGGATGAATTGAAGCAGCGGGGCGTCCTCATTGAGCCCCCCGGGACGAGATCGACGATCCAGTATTCCATCTAGCCGGGGGGAGCCTGTTTGACTCCATTGAAACCCCTGTGGTAGCGTTCTTCATCAACAAATTCGAGGGTTTTTCATGACTATGGCTGCCGGCAAGGATCTCAAGTCGATCCTCACGAAGCTCCAGTATTCCGACGACGCGAAAGTCGTGCAGCAGATCACTGCCCAGATGAAGCAGGTGCAGGCGCGAATGGCCGGCATCAAGCAGAAGCTGGTGGTGATGAGCGGCAAGGGCGGAGTCGGCAAGAGTATGACGACCGTCAATCTGGCGTTGGCCTTTGCGCGGCAAGGTGCGAAGGTTGGACTGCTTGATGTCGATTTGAACGGGCCCTGTGTTCCACGAATGATGGGGCTACACGGCCAGTCGTTACGAATGACTCCGGAAGGGGCGCAGCCTCCGGTCGGTCCCCTGGGCATCAAAGTGGCCTCGATGGATTTTTTCCTCGATGATGCCTCGCCGGTGCGGTGGAAGGGCCCGATGGATTTGAGCCCGGTCTGGCTCGGACTCATGGAAATGAACGTCATTCGCGAGTTCCTGGCGGATGTGGTCTGGGGTGAACTGGATTATCTCCTGGCCGATCTCCCGCCGGGTGCCGCTGCCGATAAACCGCCGGTGATCGCTGGGTTTATTCCCGACTTAGCCGGTGCGATCGTGGTGACGACACCGTCGGAAGTCGCGTCCGACGTGGTGCAGAAGTCCGTCACCTATGCGCGCGATATGGGTATCCGGGTGTTGGGCATTGTAGAGAACATGAGCGAATACCGGTGTCCATCCTGTGGCGCGGAAAATGAGTTGTTTGAGGGGAACACGGAGGCGATGTGCGAGGTGCTGGACCTGCCTTTGCTCGGTCGTGTCCCATTCGATCGTAAGTTTGCCAAGACATTCGATAAGGGGCAGCCGCTCCTCGATCCTGAGTATCCGACGATTCAGAAATATCAAGACATCGTCGGTCGGATTCAAGCGTTACTGGATTACAAAAAAGTCCTGGCGGAAAAGCTGTAAGCGCACCGACCCGGAGGGGGGATCCTATGAAGTTCGTTTGCCTGAACTGCGAGACCTACATGACGTTTCAGAAGGTCGAAAAACCCGGTGAGGGCTCACTCGGCGTTTTCTTCGGCTGTCCATCCTGTGAGGCGAAGTTCTCCATGGTGACGAATCCGGGAGAGACCCAAATGGTTGCCTCGCTCGGTGTGAAGCTGGGAGGCCGCACAGAGACGGCAGAACCGTTCGAGATGACTCGCGGGACGCTCAAAGAGGAAGCGCAGGCCGGCGCAGGGCAGATGGCCGCGTATCTCAACGAGAAGATTCAGGGCGGGCAACCGGTGGCGGCTTCTGCGAAGCCGACCGCACCGGATGCCGGTGGAGAGAAGACGACGGGCGGCTGCCCCTTCTCGGCGATGGTCGCGGAAATGGGATTGACCTCTGGCGGCAAGCCCCAGAATGGAAACGGAACGAGCGAATTCACATGGACTGCGGACGCCAAGGAGAAGCTGGAACGTCTGCCGTCGTTCGTGAAGCCGATGGTTCAAAGCAGTGTGGAAGCCTATGCGCGGAAGCATGGCTATAAGAATATTACGCTGCAGGTCATGGATGATTCCAAGAATGATTCGCCCAACGGGATCGCGTGGACAAAGGATGCCGAACAGCGTATGGACAACATTCCAGACTTCATTCGCCCGATGGCCCGCCGTGAAATTGAGCGGATTGCCAAGGAGCGCGGCTTGGTCGAGATCACGGCGCAAGTGATGGATGAAGCCAAAGAGAAGTTCATGAAGTTCATGTAGCCGACGAATGCATGCATGAGATGAGTGCACGGCCCATCCGGCAGTCCGGATGGGCCTTTCGATTCCTGCCGCTGTTTCCCTCTCGACCGATTCATTGTCCGAGATTCCTGATGCCATGGTGCCCGTTCCTGGGGATGCTGTGCCTGGCCCCCCTCCTGTGGAGCGCTTCGTTTGTGATGGCTGAGACTGCCGGTCATGGACATGGCGCGGCGGTTCAGGAGCAGGGACATCATCGTGCGCCTGTCGCGGGAGAGTTGTGGGAAGGGTCTCAAAAGGGCATTGCCTATTCCGAATTGAATCATCACATCGCGGGTATCTTCCTGTTGCTGATAGGGATGAGTGAAGTCCGGCAGGCGCTGGGATGGCCGGCATTGGTTTGGACGAGGTTGTTATTGCCCGGTGCCCTAACGGTGGGGGGCGTGTTCCTTCTCATTTGGAGCGATCATGACTCATGGCCGATCGGGTCGATGACCTTCGCGCAGACATTCTTTGGAAGTGATGAAGAGGTGCTCCAGCACAAGACCTATGGAGTGCTGGCTTGCGCCGTCGGTGTCGTTGAATTCCTGCGTCGGACCGGATGGTTTGCCCATGCCGTGTGGGCGGTGCCCCTTCCTCTCTTTGCGATCGTCGGCGGACTGATGTTATTCAGCCACTCGCACGGAGACCATCCTGCCGCCAGCAAAATTGCGCTCCATCACGTGATCATGGGCATGATGGCCATTACCGCGGGATCTTCCAAGTTAGTCTCCGGATGGCGAACGCGGACCCTCATTGCCGAACGTTCGTATTGGGAGTTGCTCTGGGCGAGCCTCGTCGTTGTCATTGGCCTTCAGCTCCTCATTTATTCAGAGTAAGCTGTTCCCCTGCCCGCAGAGGGGGCCTGCCTCGCGTTGACACTCCTGTAAGGACTGTGTTAGCTCTACATTTTTAATCAGCTTTTGAATGTGCTTTGAACTCGACCCGCGTGCGGTCGGATCAGGCCAAGAGGAGTCGCCATGGGTGGCCATAGTCATTGGGCAACAATCAAGCGGCATAAATCAGCGGTCGACGCCAAGCGGGGGAAGGTTTTTACCCGTATTATCCGCGAGTTGACGATTGCGGCCCGCTCAGGTGGGGACCCCGATGGCAATCCGCGCTTGCGGCTGGCTATTGCGAAGGCCAAAGAAGCCAACATGCCCGGCGATACGATGAAGAAGGCCATCCAGCGTGGAACGGGTGAATTGCCCGGCGTGACGTACGAAGAGTTTACGCTCGAAGGCTATGGTCCTGGCGGTACAGCGGTGCTGATGGAGATCACATCCGATAATCGCAACCGTACCGTGGCGGAAATCCGCAGTTTGCTGACGAAGAACGGCGGCAATATGGCGGAAGCGGGCGCGGTGGCCTGGCAGTTCCATAAAAAAGGGGTGTTGGTCGTCGAGAAGGGCAAGGTAGAAGAGGATGCGCTCCTGAGCCTCGCTCTGGAAGCCGGCGCCGAAGATGTGAAAGTGACCGACAAGGCCTTTGAAATCTTCACCGATACCCACGATTTCGAAGCGGTCAAAAAAGCGCTCAGCGATGCGAAGATTGAGTGCACGCTTGCCGAATTGAACTTCATCCCGCAGAATACGATCGCATTGGAAGAGAAGGCAGCTGAGCAAATGTTGAAGCTCATGGAAATTCTGGATGAGCACGATGATGTGCAGAAGGTCTATGCGAACTTTGACATCTCCGACGAGGTCATGGAGAAGGTGGCTGCTGCTACCGCCTGACTCTGAAGGATTGGCACCGGGCATCGACGCGCACGATGCCGGCCTATCGGTCTCTTCGCATCACTTCTCTCTGTTGATCACATGATCGCCTTACTGACGGGCCTCATGGCCTTCAAGGCGCCTTCGCAAGTCACGCTCGATGTGCATGGCGTCGGCTACGAAGTGTTGATTCCCCTCAGTACCTACTATTCTCTCCCCAATCAGCATGAGTCGGTCACGCTCAGCATCCATACTCACGTGCGTGAGGATGCGATTCAGCTGTATGGGTTCCTGACCACCGCGGAGAAGGAAGCCTTTCTACTGTTGACGGGAATCTCCGGCATAGGGCCCAAATTGGGATTGAGCGTTCTGTCCACCCTCTCGGTCCGCGATCTCTTTTCCGCCATCCAGGCCGGTGATATTGAGAAGCTAGGCACAGTATCCGGCATCGGGAAAAAATCTGCGGCGAGGATTGCGCTGGAATTGAAGGACAAGGTTGCGCGATTGTATCCAGCGGGCGAACAGAGCACGTCGGGGAGCGGACAGCCTGCACATCCGCTCTATGATGATGCGCTGTCAGCCCTTGTGAATTTGGGCTATCGGCAACCGGATGTGAAAGAAGCGTTGAAGAGGATTGAGAAGTCCGGCGCCATGGCGCAGGGACTGGAAGGTGTGATTCGTGAGGCACTCAAAGACCTGGCCAAGGGGTGACGCATGATGAAGTCGTTGCGCAGTCGACGGGGTAGTCGCTGGGGCGTCGGCACGGTGAGGCTGGTCATTTTGGCTGCGATGGTTTTAGCCGGATCAATCGGGTTGGCCGGGGCGACTGAGGGGGGGGAGGAGCCGAAGAGCATCCGCAAGACCTGCGGGCGTTGTCCGGATGGCTATGCCACAACCGGTGTGGCCCATGCGCCGGAGCTGTGCAAAGACGGCGAGCCCACTCTGGTGCAGTGCGTGCCGCTCGGGGGCAACATGCTCTCCGTCTGCGGGACCTGTCCAGAAGGGTACGTAGACGTGGGGCGCTCGAACGTCCCCTCCCGCTGCGGCTCTGTCGACGGCGGACTGGTATCGCAATGTCAGTTGCAGAGTATGGGATCAACCATGCCCGATCCCGGGCAGGGGGGAGTCAGGTGCCCGCCTGATTGCGGCAGTACGGCTGCGCCGGGTCAAGGGGCTGTGCCGCCGCCACCCAAATTCAGGCCCTCACCCGAGGCCAGGTAACACCGACGCATTGTTCGATAGGATCGTCCCATGTCCGACCGCACGGTGAGCAATCAATTGACCGATGACGAACGTGGCCTCGAAGCCGCGCTACGTCCACAGAGCTTGCAGGAGTATGTCGGCCAGTCGCGGATGAAGGACTCGCTGGAGATCTGCATCGAGGCGGCCAAACGTCGTGGCGAGGCGCTGGATCACGCCATATTTTACGGCCCGCCCGGGCTCGGGAAGACCACGATTGCGCATATCATCGCGCGGGAAATGGGCTCCGCGATTCGGTCGACCTCGGGTTTAGTCCTGAGCCATGCCGGGGATCTGGCTGCGATTTTGACGAATTTGCAGGAACGGGATGTGTTGTTCATCGACGAAATCCACCGCCTCCCGGCTTCCGTCGAAGAGGCCCTGTATCCGGCCATGGAGGACTATCAGCTGGACTTGGTCGTCGGCCAAGGGGCTTCAACGAGGACCGTGAAGCTGGAATTGCCACGGTTTACGCTGGTGGGAGCCACGACCAGGGCCGGGGCATTGACGTCGCCGTTGCGGGACCGGTTCGGCTTGGTCCACAGGTTGGAGTTTTATTCGCCTCAGGAGCTTACGTCGATCGTCACACGGTCGGCAGGGTTGCTGAATATTCCGATCGACGAGGCAGGTGCCGCGGAAATTGCTCGTCGGGCTCGCGGCACGCCGCGGATCGTGAATCGGCTGATCAAACGTATCAGGGACTATGCCGAGATCAAGGCCGGCGGGCGTATCACCAGGCAGGTGGCGCAGGACGCGCTGGTCTGGTTGGCAGTCGATGCCGCCGGATTGGATGAGATGGACCGGCGCATTCTCCTGACCGTCATGGAGAAGTTCAACGGCGGACCGGTCGGGGTGGATTCCTTAGCGGCGGCGGTGCAGGAGGACCGGGGCACGCTGGAGGACGTCTATGAACCGTATCTGATCCAAGCGGGGTTTCTGGAACGCACCGGCCGTGGCCGGCAGGCGACCAGGCTGGCCTTCGACCATTTCAAAAAGCAGAAAGACCTTCTGTCGCTCTCCGGTGACGACACATCCGTCACAACTCCTTGAATCCCCACACCTATCCTTGCAATGCCCTCGTCGGCTCCTGTAGGATACTCACTTGTCCAAGTTCAGCCCATTGGCTTGGAATCGTTTCGCGACCTCGTCTCTCTAAAGGCAGGTTTCGCGAGGAGGGAGTCCCCCCGTCATGTCTGATGACCTGCAAGGACATCGCCAGGAAATCGATCGCATCGACGATCAGATTTTGCGCCTCTTGAACGAGCGCTCGAAGTCCGTGATCGAAATTGGAAAACTCAAGAAGCAAAGAGACGCGGAAGCGCATCTGCATACGCCGGCGCGCGAGGCGGCAATTTTCGAGCGCCTCAGCAAGCAAAATACGGGGCCCTTTCCCACCGATGCCATCCGGGCGGTATATCGAGAGATCATGTCGGCCTCGTTGTCCCTCGAGGGGCCTCAGAAGGTCGCCTATCTCGGCCCGAGAGCCACGTTTACGCATATGGCCTGCATGCAGAAGTTCGGGTCCTCCGCCCAATACATTCCGGTCAATAGCATCAAGGACGTGTTCAGTGAAGTCGAGCGCGGGCGAGCCCATTTTGGTGTGGTACCGATCGAAAATACGACCGAAGGTGTGGTCAATCACACCCTGGATATGTTCGTGGATTCCAGCCTGCTCATCTACGGAGAAGTGTTGCAGGAAGTCGCACACCACCTGATGTCCAAGAGCGGAGTCGCGGGCGATATCAAGCGGGTCTATTCGCACCCGCACGCCATTGCTCAATGTCGCAATTGGTTGGAGACGAATCTGCCGCATGTGCCGGTCTCCGAAGTGGCCAGCACGGCCCGGGCGGCCGAATTATCCGTCGACGATCCATCGGCCGCAGCTATCGCGTCCGAACTGGCGTCCCAGTTGTACGGACTGAAGGTCATCACGGCCAGGATCGAAGACAACATCAACAACTTCACGCGGTTCCTGGTGTTGTCGCAGAAGGCGCCGGAGCGAACCGGGCGCGACAAAACCTCCCTGATGTTGTCGGTCAAAGATAAGGTCGGCGCGCTGTACGACTTGTTGCGTCCATTTGCTTCCCATGGTCTTAACATGACCAAGATTGAATCGCGCCCGTCTCGCCGGAAGGCCTGGGAATACATTTTCTTTGTCGATATTGAGGGGCACATCGATGAAGAACGGGTCAAGAAGGCGGCCGAAGAGGTGAAGAGCCGCTGTCTCTTTATGAAGATTCTCGGGTCGTATCCCGCCTATTCCTAGAGGTCCGAGTCACGCCATGCCATTGAAGGTGCATCCCGATATCGCCTCCCTTGTCCCGTACGTTCCTGGAAAGCCTATCGAAGAACTGCAGCGCGAGTTAGGTCTCCCGCGCGCGATTAAATTGGCGTCCAATGAGAACCCGATCGGGCCATCACCCAAAGCGCTCGCCGTTTTGAGTGAAACCGCTCCGACACTCCATCGGTACCCGGACGGCGGGGCGTTTCGGTTGCGCGGAGCCTTGGCTGAACGGTGGAAAGTCACCCCGGATCACGTCATTTTGGGAAACGGCTCGGACGAAATTCTCGGCCTGCTTGCGCGAACTTTTTTGTCTCCGGGCGATGAGGCCGTCATGGCCGAGCACACCTTCGTGATTTATAAGATGGAAGTGAAGGCCGCGCACGGTGTGGCGGTGGAAGTGCCGCAGAAAAAGTGGCACCACGATTTGCCGGCCATGGCGGCGGCCATCACCGACAAGACACGCTTATTGTTTGTCTGCAATCCGAACAACCCCACAGGTACGATGGCGACAAGGGACGAGGTGGCGGCGTTGATGGCGCGCGTACCCGATCATGTCGTGGTCGTGTTCGACGAGGCCTATTATGAATATGTCCGGCACGCGGAGTTCCCGGAGTCGCTTGACTATGTGAAGGCCGGCCGCAATGCCATCGTGCTGCGGACGTTCTCCAAGATCTATGGCCTGGCAGGACTCAGGATCGGATACGGGATGACCACGCCGGAGATTACGAACTACCTGAATCGAATCCGTCCACCCTTCAATGCAAACAGCATGGCGCAACGCGCCGCGTTGGCGGCGTTGGATGATGAGGCACATGTGGGTGCGAGCCGAGCCCTCAACCATGCGGAAATGGACAAGGTCCGCGCAGGCTTGTTGACCTTGGGCTTCGAGGCCTTGCCCAGTGAAACGAATTTTCTTTATTTCGATGTCGGGAGAGATGGTCGCGAGGTATTCGACGCCCTGTTGCGGAAGGGCATCATCGTCCGCCACATCGACGGCCGAATGCTGCGGGTGACCATCGGCCTTCCGGAAGAAAATCAACTGTTCCTGAGCGCGCTTGCGGACGTGACGCGCGCCGCTCGATAAGGAAAGCGAGACGAGATCATGATTATTGTCTTGAAGCCTGACGCGTCGGAGCGGGAAGTCGATCACATTATCGACCGGCTGCGCGAGTTGGGACTGAAGTCGCATATTTCTGCCGGCCAGGAGCGGACCATTATCGGGGTGATCGGGGACGATCGTATCCTGCACAATCAGCCGTTGACCGCATTGCCCGGGGTCGAAAGTGTCCTGCCGATTTTGGCTCCCTGGAAGCTGGTCAGCCGGGAGTTCAAGAAAGAGAACACGATCATTGACGTGAACGGCGTCAAAATCGGCGATAAGAAAATCACGATCATGGCCGGTCCCTGCGCGGTCGAACGGCTGGAACTGACCGTCGGTATCGCCCACGAAGTCAAATCCGCGGGCGCGACCGTGCTTCGTGGCGGCGCATACAAACCGCGCACGTCGCCCTATTCCTTTCAGGGGTTGGGACGGGAAGGGCTGGATTATTTGGTCGAGGCCAAAAAACAAACCGGCCTGCCGGTGGTGAGCGAGATTCTGGATACCCGCGACATCGAGCTGTTTCTTGAAAAGGCCGACATCATCCAGATCGGTGCCCGCAACATGCAGAACTTCGAGTTGCTCAAGGAGGTGGGAGCCTACGATAAGCCGGTGCTGTTGAAGCGCGGCCTCTCGGCCACGATCAAGGAATTCCTCCTCTCCGCTGAATACATCATGTCCCGCGGCAACCGGAATGTCATGCTGTGCGAGCGGGGTATCCGTACGTTTGAAACCCAGTATCGAAATACCTTGGACATGGCTGCCATTCCGACGCTCAAGAGTCTGTCGCATCTTCCGGTCATTGTGGATCCCAGTCATGCGACGGGCAAGTGGGATTTGGTGGCGCCCATGTCGAAAGCGGCGATTGCAGCCGGCGCCGACGGACTGTTAATCGAAGTGCATTCGAATCCCGAATGTGCCCTCTGTGATGGCGAGGAGTCGATCCGTCCGTCGAAATTTAAAGAATTGATGGGAGATTTACGGAAGATCGCCGCCGCCGTCGACCGGACGTTGTGAATGGTGTGTCGGTGCGCCAGGGCCTGCGCCCTTGCTGCCTGAAGTCCAGCAATCACTGAATGATGAAACCACATTTCAAACAGGTAGCCATTGTAGGGGTTGGGCTGATCGGTGGCTCGCTCGGGATGATCCTGCGCCGTCAGAAGCTGGCGGATTCCGTCGTCGGTATCGGGCGACGCGTCGAAAACTTGAAGACCGCCGTCGAAGTGGGCGCCATCGACCGGTATGTATCTGACCCGCGCGAAGGGGTCGAAGGGGCGGACTTTGTGCTGCTCGCGACTCCGGTGGATACCTACGAACGGCATTTGCGTGAATGGGCCGATTGTCTGCAACCGGGTGCGATCGTCAGTGACGTGGGCAGCGTCAAGGGTGATCTGGTGACACGCTCGGAGGCCTTGCTGCCGCCCTCCGTTCGGTTCGTCGGTGCGCACCCTATCGCCGGCAAGGAGAAGACCGGTGTGGCCGCAGGATCGGAGACTCTTTTCTCAGGGGCGCGCTGCATTTTGACTCCGACGTCCAAGACCGATCCCGAGGCGCTCCAAACGGTTCGTGTTCTCTGGGAACTCGCGGGTTCGATTGTGCTGGATATGGACCCCTTTCTGCACGATAAGATTCTCGGTGCCGTCAGTCACCTGCCGCATGTCGCGGCGTTTGCATTGATGACGGCGCTGGCCGACGTGCGTGACCATGGTTTGCCGGAACTCGATCTCGCCAGCCATTCCGGCGGAGGATTACGGGATACCACACGAATCGCGGCCAGTTCTCCGGAGATGTGGCGAGATATTTTTTTGTGGAATCGGGACAATGTGGTGGCCTTGATCGAGACATACGAGCGGCATCTCGGCGAACTCAAGCGGTTGATTGCTGTCGGTGACGCCGCGGGAATCGAGAAGCAACTGGACAAGGCCAAGCATGAGCGGGAACAACTCACTCCTCGCGCACCGGGGAAGAGCTAGGTTGCCATGGCATCCTTAACCATTACGCCGGGCCGGCCATTGAAGGGGACCATTCGGGTTCCGGGCGACAAGTCCGTCACCCATCGAGCGATTATCCTGACGGCTCTCGCTGAGGGGCTCAGCCAGGTCACCGACTATTGTCGCGGGGAAGACTGTTTAAATACCATGCGCGCGTTCCAGTCGCTGGGCGTGCGAATCGAAGAGACTCCTGAGCAGTTGACGGTCCATGGCAAAGGTATGTGGGGCCTCACGGAGCCGTTCGGTCCGATCGATTGCGGCAATTCCGGAACCGGTATCCGTTTGATGGCGGGGCTGTTGGCAGGGCAGGATTTCTTTACGGTCCTGACCGGAGACGAATCGATCAGGCGTCGACCTATGGGACGTGTCGTAAAACCCTTGCGAGCCATGGGGGCGACGATTGCCGGACGAAAGGGCGGGGAGCTAGCGCCCTTGGCGATCACCGGAACCCGGTTGAAGGGGATGTCGTATGTGTCTCCGGTCGCGAGCGCCCAGATCAAGTCGTCACTGCTCTTTGCCGCACTCTATGCTGATGGCCTGACGACCATTTCAGAGCCGCGGCTTTCCCGTGACCATACCGAGCGTATGTTTGCCTACTTCGGAATTCCTTTTCACCGCGACGGGTGTACGGTTCGAATCGAAGGGCGACCCTCTATACGCTGGAGTGGAAAAACCGTGGTGGTGCCGGGCGACCTGTCCGCAGCTGCATTTTTTCTCGTCGGCGCCTCGATCGTGCCGGATTCCGATGTGACCGTGCTGTCGGTCGGCATGAATCCAACCCGGACCGGCCTGTTAGACATTCTGCGCCAGATGGGTGCACACATCGAGGTGCTCAATTCTCGTGAAGAGGCCGGAGAGCCGGTTGCGGACTTGCGTGTGCGCTCCATGCCGCTGCGGGGAGTACAGATCGGGCCGGAACAGATTCCACAGACGATCGATGAGTTCCCGATTCTGTGTGTCGCGGCGGCTGTGGCCGAGGGCGAAACGGTGATCACCGGAGCTGAAGAGCTGCGAGTCAAAGAAAGCGACCGTATCGCGACGATGGCGACTGAACTCCGGGCGATGGGCGCACGGATCGAAGAACGGCCGGATGGCATGGTGATACAGGGGCTGGGGCGCAAGGGTGCGAACGGCACGCTCACAGGGGCGACCTGCGCGAGTTACGGCGACCACCGCGTGGCCATGTCCGTCGCGATCGGCGCCCTGACCGCTGCCCAGCCGACGCAGATTCAGAATACGGATTGTATCGAGACTTCGTTTCCGAACTTCGATCGTAAGCTCTTGGAACTGTTGACTGATTCTGTGAAACGTCTATAGTGCGAGGATTACGTGATTGAGCCGGCCACATCCAGCTGCGGGAAGCGCGGGCTGATCATCGCCATTGATGGTCCGGCGGGGGTCGGCAAGAGTACGGTCGCCAGACTCCTGGCGTTGCGGCTTGGATACCTCTATCTGGATACAGGTGCCTTGTATCGCGCTATTGCGTGGAAGGTGCGTGACGCGGGATTGAGTCCGGAAGAACCACTTGCCATTACGGCGCTGTTGCCCAAGACGACCTTACATATGGCCTGTGGCCCCGAGCAATCGCACGTGTTGCTGGATGGACGGGACATCACCGGCGAATTGCGCACGCCCGCGGTGACGGCGCTGGCGTCCATGGTCTCGGCGATTCCGGCCGTCCGTGAATGGCTGCTGCCGGTGCAACGGCAGATCGGCGCCGAGGGGTGCGTCGTGGCGGAAGGGCGCGACATTGGAACCCGCGTGTTTCCGGAAGCGGATGTGAAGTTTTTTCTCGAAGCCGATGCGGAGGTCCGCGCGACGCGACGCCATCGTGAGTTGGTGGCGGCGGGTCATTCGGTTCACTTCGACCAGACAAAACGCGATATGACCGGGCGTGATGATCGCGATCGTTCTCGAACCGTGGCGCCGTTGATTCCTGCGCCCGATGCTGAGCGGATCGATACGTCGAGTATGCCGGCGGAGGCAGTCGTTGAGCACATGCTGGCCGTGATCACGGCGAGATTGTGAGTTCGGCACTGTATGGCCTGTTGTGGGTCATCTCCCGCACCATCGGGTGGCTGTGCTTCCGGTATCGGACCGTCGGGACTGTGCCGCGGCAGGGCGGGTTCCTGATCGCGTCGAACCATGCCAGTTATCTCGATATCCCTCTGCTCGGGTGCGGGATTCCTCGTCGGGTTTGGTACATGGGGCGGCATGATTTGTTTCCGATGCCGTTGCTCAACGGCCTGCTGCAGGCCCTGGGGTGGATTCCCTTGCGGGTCGGCCGTCTTGACCGTGATGCGTTCAGTAAAGCCGTTGCGTTGATTCAAGAGGGCAAGGCGGTCGCAATTTTCCCCGAGGGGGGGCGGACTATGACCGGTGCGTTGAAGCCCGGCAAACCGGGGATCGGCGTGATCGTGTCGCAGACGGGCTGTCAGGTAGTGCCGGCGCATATCGGCGGCACATTCGAGGTCCTGCCGCCCGGAGCCAAATGGCCGAGATTTCGTCGTGTGACCGTGGCCTATGGAGAGCCGTTGGACTTTTCGGCGGAGGCCGGCCGGTTGGAAGGAAAGGCATTTTATCAACATGTCAGTCGGACGGTGATGGCGAAAATTGCGGAACTCGGACAGGTTCCGATGCCGGGGGAATGGCCGGCGAAGGCCGGGCAGCCTCACGATTCTGCCGCCACACCAGCAGCCAAGTCTTGCAACGCTGAGTAAGACTCGGTTTTTCTCACTATCAGCACCCGGCACGAGCCGGAGGACGAGGACCTTTTCATGAGTACTGTCACACCGCAGAGTGAACCCAAGCTGGATCGCGACGCCTTGGCGGCGATGTATGAAGAAACCTTCCGCAATTTTGAGGAAGGGACCATCACCGAGGGTATGGTCGTGGCCATCGGCAAAGACAAAGTCGTGGTTGATATCGGCTACAAGTCGGAAGGCATGATTCCCGCCGACCAGTTCTCGCATGAAGAGTTGGCGCAATTGAAGGTGGGAGATCGCCTCCAGGTGTATCTCGAAGAGTGTGAAGACGCGGACGGCAATCTCGTGCTCTCCAAAGAAAAAGCCGACAAGATGAAAATCTGGGAGGAATTGGAGACGCTGCATAAAGAAGAAAAGAGCATCGAAGGCAAGATCATTTCCCGTATCAAGGGCGGCATGATGGTCGACATCGGCGTCAAGGCATTCTTGCCCGGTTCCCAGATCGATCTGCATCCGGTTCGCGATCTCGATGGACTGGTCGGCAAGACCTTCCCCCTCAAGATTATCAAGATCAATCATCGTCGCGGCAACGTGGTCGTCTCCCGACGGGTCTTGTTGGAAGAGACGCGCGATCGTCGACGTCAGACGACGCTGTCCACGTTGAAGGAAGGTCAGTTGATCCAGGGCACGGTCAAGAACATCACCGATTACGGAGCGTTTATCGATCTCGGCGGCATCGACGGATTGCTGCACATTACCGATATGTCTTGGGGCCGTGTGGGGCATCCGTCCGAATTGTTCCAGGTCAGCGACAAGGTCGAAGTCACCGTGCTGAAGTACGATCGTGAAACCGGCCGTATTTCATTGGGCCTCAAGCAGAAGTCGGCAGATCCCTGGACCGGGGTGGCGGCGAAGTACCCGGTAGGCACGCGCGTCCGTGGTCGCGTGGTGAGCTTGACCGACTATGGCGCCTTCGTTGAGCTGGAGCCTGGCGTGGAAGGATTGGTCCACGTGTCCGAGATGTCCTGGACGCACGAAGTGCGGCATCCGTCGCGCGTCGTTTCTGTCGGTGATCAGGTGGAAGCCGCTGTGTTGAACATCGATCCGGGAAGTCGGAAGATTTCGCTCGGCATGAAGCAGACCGCACCGAATCCGTGGGACATGATCGAAGCGAAGTACCCGGCTGGAACGCGGATCGAAGGCAAGGTGAAGAGCCTGACCGATTTCGGCGCGTTCGTCGGATTGGAAGAAGGTATCGACGGGCTGATCCACATTTCCGACATGTCCTGGACGAAGCACATCAAGCATCCGTCGGAGCTCTTCAAGAAGGGCCAGAAGGTGGATGCGGTCGTGATTCGTATCGACAAGGAAAAGGAACGGCTCTCGCTGGGGTATAAGCAATTGTCCCGCGATCCGTGGGAAGAGCAGATTCCCAACAAGTATCGGGTCGGCGATAGCATTACCGGCAAAGTCAGCAAGATCGCCGATTTCGGACTCTTCATCGAGCTCGATGGCGATGTCGAGGGGCTGATTCATATCAGCGAAGTCGGACTCGATGCCAACGTGCGTATGGAAGAAAAGTTCAAGCCGGGCGATGATGTCACGGCGAAGATCATCAAGGTGGATCGCGATGAGCGGAAAATTGCGCTCAGCTTGCGCGATCACCAGATGGATTCCGATCGGCGCCAGGTCGATGAGTTCCACGCCTCACAGGGCGGGATCGATCAAACCCTGGGTCGCGCGGCCAAGCAAAGCCGGAAGCGGAACCAGAGCGATTCCGAAGCCTAGGTGACGGGAGACCGGATGGGGCCACAAGCAGACACGGCGGTGAAACCACAGCGGAGCCTGCTGCGCCGTATCTTCTGGGCCATCGTAATCGGGGGAGGAGCGTTGATTCTCTTGAACGCGCTCCTCCCCGACCTCGATTTCTCCAGCCAGGATCGTGTGGCCCTCATTCGCATCGAGGGCGTGATTCTTGATGCACAAGCGACCATCAGCGAGTTGAAGCACTACAGCGAAAACCCGCTGGTCAAGGCGATCGTGTTGCGCATCGACAGTCCCGGCGGCGGCGTCGTGCCGTCCCAGGAAATTCACGATGCCGTGAAGCGAGTCAAGAACAAGAGCAATAAGGCCGTGATCGCCTCCATGGGGACGGTTGCGGCTTCCGGCGGGTATTACATCGCCGCGGCTACGGATCGTATCATTGCCAATCCCGGCACGTTGACCGGAAGTATCGGCGTCATCATGGAAATGGCCAACTTCGAAGGCCTGATGAAAAAGGTCGGGGTCGAAGGGGTCGTCATCAAGAGCGGGCGATTCAAGGACGTCGGATCCCCGTTGCGGAAGATGAGCGATGAGGAACGCAAGCTCCTGCAGTCGGTGATGGACGATGTCCACCACCAGTTCATTCAAGCCGTGGCCGACGGGCGGTCGTTGGAGGTGTCGGATGTGGAGCCGCTGGCGGATGGGCGCATCTACACCGGACGCCAGGCCAAAGAGGCGAGGCTGGTCGACGAACTGGGCGATCTGGACGATGCCATCCACATCGCGGCGGACATCGCCGGCATGGAAGGTGAGCCGAAAGTGGTCGAGCCTCGCAAGCGGTTTTCATTTCGGGATATCATCGAATCACGTTGGGCGTCGGTGTTTCCGAAGCTGGAGTTGAATACCGGCGTCAAACTGAAATACCTGATGGCGTTCTGAACGGCGGGAGCGCATCGGTAAGGCAACGCAGCAATTCAGCCGTGCGTAAGCCCCACCCACGAGGAGAGGGACGATGACCAAAGCGCAGATTATCGAGCGGGTATCGGAGCAGGTCACGACATTGACGAAGCGGCAGGCGGAGATCGTGGTGAATACGATTTTCGATTGTATTCGCGACTCGCTGCGGAACGGGAATAAGACGGAGATCCGAGGGTTCGGGAGTTTTCGTCTCCGCGCCCGGCGGATGAAGGAAGGTCGGAATCCAAAAACCGGTGCGACCGTTGCGGTGCCGGCCAAGCGTGTGCCATTCTTCAAGGCAGGCAAGGAACTGAAGGAATTACTCAATAAGTAACAGGAGTGATACCGTGGCAGAGTCCTCAAATATAACAGCCCCAGAAGTTCGGTGGAGTGACGGCGCGCTCAAGCGAATGGAGCGCGCTCCCATGTTTTTGCGAGGAATGGTCCGCCGCCTGGCCGAGAAAAAGGCGCGAGAGTTGGGCTATCCCGAAATCACCGAAGAAATCCTCGATCAGTTCAAAGGTCAGATGATGGGGACCATGGGCGGTGAGGGCGGCATGGCTGAGGCTGCCGATCAAATGGCCAAGGGACAGCTGCCGTGGACCGCGGCCGCGAAGGAACGCCTGGCGGCCGTGCCGGAGTTCATGCGCGGGATGATCAAGCAAATCGCCGACGAGATCGCCCGCAAAGGCGGCCACATGGAGGTCAATGTCGATCTCTTTGAAAAGGTCGAGGCTTTGGGTGAGATTCGCGAGCGGGAGGCGGCTCCGCTGGAATGGTCCGAAGGCGCGTTGGCGCTCTTGCAGCAGAAGATTAAGGAGTCTCCGCCGATTGCCATGGATTTCGTGAGCGACATGATCCGGCATGACACCGAAGAGCTGGCGCGAGAGAAGGGCTTCACCAGAATCGATGAGCAGATCGCAGTGCAGTTGTGGGAAGCCCCGCAGGAACGTGTCGCCTGGAGCGATGAGGCCTGGAAACGGTTGCAAACCTCACCGGATTTCGTACGCAGCGGGATCCGCAAGGCAGCGGAACGTCGAGCCCGCAAGTTGGGGTTGAAAGAGGTCGATTCCGAGCACCTCACGACATTCCGCAATCAGGCCATGATGAAGGCGGTGAAGCGCATCCGGTCGTTCGGCTATAACGAACTCACGTTCGATGCCTTCGACACCGCCCTTCAAAAAACCAAGCGATTGCAGGGGAATGATCAGGCGGAGAAACGCTTGCAGGAAATCCGTTCGCACTTTAGTGATCCCGATGTGAAAAAGCCGGAAGGCGGGACCCTTGGCGCGGATCTCATGGGTCGGTTCCGGAAATTTCTCAAAGGCGAGGGCTCCCTGTAGAGCAGAAACGGTACCGCCTGTTCCCCTCCTGACGACCTGAGCCCGTTCTGTCCCATCGTGCGACGGAACGGGCTATTGCCGAACAAGAATCAACTCAAGAGGCCTGGGAATACTGCCGATTGGCGCGATGACTCGCCCTGATCCGTGCGGAGGGAGGGAACGAAGGCTGCGAACGGGTGTTGAGATGGGTGCGCGCAATCCCGGCACAACCCACAGAACACGAGGATCTGTGGGTTGCAGGAAGATTGTGTTCGATTGCGGAATTCTGGGCTTAGTGAGCTTCGACGACGTCAGGCCAGAATTTGTGCCGGATCTGGGGGAGCGGTTCGTTATCGAAGTTCGGGATGTCGTACAAGCAACGGTCGATGGTCGACACCTCGTCTTCCGTGAGTTCCAGCACGACTTGCTTCTTCCAGAATTGGTCGAGCGCCAGGTAATCATTCGACGTCGGCTTCTCCGCCAGGAGCGCCTGCATTTTCTTAAATCCATCCGTATCGACACCGCCGACGCGGCCGTTATTGCGATCGATACACCACTTCAACACTTCCGCGACACCGTACATTGACAAAGGGATATTGACTTTCTTGCTCATGGGCACCTCCTCCACACTTGGCCCGCATTGTAGCCTAACGCTTTCCAAGTTTTCAAAGGGGCGAAAGGCCTAGATGTCTGAGCCCATTCGGCGAGTCGTCGTGTGTGCCCAGGCGGCATCCGCTCGGAGCCGGCCATTCGTTGCGAAGCCCGAGGGGCCTCTGTATACTCCGCCCAACGGAGAAGAACCGGGAGCGGCGAAGCATGGACTTGGCCGGAATGTCATGCCTTTTTCATCGGGATGGATATGACCGCCGACCGTCGGGGCATCAAGATTCGATCGTTCTTCAGTGTTGGACCGGTGTTATTGGCTGGATTGATCATGGTTTCCGCCTGTTCGAAAGCCGATCCCTACGTTCCGCCTGACCCCTTCTACTACTTTGCCAGTTACCCCGTCGGTAAGAACCCGACCACCGTCACTACAGCCGACTTCAATCGCGACCAAATCACGGACCTGATCACCACCAATATTTCGAGCAATACGATTTCGCTGCTGTTCGGCAACGGCGACGGCACGTTTCGAGATCAGGTTCAGGTGAAGGTCTGTCAGGAGCCCCGCTCCCTGGCCATCAACGACTTTAATCACGATGACCACCTCGATGTGGTGTTGGCCTGCTCGGGGAGTGATCAGGTCTCGATCCTGTTCGGACGAGGCAACGGGAAATTCGAAGACGGACCGCAGTATCCGGTCCATCGTACGCCCGTCTCCGTGTCCAGCGAGGATGTGAACGGTGACGGTCATCCTGATCTGGCGGTGGCGCTGCGTAACGACAAAGTGAAGATTTTTCTCGGGAGTGCCGGTGGAAACTTTCGTCCCGGCGTTCAGTATGAATACGGCGATACACCCACGTCGGTGGCGTTGAAAGACCTCAACCAGGACGGCAAGCCGGATTTGGTCGTCACCAACGGCGGACCGATGTTGAGTGCGGTTTCTGTGTGGGTCGGCAATGGTGATGGCACATTCCGAGATCCCAAAGACTATAAGACAGGGCGACGGCCGCTGGGTGTCAGCTTCGCCGATTTTAACAACGATCGCCTGCCTGATTTGTTAGTCATTAACGGGGAAGGGGACAGCTTCACCACATTCTTGGGCAATGGGGATGCCACCTTCCAGCCGGGCAAGGATTCCGGCGCGGATGCCAGTCCGAATTTCGGGGCGGCTCACGATTTTGACGGCGATCATATTGCGGATGTGGCCATCGTGAATCTGCAATCGACCGATCTTTCCATCCTCTTCGGACGAGGCGACGGTACGTTTCACTATCCGCCCCGCAACTATCGTACGAGGAACGGGCCCTTTGCCGTGGCAAGTTATCGCGTCTCTGCCGATAACATGGAAGAGCCTGGCCTGGTGACGGCGGATAACGGCGCGGGCAGCGTGTCGGTGTTTCTGCATCACGGACATAAGGGGCAAGCTCCGGCTGGGCGCGCAGGCGAATAGCGGCGGATTCAGGTTTGCGCCGGTTCAACCGAAGAGGAGATAGGCAGTTTGCTTGACACCTCAATAGGGCTCGGATAGAGTTCGAAAAGGTTGCCGGACAAGGATCCGCGCCATGTTCAGCTACTAGACCGCGGGGGCTCGTGCGATCGTTTCTCTGGTGGTTTTGCATGGGCTGCCTGACGACGCTGGCAGTCTTGATGGTTCAAGGCGGGGTGCGCGATCTGGTCTCTGGGACCAACCCGGCGGGAAGTTCGGGCGCGATCCTCTCCTTTAGCACCACGGTCTTCGGGGGCGGGTTGTTGGCCGGCTGCCTCGCCCTGATCCTCAATCGACTCCGCTAAATACAATGACGACGTCGGTATCGGCCTGAGACGGGCTGTGCCGACTACGAAACCGATTCGAAGGGGCAAGGGTTGGGCGATGCACTGCCTGAAATGTAAAGGATTCATGATGGTGGAGCGGCATTACACACTCATGAATCGGCGGCTCTATGCCCGCTGCCTGAATTGCGGATTCTGGATCGACCTTGCCGATTTGCTCCGATTCTTTCATAAGGTGATCTCCAGTAGCCTGCGTGGTACGAAGGTGCGAGAAACCTATACCCTGTGAACGTCAGACTCTGTCTGGCTGTCACAAGAAAGTGCGACCCTCTCCATGAATCGTTCGCGTCGAACCCTTTCGATCCGTGCCTTCGGAGTTCTGACTCTGTTGTTCGGCCTTTGGAGCGGTCAGGCGCTGGCCGTCGACAGCGACGTCGACGATGAAGTCATTACAGTGCCCTTCGATCCGCGGCCGGTCCCGTCCGCCAAGCAAGCGAATCACAGTCTGCGATGGCGGCACGTTCCGGCGCATAGCATCCTGCTCAAGGAACTCAAGACGGGAACCACTCTCTACCAATTTGAAAGTGAAAAGCGGCTGTCCCCGGCCAGTCTGACCAAGATCATGTCGGCCCTGGTCATCCTGGAGTATGGCCATCTGGATGACGAGGTGACGGTCAGCCCCAAGGCGGCGCGCGCACACAAGACGCATCTGCGTTTGCGAACCGGTCAGATTTTTCGGCTGGAAGATTTGTTGAAGGCCATGTTGATCGTGTCTGCGAATGACGCCTGCCTGGCTGCCAGTGAGCATGTCGGCGGGGATGAGGCCCGTTTCGTCGATCTCATGAATGCCAAGGCTGCGGCGCTCCAATTACACAATACCCATTTCAGCAATGCGTGCGGATTTGATGCGCCGGAACATTATTCGACGGCGGAGGATTTGGCCAAGTTGAGCGAGATCGCCCTGCACCACCCCGTCTTTAAGGAGTTGGTACGTGAAGAGCGTGAGATCATCATGCCGATCAATGAACATCGGGCGTATGTCCTGCGCACGACCAACCGGCTTCTGGGGCGTATTCCGGGAGTGCAAGGGGTGAAGACGGGATTCACGTCCAAGGCAGGCCGATGCCTCATCGCGAAAGTCTCCCAAGACGGCAGCGACTTGCTGCTCGTCATTCTCAATTCCAAGCGTCGCTGGAACACGGCGACGAGCCTCATCAACTATGGCCTGCGGCTTAGTGATAGCCGGGCTGGTCTTGCCCGTTAATTACCTCTAGTTCTTCCCAGGTTTGTTCGCGACTCGGTCTTGCTGTGGCAAACGGGGCAAGGTTGTGCCCGTCGCAAGATGGGCACGGATTTTCACGGTTTCAGGCAGCGAAAGGGAATGTAGTGGTGGGGCAGAACCGACGACCGGGCGGCCTTAATGGGGGAGCGAAAACTCCACGTTCACATCTTTTCCGAGATAGTTGACCTGGAATCCTTGTTTGTCATAAGCGAGCATGGCGCCCATGACGTTTTCATCGCCGTAATCCTCTTTGCCGAGCAGCTTGCGCACATCATCCGGGCTTTCGCTGTTGAGGACGTTGCGAAAGATTCCGCGAGTTTTATAGGCAAAGCGGTTGTTGATGAAGATGAGATCGACCTTTCCGTCCTGTACTCTGACCCCGGCCATCGGGCCGGTCGGTTTACGTTGATCGAGCAGGAAAATAAACGTCGCCTCCTGTTCGGTCTTGATGCCGGGAATTTTTTCGTTCACTAGCCCATCCAGCGCTTTTCCTTCATCGTCCCCCAGCTTGATCCCGAAGAGAGACACGTCCTGGCTCGCAATTCCTTTGGGGTCGGTCAAGTCGTCCTTGCTGAGTTCATAAGGCCCGGCGCTCACCATGGCAGCGAGATACAGGGATCCCATCATCGCCGTTAAGGCTGTGAACGCCCATTTGCGCTGCATCATGAAGGCCTCCTTGGAACAGATCCTCAGAACTCACACCGTTCTGACAGTTGGTATAGGACGTCGGGGGGATGACTCAGCAAACACGGCATTCTATCCAAGGGGCAGTCTGACTTTCAAGGTCGAGGCCGGTCTTTCAGTTGGCGCGGCGGCGGGATAGAGGGGATACTATTTTTGTCGTGCCGTCCGCTTTCTCGGCCTGTTCTGCTTGGACTGTTCGGGGTCGGACTGCAGGTCCTGCATCGTCGTTTGGCAGATCGCGGCAAACTCCTCAGCGGCCAGTCCGCGGTGTCGCTTGGTGAGATACGCCAGGCCGACGGCATGACGGGGAGTGGGATCGTAGAGATCGATCACCTGGAGATCCATTCCGGGAAGCCGCGAGCGGACGTAGAGTTCGGGAAGAATCGTGGCTCCCGTTCCCTCCGCCACAGCCTGAAGGATTCCTTCGGGTGAAGTCATTTCCAGCACCACCTGCGGATGCACACCCGCCTTGGCGCATTCGGCTTCGACCATTTTCCGCAGACAATAGTCGACCGGCATGAGGACCAGGGGAAGCCGCGCGAGGTCTTGCATGCGCGCGCGACGTGTCGCAATGTGCATGCCTGCCGGGGCGACGAGGGCCAATCGTTCTTCGAACAGCGGGACGGTCGTCAGTTGTGGATGCGTCAGCGGCAGTAAACAGATCCCGATGTCGAGGCGATTCGACAGCAGCCCGTTCACGACATCTCCCGAGGCCTGCGCGTGTACTTGCAAGTGAATGTCGGGGAAGCGTTGTTTGAATCGGGAGACCAGTGGGGCGATGAGGTAGGTGTTGACCGTCGAGAGTGCGCCCACTACCAGGCGGCCTCGTTTTGCGCCCAGCAGTTCCTGCACTACCTGCTCAGCCTGATCCAGTTCCCGCAACGCCCGCTCCGCGTGCACGTGGAACAATTCGCCGGCCTGAGTCAGGACGACCTTCCGGCCGAGCCGATCGAACAGGCGGGTGCCTAATTCCCTTTCGAGTCCGCCGATTTGGACCGAGAGAGAAGGTTGGGAGACGTGGACATGTTCTGCCGCGCGGCTGAAATTCTGGTGGGCCGCCACGGCCATGAAATACTCAATTTGACGCAATTCCATGACGTCTCTTGCCTCTATATATAGTTACAACCTATAGGTAATATGAAAACAATATATTAGACGAATAGATCATATCTCCCCTATCGTCTGGGGTCAACCGGTGCGGCTGGTTCAAACCCCCGGCTCATGGTGGGTCGAGGAGGGCCAGCAGTCGGTCACTTATTACAAGGGGGGGGATGATGGTATTGAAGAGTGTGGGAATAGGAGCGATGGTACTCAGTGCGCTGGCGGTGCTGGCTGGTTGCGCGGATACCGGGAGTCTGAACGGAGCCGGGCGCCCGGCGGCCGGGGCGACGGCCACAAAATCCCTCTATGACCGTTTGGGAGGAAAGCCTGCCATTACGGCGGTGGTGGATCAATTTGTGGCCAATGTGGCGGCGGATGGGCGAATTAATAGCCGCTTTGCTACGACGGACATCCCCAAGTTGAAGGGGCACTTGGTCGATCAAGTGTGTGGCGCGACAGGTGGCCCATGCAGCTATCGCGGCCGCGACATGAAAAGCACGCACCTGGGGATGCAAATCAGCAGTGCGGATTTTGGAGCCCTGGTTCAGGATCTTGTCGCCGCGCTCGACAAGTTTAACGTGCCGGCCGGTGAGAAAGGTGAATTGTTGGGGCTGCTTGGTCCGATGAAGAAGGATATCGTCGAGGTGCCGTAGGGAACACGCAGCGGGGGCGGGCCTACCGGTCGGTCCCCGCTGCTCCTCGTGGTGCCGCGGTCAGGTCTCTGGATGTAGCTGGACGAGGGCGGCCGCGAGTCGGCGGAGTCGTTGAAAGTAGCCCAAACTGTCTTCAGTCAGGTCATCGAGCAAGTTATCCAGGTCGACGATGCAGTCCTGGAGTATCGCGATGCGTTGACTGTCCATTTCAGCCTGCCCGTCGAGGTAAAACACGGCACAGCCCCCGATGACGGTATCCAGCGTCATCAATTGTCCTTCGTTCGGGCTGGAAAAACGCGGCCAGCCCTCTCGGCTGTGTTCTTCCCAGAGTGAGGCGATGGTGTGGTGACTCATGAGAATGGTCTCGATCGAGGCCCGCTGTAAGCCGTAGTTACCGGTGGAGCAACCCTAACGCATGGAGGAGCAGAACGGCAAGCATGCACAGCCACAGTCCGATGAACCGGTAGTCGATGGCTTCGCGGGAAAAGCACCAATCCAGCAGCGGCGTGCGCCATGCGGCGGGACCCCATGTGAGGAAACACCCCTTGATGATCATGGCGCTGCCGGTAATCCACCACAGCGGCTGATAGGGAATCGACCCGGACCAGACAATCAGAATGGCTCCGAGGCCGATACCGACGGCTTCCCAGCGGAGCAGTTGTGGGCTGTGCAGGAGAGATTCCTGAACTCGTTTGATGACGAGCAGGGGGACCGCCAGCAAGGCGAGGCCGTCGGCCATCCAGATTCCGGCGATCGCCGCGAGTATGTACCGTGTCATGGCATGAGCGAGGTCCGCATCCTGCTAGGGGTAGAGCCCGCGTTGGAGATGCGCCTGGGCCACCTTGTCGATGCCGGACATCAATGCGGCCATGCGCATCGTCGTCCGTTTCTCCACAGAGAAACGCAGGGTGCGATGGAAGGCACTGGTGATGATGTCTTGCAGCCGGTCCTGAATATCTTTGGCTTTCCAGAAGAAGCGTTGTACGTCCTGTACCCATTCAAAGTAAGAGACGATCACGCCGCCCGAGTTCGCCAGAATGTCCGGGATGATAAACACGCCCTTGTCGGTCAGAATGCGATCGGCCTCCAAGGTCGTCGGCCCGTTCGCGCCCTCCGCGAGAATTCTACAGCGCAACTTGGATGCATTGGCCTGGGTAATTTGCTCGGAAAGCGCGGCTGGCACCAACACCGTGCAATCGAGTTGCAGCAATTCTTCGTTGGTGATCGACTCGCCCAGCTTGATCTCGCACAGTGGTTCGTGTTTGTCGCGATAGCGATGGAGCACGGCGGCAATGTCCAGGCCCTTGGGGTTATACAATCCGCCGCTGACGTCGCTCACGGCCACAACCCGGGCGCCCGCTTGTTGCATGATGAGGGCGGTATTCGATCCGACATTGCCGAACCCCTGAACGGCGACGGTCGCTTTGGATACGTCCAGTTTCAGGTGCTGCAAGGCTTCCAGTGTGACGTAGGAGACGCCGCGACCGGTCGCTTCCTCCCGGCCCAGGCTGCCGCCGATCGAGAGCGGCTTGCCTGTGACGACTCCCTGCACGGCATAGCCGACCTGCTGGCTGTAGGTATCCATAATCCAGGCCATGACCTGCTGGTCCGTACCCACATCGGGGGCCGGGACATCTTTGTCGGGGCCGATCAGCGGGAAAATTTCCGCCGCGTACCGCCTCGTCAGTCGTTGCAGTTCCCCGCGGGACAGTTTTTTGGGATCCACTTTCACCCCGCCCTTCGCGCCGCCGTAGGGAAGATCCGCCACGGCGCATTTCCAGGTCATCCACATGGCGAGTGCGGCCACTTCGCCCAGATTTACGTCCGGATGATACCGGATGCCGCCTTTGCAGGGACCTCGCGCGGAATCGTGCTGGACACGGTATCCGGTAAACACTTCCACATGCCCGTCGTCCATCTTCACCGGTATGCTGACCAGCAGGGAGCGCTGCGGCAGTTTTAAACGCTCACGCAGATTCGTGTCGAGGTGCATGGATTCAGCCGCTTCGTTAAACTGGGCGACGGCAAGTCGAAAGGTGTGGGTATCGAGTTCGTTCATCACGTGACTCCTTGCTGGTGAGTAGCGTGCGGAGGGAGAGGCTCGTGAGTCGTCGCCGGTGATGGTTCAGTCAGAGCCATGAACCGGTCCGGTCCGATGCGTTCTGTCCACTCCAGATGAAACCGTTGAGCAAAATTGTGAGCCAGCCGCTCCTGGACTGCGCTCATCTCGGGCGCTTCTCCTAAGAGTGCTGCCATGGACGTCACGCGGCAGTCCGCAATTCCGCAGGGCACGATGTAAGAAAAGGGCGCCAGGTCCAGGCAGACATTCAGCGCGAAACCATGCGTCGTCACGCCTTGCGAAATGCGCACGCCGATCGAGGCGATTTTCGACGGGACGTCCCCTCCGACCCATACTCCCGGCAGCCGCTCCCGGCGATGTCCGGCAATCCCCCACTCAGCCAGGGTGCTGATGATCACATCTTCCAATCGATGCACATAAGCCTTCGGTCCGGCACAGAAATCGTAAAGGCGGAGAACGGGATAGCCGATCAACTGGCCCGGTCCGTGGTAGGTGATCGACCCGCCGCGTTCCGTACGAATCACGGGGATGCCTGATTCCTGCAGCAGGCGGCTCTCTCCCGGCCAATGCTGGTCTTGGGTCGTGCGGCCCACGGTAAATACGGGAGGGTGTTCCAGGAGTAGGAGCAGATCCTCGCAACGGTCGGCCGCACGCTCGGTCCGGCAGGCCCGTTGCAGATTCCAGGCTCTCCCGTAGGGGAGGGGCTCGCAGCGTATCAAGATGCCGGCTCGGGGCGGCTGAGCCGGTGCAGGCACGTTCGAGATCGGGTGCGCGGTCTCTATCTGGAAGGGCTGATCGAGTGTCATGGGTTACGGCCGTGCCGGGCCGGGTCGTGACACAGTAATGGTGCCCGTGCCGGCCTTTCCTTGCGTGGTGATTTGAAACGCCATCTGGTCGCTTGCGCGACTCACGGCATGCCAGAAATCGCCGATGTTGTAGAGCGGATGGTTATCGATGGCGGTCACCACATCCCCGGATTGCAATCCGGCTCGCCCCGCCGGTTTGGCAGGATCCACCGAGAGCGCGAGGATGCCCCGATCACTCTCCAGGTCGAAGCTCGCGGCAACGCTCGGGGTGATCGTCACCGGGATCACGCCGAGGTCCGGCCGCAGGACCGAGCCGCGATCCATCATGGATTGAAGGTGTGGTGTCACCGCCTCCATGGCAATGGCGTAACTGATGGCCTGCGCGGAAGGAGCGACTGCGACATTGATGCCTACGACCTGGCCGTATCGATCGACCAACGGGCCGCCGCTGTTCCCCGGGTTGATCGCGGCATCCGTTTGGAGCAGATCGTATAGGGTCTCACCCTCCGGCGTGAGCACCGAGCGATCGAGTGCACTGATGACGCCGACTGTGACAGTGGAACCTCCCTTCAGGGCAAGGGGGTTTCCGATGGCGATCACGGTTTCGCCGATTTCGAAGGAGGTGCGCCGGCTGAATTCGGCCGGAACCAGATCCGGAGCGGTGATTCTCACCAGGGCGAGATCGAGCAGAAAATCACGAGCGACGACTCGCCCCGGTGTGAGCCGGCCGGTCGAGAGTCCCACCACGACGCTGGTCACGCCCTGCACCAGGTGGTTGTTGGTCAGAATGTATCCACCGGCATCGAGGATCACGCCGGAGCCGGAGCCCGGCGGCGCCCCGTGCTGGGAGCCCCCCTGGGGAATGCCGCGCGTGAGCACGGTGACGACCGACGGACGGACTTTGGCGACGACGGCGGGTACCGAAAGCTCGGTGAGCGGGGTCGATTCAGTGGGGTTGTGGCCTGCACCGTTCGCGGGCGTGCAGAGGCTGAGGATGGAGAGTGAGAAAAGGCTCCAGGCGAGCCATCGTGTCCGATCGGGCCTGGCGGCAAAGTGTCGACTATAGGGGGCTGTCAGCATAGGGGGGAGCCGTTCCTCCGTTGCCGCATTCTCTCACAATAGGAGGCATGGCGAAAGCGCGGCTCAAACAACACGGGCGAGGTGTTACCCTCGCCCGCAGTGCTTGGCTATGTGAAAGGCCCGGCGGTTACTTGATCGCCGCGAACATTTCCTTGACCATCGGGGTCTTGAGTTTCTTCAGCGCTTTGGCCTCGATCTGTCGAATCCGTTCGCGAGTGACCGACAGATGCTGCCCGACCTGTTCCAGCGTGCGCGCCTGATCTTCTCCGATCCCGAAGCGCAACCGGATGACGGTTTGTTCTCTGGGCGTCAAGGTGCCGAGAATCCGATCCATTTCACGGGTGAGTTCCGTGCGGTTCACATGCGCGTCCGGCGGGACCGCCTGCTGGTCCGGGAGCAGCTCGCCGAGCTCCGTGCCGCCATCACCGACCCGATGCTCCAACGCCACCGGTTCCTGGAAGGCCTGAATGGTCTCATGCAGCCGATCAGGTCGCATCCGCATGGTCGAAGCCACCTCCTCAAGACGTGGCTGGCGTCCCAACTGTTGGACGAGACGGCGCGAGGCCCGGAGAATGCGGTTCGAAGCTTCCGTCTGGTGCACGGGAATTCTGATCGTGCGTGACTGATCGGCCAGGGATCGGGTGATACCCTGCCGGATCCACCACGTCGCATAGGTGCTGAACTTGAACCCCTTCCGGTGCTGGTACCGCTCAGCGGCTTTCATCAATCCGATATTACCCTCCTGGACCAGATCCAACAGAGTCAGGCCGCGGCCGGTGTAATGCTTGGCCACATTCACGACTAAGCGAAGGTTGCAGCGCACCAGCTCGTCTTTGGCCGTCTCCAGGGTGATGCGTGAGGCCTTCAATTGCGACAAGGCCGCATCCAGTTCCTTGCGGACCGACACGGGAACTCTGCCACCGGTGGTGGCGTCCAGTTGAAGATCGTCCAGTGCGCGTTCCGCCTGATTGAGGGCAGTGGCCGAGAGGCCGCTCAGACGGCGGACTGTTTTGAGTGTTTCGAGGCACTCGGTCGTGCGGTCGGTTCGTTTCAGGCGGCCGCCGGCTTTGACCGCTTGTTGAAGGGTCAGCCGGATTTGGCGAGTGCCGAGGTCAAGTTGTTTCGCCAGGGCAATCTCTTCATCCCGTTCGAGCAGCGGGCGTTCGCCGAACGAACGGAAGTAGAGGGATTCCAGGAGAAACGGCGAAGAGGCCGAGCGCGCAGGCTTCTCAGGCGCGGCGTCCTCGGAGTCTGCGTCGGTCTCCGCCTGGTCGCCTTGCACGATGCTGTCCAGCAGCGTGCTGGCTTCCGGGTCATCGGCATCCGGGTCCACCTCAGCCGCAACCGTCGGGTCTGTATCGTCTTGAATCGCGAGCGCATCTTTCATTGTTGTCACCCCTCTTCCCCGTCCTGGGGAGGTTGGCTATGGTACAGCGTGGAGAGGCTGCTTATCCCATCACTACATTAGAGACCGAGTGATGAAAAAAGGATTCGCTCTGGCCTACCCTCCGTCCCGCTCCTGTCCTCAGTGCTACTACGAGACCGGGAACTGGTCGGATTGCTTTCCACACGAGATAGGGCCGCTCCTCGCAGTGTCAAGAGGCGCGACGAAGCGGCCCGCGGAGGAGCGACAGCGGTGATTCGGTTGAAAACCCGTGGGTAGTCTCCTAGAATGCCGGACTATGTCACAACTACAAAACGGCGAACGTGTTCATCTGGTCGACAAAAAGGGCCGGCAATATGCCCTGACATTGAAAGCCGGGGATATTTATCACTTCAGCGGCGAAACGATTCCGCACGATGAGCTCATCGGTAAGCCGGACGGCACCGTGGTGACCCTCTCGAAGGGCAAACGGTTTCTCGCGCTCCGGCCGACTTTCGGGGAATATGTCCTGAAAATGCCTCGCGGGGCGCAGGTACTCTATCCCAAAGACCTGTCGTTGATCCCGATGTGGGCGGATGTCTATCCCGGCGCGCGGGTCTTCGAAGCCGGAACCGGGTCCGGAGCGCTCACGATGGCGTTGTTGCGTGCCGTCGGGCCGACCGGCCTGGTCGTCACCTACGAAGCCCGGGACGATTTTGCCCGTACGGCATTGACCAACATCGAGCGGTATATGGGGCCGGTCTCCACCCTCATGCCCTGTCGCAAGAATGCCTACGAGGGGATCGATGTGCTGGAAGACGGCCGCTTGTTCGATCGCCTGGTACTGGATCTGCCGGAACCCTGGCAGGTGGTGCCGCATGCGGCGAAAGTCCTGCGCTCAGGCGGCATTTATTTGAGTTTCGTGCCGACCATCCCACAGGTCATGCAAACCGTGGAGGCGCTGGAGCGCACGTCGGTATTCGGCATGATCGAAACGTTTGAGACGTTGTTGCGGACCTGGTCGATTCAGGGGCGGAGTGTCCGGCCCGATCATCGTATGGTGGCGCATTCGGGTTTCCTGACCGTCGCAAGAAAGGTGGAAGAGGGCTGGTGGTCGCGTCCGAACAAAACGGTCGAGGCAGAGGCAGGCGGCGAGCAGGATGACGAAGCGCACGAGGGGGAGGACGCACAGGCATGAATCGGTTACAGGGGAAAGTGGCCATCATTACCGGCGGGAATGCGGGAATCGGGGAGGCGATCGCGAAGCTGTTTGCCGACGAAGGCGCCTCCGTCGTGGTAACCGGTCGCCGCAAGGAAGAGCTCGACCGTGTGGTGAAAGGCATCGGGGTGAACGGAGGGCGGGCATTGGCGGTGGTCGGATCCGTCACGGACGAGGCCCACGTGCAGGATGTGATCGCGCAGACCCTGCGTACCTTCGGCAAGCTGCATATTCTGGTGAACAACGCCGGAATCGGCGATTTCGGCAAACGGCTCCACGAAACGGACGATGCCACCTGGGCGAAGGTGTTGGACATCAATCTCACGGGCGTCTTCCGGATGACCCGCGCGGCTCTTCCGGAGCTCATCAAGTGCGGGGGCGGCTCGATCATCAACATTTCCACTGTGGCGAGCCTGGTCGGGATCCGCGGTCTGTCGGCCTATGCGGCGTCCAAAGGAGGCTTGGACTCGTTGACACGGTCCATAGCAGTGGACTACGCGCAGGACAATATCCGCTGCAACGTCATGAATCCCGGTCTGGTGGACACGCCCATGGCGGCGCCTCTAATGGCCGATCCTGCCAGCCTCGAACCGATCATGGCCCAGTACGCCATTCGTCGGCCCGGCAAGCCGGAAGAAGTGGCGAAGATGGCGCTCTACCTCGCATCCGACGAGGCCACCTGGGTGACCGGAGCGACGTTCCCTATCGATGGCGGCATGACCATCAGCAAGGGGTAAACAGAGTGGCATTGGAACAGCGGCGCAGGAACTAGGATCACCAGCGTATGGACATCACGACTCAGACTCAATGGTGCGGCATCATCGGCAATCCGGTCGAACATTCCCTCTCGCCGGCGATTCATAACGCGGCCTTTCAGAGGATGGGGCTGGATCTGGTGTATCTGGCGTTTCGGGTGGAAGCCCTCGGCGATGCGCTGAAAGGGGTGCGGGCGCTGGGGAATGCGCGAGGGTTCAGTGTGACGATTCCTCACAAAGTGGCGGCGATTCCGTTTCTGGATGAGGTCGAGCCCACCGCCAAACATATCGGCGCGATCAACACCATCGTCGTCGAAGAAGGCAAGCTCAAGGGGTACAACACGGACGCGTCGGGGGCGTTGCGCGCGTTGAAAGAAGGCGGGGCGCTGCTCGACGGGCATCGGGTGCTGATCCTTGGCTCCGGTGGCGCAGCCCGAGCGATTGCCTTCGCGCTGGCAACCGGGACGGGCATCGCCGGGTTGACGATCTTGGGGATCGAAGAAGGCGAGCGGCAGAAACTGGTGAAGGATTTGCGAGACAAGGCGAACATCCCGATTGAGGATGGCCCGCTCACGCTCGACATGCTTCGGAACTGGGTGCCGCACGTGCGCACCTTGATTCACTGCACGCCGGTCGGGATGTCGCCTCGTATAGACGAATCCTGTGTGCCGACCAATCTGTTCAGGCCCGAACTGACCGTGATGGATATTGTCTACAATCCGCGCGAAACGAAGCTGCTGCAGGAAGCGAAGGCGGCCGGCTGCCGGACGATTTCGGGTTTAGAAATGTTCCTCAATCAGGCCGTGCTGCAATTTGAGCTGTGGACGAAGCAGCCGGCACCGGCCGATGTCATGCGACGGGTGCTGGAGTCTCGCTTTGGTTAAGACAGCGGTCGGCCTCCCGCAGCAGGAACCCGCACAACATCCTCGTGTCAGGGCATGGATCCTCGCATGAATCTCGTGTTGATCGGATACCGTGGGACCGGCAAGAGCACGGTTGGAAAGGTGCTGGCGCGCAAGCTGGGTCGCACCGTGGTGTCGACCGATGCCGAAATCGTGAAGCGGGCACAGCTGTCCGTGCCTGAGATCGTCAAACAGTTCGGATGGGATCACTTTCGCGACTTGGAGTCGGCCGTCTGCCGTGATTTTGCCGCGCGGGACCAGTTGATCATCGATACCGGCGGCGGTGCCATTTTGCGACCTGAAAATGTGGAGGTGTTGCGACGAACCGGGACATTGGTCTGGCTCACCGCGACCGTGGAGACGATCACGCGTCGGATCGGCGGTGATACCCAGCGCCCGTCTTTGACGGGCACGAAGTCCTTCACGGAGGAAATTCGCGACGTGTTGACCGAGCGCACGCCCAAGTATCAGGCGGCAGCCAACCACGTCGTCTCCACCGACGGCGCCTCGACTGCCGAGGTCGCCTCACGTATTCTGCAGCTGATATCCCATGAGTCGACCGTCTGAAATATCGAGGCCTTCTGCCTGTGAACAGCACCGTTGGGCTCCGCGTTTCTTGACATCCCCTCGGTAACATGGTTCTTATACCCGCGCGCGCCCGTAGCTCAATTGGATAGAGCATCGGACTTCGGATCCGAGGGTTGGGGGTTCAAGTCCCTCCGGGCGCACCATAGAATCAACAGGTTGTATCCCTTCCTCAGGTTCTTCCTCTTCCTCGGTCACGGTTTTGGTCACGGTTCCACTCAGACTGCCTCGATTCACGGCTTCTCGAAGATGTCCTGGCGCGAGGTGCGCGTACCGCATGGCCGTCTCAATATCACGGTGCCCGAGTATCACCCGGCTATCATTATTGACTTGTAGGACAAATGGCGTACAATCGGACGCGTGAAAAAGGCGGCACACATGTCAAAGTCCGACCGTATTAATACCCGTATCGATGTAGGCCTCAAAAAGAGAGCCGTGAAGATTTTCGATCGCCTGGGCCTTACTGAAGCCGAAGCTATCCGCCTGTTCTATGCTCAGGTCGAACTCCATCAGGGTATTCCATTCCCTGTCACCGTTCCAAACACCACGACCATTGCCGCCCTGAACGAAACGAACGAGCCGGAGAAACTTCCTTCCTTTAAGACCTTCCGCGCCCTCAGAAACCATACGGGCGTATAAACCTTGCTCCTCCTCAAGCCCACGACTCGGTTTCTCAAAGACCTGAAGCTAACCAAAAAACGAGGGCAGGACATCGACGCCCTTGAAGACATTATCGACCTCTTACAATTTCGAAAGGTCTTGCCCGTCAGGAATAGAGACCATACCCTTTCCGGTAATTGGAAACATCACCGGCAATGCCATATTGCTCCCGACTGGCTCCTGATTTACCGGACCGATGAGGAATTCCTTTACTTGGGGCGCACCGGCTCCCATGCCGACCTGTTCGAGTAATGGTGCCAGCTCGTCTCATATCTGGAGAAAACTTTGTTGGTGTTGGTTCCGGTCATACAAAGAGTTCTCTCGCCCGCCACTGATCGCATCGGTTCATCGTGAAGCTCTGAATGTGTCACGTGAGCATGGCTGCCTCACTCCCGCGCTCGGTCAGTCTGTACTGGTTTAAATCTCTCCGGACTCACCAACAATCACTTTCTTCGGTAGTTCGCCTCTCGCGTTTGTTCTCACGTGAGGGAGCGCGAGCGGTCTCGCACGACAATCGATCAGATCGGCTACACCCTGTCACCCGTCCACTATCCTCTACGGGTGACAGGGGAATACAGACAGCCTCATTAATTTAAGATGGCGGCGATGCGTCAGCTTGGCCGCCGTTCCGGGAGAGTGTTTCTCAAATCCAATGATGTGCCGCTAAACAGGAACGCAGGAGGCCGTGATCGTGAGGCTCTCCAGCAAAAATGAATCGGGTGAAATTGGACTTATCGGGCGGTATAAATGGGGCTGCACGATTAATTTGAATAGCCTCGGGTCTTAAACAGAAAGTTCCATCTGCCGAAAAAGGATGCACATGAGTCAGCTCACACCACTCGAACGGGATATTCTTCGCGCGTGTTCGGCAGACGATGTCGGTTTGTGGGAAGCCGTTCGACATGGTCAATGGAATTTTCCCCACGCCTCACCGGACCAAATCAAAGAGATCGTTCTCTCTGCATTGCGGGTTTTGCTCACGGCTCGGTTGGTCGATGCGGGGCGGTCGGTCGCGAGGGACAACTCGTACATCCGTAGCGACTGGAGGTCGGTGTTTGGGCCTGGGTATGACATTGTGTCCTGGAATCTTTCAGCAGAGCAGGCAATTGAACGTATACGTCGAGAGTGGGATCAACTGGGTGGTGAGCCGACCATAGGAGATATTGTGTGGTTTGTCAGCACAACAGAAGGGGGACGTGTGCTGGCTGAAGGAAAGGAGCGCAATGTGCTGAAGGAAACAGATACTTAAGAGGCACCCAACGCTCAGGATAAAAGGGATGCTGAACCCATGAGGAGATTCGTAACGCAAAGACTCCGCCCAACGCGGCCGCCCGGCCGTTCCGGACCGCTGGACCGGACGGCCGGGGGGATCGGGGGCGCAGCCCCCGCTTCACTTGATCTATATGGTCAAAGTAGGACGACACTTAATAACCTCGTCCCTGCCTTCTTTCCAAAACTTTTATGAAGGATCAGCTCACGGTGATAAGGTAGGAGAGTATATTTCGAGTTTATAAAGAGACCCCTCGACCCTCCATAGGAATTAGCTCTTCCCTTTACTCAAAGGAGCATCAGCATGATCGGCTATCGGCAGGTGGTGTATGGGCTTGCTGTTACTCTCGTATTGCACGGATGCAGTTGGGTGACAGGAACAAATGTTTATGTGAACGAACAGTACGACACCAAACCTAAGCCTGCTGGCAAACTGGCAATTGTTCCGCTTGCACACCTAGGCCCGTCATTACCTTGCACAGGAAAGTGCCCACCCTTGGAACAGGTCACAGATGAATATTTTCAGAAATCATTCGAAGCCTTTTCAGGCGAGGTACAGACTGTTCCGATCGCGACAACTCGCACTTTTTTTCAAGGAAAGCCCGACCTCCTGAATAAGTTGGTAGGTATCAAATGGTCTACACAAGACTTACGAAATGATCCTGGCCTTAGGAAGATCCTTAGCGGTGAGGAACTTGCCTCTATTCGTGAAGAACTAGGTAATGCCAATCTACTTCTTGTTCCTGCTAGATTCGATCTTATCCCTTATCTTGGAAATGTCGTCGGTTACTCAGAATTCCAGCTATATGACCTAGATTCAGGGAGTATGATCTTCTCATCATTAAGAAATATGACTGTGAATCAAGCCGAAGAGGCCGGCCGGGGACTGATGGCCCTTGTCCTTATCTCCTACAGTAAGTCCGACTTCGGTAAGCTTTATCTACATCACGAAGCAGCAGAAAATTAGAGACAGATCTTGGAGGATAAAAACTCTTCCTAAGCCGCTGTGGCCACAAAAAAAAGAGGCAAAGGAAGTAGCTTCCCAAACCGTGGTGCATCATCTGAATAAGTCGAATCTCACGGTTCGTAAAGGATGTAACTCGCGGAGCGATTTGGACACCATACATGCTATCTCATTCTTATGGGGCTAACGCCTGAAGCTTTCGTCCCCACCTCAAGAATAGATTTAGCCCTTGTCCTTAGGGAAGCGTAAACTTCTTAGCGTGGCATTCTTAAGGACGGACGTGTTGAGGTTATTGCAGACAAAATTATTATGAGCAGCTTCTGGATCAAATACAGCTATCGCGCGAACGACTGGAATATTGCACCCTCATCGAGCGCTTAGATAGTTTGACCTGAGCGACCTGCTTTCCTGAACCACCTTGATCGCAACCAGACTGACCTCGTGAGGTTATATGGCCTGGTGTATATCATTCAAAATCTACGGTGAAGAATTTCATCCTAGTCGAGTGTCTTTCCAATTCACGAAGCAACATGACCCTGGCGTTATTGGAACCGTAGGTCGTTACCGAGGGCAAGCTGTTCCCTATGGCTCTGCATCGTATGAAGTTCCTTCTTCAGTTCCGAATGCTGACAGGCTCAGATATCTGGTTGAAACCTTTGAGCCTCTTTTAGGCGATATTCGCGCTGCAGGTGCCACAGAGTGGCATATCGATATTTGTCGTTACTACAATGCCCAGTGCGGTGAAGCTTATTCACTTGAGGACTTGTTACTGATTGCTCGGCTTCAGTGCGGATTCTGGTATTCAGCCTACAGCGTCTCGAAGAAAGAAGAAAAGAAGCTGCAGCGGGAATTGGGAGGGTTTTGACATGAGTTATCCATTGCTCAGAGGGGCGACGTTCAGCAGTATTCAGGGGCTCCCGACTGAGTTCCTAGAAACATCTTCCCGCTGAGATCAAAGGTTCCGATGCTCGCCTGATTCAGCAGCATTAAGATAGTGTGGAGTGATAGGAAACACTCCTAGACATATGAAACGGTAGAGTCCGAATCGGATATAGACCGTGGAGGCGTATCGTGTTTCGACTCTAGGCCGTGTCTCGTTTTCTAGGAAAACTCGGTCCCGGGTTTGGGTCACGAATGCGGGTATGCCCCCATCACCACTGATCCTTACCGGTTGAAGCTAAAACCTTTGTTCTATAAAGAGAACATATCCATCTGTCCTCCCTGATCGCTGTCAGTCTCTAGGGTACTTTTTGCGTCGTCTTGACCAATGGTCTCGTTTCTTGGAGAAGGGGCGATTGTTCTGACAGATGATTGACTTGTGCGACAAATGGCGTACAATGTGAAACATGAGGAAGGCGTCGCATCTGTCCATGTCAGACCGTATTAATGCCCGTATCGATATCGGCCTTAAGAAGAGAGCCGTGAAAATCTTCGATCGCCTGGGGATTACTGAGGCAGAAGCCATACGGCTTTTTTATGCTCAGGTTGAACTCCATCAAGGTATTCCCTTTCCCCTCACCATTCCCAATGCCACGACCATTGCCGCCTTTGACGAAACCAACAAGCCAGAGAAACTCCCCTCCTTTAAAACCTTCCGCGCCCTCAGAAACCAGACGGGCGTATAGCCTTGCTCACCATCAAACCCACCAGCCGTTTTCTCAAAGACCTTAAGTTAGCCAAAAAACGAGGACAGGACATTGATGAGCTCGAGGACATCATTGACCTCTTACAATTCCAAAAAGTTCTGCCTGTCAGAAACAGAGATCATGCCCTTTCTGGGAATTGGAAGCATCACCGCGAATGTCACATTGCCCCAGACTGGCTGCTGATTTATCGAACGGATGATGAATTCCTGTACTTGGAACGTACCGGCTCCCACGCTGATCTGTTCGAGTGAATGTGCCAGATCGTCACTCATTTGTTAGGAAATCTGGTCACGGTTCGGTCCCGGTTTTGGCCCCGATTGCAGGTATGCCTCAATCGGCATTGCTCCTCATGGACTGATGTGAAAACCGTTGTTCTATAAAGGGAACATATCCATCTGTCCTCCTTGATCGCTGTCTGTCTCTACGGTACTTTGTCCGCCTTCGGATCCGAGGGTTTGGGGGTTCAAGTCCCTCCGGGCGCACCAAACAGCACAGACATCTTCCTCTCATCTTCACACCTTCATAGTCTCCTGGTGTCCTCAGTTCATCCCTTGCTCCTCCTCACAGGTCATGCCTCTGCGTTGTTGGTCACGCTCCGCACGATTGTCGCTCAGAATGCCTGAAAACATGCGATTTCTTTCAGGTGTCACGGGTGCGTGTCGCGCGGATTCTGGCAGATAACTCTAGGAAATAACGATGATTTATGGCAGGCACATGCGGAATCATGAGGAATTGTATGCCGGTGCTATATTTGTAACGTCAGGCAGACGTTACACCCCAGCGTGAAGGAGTAAGGTTCATGAAGTACCGTGGCGCATCGCAACTGATGATGAGCGGAATGGCAATGGTTCTGTTGGCGGCACCAGGCTGTAGCAATATGAAGTGGTTTCAGTCGGGCTCCGATGACCAGTCCATGTCTCAGGAGGGCCGTTCCGGAAGCGAGTATGCGAAGCGCGACAGTGCGCGAGACGGACAGTATCCTTCCCTCGGCCGGGAAGACGGGATGAGCGAGCCGGAGGGAGGGAAGCTGCGAGGCTTCTCGCCGCTGGTGAACGGCCAGATTTCCGGGGAAGAGCGACTCAGCCGGAGCAACATCGGGAATATGCTGATGCCGGTCGATCGTGATGAGAAGTGGTATGCCGAAATTCGTCGCGAAGAGGCCGCGGCCATGGAAGCCGGGCTCAAGGACGTGTTCTACGGATATGACCGGTACAGCGTGTCGGACAACGACGGCGTGGTGTCGCTGACCACCAACGCCGATTGGCTCAAGGAGAATCCCAAGGCGCTCCTCAAGATCTCCGGGCACTGCGATGAGCGCGGCACCCACGATTACAACCTGGTGCTCGGTGAAAAACGAGCCAAGGCGGCGAAGAGCTTCCTGGTCGATCTGGGCGTCAATGCGAAGCAGGTGGCGATTGTCTCGTATGGCAAGGATCGCCCGTTCTGTGCCGACCACGACGAAGCCTGCCATCAACAGAATCGTCGCGGCCACATGCTGCTGCGTAAATAATCGAGCGGTCCCGGCGCCTTCCCGTGAGTGGGCGTCGGGACCAGGTTTCCGCCGGCGCGTATCTCTTTCGATCTTCCTTTCCTGCCTGCGATTCCGCCTCTTTCTCCATCGCGATAGGATCTGCTTCTCATACGGCTGAGACAGTTGCACGGGTCTCCGCCGAGAGCTGTCGGCCCCGTTTCCGGCGGGTGAAGGGATCCGGTCGAACCTGTCTGGTTTCCACGGCCTACGATAGAAGGGTGACAATACGCGGGAGCTTATGGTATTGAGCCACAGCAGGTGACAGACTTTCTGTCCCCTCATTCGCCGAAGGAGTACGATTGTGAACCAGCGCTTTGGAATTACCGTGAAGTTTTTGATTTCAGCCGATTCCCCCGAAGAGGCTGAAGAGATCATTGAGTCGGCTTGTGAAAAGATGGCGACGTCCATTCATGAAGGGGATGTCAGCTACGAGGGTATTGAAGACATTGAAGAGGAAGATGAGTAGTGGCGGTGGCCCCTGCCGCCGCCGCGGTGCATGGCTGCGGTCTCCGCTCCGTTCTGATGCAGGTCTGATGGGGTTGGATGTAGGACGCGCCTTCTGTTGGTTTCATTCGGAGCGCCGGGTGTTATGACGGATCACGTGGAGCCTTCCGGAACCGATTCCCGCCCGCCGGGATTTCTGAACCGGATCCATCAATCCAATAAACAGTATCTCCCGCAGTGGCTCGGTGTTCCAGCCCATATTCACCATGTGGCGTATCGGATGGCCAACCCGCCGGTGGAACGCCCCAATAGCCGCCGGGAGTTCCAGCATCTGTTGCAGGCCCTGGAGATTTCCGAAGGGGCCATCGAAGACCGGTTCGGCTACGGGTTCAAAGTCGCGGCCAACGGCGACCGTCTCGTCGTCGTGTGGGAAGCCCACACGGAGTATTACAGTTACCAGGTGTGGCATGTCGTCCGTGACGCGACCACCCCGCTCGATTTCGGGCCGATCACGTTTCCCGGCTACATGATGCCGCTGTGCCCGCTCGGCATCCGCGTGAATGCGCTCGACCTGCTGTTTCTGCCGCAGGAGCTGCCGCTCGAACAGGAACTCCCGGCGCGGCTCCCCGGCGCCATGGTCTATGGCAGCCGTATCTTGGGCGACGAGATCGTGGCGGTCACGAGTTTCACGCCGGACGAGTTCGACCGGGAACGGTATCTGATCTGCTCAACCTCCGAGCAAGCGCTTCGACAACAGGTCGCCAAAATCGTGGATACGATCGTCGCCATCGAGAACTACTACCACCTCGTCATGTTGCCGATGAAAGCGTTTTCGCGCGCCGTCGATCAAATCCATGACTATGAACAGCGACATCTTTATCAGCGGGCTGTCTTGATCGAGCAGCTCGGCGGAACGACCCCGCCGACCATGCAGAAATGGCTGACGGTCCTGACCCAGGACCTCTTGCAGGTGAGCCGGTTGGCGGAGTCGATGCGGTACAGGCTCTCCGCCTCGGTGCCGTACGACCGCATCGTGCAGAGCAACCTCGCGGCGTTGCAGGAGCGACCCTACCCGCCGCTCCGGCAGATTTCAGAGTATGTGAGCTGGAAAATCACCGGTGTCACCGAGGGCTACCAGCAGTTGCTCCGGCGTATCGATGCCATGGAGAAGGATTTTGAGGCGACGGTGGCCGTGCTTCGGACACATATCGAGCTGCGGCTGCAGGAGCAGAATATCCAATTGCAGGATCAGAACATGAAGCTGCTGATCAGCGTGGACTCCACCACGCGGGCGCAGGCGATCCTGCAGCGCACGGTGGAGAGTCTCTCTGTGATCGTGATCACCTACTACCTGACGGGCTTGGGAAGTTACGTGCTGAAGGCCTGTTACGAGATGGGCTGGCTGAAGAATGCGAATGTGGCGACGGCGATCTTCGTGCCGATCGCGTTTGCGACGTCGTTCACCCTCATGACCGTAGGCCGGAAAATTATCGTCAAGCGGATGGCTAATCCCGCCAAGGATCCGGCAGGGCACTGAGCTGTATCCCCCGGATCTCCCGGCGTCCTACCTTGTCGCGTACTTCACTGCGTCGCGTCGGTGTCTGCTGATTAGGCAGCGGTCAGTTCGCGACCGTTCGTGTTGGCTTCCATGGCCGACTCTTCGAGCACCTGGCCGATCAGGCGTTGCAGGCGGCTCTGCTCATCCCGACGCACCCGGATAAATTCGATGCCGGCTTTTTTCTCGGTGGCCCAGCGCACTTTTGCGAGGCCTACCGTGAGCGGTCGCGCCTGGTCCGGTGCCATCACATGGAGTTCGAGGTAATCGCCCGGTTGGACGGGAAGCGTGGTTTCAACCGCGCAGCCAGGTCCGGAGAGGTTGATGAGGGTTCCCTGGCCGATCATCGAGTCGCCCGACAGGCGAACAGGGTAGGTCACTGCGACCCGAGTGGATGAACGAAGATCCATGTCCATGGTAAGGCCTCCTTGCCTTGGCCCTCGTTCCTGAGGGCGTATGGACCTTTTCGGCAGGGTTTTTCCTGAACTTTAGCCGGACTGCTCAGAAATATCCCCCGGGAATCCGGGGAGACGGGAAAACCCTTAACCAGGACTAGCCATGAATCCCTGCTCCGGCGTCCGATCCTCTCGCCCGGCGAGGCTGTTCTCGTTCGGCCTCCTCAATGCACTGCAAGTACGCCTGCGTCGGTCTTACGTGCGAGCAGCCTTGGCGGGCTTCCCTCTCGAACGCCTCGTGATCGCATTCATGAATAGTCAGGGTTAGGATGTCCGGTCGTGATGAGGGGGTGACAGGTCAGGATTGTCGGAGAAATGGCGCCGGCCTGTCAGCCACAGCAACAGGAGGAGGCTCACGGGGAAAGGGATGAGGGTAAGGGCAATGCGAGCCAGAATCCTGTCGGCGGGTCTGTGAGGGGGCGCGATCGGGGTGGCGAAGAGCCTGGTGTATCGTCCTGGCATTTGAGGCGTGGCGTGGTGATAGAAAGCGGCCTCACTGCTCCTCGGGGCTTGTGGGGCGGTTCCTGTTCGGCATGGTGCGGAGGTCTGTCATCCACTGCCCGATCAAGGCGGCGAAGGCCACGACGGTAATCACAATCTCCGATAGGTGCTCCATGAGACCCTCCCTTTGAGGCTCCAATTCGGGTCGAGCGAGCTACTTGTTACTGGTGTGTTGAGCAACCCTCATGCCAGCCGAAGCAGGCACCGGCTTTCAGGGAGTGGGCGGCATGCCGGACCGGATGTCCCGGTGGTTCAGGGGTGCCTGATTGTTTCAGCGATGGGCAGGGTGGTTCAGGCTGTCACAAGAGATACGGACTCGTATCCTAAACGATACGCCGACCGGCTGGTCGTCGAGGACACGGGCGGCAACAGGGCCGGTGTGCAGACTCGTGATACCCCGGGTCAGCAAGGTTGATTTCGGAAGCGGAACAGCGTATCCATTTCCGGACAATTTATGGATCGAGTCCAGATCACTCATCTTTCGAAAGGCACATGTGGAGCGTCGCGATAGTCCCCGCTATGAAATCGAAGTGCCGCTCACGTTTTCGGGTAAGGCCATTGCCGGGAGCGGGTTGGTTACCAGTCTGTCCAATGAAGGTTGCCATGTTGTGAGCGAGGAGTCGCTCCCCGCACGAGCCTGTCTCTCCCTCCATGTCGAGTTCCCGGCTCCGTATGAGCCCATGACGGTCGAGGTCGCCGAGGTGCGCTGGACGAATGCCACAGGCTTTGGATTGGTGTTTGTGCACCTGCATGACGAGGAGCATACGAGACTCCAGCGCTTTATCGACTGGCTGAAGCGGACGCACAACAATTAGCGCGACCGGGGACCGGTGAGGCCCGGTGCCGTTCTAACGGGGAATTCCTGAAATTTCGACATGCACATCGACGTGGGTGTCGCTGGTTCCGGGCGGAAACGGGGGAAAGGGGTGGGCGTTGACGACGGCCAGGACTGCCGCCTGATCGAGTTCCACATCTCCTGAACTACGTTCGACCTCGATCAACTGAGCCTCGCCGTTGGCATACAGTCGAAACCCGATGCCCGGCATCCTGCCGATCTCTCTCCCGCGCCGAGTGGCCGCTCCATCCGGCATCCCTTTGTGGATCAGTCCCTGCAGCATCTTCCAATAGCCTTCCTGTTGTGGCAGTCCCGCGGTTCCGACCAATTCCTCTTCGTCAACTCGTCCGTCCAGTAACGCCAGGTCCGCGGATTGATGTCGAAGCGGCCCTGAACCATTGGCCATGTGGTTGGCGAAATCCGCTCGGGCTGACCGGTGATCGGCGTATCCAGGAATCGCAAGGGTCACGACGACCGTGCGTCGCACAAGGGGTTCAACGTGTAACCCCTGTCGGTGGCCGATGAGGACCTGAAGGGCGGTCGCTTTCGGGGGAGTGCCCATGGTGCCTGACAGCCGACCGAGGTCGACGGTGGCGGAATAGTGATGCCGGGAGCGATCGATTTCCAGCGGGACCACGTAGGGCGCGGAAGACGGAGTTTCAAAGACGGCGACGAGTGTGTCCCCTCGAAGAATCGTTGGTTCCGGCACATGAATCGAAACCGTCAGACTCCGGTTGACCGGCAGGGAGCCGAACAGACTATCGGCCGGCACTTCGATGTGCACGTCCCGGGGAGTGAGCTGAGGCGTCGTGCCGCTCACGAATCCGGGGCCAGCCATCACGGCGAGCATGCCGCAGAGTGCGGCGAAGGTACACCACTGTCTCACTCTACGAAGCGGGACTCGGATAGGAGGCGCAGGTAACAGCGGAGATGGCAGCGGCATGGTGGGGGCGCCTGTCCGGTTGTCGGGTGTGTCGTCCCTTCCATGAGTATCACGGGGCAGGCCGGGCGCCTACTCAAATGGAAGAACCGTCATGGGCCCGGTGAGGAGGTTGCGGTTGTGGGAGGGATCAGGCAGGATGCCCCTATGCTGATGGAACGGACGAAACGATGAGCGCGGAACCTCTGATGGACCTCCCCCAGCTGCGCACTCCTTGCGTCATGGTCATCTTCGGGATCGATGGCGACCTGGCGAAGCGGAAACTGATTCCGGCGGTCTACAATCTCATGGCCGGCCATTTTTTGCCGGAAGGGTTCGCGATCGTAGGGTTGGACCGTCCGGAGATGACGACGGCGGAGTTTCGCGAGAAGTTGGATCGGGTGATGGGCGACTATCTGCCGGCGACCGTGGACCGATCGGTCTGGCAGGCGTTGTCGGAGCGCGTGCATTACCTGGCCGGGGATTTCCAGGAAGGCGCCACGTATCGGCGGCTGAACGAGTTGCTGCAGCAGGTCGATGCGTCCGCGGGTACCCGGGGCAACTATATCTTTTACATGGCCACCATTCCCGGTCTGTTCGGTCAAATCGTGACGCATCTGGGAGAGTATGGTCTGACGGTCGAACGTGAGAGCGCTTGGCGTCGGGTCGTCATCGAAAAACCGTTCGGACACGACCTGGAATCGGCGCGGGCGCTGAATCACGAGCTCCAACGGGTCTTGCATGAACGGCAGATTTACCGGATCGATCACTATCTCGGGAAAGAGACGGTGCAAAATATTCTGGTCTTTCGGTTTGCCAACGGCATCTTCGAGCCGGTCTGGAATCGCCAGTACATCGACCATGTACAAATCACCGTGGCGGAGAGTCTCGGGGTGGAGCATCGGGGCCGCTATTATGAACAGGCCGGCGCGTTGCGGGATATGGTGCCGAATCACTTGCTGCAACTGCTCTGCTTTCTGGCGATGGAACCGCCCAACTCCTTTGCCGCCGATGCCGTACGCGACGAAAAGGCCAAGGTGTTGCGCGGGGTCGTCCCACTGAGTTCGCTGGACGTGCTGCGGTTCGTCGCATTCGGGCAGTATGGCCCGGGCACGTCCGACGGGAAGGCGGTCATGGGGTATCGGTCGGAGCCGCATGTGGCGTCTGAGTCGATGACTGAGACCTACATGGCGATGAAGCTCTTCATCGATAACTGGCGCTGGGCCGGGGTTCCGTTTTATCTCCGGACCGGAAAGCGGATGACCAGGCGGTTGACGGAGATTGTGGTGCAGTTTAAGCGGGCGCCGTTCATGTTGTTTAGAAAAACTCAGGTGGATCGATTGGTTCCGAACGTGCTCGTGATCCGCATCCAGCCTGATGAAGGCATTTCCCTGCGTTTCGATGCCAAGGTGCCGGGACCGACCGTGCGGGTCGGTACGGTGGACATGGACTTCCAGTATGCCGACTATTTCGGCAATGCCCCGCACACCGGGTACGAGACGCTGCTGCACGATGCCATGGCCGGGGACGCCACGCTGTTCCAGCGCGCCGACAATATCGAACTGGGGTGGGCGGTCGTACAAACGATTCTCGACGTGTGGAAGTCCCTTCCCGGACCGGCGGCGTTTCCGAATTACCCGAGTGGAAGCTGGGGGCCACCGGAGGCAGAGGCGTTGTTGAAGCGTGAAGGGCGGGAGTGGTGGAATGGAGGGCAGGCCTAGCCTGCCGGTGCGAGTCAACGACGAGGTGGGACATGGGGCAGGAAACGATGGACATCGCCACATTGGCAGGGGGCTGTTTTTGGTGTCTTGAAGCCGTATACGACCAGGTGAAAGGGGTGCAGTCGGTCGAGTCGGGATATATCGGCGGGCAGGTGGATGCCCCTACATATGAACAGGTGTGTAGCGGGCACACGGGGCATGCGGAGGCCGTGCGGATCACCTTCGATCCGCGGCTGGTGACGTTTCGTGATCTCTTGAACGTATTTTTCGTGATTCATGATCCGACGACGCGCAATCGGCAGGGCAACGACATCGGAACGCAGTATCGATCCGGCATCTTTTATCACTCGCCGGAGCAACAGCAGATTGCTCAGGAAGTGATGGCTGCCGTCACGCGGGAGGGCGTCTATCCCAATCCGATTGTGACCGAAGTGGTGCCGGCGAGTCAGTGGTACGAGGCCGAAGCCTATCACCAGGAATATTTTGCACGGAATCCGTTTGAGGGGTACTGCGCCTACGTCGTCGGGCCAAAAGTGGCCAAGTTTCGTCAGCGCTATGCGTCGTTGCTCAAAGCCTAACGCCGGGCGAGGAGGGTTCTGTCGCTACGAAGGTTTGAACAGGCGCAGCATTCCGTCCCGAATGTCCTGAAGGATGCTGGGCTGTTGAGTGATGTGGTGTCGTTTGACGAGAAGTTCCGCTTGCGGCGGGCAAAACGGCCACTCGATGGTGCTTTTACCTTGGACCTGGGCGATGATCACCTCGCCCGACTCATCTTCTGAGGGAGAATGGGTCACAATGAGCGGGTCTTTCGGATCGAGCATGCAGGTCGCCTCGTAGCCGACCTGCCGGTAGCGGTCAGGTTCAAAGAGCGATACCTTGTGGGCTCCGCTGGAGAAGACGGTATCACCCTCGCGAATCGGCCCTTCCGGCGCAAGGGAATACAGCAACATCGGGGTGAGGATAATCACGCCGGCTGCGGCCGCGATCGACCAGAGCGGGGGTTCGGCTCCAGGCCGGCGGGATGGTGTGGACCGCTTCATGTCACTCGCCGGCCTCCTTGAATGGGACTTGCGTCCCCGTAGCAAACTGATTCACACTCACGTTCCCGCGCACCTCGGTCATCTTACCCGATGCGACGGAGAAAGGCGCGCCGCAACAGTCCATGGTCTATTGTCCGATGTGTTCAGGTGAGGCCAAGCGAGTGCCCCGTCATGGTTGGCGGGATTTTTTTATGCATCTCATCGGGTTTTATCCATTTCGCTGCACCATTTGCGTCTACCGGTTTCGTCTCCGCCGTCGAACCTAGCCGGGCGAAGTCCGGCACACTGCCGTGCCCGGCACGTCTGCGCACTGATCGAGCAACCGGGATCGTGTCACATTGAGACGAATGCCGTAGCCGAGTAACGACGGGCACGTCGTGCAAACTAGACTTGCATGGCCCTAGGATGTTTCAGTAGGATGTTTCCTTCCAAAACCAGGGCCATTGGAAGCAGTGGACCGGATGTTCACCACGTGAGAGTGTAAGATGTCGTACTGCGGCAAATGTTCAGGGTATACGAAACGTTCCCGCCGCCAAGGCCTGTTGGATTTTTTCTTCTTCCTGATCGGCTACTATCCCTATCGGTGCTTGCGCTGCGGCCGTCGCACCCATCTCCGCCAGCGTGTCTGACGTCCGGTACTGTTCCGGCGATTCCTTCCAGTGATGTTTCGCATCCTGCGGGGTATTCTGCTATGCCACTCGGCGTGGACCATCTGAGTTTTCGCATGCCAACCGGGTTGTTCCACTGCCTGCTCTAGGCCGCAGCGCGTCAGGCTAGAGCAAATCGTCTTCAGCGTCACTCGCGGCCGGGTCTGTCGGGGAGGCGTCTGCCTTGAGGGATGAGAAGTCGAACAGGGTTCGATCCAGGAGCAGCGATGGTGCAATATTGCCGAGGGCGGCAAACATGCTGTCGTTGGAGCCGGGAAACCGTTGATCCCAGTCCTGCAGGAGGGCCTTGACCTGTTTCCGCTTGAGGTCCTCCTGTGAGCCGCAGAGGTCGCAGGGGATGATCGGAAACTGGAGCAAGGCGGCGTACCGTGCCAGATCGGCTTCCTTCACATAAGCCAGGGGGCGGATGACCACATGGCGGCCGCTCTTGGAGCGCAGCTTGGGCGGCATGGCCTTCATCTTGCCGGTGAACAACAGATTCAGCAGCAGCGTTTCCAGGATGTCGTTGCGGTGATGGCCAAGGGCAATCTTCGTGGCGCCCAGTTCCGTGGCCAGCCGGTAGAGATGGCCGCGCCGGAGGCGCGAGCAGAGTGAACAGGTGGTTTGGCCTTCGGGGATGAGGCGTTTGACGACGGAGTAGGTATCGCGTGTTTCGATATGGAAGGGCACGCCGCGCCTGGTCAGGTACTCCGGAAGGACATGGGCGGGGAACCCCGGTTGCTTCTGATCCAGGTTGACGGCAATGATGTCGAAATGAATCGGCGCGCGACTGCGGATCGACAAGAGGATCTCCAGGAGGCCATGACTGTCTTTCCCGCCGGAAAGACACACCATGACCTTGTCGCCGTCCTCGATCATGCGGTAGTCGGCAATGGCTTGTCCCACCAGGCGACAAAGGCGGGTTTGCATGCGTTCGATCTCGTCGGAAGGTCTGGTCGGCTGCACGGGGCTTGCGGATGTCGGCATCATTGTAGGCTGCATGGCCCGGCATTGTAGCGCAACCGGGGCCGTGATTGGGATAGTCGTCGCCGGGGGCATTCAGACTGACGGGTTGAGGCGATGACGTCGATTCTCTTCGTGTGCTCGGGCAATATTTTCAGAAGCCTCGTGGCTGAATATGCGTTGAAGGCTCACCTCGGCTCACGGGCCGGGTACATCATCGGCTCTGCCGGCATCGAGGCGTCACCGCAGGAGATCCATCCCGTGGTCCTGGCCGGCCTTCTTGAGAAGGGGGTCGATCCATCCCGCCACCGTCAGCGGAAACTGACGCGCGACTTGATCGAGGCTACGACTGTCATTGTGGCCATGGGCAGGAACCATCAGTCATGGATTCGCGGGGAATTCGGACGGGAGGTCCCTCTCTTCAATCACGTATGTTACGGAATCGATCAGCCGATTCTGGACGTGCATGAGATCATCCCAGACTGGAGGGATCAGCCGGATCAATCACGTGATTATCTGCGGTTGGTCATCGACCACATCTGGGATGGAGTGCCCCATCTGCTCGATCGTCTGCCCGCCCTGTAATCCGTAACCGGTATTCCCTGCAGTCCCAAAATGAGGTGGCTGGTTCGACTGGCTCACTGTCCGCGGGTTTTCCCTGAGTGGCACATCGTTAGTCAAGGGAGACCGCCCTGCATAATTTCCATCAGCTGCTATAGTTGAAACAGAACAAAACGGCGCCGATCGGGGCTTTTTGGTGGTTGAACGATGGGGCGGACAAAGAATCATCGAGGACAAGGCATCGGCGCGACCGATCCCGCCCCGGTTTGGGCGGAGTGGAGCGACGAACAGCTCCTCGATCTGCGCATGTGCGACCTGGACCTGCGCCTGGAAGGGACCTTCTATCAAGAGCCTATTGCGCAGCTCTCTCGTGAGTTGGCGGCGCGCAGGCTTACCTTCCGGCCACACTTCTGGATCTCCGACGAATGGTTCACGCCGGACGGTGTGCCCGGCATTGCCGTGCCGTTTTATCTCGCGCATCCCCGGCTGGCAAAACTGGAAGCGACGCAGATGTTGGAAGTGGAAGGCGGCACCAGGGACTGGTGCATGCGGATCCTCCGGCACGAGGCCGGTCACGCCATTGAAAACGCCTACCTGCTCCGTCGTCGTCGCCGTCGCCAGAAACTCTTCGGACGTTCCTCCCAGCCCTATCCCGAGTATTACACGCCGCGCCCCTATAGCCGGAGTTTCGTGCGCCACCTGGATGTCTGGTATGCCCAGAGCCATCCGGATGAAGATTTCGCGGAAACCTTTGCCGTGTGGCTGGATCCGCACTCGCTCTGGAAGGAACGGTATCGAGGCTGGCCGGTCATGAAGAAGCTGGATTTCATGGATCGACTCATGGGCGAGTTGGCGGGTACGACACCGGTCGTCACCGGACGGCAATTGCTGGATCCGCTCCCGCGCATCTATAAGACTCTCCGGGATCACTACGAGGAGAAGCGTAAGCACTACGGAATCGGCCGCACGCCGTCGTACGATACCGACTTAAAGAAGCTGTTTTCCGACGGGCCGGCCTACGCAAAAAATCCCAGCGCCGCCGAGTTCCTCCGTCGCACGAGAAAAGAAATCCGCCGCCGGGTCGCCGAGTGGACCGGCGAATATCAGTACACCATCGATCAGGTGTTGGAAGGCATGATCGAACGATGTCAGGCGTCGAAATTACACCTGACCCAGCATAAAGAGCAGGCCAAGCTGGATTTTGCGATCCTCCTGACGGTGCAGACCATGAACTATCTGCACAGCGGCCGGCACAAGGTGGCACTATGAGACGATTGCGCGTGCTTGTGTTGATGCATAAAGATCTTGTCCCTCCCGACCAACTGAACGGACAGCACCTTGAAGGGGCGGCCTGGAAAACCGAATACGATGTCGTATCCACCCTTCGGAAGCTCGGCCATGAGGTGCAGCCGCTCGGGGTCAAGAGCGATCTGGAAGTGATTCGTGCGGCCGTCGAGGATTGGAAGCCCCATATCGCGTTTAATTTGCTGGAGGAGTTCGACGGGCGGGCGGTCTACGACCAGAACGTGGTGTCCTACCTCGAGTTGATGCGCATCCCCTACACCGGCTGCAATCCACGCGGCCTCATGCTGGCGCGGGACAAGGCGTTGGCGAAGCAGGTGATGTCGTACCATCGTATTCCGTACCCGGAGTTCATGGTGGTGCCTTTGCATCGCATGGTGCGGCGACCCAAATACCTGCCCTTCCCGTTGATCGTGAAGTCGATCAGCGAAGAGGCTTCACTCGGAATTTCGCAGGCCTCTATCGTCGATGACGATGAGAAACTGCGGGAACGGGTGGCCTTCATCCACGACAATGTCGGCACCGGAGCCTTGGTCGAGCGCTATATCGAAGGACGAGAGCTGTATGTCGGGGTCATGGGCAATGCGCATCTGCAAGTGTTTCCGGTCTGGGAACTCGTGATGGACAAGATGCCTGAGGAGGCCCGCCGCATCGCGACGGAGCGGGTAAAGTGGAGCCGCAAATACCAGGACAAGTACGGCATCTGCTCGTGCGAAGCGAGGAACCTCCCGGACGGCGTCGTCGACCATGTCCAGCATCTGGCCAAGCGCGTCTATCGCGCATTGGGGCTGAGCGGCTACGCTCGCATCGATATGCGGATGGATCAAGACGGCAACGTGTACGTGCTTGAAGCCAATCCCAATCCTCAGATCGCCAGCGGCGAAGATTTCGCCGACTCGGCCGAAAAAGCCGACCTCGCCTACAAAGACCTCCTGCAGGAATTGTTGCATGTGGGGCTCCGATGGCGCCCCGCCCAAGCCGCGTAGCGGGTGTTGAAACGGGTTTGCGGCTGCGTTCTCGCGTCGCTCAGGCCCTCACCGTACTGCTCAAGTACGCCTCGTGCCCTCACTTGCTGCGGCCTTGCCGCAAGACCCGTTTGAACATCCGCTAGGGCAGCCGCTGAAACGGTTCCCCAGCTTCGTTCTCGTCTCGCTCCGAGGCTCAACGTACCGCAAGGGTACGCCTCGCCTCCTCGCTTTGCTGCGGCCTTGCTGGAAACCCGTTTAAGCGGCTGTGGAATCTGAAACCGAAGGGTTTGCGGCTGCGTTCTCGCATCGCTCAGGCCCTCACCGTACTGCTCAAGTACGCCTCGGGCCCTCACTTGCTGCGGTCTTGATTACCCGGCCATTCTTGCTCCGAAGCCCCCTGTTTTCCAACCGACAGTCAATTGTCGCCCAGTCAGATCGGTTAGAGTGTGAGGGGCTTGAGGTTATGGCCCCCAGCGGATGCCGAAGAGCAACGCGACGCTGGTGTTGTCGTCAGGAACCGGGGCCGAGAGGGTGATGTGGTGTAGGTTGACCATGAGGGTGGTCGAGAAGGCGATTTTGGGGCCGACCTGATATTCCAGCGACATGCCCAGGGGAATGAAATGGCTCGTGTCGTTGCGATCGACTTTGGTGGGTCCGTTGCCCCTGTTGAGGTCCGCGTGGAGAATGCCTAGTCCCGCGAACGGCACCAGATTGAATCCGCTATTCAGGCGAAGATGATACTTCGCGACTCCCGCGATGCCGATCTGTGTCAGGTCCCCGACCGGCGTGAAGAGCGCCATCCCGCCGAACGAAAAATTCTGGTCCATGTAGTAATCGAGTCCGAAGCCGAGCGCGAAGGTGGTGTCGTTGGTGGTGCCGCTCCACAGGCCGAGATCGGTGCTGAAGCCCCAGCGTGGTTCCTGCACCTCTGCGGCTGTGGTCGGTGCAACCCAGTGAATGCCGAGGAAGGTGAGGCCGATGAGCAGCGCTCGAATACGTCGCATAGGTGTCATGGTTCTCCATCTCGCGGTGATGAGGCTTTATGTAGCATAGGCCCTTCCGGCGGACAAGCAATCGACGCCCGGTGCTGGTGTCCCGTCCAGGGTTGTCAACGCGCGCGGGCCTCCAGTATGCTTGGACCCCTTTCGGGAGGATGAGTATGCCAAAAGGAGCCATGACGCCGGCCGAAGTCGCCGACGCCTTGTACAAGCTGATTCCACGCCGGGTTTCGGTTGAGCTGTTGAGCGAATATGGCATTGAGGGCCAGGAAGAGCATGAGGAGACGATGACGCGGGAGCTCCTCTCGTTCACGCTCTACTGGGTTCATGCGGCCGTCAATGCCCACATTCCACGGAAGTACCGCGAAGTACTGTTTCAGCGGGTGCTGGAATTGATTCAGGCGGATTGGGCCGCGACGTTCAAGCTCGAGTCGGTGAAGTGGGAGAACTATCTGATCGAAATGGAAGAACGGCGCGCGCTCTATGCGCCGGTGGGGGACTACGAAGGCGGCGCCATCGCCGCCTCCGAGGAAATCTCAGATCTGCTCGAAAATCAGGGTCTGATTCAGCCGGAGGATCGGCCGAAGTTACTCGTGCTCCTGCCCGATCTGGTGCCTCTGGATAAGTACCAGGAGTTGCTGAGCCAGTGCGTGTAGGCTGTTGAAAAAGTCCGTGAGCGGTGGTCTCGCGATGTTCAGAGGCTCAACCTCCCCAGAGGGGACGTTGAGCCACTTCGCTGGCTGCGGCTTTGCTCGACGGCCTTGTTGAGCAGCCTACGACTAATCTTACGATGGACGGCGAGCATCCAAGCGCGAGTGTGTCATGCTCTGCTAGAGATACCGATGTGACAACACCTTCCCGTTGTTGTCGAGCTCATAGAGCAGGGGGGCTCCGGTTGGAATGTTGAGTTCGAGGACCTGCTCGCGGGTCAGCTGCTCGAGCTGCATCACCAACGCTCGCAGGCTGTTCCCGTGGGCGGCGATGAGGATGGTCTCTCCTTTGAGCACGTAGGGCTTGATGCGGCTGTCGTAGTAGGGCAACACCCGTTCGGCTGTATCTTTCAGGCTTTCTCCGCCCGGCGGTCGGACATCATAGCTCCGGCGCCAGATTTTCACCTGCTCATCCCCGAACTGCTTGGCCGTCTCGGCTTTGTTGAGCCCCTGCAGTTCTCCGTACATGCGCTCGTTCAGCGCTTTGTCTTTTTCGATGGGAATGCCGGTCTGTCCGATCCCTTCGAGGACGAGGCGCAACGTTTCATTGGCGCGAGCCAACACAGATGAAAAGGCCCGGTCGAATGTGAAGCCCGCCAGTTTTTTTCCTGCCGCCTTCGCTTCCTCGATGCCTTTCGGGGAGAGGGGGACATCCACCCAGCCGGTGAAACGGTTTTCCAGATTCCACTGCGACTCGCCATGACGAATGAGAACCAGTTTGCTCATCGTGCCTCGTCTCCTTGTCCGAAAGGATAGAACGGTTTCATGACAGGTTATGCGATTTCCCCTTCGCCCTGTCAAGCGGGATGAGCCCATTGACGCCTGCCGTGGCTTCGTGGTGGTGAGTTGCAATCACATCAGGCAGCCAGTACGATGCCGCCGGTTTCTCCTCACGCCGGAGCGCATCGATGACGGAACGTTCCCCCTCTGACTGGACTCCATTGCAGGAGTGGTGGCGCGCAATGGGTCGGTGCCTGCAGGTTGAAGACCGGGTCGAAGCCTTTTTTCGGCGGGCGCTCGGGGTCAGTCAGGCGCTGGCTGGTGTCGCGCAGGTCGATGGCGAGGTTGAATACGTCCTCTTTGTGCTGGTGCGGTACTGGATTCCGGTTGTGTTGCCGCCGCCCGGCCGGGAACGGGCCTCCAAGAGTGACCCTGACTACTGGCTCGAATCCGAGCAGATCCTCAAAGCCGCCGCCGTTCGGTTGCGTGAGCTCAAGCCGTTGATCGAGTTGCTGACGGCGGCCAATCCGTTGAGTGCCGGAGGTCCTGACCACAGCCCGGCCCGCTCGCCGGTCGTCGAGGTGGAACTCGCCAACATGCTGCAGGGGATTGCCGAATCCGCGGGGAGCTACGGCGGTCCGGATTATACGTCGGTCATCAAAACCTTCGACCCGGTTCCACTGCGGCAAACGCAGCCCTTCAAACATAACAAGAAGAATAGTGCCGAGCTCTGGGTGGTGTTCCTGCTCCGCGAGCATTTCCGGAGCGTCGGTCTCGGCAAGGATCGCTACTGGCCGCTTGTGGCCGGGCTCTGCGCGGCAGCCGGCATCACCAATCCCAACGGGCAGCCCTACGGCCCCGACGAGCTGAAATCCTGGTGGCAGAAGAATTGGCCGCGCACCTATACGCAATTGGAGCAGACTCAGGCCGCGCCCGATCTGAGCGGGGCCGCGTACCAGCAGGACTTTGACTGGTTCGTGTCATGGATCGAGTGGCAGCGGCAGCGTCTGTCCGAATAGCGAAGGCCTGTGTTTCGTGAGTCGCTCTGGAAGGTGTATTCCGCCCCGAGGGTTCGGATCACGCAATGGCCGTCTGGCAATTTCAAGTCGAGTTGGTGCCGAAGGCGGTCGCAGAGGCGAACTCATTGCGTGCCGGGATGGTTCTCACTGAAGAACAGCGAGAGTCCATTGTGTGGTGGAGGGATCGGCGGTTACCCGTTACGCTGTTGCGCGATGTGGAAAAGATGCTTCCCTCCGGGAAGCCATGGTCGAAGGATCTTGAGGTGCGCGGTAGCCTCGACACGTCGTGTTGAACGATTTTGCGAGAGGGTGAGTCTCTTGTAGCAGTCCATTTCCGCTTTGACGTGAGAGAGGTATCGATTGAATTGCTGGAGACTGCCGTGCAGTTTTCCCGAGACCTTCAGTGCTGGCTCATTACTGACGATGGAAAAGTGATCGAGCCAGCTTTGGCAATATTGAAGGAAGCAATCCGGGAATCCTCTGCCTTTCAGTTTGTGAAAGATCCGTTGAGCTTCATATCTCGCCTGAGATAAGCGTCTCAGATGCGTGACAACTGTTGTCGGAAGGCTGGAGGCGACTTGTGAACCTTCTTTCGCTAGACGTGCGTGACGCTGGCGGGGTGGGGTTTGGCGGGAGGATTTTTAGACCCGTCAGGAGGTCCGTCCTTGAACATGGCGACGACCAGGCCGATCTTCAGGACCAGGAGGCCGACGCCGACCCATACGACGTACGGCTGCACGCCGCCTAATTCTCCCAACATCTGCTGTCTGGCTTCTCCACCCGTGGCCCGTTCGCTTTTGATCTTGGCGAGTTGCTCTTTTGCATGCCAGAAATAGATATAGTTGGCGCTGGCGCCTGCGATGACACGCCAGATGATGTCGGCGGAGAGGTCCTGGGTGATATAGAACGCCATCGCCGGACCGATGGCGTAGATCAGCGCGTAGACGTACATCTTCCGGTAGAGAAACCAGAGGAAGGGCTCAAAGACGAAGGCCGGCCAGTGCCAGGTCAGGGCGAATTTCGGCCCGGACGGCCCGGTGAATTTCTTGAAGGTCTCCAGATAGCGGTCGGCATTGGGGCCGATGAAGGCTTTCCAGAGCTCCGCATCCGTCTGCGGCGAAGGTGCCGAGTCGGCTTCCACCACTGTTTCCCGGCTTTCAACGGCGAAGGCGCTGCCGCATTGGTGGCAAAAGCGGGCATCGTCCCGGTTCTCTTGCCGGCATTGTGAACAGGATTTCATACGGTCACCTTATCCCATCCGCCGTCTCTCCCCGTCAAGGGCGGCCCTCCGCAAGCGCCAAGGTCCGAAACAGACCGCCGGCCGCGCCAGGAGCCGCTGACAGGCGTTCGTTCGGTTGCTTTCACCTGTGCCCTATGGTAGCTTCGCCGACTCACGATGGGAGAGGTGTGCCATGCCGACGGGTGAGTTACGTCTCAACGCCGAACAGTACTTGATGAACACCTATACGCGCCAGCCGATTTCGATCGTGCGGGGACGTGGCTCGAAGGTCTATGACCTGGAAGGCCGGGAATACATCGACTTTGTGGCCGGCATTGCGGTCAATCTCCTCGGTCATGGACATCCGGACCTGGTGCTGGCGGTTCAAAAACAGGTGCAGCACCTGATCCACACATCGAACCTCTATTATACCGAGCCGCAGGTGCGGCTTGCTCAGGCCCTGGTCGAACATTCGTTTGCGCAGAAAGTCTTCTTCTGTAACAGCGGCGCAGAAGCGAACGAAGCGGCGATCAAGTTGGCCCGAAAGTATTCGTACGATAAGTACGGAGCAGACCGCTACGAGATCGTCACGATGACGAACTCCTTTCACGGGCGCACCATGGCCACGTTGACCGCCACCGGTCAGGAAAAGGTGCAGAAGGGATTCGCACCGCTCATGCCGGGGTTTTCGCATGTGGCGTTCAACGATCTCTCGGAAGTCGAGCGCGCCATCACATCGAAAACCGCTGCCATTATGCTGGAGCCCATTCAGGCTGAAGGCGGAGTGCATGTGGCCGATCGCGGCTATATGCAAGGCTTGCGCGATCTCTGTCGGGAGCGCGATGTGTTGCTGATTTTCGATGAAGTGCAAACGGGCATGGGCCGCACGGGGACGCTCTTTTGCTACGAGCAGTTCGGTATGCAGCCGGACATCATGACCCTGGCGAAAGGGCTGGGCGGCGGTGTCCCGATCGGGGCCTGTTTGGCGACGGAAGCTGTGGCGAAGGCTTTTTCTCCCGGGACCCACGCCTCGACCTTTGGCGGCAATCCGCTGGCCTGTGCGGCCGGGTTGGCTGTATTGCGAGTCCTGTTGGACGGGAAGATTCTGGACCAGGGACGGCGCATGGGTGAGACGTTGGCCAAAGGGTTGGCTGTTCTGAAGGACCGGCAGCGTTGCGTGAAGGAAGTGCGCGGACTTGGTCTCTTGCAAGGCGTGGAATTGGATATTGATGGGAAAGCTGTTGTCGCCGATTGTCTGGCCCGCGGATTGTTGATCAACTGCACCGGCGATCGGGTTCTGCGCTTCGTTCCCCCACTCATCATCACGGAGCGCGAGATCGATCGTTTGCTGGTCGCGCTTGCGCAGGTGTTGAGTCAGCGAACTACATCAAGCCATCATTAATCCTGTAGGGGCGCGTATGTCGCGGCGTCCGCATCGGTCATCCTCCCGGGCCGGTCTCGGGAAAGATTTTCTGGAACTGCTCTCGATCCCCGTCGCAGAGCTCACGGGGTTGTTGCGCCTGGCGGCACAGTTGAAAGTGAAGCAGCGTCGCGGGGTATCTCATCCTCTGCTACAGGGCCGCATGTTGGGCCTGCTGTTTCAGAAGCCTTCCACCCGGACGCGGGTGTCGTTCGAGGCAGGAATGAATCAGCTCGGTGGGCAGGCGATGGTGTTGCCGATGGGCGATATCCAGTTGTCGCGTGGCGAGAGTGTCGCCGATACGGCGCATGTCCTGTCCCGGTATCTGGACGCAATTGTCCTGCGCACCTTTGATCACGCGATTGCCGAAGAATGGGCCCGCGAGGCGAGCATACCCGTCATCAACGGGCTGACCGATCTGAATCACCCCTGCCAAGCCCTGTCCGACCTGTTGACCATTCAGGAAAAGAAACGGCGGCTGAAAGGCATCAAGATCGCCTATGTCGGCGACGGCAACAACGTGACGAATTCTCTGATTGAGGCGGCGGCGAAGATGGGGATGACGATCGCCGTCGGGTGCCCGCCCGGATATCAGCCGGACCGGGGCATTGTGGATCGAGCCCGGGAGGAAGCCCGGCAGACCGGTGCGGTGATTGAAATCGGCGCCGACCCGTTTGTAGCCGTGAAAGATGCGGATGTGGTGTATACCGACGTCTGGATCAGCATGGGGCAGGAGCGGGAGCAAGCCAAGCGGCTCAAGATCCTGGCGCCCTATCAGCTCAATGCGCGACTATTGAAATGCGCGAAGCCGGATGCGCTGGTCATGCATTGTCTGCCGGCCCATCGCGGTGAGGAAATCAGTGCCGAGGTGCTGGATGGACCGCAGTCGGTGGTGTTCGATCAAGCCGAGAACCGATTGCACATGCAGAAGGCCATTCTAGTCAGGCTCCTCGGGAAGAAACCCGCACGGAGCACGTAAGTGAAAGGGAGTCGTATGAGTCGGTCATCGTACAAGAAAGTGGTATTGGCCTATTCGGGGGGCCTGGACACGTCGGTGATTCTGAAGTGGCTGGAAGAGGTCTATGGCTGCGAAGTCATCGCGTTTTGCGCCGACCTGGGGCAGGGTGAGGATCTGAAGGCCATCAAAAAGAAGGCGCAGTCCCTGGGCGTGAAAAAGGTCTACGTGGAGGATCTCCGCGAGGTGTTCGTCAAGGACCATGTGTTCCCCATGCTTCGCGGGAATGCGATCTATGAAGGCAGCTATCTGCTGGGCACGTCGATCGCCCGTCCGCTGATTGCGCGGCGTCAAATTGAAATTGCCGCTGATGAAGGCGCCGAGGCGGTCTGTCATGGCGCCACCGGCAAGGGCAACGATCAGGTCCGCTTCGAGTTGACCTACATGGCGTTGCATCCGCAGATCAAGATCATTGCGCCCTGGCGTGAATGGACCATGCGCTCGCGTCGTGAGTTGATCGAGTATGCGGAAAAGCACGGCATTCCGGTCACGGCCACGAAGGCGAAACCCTACAGCATGGACATGAACCTGTTTCACACGAGTTATGAGGGCGGCATTCTGGAAGATCCCTGGAAAGCCCCGCCCGAAGAGATCTTCGTGATGTCGGTCTCGCCGGAGCGGGCGCCGAACAAGGCTCGGGAAGTCGAGATCGAGTATGTGGCGGGTAACCCGGTGGCGGTGGACGGCAAGAAGATGAGCCCGGCCGCCTTGCTGGCCCATCTCAATAAATTGGGCGGCGAGCATGGTGTCGGTCGCGTCGATCTGGTTGAAAACCGCTATGTCGGGATGAAATCACGCGGAGTGTACGAAACGCCCGGTGGCACGATTCTGCATGCGGCCCATCGGGGCCTGGAGTCACTCACGATGGACCGGGAAGTACTGCATCTGCGGGATAGTCTGATCCCCCGCTATGCCGAGCTGATTTACTACGGATATTGGTATGCTCCGGAGCGGGAAATGCTCCAGGTGGCGCTCGATGAAGCCCAGCGGGATGTCACGGGCACGGTTCGGGTGAAGCTCTACAAAGGGACCTGCACCGTGGTGGGGCGGAAGTCTCCGCGCTCGCTCTATCGGCTGGACATGGCGACGTTCGAAGAAGACGACGTGTATCGTCAGAAGGATGCGGAAGGGTTTATTCGTCTGAACGCGCTCCGGTTGGCGATTCGGGCCCAGCGCAAGAAGAGGTCGACGCGGTAATGGCGAAGTCCCAATCTGCCGGTGCGCGTGCCCGCAAATCTGTCACTGCGTCGCCACGGTCCCGTCGTGCCTTGCCCAAAGGCAAGGCCTGGGGCGGCCGGTTTGCCGAACAAACCGACCGGTTGGTGGAGCAGTTCACCTCCTCCCTGGCCTGTGATCGTCGGCTCTATCCCTATGACATTCAAGGCAGCATCGCCCATTGCAGGACGCTCGCGCGCGCGGGGGTGCTCACTGCCCGTGAGTCGGCGCAGCTCGTGCGGGGACTGCAATTCGTCAAGGTGGAGTTGGATGGCGGGCGGTTTCCCTTCTCGCCGCAGGACGAAGATATTCATATGGCGATCGAGCGCCGGTTGACTGAGTTGATCGGCCCGTTGGGTGGAAAGCTGCACACGGGTCGAAGCCGCAACGATCAGGTGGCGCTGGATCTGCGGCTATTTTTGCGCGATGTGCTTTCGACGTTGATGGGGCAATTGCAGGAATTCCGCCGAGTCCTCGTGGGGCAGGCCCGGGCGCATCTGGATGTCGTCATGCCCGGGTATACACACTTGCAGCGTGCCCAGCCGGTATTGCTGGCGCATCATTTCCTGGCCTATGTAGAAATGTTCGATCGTGACCGTGGTCGTCTTCACGACTGCCGGCAGCGGCTCAATGTGATGCCGCTGGGGTCGGGGGCCTTGGCGGGATCAAACTACCCGGTCGACCGTCGATACACAGCGGCACTCCTGGAATTCCCGGCGGTGACCCAGAACAGCCTCGATGCCGTTTCGGATCGTGACGCGGTGGTGGAGACACTCAGCGCCTTGTCGCTGATCATGATGCATCTCTCACGCTTGAGCGAAGAATTGATTCTGTGGGCATCGCAGGAATTTCGCTACGTGGATCTGCCCGACACTTTTTGCACCGGCAGCAGCATGATGCCGCAAAAAAAGAATCCGGACGTGCCGGAGTTGGTGCGTGGGAAAACCGGTCGCGTCTATGGTCACTTGATGGGTACCCTGACGCTGCTGAAGGGATTGCCGCTGAGTTACAATCGTGATCTTCAGGAAGATAAAGAAGCGTTGTTCGACGCCGTGGATACGACGGGGCAATCGTTGGCGCTTTCCACGGAGTTGATGCGGAGGCTGGTCGTCAATAAGAACGTTCTGGCTGAGGCGGCCGAAGGTGGCGGCATGCTGGCGACGGAGCTGGCTGACTACCTTGTGACGAGAGGTGTCCCGTTCCGGGAGGCCCATTCCATTACCGGTCAGATTGTGCGATTCTCACTCGAACAGCATCGGCCCCTTCAGCAGTTGACCTTGAAAGACTTGCGAGGCTTTTCCGCCCGTTTCGGTGAGGACGTCCTGAGTTGCCTCACCGTGCGGGGCGCCATCGACCGGAAGGGTCAGATCGGTGGCACGGCGAGACGGCGTGTGGAGGCGCGCATCAAGGAGCTTGAGAAGGCGTTGAAGGGATGAGGCTCGTCAGGGCATGTCGCCTGGGAGTCAGGGGTGGTGCTGTCGGTGCAGTGTGGATTCTTGTCGGGCTGGGCGGATGCGGAGTATTGGGTCCGCCGATCCCCCCTGAAGACGTCGGCGTGGCGCCGGTGATTGAGCGGCAGTTGAGACGCGAAGGGCTGTTAGCGCCAGGCGCGAATGTGTGGGGATCTGCTTCCAGGCCCAGCGCGCCGAGTGCCGTGACCGTTGAAGAAGCCCCGATTCCCCCGGATCCCGACCCGTTGCCGACTCCGCCGCTGAGGACGATGGGTACGCGATAGACGTGAGTCTGGGGCGCGGCCGTGGTTTCAGCCGGTTGACGTTGTGGCTATTGGACGGATTCTCCGAGGCAGGTATAGAATTGTTGATCGAGGATGACCACCATGAATGACTTTCAGTATCGGGAAGGTGAACTCTATTGCGAGGATGTGCCGCTCTCGCGCATTGCGAAAGAGGTCGGAACCCCTTGCTATGTGTATAGTCACCACACGCTTGTCCGCCACTTCCGTGTCTACGATAGTGCCTTTCAGAACATTCCTCACATTGTCGCCTTTGCCATGAAGGCCAATTCCAATTTGGCGGTGCTTCGTATGATGGCCAAGGAAGGAAGCGGTGTCGATATCGTCTCCGGAGGAGAACTATTTCGTGCGCTGAAGGCAGGGGTGCCTCCCGGCAAGATCGTCTTTGCCGGTGTCGGAAAGAAGCCGGAGGAAATTCGCGACGCCTTGAAGGCGGATATTCTGATGTTCAATGTCGAATCGTCCGCGGAGCTGCAGGCTATCAACGACGTGGCGGCGTCCATGGGCGTCAAGGCGCGTGTGGCCTTGCGCATCAATCCCGACATTGATCCGAAAACGCATCCCTACATTTCGACGGGCTTGAAGAAGAGCAAATTCGGGATTGCGGCGGATCGTGCCATTGAGGAATTCAAGGCAGCCGCAGCGTTCAGCCACATCGAAGTGGTGGGGTTGCATGCACATATCGGGTCGCAATTGACGCAAGTAGCCCCCTTCGTCGAGTCGCTGAAGAAGGTGTTGACGATGGTGCAGACCCTGGCCGAGCAGGGAATTCCTATTCGCTATTTGAATATCGGCGGCGGTCTGGGGATTACGTATTCAGATGAAACTCCTCCGGAACCGAAAGATTTGGCGGCGGCGATTTTCCCGCTTGTGCGCGACTTGAAGTGTGTCCTGATCATGGAGCCTGGGCGTGTGATCGTGGGGAATGCCGGCGTGTTGCTCACAAAGGTGTTATACACGAAGGACGGCGAAACCAAACGGTTCCTGATTGTGGATGCGGCGATGAACGATCTGATTCGCCCCAGCCTGTATGATGCCCATCACGATATAAAGCCGGTGTATGAAAATGTGGCGCGTGGGGCAAAGGAGACCGTCGATGTAGTCGGGCCAGTCTGTGAATCCGGTGATTTTCTGGCGAAAGACCGGGCCATGCCGGAAATGAATGCCGGAGATCTCATGGCCGTAATGAGTGCAGGCGCTTACGGATTCGTCATGTCCTCTAATTATAATTCGCGACCTCGTGTGCCGGAGGTTCTGGTTCATGAGGGGCAGATCCATGTCATTCGCGCGCGTGAGAGTTACGACGACCTGGTGCACGGCGAGCAGATACCGGCGTTTCTTTCCTAGCCCGTAGTATTTACTGTCTTCCTTATGGAGCGTCCCATGTTCACAGGATCCTTGGTCGCCATTGTGACGCCGTTTAAGAACGGTAAGCTCGATGAACAGTCCCTCGGGGACCTGATCGAATGGCAGATCACTAGCGGTACGCATGGGATTGTTCCCTGCGGCACGACCGGTGAGTCTGCCACGTTGACCCATGCCGAGCACGATCGTGTGGTGGCATTCACGGTCGAAGTCGCCAGGCGACGAGTCCCAGTGATCGCGGGAACGGGATCAAATAGCACTGCAGAAGCGATTGCTCTGACCAAGCACGCGAAAGCCGCAGGGGCTGATGGCGCACTGCTGATCACGCCCTATTACAATAAGCCTACGCAGGAAGGACTATTTCTGCACTACAAGGCGGTCGCGGAGGCAGTCGATTTACCCCTTGTCCTCTATAACATTCCCGGGCGAACCGGCGTAAATATGATGCCAAGCACCGTTTCACGATTAACGGTGTGCCCAACGATTGTTGCCATAAAAGAAGGAAGCGGCTCGGTTCAGCAAGCATCAGAAATCATACAGCTTTGCGGGGAGCGTCTGGCCGTGTTGGCAGGAGATGATGCGTTGACCTTGCCGATGATGGCCGTGGGTGGCAAGGGAGTGATTACGGTGACGGCCAATTTAGTGCCCAGTGATATGGCCGAGTTAGTCAATGCGTTTTTGGCTGGTCGAGTTGATGATGCGCGGGCGAAGCACTATCGGCTCTATCCGCTGTTTACGGCTCTCTTTTATGAAACCAATCCAATTCCTGTGAAGGAAGCGCTGCATATGATGGGCAAGATCGATCGCGAGATGCGGTTGCCGTTGTGCCCAATGGGAATCGACAATAGAGAAAAACTTCGGCATGCGATGAAAGAGGCCGGGCTGGTGTAGTCGGTCTGCTGCTGGTAAAGGTTGTTGCCATGATCAAGGTTGTTATTACTGGTGCGGCGGGACGAATGGGTTCTCGCCTCGTGTCCTTGGTAAAAGATTCTGCATTCTTGACCCTTGCGGGAGCTGTGGAGGGCAAGGGGCATCATGCAGTGGGCGAAGACTCCGGCGAAGTGGCTGGTTGTGGGCGAACAGGGGTGCCGATTGTCGACGATCTTTCCAGTTTGATGGAGCGTGGGGAAGTCGTGGTAGATTTCACAACGCCTGCGGCGACTCTTGGGCATTTGAAGATTGTGGCTCAACATCGACGTGGCATTGTGGTTGGGACAACCGGCTTTTCATCGTCAGAGTTGGATGAGCTCCGAAGTGTGAGTAAGCAGATCCCTTGCGTGTTTTCCCCCAATATGAGTGTGGGGGTTAATGTAATTTACAAGGTGATCGCCGAAATGGCCAAGACGCTCGGGGAGGACTACGATATCGAAGTGATCGAAGCCCACCACCGCCTGAAGAAGGATGCTCCGAGTGGTACTGCGCTCAAAATGGCGGAGGTCTTGGCTCGCGCAGTCAATCGAGACCTTGGTCAAGTCGGTGTTTATGCGCGAAAAGGCCTAATAGGCGAGCGGAAAAGGGGCGAAATCGGAATTCAGACTATTCGAGCCGGAGACATCGTCGGAGACCATACCGTGATGTTTGGAACGATGGGCGAACGAATTGAGCTCACTCATCGTGCGAGCAGCCGGGACACATTTGCCAGAGGAGCCCTCCGTGCCGCCCGCTGGGTTGTGAAGCAGCCACCCGGTCTTTATGACATGCTGGATGTATTGAGCCTCAAGTAAAAAATCCTCCGAGGCTACCTCTTTTTCATTCCAAGACACCTGGAATGATTTGGTGCTTTTGATATGAGGATTCCTTTGTCGCTGGGATCACTGCCTGAATATGTAGAAACGTAAAATCTTGGGGATTGGATAGAGAATCTGGGCAGACCTGGCAGTTAGCTCCAAACATTGGCTAGTAGGATAAAGAGGAGGATTGCTCTGCGATGAGAGAGGCATCAAGTCCAGAGTGGACACAATGCTCGAGGAAGTTGGGGTAACCCACCTTCGGCTCAACGCATGTGAGCGGTCCTGTGAAGGATTATTATCGCGACGGGTTAATGTCGTGACGTGATCGGTCTCGGTTCTGCGTCAGCTGCTTTTCGTCGGCCACAGTTGAGGCACGCAAGGACTGTGATCGCCAAGCCAGCATTCAGGTCAACCGCCCGTTCCGGCAACATTGTTCCGCGGCATTTGTCACATTTATGCATTCCTGGCTTATAACATTGCGCTGTAGGATAAACCATCCATCTGAAGTACTGTATAAGCATGGGAAAAGGCCCCTCATAGACACAAAAGCATCTGGGCCATTTGGTCCTAAGATTGCCCCTTACGGGATTGTTCCATGCTAGTAAGATGGCGAGGTAGGGGCCGTCACTGTTTTCACGTCATGGACGATGGCCTAATATTTAGTGGCGTTAGCAGGATGCACTACCATGTATAGATTATTGCTGGTTTCCGGTTTGCTCGTGCTCCTCTACTACCTGCTTCGCAGGGCAATTAGAAAAATGAGAGCGGATGGCGGGGCGGTGAGCCTTCAAGAAGAGCAGGTGGCTGGAAATCAAATGATTCAAGACCCGGTGTGCCGGGTCTTCATTCCTCGTGGCAATGCGGTGAGAGAGGAGATTGGAGGGCAGACCTATTATTTCTGCAGTCGTAGTTGCGCCGATACGTTTCAGAAGCAACTTTCTAGTTAGCAGCCGGAATAGCTAGAGTCCGAGACCATTTCGTCCTTACTGAAAAACAGAATCAACTGGCATTCGTTTGCCTTAAAGTTAAATAGCGGTGGCCCTGCCTTTCCCCCCGCAATTCGATTGTAGGTCCACTTCTCTCCACCGAAGAATCGGGACGTCTTGGCATCAGGAGCGCCCAATTCCTTTTCGATCCACGCACGATCTTTTCCCTGATAACGAGTAAGGGAGGCATCTAGGTAAGGATTGTGACTGCAGGCTCCGGCCAGGAGGGCGATCGCTAGAAGCCAGGCTGATTTGCGCATATAGGTTGTCCTCCTGAATCCGGGGTGCAAAGCGCGACATTAGTGCCCATTGCGGGAAAAATCTTAGCGTTCACCATTCTCATCTGTCAAACAAGTCTAGCACGACCGCCCTGACTTATTGCCTTGGTATCGAGTTGCTTCTACAATGACTTGAGGAACGGTGGGTCGAATGCTCAGAGCGAGGAAAGGATCTTCAAATGCAAATCTATCTTGATACGGCCAATGTGAAAGAAATCCAAGAGGGGGCCAACCTGGGCCTTATCGACGGTGTGACAACTAACCCTTCGCTTGTCGCCAAGGAAGGGCGTAGTTTCAAGGAGATGCTGCTCGAAATCTGTAAGATGGTCGATGGTCCGATCAGTGCAGAGGTGGTTGGTGTCGAATCCGAGGCCATGATCAAAGAAGGGCGAGATCTGGCCAAAGTTCACAAGAATATCGTGGTGAAAGTTCCCCTTATCCCGGAGGGGCTTCGGGCCACAAAGAAGCTCGCCGCAGAGGGGATTCGTGTGAATGTCACCTTGTGCTTCTCCCCGACGCAGGCCTTGCTGGCCGCGAAGGCGGGCGCGTGGTGTGTTTCTCCATTCATCGGTCGTCTCGACGACGTGAGTTCGGATGGAATGGCACTAATCCGCCAGATCGTCACGATTTATAAGAACTACGATTATAAAACGCAGGTCCTCGTCGCGAGCGTCCGCCATCCGCAACACGTCGTCGAAGCAGCGTTGGCCGGGGGGCACATTTGCACGATGCCTTACGCCGTGTTTCAGCAGCTTGTGAAGCATCCGCTGACTGACATTGGGCTGAAAAAATTTCTGGCCGATTGGGATGCTATGGGAAAGAAATAGACTTTCGAGGCGGCTAATCGCTCAATGGTGCTGCGGCGAGTTTCTGCTGGGCCTTGAGAAAAACGCGGTGGAACATTGGTCGAGTCAACTTGCCGGTGAACGTGTTTTGCTGGCTAGGGTGGTATGAGCCGACTAAGGTCACGCCCCAAGGTAAATCGTAGACGACCTCGTGCCCAAATAGAGGGAGCGGGCTGGGCGGGGCTAGTCCCAATTCACGGCTCGCCTTGAGATAGTGATCGAATGCAATCTTACCCAAGGTGACGACTACACGCATTCGCTTCAATAGCCGTAGTTCGCGCAAGACAAATGGCCGGCAGGCCGTGAACTCATCGGGAGTCGGTTTGTTTGCGGGTGGTGCGCACCGGACGGTCGCGCCGATATAGCAGTCGGTGAGAGTGAGGCCGTCGCCCGCATGTATGGATGTCGCCTGGTTGGCGAACCCGAACCGGTGCAACGCTTCATACAGCCAATCCCCACTGCGGTCTCCGGTAAATACGCGTCCGGTTCGGTTCCCCCCATGCGCCGCGGGCGCGAGGCCCAAAACATAGAGCTTGGCGTTGGGATCTCCGAATCCAGGGACCGGCTTCCCCCAATAGGACCAATCGCGGAACTGGCGTCGTTTGTCCCTGGCCACCGCTTCTCGGTAGGCAACCAACCGGGGGCAGCGCGTGCAGGCGACGATGTCGTTGTTGAGTATGGAGAGTGCCGACATGAGGTGGGAAGTGTACCAAAACCAGGAGTTGCTTGTCCCTTGATGAGCTAGTTGCTAGCATGGGCTATCAGTCGTGACGAAAGGATAACAGGGGCATGTGGAACAAAGCGCGGTGTGTTCAGGCTTTTCTAGCGTGCGTCACAATGCTGTTCGGCCTGTCGTTCGCCATGCCGGTGCTATCGGCGGAATCGAATTCTGCCGCATCGGCCGGCGCTAAGCCGGAGGAGGGCCGGAGCGCCCAGGAGTCCGATCAGATGCCGGTCGCGCCGCCGGGCGAGTCGGAGTTGGTGCCTGAGCTTGAAGACCGATTGGTCATCCTTCCCGAAATCAAACGGGAGGGAGAGCGCTTTTTCCTCAGCTCCTTCAAGCTGCCCGATAAGTTGACGTTCGCCGGGCAAGCCATTCCGTTGGACAGCTGGCAGGTGCGTGAGCGGATCGAGTACGAATTCTATCAGTTCCTCGAAGATCAAGGTGAAAGCATCATTCTGGCAAAACGGACAGGGCGATGTTTTGCGCCGGCTGAGAAGCAGCTGGCTGAGGCCGGATTGCCGGATGACTTGAAATATATGTTGCTGGTCGAGAGCAAGTGTATCGCGGCCGCCTATTCGCGGGCCAAGGCATCAGGTCCCTGGCAGTTCATTAATTCCACGGGCCGACGGTATAAACTCCATAACGAACGTTGGCTGGATGAACGCCGCAATCTCGAAATGTCCACCGAAGCCGCCATCAAGTATCTACGGTATCTGCGGGACCTGTATCAGGGAGATTGGTTCCTGGCGATGGCGTCCTACAACGCCGGGGAAGACCGCGTGCGGAAATTGATCAAAGAACAGAAGATCAATGACTACTGGCGCATGCACGGCCCACGAGAGACCATGCGGTATGTGGCGCGCATTATTGCGGCGAAAGAAATCTATTCCCAGCCGGAGAAGTATCTTGGCCTGACCAAGAAGGATCTGTATCCTCCGCTTGAAACAGAGACGGTGACGGTCATCATCAAGGAGCCGCAGCGCCGCCTCACGGCGATCGCCGAGGAATACGGAACCTATTTTCTTGAATTGAAGATGTTGAATCCGGAATTCACGAAGGACTACTTGCCAAAGGGCACCTACCAGGTTAAGGTGCCGCGACAGACCTGTCCGAATCGCTGTTTCAAGCAAGACAAGCTCCCATAGTACCCATGATACAAGCCGGAGTCTCGCAGCCCAGGGCACGAGCCCTCTTCGAAGCACTGTTTCGTGCGGGACTCCAGGCCGTCGATCCTTACGCGGCGGTGTGCCGTCAGGTCCGCTTCCGGAGCGGGCAACTCACCATCGGTTCGCAGCGCTATCCTCTTTCACAACATCAGCGACTGGTGGTGGTCGGGGCCGGGAAGGCGTCGGGTCGTATGGCACAGGCGTTGGAGCGGCAGGTGGGCGCGAGGATCGACACCGGACTGGTCGTGGTGAAATACGGGCATGGTGCCGCGACGAAGAAGATTCGCATCCTGGAAGCCGGGCATCCGGTTCCGGATGAGGCGGGGCTCCGGGCCAGCCGTGCCATGATGGCATTGATCGGGACGCTGAGACCGGACGACCTGCTGATTGTCCTGTTGTCCGGCGGTGCCTCGAGTCTCCTTCCCTCCCCCGCTGCGGGGATCACTCTCAGGGACAAGCAGCTGACGACCCAGCTGCTGTTGCGGTCCGGGGCGACCATTCAAGAAATGAATGCGGTTCGCAAACATGTGTCTTGCGCAAAAGGCGGGCAGCTTGCTGCAGCGACCTCCGCGCGTGTGGCGAGTGTGATCCTCTCGGATGTGATCGGCAATGATCTTGGTACGATCGGGTCTGGTCCCACCGCGCCTGATCCCACAACATTTCGGGACGCCTGGCGGATTCTGGAGCAATACGAGGTTGCCCGAAAAGTTCCGGCTTCGGTACGTCGACGTCTGGAAGCGGGCATGAAGAAGAGCCTGCCCGAAACTCCCAAGGCCGGCGCTGCACTCTTTCGCCGTGTGAACAATCTGATCATCGGAGACAATCGCGCAGCTGTGGATGCCGTCGCGAAGGCCGCGAAGAGGAAGCGGCTACAGACGCTGGTCCTATCCACTACCGTTATAGGGGAAGCTCGCGAACTCGCCAAGTTCTTCGGCGCGATGGCCCGGGAGATTGCGCTGCAGGGTCGCCCGGTGGCGCGCCCCTGTTGTGTCATTGCCGGGGGGGAGCCCACAGTGACGATTCGAGGTCAGGGAACCGGTGGGCGAGCACAGGAGTTCGCCCTGGCAGCGTCCATGGAGATTGCCGGGCTTTCAAACGTGTGGGTGGCAGGTTTTGCGACTGATGGCACAGACGGACCGACCTCCGTCGCAGGCGCAGTGGTAGACGGGGAAACGGTTGCGCGGGCTCGGCGCGCCAAGCTTGATCTGCTCAGCGTACTTCAGGACAACGATGCGTATCCGTGCTTCAAGAAACTCCGTGCTCATATTGTGACTGGTCCGACCGGAACCAATGTGAACGATCTTTACCTCCTCCTTGCACTCTAGCTAGTATCCCCCTCTATGGCTGATCCGTTCATTCTCTCTCTGGATGAGAGCAGTGCGCTCTATCTTGTCGGCGGCAAGGCTGCGGGCCTGGCAGAGGCACTCACTGCCGGCTTTCCTGTGCCGAAGGGGCTGTGCGTGACGACTGCAGTCTATCAACAGGGCCTGGATCAGGCCGGGGTTGATGCGACGGCGATATGGAGGAAACTGCCTGACTTGTCTGTGGAGCAACGGGCACAAGAGCTGGCAGCAATTCAGCAGCTCTTGCTGGATCAGCCCTGGCCGGCAGGGTTCCCGGACGATCTGGAAACGGAACTGACAAGGCTGGGCGGCGATTCCTCGACCAAGTGGGCCGTCCGGTCCTCCGCCACGAATGAGGATGCTGCGGATATGAGCGCTGCCGGTCTATACCGCACGACGCTGGGTGTGTCTCCGGCGGCTGTGCTGCAATCCATCCGCGACTGCTGGATTTCGTTGTGGAATGAACGGGTGGTTCAGTATCGGTGTCGCTCAGGCGCCGACCGGCCGTGTCCCGCCATGGCCGTCGTCATTCAACCCATGCTCAGCGCACAGGCGGCAGGCGTCGCATACTCTATTCACCCCGTCACAGGTCGAACTTCTCAGGTATCGATCAACGCCGTGCCAGGATTGGCACTCTCCCTGGTTAATGGAGAGGTGACGCCGGATCAGTATGTGGTGGAGGTATACGATGACGATCATCGACCCTTCCGCGTACGACGACGCACGCTTGCTCGGAAACGAAGGAAGCTGACGGCTACACCCGGAGGTCTGCAGGAAGAGTCGATTCCCGAGCCGGAACAACAGCAGTCTTGTCTGACGGACAAGCAATTGTTCGAGCTGACACGGATGTCCAAGCGCATCGAAGTCGCGTTCCGTCAACCAGTCGATCTCGAGTGGGCGTGGGATGCGGAGCGACTCTGGATCGTACAGGCCCGTCCGATTACCGCCGTGCGACCGTGGCCCTCTCTGACCAATGACGAATGTGAATGGACGCGGGCCAATTTCAAAGAAACCCTCCCGGAATTGCCCAGCCCGTTAGGGCTGTCGTTTCTCGAGCGATTCATGGAGGCCTACATCGTCACTCCCTATCGCCGACTTGGTTGCACGGTTCCCGAAGGGCTCTCGTCGGTTCGTGTGCTCCATGGACGTCCCTATCTCAACGTCACGTTGTTTTACACCTTGGTCATGCAGCTTCACGGGAATCCGGCGTTCTTGATGGAACAGATGGGCGGTGAGCCCGTGATGTTTACCCCGTCGGTTCGGCCGCTCGGGGCGCTCGCGCTTGTTCGTGCCGGAGTCGGCATGATGCGGGAGTGGCGTAAGGCTGCGAAGCAGGGGCCGAAGAACTTTGCCGCCATGAAGGCCATGGCGGAACGCTACCACTACGATCGCATCCAAAATCTGTCGGTGCAGGAATTGGCCGCAACCCTCGACAGCATAGGGCGGTGGCTCGACGATCATGAGGTGACCTTCGCAATCGCGGGTGGAGTGGCGCAGAGTCTTCAGGCTCTGGGGACGGTGCTTCCGGGCTGGCTTGGTTCAGACTGGCGAGAGTTGCTCAATGGGGCGTTACAGGGGCAGGGAACCGTTGTCAGTGCCGCCCAAATTGTCAGGTTGGCAGAGCTTGTCGCGGTTGCACAGCAAGAAGAAACGGCTCGACGATGGTGTTTCTCGGAAGAGTGGACGGCACGTGGGTATCGGGACGCGGTTCACGGGACGGAGTTCCTGCGGCTGTTTGATCAGTACTTAGCGGAGTACGGGCATCGTGCAGTCGGAGAGTCCGACATCATGTCCCCACGGATTGCAGATCAGCCCGATGCCGTGCTCGCCCTGTTGCAGGGACAGGTGCGTGCCGGCGTGACGGCGTCACCCCAAGAAATGCTTTCCCGTCAGGCTCAGCGACGCGAGCAGGCGCTCAGTGAGATCGCCCGGCGATTCGGGCGGCGGCGCCATCGCTGGCTCCTGTTCTGTTGGTGGTATCGGAGGCTCAGTCGCTTCTGTGCCTTGCGAGAGGAGAATCGCCATCACCTGATGTATTACTCCACAGCGGCCCGCCATCTATTGCTTCGGCTCGGTGAACGAATGGTGGAACGCGGAAGTCTCGCCGTGCGGGAAGACGTGTTTTATCTCACGCTGGATGAACGCATCGCACTGCTTGATGGCGCAAGTCGTGATTGGCAGAGCCTCGTGCGTCGGCGCCGCGAGGAACGGCTTCGGCACGAGGCCTTGCAGGTGCCCGACACCATTCGGGACTGGGAGGCAGTCGTCGAGCAGGGGGCCCGGTCAAGCGATCAGGGGCGGGAAGGCGTGTTGCGGGGTATTGCCATCAGTGCCGGGGTTGCCAGGGGACCGGTCCGGCTCCTTCGATCGACGGCGGATTGGGAACGGGTGCGGGCGGGAGACATCCTCGTCGTTCCAGTGATCGATCCCGGGATGGCCCCTTTATTCGGAATGGCGGCCGGTCTCATCGCCGAAATGGGAGGAACCCTCTCGCATGGGGCGATCATCGCTCGTGAATACGGCCTTCCGGTCCTGGTCAATGTGCCCTATGTCACCAGTCTATTGCGCGAAAATGAACAGGTCGAAATCGCAAGTTCCACAGGCCTCATCAGTCGATTGGTCTCTTGACGTTTCTCTTGGATTCTCGTACCTTCTACGCGATTTCCCTACAACGGTAAGGTAAACGGATTTCCGCTCAGTCGATGCATTCGTAGGGAAGCCCCCATGATCGACCTCAGTTCCCCAACGTTTTTGGTCGGCACCGCCGTCGGTCTCGCCGTGGGCGTTCTGGTGACCGGATGGTGGGTGACCGTTCGTGTGCAATCACGCTATCATGCGCGGTTGCTTGAGAGCGGAGAGCGCGCGCAGCGCGCCGATGCTTTGGCGGCGTCGCTTCAGCAGCGAGTGGATGATCAACAGTCGGAGATGGGACAGTTGCGGGACTCGCTCGCCGCGTCGCAGCAGGGCCGGACCAAAGCCGAAACCCGCATGGAAGAGGTCGCACGCAGTTTGGAGGACCAGAAGTCGCTGTTGGCGCAGGCACGGCAAGAACTCCACGACTCATTCGAGGCCTTGTCTGGCCAGGCACTGAAGCAGAATAATGAGGCGTTTTTGGACCTCGCGCGCACGTCGTTTGCCACCTTGCAGGCGGAGGCTAAGGGCGAGTTGTCCCAGAGGCAGCAAGCCATCGGTGAATTGGTCAAGCCCTTGGAGGAATCGCTCCAGCGATATCAAGAGCAGCTGCAGCAGGCTGAACAGGTTCGGCAGCGGGAATATGGAGGCCTTGACCAGCAGTTGAGATTCATGGCCGAATCGCACCAGCGGCTCCAGCAGGAAACCGGTAATCTGGTGAAAGCCTTGCGGGCCCCGTCCGTGCGTGGACGATGGGGTGAGATGACGCTGCGTCGGGTCGCTGAACTTGCGGGGATGGTCGCCCATTGCGATTTTGTGGAGCAGGATACGATTGGATCGTTGGAAGGACTCATTCGTCCGGACATGGTCGTGTACCTGCCGGGGGGCAGGCAGATTGTGGTGGATGCCAAAACGGTCTTAGCCGCCTACCTCGATGCCTATGAGGCGGAGGATGACCAGAAGCGTCAAGCGCATCTGCTCCGCCATGCCGGTCAGGTGCGAGCCAGGATGGATGCGCTCAGTCTCAAGGCCTACTGGACGCAGTTCGGGCAAACGCCTGAATTTGTCGTCCTGTTTCTGCCGGGGGAGCAATTTCTCGGGGCGGCATTGGAGCAGGATCCGACCCTGATCGAAGACGGGTTTGCGCAAGGGGTCGTGCTCGCCACGCCAACGACGCTGATGGCGCTCTTGCGCGCCGTGGCCTATGGCTGGAAGCAGGAGCAGCTGAACGAACATGCGGAGCAGGCGGGACGACTGGGGAAGGAGCTGTACGAGCGGATGGGCGTCCTCGCCGACCACCTCAACGAGATCGGCCAGGCGCTCGGGAAAAGCGTGGGGGCCTACAATAAGGCGGTCGGATCTTTGGAGTCTCGCGTGCTTCCTGCAGCTAGAAAATTCAAAGACCTCGGGATATCATCTGATAAAGACATTGCGTTGCTGGAAGCCTCCGGCGTCGAACCAAGGACGGGGGTTGCGTGTGCGGCAGAGAGTAGAGGGACGTTAGAATGATAGATCCGCAGGCGATGGTGGAAGAGTTTCACCGCAAGTTCGATATAGCCGTCAGCGACCGGCCTTCTCTTCCGGAAGACGCCACCCGACAGCTGCGGGTGCGGCTCATTCAAGAAGAATTTGAAGAACTGCAGGAGGCCATGGTCGCCCGGGATCTCCCTGGAGTAGCGAAGGAGTTGGCGGATCTATTGTATGTCGTCTATGGCACCGCCGTGTCCTATGGATTGGATATGGATCCGGTGTTTCGTGAGGTGCACCGGTCGAACCTGAGCAAAGTCGGAGGGTACAAGCGAGCCGACGGCAAGTGGGTCAAACCACCGACCTATTCTCCGGCTCAGGTGGAACCGCTGCTTGCGGCGCAATCGTCCGGGAGTTCGGCGGGCAGATCGCAAGTGGAGAGAAGAATGCAGGAGTCAGAGTCGTAGCATGAAAGAGCTGTATTGTCCGGCGTGCGGCACGCCCTGCGTGAGAGTAACATCCGGAACCAATCTGATGGAGAAGACGCTGAACCGCTTGTCCATCTTTCATGTCCGTTGTCAGCTCTGCACGGCTCGTTTTCAGGCCCGTCGGCCGGGGAAACGGCAGACCTCCCAAGAGTTTGACCGGCGTGAGTACAGACGATTACAGGCGAATTTCGCCGCGTCGCTGATCCTGGACCAGCCGGCGGTCGGGGGGGTGATCACCGATATCTCAATGGGCGGCTGTACGTTGCTAGCCTCCTCCTCGCTCCCGCGAGGTACGTTCGTGAAGCTGGTCGTGCATGCGCCTGCCGGCCACTCCGATATCAAAGTCGATGCCGCCATGATTTGCTCCATACAGCCGCTGTCGATCGGGGTGAAGTTCCTGGAGTTTGAGCCTGATGACAAGCAGCGTATGGGGCAGCTGGTTCTCGAACTCCTCGCACATCAACAAGCGCCTCCCCGCGTCAGCGCGTAACCATCACGCGGTTCAACTTCGTGCCATTCGCGTAACTCCCGTCTCCTTCCGGCGTTGGGCTGCGACTATGTATGAAGTTGTGATGTCAGGGCTTCCGGCGGAAGGACGTCAGCATATTGTCGAGGAGGCGTACCCTTCCGATGCGCATGGCCCCGAGCAGGACAGCCTGGCGATTGAGCTGGGAGAGCGGTTCGAGAGTCACGGGATCACAGACCGCAAGGTACTCCACAGTCGCGAGCGGTTCTGTCGCGGCCACGCGCAGCATGTGACGCTGAATACGGGCTGCATTCCGTTCTCCGGCACGAATTGCCGCTATGCCGGCCTGGAGCGCGCGAGAGAGTACAGGCGCCGCCTGCCGCTCTGAGCTCGACAGATAGACATTGCGCGAACTGAGCGCCAGCCCGTCGGCCTCCCGCACCGTCGGATGGATAATGGGATGCCCGGGCAAGTTGAGATCCTTCACGAGTTGTTGCACCAGGGCGGCCTGCTGATAGTCTTTTTGACCGAACCACGTCTTGTCGGGCTGGACCAGGGACAGCAATTTGGTGACGACCGTTGCCACGCCTTGAAAATGGTGCGGTCGCGCTTCCCCTTCCCAACGCCGGGCTATCCCCGGCACGGTCACGACCGTTTGAGCGCCAACCGGATACATCGTCTTGACAGTAGGGGCGAAGATGGCATCCACACCTTCCTTTCGGCACAGCGCTTGATCGAGTCGAAGCTGGCGTGGATAGTTCGAAAGGTCTTCCGTCGGCCCGAATTGTGTCGGGTTTACAAAGATGCTCACCACAACCGCGTCGCAGGCCAGTCGGGCGGCACGGATCAAGGCGCGGTGCCCTTCGTGTAAGGCTCCCATCGTCGGCACGAACCCGATCGTGACGCCTTCGCGATGAAGTCGGCGGCTCCAGTCGGCCATGGCCGGCGTCGTGCGAATGATCTTCATGCCCGTGGACCTGCTGTCGGGGGTGGGCTGCAGGCAGGGCGTGATCCGTAACGGGAATTCGGCTGAGGGACGAGCAGGCGAACGATCGATGGATCAGTGAGTTGCGATAAAAGATCGCGCAAGCTTTGTTCGAGCACCGGATGTCGCCGCTCGGGATCGAGTTCGGCCAGCGGGGTCAGCACAAATCGTCGTTGATGCAGGCGGGGATGCGGGACGATCAGGGTCGGCTCGGCAAGAATGCAGTCATCATACAACAGCACGTCGAGATCCAGAGTGCGAGGCCCCTTGCGGTTGTCTTGATCGCGCCCCAACGCCCGTTCGATCTCACGGCAGATCTCCAACAGGCTCTTCGGGGCGATGTTCGTCTCGATCTGCACCACACCGTTAAGGAACCAGGAGGGACCGGGGGCGGCCCCGTCCTCGAGCGGTTCGGTTTCGTAGAGCGATGACACCGCCTCCAGCCGTGAATGCGGGAGCAGACCAAGCAGTGTCACGGCCCGGTCACAAAAGTCGATCCGGTTTCCCAGGTTCGAGCCGAAACCGATGAATGCAGTAGCCATCGTGGTCCTGACAGGGCTCAATGGCACATGAACATGTGCGTATCGGGCCCCTCTACTCGGAATGGAAGAGGGGTCGTCACGTCTGCCTTAGAATCCGGCTTTCTTGATTCGCTCGACTGCTTCCGCCAGTCGTTCCTTCGTCGTACAGACCGTCATGCGAATGTAGCCTTCGCCCGGGGCACCGAACCCGTTCCCCGGTGTCGTGACGATACCGGCCTTCTCCAGGAGGTGGGCCGTGAAGGAGGCGGAGGTATAACCTTTTGGAACCGTCACCCAAATGTAGAAGGCGGCAGGAGGCGGATCGACTTCCAGGCCCAGTTTCTTCAATCCGGGCACGAGGGTGTCGCGCCGTTCCTGATAAATTTTTCGCAGTTCATCGGTGACCGAATCGTCCAGCCCGAGCGCGGTGATGCCCGCTGCCTGGACCGCCTCGAATACGCCTGAGTCCAACTGGCTCTTCACGCGGCCGAGTCCGGCCAAGACATTCTTGTTCCCGACGGCAAATCCGATCCGCCAGCCGGTCATGTTGTAGGTCTTAGAAAGCGAATGGAATTCCACACCGACATCCTTCGCCCCGTCCACTTCGAGAAAACTCACCGGACGTTTGCCGTCGTAATAAATCTCCGAGTAGGCGGCATCGTGACAGACGATCACCTGATTCTCCTGGGCAAATTCCACCACGCGCTTGAAGTAGTCTTTGCTCATGATGACCGAGGTGGGATTATTCGGCGAATTCAGCCACATCAGCTTCGCTTTCTTCGCCACATCTTTCGGGATGGCATTGAGGTCGGGCAGAAAGCCGTTGGCCTTTGTCAGCGGCATGATGTGGGAGACGCCGCCGCAAAAGCTCGTTCCCACCGGATAGACCGGATACCCTGGGCTCGGCACGAGGACGATGTCTCCCGGATCGATGAACGCCAGATGGACGTGACCGATGCCTTCCTTCGATCCGATCAGGGTCAGCACTTCATCCGCGGGATCGAGCGCCACATTGAAGCGTCGCTTGTACCAATCCGCGACGGCCTTACGAAACGACAGCATGCCTTCATAAGAGGGGTATTGGTGATGCTTCGGGTTTTTGGCGGCTTGGGCCAAGCTATCGATGATCGGCGTGGGCGTAGGGAGGTCGGGATCACCGATACCGAGGTTGATGATATCGACCCCCCGCGCGAGTGCCTCCTGTTTCATCTTGTCGATGGCGGCGAACAAGTAAGGCGGCAGCGTCTTAATGCGGGTTGCGACTTCGATCGGGAAACCGGCCATGCGTGAGGACTCCTTTGTTGACCTGAGCGTCAGCGCTCAGCTGTGTGCAATCGGTGAGCGGCTATTCGCCCTCAACCCGGGATCAATAAGGGACTAGGGTACCGCAGGATCACTCCGGCAATCAACGGAGTGCTACGGGAAGAGGCGTGATGTCCGGTTGGTGGGTGGGCGAGAGGCTGGGAGCGGGACTCGCGTACTCGCAAGCCATACACTGGTCAGGTTGCGGGAAAGCTTCGACAAATGTGAACTCCTATGGTCTCATCCGATACATGGATGTTACCAGCCTGTGGCCTGCCGTTGCGGCCCTCTTGCTCGCACTGGGCACCGCGACGCTGCTTCCGGAGATTACTCCCCGTCAGGCGACATCGCCTGTCCGATATACCTCCCTCGATGGGCTTCGGGGATATCTGGCCTTCGCCGTATTCCTGAGCCATTCGTCGATCTGGTATTTTTATCTGCGTTCCGGTACGTGGGATGTCCCCCCCTCGAATTTTTATGCGCACCTCGGCCAAAGCAGCGTGATCCTCTTTTTCATGATTACCGCCTTTCTCTTTTGGTCCAAGCTACTTGACGGGCGAGTGCAACCGGTCGACTGGTCGCGACTGTATCTTGCCCGGGTATTTCGACTGGTGCCGTTGTATCTATTGGTGGTGATCGGCGTGGTGAGTATCGCGCTCTATCGTGCCGGATTTCGATTGCAGGAGTCGATGACCTCCTTTGCGCTGCACCTAGCGAGTTGGCTCACGTTTACGATTCCGGGGATTGCGCCCGTCAATGGCTTTGCCGAAACGATTCCCTTGGCCGGGGCCGTGTGGTCTCTGCCGTATGAATGGTTGTTTTATGCATGCCTTCCCATCGGCTCATGGTGCATTCGTGCGGCGACGCCGACCTCATGGCTGCTGTTCAGTGCCGCGGCAGTCGTGACACTGACGACGGTGATGCCGGACGTTCGCAGTCCTGTGCTGTATGCGTTCGGTGGAGGGATCGCAGCCGCGAGCCTGGCGCGTGTTGATGCAATACGTACGAGGCTCACTCATCGAGTCAGGGGTTTGGTCGTGGTCGCTTGTCTTGGGATAACGATGTGGCTTTTCGAGACGGCCTACACGGTTCCCGCATTGCTGCTACTGACCGGCGCATTTACGATTATCGCCTGTGGGAACTCGATCTACGGCATTCTTGAATGGCCGACGTCCGTCCTGTTGAGCGAAATGGGGTATAGCCTGTACCTGCTACATAGCCTGCTGTTGTTTGCCGTCTATCGGTTGGTACTTGGCGAATGGGCGTCAACGCTCTCGGCCACTGAACATTGGTCCGTTGTGCTAGCCCTCGTGCCCATTCTCATTGTCCTGTGTTTTGCCACGTTTCGCCTGATTGAACAACCGGCAATGGCTGCCGTACCCCGGTGTCATGCCTGGCTGGTTGCTCACCTCAACGAACGCCCATAGGCAGGAGCCTGCCGGACCTCTGGTACAGCGGTTGACAGGGGCGGGGCCACTCATTACAGTTCGATGATCAGATGGTCAGCCTCGTTGGGACATTGGGGACGTGTATCTGGTCAACTGTCTCCCGCTTGGAGCTCGTGTCCCTAGGATGTCTATACTGCTGATAAGCCAATGATCAGATCACTCCAGCCCTGCCCATCCAGTCCGAATTGTGTGTCGACCCAGGCATCCGGTCAAGGCCATGGCATTCTGCCGTATCGATATCAGAAAACTCTGGCGGAGGCCAAAGAGACGCTTAAGACCATTGTGGCCGATCTGCCCCGTGCGAAACTCGTTGAGGAGGACGGGGACTACCTCCATTACGAATTTACGAGCCTGCTGCTTCGATTCGTGGACGATGTCGAATTCGTGTTTGATGATGCGACCAGGACGATCCATTTTCGGTCGGCTTCCCGGACGGGCTATAGCGATCTAGGTGTCAATCGACGGCGTATGGAGGAGATTCGAGTGGTCGTCGAAGGCAGGCTGTAGTGCAAATCATGACACTGAAGGATAAGATACAAGAGTTTCCGGATTGACCGCACAGTCGGCGATGGGTACCATCAAGTCTCGTAGGAATTTGTGGTTGAATTGATCGATCCAAGCCGTCACTATAGCACTCGATCACGCTACAGTAGATCTGAGCCTGGACTGTTGAACATGAACATTCGAATCCGAGCCATGATAAAGCAGGCTTCCCGCTTTGCATTGGTCCTTGTTGTTGGGCTGTCGAGTGCCTGTGTCTCCGTGCAGGTAGATTCCTTGACCAGCAAGGCGTTTGAGCCTCGATCTGGAAGCGAGGACGTGACGACGTTACAGCGCGAGCCCCATCACGGCCACGTGCAGATCGCCCGCATCATTGCGACCAGTGAATATGCCAGTGAAGATACGTTGCGTGATCGAATCCTGGCACGGGCGAAAGAACTGGGGGCCGATGCCGTTGTCCTTGGTGAGGCGGACGTGCGACGCCTCGCAGACCGGGGGCCGACATTCCAATCGACCATGGGCACGGCGGTACCGGGAGCGACGTCGGGCAATTCGTATCGCAGCGGCTACTGGAATCCGTTTCGAATGGATGCGTGGAGTTTTACGCAGGGCGCCGGTGGCGGGCAGGGCTGGATGCTCCACATGTCCGGGTTGGCGATTCGGTACGTCTCCCCCGACGAACTGCGTGCTGCACCGAAACCTGTCCCTCCTGCACCGTAGCCGATCGTTCCCTATTACACGTGACTGCTCCCAACCCTGTATCCTTCCTCATCCAGAGTCATTTGGTATAGTTGATTCTTCAGGGTATTGCCCGGCAATTGAGAGGATGGAGTGTTCCTGGTGGGTGTCCTGCAACTCCCGCCTTCTCGACGTTGGCCTCGGGATTCGGCAATCCGTGCAGGGCTGGGGCCACAGAGGTACATAACAGTTCGAATTTCTTGACCAAAGCGGAAAATTTTGACATAAACGATCACAGTCTGTTCGAGTTAGAACCAAGTGTAAACTGGCGGTTACGCCCTCCTGCTTTTGAGACTCAGGGGGCCGGCCTTCGGTACGGTTACCGTCGGTGTGAGCATCATGAGGAGTGACGAAATTGCCATGTCCGCGTTGACTGCCGACCAGAGGCCATCGTCGACCTTACCGCATGTGCGTATCCAGCCGGCCCGCGGCCTCTTGGATTTGGATTTGGCCGCGCTCTGGCAGTATCGCGAGCTGATTTATATTCTCGTCTGGCGTGATGTGACCGTGCGGTACAAGCAAACCCTGCTTGGAGTCGCCTGGGCGATGTTTCAGCCGGTCGCGACCATGCTCATTTTTACGGTTGTATTCAGTGTCATGGGGAAAATTCCATCCGACGGATTTCCTTACCCGGTATTTCTCTATGCCGGCCTGCTGCCGTGGTTCTATGTGTCTCAGGCGTTGAGCAGGGGAGGGACCAGTCTGGTGGGAGAGGCCCCGCTCATCAGCAAGGTGTATTTTCCGCGCCTGATTCTGCCCCTTTCGGCAACCATCGCGCCTCTGGTCGATTTAGTCCTGGCATTCGTCGCGTTTCTGGGCCTCATGGCCTGGTTTGGAATCCTCCCGACCTGGCGGATTCTGTCCCTGCCGCTGTTCGCTGCGTTGGCGGCCACGATTACGCTGGCCGCGGGGCTCTGGATTTCCGCGCTGTACGTGAAGTACCGGGATGTCGGGCATATCCTGCCGATGTTGATCCAGCTGTGGATGTTCGTGTCGCCCATCCTCTACCCCGTGAGCAAGGTCCCGGAGTCCTGGCGTGCGCTCTATGCGATGAATCCGGTGGTGAGTGTGGTCGAGGGATTTCGCTGGGCACTTATTCCCGGGTTTGAGGTCGATTTTACGATGTTCTTGCCAAGTCTGGGAGTGGTGTTCGTCGTCTTTGTCGGGGGCCTCATCTATTTCCGTTCGATGGAACGAACGTTTGCGGACGTGATCTGAATGAGCGATATTGCCATCAAAGCGGACTGCCTGTCGAAGCACTACCGGCTCGGAGCCGCAAGCCGTCAGCATAATACCCTTCGGGATCATCTGATGCATCGCCTCCGCGGCCTCACGCGATGGGGTGGTGGTCGGCAGGAGTCGAACCCGTCGTTCTGGGCCCTGAAGGACATCTCGTTTGAGGTCAAACGAGGTGAAGTGCTGGGGATCGTCGGGCACAACGGCGCGGGGAAGAGCACCTTGCTCAAGATCCTTTCCAGGATTACTCAGCCGACGACGGGAACGGCGGATATTTACGGGCGCGTCAGTTCGTTACTTGAAGTGGGGACGGGGTTTCATTCCGAGTTGAGCGGCCGGGAAAACATCTATCTGAACGCGGCGATGTTGGACATGCGACGAGAGGAAGTGCGGCGAAAGTTCGATGAGATTGTGGCGTTCTCGGGTGTGGAAGCGTTCATCGATACACCGGTCAAGCGGTATTCGAGCGGGATGTACGTGCGACTGGCGTTTGCAGTCGCCGCACACCTCGAGCCTGAGATTCTGATCGTGGACGAGGTGCTGGCCGTCGGCGACGCCAGTTTCCAGCAAAAGTGTCTTGGGAAAATGGAGGAAGTGAGCCGAAGCGGGCGGACGGTGCTGATCGTCAGCCATAACATGACCGTGATCGAAGGGTTGTGTGAACGCGCGATTCTGCTCGAGAAGGGGCGTGTCGCAAAGATCGGTAACACGCACGAGGTCGTTGAGGGCTATGCCGATGCCATTCGGGGTCTGGCGGGAACGGAGATAGAGGCGCGCCATGACCGGGAGGGACTCGGCGAGATCCTGCTCACCAGGATCGAAGTGATGGATACTCAGAGGCATCCTGTCGCAGCGGCGATCACCGGTCGGGATGTGGTGATTCGTATGTACTACCGTTGTGCGGCGGGAAAAGAATTTTTGAATTGCCGTGTCAGCATTTCCGTGAACGGCCGGAAGGCACAGGACCTGTTCGTCTTGTCCACCGACATCGTCGATCCGAAACCCCTGACCTTGCGTGGTGAAGGGTATGTCGATTTCATTGTGCCTGAATTACCGCTCACCGGTGGCGCGTATTTCTTCCAATCCTATATCGAGTCGAACGGCCATGCCCAGGACTGGATCAAGAACGTGGCGCCCTTTTCCGTGCTGGATGCCGACTACTATGGCACGGGCAAGCTGTGCCCGCCGGGATGGGAGGCCAACGGCGTTCTTGTTCGCTATCGCTGGGAGGCCGGAGAAACAGGTTCGACCGCCGCATTGCCGATCCGCGCCCGCGCGAGTTGATCGTCTCACGCTCCCGGTTTATTCATCCAATTCGCTTGATCCCCCTCCGCTCACCTTCTCTGTCGATAAATCAGTAATCACTCCGCAATGGACCGAGAGTGCGTTACGATTTGCCATCTACTGCCGGATGGCGATCGACTGAGGCGTACGCATGGGTTCCGGGCTTGAGGATGGACAGCAGGCTCAGTTAGAGCTGGCTGGATTGAGGCGATCGCTGAAATGGACGAATATCCAACGGGAACAATTGTTGGATCGTCTCGATCTGCTGCGTCTCGACAATCAGCGCCTCCAGGAACGTGTGGATGAGTTGGAGCGTCAGTTGGCCGAGTTCAAGCAACAACAGGCTCTCTTCTAGCCCGGACTATTCATGAATCCCTGCTCCGGCGTCCGATCCTCTCGCCCGGCGAGGCTGTTCTCGTTCGGCCTCCTCGACGGACTGCGAGTACGCCTGCGTCGGTCTCACGTGCGAGCAGCCTCGGCGGGCTTCCGTCTCGAACGCCTCGCGACGGCATTCATAAATAATCCGGGCTAGCGACCGCTCGCCGTCATTTCCCTCCTTGCGTTCTCTTCTTCACGCGCTCATCGACGGTCCCGTCATGATAAGGTGGAAAGAGTGCGGCGGTCGGATAACGCCACCTTGGGGAAAGGCCTTGGGATATTCATGACCCATTCGATCAAGACGGTGGATGATCTGCGTTGGTTTCTGGCGCGTACGGCGGGGTTTTGCGGCGGACACATTACCGATGTGCATCTGTCGAAGCGCCGGATCTTCGATGAAGTCTCAGGTCGCGAAGTGATGGCCGGGAGTATGGCGACGGTGGTCGTACGGTATCACGTGCAGAGCATTCTACGGGTCGCCAAACTGACCATGCTGGGCGTCACCGATCTCTCCCTTTTTGAACAGGACGGCAGCGACTGTTCGCCTCTGGGGGCGATTCAGGTGGAGATGAGCGAGGGGAAATTACGGTTCTGGTTCGATCCCGACGGGAATCTCTATGTGGTCTGCGACGAAGCGACGCTGGAAGAAGTCTCGTTGCCGGCCAGTGAATCGGACATGGGTGGCGAGATTGCCCAATTGACGTTTCAGGCCGATTCCGGCGAGGCCCCTACGGTCGAATGGCTGCTTGCCCGGCTCGATCAGGCGGGTGTGCCCTGTATCTGGAAGGCAGCGACGCGCCGGCAAGGCCGACACAGTCCGATGTGTTGGGACGGTGAGTTAGCAATGGCTTCCGGCACGGCGGCCGGTGCTGCAGCGGACCTCCGCGTGGAGGCGTACGGGCCCATAGATGGAGCCGGATTCGGACTCCGCTTGCAGACACGTGACGCTGCCCGTCGCTTGGGTGGCCGACTGCTGAGCCTGGTGACCGACCTGGTCACGCAGCAGTATCGTGGGACGTGCCTTGTCGGGGAGACGTTTCTCTCACACGAGGAATGGGCCGAATGGAAATCATTCAGACCCACACATCAGGCCAGCCGATGAAGTGGAGACTCCATCAGCCTGTCAGCTGTGATGTCCGTGCCTTCCGTTCCCGTTCACACTCCCGTGTCCATTCACGCTGCCGTTCTTGGCGCCCTTCTGATTGACACATTCCACCAAGTGCCAGAACTTCATCGGGTTGACCTTTTCTTTACGGGCGACGTGGAGGTTGGTCCCTTCGAGCACGGTGTTCAGCGAGAGGTCGGTTCGGAAGCCGATATGCTTGCAGAGGGGAGAGATCACTTTTTCCACGGCGGCGATCAGTTTGTTGCCGTTGCTGAAGTGGTTCAGCATGATGATGCGTCCACCCGGTTTGCAGACGCGAATCATTTCGTTCACGACTTTGCGATAATCCGGTACGGCAGTCACGACATAGGCGGCCATCACGGTATCGAAGCTGTCGTCGGCAAAGTCCATTTTTCCGGCGTCCATCAACATCAGTCGCACATGGTCGAGATGATAGTGGGATTGGCGCTGCCTGGCCTTCGCCAGCATTCCTGAGGAGAGGTCGATGCCGATGATTTCGCAATTCTTCGGGTAGTACTCCAGGGCGATTCCAGTTCCCACGCCGACTTCCAAAATTTTCTCTTCCGGTCGGATTCTGAGATTGCGCACGCACGCTTCCCGCGACTCGTGGAAGATTTTTCCGAAAATATGATCGTAGACGCCGGAATAACTGGTGTACACTCGCTCGACTTTGGCGATATCCATCGTCCCTCCGCAAAATCACGCCTCTCCGCCCGCACACTCTGGAGTGCAGAAGCGACGGCGATAAGAAGTGTGGCGTGGAAAAATCTATGAAGGCGGGACTGCAATCCGGATGACTCGTCCTCACCCGCCGGACAAGAACGGGCTTAATGTAGCCAAAGCACTCATGGGGAGTCAACTGGTTCCTCGGGTTTTTGAGCGCTGCTGCATGCCGCCCGGGCTTGATTCTCCATAAAGCCCTGTGGGAAGTTTCCGCTATGATTTTGGCCGGTGCGTTTGCCATCGTGTTGTTTGTCGGGTTGATCGTCGGTGACTGGATGTACTTTGCCCGTCTCTCGTCCGACGCCAGCCGGTACGGGTACGGGATTGGGCGGGTGCAGGACCAGTTCACTGCGCTGACCGTTCCCCAACTGCTGCGCACCTTCGATCAGAACGGATTTTTGAGTCTGCCCCACGGCGTCGCGCGGGTCTTTCCGGAGGCAAACCGGATGGTTATCAGGCCGACCCATCGCCTCTTTTCCCTGCGGTTCAGAACGGCCTGGCCGCTGAAGGGCTCCATCGAATGGGCGCCGGAACCGGAGGGACTGAAGCTGGTGTGTACGAAGCGGGTGCCCTGGTCCTCTTCGATTCTCACGTTTCTATGGTTCAGTCTGGTGGGCTTCGGGACGCTCGGGTTCGTGATTACCTATCTGCTGCAAGGCGAGCTCGACTCACTGGGGAGCGTCCTGCTGGGTATCGGCGTCACCGGGGTGGGAATGATCGTAGTCGCGTTCGGCATGCTGACGATTACGGTGGCCTATCGCATCGAAAATACGAGGCTGATGCAGGTCTACACCGAACTGCGTGACGTGGCGTTGAAAAGCGGCGGGACTGCTTAGCTGGTCGGACGATAGAGTTTGAGCAGGTGGTCGAATTCCGGCGGCAGGTCCTGTGCGGATCCGGATCGTGCCAGGCCGGCGATGATCCCGCGATGTTTTGCGCTCAGGCCGGAGTCGACGAAGGCCTGCCGGAAGTGCGTCCATCGCAACGACGAGTCCGCGGCTACCCGTTGGAGTTCTTCGGGCGGCAACGTTTTGAGTCTCGCGGTCAGGGCCCCCAGGGCTTTCTCGACTGTGTCGTAGGGGGCGGCCAGTTTGAGCGTGCTGTAAAATGTGTCGAGATGCTCCCGGAATTCGTCCCGGAGCGATTCAACCGGGCCTGTCCCCTGCCGGTGATCCTTCTGTGTGCCCATGTGGCTCTCCTGTGCAGCGCCCTGTTCAAAGGCAGCTTACGGGAGGAACGCCGTGCGGCGCAACGCGTTTTCGTGCGAGGCATTCATTTTTCTTATGTAGGGAGGCTGTCATGCGTTATCGATCCTTGGTTGTCCTCATCGGCGTGCTTGTGACCGGATTGACCGGTTGTTCATCTCATCACCACGGGAGTTATGGACAGGGGAAGGGCGACTATTATTGGAGCAAGGCTTCTCAGGATGTGAGCGGGCTGGTTGAAAAGCATGTCAAAAATCCGGAGACCGTGAAGCAGGTCAATGCGGTGATGGGAGAGATGATCACGGAGATCAAATCGGCACGGGAGCAGCATCGCCAGTCTCATCGCGCGCTCTACGAGCTGAACGCCAACTATACGGCGACGCCGGAGGAGTTTACGAAAATTCTCGACGAGTTGAACAATAACCGGATGCGTTCGTCCGCACGGATGCTCAGCCTTCGCTTCAAAATGAAGTCGTTGCTGACAGCCGAGGAATGGTCGGCATTGTCGGAGGAATTGAAACGGTATGGCAGCCGGTACTACGGCAAGGGTGCAGAAGCTGCGGCTCCTGCTGCCGCCCAACCCTAGAAGATAGGATGGTCGACTACAGAAGCGTTTCTAAGCCGGGGCGATGATTGAGGAACAGCAGCTGGGCTGCGGCCCCCGTCAGGTCCAACCCGCTGACCGCCACGTGATCGATGCGAGCCTGGCGGATGATCGCCAGGTCGAGCCGCAGGTAGTGCGCGAGAATCGCCCGAATGACATCCCCGTGTGACACGATCACAACGGGGGTGTCGTGGACGGGGGCAAGGGCCTGTTCCACTGCCGCCACCGCCCGCTGTTGCACCTCGCGCAGCGTTTCTCCGCCGGAAGGCCGGGCCCGGTCCGGGTGGGTGTACCACTCCCGCTTGGCCGGGTCGTCGGCGAATTCATGCCAATAGCGATTGATCCAATTCCCCACGCCGATCTCACTCAGCCCGGGAACCTGATGCAGCGGGATCTCCTGTGCCCCACGTAGAATCTCGGCGGTCTGCGCGGCCCGCAGGACCGGGCTGGTGTAGATGGCCGCGATCGGGGTGCGAGACAGGATACCGGCGCAGGTGCGGGCTTGTGCTTCGCCGGTCGGGTTGAGGGGAATCGGTTGATCGCCCATGACCCGGCCGGATCGATTCCACTCCGTTTCTCCATGTCTGATGAGCAGGACGATCGGCATCGGGAGATCGCTCCAATCCTACGGCGCGGGCGCCGCCGGCGCGTGACTCGTCAGAGGGATCGGGGTCCACTGTGCCCCGCCGTTGGTCGAGCGATACAATCCGCTGCCATTGGTTCCCAGATAGAGCAGTTGAGGATCGCTGGGGCTGAGGCTGATCGTCCGCACATTCATGGTCGTCAGTCCCTGGTTGTGTGCCTGCCAGGTTTTTCCGCCGTCGATGGTCTTGAGAATACCCTCCGGGCCACCGATGTAGACAATATCGGGATTGGTCGGATGCAGAGCCATGGTGCTGATGAATTGATTGGCCAGGTTCTGGCCGATCTGTTCCCAGTAGTCGGCCCGGTTGGTGGATCGAAAAAGCCCCTTGGTGGTGGCGGCATAAACGATGTCGGAATTGCGCGGATCGACGGCCAGCATATTGACCCCGAGCGCCATGGCGGCGTTCAACACATCGTCGGGAATGAGTCCGTTGTTCTTCTTTTGCCAGGTCGTGCCGCCGTCTTCACTGCGATAGGTGCCGCCTGTCGTCCCGGCGTACAAGACGCGAGGGTGTTGATGATCCATGGTGATGCAGGTGACGATATGCACTTCTTTCATGCCCGCCATCCGCTCTTCCCATTCCCGCCCTCCGTTTTTGCTGACAAAGGCGCCGACCGTCGTGGCGAGGTAGATGAGCTCGGTATTGTCGGGATGGAAGATGATTTCGTTGACGAAGGACACATGCTCTTTGAGCCCGACATTGTGCGGGAGCCAATGCTGCCCGCCGTCCGGGCTTTTGTAGATGGCATCGCCCATTGTGCCCGCGTAGACTGTGGCCGGGAGCTTCGGGTCGATCGCCAGCGTCGTCACGCGGCGGGCCGTGAAGGCCTGAAACTGCTCCCAGGTTGCGCCACCGTCGCGGGTCTTGTGCACGGCTTCGTTCGTCGCGACATAGACAATGTTGGGGTTCGACGGATGGAGCGCGATTGAGACCACCGCCGCTTCGCGTGACCCGCAGGCGAGGAGGAACAGGCCGACCAGAAAGACGGATGTCCGGAGCAGGGCGGCCATTCGAGTGCGTCGTGTCATCACAATGGGCGCAGACCTAACCATAGCGTGACGATTGAGTCAAGGTGCGACATCAGGTGAGCGGTTACAGTCGTTGGGTGAAGCGCTCGGCGTATCCTGTCAATTCGACATAGCCGCGACCCGTGACGGCGGCGCCTCGGGCCTGTCCCGTGGCGGACACGGCTCCTTCCCAGTACGTCACGCGGGTGCTGCGTGCGGTATGCAGTTCCTGGTCGGCGAGCAGCGATCGCACATCCAGATTGATTCCCATGGAGGGCGCGGTGAGTCGCCACTGTTGCGGATACTTCGCCTTCGATCGCGGGCTTGTCCAATAGTCGAGCGGCTCAACGGTCAGGTCCCGGGCCGTGAGCGGCTGGGTTCGTCCATCCGCAAAAATCAGGGTGCCGCTGGAGACCGGGTCTGCCGATCCGTCGGCCCGCCGCAGGGAATACCACATCAGTTCGGTCGAGTCGCTCAGCTGCAGGCTGAACCAGTCCCATCCCACCACATCCCGCCCCAAGTCGGCTGAGCCGAATTCGTGATCCATCCAGCTGAGACCGGTGACGGAAAAGGTGTCCGCGCCGATTCGAATGGTCCCCTCGGTTGATAGGTGGGTGAACGAATAATAGTGAGAGGCCTGCTCGGGCCGCGTGCCCTTGCGGCTGATGCCTTCCCGGCCGTGGAGCACGGGCGGCTTCCGCGGGGTGACCTGCAAATTGATTGCAAATGCATCGGTGGCGGCCTGGAGCCTCTGTCGGGACGACGCGGGATCATCCATGGCGGCTGACCAACGATCGAGCCAGACATGCAGCCGGTCCGTCTCCGAGCCGGCCTTGCCGAGACCTTCGCGACTGAGTTTATCGGCAAAAAGGAATCGATTGCCTTCAAGGTCGGTGAGGGCGAAGTGGGCCAGATAGAGTTGTTGAATCGACCACTGCGAGGGGTGAGTCCTGACTTGTTCCGGTGGAATGCCTCGTCTGAAAAAAGTGAGCTCAAATCCAAACTGTCGGCCTCCGGCGGCCGTGAGATGGCCGGTGTAATACCACCATTCGGTACGAAACCGTTCGTGGGCACCGTGGTCTTTGGGAAATGCATACCGGTAGCCGGGTTTGGCGGTGTCAAAGACAGGCGCCTGGTGGTCCGTTGCCACAGAGTGCAGGGTGCCGGTCAGAAGCACGACCATCACCGTCAGGGCGGCGAATGCAGAGTGGCGCCTTGTCATCACGTTCGACTCCCTGGCGGTCGCCCGTGTCCGGTGAGGAGGCGCGTCCGATGATGCGCGGCCATACTGTGAGGCGAGATCGACGGAACGCCAGTATTCATGAGGGTTTTGCGATGGTCGTTTCTGTAATCGCGTTGCCTGACAGCGTTGACAATTTTGCAAGGCATCAGCTATCGTGAGCCATGTTTCTTGAGCCTGAACGTGACCAGTCGAGCCGGGAGTTATCGGGAAAGGCGCAGCCGTTTCCGGTGCCGGAGCGTATTCCGTTGTTTCCCCTTCCCAACGTCGTCTTCTTTCCCAAAACCTATCTGCCGCTCCATGTGTTCGAACCGCGCTATCGTCAGATGGTAGCGGATGCGGCGGCGGGAGGGCAATGCATCGGGATGGCGTTGCTCAAGGAAGGATGGGAGGAACAGTACGACGGGAATCCTCCGATTTTTTCGATCGGATGCGTCGGACGGTTGGCCAGCGTACAGGCCTTGCCTGACGGCCGCTCGAACATCCTCCTGCAGGGCATTGAGCGGTACGAAATACATGAAGAGTTTTATGAGAAAAGTTATCGCGAAGCCCGGGTCTCGCTGAAGCCGCGGGATGGCGCCGGCTCCATGGAGCCGGCGCTGCGCCGCTATTTGACAGAGGTGCTCGGCGAATATCTCAAGGCCGATGAAGAAGCCTCGCCGCTGCACAGCTTGGTGCGGCCTGATGTGACGGACGAGGTGTTCGTGAATTCCCTTTCGACGTATCTCGACTGCACCCCGCTGGAGAAGCAGTTTTTGCTGGAAGCGGACCATGTGCCGCAGCAAGCCCGCCGCCTTAGCGACCTTATCCAGTTCAAGTTGGCGGAGCGGCGTGGTGCCGGAGGGTGGGGCTGATGTCGCGGTCGGTCGCCATCGAGGTGTCGCATCTCGGGAAGACGTACGAGAAGGTACGAGCCGTCGATGATCTATCCTTTCAAGTCTATGCGGGAGAGATATTCGGTCTGCTCGGCCCGAACGGTGCCGGTAAGAGCACCACTCTCCGTATCCTGATCACGCTGCTCCATCCGACATCCGGGTCGGCGACGATTCTCGGCATGGATTCGGTGAAGGATGCCGACCGTGTCAGGAAGACGATCGGGTACGTGCCTCAGGAGCGGGCCATCGATCGGTTCCTGACGGGGCGCGAACATCTCGAGCTGCTCGCCGATCTCTATCACCTGTCGCCTGAAGACGCGTCCACGCGTATCCCTCAGCTATTGAAGCTGGTGGAATTGGAGGAGCAGGCCGATCGTCCCGCCAAGACCTATTCCGGCGGTATGAAACGAAAGTTGGATATTGCGTGCGGACTGTTGCCCGATCCAAAAATTCTCTTTTTGGACGAGCCGACGCTCGGGTTGGATGTGCAGAGTCGTCTCCGCATCTGGGACCATGTCCGGGCCATGCGGGAGCGGGGGATTACCGTCGTCATGACCACAAACTATCTGGATGAGGCCGATCAGCTCTGTGACCGGATCGCCATCATCGACGGCGGGCGGATCAAAGCCTTGGGCGTTCCCAACGAGTTGAAAGCCGGTTTGGGCGGAGATCTGGTGTCGCTGACGGTGCGGGAGCATGATCGTGTCGAGTTGCTTGCGGCGGCGGTGAAAAATCTGCCGGCCATTCGAGCCGTCACGACCACGCCGACCGGGCTGGATATTCGAGTCGATTCTCCCGAGAAGGCCTTGCCGGCCATTCTTGACGCGGCGAACCGCCTGACCTGTCAGCTGGAGTTCATCGACTATCACCGGCCACGATTGGATGATGTGTTTATCGCCCATACGGGGCGGTCTATCAAGGACGACCAGCCGAAAGCAGAGGGGCAGTAAGGTCTGGTGAAGAACGCGGTGAAGGGGCTATGAAAGAATATTGGCAGGAGATTCGGGCGTTGACGATGCGCTGGGTGCGGCGGCTGAGCCGGGAAAAGTTCAGCATGCTCTTTACCCTGGTCCAGCCGATGTTGTTCTGGTTGATCTTCTTCGGGAATCTGTTCCAGCGCGCCGCGGACATGCAGGTGACGCAGGCGTCGAGTTACATCAGCTTTCTGACCGCCGGTGTGGTTGTCATGACGGTGTTGAACAACGGATTGGCCGGAGGCGTGGATCTGCTCTTCGATAAGGAGAACGGGTTTCTCGAACGGTTGATGTCCACACCGATTCACCGCACCTCGGTGATCCTGAGCCGGTTCATTTTCGTGACGACGATTACGTCGCTGCAAGTGCTGGTTATTCTCGGTGTGGCCTGGCTGTTCGGTGTGCAGCCGGTCACCGGGTTGTTAGGGGTAGCGACGATCTTGTTCATCGGCATGATGTTCGGTGTCGGGTTGACGGCGATTTCCATGGCCATGGCCTTTTCAGTGAAAAGCCACGGCGATTTTTTCTCGGTCCTCGGCTTTCTCTCCCTGCCCATGATTTTCCTGAGCTCGGCCCTGGTGCCGCTCGCGGCGATGCCGGGGTGGATGGGCTTTCTCGCGCAGTTTAATCCCATGACCTGGGCTATTGATGCGGTGCGGCCGCTCATTTTGCACGGGTGGGCTGAAGCCCTGCCCCATGTCGGCATGGTCATCGGGGTGATGGTGCTGTTCGACGCGCTGTGCCTCTATGGCGGCGCGCGCGCCTTCCGGCGTGCGATCGGGTGAATGCGGTTGCGCAGCGGAGACCTTCCATGTTCGTGAATGAAAGCCAAATCCGCGCTTTGATTCGACTCCTCGGCGATGAGGACGAACGGATCGTCAAGACGATCAGCGGCAAGCTCATCGATTTCGGCGATTCTGCCGTGCCGCTCCTGCAGGAGGCGGAGATCGAGCAGCCGGAGATGGCCGATCGCATCGTCACGGTGTTGGAAGAAATCCGCGGGAGCAGACTGGAGGAGGAACTCCGCGATCTCATCGCCCTGCCGGAAGATCACATCGATCTTGAAACGGGGGCCTTCCTGCTGGCGCGGTATGCCTATCCGATGCTCGACGTCCAGAGCTATCAGCGACAGTTGGATCGCATGGCCCAGGAGGTGCGGGAGCAGATCGGATCCCGGGTCTCGGGGGAGGAGACCGTCAAGGCGCTCAATCGGTACCTGTTTACCGAAGCAGGTTTTCGAGGAAACACCAAGAACTACTATGAGGTCGAGAACAGTTATCTCAACTGTGTGATGGACCGGCGAACGGGAATCCCGATCAGTCTGTCAACCGTGTATCTGCTCATTGGAAAGCGGTTGCACCTGCCGGTGCAGGGGATCGGCATGCCGGGCCACTTCCTCGTCAAGTTCGACTCCGATCGGTATAAGATCTTTATCGATTGTTTCAATGGAGGCGCGCTGCTGACGGAAAAAAACTGCGCCCGTTTCCTGACGGAGGCCGGCTACGGCTTCGAAGACCGGTTTCTCCAGAAGAGTCCGACTCGGGCGATTCTCGCCCGCATGATCAAGAATCTCCTCGCCATCTACAACAAACTCGATGAGCCGTTGAAAAAGACCCGCTTGCCTCGCTTCATTGAAATACTGGGGTGTGAGCAACGGGAAGAAGGGCTGTAGCGCAGAAGGCTGAAAAAGTCCGCCCGCTGCGTTCTCGTCTCGCCCAGCCCCTCAAACGTACCACTAGGGTTCTTCACTCGCTGCGGTCTTGCTGGACGGGCTTTTTGAGCAACCTGCTCGTCTGCTCTCGCTAGCCGGCCTCTCTCTCTTGTGTTTTAAAACGAACCACCGACGGTCCCCAGCTAAGCTTTGAGCTTGAGCAGGTCGCGCGCCATCCGAATGCGCCCTGAGAAATGGTTACCCGCCTGTGCACACACGTCATACCGTTCCGCAATCGGATAAAAATGAGACAGTACAAGTTGGTTGATGCCGGCTTCCTGCGCCACGCGGCCGCAGAGCCCGGCGTGGAGATGTCCTGCGCCCGGGCGATTTTCCGGAAAGGAACAGTCCAGGATGGCGAGATCCGCTTCGCGGCAGAGTCGGACCAGATTGTCGCAATAGAGGGAATCTCCCGAGTAGGTAACGACATGGTCCTGGTATTCGATCCGATAACCTACGCAATGCAGTCGGGGCGCATGGGTTACGGTCCCGGGTTTAATGCCGGTCTCGCCGAGGCGGAAGCTGCGATCGGAGACCTCTCGAATCGTGACGCGAAACGGTGCGCGGTTAAAACTCGGGAAGGTGGTCATCATCGCGCGCATCAACTTGGCGGTGCCATGCGGACCGATCAGGGTTAACGGAGGTCTGGTGCCGCCCTGGTACTTGCAGAAGATGACGGCATCGAAGAAGAAGGGAATGAAGTCGGCGAAGTGGTCGGCGTGGAAATGAGAAAACAAAATATGTGTAATCCGGTGCCGATCGACACCGCTGGCGATCAAGTTGCTGAGCGTGCGCGGTCCGAAGTCGAGGAGAAACGTCTGGTCGGTCTGAACCAGGTACCCGGCCGCAGCGCGTGTGGGGTGAACGTTTGTCCCTGAGCCCAGCACCGTGACCCGGATCATGCCGGCGGCTTCTCCTGAAAGCTCCGGTGGAGGCGGCGGAGGAGCGTGCGCAATTGCTCCGCCTCTGTGGCGGTGAGCGCTCGTTCGAAAAAGGGGCGTAAAAATGCGATGTGGGCCGCAAATGTTTTCTTGAACAGGCGGTCGCCTTTCTCGGTCAGGCAGATGCGCGTGCTGCGTCGGTCATCGGCGACCGGTGTGCGTCGAATCAGCCCCTTATCCTCCAGACGGTCCAACACCCCGGTCAGGGTCCCCTTTGTGACGAGGGTGGCGGCAGACAGTTCGGCGCACGTCAGTCCCTTGGTATCGCCCAACGTGGCAATCACGTCGAATTGCGAGGGGGTCAGCTTCAACGAACGCACGTGCCGGCTATCCATGCGCCAAAAAGCAAGGTAGGTCTCGACCAAGGGGCGCAGGACTTTGAGGTGTGGGTCGTCTTTGAGGTCGGGTAATTCCATTGCGCGCGCAGCCTAGTCATCCCCTCGGGTAGCTGTCAAGAGTCGGCCGCTCAAGGTTGCGTTGACGCCGCACAGACCGTCCCCCTATCATGTCGCCTGCCATGCCTCGTCACGCGCAATCCGGTCAAGCCAATCTGACCACGATTCTCCTCCTGCTGGGTCTTGTTGTGTCCGGTGTCTGGGTGTGGAAGCGTGTGTCCCCGGACATGCAGGACCTCATCATCGACCAGGCGCTTCCCTTGGCGGCCCTCTCGCTTGCGGTGCTGGCGGCGGTGTGGATCCTCACAGGAAAGATCGTCAAACGCCGGCGACGGAACCAGCAGCGGGCTCGGCTGATTAAGCTGTTTGAGAGCCAGACCTCCTCCGAGAAACGACTCACGCTGGCATTTGCGGTGATCGAGGTGAACCAATATCGGCGAGTCGGGCTCGAGTCGATCGCGTCGCAGCTCCAGGAATTATTTGTGACGACCCTCAAGCGGGCGCTGGGGGACAAGCAGCATCAGGTACGGGGAATGGCGGCAAGCCACCTGGGAGTGATCGGCGACGACGCGGCGGTGGCCCATCTCCTGGCGGCCTTGGAAGATGACCATGCCTATGTGCGCTCCAGTGCGGCATTGGGCCTCGGTCGCTTGCGAGCCACCGCGGCCAAGGACAAGCTGGCGTATGTCAGCAAGGAAGACTGGGATCAAACGGTGCGGAGTCGGGCCCGCGAGGCGTTGGAACGGATTCGATGAGAAGAGAAAGGAACGAGAGAGGTAGCGTGTCGAACGATTACGCGGCCCATTCGAGCAGAACGATTTCAGGTGGACAATTCAACCGCATGGGGATGACCGACCAGCCGATTCCACGGTTTACATAGAGTCGATGGTTGTCTTTGGTATACGTGCCGTTCGTTCGTCCATGGCAACCAGGGGGGAGCCAGAACGTGGGAATGGAGGGAATACGCCACTGACCGGCGTGACTATGACCGCAGAGCGTCAGGTCCACGCGATGGTCAGGGGTGAGCTGGTCCAGGATATTCGGCGCATGCGCCAGCACGAGGGTGAACCGTCCCGCCCGCGCTGAGGGAATGCAACGAAGATCCGCGCGGTGCAGCGACGGATCGTCAAGCCCGACGAGAGCCAATTCGCCTGTGTCCATCGGCAGGAACGTGACCTGATTGAGCAGGAGCGTGACCTTGCGCCGGTCGAATTGTTCGGCGAATTCGTCCACGCGTACCCCACTGTAGTGGTCGTGATTCCCGAGCGTGACGAAGACCGGTGCGAGGCGACGGAGTTCAGTCAGGAAGCGAAGCATATGCGGCAGACCGTCGCGGACGTTCAGGAGGTCGCCGGTGATGAAGATCCAATCCGGCCTGAGGTCGGCTACGGTGCGGACGAGTGCACGGTGTCGAGGGCGATAGCGGTCGAGATGCAGGTCGGTGAGATGCACGGCGCGCCGTCCCGCCAGCGGAGCATGGACGAGGGGGAGGCGGGTGATAGCCGGTGCGGACAGCCCGATTTCGATTCCCGGCATTAAATTGAACAGATGATGAAAGGGGCGGCTGAGCCAGTGGCCAATCCAGACGCGCGTCAGCTCCTGCCACCGCATCAAGGTGGAGATCATTCCATCACTCGATTGAGATGCGCCTTGTCTGCGGTAGTGACGCGGTAGCCCTGGTCGTACAGTTTGCCCATGCCGGTCATGAGCGCTTCCATGCCCCGGGCTTCGTGCAGGGAGTCGAAGCTCGAGGTGAGGGAACGCAGATGAGCATCCGTTCCGAGCGACGGCTCAGAGGCCAGGTTCAGCGCTGTGAGCATGTCGTGGAGTTCGCGGGCGCTGTAGGTCGAATTATCGTCGCCGTCGCCCACCAGGGCGAATTCGTAAAAGGTCAGGCTGAGAGAGAGAAATGCCTGGGTGCGTTGGAAGTCGGTGCGCACGGCGTCGATCCCGCCCGGGTAGCGCATGCGGCAGTCGGAGCCGTCCTGTTCTGAAGAATCAGCGACGATCCACGGTGACGTTGTCTGTCGGCTCCAGGCAATGTTCTGCACGGCAGGCGGGGCCGGTTTGTGACGCTGCTGTTTGTAGAACCAGGTCATGCACTGACTGGCCACGGCAAAGGCCTGCTTGTCGGTATCAGCCTGGCGCTGGATGTGCTGGGTGAACTGGGCGAAGATGTCGAGGCCGTTCAAGCGGGTTGCGGCCAGGGATGATGGCGCGAAGCCGGTCGTCATCGCGCAGCACAGCATCCAGACGGCGCAGGAGATATGACTCAATCTGATCGACATCGGAATCGTCTACAGATAATTGCAGGAGTTGTGGACGGCCTTGTTCGAGTATAACACGGGTCGTCCCTGTGCCTACCCAAATGACCGCAATTGTGCCCGACGAAGCACAGAAGGAAACCTATGCCGCCTCCGTCCTGGCTCGATGATACGGTGCCCTATTTGACCGCCTCGGTTCCCGCCCTCGGCGGCCGGATCCGCAGTACCCCGGATGATTTTTGTGTGGAGGAGCGCCCCCTCTATCTGCCTTGCGGGGAGGGTGAGCATCTGTATATCCGGGTGAAAAAGCGTGGGCTCTCCACGCCCGACCTCGTCTTGCGGCTCGCTTCGCAGCTCCACGTCAAAGCCCAAACTGTCGGGGTGGCCGGGTTGAAGGATGCGCAAGCCGTGACGACGCAGATGCTGTCGTTGCAGGGGGTGAAGGCCGAAACCGTCGCGGCATTATCTACCGACGACCGGTTGCTGACGCTGGAAATCCTGGGGCGTCACCGCAACCGGCTTCGTAAGGGACATCATGCGGGTAATCAGTTTCGCTTGGTGATCCGGGATGTGCGGGAGCGCAGCGAAGACGACCTGCAACGGTTGTTTGATGAATTGGTGCGGCGGGGCGTCCCCAACTATTTCGGTCCGCAACGGCAAGGGCGATCGGGGACGAACTTCCAATTGGGTGCCGAGTTGCTGCAGGACGAAGCCCGTCGGAACAAGATGCCTCGCAATAAACGCATCTGGTTCATGAACGCCTATCAGTCCCATGTGTTTAACCGCATCGTCGCCAAACGGATCGAGACGATCGATCGGGTATTTCCGGGCGACTGGGCCATGAAATCCGACAACGGGGCCTGTTTTCCCGTGGAGCAGCAGGAAGTCGAGCAGCCGCGTGCCGACCGGTTTGAAATCAGTCCGACCGGGCCGCTCTTCGGCTCCCGTGCACCCTGGGCGACGGGAGTCCCGGGTGACATTGAACGGGAGGTGGTGGCAGAGTTGGGCACTACGCCGGAACTCCTGTCGAAGGCCGGCGCCGAATGTGGATTTCGCGGCGAACGGCGAGCCCTGCGGGTTCGTCTCAACGACCTGTCCTGGTCGCTGGAGGGCACTGTGTTGACCCTATCCTTTTGGCTTCCTCCGGGGTCCTACGCCACGAGCGTCTTGCGGGAAGTGGTGAAGAAAAGCGACTAGCGCAGGTGCGGCACTCCGTTCGGGAGATGGTAGAATCTACAGAGTAAGGCATCCTCTCTCCGGACGCGTTCCGATCCGGCGTCGCCACGAGTCATGAGGGGTCGATCATGACCGCAGTACAGGAAACCGTGTTTCTGCAGGGCCACATTATCGATTCGTTGATCCTGGCCAAAGTCCTGGATACGATTCTGATGATGGGCGGCACCTTCGATCTGCAGGACGTCAAGATCGGTGCGACCAGGGATGCTCCCTCTCAGGCGCGGATTGTCGTGCGAGCGTCGTCAGGCCGTCTGTTGGCCGAAATTCTACGGGCTATCCAACCGCACGGCGCCGCGGTCGAGCGCGAAGCGGATTGTCGTTTCGAGCCGGCACTGGCCGCGGGAGTGTTTCCCGAACAGTTCTATGCGACGACCCATCTGCCGACCCAGATTCGTCTCGACGGCGAGTGGGTGGACGTAGAAGGAATGGAGATGGATCTCGGCATCTGTGTCGACCCGGCCAAGGCTCGCGCCAGGACTATTCCTATGGGCACGGTCGCCGTTGGTGACCTCATTGTCACCGGGCGCGAGGGCATCAGGGTCACGCCCCTCGCCCGGCCCGCTGAGCGCGATGTGTTCGGCTTTATGGAGTCGCTGGTCTCATCGGAGCGGCCCCATCACCCCATCATCGCCGATATTGCGCAGCGCATTCAGAAGCTGCGCGAATGGCATCGCGAAGGTCGTCCCGGGGCCAAGGTACTCCTTGCGGGTGGCCCGGCGATCGTGCATGCCGGGGGTCGGGAGGCCCTGACCTGGTTGATCGAGTCCGGGTACGTTCACGTCTTGTTCTGCGGCAATGCCTTGGCCGCGCACGACATGGAGGCTGCGCTCTATGGCACGTCGCTCGGGTATGGGCTGACGGCCGGCCGTTCCGTGCCGCACGGGCATGAGCATCACCTGCGCACCATCAATCGCATTCGTGCCATCGGCAGCATCGAGCAGGCTGTGCGATCGGGAGTCATCACCGGGGGAATCATGGCCGCCTGCGTGCAATGCGATGTGAAGCTGGTGATGGCGGGCACCATTCGCGACGACGGCCCGTTGCCCGGTGTGCTGACGGACTCCATGGCCGCGCAGCAGGCCATGCGGGCGGCCATTCCCGGGGTTGGACTCGCCCTGTTGGTTGCGTCCACGCTGCATGCGATTGCGACCGGCAATTTGTTGCCGGCTACGGTGCCCACGGTCTGCGTCGATGTGAATCCGGCGGTGCCGACCAAATTGGCCGACCGTGGCAGTTTCCAAGCCGTCGGTCTCGTCATGGATGCCGCCTCCTTTCTGACAGAGCTCGCGCGTGAGCTCGGGTGGCGTCCATGAGCCGTCTCCTCGTGTGTCCTCCCGATTATTTTCAGATCGATTACGAGATCAATCCCTGGATGCGGCGGGACAATGGCGTGGATCCGTCGCGTGCGGTCCGGCAATGGCAGACGCTGATGACCGTGCTGGAGCAGGAGGTCGGTGTCGGGGTGGAGCGGATGCAGCCTGTTCAGGGACTGCCCGATCTGGTGTTTACGGCCAATGCGGGCGTGGTCGTCGGTCGTCGCGCGTTGGTCAGCCGCTTCCGTTACCCGGAACGGCAACGGGAGGAAGTGCACTTTGCGCGATGGTTCCGTGAGCGGGGATATGAAGTGTTGACGCTTGAGCCCTCCCTGCATTTTGAAGGTGCCGGCGATCTGCTTGGATTTCCGGATACCTGGTTCGGCGGCTATCGTCAGCGGTCGAACATCCGGGCGTTTCCGAAGTTAAGCGAGATTTTTCAACGAGAAATTATTCCGCTCGAACTGGTCGACAGCCGCTTTTATCACCTAGACACCTGCTTTTGTCCGCTCAGCGGTGGAGATCTGCTCTACTTGCCCTCGGCATTCGATTCGTACGGCCGGGCCGCGATTGCGGAACGAGTGTCGGACGATCGTCGCCTCGCCGTGCCCGAAGAAGAAGCGCTCCGATTTGCCTGCAATGCGGTCTGTGTGGGCAAACAGGTCGTGATGCCCGCCGGTTGCCCGCGCACCACGAGGCTCCTGGAAGATCGAGGCTATCGCACCCATCCCGTCCATCTGGATGAATTCATGAAGTCGGGCGGCGCAGCCAAATGCCTGACTCTCGCCCTGGACTAGTCCGGATTATTCATGAATCCCTGCTCGCTCGGCCGATCCTCCCGCCCGGCGAGGCTGTTCTCGTTCGCCCTCCTCGACGGACTGTCAGTATGCCTGTGTCGGCCTCACTTGCGAGCAGCCTCGGCAGGCTTCTGTCTCGAAGGCCTCGCGACGGCATTCATGAATATTCCTGGCCAGGCCGTCTCGTCGACCGCTATTGATGAAGGGCAGTAGTGATCGGAAGAAGATCCCGTTCGCGATTAACCCGTACCCTTCGACGACGGATCGGTTACCGTTTCTCGCGAAAGAGAAACGACAAGTACAGGCCTGCGATGGCGGTCGTGGTGAGCTCAATTGTGAGCAACAGCCGACTGACGATGGCATCCGGCTGCGGCGGGGAGAGAATGAAATGAAATCCGAGAAAGGCAGCCGGTTGCGAGGGCGGTGTTTCCCATGGGGGCATCACGAGAGAGACGATCAGGACCGTGACCATGCCATAAAGAATGTTCAGATTCAGTTGTTCTCGGGCGGAGTCGGGAGTGGGTGACGTGCTGGGTCGGTCGGCGCTGTCCGCAACACTTGCACCGCACTGGGTGCAGTAGCGGTTGATTTCCGGCAAGGCACGTCCGCAGGCAGGACAGGGTTTCATGACAGTCGATCCGGGTGGAGCCTGCAGCCTAACGCGACGGCGGTAGAATTTCCAGTGGCGAGAGAGGGGATCGTTTCGTTGACAGCTTTCAAAGCCCCTTCCTATAATCCGCGTCCATGAAGTCCGCGTACTACAGTCCGACTGCCGGCGCGCTCGACCTGGTCACGGGGGTGGGGCAGTGATGGAGCAGCCGGCCATCAAGCATGTGGCAGTCATCGGCGCCGGGGCCTGGGGGACGGCGTTGGCCCGGCATCTGGCTGAAAAACAGATTCCTGTCTGCCTCTGGGCTCATGAACCGGAGGTTGTCCGGGCGATCCAGCTCGGGCGCGAAAATACAGTGTACCTTCCGGACGTGCTGCTTCCGCCGACCCTCTCGGTAACGAATGTCTTAGCCGACGCCATCGCGGGCGCTGATTGCCTGATTTTTGCGGTCCCCTCGCATGTGGCGAGAGCGGTGCTGAGCCGGATTGCCGTCTTGCTGCCGCAGCCCATTCCGCTGGTCAGTGCGACCAAGGGGATCGAAGAAGAGACGCTTGCGCTCGTGACGCAGGTCATGCAAGCGGTGCTGCCTGCGCATATGCAGGGTTCATTGTTGGTCCTGTCAGGACCGAGTTTTGCCAGTGAGGTCAGTCGAGGGAAACCGACGGCGCTCTGTCTTGCCGGGCAGGATGCCGGTGTCGTCAAGGCGATTCAGGCGTTGTTCATGACGCCGAACTTTCGTGTCTATGCGGACGATGACTTGATCGGCGTGCAACTCGGCGGTGCCCTGAAAAACGTGATGGCCCTGGCTGCCGGTGTCGTCGATGGGCTCGAACTCGGGCATAACGCCCGCGCGGCGCTCATCACCCGCGGCCTGGCCGAAATGATCCGACTGGGTGTCGCGATGGGCGCCGATCCGCGGACGTTCTATGGTCTCTCAGGGGTCGGAGATCTCATTCTGACCTGCACCGGGCCCTTGAGCCGCAATCATTCGGTCGGGGTGCGGTTGGGAAAAGGCGAACGTTTGGAGGGGATTCTCGCGAGCATGCAGGCGGTGGCGGAAGGCGTGCGCACGGCGAAGGCGGCGCTGGATCTCGCCCTGCGCTGTGGTGTGGACATGCCGATCGTGCAGGAAGTCAATGCCGTGCTCTTTGCCGACAAGGCCTGTCGTCAGGCGGTCGGTGATCTCATGGAGCGCGAAGCCAAGGGGGAGAAGAGCCCGTCATGAATCAGGACCAGCTGCAGGCGTTGCTCACGAAGGTTCAGCAGGGCGCTCTTGCGGTGCCGGACGCGCTTCACCAGCTACGAACTCTGCCCTATGAAAATTTAGGATTTGCCTCGCTCGATCACCATCGCGCGCTGCGCCAGGGGTTTCCGGAAGTCATTTTTTGTGAAGGCAAGACGGTATTGCAAGTGGTGGCCATCGCGAAGACGCTCTTGCGGAAGAACAACGCGTTGCTGGCGACGCGGGTGGAACCCCCGGTTGCACGAGCGCTCCTGCGCGTGAGCAAACGGGCGGTCTACCATGAAGCGGCGCGGGTCGTCGCCATTGCGCCGCCCAAGTTGGTGCGCCGGGGGGCCGTGTTGATCGTCACCGCCGGCACCGCCGATATTCCCGTGGCGGAAGAAGCGCGGGTGACGGCCGATATCATGGGGAGCAAGACCGACACGTTGTACGATGTGGGAGTGGCCGGCTTGCATCGTCTGCTGGGGCAGCAGGAGCGCTTGCACGATGCCCGGGCGCTCGTCGTGGTGGCCGGCATGGACGGCGTGCTTCCAAGCGTTGTCGGCGGACTGGTTCGTCAACCGGTGATTGCGGTGCCGACGAGCCGGGGCTATGGCGCGCACTTCGGCGGGTTGGCCGCATTGTTGACCATGTTGAATTCCTGCGCGGCCGGAGTCGGGGTCATGAACATCGACAACGGTTTCGGAGCCGGCTGCCTCGCGCATCGAATCAATATGGTGGGGGAAGCGTAGCGAAGTGCGCTGACCGGCGGAGTGGGCCGGCCGGCGTGCTGTGTTCGATGGCTCAGTTCTTCACGACAAACTTGCCGCGTTTGGGCCACGACAACATCTGCGTGCGTTGACCCTTCTCGCCGTTGCTCAGCAATTTAACCCGCACTTCATATTCATAGGACCCGACCGGCACCTGCTGCTTGTTGTGGTCCAGCCCGTCCCACTCCAGATCCACCTGCACATGTTTCTGTGGTGTATCTCCGGCGGCACTGGTCGCTGTCTGCGCATGTTCATTCACCGGCTGCCGGATCGAGAGGAAGCGGAGCGAGGTCATGGAGGAGGAGGTGACCAGGGCGGACACCTCCAGCATCAATTGTTCATCGACTTCCTTGGGCAGTTGCACGGTCGCGATGAAATGAAAGGGCCCGTCCTGCGGGCGGTAGGGCATCGGCGCGGCATGCAGCGAGAGAATTTTCAGGTCCGGCTCGGGGCGCGGGACGCTGCTTTTACCCTTGGTTTTGGCGGACGCATCCAGGGGCTGTCCTCCCAGCAGAAGGGCCGCACCGAAGAGCAGCAGAAGGCCGAGTCGTACGGCACCCAATGTGCGAAAGGCAATCGTAGAGCAAAATGGTGTGGCAGTGGTCATGGTGTTGAAGTCGCAGGGTGTGGGCCGGTGGTCCGATGGAATGCGTCTCTTGATTGGGGATAACACAGCATCGAAGGGCTGTCAATGAACGAGCGGAATGATTGCTGTCTGGATGCGGCTCCGGTAAGATGCCGCTCGCTCGCAGTGGATGATGAATCGTAGGAGTGACGTGGCCACACATCTTCATTTCGACTGTTTCTCCGGCATCAGCGGCGATATGACTTTGGGCGCGCTGGTCGATGCGGGATTGCCGTTTAAAGATCTCGTGCGCGGGCTGGCCTTGCTGCGGATCGAGGGGTTTCGCCTGACGCGGAAACGGGTCGAACGCGGGGCCCTCACGGCCACTAAAGTCGATGTGCTCGTCGAGAAGGGCTTTCGCGCGCCGTTAACCCTGGCGCAGATCAAGCGGATTCTACTGAAGAGCGGCCTGCCCCCGGTGGTGAAAGAACAGAGTCAGGCCGTGTTCGATGTGCTGGCTCACGCCGAGGGGAAAGCCCATGGGGTCGAACCCTCGCATGTGCATTTTCACGAAGTCGGCGTGATCGATTCATTTGTCGATGTGGTCGGCGGGGTCCTGGGGCTCCATCTCCTGGGGGTGCGGCGCGTGACGGCCTCCGCGATCAATGTGGGATCGGGCACCCTCATGTCGGCACACGGATCGTTGCCTGTGCCGGGACCGGCCGTGGCCGCGCTGGCGGTCGGCCTGCCCATCTATGCCGGCGGGCCGCAGCGGGAACTGGCGACTCCGACCGGAGTGGCGCTGGTGCGAACCCTGGCGACAGAATTCGGGTGCCTGCCTCCCATGCAGGTGCGCCGGGTGGGGTACGGGGCAGGAACCGCCGATCCGGCGCATTGGCCGAATGTGTTACGGGTGTTCGTCGGTGAAGAACCGGCCGCCGCAGGTTCGGTGGAAACCATCGTTGAACTTCAGACGAACATCGACGATTTGAATCCGCAGGTCTACGAGACCGTGTTCGATCGGGTGTTTGCTGCGGGAGCCGTGGATGCGACCCTGGCACCGGTCACGATGAAAAAAGGCCGTCCCGGAAATGTACTCTCCGTGCTGGCTCCCCAGGAGAAGGTGGAGGCCGTGCTGGCCGTGTTGTTTGCCGACACGACGGCGCTCGGGGTCAGGACCCATGAGGTGCAGCGGCGGGTACTGCCACGACGATTTGTCCCGGTACAGGTCCACGGCCACGAGGTGTCTATCAAGGTGGCGGACTCCCAACCGGGTCGGAGCAAAGCCGCTCCTGAGTATGAGGATTGTAAACGGATTGCCGAACAGAGCGGCCGTCCGGTGAAAGACATTTTGGAAGAGGCCATGCAGGTCTATCGGCGCACGGCAGGACATGCGAAAAAGGGAAAAGGGAGCCGGTGACCACAGACACTGCCGCCGTTGTCTTCTTGTGTGACGTGTCTTCCTCGCGAGGCCACCAGTGACGATCCTGTTCTATGTGGGATTGTTTGTGGCCTCGGTCGTCATCACCCTCGCCGGGTGCCACCTTTTTACGAACGGCATTGAATGGCTCGGCAAGCGTCTCAACATTTCTGAAGGCGCGGTCGGGAGCGTCTTCGCGGCGGTCGGGACGACCCTCCCGGAGACGTCGATTCCGATCATTGCGATTTTTTTCGGGGCCGGGCGAGAGCAGATGGAGGTCGGTCTGGGCGCCATTCTCGGGGCGCCGTTCATGCTCAGCACGCTGGTCCTGCCGATTCTGGCGTTGTTGTTGTTGCTCTACGCGAAGCTCGGTAAGCGGACGGCGACCTTTAAGCTGAACTACGGCGAAGTCCGCGTCGATATCAGCTTCTTTCTCATCAGTTATGCGCTGGCGTTGACCTGCGCGGTCATCCCCTCCAAGCTCTTTCACGTGGTTGTCGCGGCAGTGCTGTTGGGCATGTACGTCTATTACATGAAGCTCAAGTTCTCGGCCGAAGATGAAGAAGGTGAGGGGGGTGGTGAACTGGAGCCGCTGTTGTTCGCCCGTCGGTCCTCGCGTCCGTCGTATCTGGTGATCGGCGCGCAGGGAATCGTGGGTCTGTTGGGCCTGGTCGGTGGAGCCCATTTGTTCGTGACGGCCGCGAATTCCATTTCAGCGGAAATGCAGGTCTCTCCGCTCATCCTCGCGTTGCTGATCGCTCCGCTGGCCACTGAGTTGCCGGAGATGTCGAACAGCTTTCTCTGGTTGTACCGGAAGAAGGATCGGCTGGCGGTCGGAAATGTGACCGGTGCGATGGTGTTTCAGGGCTCGATTCCCGTCTCTGTCGGGTTGCTGGGCACCGAATGGACGCTGGGGACGACGGCGCTGGCGACCATGGTGCTCGCCGTGATTGCTATGAGCTTGAGTCTACTGCAGGCAGTCTGGTCCGGGCACTGGCGGCCCTGGTTGCTCAGCGGTAGTGCGCTGCTGTACCTTGGATACACACTGTTCTTGTATGCACATGGCTCTTAAACGTACGACGAAAGCAGCGCGTCCTGTCCTGGGTCTCACGATGGGAGATCCGGCCGGGATCGGACCGGAAGTCATCGCCAAGGCCTTGGCCGATAGGGCTCTGACCCGACTCTGCACGCCCGTTGTCGTCGGCTCACGTCCGGTCATGGAGCGGACGATCGCCTGGTTGAAATTGCCCTTGCAGGTGGTGGACTTCAATCCGTCGAATGGTCTGCGGTTGAAGGCCGGGCAGGTGGCCGTGGCGGACCCGCTGGAAAGTCCGTTGCCGAAATTTCGCATGGGTGCCGCCACAGCGGTGACCGGTGCAGCCTCCATCGCATTCATCAAGGAAGCGGTGACGCTGGCGCAGGCGGGGAGCCTGGGCGGGATCGTCACGGCCCCGATCAACAAAGAAGCCATGAACATGGCGGGTTTTCATTACCCGGGGCATACGGAACTGCTGGCAGATCTGACGAAGACCACAGAGTTCGGCATGATGATTGTCGGCGGGCCGCTCAAAATCATGTTCACTACCACTCATGTGGCGATCAATGCCCTGTCTCCGCTGCTGACGACGGAGCGGATCGGCAAGGCTATCCGCCTCGCGCATCTCGGGTTGACGAAGTATTTCGGCATTGTGCGTCCCAGGATCGGTGTGGCGGCGTTGAATCCGCACGCAGGAGAGCATGGTCTGTTCGGCAACGAGGAATCGACCAGCATCGCACCGGCCGTCAAGCTGGCCAGGGCGGCGGGTATCAAGGCCAGTGATCCGCTTCCGGCGGATACCCTGTTCGGGAAGGCCGCCCGCGGCGACTACGACGGTGTAGTGGCGATGTATCATGATCAGGGGCTCATTCCTCTGAAGCTGGTCGCATTCGGAACCTGCGTGAACCTGACCGTCGGGCTGCCGATTATCCGGACTTCAGTGGATCATGGAACGGCCTACGACATCGCCGGCAAAGGGGTAGCCGAGCATGGGAGTTTGCTGGAGGCCGTGAAGGTGGCGGCCCGCCTGGCCAAATCCTGGTCGCCGGTTACCAAAACGTCCCGATAGGAAAGAAGGGGAATACGTCCATGGCAGAGACAGGGCTTTCCGCGGCGACGATGATCGATCAGCAGGTGAAGGAATTGGATGCGATCGCGACACGCACCATTCAAGATTTCAACACCACCTTGGGCACTGAACGCATGGGGCAGTGGAAGATCCGCACGGTGGCCCTGCTCCAGCAGCATGCCGGACAGAGTGCGGCCGATGAGCTGGCGCGAAAAACCCCCGGTATGGCGTTCACCAACGATTTGATCGAAGAGTTCACCGACGAGGTGGAAACGTATCGCTCCTACCTCGTGACGCTTGCCAAACGCATTCGGGCCGCGGCCCCTCCGGCCGCCGGCTAGGCGGTCGCACGGTATTATGGCGTCCTCTCTTCCCCCAGCCCTGAAACGGCTCGGTCAGAATTTCCTCATCGATCCGAACATTATCCGCAAGATCGTGTCCCTGGCGGCGCTGGGCCCGGAGGACACTGTCTTGGAGATCGGACCGGGGCGGGGCGCCCTGACCGCCGGTTTGTGCGCCGAAGCGGGACGTGTCATTGCCGTTGAGATCGATCCACAGTTGCAGCCCCATCTGCAGGACAGTCTGGGGCATTGCCGAAACCTGGACCTTCGGATCGGGGACGCGCTCGCCTTTCCCTTCGAAACCTTGCCGTTGCGCACGGTGGTGGTGGCGAATCTTCCCTATTATGTCTCTACACCGATCCTCTTCGCGCTGCTCGATGCGCGTGCCCGTCTCGATCGTCTGGTGCTCATGCTGCAGACGGAAGTGGCGCTCAGACTGGCGGCCAAACCGAACAGCGAAGACTATGGAGTGTTGTCGGTCTTGACCCAGGAGGCGGCCGAGGTGGATTTGGCCTTTCGCGTATCTGCGAATTGTTTCCGTCCCCGTCCGACCGTCGGATCGGCGGTGGTACATCTTCGGATCAAAACGCAGGAAGGGTTTGAGCCGGTCCGTCACGAACGGTTTCGGCGGCTGGTGCGCGCGTCGTTCGCCCATCGTCGCAAAACGCTGGTGAATTCCCTGCGTGATGAAGGCTACCCTCCCGAACAGATTGCGCGGGCTACTGCGGAAGCCGGCGTGCCGCCGCAAGCCAGGGCCGAGATGCTCACGCTCGACGACTACCGCACACTGGCGCGCGCGTTCGACCGTGATTCGGTATGACTCCGCTTCCTATGCGTGTGAACGGGCGCGGCTGCATCGGCTTGCGCAACATTCCCCGTTTGTTTGAAAAGGCGTTTTCCCTGTGCTACGATCCGCCGCATGGGTGTATCCACCACGGCAAAGCGCGGTGACGCCCGCTCAGCCCCTTCCCGTTCCTCTCATGTGAAGCGCGAAGTGATCGGGGTTCTCCTGATCGCCGCCGGTCTCCTGATCCTGCTCAGTCTGGTGTCGTTCGTTCCCGGCGACGCCAAATCGATTGCGGCATCCGGAGCAGCCGGCAATCAGCCCAAGAACATGATCGGGTCGGTGGGCGCGCTGACGGCGGCCGCTTGTTTTTTCATGGTCGGCGGCGCCGCCTACCTTTTTCCCATTCTTCTCGGCCTGCTCGGCGTGCGTTGCTTCACGCCGATCCCGCTCACCATGCGACTCAGAAACGCCGGCAGCGGTCTGGCGGCCATGGTGTTCTTGAGTGCCCTGCTGCATTTGGAAGTGACGGCGGTTCCCACGATCTCCAGCGGCTGGGTCAATCGCGGTCTGGCCGGCGGGATCATCGGACAGGTATTGGCCGACGGGGTCCGAAGCTACTTTGCCACGACCGGCGCGCATATCGTGATCCTCACCGGCTTGATGGTGGCGCTCCTGTTTACAGTGCCGCTGTCGCTGACGGCGCTGTTGCAACGGGTTCCGGACTGGTGGGCGGCCGCGCGCGAGCGAATGGATGGGCTGGTACCGGAGTGGCCGACGAAGCAGGAGGAGGCCCTGCCCAAGCGCGTTCGTGAGAAGAAGGCGCGCGCTCCGCGCGAGGTTGAGGCGCAGGACTTCGATCGCGAAGTGCAGGTGGTAGCCGAGGCGGTGGAGCAGATTCCTGTTCCTGTGATTCCTCCCAAGATTCAGCCCCCGATGAAAGTAGAAAAACGTGCGGTGTCGGCGGACGAACCGGCGGCGACCGTCGCGACGAGTCCCTCCGTGTCCGACGGGTATGTGCTGCCTGATCCGCAGGAATTGCTGAGCGATCCCTCCGGCCCGCTTGCCCGTCTGAGCGATGATGAGTTGAAACTGCAATCCGAAATCCTGACCAAGGCGTTGAAGAGTTTTGCGATCGAAGGACGGGTGACGGAGGTGCGACCGGGTCCGGTCGTGACGATGTATGAATTCGAGCCCGCGCCGGGGACGAAGGTCGCGCGGATTGTAAATCTCGCCGATGACCTGGCCCTGGCGCTCAAAGCCATCAGCTTGCGTATCGTAGCGCCGTTGCCGGGGAAGTCGGTGGTCGGCATTGAAGTGCCGAATCCCCATCGCGAAATGGTGTCCATGAAGGAAGTCGTCACCAGCGACGCCTTCTCGCGCTCACGCTCCAAATTGGGTCTCGCGCTCGGGAAGGATATCTTCGGCGGTGCGGTCTGTGCAGATCTGAGAACGATGCCGCACTTGCTGGTTGCCGGCGCAACCGGAGCCGGCAAGAGTGTGGGATTAAATACGATGTTGTTGAGCATTCTGTTCAACGCCCGCCCGGACGAAGTCAAACTGCTGCTCATCGACCCGAAAATGCTGGAGTTCCAAAGTTACGACGGCATTCCGCATTTGCTCCGTCCCGTCATTACCGATCCCAAATCGGCGGCGCGGGGGTTGGGATGGGTGGTGCAGGAAATGGAGCGGCGCTACAAGCTGCTGGCTGATGCAGGGGTGCGCAGTATCGATGCGTACAACCGGCGTATCTCAGAAGTGCAAGGGGCCGTGTCGGATGTCTGGCAATCCGGCAAGCCTGAGCAGGTCGAACTGACGTTTCTGTCCGAAGAAGAGCGTCTCTCCAAGGGAGAGGATGCGGAGCCCGCCGGCGATAACGGACCAACCGATTCGGTGAAGCCGAGCCCCCCGGAGCCCCTGCCCTACATCATGGTCATGATCGACGAGCTGGCGGATTTGATGATGGTGGCCCCGAAAGATGTGGAAGATAAGATTGCGCGTCTGGCCCAGATGGCGCGTGCTTCCGGGATTCACCTCGTGTTGGCGACCCAAAGGCCCTCGGTCGATGTGTTGACCGGTCTGATCAAGGCCAACTTTCCGGCGCGTATCGCGTTTCAAGTCTCGTCCAAGACCGACTCGCGCACGATCCTGGATGCCAACGGTGCCGAGGCGCTGCTCGGTCGCGGCGATATGTTGTATCTCGCTTCGGGGACCGGGAAGCTGATGCGGATTCACGGGTCCTATGTGTCGGACGATGATGTGCGGCGGGTGGTCGAATTCGTCAAGAAGCAGGCGTTGCCCTCCTACTGCCGGGAACTCCAATCGCTCAAGATCGAAGAGGCGGAAGAGGAGCAAGCCAAGGACGAAGTCTACGAACAGGCCAAAGATCTGGTCTTGTCCACCGGCCAGGCTTCTGCTTCGCTGATTCAGCGGCGTCTCCGCGTCGGGTATCCCCGGGCGGCCCGTATGATCGAGCAGATGGAAGCGGAAGGTGTGGTCGGAGCAGCAGGCCGGGACGGGCGTCGAGAGGTATTGGGACGTCGTGGGCCGGTCGGTGGAGATGAGGCATGATGCGGATATTCTTACTCGTTGCGGTGCTGCTCATGAGCGGAATTCCGGCCGTGGCTCAACCGGTGAAGCCCGATGAGCCGGCGGTAGACCTCCAGATCCTGAAGGAAGTCCAGGAAGTGGTGAAGAACATTCAGGCGCGGTACGAGAAGACCAAGGACTTGCAGGCCTCGTTCACGCAAAAAACCAGGATCGAAGGATTTTCGACGCCCGTGATTTCCACCGGACATTTCTATATCAAGAAGCCCGGGCGTTTGCGATGGGATTATATCGAACCGGCCACGGAAGAAATTTACGTCAACAAAGACGACGTCAAAATGTACGTGCCGGAGCACAAGCAGGTGCTGGTGGGTAAGCTCACTTATATGGCCGCCTCCCAGGCGCCGCTGCAATTGCTGCAAGGGGTGGCCAAGCTGGATGAAGAGTTCGACATCGAACCCACGGCGGCCAAGGACCGTGGCGCAGGGGGCATTCTGCTGGTCTCTTTGACTCCGAAGCAGGGACGCGCCGAGCCGGAGCGCGCGATTCAGAAGATTGTGATCGAAGTACAGCCGAAGACGTACTTCCTGAAGACGATCGCCCTGCATGAGGTCAGCGGCAATATCGCGACCTTTGAGTTTTCAGAGTTGAAGCCGAACAGCGGACTGAAGGACGATCTATTTGATTTCAAGGCCCCGGCCGATGTAGAAATTGTGAGGGCGCCGGTGCTGAGCCGACCCTAGCAGGATGGTGAAAAAGTCCGCCAGCTTTGTTCTCGCATCGCAGAGAATCTCAACGTACCACCGGGGTACGCCTCGATTCTCTGCTCGCTGCGGCCTCGCTGGACGGCCTTTTTGACCATCCTGCGAGTGCATGAAGAGTACTTCAGGAGCCCAAGAAGCACGTAACACGCATCAATAGCCGGAAGGTCGTGAATCAAGACATGGCGAGGGGAGTATGACACAAGCCTGTGTGAGCGACGTGACCGAGGCGGTGGAGCGGGCGATCGCAGCGCTGGATCTCGACCGGCTTGCGCGGGAATATTGGGATCAGAACGAATTCCTGTATATCCCGGAGTTTTTGCCTCGCGATTTTGTGGAGGCCACCCTGGCTCAGCAAGCCCAGATGCTGAAGTCAGGATTGAACCGCAACTATATTCCCGGGCATAAGAAGGGCGGCAGTGTCAGCTATTATGCCGTGATGGAGAAGGCGCCGCAGTTCATCGACCTGTATCGTTCGGACGCCTTCCGGTCGATGCTCAACCGGTTGACCGGAGTGAATCTGTTGCTTTGTCCCGACAACGATCCCCATTCCTGTGCGCTCTACTACTATACGGAAGCCGGCGATCATATCGGGTATCACTACGATACGTCCTATTACAAAGGCGCCCGGTACACCATTCTGATGGGGTTGCTCGATCGGTCCAAGCAGTGCCGCTTAGTCTGCGATCTCTTCAAAGATGTGCCGGGGAAGCAGCCGGTGCACCGTGAACTGGCGACTGCGCCAGGCGATCTGGTGATCTTTAACGGCGACAAGCTCTGGCACGCCGTGACGCCGCTCGGAGAGCAGGAAGAGCGGATTGTGTTAACCATGGAGTATGTGACGAATCCCGACATGGGCGCGTTCAAGCGCCTGTATTCCAATCTGAAAGATTCCTTCGCTTATTTCGGATTGCGCTCGGTGTTTAAGCGGGCCTACGCTCCTCGCTCGCAGTCCTGACATTTGTCGCGGCTTCGAGTTTGCCGACCGACTCCTCGCGTGTCTCTTCTCGTCAGGCTACAATGGAATCACGCCGTCGTCGTGACAGATTCTCTTACTGAACGAGTGCCGGAAACCGTAGCCGGAAGGTGGTGCCACCGCCTTCGGTGCTCTCCACCGTGATGGTTCCGGCATATTTGATCACGATTTTGTGCACGATGCTGAGTCCGAGTCCCGTCCCTTTGCCGGCTGTTTTGGTGGTGAAGAACGGATCGAAAATCCTCGGCCGGATGGAAGCCGGGATGCCCGGACCGGTATCGGCAATGGTCACCTGAATCCATCTGCCGTCCTGGCCGGTCGTTAACGTCAAGCAGCCGATCCCCTCCATAGCCTGGGTGGCGTTGCTGATCAAGTTGACAAACACCTGATCGATTTCTCCCTTTCGCGCGCGGAGAAACACCGGGGCATCGAACTGCGTGGCGATCTCCACTTGGCCGAAATGAGGCCCTCGCCGGACCATCTTGACCGCTTCGAGCAAACGTTCTGCCACATCGATTTCCGTCTCTCCATCCCTGCCGGCCGCGCGGGCATAGCCGGCGAAGTCCCGCACGACGGTGGAGACGTGCCGCGCGTAGCCCACAATATCGGCGGCAAACTGTTTCACCGTGTCCGGATCGTCCTCCTCCTGGATCAACTCGGCCATGCTGAGGATAGCCTGAGCCGGGTTGTTGATTTCGTGCGCCATGCCGGACACCATGGTGCCAAGGCTGGAGAGCTTTTCTGCCTGGATCAGTTCATCCTGGAGTCGTTTGTCGTCGGTGATATCCCACAACAGGATGCCCACTTGATACTGCGGGGATTCCGGGGTCGACACCGGAAAAAACCGATAGCGATACAGGCGTGCGGCGACTTCGCACTCACATTCAGAAAGCCTATGAGGCGAGTCTGCCGTGTGCGTGTTCCATTCCACCACCTGTCGTTGAAGCGCGGGCTCGCTGAGGGAAAGACATTCGCACAGCGGACGGCCGATCAGCGATTCGCCGGGAAGGGCAAAATACTGATGGGCCAGCGCATTCGCATACTGAACCTGCAAGTCGCTTCCACATAGGAAAATGGCGCCGGGCAGACTGGCCAGCAGGCTCTGAGTCGTGCGATGCGCCGCCCGTAATGCCTGCGCGGCCCGCGTGCGATCGATGAACTGTCCGATCTTCATGCCCGTGTCGGCGAGGATTTGAATCAGGTGGCTGTCGGAGGGCCGCCGCTGCTCGGTATACAACTCAAGCACTCCGTGGATGATGCTGCCGGTCCGGATGGGGACGATGCAGGCCCCGTGAATACCCAGGCGAGAGGCAGTCGGTGCGCGGGTGAATCGGGAATCCGTGAGGGCGTCGGGTATCCAGAGCGGGAGTTTGGAGGCCCAGGCGATGCCAGGGAAATCCATTCCCGGCGGGAACTCGCTGTTGCGACAGACCGAGAGAAACTCATCCCATCGATGTGAGGGGCGGATCCAGCTTCCATGACACGTCAGCTGATCTCCCATCCGCCCGCACTGCCACAAGAGCGCCATATCCCACGCACCCATGGTGCCTGCGACATGGAGCAGTTGCGGGATGGCTTCTTCGACGGTGCCGGCTTGCGCGAGGATATGGCTGACGGAGAGTTGGGCCTGCTGCAGGTTTTCTTGCTGTTTGCGAGCGCTGATGTCCTGGAACACCACGACGGCGCCGACCAGCCGGTCTCGCTCACGGATGGGACTGGTGACGTATTGGACGGGAAACAGCGAGCCGTCCTTTCTGGCGAAGGCTTCGTTCTGGATGCGATGAACAGCCCCGTCATGAAGCGCCGCGCAGAGACAGAACGGGTCCGGGGAGCGCGCCGCATTCCCGTTGGCGATCCGATACAGGAGCGGTGCCAACGGTTTGCCGATCAGCTCGGCCGCGCTCCACCCGAGTATCCGCGCCGCGGTAGCGTTGGCGAAGGTGACGCATCCTTGCGGGTCCAGTCCGAAGATGCCTTCCCCGGCGCTGTCGAGAATCAGCGCGTTCTGATGGCTCAACCTGACGACGGACTCTTCGGCGCGTTTGCGACGCGCAATATTGCGAATGATGCCGCTGAAGAACATCCCGTCACTCGCGCGCCAGGATGCCAGCGAGAGCTCAATCGGGAATTCGTCGCCGGTTTTGGTCAGACCCACGAGCTCGATGGTGTGCCCGATGATCGTGGCTGTTCCACCCTGGGCGAGGCGTGTGACGCCGGCCGCGTGCGCGGCGCGAAACCGTTCCGGCATCATGATGGTCAGCGGACGCCCGAGGGCGTCTTCTTTGGTATACCCGAACATTCGCTCGGCGGCGCCGTTCCACCAGATGATGAGGCCGCTCTGGTCGGCGAGCACCATGGCGTCGGTTGCCGACTCCACCAACGCCCGAAAGCGTTCTTCGCTGGCCTGCAATGCCTCCTCCACATGCTCGGCCCGGACGGTCAACCCTTTCACCGAGACGGCCCGGCGCAGGATGGCCTTGAGCTCTTGGGAGTTATACGGTTTGGTCAGGTACGCGAAGGCTCCTTTGGCCAGAGAGCCGATTGTGTTTTCGGGCGTGACGTTTCCGGTCAGGATGATGACGGGGAGACTCGCGTCCAATTCCATGAGCACTTTCAGGACCGAGAGACCGTTGAGGTCGGGCAATTGGATGTCGAGGAGCGCTGCGTCGTAGCGGGTCTGTTTGGCTTGCTGAAGGGCCTCGGTTCCGGACGCGGCGCTGTGCACCAGGTATCCCTCGTGACCCAACATGTCCGTGAGCGATTCCCGGATATCCGGATCGTCATCGACAATGAGAACGGGAGGGCGCATGGTGCGACTGCTCCGGATTGTGAGACGTGTTCACGTTTTCCTGTGAGCGCAATACCTATGCCGCCGGTGCGCCGATGGCGCGTGAGACAACAGATCGGGAACTCGTTGATTCTGTGAGGAACAGCGAGCAAAGAAAGACGTGCGCGCCAGGTGGCGCTGCCTGCGAGTGTTCAAAAAAATGCGGGGTTTATCGGATCGGATACAGCCGAGAGGATGCTGTCGCACTGCTGCATAGCCGCTGACTACGGCGTCGATGCAGGTGCGTTGTCGAGCGGCAAGGTGAAGTAGAACTGAGTTCCGACACCGAGCCGGCTGTCCACACACATTTGTCCGCCGTGCAGAGCCACCAGACTCTTCGTGATGAAAAGCCCGAGTTGCGCCCCTTGCGAGGACGGCATGGCTGATTCAACTTTGGAGAACTCGTTAAAGACATGGGGTAGCTCGTCGGGGGCAATTCCACAGCCGGTGTCGGCCACCGTAATCTGGGCGTACCTCGCGTCGCAGATGCTGCAGCTGACTGAGACATGTCCTGAAGGGGGAGTGAATTTGATGGCGTTGCCGACCAGATTCCAAAGAATTTGCTCGAGCTTGTCGCGGTCGGCACGCACTGTGATCGGTTGTTCGCAGGGCAGCACGTCGAGGACGATGGATTTCTCGGCGGCGAGCGTCTGAAAGCTTTCCACCACATCCCGGACGAACTCGTCGATGTGCAGCGGTTCGGGCTTGATCTCGATCCGGCCGACATCCAGGCGGGACCAGTCCAGCAGTTGATTGATGATTCGTGTCAGCCGATCCACGTTGTGTTTGACCCGCTGGAGGTAGTGCTCCTGCCGTTCTGAGAGTTGACCAGTGAGCCCGTCCAGCATGTTCTCGACGAAACCTTTGATGGAAGTCATCGGCGTGCGCAATTCATGTGACGCAACCGACACAAATTTCGAGCGCCGCTGGTCGTGCTCCTGCAGGCGTTCATTCACCGTTTGCAGTTCGTGCGTTCGTTCCTGCACGCGCCGTTCGAGGTGGTCCGTCAGCGTGGCCAGCTCGGTATAGGCGCGCGCATTGTCCACGGCAACCGCCACGTGACTGGCAATGGTGATCAGAAGATCGAGATCTTCCTGGCTACAGGGCTGGGTGCCACGGTCGGCGCCCAGGTAGCCGAGAATCCGCTGCTGGCTTCGAAGCGGCGCGGCGACGAAGGACGAGATTCCCACCTGACGAAGCCAGGGAAGCACTGCGGGAGAGATGCGATCGGCGACCGGCTCAATGCTCGGAACGAACAGGGGCTTGCCATGGATCAGCAGTTCGGCGGCGAACCCGCCGTCTTCGTACACGGGAATCTCAAGCCGTCGAGCGGCTTCTTCCGCTTCCTGGGGCATGCCCAGCATTTGTCCCACCGTCGCAACGCCCCGCTCGCTATCCCACAGAAACAACACCATCCTGGCGAACCCCAAATTTGCACTGAGGAGCTGCAAGACGATAGAGAGGAGCCTGTCTAGATCGAGCGTGGAGGTGATGGCCGTGCTGGACTGATTCAGGGTGGTCAGTTGCGTGACATGACGCCGGATGGTTTCAAGGTTGGCGGAGATGGCCTGGTTGCGCTCTTGAAGGGATTTGGTCATCAAATTGAACAGCGCCGTCAGTTGGCCGACTTCATCCTGCGTTGTCGGAACGACAAAGGTGGAGAGATCACCCTCGCTGACTTTGCGCGCACCTGCGGCGAGATGGCGCAAGGGCGTGATGATCCGGCGGGCCAGCAGATTGGTGCAGAGAATGCCGGCCGTGATGATGCCGAGGGTGAGAAGGAGAAAGTTTCGCAGAATCTTCGCCAGTTCTCGTTGCATCGGCACCTCGGTCAAGCCGATTTGGACGACGCCGAATGCCTGAGGCGTGGACGGTGCAATCGCCGCTTTGCGCGTTTCTTCCTCCTGGAGTGCCAGCGCTTCCAGGCGGGATTCCGATCGCTTCATGACGGGGATGGCGAAATCATAGAACGTCTCTACGTGAATGCCCGATGTCGAAATAGGCAGGGTCGAGTCCTTCTCTCGCAGAGGAATTGTGTCCGCACCGCTGAGCCTGAGGTGCGTGATGGTCGGTTCCGCGCCTGAACGCTTGATCACCGCCTCCGCAATGTCGGGCCGGGGATAAAAAGGCCGTTCTGTCGATCGAACGGTCCCGAGCGGGCTGTCGAGTCTGCCTTTGCTCTTTGCGGCGAGGATCTGGCCGTCTGTGCCGGTGATGAGCGCATAGACCACCTCGTCCACCCCCATGACACCGTCGATGAACTGCTCCAGGATGACTCGTTCCTCGATGATGATGCCGTATCGCACGTTGTGGGCGAGATTTTTGACCAGAATAGTTCCGAGATCTTGGACTCGTTCGGTCATGGCGATACGTTTGCTGTGAATGAAGTACCAACTCATTCCCGAGCAAGTCAGAATAATGATCAAACTGAAAAATACGACGAACTTGGTCCGGAGACTGACAAATCGTCCCGGGCCGCTCGGGTACAACGAGGGCGACGTGAGGTAGTGGGCGGGGCCTTTCACGGTGAGTCCTTTCATTAATAGAGCTCGTCGGCCTTTTCCTCGAGGTCTCTGGGGATCTCGATGTCGAGGAACTTGGCGGTTTTACGATTCAGACTCATTTCGATCCGATCCGGTGGTAATGGCTTTGCGGGGAGTGACACGTGCCCGTCCAAGATCTTGCGGGTGAGTTGTCCGGCTTGCCGTCCGATATCGCCATAGTTGACCGACAGGCAGAGCAGGGCCCCGCTTCGCGCGAACTCCCGCGAAAATCCGACCACCGGCACGCGTTCCTCCAATGCGGTATTCAAGATAAACCGAAGCGATTCATCGGTGAGCACGGTCGAGTCGGGAACGAGCCACAATGCATCGATCGACGGCAGCAAGGTGCGCAGGGCGCCAGGTACATCCCGCTCGCTGTTGAGTTGGATCGGGACAAGATCGGTCCCGTTGGATTTGAGCAGTCTCCGCGCGTCTTCGATCAGCGTGGCGGTTTTGGATGGATCGTACAAGGTGCCGACGTGTTTGAGCCGAGGCAGCAAAGATTTAATCAGGGTGAGCTGCCGCTCCATGGGAATTTCCATGAGCACGCCCGTCATGTTGGGGGCGTTGAGCCCATACTTGGACGGGTCCAACACCATGGCGTACACCACTGGAATGTCGACGAGTTCGAGTTGTGCCGCTTTCGCAGCCTTCAACCCGACAGCGAACACCAATGCCGGGTCGGCTGCACGGACCTTGCGTGCCAGTTTCCGTCCCTTCTCCAAATCACCTTGTAAGTCATATTCGGCGAGCACGACGTCGTTCGGAAGGGCGGCCTTGAAGCCGCTGATGGCTTGGTTATAGGCGGCGATGTCCGACGACTTGAGGATGACGACATCCGTGGCCGAGGCCAGCCCGGTACTGAAGAGGAAGCAGATGAGGGCGGTGACGATCCGACTCAGGCTCTGCCGAAACCGATCGGCATGCCTTATGGTAAACGGTGATTGTGCGGATGGGAACGTCACAGTCTGCATCCTCGTCGATCCAGCCGGCCCCGTGAGCGATTGCCGCGTGCCCCTGTCTACGTGTCCGCGTGCCCCTTTGTCGCGTGAACGATACCGAGAACGCGTGTGGCGACCCCATCGGTGTTGCGATGAATACGACCGGTCCAGGCCAGCCAATGGATGGAGTGATCGTCCCGCACGACGCGATGCCGGATGTTGAGTGTGGACTGGTCGCGCAAACTGTGTTCGATTTGCATCAGGACCGGGCCGCGGTCGAGCGCATAAATCAGGCCGATATACGCGGCATAGGTGCCGGGGAAAGACCCTGGGTTCAGACCGAACAGGGCCTCGACGTCGGGTGACCAGTAGAGGCGATCGGACTGCACGTCCCAATCCCAGATGCCGACTTCCGATTCGGTCAGGGCCGTGCGCAACCGTTCCTCGCTGAGGCGAAGGTGGGCTTCCGCCTGCTTGCGCTCCGTGATGCATTGCAGCGAGCCGGCCATGCGGAGCGCATACCCTTGCGCGTCCCGCTCCAGCACTTCAGCCCGGGCGTGAAACCAGCAATACTCGCCCTGCTTGGTCAGTAACCGGTAGTCGACGTCGTAGTGAGACTGACCTCTTTCGAGGCAGGCCGCCAGCCGGTCGAAGACGATCTCGCGATCATCCGGGTGCAGCCGGGAGGTCCAGCTGTCGAGGATATCGGGAAACTCCTGTTCGTTGTACCCCAGCATCTCCCTCACGCGCGGCGACCACCAGACCGGAGTCATCGGTGAGTGCCAGGGCTGGTCGGGAAGCACATGGCCGTCCCAGAATCCGTCGTTCGATCCCCGGATGACCGATTCGAGTCGCTCCTCGCTTGCCCGAAGCGAATCCTGGACCCGTCTGTAGTCTGTGATATCGCGAGAGATCGCCAAGAGGCGTCGTGAATAACCCCGCGTGTCGAGCATGGGAGTGACCTGCACGTCCCACCACTTCGGGACGCCGTCGGTGGTGGGGCAGAAGCCGACAAATTTGCCGATCTCGCCGGCTTTCGCGGCTTCGAGCGCAGCCAGAGCGGCATTCCGATCGTCTCCCTCCCACAGGTCCGCCCAGGGTTTGTTCAGGTAGCCGGTGAGGTCGCCGATGTGTAGCAGTGTTTTGCCTGCATCATTCATGTATTGCAGCCGACCTTCCAGGTCCAGCACTTTGATGCAGTCTGCACTGCTGCGTAGGATTTGGTTCTTGAATTCTTCGCTGTCGTGGAGGGCGATCTCGGCCTCCTTCATGGCGGTGATGTCTTCGCACACGATCAGCACCACCGGAGTTTGTTGGTCGTTGAGCACGGCCTGAGCGGTTTCTCGCACCCAGATGACGCTGCCGTCCTTTCGAACCTTGCGAAACTCCCAACCTCTGGGCCTGCCCATTTCTAAGAGGCAGGCGGCAAGGTTCGTGCGCACGTCGTCCCGATCGTTCGGGTGGAAGATATTCAGTACGGATAATCCGAGTAGTTCCTGGACGTCGTAGCCGAGGCGTTCGGCTCCGAAGCGGTTGACCGACAGGACGGTGCCTGCCGCATCCACCATGAAATACATGGACGGATTGTCGTCGAACAGGACCCGATACCGGCGTTCGCTTTCGATCAGCGCCGCTTCAACCCGTTTGCGCTCGGTGACGTCTTCCGCGAAACCCGCGATGCGGTAGACCGTTCCGGACGCGTCACGGATCGGGAATGCGCGATCCCAGATCCATCGCATCGATCCATCCGGGCGGAGGATGCGATATTCCTCATTGTACGATCCGGAAATTTGCCGGTGCATGGCTGCGTCCCGGACCCGTAAGCGGTCGTCGGGATGGATGGCCTCCATCCACGAGCCCGGCATCGCGTAGAGGCTTTCGCAGGAATTCCCCCACACTTCTTCGTACCCGGGGCTGATATAGAGCACGCGGCTCTTGGCCGGGTCGGTGATCCAGAACACTTCCCGGATGTGTTCCGCCAGCTGACGGAATCGCTCCTGGCTTTCTTCCACGGCCCGTTCGGCTTCCAGGCGTTCGGTGATGTCGCGGAAGACAACCACGGCCCCTGCGACCGCGCCCTTCTCAATGATCGGCGTGCTCACATATTCCACCGGGAGAGCGGTGCCGTCTTTCCTCCAGAAGACATCGCGCGACACTCGATGGACCACGCCGTCGCGAAGGGCCGCGTAGATGGGACATTCATCGGCCGGGTAGAAGCTGCCGTCGGGCTGGGAATGATGGAGCAGCTGGTGCATCGGTTGCTCGACGAGTTCGGAGGGATCAAACCCCAGTAATTGAGCGGCGGTCGGATTCACGAAGGTGGTCACGCCGTTGCGATCCAGTCCATAGATGCCTTCCCCTGCTTGCGTGAGGATGACTTCGTGCAGACGGCGGAGGCGGTCGAGAATCTCTTCTGCCTTTCGCCGTTGAGTAATGTCGCGAATGATGCCGCTGAAAAAGACGGCGACATCGGTTTTCCACATGGCCAACGACAGCTCGATCGGGAATTCGCTGCCGTCTTTGCGCAAACCTTCCAGTTCGACCAGACGACCGATAAGTCGGGACTGGCCGGTGTCCTTCACGCGGGCGAGCCCTCGCTCGTGAGCGACGCGATACCGTTGTGGCATCAACATGGTCAGGGGTTGCCCGCGAACCTCCTCGTCGGTATATCCGAACAATCGGGCGGAAGCCTGGTTCCAGGAGAGGATCCGGCCGTTCTCGTCCGCCAGGACGATGGAGTCGGTGGCGGCCTCGACCAGGGATCGAAATCGTGCTTCGCTTTCGCTCAGCGCATGTTCAGCATGCTCGGCTTTGGCGGCGAGCGCTTGGATGCCGATAGCCCGGCGAAGGACCGTCCGCAATTCGTCCCGGTTGTAGGGTTTGGTGAGGTAGGCGAATGCGCCTTGAGTCAGTGAACCGACGGTACGATCGGCGCTCGTGTAGGCCGTGAGAATGATGACCGGAAGCTGCGGCTGTTGTTCCTGCAATGTCCGCAGGACAGACGAGCCGTCACCATCCGGCAATCCCAAGTCCAGCAAGACGGCGTTGTAGTGATGGTCGTGTGTCTGCGTGAGTGCTTCCGCGCAGGTGCCGGCGACGCTCACATGGTAGCCGTCGTGGTCGAGTAAGTCCTGTAGCCCGAGGGCGATATCTGGATCGTCGTCCACGACGAGGATTGAATGACCGGGTGTAGTGGCTGTCATAGCGGCCTCGCTGTCACTCCGGAGTTCTCATGTCTGAAGTCTTGCTCTGAGCATGCCGATAATTCCGTCAAAATCTCACGGTGACCCAGCCCATCATCCGCCGGCTGATGAGGTCGCCCAGCGGGTATTCCTTGTGTTCGTCATTGAGCGCATTGAAGACCGAGACCGCCACTTCGGCATCGCGCATGTATCCGGCCGCGGCCTTCTGTTGCCAGAATCGATACCCGGCGCGGAGATTAAACAGGTTGTATGCACCGACGTCTGGATTCGGAAGGGTGACGAGACCGGCTTGAGAGAACGTTGTAAATGACTGACCTGGCGGATAGTTGGTCGCTCCATAGTAATGGAAGATGGCCTCGGCGTTGACGCCGTTGTCCCACTCGCCGCGCAATCCGACGTTGAACTTGTTGTGCGGCCCTGCGCGTTGCACACGGCCGGTGAACGTTTGATGAATTTCCTGGTAGGAGTAGTTCGCAAAACCGGTGAGCCATTTAGTGGCCAGCACTTCGAAGCCAACCTCGCCGCCATAGATATCCGCCGAGCCGATGTCGTTACTGAAGACTGCGAGTGTCGCGGATTGGTTGCGAACGCTGATCAGATCCGAGGTGTGATTGTAGAACACGTCGGCGCGAACCCTGAGCCGGTGACGCCAATACCAGCCTTGGTAGCCCAAGTCGTAAGAAATAATTTGTTCAGGCGAGAGATTCTGCCTTCCGGCAATAGTCGTTGCGACCGGCGGTAGAGGCGGGTTCGTGTTCACGAATGCATTCGACTGGTTTTCCAGCATGGTGGGTGGCCGATAGGCCACTGAACTAGACAGTCGGAAAATATGATCGCTGGACGGAGCATAGAACAGAGACACGCGGGGGCTGATGGTGGGGCTGATGAACGTGTCCAAGTCATATCGAACCCCGGCGACGACCGTAAAGGGCTCGGCGACTTTCCATTCATCCTGTACGAAGAAGCCGAGTCGGTTTTCTGTGGTGTATTGGGTGATGGCATTGCCCGAAAGCGTGTTAAGGCGGTAGTTCACGCCATATGTCAGGCGATTGCCCGAAAAGGGTCCAACCGAATGCTGAATCTCGACATTATAGGTGTTCGCCGTAAAAATCGTAGTCGGCGACCCGTTTCCTGAACTGTAACTCAGGAAAGGTGCAAGGGGAGGCTGGAATGTGTAGGCCGAATTGCTGGTGTATTGATTCCAGAATGCTCTGACGAGGAAGTCCTGGCGTTCGTATTCAACTTTGGCATAGCTCTGAGCGGACTTGTTGGAAAGAGTGACATCCTGGCTTACAATGGGATTGTTAGCATTGGAGTCCACAAGTCCGCCGGAAATCCTAATCTTGGAGTCCGCTGAGAGGGCATATTCGGTCAGGACGTTGACGAGATTGTCGCGAAAGGCCAGGGCACTGCTATTGTTCCACGAGGCATTTTGATTGTGCCCGATGGAAAGCCGGTATCCGAACTTGTCCACCGTTCCCGCTTGGATCGCGGAAGCCATGATGGTTCCATAGCTGCCTCCGCCAAACTGTAACGTCGTGCCCTTCATCTCTTCCGGCGATTTGGTGATGATATTGATGACGCCGTCAAAGGCGTTGAAGCCCCAGACAGCAGAGGCCGGTCCCTTCAAGACTTCGATCCGTTTGATTTCCGGCAGGGTGACCGGCAGGAGTTTCCAGTTTATGGTGCCTTGCAGATCGTTATAGATGGAGCGCCCATCCACCATCACCAGTAGCTTGTTAGCGTTGGTTTGGTTGTCCCCTCGCACGCTGACGTTGAAGTCGGCCCCGCTTGTCTGCATCACTTCCAGGCCGGGGATGCGCCGGAGCAAGGTGGGAATATCGGTTGTGCCGGACATGCGAATGTCTTCGTCGGTGATCACATAGACATTGGACGGAGCCTGCGAGATCGGCTGCTCATAGCGGCTCGCGATGCTGACGGTTTCTTCTTCTTTCAGCAGTTCCAATTCTTCACTGATGGCGGTCGCAGCCGGCTCTGGCCGATCGGGTGCAGCGGATTCGGCCCATGCCTCGCCCGTCATGCTGACCGTCAGCACGGCCGTCAGCATCGACCGCCTGGCTCGTTTGAATGTTTCATTCATCGTTCCACATTCAGAACCTGAGCGTGACCCAACCCATCACCCGGCTGCCGAGCGTATCGCCCAAGGGATGTTCCTTGTGTTTGTCGCTGAGCGCGTTGTAGACCGCCACGGCCACCTCGGCCTTGTCGTGCCAGAATCGGTACCCGCCCCGCAGGTTCAGCAGGGTATAACTATCGACCGTCGGACTGGTCGGCGCGGGCAGCACCGGCGCGAGCGCGGTGAAAAATTCGATCAACGGATAGGTGGCACTTGCGACGTAATGCACCGCGATTTCTGAATTGAAGCCGTTGTCCCAGTCACCGCGGAGGCCCACATTCGCTTTCCAGTCCGGGCCGCCGCGTCGAGAGACGCCGGTGAAGGTTTGTCCGATTTTCTGGTAGGACACATTCGCAAAGCCGCTGAGCCATCTGGTGGCGAGGAACTCCAGTCCCGCTTCAGTGCCATAGATGTCGGCCTCACCGCCGTTGACGAGTGTGCGCGCGGTGCCGACGGTTTGGAAGTTGATCAAGTCGGAGAGGTGATTAAAGAAGAGGTCGAGCCTGGTCCGGAGCCGGTGTTTCATCCACCAGCCCTGGTATCCCGCTTCGTAGGAAATGATTTGCTCAGGATTGAGTTTCTGTGAGCCCAGCAGCGGGATGGGTGCGAATAGTGGTGGAACGGTCGGCAGGATTCGAAGGTCAAGATTCGATTCGAATAGCGTCGGGGGGCGATAGGCGACCGAGCCGCTGATACGAAACGTATGCTCCGGCGTCAGGTTGTAGACGAGGGCGACACGCGGGCTCCAGGTACCGTTGATTCTGGTGTGCAGGTCGTAGCGGACCCCCGCTACGAGGATGAGCGAGGGACGTATCTTCCACTCGTCCTGGAGATGGACCCCGAAACGATCTTCTCGTCCTAATTCAGAGACGGCACTGCCGTCGACCGTGTTGTAACGATAATTGACGCCATAACTCAACCGGTTGGACGAGCCGAATTCGAGGCTGTGTTGTGCCTCTATGTTGTAGGTGTTCGTGGTGAACGACACATTGGGCCCGCCGGTCGCGTTCGTCTGCCGGACAAATTGCGAGAGGAGCGGATGGGTGGCGGAGTCGACGGGAATGTCGTTGCCCTGCCACCAGCCGCGCACGGAGAAATTGCGGTACTGGTAATGTACGTCCGTATATCCTTGATTGAATTGGGAACGAGGAATCTGGACGTTTGAAACGGGGCCGTCGAAACGATTGGTATCGATGAACCCTCCGGCTACGCGCAAGGTGGCGTCACCGGAGAAGTTGTACTGCGTCTGCACGTTGAATTTGTTCGACCGGAAGGCGAGGGCGTCGCTGTTGCGCCATTGTTGATTCTGGTCATGGCCGATGGAGAGACGGTAGTCGAGTTTGCCCGCCGACCCGGCCTGGACGGCGGCACTGGAGATGGTGCCGAGTTCCCCGCCGCCGAACTGCAACGTCGTGCCCTTCATGTCCTGAGCGGATTTCGTGATGATGTTGATCACTCCGTCGAAGGCATTGAAGCCGTAGACGACAGAGGCGGGCCCTTTCAGCACCTCGATGCGTTTAATCTCCGGGAGGGTGACCGGAAGCGATTTCCAGAACACCAGACCTTGGCCGTCGATGTAGATCGAGCGACCGTCCACCATCACGAGAATTTTGTTGGCGAAGAGTTGATTGTCGCCGCGCGCGCTGACATTGAAGTCCGCCCCGGTGACTTGCATGACATCCAGCCCGGGTACGCGGCGGAGAACAGTGGGAATATCGGTCGCGCCTGAGTGCCGGATGTCCTCGTCGGTGATGACGTAGACGTTGGAGGGTGCTTGCGAGATGGGTTGCTCATGGCGAGTGGCGATGCTGACGGTTTCTTCCTCTTTGAGCAGTTCGAGTTCTTCGCTGACCGGTGCTACGGGGGCGGTCAAAGAAGGCGATGTGTCCTGAGCCTGAGCGCCGATGGCCCCGCAGCAGATCAAGAATCCTCCACAGAGGGGAAGAGCAGAGTGTCGCAATCGATCGCTGATCGGTCGTGTCGCCACAGGGCGTCGCTTGGCCGGCGGAGAGGGGGATGGGGAGTGGTAGACGGTGCCGGGGGGGTGCATCAGAGGGCGCATGGCGTACCGTGGATCCCGGCCCGGCGGTGTCGGGCATGGTTGGACAGAAGACAAGCACGAGGACTATTTGGTTAGAGGTACCCTCACGCAAAATGCATGCTTATGGGATTCTCGGTATGCGGAAAGCCGACGCGTGAATTATGGAGGGGATTCACGCCATTTCGGCAATCTTCGTTAGGCGCGAGGTCGAAAGAGGAACTCGAGGATCGCAGCACGTATCTAGTTGGATACAGGCTGTATGTCTTCGGATACACGGGCCTGACTGGTTTTATTGACGCGTGGACGACCTGGTTTCAAATCTTGAAGCCGCGGTGAAAAAGGGCGGCCATTCTGCGACTCCAGATTTTGGAGGAGATCCTCAATCGCCGATGAGATGAGGCCGGCCATCGTCGTGCCGGACGTCCAATAGGCAGCATCGCGCATGCGTTCCAGGAGCTCGGTCGGCAGGCTGACTGTCATACGTTGGCGTTTCTGGGATCGCAGATAGATAAATCGATTCATGGTACCACTCCTTTGCACGAGACCACTGATGTTGATCGCTGACCCCGGGGCCTGTGCCATGTCGATGCGCGAGTTTGCGGCGCAGGGATATGGCCGGTGTCATGAGGTTCACCGCTGCGGCGAGGCGGCGTCTTTCCATACGGCAACAATCAAGAGAGCCAACATGCCACTGACTCCGATCAGGAGACCACCCATGACGAGTTCCATGTCAGGCTCCTTTCTGTACTGAATAAATATTTCCGCTTACCTCAAAAATGGAACAATCTCTGTACACCCCTGGAAGTAGCAACAGCCGTGCCGTGCGCGCCCGAGAAAGAGACTCCGCCGATTCCTCCCAACCTTTTGAGAATTTCTGCATTAGCAAAGCGGTCCGGCAAGAACTGTTGCCGTTTTCCGTGGACGCCTCGCGCATCACGCCTGTATCGGATTTCATTCACTGCGTATCAGATTGGATAAGGGCACGGAAGTAATACGGGAAGAATTCCTACGTCGGCAGGTACACTCCGGATTGATTCAAGAGGTGGTGAAGCATTCGCTCCAACGACTGTTTATCCTCCCCATGTGTTATGAGGTCGAGCAGGCAGGCAATGGCGTCGTACCAGAGGCCGGACTCGGAATAGCGATACATCGCGTCACGATCGCAAGAGGTCCAGGTGCATGGCATGCCCAGTGAGCAGGCTTCACTAAAGGGAAGCCGTTCGATGGTTCCGCCTGCGACAATGTCCCGCGAAGGTTCATCCGGGTCCACGACCAATGTGACGAACCATCGGTAGGATTCCTGCTCCCTGAGTTCAATTCCATATTCCCGAGGCCTGGTACAGTGAATGCCTGCATGAAGAGGTGAGGGAAGCGCGCGTTCAAGGATAGGCCGAATTCCGCGGGAGTCCACCACTGTCACGGTCATGGCGTGAGCGGTGGGCAGAGACAGGTACCAACAGAGTGACGGATCGCCTTTGATGGTAAAGGCGACATGATCCGGGACCAAGGCGATCAACAGGGGAACTCCGGACTCGGCGCCCCGGCTCTGCCCGCCGATGCGCGCACGTGGCCCATGGTCCTTTCGCGGTTTATAGAGGGGCAGAGGCGAGTCCGAATCCTTGACGAGATCGGTCGCGCGCCCCTCCGGAAGTGTCGGCGACAATCCGACGGCGCTGCGCCAGGATATCGGCCACGTCATGGCCACGATAACCAACAGGGTGACTCTGAGGTACAACATCTTGTGTCGGTCAGCCGATGGACGGACTCGCGTCACCTCTCAGCGCCGGCCGGCTTGGGCTTGTGCAAGATCCCATTCGGCCACGCCATGCAAGCCGACTTGCTTGAGCAAGGCGGCCCGCTGTTTTCGCAGACCCGTATCACCAGGATCGGAGGCAATGAGATCGCACAGGCAGGCCATGGCATCGTACCAGAAACCCGTGGCGGCACTCGTCCTCACCGCTTCCTGGGTGCAGGTGGTCGTGGCGCCCAATATCATACACTCGCTGAACTCACAGCGTTCGATCATTCCGCCGGTCACGATATCGCGTGAGGGCGAATTCTCATCCTTGATTACGGAGATATACCACCGGTATTGGATGTGTGCCTGAAGCGTGAAGCCGAGTTCCTCAAGGTTGACGGCGTGAACACCGGCTTGGTTCGGGGGCGTGATGAACCGTTCAACCAGCGCGCGAATCGATCGCTCATCGATCAGAGTGAATTTAATCGGCAACGCGGTGTGCTTGGAAAGGAACCAGTTGAGAACGGGATGTTGCTTGACGGTGATGCCGACGTGGTCGGGAACGAGCGCGGCAATAGCAGGGTCTTCTCCTTCGCTGCCTCTCAAAGTCCCACCGATGCGAGCTCTGGGCATCACTTGTTGAGGTGCCTGGTACATCGGAATTTCCGGTTGTACGTCAGTTCCCGCCTCGCTGCTGCACACAAACAGGGCGATGAGCATCCCCGTTGTGCCGACCTTCCCGGCTATGCACAAGCACGTCCGCAACAAGGGCGGAGGCCAAGTGTACCCTTCAGGGCAGGTTGAAAACCCGAGCGAAGCGAGAACGCTGCTGGCGAACTGTTTCAACATCCTGCTAGAGCCAATTGTTCAGTAAGAGAAACGCCGACCAATACGCCGGATGTTCATAGAGCTGGCCGGACAGTACCTTCAGCTGTGCAATGCGCAACGCGTGTGCCTTGGAGATCGATGAGTCACGCAATTGGCGATAAAATTCTGATACCAGTTCCGACGACGCTTCATCGTTAATGAACCAGAGGGTTGCGAGGGCACTCCTCGCCCCAGCCTTCACCGCAATGCCGGCAAGCCCGAGTGCGGCACGGTCGTCGCCGATACCGGTCTGGCAGGCGCTTAAGGTCAGGAGTTCCAAGGGATCTTGGCGAAAGCGAAGCAGCCCCACCAGCCGCTCCAACTGCGTCATGGTCAGCCGATCGTCGAACGTCAGCAAAAATGATTCATTCACGTCCGTGGCAAACCGGCCGTGCGTGGCAATGTGGAGAATGTTGTAGCGGCCGTCCTTCAGTTCCCCTTCCAAGCGTGGCGTGACAAAGTTGCTGTCGAGGAGTTGCTCGCCCGTGAAGACTGAGTTGAGGTGAGCCATTTCTTCAGCGACATGCGGGAGGGGAGGAAAACCCTGCACCGCTTGAGTCAAACCGCTGGAGAGCAGGTGGGCTTTGGTTCGGTTGATGGGGCGAGGATCAGTCAAATCGAGGCCGGGGGTCATTGCGACGGCGTACTGTGCGATGAGGAATTGGGTTCCGTCATGGAGAGCCGACATGGGAATGGTGCGCAGCGGTCCGTCCGGGACAAAGACCAGCGTGTTGACCTGGAGTTTGCGGATGTCCTCGAGAAGTGGCCGGAGCAACCAGTCATAGAGTTGCTGCGCATGGGGCAGGTACTCGCGGGTCGTCCGCTTTTCAAGCAGGCGGCGGAAGCTGCGTATCTCAGCGGTCAGCGCCGCCGCCGTCACCGGAACGGAGTGTCGTCTGAGGCCGTCGGGAAAGCTCACGAGCAGTTCGGTGCGATCGCTGAAGATGATCGGGTAAATGATGGCCGTCTCAGGGGACACGGCATCCAGTTTGGTCACTCGAGCCTGCATCTGGTCCACGCAATCATCGCGAAAATAATCACGGAGCTCGGCGGCTTTGTAGGCCTCGATCGCATCGCGCGCCGCTTTTAGATACAAGCCGGCTTCAGAGTCCTCTGTCATCAGGGCCGCCCGTTGCAGCAGCAGATCGGCCAATTCAAAATAGAGCGAACGAATCGATTGACGGGCAGGATCGAGCGAGCCGTGCGAACTGAACGCCACTTCGGCGCGGATCGGTTGCAGGGTGGCCGCCGCTTCTTGATAGGCCGACAATGCGCGATCGAGATTGCCCTGACGGGTGAGGAGACGACCACTTTGCCATTGCCACCGGTAGAGTGATTCCGGTGCGCCGGCAGACTGCGCCGCAAAGACGGCTCGCCGGGTGAGTTGGAGGGCTTCATCTAAGCGGTGCTCCCCCTCATAGAGATGTCCGAGGTGCCCGTAGGCATAGGAGGCGAGGCGCTGACCGCCGGACTCCTCCGCCATCGCAGCCGCCTCTTGCAGTAGCGCGGCGGATCGTCTGAGCCAGCGCGCATGCTCATCCGGCTGATCCGTCGCCAGGTCGCGATACCCTAATGCCAGATTGATAAGCCCATCGGCCTTGTTGTGGGAAACGACAGTCGCTGACAGTCGGTCGGCGGCCTCACTCAAGGCTGCTGCCGCTTCATCAAATCGTTTCAACTGCATCGCCACCCGCGCGGCGTTAACGCGGGCGCGGACGAAAAGGTCGCGCACAGCCTCCTCCGCCGCGCCTGCCGCGCTGTCTTGAAATGCGGTAAGGGCTTCAGGCAAACGGCCTTGCAACGCCAGGACAATGCCAAGGTCGTTCCGAAGCGCCGCCGAAAGCGACCCGAGGTTCTTGGTGCGTGCGATCACTTCGGCTTGCGACAGATAGTCCGCGGCAGTGCCGTATTGATGGCTTGTCACATACGTTTTTCCCAACTCAGAGAGGGTAAGTGCCAGCCATTGTGGGTCGCCGATTCGACGCGCGAGTTGCAAGGCCAATTCCTGTTGCAGGAAGGCTTGGTTTACATGCCCCAATGCTCGTGCTGCATAGGCGGCATGGAAGAGTGCCTGAAGATGTCCCTTCGCCTGGCCAGCTTGGTCGTAGAGTTCCGCAGCGGCCTTCCAATCGACAAGCGCCCGATCCAAATTACCCTGCTCTGCGGCGGAAAGACCTCGTTGCATCAGCACATCGGCCGTCGGCCCGGTCTCCGCGGCGGATGCCGTCGTGCCGCAGAGCAGAAGTATGAGCCAGAATGTCAGCGCCGACTGCAGTGAAACGCGAAGCTGCGATGTCATGTCATGCTCCTTCCACCGCAGTGAGGACGGTTACAGCGCCTGCACGACGAATTGGAGATGGATACCGTGATCCTGCAAGTTACCCTCGCCGCCTCGGACGTGATTGAGTTGCTGGCCCCAGTAGACTTCGAAGCGTGCCCGTTCCTGAGGCAGAATGGTCCAACGCAATCCGACTCCCACACTCGCCAACGTCTGAGGATCGGGGGTATGCCCTTTGGCGTTCCAGGCCCGTCCGAAATCGACGAATTGTGCGAACTGCAGCCGGTCCTCGCCGGACGCGAACCGGAGCAGGGGCACGCGCGATTCAACTGACGCCAGCACGGCATCGTCCCGGACGAGGGTGTTCTCCCGATAGCCGCGCACGCTGAAGCGTCCGCCGACGGGCATTTGTTCGAGCGGAAAGAGCCGGTCGTTGGCGATCTGCGCGGCCACGCGTCCCAGCAACTGGATGCCCCACCAGTCCTCGATCCGTTTGACCGCCTGGGCTTGACCCAACCAGGACACAAATTGACCGTCCGGCAGAGGTCCGCTGTTGACGGTGGCACCCAGGACGTTCAATCCGACGCTGAATCGGGACAAGGCGGCAAACACAAAGGATGGAGATCGATGGGTATATTCCTGGCTGAATCGGAGTGCGCTGACGGTGGCCACCCCGGTCGTGGAAGACCCGGGAATAAAGAGCGACGGCAACCCCGGCACGTCGAACGCAGACGTCGTCTTCAGATAGAGATGTTCGCCGCCGAGAGAGAGCGCGACCTCGTCGCTGACGGTACGGTAGACAGGTTGACGTACCGCGATCCCGATGATTTCGGAGTCCACATTCAGATCCAAAGAGCGAAAAGGATTCTCGACGACCAGAAAGGCATTGCGCCGATAGTAAGCCGTGAGGGTCGTTTCGTAGGCATTGAGCGGCACACTATAGGACGTATCGATGATGGGGTTCACGCCGTGCGATCGCCCGTAGGTGAAGACAAATTGGTCTCCGTGTCCCGTTACATTCTGGTGCGCCACTGTCGCCAGGCCGCGCTCAGCGCCGACCACCGGTGTTTGATAGTTGTTGAACTCCAGCCAGGCCTTGAAGGGGTTGGCATCGGTGACCCGCAGATTCAAGACGCTTTCGCCACGAGCGTCTCCCGGTCTCAGTTCGGCATTGATCCGTTCGATGCGCGGATCCTGCTGCAGTAGTTGGATGCGTTCCTGGAGAGGCTGGATGCTGACGGGAGTGTCAACGCCGCGCGCCACACGATCCCGTAGGTACGAACTGCGAAACCATTGGTTGCCTTCGACGTCGATTCGGGCGAGGGCGCCTTCGACGATCTGAATGACGATGGTCCCGAAGGTGACATCTTGATCGGGAATGATGGCGCCGGACGTGAGATACCCTCTGTTCACGTACAGCAGGGTGAGGGCTAGGCGAACCCGCTCCAGATCTTCCGTGGTCAGTTCACGATTGCGATAGGGGGCGATGACGTCAGCGAGCTCTGCCTCAGAAAACACGGTGCTGCCGGTGACGTGAATGTCATGAACGAACACTCGAACGGATCCCAATCGGTTCTCGAACGGCTTGTGCGGGGCGGGTGACACCTCCGGAAGGATGCGGCTCGGGGGCGGTGTGTCCGGCGCCTTGAACTCTTCCCTCAACGGCGCAGGAGGTTTCCCCGACCGGCCGGTCGGATCAAAAACAGGAGGCAGGGGCGGCGCAATTTGTGCTGTGGCTGAAACTCCCATGAGGCCGATGCTCATCGAAACGCCTAGGCACACAAGTCGGATATGAAAGATCCCACAATGCAATTCGGCTCCCTCTTCGCCTGTGCGCGAGGCTCACAAGGTCAGGAGCGGCAATCTGCAGGCCAGTCATTGGCCCTAAGTTGTGGTAACGGACCGAGCTGGCCCACCGGTTGTTCCGAGCGTAGCTGCGTCCGATGCGCAGACTCAGCAGAGGCGCTTGTGGGCAGCTGTGCCGACGCCGTGAAAGCTTCGTCGGCAATGAGCAGAGGGCTCATGAGCCAGCCGCCCGGTTCTGCGGGCAGGGCATCCCTTCCCGCGATCACAAGACTGCTCAGCTGTCCACCGGCCTGCGCGGCACAGCGTTGCCGCAAGAGATGTTGCCCTTGCAGCGGTTGTTGCGGCAGGGTGGCTAAGCTGCCGCTCAAACTGGATACGGGCGATTGAATGTTCACCGCGCCGCTCAAGCCGAATTGTGACGAGGCGCTGATGACGCTTGTCGGATCAGCCAGGAATGTGCCCGCGATAATGTTGATGTTGCCCCCTTGGCCCTGTACGGCTTGGGCGAGAATGTGACTGTTCTGGAGCGTCACGACTGCCGGATCGAGCGTGATATTCCCACCGGATGTCGTCGGTCCCCCCTGCACCGAGGTATTGAGCTGGCTGTTCACGAGCCGGATGGACTCGATGGCTTGGAGCGTAATGTTTCCCCCGCTGGCCTGACTGGCCTGCGTCGTGATGGAACCGTTCTGACTGAGGAACTGATTCCCGGCATTGATGACGATGTTGCCGGCGTTGCCTGGACCAGTGCTCTCCGCAGTCATATTCGAACCGCCACGGATCGTAACCGATTCCGAAGCGGTCATGGAGATATGGCCTCCCGTCCCCTCGGACGATGAGGTACTGCTGATCTTTGTTTGCTGATCCGCCTGGAACCTGACTGTGTCGATCACAATGCTGCCGGCTGGAGCTCCGCCGTTTGTATCGGTCCTAATGCGGCTATTATTCATGCTCAAGCTGTCTGCCGAAAGAGTGATTGTCGCAGGGTTTGTCGCGGCGGTTCCTCCGCTCACTGTCGTGGTGAACTCCGTATTGTTCACGGCAACCAACTGCGCCGAGGCCGATGCGAATTCGAGTCCTGCGATCGTGATATCCCCGGATTTGCCGGCCATTCCGGTGTCGCTTCCGCTGACGGAGAAAATCGACGAGGGGGGGTGGCCGTTGATCAGGGTCCCGTCCTGCTTCACATTCGCTCGGAATGTATGCACATTGAATGTAATATTGCTGCCCGGCGCGGAGCGGGATGTGAAAGCGAAAAATACGGTCCTTCCGGTCATGCTGACGGTGTCCGATGTGATCCTGATCACGCCTGGAACGAGCGCCGCTGTCCCACCCAATACCGCTGAACTGAGTTGTGCATTGTTAAGTGCGATCAATGAGGCAGGATCGGTAGTTTCCGGACGCAAGCCGGAGATCGTGAGCGCTCCGGCCGGACCGGCTGTATCCTCTGCGCTCACGCTCGGAGTGTTGAGGAACACGCGATGAGCGCCTTCGATAGGCGTTTCATCGTGGTTCACGTTTACCCGGAGGGTATCGACGTTGATGGCAATGTCTCCGGCCGGTGCCGGCCCCAGCGACGTGGTGACCATGGTGGCTGCGCCGATCCCCTGCGCGTCAGGGAAATCATCGTTGGTCAGGAGCAGCGACTTCGTGGTGAGTGTAATTGCGCCCGGTCTGCTGTCGGCTGATCCGCCGAAGATCCTCGTGCTGAGCGAGGTGTCTTTCAACGTGACGCTCGTCGCGGCAGTTCCCATTCCGTCGACCCCTTGTACCGTGATATGCCCTGCGGAGCCGGCATCGCTCGCGAGACTTCGGCTATCGCTCGTCACCAGGTTTTGAGCGATGGTAGACGGATCATTTGGATTCAATTCAAGCCGATTGGTGGCATCACCTTCCGTCGTGAGGGTCCTCACGTTGAATGTGATGTCACCTGCCTGTGCTGACCCGTGTGTGTCTGCGGTAATGAGTGTTCCGTTGTTGAGTGCAATGGTCTCCGACGTAATGGAAATGGCGGGTGATGCCGTCTCCCCCTCGGTTACCATGCCGTGACCATTTCCTGTGATTGATTTGAGCGAGGCGTCATCCATGATGAATTGCCCGCCGCGAATGATAATTCGACCGGCTTTGGTGGCGCTCGTATCAATGGTCGTTCCTTGAGAAAGAGAGATGGTTCCAAACCTGCTGAATCCATTCACAAAAGGTTCGAGGGGTTGGTTCTCTACACCGGTTGCCGACACTTGTCCTGGCGAGCCGACAGAGACTAGGGTGATTTGCCCGCCGGGGGCTGAAAGCCGGGCCGGCTGAACGGTGGCCTGTGCGAACGTCCCTCCCTGAACGGTGATGTCCCCTCCGATCAACGAGAGGTCCTGCCCTTCCGAGACCGTCAGTTGCCCGCCTTGCACGGTGATGGCGCCAGGGTTTGATCCCAAAAACCCAAACGCGGATACCGGCGCGCTGGAGAGTGACGTGTCCTGGGAGCCAGGAACTGCCTTGAATGTCGCCCCGTCCGTCAACCGCAGGTAGTCCGCCGTCGTGAGGCTCACGGATCCTCCAACATTCAAAGACGCAGTCGGACCGAACAAGATTCCGGCCGGGTTCATCAGGAACAGATTGGCATTGCCGAACCCGGTCGTTTGGAGGGTTCCGAAGATGTTGGAGGGATTGCCGCCCGTGACGCGGCCCAGAATGTTGGACGTCGCAAGACCGGAGTCGTTGAAGAAATTGGCGATGTGGCTGGTCGGAACGTTGAATTCTCCGAAGCTATGAAAGAGATTACTCCCTGCTCGCGTTCCGGCGGTGATGTCATATTGCAGGGAGTTTGCAGGAGACTTGCTGACTTGGGTGTTCAGGCCTGAAGCCGTAATCGGCGGGGTGACTTGAGCGTGGATTGTGTGCGGCAGACCGAGGGGAATCAGCCACCAGCAGGCGAACATGGTCGCGCACACACTGGGCAGCCGAGTTGGGCCGACGGCGAAAAGTCTGCTGCCCCCCATGGTGTTCATGGCAATGGTGCATCTCAGGTGCAAGCGGTCAGGATCCGCAACAGTCTCCCGGGTCCACTTCCGCACGGTGCAGGGCGACTTGAGTCTCGCCGTTTTCGCCGTGCTCCACGTGATCGCCAGGCCGCAGAGGTCCATCACGGAAGTCTAAGGAAATGCTCTCGATCAGCACTTCGGCACGAGCCTCTCTTCCTGCCGTGTAGAGCCGTTTTCACTGCCCGCGCATGACTCCGACACCCTGCCGTGACCGGCTCTCGGGTTATGTCGAAGAGCTGTGGTTCTTGGATATCTCTTTGAGTGCGCGAGACTCACCGCGACGATCCATTCCTGCCGAATTGGTCGCTCTTGACCGAAGAGGGCGTGGATTCATCCAAATGCGTCCTGCAGCTGCGAGAAGGACGACGACCCCGAGTAGGAGAAAAAGAAGCACGAGCATGTTGACCTCATGGATCCGCTGTTCTCCCGCTGGTGTGACTTCCTAAGTAGGCTCCATCTGCCTCGGGGATGCGCAAAGGTTGTGCCATGGTGGGCGGGGAAGCATCGGTCATTTTCGATGTCAAGTTGCGTAGTGATTCTGATGACATCCGATATCACGCGCACTCTCCTTCTTGAGGAGTAGATGTACGTACTGCCGCGAGGTGTATCGAATAGGATGCGATGCCGTATCCAATCCGATACGAAATGATCGTTGCAATGAACGCGTATAGACACCGCTCAGATGGGAGAACGATGTAGGAAGATGAGAAGGGCCAACAGGACGAGGGTGGGTTACATTGCCGGCCTGGAGAGAGGTTGCCGCGTCTCCTGTGATGGCGGAGACGCGGCAGATGGCATGGAGAAGGCGGTTTGATCAGCGCTGGATGGGCACGATCCAGGAGGCCGTGTCATGCGGTTGCTCATGGTCGACAACCGGCGACAGGAAACCGGCTCTCTGCCACGCCGAAAGGGCACGAGCACAATTCGATCAACGCTGTTCTCTCGACGGCATCGATCCATGGTGATGGAGGAAGCAACCGTCATGCCGTCGATGTTTGAGGATGAAGCCATCGCGGCACATCAGGAAATAACGATCGGGGCCGGCAGGAACAAGCGGGACTCAGTAATTGAACCGCAACGACAGTGAGCCGACATGAACCATGCTGTCGTATCGGCCATTGACGGTTGGGTTCTGGTTGCCTGCGATCGTGCGTACTTCATACAGACCGGCCTGATACGCGAGATCGATGGCGAACAATTTCGGCTTCAGCGGGCCGATTCCCAGTTTGCCGCAACGCACCAGCCCGAGGAACGAACCGTTTTCATGGCAGGCCAACCCGATTCCGACGGAGGGGATGTGGGTATTGGCTGAGGGGACTCCCGGATTAAAGGTGCGATCGGGTATTTGTGCCTGCTGGTTCATGTAGCCGGCCCGAAGGGCAATGTCCCAATCCGGCATCGAGGCCAGGCGCAGCCATCGGTATTCGGTGCCGATCATGACGGTATAGGTGCTCTGCCAATTTTGCGGAAACGGTAACAGGGCGCCGTTCGTCAAATGGACATCGAGGTTCCGGTTGGATTTCCATCCCGTGTAGTCCACATCGAATTCCAGTTTCCATTCGCGCTCGGACGTACGAACCGGCCAGATGCCGATGCCGCCGGAGAAGACTTGCGGCAGAACGAAGGTGGCTGTGGCGCCGGCGACTGAGGCGCCGTTGGCGAGAAAGTTGCCCGTGAGATGAAAGGTGGCTTGACTGCGATAGACCATACCGATGTTCACAAGTGGTTTTCCGTCGCTGTTGCGGAAGGGTGTGTACAGGAGACTGACGTTAAACCCTGCCGTGGTGTCACTTCCGTTGATTTCCATCAGGGAGCCGGCCGGGATGCCCAGCCCGCCGGGCCAGATGGATTTCTGTTCGAGATGGCCTTCTCCGAAGAGCCCGGAGAAGGTGTAAATATCCGCGCCCACCCCGAAGGAGAGCTGATCGTTCAGTTTGTAGGCGATGGTGGGTTTGATGTCGAGCAACGGCAAGGTGGTAAAGGTGACGGCCGTGCGAAACGGCCCATCGTTGGGGTATCTGGTCAATGAACCGAACGGATTGTTCATCCCGATACCGGCGGTGAAATTCCCGAGCGCCGACAGTCCGAGGTCCTTGAGATTCGCGACCAGGTATACGTGGCCGGGAGGGGGCCAGGCCACGCTTCCGTTGCGATCGCCTGTCGTTTGTGCGCCGGTCGGGCTCGAGAACTGGGTGGTGCCTCCGATGAGCGTGGTTCCGAACAGGGTTTGGAACCCATGCAGTTGGGTCATGCCGGCGGGGTTGTAATGAAGCGCGGAAGGGTCATCGGCCTGGGCGACGAAGGCGTTTCCCATGGCGGCGGCGGCGGCGGACTGGCCCTGGAGCCGTGGCGTTTGTGCGTTGGCGGAAGCGGCAGCGAGGACGAATCCGGCGGCCGAACACAACAGGCAGAGAAGCAGGGCGCGGCGGAATCGCTGAGCGAGAGGCATGGGGTTACCGTCCTATCGAAGACTGGGATTGACCGGAGCCGGTGATGAACCAACGATCGACGATTTGCCGGAGTCTGGCTCCATCGAAAGGCTTCAGGAGGTAATCTTGAGCGCCGGATTCCACTGCCGCCATGGCACGATCCAGCGCCTCCACGGCCGTCATCATGACCACCGGCAACGTGGGGTGGGTGGGACGCAACTGTCGCAGGACTTCAAACCCGTCCAATTCCGGCAGGGCGATATCAAGCAACACTCCATCGACCGTGGTCTCCGCCAGCATGCGTAATGCGGCGCGACCGTCCGCCGCGGTGCAGACGTGAACGCCTTCCGCCTCCAAGCGATCCCGCAGCAGGTCGCAAATGTCAGGATCGTCGTCGACGACCAACACCGTGCGGCGAACGGCGGGCACTTGGCCGGCGGGAGATGGCTCGCGCGAATGCAGGGGGAGGGTGAAGGTAAACTCCGTTCCCTGATCCACCTCGCTACGAACCGTGATGCTGCCGCCGTGCAGATCGACCAAATCTTTGACGATCGCCAACCCGAGTCCCAATCCCTTGGTTTGGCTTCGCTCTTCTTGCTGCACTCGGAAGAACGGATCAAAGAGTTTGGGCAGTGCATCCGAAGGGATACCCTGGCCGTTATCACGGATGACGATACGAGCCATGTCGTGCGTATCGACCGAAAGCTCCACCGCGACCTGTCCCCCGTCAGGAGTGTACTTGATAGCATTATCCAATAAATTCGTCAAAATCTGGCTGAGCCGGTCCTGATCCGCCCACACCAGCAGTTCGGGATCCGGACTCTGAAGTTCGATGTTGAGATGCTTAGTGATGGCCAGCGGCAGGAGTTGTTCGACCACGTCGCTCACAAGCGTCGGAAGGCAAACCTGTTCGAAGGAGAGTACGAGTTTACCGGCCTCGACACGCGAGAGGTCCAGCAGGTCGGTGATCATGCGGGCAAGTCTGGTGCCGTTGGCTTTGATGCGGGTGAGGTACTGCTCCTGCTTCATATTGAGGGAACCGACGAGTCCCTCGAGCATATTGTCCGCGAAGCCGACGATACTGGTGAGCGGCGTTCGAAGCTCGTGGGACACATGGGCAAGAAATTTCGATTTGAGCCGATCCATCTGCTTGAGTTGCGCATTGGCGGCTTCCAACTCCGCCGTCCGCTCGCGCACTCGAGCCTCCAGACCGGCATTCAACGATTCGATTTCACGATAGGCCTGGGCATTGTCCAGGGCGATGGCGACCTGGCTGGCGAGAGTGACCAGGACATCGAGATCGTCTTGGGTCAGGGCTTGATTGTGTGTGCGGTCGACCGAGAGGGAGCCGATGACGGCATCTTGAGTTTTGAGGGGAACGGTAATGAAGGATTTTACATTGACCATCGCGATCAATTTTTGATCGAACGGGTGCAGCCGGTCCCAGATTTCGTGAATGTTGTTCGTCAGCACGGGTTCGCCGCGCAGGAACACGGTCCCTTCGACACTGTTGGGGTCGGTAACGGGCACTTCCTGCGTCCGCAGAAAATCGGCGACCTCTTGCGGCATGCCACGCACTCGAAAGTCGTGCGACACGTTCCTCGTGCGATCGAACTGCGTGATCATGGCGCGATCGTAGTGCAATTCACGGACGATCGTCTCTAACACATTGGTCAGTAACTCTTCCCGATCGAAGGTCGAACTGAACAACAGTCCTGCGCGGTGAAGTGTCGTCAGGTCGTTGATTTTTCGGCGTAAGGTCACGGCGGTACTCTGTTGCTCGAGGTAGGCCTCGCGCAATTCCTCGTGCCGCGCATCGACGACCTGCTCCTGATCCTTGATCAACCGTTGCAGCGGTTTGGCGGCTTGTCGCATGTGATTGGTGATCATCCACCACAACAGCGATGCTGGAACAGCCGCCAGCCCCAGAGCCTCCACCGTCGGCACGTCAGGCCGGCGAAGATGCAGGTAGGTGAAGGTGCCTCCCGCGACGAGCATCCACATGGCGAGCGGTACGGAACTGCGGACTTGCGGCGTCCATGTGAATTCCCATTCGCAATAGGGATCGCCGTTGGCGGTGCAGGAGAGGTCCCTGACCGTGGCGGCCGGTGTACCGTGCAGTTGCGTCTGTACTCGCGCAATGCTGCTCTTGCAGGAGAGGCAGATGACATCCACGCACCGCTTCCGGTAGGGACCGAATTGCACAAGGGCCCGATCGGTGAATGTCATGCGGAGAACCGCCGAACGTCTGTTCACCCGGCCGACCTCGAATTCCAACACGCCCCGGACATACTTGCTGCCGAAATAGGGCCACATCTTGTAGAGCTGCGGGGTCGAAAACGGGCGACAGAGAATTTGGATCAGGGGGGGGACTTTCCTGTCCGTTCCCACGTTGACATGAAATTGAGGATCCCCGGACAGATGTTCGCAGAACTCCCTGAGGTAACAGACGAATTCGTAGGAGTAACTATTCCAGATATTGCGAAGCGAGTCGGGGGTGACGTGGTAAGTGCGGTCCGGAAGGCGGGCGTTGAGAAGGCGGCACAGTTCATCCAGCGCTTGTTCGGCAGCCTCCGTCCCGGCGGTGCGACTGAGATAGTCGAACATGTAGTCTACGTTGGACTGAACGACGACTCCGCTGATGTCGCTGATCTTTTCGCCCTGGTCGTTGAGACCGAATGGGCGAAACTCCATGAACGGCCGTTCGAGAATGGAATGTTCTTTGGAGAGAAGGTCGGTCATGCGTGAGTCGCTCGATTCGGTGCTGGCTTCATTGGAGCGGCGTGCTCCGGTGACCGGGTCTGCCGGAGGCGAATCTTCAGCAACGCCTCGGCCGATGGGCGCCAGGTCTTCCGGCCGTACTCCGCTATTCAAGATCTCGACAGATCGGGGCGTTCGTCATTACCAATCGATCAAGGTCACAGGTCTTGAGATATTCAATAATGGCCCATCGGTCTGACTCGGGGATCTTACATCCCAGCACGCCGCTGCTCTTCGAACTCTCGCAATCCAAGGTATCTGCAAACTCGTGCCCCTTGTTGCCATTGCCCGGCAATTGGGTTCTGTACTCGAATCCTCCGAGGAGATCTCGACCGGCCGGCGCACCGGTACATTCTTCGACGGCAAAGCCCACGTGTTTCGGATCAAATTCCATATTCGGACTCACATAGAAGCAGGCATGCCGCTCTTTGGCAGGAGAGAGCAACTCATAGAGGTTTGGGACTGAGCCATTATGGAGAAACGGGGCTGTGGCCCATACGGCCAGATGCGGGCGGGCGATATATTGGGCGGTATCCCGCCAGATATTCGTGCGGTGTTGGTATTCCCGATCTTCTCCGGCCCCATTTGCCGCCATGAGTTCAGTGGTGATGAGTTGCGAGGCCTCTCTCGCGGACAGCCGTCCATGCCCCAACAAGCCTGTGTCCACGGTGCGGCGGGAAAAGTTTTCCAGATACAGCGAGTCAGTGCCAATTTCTTTTAGTGGCACCATGGTGACATGCAGGTTGGGACCGTCTGGAGAAGGGGAGGGGATTTTTGTGGCGACATGGCAATGGGCGCACAGGTTCTGAATTCCTTTACGTTTGTCGCCATGGTACAGCTCTTTGCCGCGGGCGGCTAACTCTCGATTGATGGCGGGGAAGAAGGTCGGCCAGTGCGGCGGGAACAATCGGCGAGCCAGCGTCTCCAGCTTCTTGAGGGAGCTGATATCAACCGAAGAGCGAAAAATGTCTTTTCGGTCTTCAGGCAGCGAGACTCCAGGTTGGGCCCAGGCAAACAGACCGGCATTGACGCCGATGACTTGCGCGATATTTCTCGCGAGCGGATGCTGAATAGATCCTGCCCACTGGACCCAGTCATACTCCCACACGCCCCATAATGGGGGAATGCTCACCGAGGCATTAGCGGGTCTGAGGTTATCGGGATTGAGCGGGCCGAAGACCGTGTTGCCCCCCCGGCCGAGCGCATCGAATCGGCCCGGTCCCCACTGTTCCGGCGAAAGATCTTTGCTTCCGCGGGTAATCAGTATTTGAGTGCGCGTCTCTACCTCCACCGCCAGTGCGGTGAGCGTGTATGCGGTTGTGGCTTCCTCTCGGCGCGACAAGACACGGCCGGCGAACGTCTTGAATGGCTCAGGCGGATCCAACTCTTTCAGGCTCTTATGGAATTCGGCTCCGTCGGAAGGGATAAGCATAGCGAGCCGCTTGAGTAGGACGGCCAGGAAGTGAGCGTTGTATTGCAGTGAGGGGCCGCCCTCGATACGCATCGATTGGCCTTTGTAGGTGAGCTGGGTCGTGTGGCAAAAGGCGCAGGTGAGGCCGGCCTGAGCGGTTGAAATGGTTGTCCCTTCCGTCTTTGAGAAACCGATCGGAAGTTTGTCCGGATGGCCTGGGTCTGCAATGAGACCGGTGGCGGCAAATCCTTTTGCGAGAGAGTCATCTGTCAGCGCAACCAGCCAGTCATAGGGAATGAGTTGAGTTCCGGCCGACGTGCGGTGCCACTCTTGCAACTCCTGGTCGGTCAACCCTTGAGTGGTGATCAGGTCGACATTTTGTGTTGGAGGTTGGTCCAGTGCCCGACAATGTACGGGTGACAATGCAAGTAGAAGTCCACCAAGGGCAAGGATGCGGTGCAGACGGTAAGACATGCGTCATCTCCTCATGATGAGCGAGCCCACTGGAGCAGGTAACACATTGCTCCGACTGGTGATGAGCCAGGTTAGGGATGCGATCCTTGAAGCGATCATCGAGACCGTGACCATGGTTCGAGCAATCCCGCGTCCCTGCTGTACGGGAAGCAACTCATATGCCATGCGCGCGGAAGCCTACCTGGATCACCAAACGAATGCCAATGAATTTTTGGCCAGGTCGAGGAGGCGTGAACGGATAGGAGATCCGTTCAGCCCGGTGAATCGATTGGAACCTTGTTTCGACGAGTCGGATATCTGAAGCGGTGTCAGTCCGGTACGAGAGGGGGTAGTCTTCTGAGTCGAGCCTACTGATGCAGATGTTTCATGGCAGCGGCGCAGAGGATGATGAAGAAGCCCATCCAGAGCGCTGCGCGTTGAAACGGGATCGATTCGTAGTTTTCGCCTTCCTCTTCCTCGTCCTGATCCGATTTGAAAATGACGGTATAGAGGAACAGCGTGAGGAGGCACAGAACCAGAATCAGCTTAACGCAGAAAATCCAGAGGTACTTGGGATGGTTCTGCATGCCCTGGCCCGTCTGCGAGACGAAGATCTGATTGACGTAGTGGAGGTTGATGCCGCCGGTGAACAGCAGGACGACCAGCAGGATCCCCGCCACCCGCTTATAATGCTTGTAAAACGCGTCGGTAATCGGGCGAACATATTCCTTGGGCAGGGCGGCTTCACGGAGCCCCGGCTTAACGGCCATCACGATGAACGCGAGCCCGCCGATCCAGATCACGGCTGAGAGGAGATGGAACCAGTGATTGACGATCGGAATCAGCTGATTCAGATCGAGGAAGATGCTTTGTACGGAATCCATTATTGATTGGTCAGGGCGACCAGCGAAAGTAGCTGGGGCTACGGAAGATTCTGTATGGCGCCCGGCTCCTAGTCCTTCCCTCGCATATCGAAATTGAAGACCGGCGCGTCGTTTCCAAAGCGCTTTTTTCGCAGCTCTTCCATCAACTCAACGGTAATCATCGCGATTCCGGTTTCTCTCGCATGGCGCTCTACGCCCTTCTTGACCATGGCCCGCAGGAAATAGGGGATTCGGCTGAGTCGAAGCGCCGAGGCCTCGTCCCATGCGATATCGGTTTCTTCCGGAGTGTTGAAGGCGACTTTGATCTTGTCTCCGCCCTTGGGGGTATACAGGCACCATTGGTCTTCGTCGAGCCAGTCGCCGTGGTCGACGTAGGGTCGAGCCCGACAGCCGCCGCAGATGTCCGTGTACTCGCAATCGCCGCATTTGCCCTTGAGTTGGGGGTAGCGGAAGGAATTGAACACGTCCGAGCGTTCCCACAAATCGACAAAACTTGTCTCGCGAACATTTCCGGCCGATAGCGGCATGTAGGGACAGGGGGTCAGTTCCCCGTTCGGAGTGACTCGTGCGTAATTCGTCCCTGCCAGACAGCCTCCGCCCATATATCCGGTGGCTTTGGTCAGAGGGGAATTGGGATCTTTTTCGTAGGCCAGTCGCTTGAAATGCGGAGCGCAACGGGCGCGTACCAGCATATCTTTGTACTGGTCCTGGCAATCCACAAGATAGCCCAGCACTTCTTCGTATTGCTGGGGTGTGATGTCCGTCAGTTCTTCGCCGCGTCCGGTGCAGACCATGAAGAACACATTCAGGACCCGTGCGCCAAGGGTATGGGCCCATTCCACGACTGCAGGCAATTCCTGATAGTTCATGGGCTGCGCACTGAAGTGAACCTGGAACTGTAGACCGTTGCGCTTGCAGGCCTCGATGCCCGCTAATGCGCTCGCAAAGGCACCGGGAACGCCGCGGAACTTGTCGTGCTTGTCCGGATCAAGCGAGTCGATGCTGATGCCGACGCCCATGACGCCGATTTCGACCAGCGTTTTTGCCATGCGATCGTTGATCAACATGCCATTGGTGCCGAACACGACGATGAAGCCGAGCCCCACGGCATGTCGGGCGATGTCCAGGATGTCGGGACGCACCAGCGGTTCTCCGCCGGTGATCACCAGCAGGCATCCCTTGTTCACCTCGGCAATTTGATCGATGAGACGGAAGCATTCCTCCGTACTGAGCTCATCGGACCCGCCGCCGGCTTTGGTCGTAGCATCGAGATAACAGTGATCACACTTGAGATTGCAGCGCTTGGTGAGGTTTAGCGCGACGAGATACGGTTTGAAGTCATCAACCGTGCGACCGTCGTTCGGCGCAGCCGAAGGAGAGGTCGGGGAGATGAACTTCGAGATTTGCTGCTGGAGAGACTCCAGCTTGTCTCCGAGGAACGGGAAATTGAGTACCGGCAGTGATTTTCCCATCACCGGTTCGCCCCGGTTTTGCTGGAGGAGCCGGTCAGGTTGGCAATCATGTCTTTCAGATTGCCGGTCTTCATGGCATCGGCCATGTAGCCCTTCGCCTGTTCGATTCCTTCAGTTGCTACTTCCAGGGTGATGACCGTCGTGCCGATCTTATCGGCATGTTTCTCGATCAGGGCCTTGGTGCATTCCCGCATGAACCCTTCCGGTGCGCGATCCAAACGGCCCTGAGCATCCGGCGTCCAGGTATAGGGCGACACGGTTTCCTGAGGAGCCGGAGCCGGTTCTTCGCCATGGCCGTTCTTAGCATGAGCGTCGGTTCCGTTGGTTTCGACTGCTGCAGGGGATTGTTGAGGAGTGGTTCCCGTCCCCTTGTTTGCAAAGATGGGCGTATAGTCTTCGGCTGCCGCCTCTTGAATCATCGGACCGGCATATTCCAGCGTAATCGTAGTCATGCCGAGCTTGCGGGCGCTCTTCTCGATCTTCGCTTTGGCGCGACGGCGTTGGAACCCGGCCGGTACGGCGCGAATCGCTTCCTTCGCATCCTTAGTCCACTGCATCGGGATATCGTCATAGGCCACATCGGTTTCAAGCCCACCTTCGGCCTTAGCGGCCGCTTCGAAGATGGTCTTGTCGACTTGCTTGAAGCGATCCCCTTCGGCGCTGCACACCGGGCACTTCACGGGGGTGTCGCCCTTTCCGATATATCCGCATCCGTCGCAGACAAAGTAGTTCTGGCTCATTCGATCCAGGTAGGCCTGCGTCCCGGGGCTGTGGGCGGGTTTTTCCTCCACAACTTGGGTCATCATCCCGCTCAGAGTGGAGCCCATCAGGTCCTGTGCGACTGAATCGTCGGCCTGCATCTTGTCGCGATCGATTCCGGCGGCATCCAGATTCCCGCCCAGCGCCCGCATCGCGTCCATCGCTCCTTTGGGGAGAATGTGGCCGACGGCAGAATCGACGACCGTATTGCTGATAATCGTGTGGCCCTTCTCAATGGCGTACCGGTGAATGGCGGTCTTCGCGACTCCACGGGCAAACACGGGAATTCGTTCCATCCGGCGCAAGGCTTCTTCGGTCCAGGCGATGGTGTATTCCGCTTGCGTATCGATCGGTGGCACATACTTCCGATTCGACACCAGGATGTTGCAGGAGGCGGAACGGAGCAGATTTTCCGTGTTGCTGCCGATATCCATATCCTCGTCGCTGTGGACGCCGATGCGACCCACGATGAGCAGCCACGGATTTTCTTTCCGCACATATTGAATGATCTTTTCGAAGGCTTTCCCGTCCAGGAGGGTCGTTTTTACATCGGTCTGCTCGGCTTGGGCGATCTCGCGGGAGATATCCAGGTGCGACTGATAAATCTTTGCCAAACCGCTGTCGATGACTTCTTCGTGCAGCTTCTCCTGTTCCTTGAAGCGGAAGACCTTGCCGGCCTCTTCGTTGAGGACGCCGGAAATGCTGTGGAACGCCGCGTAGTGGAAGTAGGGATCGAAGGCGGAGATGGCTTCGACCGGCACGTTAAACGCTTTGCCTAACGCCAAACCCGTCATGAGTCCGCCGAAGGAGTAGGGGCTGCCGTCCACGGCCACGACGATCTTGCCGGTACCGACCGGAGTCGGCTGCTTGATGATCAACATGTCGGAGTTGCGCACGCGTCGCAGCACCCGCTCGGTGTTGCTGCCGATCACGCTGTCCTTGACCGCTCCGACTCCCAAGGCTCCCATGATGACGAGATCATAGGCATTGGTGTTGATGTCCTCTGCCAGCACTTTCCAATTGCGCCCTTCTAAGGAACGGCGTTCGACAGGCAGGTTTGCCTCGTTGCACTTTTTGTCAACGTAGTCGAGGTAGGAATCTGTGATGATTTGGAGTCCGCGGGTAATCAGCGAATCGTGGATCTGGCGCTGGCGATCGAGTTCCTTCTCGTCGTGATATTCCTCGGGAAGGCCAGCCTCCATCTGCTTGAAACGCTTATCGTGCATCTTGGCCGCGTAGACGTGGCTGCCCACAATCTTTGAGCCGTAGGTTTTCGCCAATTCGACTCCAACGTCGACGGCTGTATTGGAATGGTCGGAATTATCGACCGGGATATAGATGGTCTTGTACATCGAGACGCCTCCTAGGCAAACACTCTACAGGGGGATGAGATCAGAGAACCGCCAAGAATTCAAACGGTTGAATGGAACTTTACCCCAAAAGAAGCGGCATGATAGCACCGTGTTCTCGGGGAATGCAAGCAAACCGAGGGGTGTGCATAGGCCTGTGAATAACGGCTAACTCATTGGACTCACAGCCGTCTTTTCCGTCGTGGCGGTGGTCGGCTGAGCGGGGCGACGCGAGCGAAGTATCTCTTCCAGGGTCAGGAGCGCGTCCCTTCCGGAGTTGTTGTGAATGCCGCGAATGAGATTCGCATCGGCATAGTGAGCGGTGTCAGGCTTCGGACCGGAGTGGGTCGTTTGAGAAGCGGTTTGAGAAAGTGATCCGGTCCAGGCTCGGGGATCGCGGCTTCCTTCTTTGCGTTCCCATGCGGCGAGGCAGGCCTTGGCGATGAGTTTGTTGAGCGGTGCCGGGTTGTAGAGGAGCTTGCGAATGCTCGTCGGCGTCAGCATGAGCGGGTTGTACCCGGCCGAGAGGTAGCCTTCCTCCAGCAGTCTGTGTTCCAGGTCCGTATTGGGTTGGATGCCCAGGAAGAACATCAAGGGGAAGACCCGTTCCTCTCCCAGGATCGACGCGACCTTCTTGTAGGACTCGACGCTCTGGAGCAGGCTCTCTTCCGTCTCCTTCGGGGAGTTCAGTGAATAGTTGAGGATGACCTTGCCCTTGAAGCCGGCTTCGGCCAGGTAGCGGCACCCGTCGTAGAGCCGTTCGAGTTTGAAGCCCATGTGGAGGTTATTCAACACGTCCTGGGATCCGGAGGTGATGGCGACTTCCAGATCTCCGACACCCGATCGCACCATCAGCTTGGCCAGCTCCGGCGTGATCAACGAGGTGCGGATGTAACCGGACCACTCGATCTCCAGCTTTTCACGCACAATCCGTTCGAGAATCTCGGTGCACTGCGGATAGGCTTCCTTCCCGGTAATGAACTGGGCATCGGTAAACCAAAAACGCCGGGCACCCCATTGATGATAGTGCTGGGAGATGTCCTTGACGACCATTTCCGGCGGCCGGTACCGCACGCGTTTGCCTTCAATATAGGGATAGAGGCAGAAGGCGCAGTCGTACGGGCAGCCACGTTTCGTCTGCACGCCGATCGATTCATCCATGTAGGCGGCGTATTGGGGGAAAATGGAGGTGAGGTAGGGCAGATCGACGGTTAAGGCATCGAGCAGCGCCGGCGAGCCCTGGTTGCCCTTGCGCGTCTGTTTCCCCTCGCGAATGATATAACGCTCATTTTCCAGCGAGTCGCCGTTGACCACCTTCAGGATCGCGTCTTCCCCTTCGCCCAAAATGCCGATCGTTCCTTCCGGCAGCTTCTCGATCAATTGATCCGCAAAGGCCGTAAAGGCGCCGCCGCCGATCATAATCTGCGTTTGAGGGAATTCCTTCCGGATCAGCCAGGGGTATGACAGGTTGGCGCGAATGTGGCTGTAGTAGCGATAGAGCTGTTTCAGCCCGGCAAACGATGCCGCGACACGTTTGATGGGATTCCCGGCGAAATAGAAATTGAAGGCATGCTCCAGCGAGGCATCGCCTTCATGGGGAGAGAAAATCTGAATGTCCCGCCATGAAAAGCACACGAGGTCCGGCTTGAACTCAAGCGCGGCATCGCGAATCGCCTGGCTGCGTTGTGACTCTGAAAACAACGAGAGGTCGAGAATGCGTTGCCGCACTTCCGGTTTCCGGCGATGGATGAAGTCGGCCAGATAGGTGACCCCGATCGGGTACACCTTCTTGCAGGGGAGAAAAATATAGAGAATGGATTCCATGGTCGGAGCTGATGGCTAATCGCGTATGGCTGACAGGTGAGAAAGGAATCGTTCCCGGCTCGTGGTGCTATTCGCCATAGGCCCTACGCTCGTTGTTACTTGGTTGCCACGTGGATGGCGACAATGCCCCCGGTGAGGTTCCGGTACTCCACCCGGCTGAATCCGGCTTCGCGTAACAGGGTGGCCAGCCGCTCCTGATCGGGAAAGGTGCGGATCGACGCCGGGAGGTATTCGTAGACTCCGGTCCGGTCTCTCGCGACCTTGGTGCCGATCCAGGGGAGCAGGCGAAACGAATACCAATCATAGAGGCCGCGCAGCCAGCCATAGGCCGGTCGTGAAAACTCCAGGCACACGAATCGACCACCCGGCCGCAGGACCCGACGGATTTCCGTGAATGCCTGTGTCAGATTGCCCACGTTGCGCATGCAGAAGCCGGTGGTCACGGCATGGAAGGTCTCATCGGGGAAGCCCAGTTGCTCGGCATTGGCCTGCAGGCAGGTAATCCGGTCACGGAGCCCGCGCCCGGTGACTTTTCTCAGTCCTTCCGCCAACATCGCATGGTTCAAATCGGAAGCGATCACGTGACCTTCCCGGCCCATTTTGGGTTCAATCAAGAGCGCGAGATCCGCCGTGCCGGCGCCGATGTCGAGTGCGCGTCCGTTCGTCACGGTGGGCACGTACGACGCGGTGAGGCGTTTCCAATGGTGGTGGAGGCCGAAACTCAGCAGGGTGTTGTTGAGATCGTAGACGCCCGCAATCGCAGTGAACATCCGCTGGACAGCTTGTTCACGCGCCTGCCCGGACCAGGTTGAGACCGCTTTTGCCGCCTCTTCCGGCTGATCATGTATGGGAGATCGTTCCGCCCGCACCATGGGAGGGTGGTAGCACCCGCTTTTGCCTGTTGTCAAGGTAGCGGTGTCGGCGGGAGGGATGTGATGGGAACGATTCGATCAGTGCGCTATTCGCGATCAGGCCGCGGCGCGTGTGTCGGTCTTGGCGGCGCTGTCCTTCCACTGACCCACTTCCAGGCTGTCCAGCCAGTCCAGCAGTTTGCCGACCATCTCGCCTTCGAAGATCGAGCCGTGCTGCGGGCAGATCATGCGGGGCTTGATGGCGCGGACCCGTTGTGTCCACCCGCGCAGGGCGAGGGTAGAAGGCATCCAGCGCAGGTGAAACCCGCGCATATATTGGATGTGCTGTTCGAAATCGGTGACGACCAGACTGGCATGGTGATCCGGAACCAGGGCGCCGCCGATGTCCCCCGAGAACAGAATTCCTGCCGTCGGATCATACAGGGAGAAATTGCCGGAGGAATGACAGTAGTGGGCCGGAACGGCTTCAACCTCAGGGCCTTCGTCCCCGATCCTGATGCGCATCCCCTGGTCCGGAATGGGGTTCAACGTAATCACCGCGCCGGTGCTGAAATGGCTGACGAAACCCGTCCAGAGCCAGGAGCAATAGGTTTTGATCGCGGGGTTCAGGTCGAGCCACATGGCCAGCGACGAGCAGATGTCCGGGTCCTGGTGGCTGGCGAAGATCACGCGGATGTCTTGCATGCGCACATACTTCGCGAGTTCAGCCAGGACCTGCGGGAAGATTTGAATGCCGCCCGGGTCCAGCAGCATGGCATGGCCGCGATTGATGATCACATACTCGTTCGTATCGATGACGTGGCTGTCCTTTTCGGGATCCCGGCCGATGACGATCCACTGGTGGCCGTCCTGGTTGTACAAGACCTTACTTTGCATAGGTGTGCCCTTTCAGCAGCAGTTCTAAGAGCTCCTGCCCGTGCTCGATGGCTTCTTTCATGGCGCGGGTTTTCGCATCCAGATCGTCCACGACATGGGTAATTTCCGTCGCGAGGTTCTTGAAGTTGGCTTCTGCCTCGGCCAATCCGGCCGCTTCCGAGGCGATGCAGAAGGCCATGTAGCGCGCGGTGAGGCCGATCGTTTTCAGCCCGACCAGGGCCTGCTGGGTCTCCCCCAGACAGCGAAGCGCCTCTTTCAGCCGTTCATGCAGTTCGGCGAGGTTGGTCTGGCACAAAGTGATGATATAGGCGCGATTGTCACGTTCGAGTGTCCCGGCGTCCGAAAACGCCGGATGGTGCATCAATTGCGTCACATCGGCCGCTGTGGTGAAGCGGAGGTGAGACAGAGTCTCCAGATGTTTCGACGCTGGACTCTGTTCCGCATGCGCCATCGCAGAGAGCAGGCTCGCAATCAATTGGTGGTATCGCCAGACAATATTCGAACTGCTGGCGGTAACCTTGGCCAGCCCCGCACAGAGGTGCTCCAGGGCTTCCACCTCCGGTCGGATTTCTTTCGGGGTGTTGTTCAGGATTTCCACCAGCGCCAGCATGGGTCGGCCTTTTCCACCAGGGATTTTGGCTGCTTGGACCACGCCGTTATTCGCAAGAATCTGCATGGACAGCGACAACTGCTGGAGAGAGCGGCCGACGTTGAGGATATCGACCGTAATCCCGAACAGCTGATTGATATTCCGCTTAAAGAGGCTCAGCACGTCATGCATGGCAGTCGTCAAAATCGTGGGTGGTTGTGGGTCGGGGTGAAGGCTCCCGCAGTTCCCTATCGGCACATCCCGGGAAAACTAAAATCCCTTCCGGTCGATGCTGTAGCGGTGCGTCGATATTTTGACAGTCTTGCCGCCATCGGCGTCAACGTCACGGTGGTCGGATGCCGAGACTTGCGCGACGGCATGGTATAATCCCGCGCTTATGAGCAATTCCATCGTCATCAAAGGGGCGCGTGAGCACAATCTGAAGAACCTCGATGTCGAGATTCCGCGGGACAAGCTGGTCGTCATGACCGGTTTGAGCGGGTCGGGGAAGTCCTCCCTCGCCTTCGACACGATCTACGCGGAAGGCCAGCGGCGGTACGTCGAGTCCCTCTCTGCCTATGCCCGGCAGTTTCTCGAACAGATGGGCAAGCCCGATGTGGACTCCATCGAAGGCCTCTCGCCGGCCATTTCCATCGAACAGAAGAGCACCAGCCACAATCCCCGTTCAACCGTCGGGACCGTCACGGAGATCTACGATTACCTTCGGCTCCTCTATGCCCGTGTCGGTCATCCCTACTGTTTCCAATGTGGACAAGAAATCACGGCACAGACCGTCCAGCAGATGGTGGATGCGATCTGTGAATTGCCGGAAGGGACGAAATTCCAGATTCTCTCGCCTATCGTGCGCGGGCGGAAGGGCGAATACAGGAAAGAATTGCTGGAGATGCGGAAGGCCGGCTATGTGCGGGCCCGCATCAACGGGGAGATCGTCGATCTCGGCGAAGACATTACGCTCGACAAGCAGAAGAAGCATACCATCGAGATCGTCGTGGATCGGCTGGTGATGAAGCCGGGCGACGCGTTGATGCGGCGGGTGGCGGACTCCGTCGAAACCTCCATGAAGCTGGCCGGGGGGTTGGTCGGCGTCCTGTCCGAGACGGGCAAAGTGCATCTCTATAGCGAGAAGCTGGCTTGCATTAAGTGTGGCGTGAGTTATCCGGAGATCACTCCGCGAATCTTCTCGTTCAATAGCCCGCATGGAGCCTGCCCGGCCTGCGATGGTATTGGATACGCCATGACGCCGGGCGCGTCGGAAGAAGAAGACTTTACGCTGCTGGAGCGGTGCGAGACCTGCGACGGGGCGCGGCTCAAGCCGGAAAGTCTGGCGGTGAAGATCGCCAAGAAATCGATTGCCGAAGTCACGGAGTTGTCGGTGCGGGCGGCGGCGGATTTTTTCACGTCCCTCAAGTTCACCGAACGCGAACTCGTCATTGCCCATCGCATCCTGAAAGAGATTCGCGAACGGTTGGGGTTTCTGGTCAATGTCGGCTTGGATTATCTGACGTTGGACCGCCCGGCGGCCACGCTTTCAGGCGGCGAAGGTCAGCGCATTCGTCTCGCCACCCAAATCGGGTCGGGCCTGGTGGGCGTGTTGTACATCCTGGACGAGCCGTCGATCGGCCTTCATCAGCGTGACAATCGGCGCTTGCTACAGACTTTGCTTCGACTTCGTGATCTCGGGAACACGGTCATCGTGGTCGAACACGACGCGGAGACGATGGAAGCGGCCGACTACATCCTCGATCTGGGCCCGGGCGCCGGCACGCATGGCGGCAGGATCATTGCTCAGGGTACGCCCAAGCAGGTGATGGCGAATCCGGATTCATTGACCGGCCTGTACTTGCGTGGCGAACAAATGGTCTCGCTTCCGCAGCGCCAGCGCAAACCGAAAGGGTCTATCACTGTCGTCGGAGCGAAGAAGCACAATCTCAAGGGCGTGACGGTCAACATTCCCCTGGGCCTGTTAACCTGCGTGACCGGCGTATCGGGATCAGGCAAGAGCACCCTCGTGCTCGAAGTGCTGTTTCATTCGCTCTCCCAGCTGCTCTATCACAAGAAACCGAAAATCGACGGGTGTAAGGAACTCAAAGGTGTCGATGCGCTGGATAAAATCATCGACATCGACCAATCGCCGATCGGCCGTACGCCCCGATCCAATCCGGCGACCTACACCGGTCTCTTCACCTTTATCCGGGATTTGTTTTCAAACCTGCCCGAGTCCCGCGTGCGCGGGTACAAGCCGGGCCGTTACAGCTTCAATGTGAAGGGCGGACGTTGCGAAGCCTGTCAGGGCGACGGCCTCATCAAAATCGAGATGCATTTCCTGCCCGATGTCTACGTCACGTGCGAAGTCTGCAAGGGACAGCGCTACAACCGCGAGACCCTGGAGATTCAGTATAAGGGCCGCAGCATCGCCGATATCCTCAACATGACCGTGGACGACGCCTTGGAGTTCTTCGAGAACATCCCCTACATCAAGACGAAGTTGCAGACGCTCCACGACGTGGGGCTGCACTACGTCAAGCTCGGCCAGTCCGCCACCACGTTGTCGGGCGGGGAAGCGCAACGGGTGAAACTCTCCCGCGAACTCTCCAAACGTCCCACCGGCCGCACCATGTACATTCTGGATGAACCCACCACCGGCCTGCATTTCGCCGACATCCAGCGATTGTTGGATGTGCTCGATCGTCTGGTCGAGAGCGGCAATACGGTCCTTGTGATCGAGCATAACCTCGACATGATCCGCAATGCGGATTGGATCATCGACCTGGGGCCCGAGGGCGGCGACCGGGGCGGCGAAATCGTCGCCGAAGGCCCGCCGAAAGAGATCGCCAAGGTGAAGCGGTCGTATACGGGACAGGTGTTGAGGGAAGCGAGGGTGTAAGGGATGGAGCGTTCGGAGTCGGCATGATGCGATGGGCGGGGACTGCTCACGCCCCGCTACTGGTTGCCGTGTACGACTGTGAGGCGCGACCGAAGGTCGCATGCCGTCGCACAACGGCAGGTTTATCCGCTACATCTCGCCACGCCCGTCACGCCGACTTCCGAAGGCTCCATCCCTCACACCCCCGCTAAGAAGGAACGGGGGAGCGGGTGGACTGGCCATCCTTCGAGGACACGGCCGGCTCACCACTCGCCGGCGTGCGCAAACGTGATGCTCCTTACTCGTCGCGTCGCGCACCTCGCGCAACGCGCGGCCTCAGAAGGCCCTCGTTGGACGCGCTCAGTGAAGGATGGCTCAGTCCGCCCGCTCTAGTTGTGCAAAGTAGGCCTGGTTTGAATGTGAAGGCTGACGAGATCAAAGATTATTTTGAGGACTGGCAGGAGAACCTTGCTCGGGTCACGTCGTTGATGGAGGACACTGAGTATGCTCGTGAGGCTCAGTTGGTTCTGAGTTGCTATGTGGGAGCATTTGGGTCCCTTCGGTATCAGCGCATACTTCGGAAAGACGGTGAAAGATATAAGAGGGTCGTGCGCGAATATTCAGGGATGCGAGATTTTTACGAGAAAATCGACCTGCTCTTCTTTGTGCAATGGGCACGCTCGGAGTTCGCTGAAAATGGCGAGTACAAGAAACTGAAAAGCCATGGAGAGCTAGCCCGAATAGTCGTCGCAATCTACGGCGACAAAGATCAGATCAGGAACGGAACAAGATACATTTCACCGAAAGAGTTTATGGAGTCCGTGGAGCAGGCGCCATTCCAGGGCTTTGATCGGGACAATCTGGTTCGGTACCTCCCGCTTTTTTCGCTGTGTGAGATGCTGTATCGATACACACGATGTCGCGCGGTTCACAACTTGCAATTTCCCTTCTCCCCTCATGTTAGACGCGTTGATGGGACTGTTCGTTACGAAGACACCCATGCGATCACGGGACCTCGCCTACTCGAAACGACACAAAATATCCTAGGCAATCTGAGCAAGGAGTGTATAGGCAAATCTCAGTGGCCTTGGGAATTGTGAGTCCTGTACTCCTCTTGCTCGCCATATGCCATAAGCTGTAAGCCATCTTCATAGGAGGCCCATGCACACCATTCTCTTACTGACCGTCTCCAACATCTTCATGACCTTCGCCTGGTATGGGCATCTGAAGTACAAAGAGTCGCCGCTGTGGATCGCGATTCTTGCGAGTTGGGGGATCGCGTTCGTGGAATATTGCTTCCAGGTGCCGGCCAACCGGATCGGCCACTATGAGTTCACGGCCGCGCAGCTGAAGACGATTCAGGAGGTCATTACGCTGATCGTGTTCTGCGTCTTCTCAGTTCTCTATCTCAAGGAGGAGCTGAAATGGAATTATCTGGTCGGTTTCGGCATGATGATCGGCGCCGTGTTCTTTGTGTTTAAGGAGTGGTGATCGCGGTCATTCGACAGATCTTTCCAGTTCTTCTTCCTGCAGGACGAGTTTTCCTAACTCCCCCAATCCTTTGGCGCCTCTATCGAATTTTCCCTCGCAGCCTCGGTTCTCGCATCTGACAGGGGCCGGCGTTAGCTGCTTGGCTAGCGCCTTTCTTCCCTATCCCCAGGGTAATGACTAGGGGCGTCAGGGAGACTCCTCCGATACAAGATGAATAGCAGGCATGAATGCAATCGGTGTCTTGTACCGGCAGATGTGAGAAGGAGGCACGTATGAAGCGATCACTGTCAGTGAACAATGCAGGATTGGGCCTGTGTATTGTGGTAGCCGGCTTCATGGTTGGGGGTTGTAACACAACAAAAGCTACGGTCGACACGACCGTCAATTTCTTCTCCAGCACGAGCCCCAATGGGCTCTTTTCAGCAGACGGCATGGTGTTGAAAGAGCAGAAAATCAACCTTTTTGCAGGCGTGGCGTACGAGAACCTGCGTCAGGAAGCCGCAGCTGGTGGGGGCCAGTATGTGAGCGCCTTGGCCTCGCTGTATGAAATCCCGGCCGGCAAGGAGAGAGATTTTAGAATGGTACTGCAGCGCAAGCACGCCGACTTATTTGCGGCGGCACTGGAAGAAGATCGCACGGCGCATCTGAAGATGGTCAGCGCGCTGAATCGTGAGTTGGTGGCAGCATCGCTACTTCCATAATCTGAGGTTAGTCAGGAGGGACGTATGGGAACGATGGGAAAAGGATTCATTCTCTGGTTGCTGGGAGTGCCGGCAAGCCTGCTGGTCTTGCTGTGGTTTCTCGGCATTCTCAAGTAACCCGATCTAAACAGAGGAGATCGGCTTGCGGGCGGACAGGTGTATGTCCCGCAGGAGTCAGTGCGACTCATGCCGACGGCAGAGCATGGGAATCCAATCCCCTCTGTCTTGTCCGCCCGAATGGCAGCGGTTCGAGTCTGTTACTTGAACCAGCGCTCGTACATATACAGCAAATCCAGCGTCAGTCTGGCGCCGAAGGTCGGGCCGTAGTCTTTCTGGTTGATGAGGTCGTTCCAGGTTTCGAACGTGAAGGCCGAATAGCGCACCGCGACCGAGACGAATCGTTCTTCCAGCGCATCTCCCTGATGATCCACGAACAGACCTGAATCGACGGTGATCGCCAGTTCGATTTCCCATGGAGTCGAATCGGCCCAGTGGCGATAATTCCCGAGGCCGACAGAGCCCTGAGCCATGTAGGATTGTGGTGCAACCTGGCGAAACGCGGCACCGCTGAACGGGCGGCCGTATCGCGCGAGGGCTGACACGCGAAGGTAGTCGCCCAGCAGCGGTACCGGGGCGAAGAGGGCCAACCGGCGAAATCCTGCCTGCACATAGGGCTCATAATACAACGACCCACCGGCGCCGCCCAGACCGGCAAAGAACGCATCGTTCGATCCCAAGAGGCTAAACCAGCGGGTCAGCGACCCGCTGAGCATGAAGTCGTTCGCTTCGCGTTTGTTCCCGACCGGGACCTCGGTGAGCCCTCGAAACCTGTGCACCACATCGTTTTGAAGAAACCGGCTGGGCCCGTCACGCGTGGGTCCGCCGCCTGCCGTGAGATTGAGATTCCATCCCGGCAATTGGGCCAGGGGCTTGGTCCAGCTCAAGGTGAAGAAATTCAGCCCCATGGTTTCCCGCATATCGTTGTAGCGTCTGCCTTCTCCGTCGAACTCGGTAAACCGATCCAGGAGTGCGGCGCTCAGGGTCAAGGTGGGGTCGTGGTCGGGGAAGGCGATGGCGCCCCAGTGGACGCTATGCGGGGGCGCTTCGGCCAGGGCGAGCCCCGGGATCGCGCAGACGGCGATCACGAGGGAGAAGATCCATCGACGATCCATCGGGGCGCATAGTGCCTGTGTCGATAGTCATTTCGCAAGTAGCCGGTACGTAATCGCACCGGCTGACGGTGCCCGCGGGCTTGCAGTCGCAGCCTGTGCTTACTAGAATGCCTGTCGAATTCGGTCGATTCGAATTGGTGCTCTTCATCTCCATTGCGGGGAATTATGCCGCCGAAGAAAAAGCAGCCCACCACCGGTACCGGCTCATCGACGGCCGACGCAGCCGAGTTCGAAAAGCTTGGCGTGTTGTATCTCGGGCGGCCGTATGATCTCGCCGCCAAGCAGGCCAAGCCCGGCTGGTTGCTCTACGATTCGAAGGATCTGGTCACTCACGCGGTCTGCGTCGGTATGACAGGAAGCGGCAAGACCGGTCTCTGTGTCGGTTTACTGGAAGAAGCGGCCATCGACGGCATCCCGGCCATCGTCATTGATCCGAAGGGCGATCTCGCCAATCTCCTGCTCACCTTTCCCCAGCTTCGCGGCGAAGATTTCGCGCCGTGGATTAATGAAGACGACGCCCGCAAGAAGGGCCTGTCCGCCGCCGACTTCGCGGCGCAGCAGGCGGCACTGTGGGAAGAGGGGCTTGGCGACTGGGGCCAGAGCGGCGAGCGTATCAAAAAGATGCGTGATGCGGCGGACTTCGCGGTGTACACACCGGGAAGCAACGCCGGTCTTCCGGTGTCGATTCTGAAATCCTTCGCCGCTCCGTCGGCAGAATTGCTCGACGATGCCGAACTCCTCCGCGAGCGCATCGGCACGACCGTCACCAGCCTGTTGGGCCTGATCGGCGTCGAGGCCGATCCGATCAAGAGCCGCGAGCACATTCTGCTCTCGTCGATTCTCGACAGCGCCTGGCGAGCGGGACGGGATCTCGATCTGCCCGCGCTCATTCATCAGATCCAAACGCCTCCCATGACGAAAGTGGGTGTGCTCGATGTGGAGTCATTCTTCCCATCGAAGGAACGGTTCGCCCTGGCTATGCAGCTGAACAACCTGCTGGCCGCGCCGGGTTTTGCCGCCTGGATGGAAGGGGAGGCGTTGGATGTCGGACGTATGCTCTACGGCCCCTCGGGAAAACCCCGCATCGCCATTTTCTCTATCGCTCATTTGAACGATGCCGAGCGCATGTTCTTCGTCTCATTGCTTCTGAACCAAACATTAGGATGGGTCCGCGGCCAATCCGGCACGACGAGCCTGCGGGCCATTCTCTATATGGATGAGATTTTCGGCTACTTCCCGCCGGTCGCCAATCCGCCCTCCAAAGCTCCCTTGCTCACGCTGCTGAAGCAGGCGCGCGCGTTCGGGCTTGGTGTGGTGCTGGCCACGCAGAACCCGGTCGATCTTGATTACAAAGGCTTGGCCAATACCGGTACCTGGTTTATCGGTCGGCTGCAGACGGAGCGCGACAAGGCGCGAGTCATGGAGGGGTTGGAGGGCGCGGCTGCCAGCAGCGGCAAGAAATTCGATCGCCGACAGATGGAGCAAATTCTTGCGGGACTCGGCAATCGAGTGTTTCTGCTGAATAACGTGCACGAAGATGCGCCGGAGGTTTTCCAAACCCGGTGGACGCTGTCCTATCTGCGCGGGCCGCTCACGCGGACACAAATCAAGCAATTGATGGATCCCATTAAGCGGGAGAGACCGGCCGAAGCGGGCCAGTCGGCAGCCACACCCGTGACATCGACGCCTGCACATGGAACGCCCCATGCGCAGCGGCCGATGTTGCCGCCGGAGGTACCGCAATACTTTGTGCCGGTGCGGGGCCGCCAACCGGAGGGGCAAGCACTCGTCTATCAACCGATGGTCTTGGGGGTGGCGCAAGTGCGGGTGGCGGACAACAAGGCTGCGGTCGATGTCACGGAACCCCTCACCCTACTGACTCCGGTGACCGAGGGTGCCGTGCCGGTGGAGTGGGATCATGCGACGATCGTCGATCTGACCGTCGCGGACTTGGAGCGCGAGCCTGCAGGCGGGGCTCAGTTCGCCACGCTTCCGGTCGCCGTCGGCAAGGCCAAGCAATATGACGATTGGAAGGCCGACTTGTCGGGCTGGTTGTTCAGGACGCAAAAAGTCGAGCTGTTCCGCAGTCCGAGCACAAAGACGCTGTCGATGCCCGGAGAGCCGGAGCGTAACTTCCGTGTGCGGCTTCAACAGGCGGGGCGGGAGCAGCGCGATCAGCAGAGTGAGGTATTGCGGAAGAAGTATTCACCCAAGATCGCCGCATTGCAGGATCGTATCCGGCGCGCGGAGCAGATGGTGGAGCGGCAGCAGGCCGAGTCCCGCAGCAGTCAGATCCAGGCGGCCATTTCGGTCGGCGCCACGATCCTGGGCGCGTTTCTCGGACGGAAAACGATCAGCGCCGGCAATATCGGCAAGGCGACAACCGCGATCCGCGGCGCCGGCCGGGCGATGAAAGAGTCGAAAGACGTGAGTCAGGCGGAAGACAACGTGGCGGCGTTGCAGCAACAGCTGGCGGCGCTCGAGGCCGAGTTTAAATCGGAAGCCGATGCCCTGGCTGTGGCGACCGATCCGCTCACGGAAAAATTGGAAACCCTGTCGTTGAAACCCAGCAAATCGAACATCGCGATCAAGCTCGTGGCTCTCGCCTGGGTGCCCCATTGGCGTGCCGCCGATGGGACCTCACTCCCTGCCTGGTCATAGCGTCGCCCCCGTTCCAGATGGCCCTATTCGATGCGGGGCATTTGTGGTAAGACTCTGGGCGAAATCGGTACACCCAAAGCCCTCGGTTGTTCGCGCGTTGGACTGCACGTATGGCGACGCACGCCCCGCCTTCCGACGAAATTGACCGCGTAGCCGCGTTGTCGCGCTATCGGATTCTGGACACGCCCCCCGACATCGCCTTCGATGACTTGGCGCATCTGGCTGCGGCACTGTGTCGTGCTCCGATCGCGGCCATCACGTTCATCGACCAGGACCGGCAGTGGTTCAAAGCCAAGGTCGGCCTGACCATGACCCAGACCGTCCGCTCCTCCGGGCTCTGTGCGCAGGTTGTCCAACACAAGACACTCATTGCGATTGAGGATGCGCGGGCCGATCCGCGGTTCTCTTCCCATCCGCTGGTCAGGGAGGATCCGCGAGTCAGATTTTATTGTGGCGCGCCGATTTTGAACCCCGACGGGCATGCAGTGGGCACGATCGCCGTGATGGATGCGGCGCCTCGCGTCCCCACCGAAGAGCAGTGTCAGGCGCTGCGCCGTCTGGCCCGCCAGGCCGCGGCGCAGTTGGAACTGCGGAGGCTGACGTTCGACCGCTCGCCCCTCGATGCGCAATCGTTGGAAGAGATCATGGCGGGCATGGCGGACGCGGTGTTCGCGACGGATCGCAACGGGCGCGTGCTGGGTGCCAACCACGAGGCAGAAGTGCTCCTCGGCCGGACCTCCTCCGACCTCACCGGTCGGCTGCTGCACGACTGTGTGCATCGTCATGAGTGCGGAGCTGCACAGGGCTCGGGTGAGCTGTGCGGGCTCGTGAGTGCCGCCGCCCTGCGTGGGAGGACGGGGAGCCCGAATGACGTGTTTGTCAGAAACAATGGGTCAACCGTGCAGGTCAGCTGGATTGCGGCACCGCTCATTCGCGGGGGGGAATGGGTCGGAGGACTCGTCTCCGTGCGGGATCTCACGGCGCAGAAGCGCAATGAAGAGGCCTTGGGCGTGCTCGCCGGCACCACCCGCGCGACGGGTGTGGCATTTCTGCGGGAACTTGTCGAAACGCTGGCGTGCTCGATCGGGGCGGAATATGCGTTCTGTATTCGACCCCTCCCCGGACAGGTGCGCGCAAAGGCGGTCGCCGGTCATGGACCGGATGGGTCGCTCGAACAGGTGGAGTATGACTTGGCCGGGACGCCGTGCGAGCATGTCTTGCGCGAGGGATTCTGTCACTATCCGGACGCCGTGCAAGCCGCGTTTCCACAGGATGAGATGCTTCGACAGCTCTCCATTGAGTCCTATATGGCCGTGACGCTTCCCTCGCCGACCGGGGAGGCGATCGGCTGGATTGCCGTGCTCGCCAGGACACCGCTGAAGGATCCCGAGTGGGCGGAATCGTTACTGCGCATGGCCGCCGGCAGAGCCGGCAGTGAGTTGGGGCGGTCTCTCGCCGAGCAGCAACTTCAAGAAAGTGAAGAGCGGTATGCCTTGGCCCTGCGAGGCACCTCCGACGGTATCTGGGATTGGAATGTGGTCACCGGAGAGGCGGTGCATTCCGCCGGCTGGAAGGCCTTGCTGGGGTTCGCCGGAGATGAACTGCCGGATCTCGCCTCCTCGTTCTTCGACCGGGTGCATCCGGATGACCTGGCGCATGTACGGGCGGAGATCCGGAACCATTTCGAACGCAGAGAGCCGTTTGATGTGCAATGCCGGGTGCGTCACAAGGATGGGAGCTATCGCTGGATTCAATCGCGTGCGCAGGCGCTGTGGGATGAAGAGGGCCGCCCCTATCGCATGGTCGGGGCGACGACCGACATCACCGGACGAAAGCAGACCGAGGAGGCGCTGCAGTTGGCGAAATACACCGTCGATCACGCGACGGAAGCGATTTACTGGGTTGGATCCGACGCGGAACTGCTGGATGTCAATGACGCCGCGACGGTGATGCTGGGGTATTCGCGGGAGGAATTTCTCGGGATGACGGTCCCTGATCTGAACCCCTCCTTTCCAGCCGAGACCTGGCCGGGCTATTGGCAGGAGACCAGGGAGAAGGGGAGCGTGTCGTTCGAGACTAGTCACCGAACCAAGGACGGCCGGCTCATTCCGATCGAAGTGAATGCGAATTTCATGTACTACAACGGAAGAGAATGCCATTGCGCCTTCGTCCGCGATGTGACCGAACGCAAACGAGCCGAAGGTGCGTTACGCGCCAGTGAGGAACGATTCCACCTCGCCATCGAGGCGACTAACGAGGGGCTGTGGGACTGGAACGTCCGGACGGATGCCGTCTACTTCAGTCCGCAGTGGATCCGGCTCCTCGGGTATCGACCCGAGGAGGTCACCGGGGGGACGGTGTTCTTCTTCGAGATCCTGCATCCGGAAGACGCCCCACGGATGAGAGAAGTTCTGCAAGCGCATCTTGACGGCCGTACGCCGACGAAGGAACTCGAGGTTCGATTGCGACATCAGTCCGGCGAATACCGATGGTATCTCGACCGCGGCACAGTTGTGGCCAGAGATCCCTCCGGGCAACCCCTGCGCATGGTCGGGACCATCACCGATATCACCGAGCGCAAGCAGGCGGAGCGGGAACGGGCGGAAGCGTTGAGTACTCTGCAGACCATCATGGAAACCGTTCCCGATGTGATCTTTGTGCTGGATCTGGAGGGGCGTTTAAGCAAATGGAATCTTCGACTGGAGACGGTCACCGGGTATACGCACAACGAGTTGCTGGGGAAGTCGGCCCTCGAGATGGTGCCGCGTACGGAGGCTGACGCGACCAGCGCGGCCATCCGACAGGCGTTCGAGGCCGGGTATGCGGAGTTGGAGGGGCACCTCCTGACGAAAGACGGCCGCACGATTCTCTATCATTGGAATGGCACACCCTTCACGGATTTGCACGGCCGGGTTGTCGGGATTACCGGGGTCGGCCGCGACGTCACCGACCGAAAGCAGACCGAAGCGCTCCTCCGGTCCAGCGAGGAGCGCTTCCGGCTGGTGGCTCAGGCCACCAACGACATCTTGTGGGATTGGGATCTGCTCACGGGCGATCATTGGTGGAGCCCCAATGCGTGCGACAAGTTCGGATACGATCCACGAACGGAGCCGAGCGTCGACGCGTGGAGCAATCGCTTGCATCCGGAGGATAAAGAACGGGTTCTCGACCTGGTGAGTCAGGCCATCCAAACGGATGTCAGAACCTTCTTCGCCGAGTATCGCTTTCAACTGGCCGACGGCACCTATGGCTACTTCCTGGATCGAGCCTATATCGTGCGGAACGAGGCCGGAGGCGCCATGCGAATGATCGGGGCCATGATCGATGTTACGGCGCCCCGGCGCGCGTATGCGTCCCTGGAGGAAGCCTATCGACGATTTCAGGCCATGTCGCAGGAACTGCACACGGTTGAATCCAATGAACGCCGCCGGTTGTCCCGCGAATTGCACGATGAATTCGGCCAGTTACTGACCTCGCTCAAGTTTGATCTGGCATCGGTGAAGCGCGTCGCGGCCCGATCAAGCGTTGCGGGAGGGCGCAGTCCGGAGCGTCTGGCTCGTGCCCTGGAGACGACGGATCTGTTGTTTGCGCGGCTGCGTCAGATTGTCCGAGTCCTTCGCCCCCCGGTCTTGGAAGAGCTGGGATTAGAGGCCGGTTTGGAGGCGCTGATCGCAGATGTGCGGGCTCGAACCGGCTTGTGCTGTTCGCTGGTGTTTGAGCAGGCACACCGTCGCGGCGAGCGTCTTCCTACGCTGGAGACGGCCTTCTATCGGATCGTCCAGGAGTTGCTGACGAATGTCATCCGCCATGCACACGCCGCAACCGTGTCCATTCTGGTTCAGCGAAATCGGCGGGAATGGCGGCTGACGGTCACCGACGACGGTGTCGGATTCGATGTCGGCGTCCTGTCCCCGTTGGGTGGATTCGGACTGCGGGGCATACGTGAGCGCGCGGAGATTCTCGCCGGTCAGGTGGAGATCAGCTCCGGGGTCGATACCGGTACGATGGTACAGGTGCGTATTCCGGTCAGTTCCACGTCCGGCCGCTCCACTGAAGGCAGCGTGCCGCCAGGTCCGGCGTCACGACGGAGGAAACCGGTTCATGAATAAATGTCGGTGCCTGATCACGGATGATCATCCGATTGTGCGAAGGGGAGTGCGCGAACTGTTGGAGGAGGAGCAACTCTGTTCCGAGATCTCTGAAGTGCGCACCGGCGAGGAGGCATTGGAGGCCGTTCGTCGTCAACCCTGGGATCTGATGATTCTGGATATCGCCCTTCCTGATAAGCACGGGTTGGAGGTATTGAAGGAGACCAAACTTCTGCAGCCAAGCCTTCCGGTGCTCATGTTGAGTCTCTATCCGGAAAAAGAATTTGCGATGCGGGCGATTAAAGCCGGAGCGTCGGGGTATTTGACCAAGCAGAGTGCGCCCTCCGAGTTGCTGGCGGCCGTCCTTCGGGTCTTGCAGGGAGGCCGGTACATTACTGCGGCGTTGGCCGAGCAAATGGCGAGCGTGATCGAAACCGGCGTGGACGGATCATTGCATGCCAGACTGTCGGATCGTGAGCTGCAAGTGCTTCGATTGCTGGGGCAGGGTAAATCGGTATCCGTGATTGCGGAGGAGCTCCGCCTCAGTGTGAAAACCATTAGTACCTATCGGGCCAGGATTCTCGAAAAACTGTCGTGTGAGAGTACCGGGGAGCTGATCCGCTACGCCATCGAAGCGCGACTCATCGACTAGCCGCGACTCCTTCCGTCACCCGCCCTGAGTGAGCCGTCTCCGCTCTGTCAGCCGAATGCTGACAGACAAATCCACCTTCTGCCGATACTCCTACGTGCATCCTCCGCCGAGACTATGCCCGGGAAAAAAGGTATGCGATTGGCGAGCGAGGAGAGGCGATGGACGCGCAGCATTTGTATCGCATTGTTTTGATTGATGATAGCCGCATGGCCCGCCTTGGGTTGAGGGAACAACTGAATCGAACGGCGGAGTTTCGTCTTGTCGGCGAGGCGGCGTCGATGACGGAGGGTCTTGAGCTGATCGAAAAGCTGAATCCCGACCTGGTGCTGCTGGATATCAGTTTGCCGGACGGGTCGGGTGTGCACGCCTGCTCCAGGCTGGTCGCCGGCAGGCCGGACACGCGGGTGCTCATTCTTAGCGTATACGACGACCCCGCCGTCATCCGGGAGGCGATCGCTGCGGGTGCCCAAGGGTATGTGTTGAAAGATACGCCGGTGGCGATGTGGCGGAATGCGATGCGACGGGCAGCCGGTAGCGGGGTGGTCCTTGGGCCGCAGTTGATCGGCCTGGTCTTGATGGAAGTGCGGGAGATGGCCAATGGGCTGACGACGGCGTGCATGGGCGACTTGTCGCCGCAAGAGCGACGCCTCTTGCCCTTGGTCGCAGAGGGCAGGACGAACAAGGAGATTGCCGTGGCCCTGTCGCTCTCCGATAAAACGGTCAAAAATTATATTTCCAATATGTATTCCAAGTTAGGGGTGACGCGGCGATCGCAGGTGGCGACGTTGTATGCGAGGACGTTGCCGAGCGGGGGGATTCTTGCCGAAGACTGTGCCTGATCCGGAAGCGAGGAGCCGGTGGCGTTGATTCTGGTTGCAGACGATGATGAGAAAGTGTGTCGGTGGCTGCGAACCGTACTCGAACTGGAAGGGTATCGGGTCATCGAAGCCGCGGATGGGCGGCAGGCCCTTCGGACCATTCAGCGTCTCTCCCCCGATCTCGTCATGCTCGACGTCTACTTGCCGGTTCAGGACGGATTGGACACCGTTCTTCGAGTGCATAACCGGCAGATGCCCGTGAAGGTCCTGGCCATCTCCGGGCACGCGGTGCAGGGTTACGATATCCTCAAAATTGCGGCGATCTTCGGCGCGCATGGCACGCTGGAAAACCCCTTCAGCGTGGACCGGTTGCTGCTCGGAGTCCGGGTGCTCATTGGACCGGCGCACCCCCATGTTGCGTGACGCGGTCTGCCATTTCCCACGTCCCTGACAGGCCGGTCGAACAGGGCCACTCATGAACGATGCGGATGAATTCGTCCATCCTCGGCCGGTCGGGTCTGCCCGTGCTACCTCAAGATCCGGGTCATCTGGAAGCGGGTTGGATCGGAACGATCCCGCGTAAACCCGAGTTGTTCGTAGAAACGGAGCCAGCCGACGTTGCGGATGGACGTGCCGGCCCAGGCCGGATTGTCAGGCCCCAAATCGACGATCAGATTGTGCCCGGAGTATGCCGCGGTTAATTCCTCAATGGCACGTCTGAACAGGCGGTGTCCCAGACCCAAGCCTCGATAGGCCGGTCGTACCCAGCCATGCAGCGCGAGCCGGTGTCCGGCCACCGAAAGACGCGTCGCGGCCACGACGGCCAGGATTTCACCCGGCCCGGCCGAATCGTCCGGCGAGGGCCTGGCTTTCAGTCGCACGTGCCAAGCTGCTCGCCGCGTGTCGTCGCCGGTCGGTTCCTCCAACGGCAACGGTTTGTGGAGAGCCTGCATGAACGTCTCCGCGTAATCCGGCACGGAATCCCACTCAATCGACAGGTCTCTGACGAGCGATGAGAGATCGCTGGTCGGCCCCATCGCTTCCAACACGACCACTTCATCGATACTTAAATTCAAGTGTTGTTCAGCGAAGCGGACGAATTGTTGGCTGTACATTCCGCAGAGCGTCGGCCAGAAGAGACGGAAGGTCTCCGCTGAGGTCCAGCGTCGGAACAGGTTCATCCAGCCACGATTGAGGGCGTGAGTGTGGAACTCTTCGAGGTTCACGGCCAGGTAGACCTGTTCCATGAGTTGGATCTGCAGGTTGCAGGTGTGCAGCGCGGCCCGCGGATTGACCGCGATGGCGCCGGGGTCGATCCCGAACACCGAGCGGAGTTCGGGATAGATTTCCAGGTCGTAACGAAGCAGGTCCGGATCGTCGCGCAGGAGACGCTCGAGGTCCTTCAGGTCGTCGGTTTCGCCGAGGAAGGATTCACGCATGCCCGGCGGGGTGGTCAGCCAGTAGGAGCGGAGTGCATGGCAGAGGGAGGAAAAGTCCTGCTCGCTTCGTTGAATGGCGGGGCGCAGCACCTGTTGGGCGATATGTTCGCCGAGGCGGCGGTAGGATTCGAACTGGGCTTCGTCGAAGAACTGGTCCGAGGTCGGTTCGTGGGGAAACGAGGGGTGACGCGCGGCGTAGTCCTGGACGTCCGACGGTTCGTTCCCGGTCAGCGAGGGTTTGAGATAGATCAAGGTGCCGGCGGTGGCGTTGGCGTCCACCTTGTCGTAGCGAATCATGCCGATGGCGTGGTGGCGACTGCTGGTTTTGGCGTCGGCGGCTCGCTTGATCTGGTCGAGATTCAGTTCGATATCGATTCCCAGATCGATGCGGATCTTCCGGATGGCGTTGCCGAGATCTTCAAAGTTGAGCTGCGGGTCACACCCGGCGTCCACCACGAGGATGCAGTGACAGCGGCGCAAGACCATCTCGTACAAGCCAAGATTTTCGAAATGTCCGCCGTCGGAGAGGTAGACGTAGGGATGACAGGAGTCCGTGAGGCCGAAGGCTTCGGACAACAACGGGCCGACCGAGACGTTGGGTGACGCTTTGCGATAGGTGTCGGCACCCGCACGGCCTGGGTTTCCGAGCCACCAGCCCAGGCGAATGTTGAAGAGCGCGAGCAGAAACGTGACGGCTGAAGATGAGTGATAGCCCATGTTGGGGCTCGCGGCGGCGCCGGAGATTGCCAGAGCGGTCCCGAGAGACAGGGGTTGGCCGAGGTAATGGTTGCATCCGTATTCCTCCGAGCGGCGATACCCCAGATTCCAACTGCCGCTGTGGAGCGCGCTGATCGTGAACGATTGGGCCTTCCGTTGCTGCCAGGCCAGGTTGTCGCCCTTGACCAGATTGAGCGCGATGTTGATGAGATGCAGCGGGCGCGGGCTCTGGTCGTACAACTTATTGAGGAACAGTGTGGTGAGCCAGGTGATGGCCTCTTTTCCCGCCGCCGTTTCCGGTTGTTGCAAGGCGGCAATCTTGGCGCGGCAGGCCGGTCCGACGCGCAATTGTTCGGCGGCCTTGGCCATCCCCTTGCTCGTGAGCGAACGGGAGAGTTCCTGCGTCAGGTGCGCGATCATGGCCTGCAGTTGCGCCGATGGCGGCTCCGTCAGTTTATGGAACGCATCCAACTGCGCGCGGGTGTCCGTTGAAAACACCTCTCTGACCATCCAGCGCGCCAGACGCACGTCGTCGAATCGCACGTCGCCCATGGCCGGGTTATCCAGATTGTCGAATCCGGTGAAGGGATTGAAGCTCCGTTCGCGTTCGGTCTGAATGCGCGAGGCTCCGAGATAGGCGCGAATGAGCCGGTTGCGATACATCGCATGCAGCGAAAACCGGTTGATGTTGATCAGCCCGGACATGAGTAGGCCCAACAAGGCCACGGCGACGGTGAACAGGAAGAGCATCCAGAGAGGGGTGTTGTGGAGGACCTGATCGTGCCCCCAGGGATCCGGCCAGACTCCTACTCCGGTCTGCATCGGCCCCGTGAGATGGTTGAGGTGCATCTCGTAGTGATGGGCGAAGAGGTCTAATTGCCAACTGGTGCCCAATGACAGCGCGACGAGGACGCAGAGCATGAAGAGCGGCGCGGCCGATCGTACCGCGAAGTCGGTGATCACGGTGGTATGTGACCGTTCCTCCTGTTGTTGGGCGGTGGTGCGGGAACCGAAACCAAGCACGAGGGTCAGCAATCCGGAGAGGCCGCCGAGGGAAGCGGCGACTTTCGGTGTCCAGGCAATGAGCCCCGGACCGAAGGCGACGACGGCGGAGAGCCCTGACCAGACGACCATGACGATCAACACCCAGGAACCGGTGCGCCCCCACCACTCGCGGTCCTGTTCTTCGGTGAACCGGCTGGCCAGGCCGATGAAGACGGTTGCGGTGAGCAAAAATATCGCGAGGACGCCCGGAACGGCGAAGGTGGCGAAGCACTCTGCAAATTTGGCGACGACCAGCTGATCGGGAGTCTTTATCAGGAGAGATCGGAGCAACAACCCGCCCAGCGCGCCGGTGGCGGCGACGGCGGCGGTTTCCCAGAGCAACCAGGGGGAGAACGCTTTGAATCGTTTGAGCGCGAGGACGGAAAAGAGCCAGCTCCCCGTGTGGAGGAAGACGCCGCCGAGCATGGCGTGGGAGAGGCTGAGGTGCTCCGGCGTACCGCCCCCGTTCCGAAACCAGGCCCAGGCGGTGGTGAGGAAGAGCACCGAGGTGATCAAGGGGCCGAGGCAGGCGACCAGAAACCAGTGTTGGCGTTCCAATGTCTGCCATCGGGTATTGCGCCGATACTCGCTGAGTGTAGGACGGCAGAGGTGCAGATAGATCAATGCCATGACGGCCAGACCGAGACCGACCATAAACACGGCTTGGAGTAGCCAGACAGGCAAGGTCAGCCCGGGGGTATTCAGCTGGGCCAGGGCGATGGTCCAGCGTGGCACGAGTAGGGGGACCATCAGCAACGGCAGCAGCACCATCCAGTTCAGGTGCAGGTTGCGCAAGTAGATGCCGACGAGCGTCCAGGAATCGGCCGAGAGAAAGCCCATGTGCGGGCTCAAGTAGTTGCTATAGTTCCGCAGCCATTGGACCGGCGGCGGCGCTTCCGTGGCGCCGGTATTCGGCGTGACCCGCAGATCCTCGATGACGCCGTCCAATCCCTGCGGATGGCGATGGATCCAGGCGGTGAGCCAGCTGCCGATGTAGCCTCCGCCGGAGACGGTCGAAAGGTAGTCGAACTTGTCCAGGAGTTGCAGCCGCGCGAGGGACTGCAAGACGCCGAGTCCGAAGGTCGCGCTGCGTATCCCTCCGCCGGAGAAGCAGAGTCCCGCGCGTTTCGGGTGGCAGGCGTGGATATGCCGGAAGAGTGCGGCCGTGCGCACCGCCTCGGGGGCCCCCACCGGGTGATCCTTGGGCAGGGGGCCGTGCAGCAGCTCGGCTTCTTCCTCCAGAATCGTTGCGAGTGTCAGCGGGTCGTCCTGCGAAGCGGGAGTGGTCATCGTGACTCCAAGGGGAACATGGTGAGGGTGACGCTGTCTCGACGGAAAGCGCCCGTGTCGGCGCCTCTCATACCACGATTGGAAAAGGCAAACCACATGCCCCGATAGGACGGTGGAACAGATAAGGCCTGGAAACCCTGTCGATGCGTTCCGTGCCGTCTGCGGCCACGGAAATAGACGCGAATGCGTAGGGTCGGTATGTCGTGGGGATTATCGGATCGGATACAGCGCGTATCTCAAGTGATACGGCACCCTGGCGACGCTATGGTCAATGTTTGCGGTCCCGTTGCATCAGCTTGTCGGTATAGGCCAACAGGATGGCGGAGCCCAGGAAAGTGAGGTGAATGAAGATCTTCCACTTGACGTGGTCGGGGTTCTCGTTTGCGATGTCCACGAAGGATTTCAGAAGATGAATGCTGGAGATGCCGACCAGCGACGCGGCCAGTTTGATTTTGATGGTCCCGGGGTCCACATGGGTGAGCCACTCGGGCCGGTCGGGGTGGGTTTCGAGGTCGAGTTTGCTGACGAAGGTGGCATAGCCGCCGATAATGACCATGGTCAACAAATTGGCCACCATCGTGACATCGATCAGGCCGAGCACCCCCAACATGAATTTGGTTTCTTCGAGTTGCTTGAAGTGTTTCGCCATCTCCCAGAGTTCGAGGATGAACTTGGTGGCATAGAGCAACTCGGCGATGATGAGGCCGCCGTAGAGCGGCGCCTGAATCCAGCGGCTGCCGAAAACCAGGAACTCAAAGGCCTGCTCAACGCGGTTGTGCGATGTCGGAGGCAATGCTGCAGGACCGGACGGGGACGGATGACTCACGCGTGCGCTCACTCTCCTTGGTGAGGGCGTATCCTAGTCGGCGCGTGGAGTTCTGTCAATCGTCGGATGGGTTTAGATGCAGGCCCTCACTATGCCGCGTTACCGGCATCCGAAGGTGCGAAGGACTTCTGAGGAGGAGTCAGCCTGGCCGAGGGAAGCCATCGGGACAAAATTTCCCGTAATTGGTCGGGGACGATCGGTTTGCTGATGAAATCGTCCATGCCGGCCTTGAGGCAGTTCTCACGATCGCCTGCCATGGCATTGGCGGTCATGGCGATGATCGGGAGATGCGTGCCCGCCTGTTCCTGAGACCGGATCAATCGAGTCGTTTCGAGTCCGTCGAGCTCCGGCATCTGACAATCCATAAACACCAATGGATATTGATGCCGACAGACGGCCGCGAGCGCTTCCATGCCGTTGCCGGCCACATCCACGCGGTACCCGAGCTTTTCCAGCATCTTCAACGCGACCTTTTGATTCACCGGATTGTCGTCGACGACAAGCAGTCGTTGCGCTGCCTGTGCCTGAGCCTCCGACATGGTGTGTCGGGTAATCAGCGGCGTCGATGTTTCGTCGCTGTCTTTGCGGCCGAGGATCAGACGGATACAGTCGGCTAGCTGGCGTTCACGAACCGGTTTGGGAAGGTACGCGCTGGCACCGGCTTCCTTCGCCGCGATGCTGTCGCCTCGTTGGCCGAACGCCGTCAGGACGATCAGGTGTGTCGCGCGGATGGCGGGATCCTCTTTGATCAAACGACAGAGCTGGAGTCCGCCGATATCCGGCATGTGAATGTCGATGATGGCGAGATCGAAGGGGGTACCGTCGGCGGCGGCCTGGCGCAAGAGCGCCAGTGCCGAAGGGGCATCGACGGCGCTTTCGTGGTGCATGTTCCACCCCGAGACATGGTATTGAAGCAAACTGCGGTTCGTCGGGTTGTCGTCGACAAGGCAGACGCGGCGGCCGGCGAAATCGTTGGACGTCAACGGGGGCATCACGGGCGGAGCTGCGTCCGCTTGCAGGGCGAAGCGCACGGTAAACCAGATGCGGGTCCCGAGCCCCGGCATCGATTGCAGTCCGATTTCTCCGCCCATCAGCTCGACCAGCCGTTTGCAGATCGTCAGGCCGAGACCCGTTCCGCCGTACTTGCGGGCGGTCGAACTGTCGGCCTGGGTAAAGGCCTGAAACATTTTCGCCTGGGCTTCGGGGCTGAGGCCGATGCCGGTATCGATCACCTCGAACCGGAGCATGACGAAGGTCGGATCTTCATCCAACGGGAGAACTTGGATCAACACTTCGCCCTGTTCGGTGAATTTGATCGCGTTGCCGAGCAGGTTGGTCAGGACCTGGCGAATACGCCCCGGATCTCCGATGACGGTCCGCGGTGTTTGCGCGTCGATGAGGCCGACGAGTTCCAAATGCCGGTCCTGAGAGGCTGGCGCCAGCATGTCCAGCGTATCTTCGATGGTCATGCGGAGGTCGAACGGGATCTGCTCGATGGTAAATTTTCCGGCCTCGATTTTCGAAAAGTCCAGAATGTCGTTGATGATCCTCAGCAGCGATTCGCTGGAATGTCGGAGGGTCTGCAAATAGTCACGCTGCTCGGTGCTCAGGGCGGTGTCGAGCAGCAAGGTCGTCATACCGAGCACCCCGTTCATCGGGGTGCGGATTTCATGGCTCATCGTGGCCAGGAAATCGGTCTTCGCCTGTCCGGCTTTGACGGCCTGGTCGCGGGCTTCCGAGATCTCCCAGTTTTTCCATTCGAGGTCCTGGGCTGCTTTCGACAGCGCGCTTTCGGTGCGTTTTCGCATCGTAATGTCGACGATGGATGCCAGCGCCAGTTTTCCGTTCGGCGTATCGATCGGATTGAGTCCGAGCTCGACGGGAAACTCCTGCCCGCTCTTGTGCAAGCCGAAGAGTTCCCTGCCGGCTCCCATGGCGCGTGACGACGGGGCCGAGAAGTATCCGATGCGATGCGCCGGATGGTTGGGACGAAACCGTTCCGGAATCAGCATTTCGACCGGCCGGCCGAGCATCTCCTCGCGGCTGTAGCCGAACATGGTTTCGACCTGTTTGTTGACCAGCGTGATGTTGCCGAGGGAATCGATCATCAACATGCCGTTCGGCGCGGATTCCACCACTTGCCGGAACTGGGCCTCGGCCTGTTTGCGCAAGGAGATGTCGCGCACGATACCGGTAAACTTTCTGGCGCCATCGACGAGCATTTCACTCACGGCCAACTCAATGGGAAATGACACGCCGTCATTTCGAAGGCCCAGCACTTCACGACCGATGCCGATGACCTTTTTCTGGCCCGACTGCAAATAATTGGTCAGGTACCGGTCGTGTTCCGTATGGTAGGGGTCTGGCATGAGGAGCTTCACGTTCTGCCCCAGGAGCTGGTTCGAGGTGTAACCGAACATGCGAGTGACGGCGGGATTGACCGATTCGATGATGCCTCGCTCGTTGATGACGACGATGCCGTCCACCGCCGTGTCGACGATCGCCCGCAATCGGACCTCGCTCTGATGCATGGCGGCTTCCGCTTGTTTGAGGTCCGACACGTTGATGTGCATGACCACAGCGCCATAGCTCCGGCTGCCCTGCATCGGGGTGACGATGACCCGGAACCAGCGCCGGAGTGTGGAGCTTGAACTCTCGTATTCGTAGGAGAAGGCGCGGATGGTGCCGTCCAGAATGTGCCGGATTCCTTGGGCCACGTGCTGGGCGTCGGGCTGAGTTCCCGCCGCATCGCAGATCCGGAGATAGTTGAGGCCGACGCCGTAGCTTTCGCCGGTAAAGCCGTTCGCAGCTGCGAACCGTTCCCAGGACTCGTTGACCGCGAGAATTGTCCCCTGCGCGTCAAGCACGGCGATATTGGCCGGCAGCACGTTGATGATGCTGGGGTCGAGGCGATGGTCCCGACGATGTTTGGCGCGACGCTGATGGACAGACATGAAAGCCATCCTTCTCTAGCCCGGACTATTCATGAATACCTGCTCCGTAAGTACGTCTGCCTCGGCGTTACTTGCGAGAAGCCCCGGCGGGCTTCGGTCTCAACCGACTCGCGACGGCATTCCTGAATAATCCGGGTTAGCCGTTGGTGCCGGTCGCAGCGCCGGCGGTTCCGAGCCAGGTGTCGAGTATCGCCTGAAGCTCTTTGGGGCGGACCGGTTTGGCGATGTAATCGTCCATCCCGGCGGCCAGGCAGCGTTCGCGGTCGCCTTGCATGGCGTTGGCCGTCATGGCCACGATCGGGGTATGGGCCGACCGGCCCTCCATTTTTCTGATCAGTGCGGTCGCTTCGAACCCGTCCACTTCCGGCATCTGGCAGTCCATAAGAATCAGCGGATAACGGGAACGCTCATGGGCGGCCACGGCTTCCTGTCCGTTTCCCGCGACATCGACCCGGTAGCCGAGCTTCTCCAGCATCTTGCAGGCCACTTTCTGGTTCACGGGATTATCTTCCGCCAGGAGCAGGCGAGGTTTCGGTCCTGCCTGGGACTCGCTCAGGGTGTGTCGTGTAATCAACGCCGGCGGTTCGGCGTTCGGCGGCGTCCCGGCCGTGGACTCGGGGGCCAGCAAGAGACACAGGCATTCGAGCAATTGTGCCTGACGGAGCGGTTTTGTGAGATAGGCGTCGATGCCGATGGATCGTGCAGTCTGGCCGTCGCCCCGTCGGCCGACCGTGGTGAGGATGATCAGACGTATGCCGGCGGTTGCGGGGCCTTGTTTCAGCAAGGCGGCCGTTTCGAACCCGTCCATGTCGGAGAGATGCAATTCGATGAGGGCCAGGTCGAAGGGATTCTGACTGGCCGCCGCCGTGCGGGCTAACTCCACGGCCTCCGGACCGCTCTGTGCCACCGTGCAATTCATTCCATGCGACGTGAGCTCCTGGCGCATGGCTTGCCGGACGGTGTCGCAATGGTCCACGAGGAGAATACGCCGGCCACGCAGCCGGCTCCAGGAAAAAGGCGACGGGGCTGTGGCGAGTGTCGTCTCCGGAAATTGCGCGGTGAACCAGAATGTGCTGCCCTGCCCCGAGTGGCTTTCGACCCCGATCTGGCCATGCATTTGACTCACGAGTCGTTGGCAAATCGCGAGCCCCAAACCGGTACCGCCGAATCGCCTGGTGGTGGAGCTGTCGGCCTGTACAAAGGCGTGGAACAATCGTCCCTGCACGGCCTCCGGAATGCCGATCCCGGTATCTTTGATGGTGAATCGCAGGAGGTCCAGGCCGCCTTGAGTCTCACGCGTCACATGGAGAAATACTTCGCCCGCAGCGGTGAACTTGATGGCATTGCCGACCAGATTCACCAGGATCTGTCGGAGCCGGCCGGGATCGCCTACAACGGCGGTCGGCACGGCGGCATCGACTAAACCGATCAACTCCAGGCCTTTGCTCTGCGCCTGTTCCGCGAGCAGCTCCACCGTATCCTCCACCGTCATCCGGAGGTCGAACGGGAGTTGCTCAAAATGAAGTTTGCCCGCCTCGATTTTGGAGAAATCGAGAATGTCGTTGAGGAGTGTCAGCAAGCCGTCGCTCGAACGGCGGACCGAGTCGGCAAACTCATGTTGTTCCTTGGTGAGGGCGGTATCGAGCAAGAGACCCGTCATGCCGATGATCGCGTTCATCGGGGTGCGGATTTCATGGCTCATGGTGGCGAGAAAGTCGGCCTTGACCTGGGCGGCTCGAAGGGCTTCATCCCGCGCCTCCGCGAGGGCATGTTCTGCGGCTTTTCGGCTGGTGATGTCTTTCCCCATCGCCAGGAATCCGGTCACGACGCCGTCACTGTCCCGGAGTGCGGTGATGGTCACTAAGACAGTCAGCCGGCTGCCGTCTTTTCGCTGGTAGGTCCATTCCCGTTCATCGAACCCGCCTCGGTTGGCATGTTCGACCAAGGCGGCGACACCCTGAATCGGACGCTCATACAAATCGCTGAGCTCCTTGGCATGGCGGTCGATTTCCTCGGGCACGTGCAGCAATATGAGCGACTGCTGTCCGATCATTTCGTCGGAGGTATAACCCAGCAATTCTTCCGCGCCGGTGTTGAAGGTCGTGATCGTCCCCTCGGTATTGGTGGCGACGATGGACACATTGGTCGCGCTGGCCAGGATGGTCTGCAGTTGCAGATTGGTCGCGAGCAGGGCCCGTTCCAGGTCTTTGCGAGCCCGGATGTCGGTGGCAATGACTTGGATGGCCGGTTTCCCCTCGAACATAATCGGGGTTGCCGCCACTTCGACATCGATGATGGCGCCGGCGAGACCGACAAACCGCTCCTCGGTGGGCGGGACCGGTTGATTCGTCTCGCGAATCGTCGCAATTCTTTGCTGTACCTTGGCCTGGGACTCGGGATGGATAAACTCGAGAACCGTCTTGCCGAACAGCTGTGACGGGGCGATCGCGCCCAGTAACTTCACGCAGGCCTGATTGGTAAACACGATTCTGTCTTCACAATTCACGAAGATGGCGTGGGGCGACAATTCCACGAGCGCGCGATGCCGCAGCTCACTGGCACGAATCTGTGCCTCCATTTGTTTGGCTGCAGTGATGTCTACGGTGATGCCCGCAATGCGATAGGGCTCCCCCTGGGCGTTCTTGATCGCGAAGCTTCGATCCCGGATCCACCGCACCTGTCCGCTTGGTGTGACAATTCGATATTCCTCGTCATAGGGGAGGTGCATCTGACAGGCTGCGGCGGTGGCGACGCGCGTACGGTCCTCCGGATGGATGTGATCGAGCCAGAAACTCGGATTCACATACAGGAGGTCCCTCGGAAATTCCCAGATGGTCTCGAAGGCGGGGCTGACATAGAGGACCTCGCTCTTATCCGGCGAGGTGAGCCAGAAGACGGCATCGATATGCTCAGCCAATTGCCGGAATCGCTCTTCACTCTCCCGAAGGGTCGCTTCCATGCGTTTCCGCTCGGAAATGTCGCGAAGCATGCCCGTATACTTCTTCTCCGTTCCGATCTGCATCTCGCTGACCGACACATGCAGATCGATCTGAGTGCCGTCTTTACGCACGGCCGGCACGTCGCGGCCGCTGCCGATGATGGTCCGTTTCCCGGTCGCCAGGTAGTTCGCCAGGTACTCATCGTGGTGTTCACGATAGGGAGAGGGCATGAGTAGGGAAATGTTCTGCCCGATCAGTTCGTGCGCCTGGTACCCCAGTAAATTCAGCAGGGCAGTGTTGGCACTTTCGATCCGGCCGCGTTCGTCGATGACCACAATGCCTTCAATCGCGCTCTCGAAGATCGAACGCATTCTGGTTTCGCTGTCTCGCCAGGCAAATTCGGTGCGTTTGTAGTCGGTGATATCCAGCACGGTTCCGGCCATACTCACCGGTCGTCCGTCGGGATCGCGCTGGACGACTCCGCGGCAATTGATGTGCCGCACTTCGCCGTCGGGGCGGCGGATCCGGCAATCGACGTTGTAGGGCGAGTCGTATGTCAGCGCTCCATCGACGGCTTGCTTCACGCGCTCGACGTCGTCCGGATGTAGCGCGGAGAGGAAGGTCGCATAGGTCGGGAGGCTCTGGTCTGGAGTATGGCCGAAGATCCGGCACTGCTCGTCGGACCATGCTTCCTGACCGGTCTCGATATTCCAGTGCCACGAACCGAGATGAGCCTGCGTCTGGGCCTCGTCCAGCGCCTGTTGTTTAGCGTGCAAGTCGCATTGTGCGCGTGCCTGCGCCGCTTCGAGTGCCTTACGGTCGGAAATGTCGAGATGGATGCCGGCGGCCCGCAAGGGGGCACCCTTCGCGTCGCGCTTGACCACGCGTCCGCTGTCGAACACCCAGCACCAGGCGCCGGATTTTCTTCGCAGGCGATGCTCGCTGGAATAGGTGGGCGTGTCTCCACGAAGATGCGCAGACACCGTCGCCATCACCTGCTGAAGGTCATCCGGGTGCACCAATTGCTCCCAGGTCCGGACATGCGGCTCGAGCTCGTCGAGACGGTAGCCGAGCGTACTCGCCCATCGTTCGTTAAAGGTCACTCGCCCTGTGGGGATTTCCCAGTCCCAGGTGCCCATTTGGGAACCTTGCACGATCAGGTCCATCCGGTCGGCTTGCTCGTCCACCGTCTGTTCATGTACGGCGAGAAGGCGTTCGAGGTCGGCGATCCTGGCCTGCAGATGCGCGTTGTGGACAGGCGTTGGGTCGTCGCCGGCCTGCTCCGGCCTGGAGGTCTGGTGTGGGTGAGAGGCCGCCGTCGTGGTCGCATAGGGCGCCAGTGCAATCTGCGCGCACAGCGCGAGGGGTTTGAAGAGGGTTGCCGTGCTCTCAGGGATAAAGTCCTTGCTGAAGAGAATGATGGAAAACAGTTCACCGTCCGGCAGGGGTGCGCCGAATCCCAGGACCGACCGGATCCCGTAGGTGCGCACGAACTCTTCCTGTCCCGGGACGTAGGGGCTTCCTTCGGCTTCGGGAATGTGAAAGACGTTGAACGATTGCTCGTGCTGGTCGAGCAACACGCTCGGGCCCGGCTGTGTCAACGAGGGGAGCGAAACTCCTAGCTGCCGGAAGAGCTGACTGAACATGGGTAACCGTTCGACGGCCTCCAGGGTGTCGAGCGGGATGACGCGGAAGCGGCTTGAATGCGCGGGGTCATTCCACCCGGGGACCGCTCCGGCGCTGGCCAGCAGGGTGAGGCAGGTCAGAGAGGGGGCCGGTGGCGTGTTTCCGATCCGGGTGTCAGCCAGGGCTCGAAGGTCCGGTGTCAGCCGGCTATAGGGTGTCGTCTTGAAGAGGCGGACCAGGCTGCAGGCCGGCTCCCCGAGATGGCCCATGGTCAAGGATTTGTAGAGGTGACGAACGAGGCGGTCGGCGACCTGCTCAAGGCTGGCGGCATCTGTGCCGAGCCGGCGCAACGCCGCGCCGCAGGCGGTCATGTCCCGGAGTTGGAACGATCGCAAATGGTGCATACGAGAGGCGATTCCGCGAAGGTAGAGACTAGGTGTCGATACTCTCTCGGCCTGCGGATCGAAGAACTTGAGTTTCCTGCCCTCGTGGGCCCGGTGCGACGGCGATCAGGGAATGGTCTTCAGGTAAAACGCGGCGGCTTGAGACCTCCTGCTCAGGTGAAGTTTTGAATACACGTTCGCCAGATAATTTTTGACTGTTTTATCGCTCAGCCCGAGCTCGGCGGCGATTTCCTTGTTGGTTTTTCCTTGGGCAATGAGGGGAAGGAGGCGTCGCTCTTGCGGCGACAGCAGATGACGGCCCCGTTCGGGTTCCCGATCCGCGACTTTGCGGAGGTAGGCAAACGTATGACGGGTGACCCCGGGGTCCAGGTAGGATTGCCCCTTAGTCAGGCTGCGCATGGCGTGCAACAGGGTCTCCGCCCCGGCTTCTTGGAGAACATACCCGTGGGCTCCGGTTGCGACGGCGGAGAGCAGGGTGGAATCAGTAAGCGCATCGGCCAGAAAGAGCACGCGCGTCTCCGGAAGGTGCGCGAGGATTTCCTTGGCCGTTTCGATACCCGTGCCGTCCTGCACCCGCAGATCGAGCACGACGATGTCGGGTGTGTGGTGGAGCACCAGGGGGAGCGCCTCCTCCTTCGACGAGGCCTCACCGATCACCATAAAGTCCGGTACGGAGTTCAGCAGCGTCCGCATGCCGACTCTGACCAATTCCTGAGGATTGATGATGAACACGCGCGCCGGTGTGTTCTGTATTTCGTTCATATTCGACTCTCAGCTAGATGTGGATGGATGACTGGTGAACTGTTGCTCTGTCTGTGCCGAGGCGGCGGGTGCCCTTCGACAAGGGCGGCCCGTCGGATGATGATCGGCGTCCATCCTGCTCGAACCGGAATATCGTCGCGATCGAACGGCCCTGCGGCGGGCCGGCCTGTCTGAGGCCGACCCGCGCGCGGCCGTGCAGTCGATGCGCGATGATTTCCGGCTCGGGTTGCTCATGGTGCGGTCCTACGAGACTCCCACCAGATGGGTCACGCTGTAGCCCGGCGTCGCCGCCATCGGGCTGGTGGTGGCGATGCCGGCATTCATCCGCGACAGCGCGAGCACGATATTCTTGCCGCCGAATCCAAAGCTGTTGATCAAGGCACGATCGAGATGCGCCGCCCGCCCCTGGCCTGAGACGTAATCCAGATCGCAGGTCGGATCCGGCGTCGTCAGGTTTAGTGTGGGCGGGATGAACTGGTGCTCCATGGCCTTTGCGGTGCCGATGACTTGGAAGGCGCCGCTGGCGGCGAAGGCGTGACCGAGTGCCGCCTTGAACGAACTGACGGGAACCCGATACGCGTGGTCCCCCAGGACCTGTTTGACGGTGTGCGTTTCGAGCGCATCCAACTCCATGGTGCCGAGCCCGCAGGCGTTCACGTAGTCCACTTCCTCAGGAAACCAATGGGCCGTCGAGAGAGCCAGCCTGGCCGCCCGTTGCTGCTCGTGGCCCGTGTGATCCGCCTTCACCATGGAATGGGCATCACAGGTAAAGCCCCATCCTTCCAGCTCGGCATACATCTTGGCGCCGCGGGCGCGCGCGTGCTCAAAGTCTTCCAAGATGAGGCAGCCGGCGCCTTCGCCCAACACCATGCCGCATCGGGTTTTGTCGAAGGGACGGGGAAGGTTGCGAATGGCCCCGCGTTCGTCCGGCGCCAGCGCGCGCCCGGCGTTCATGGCGGCGTAGACGCTCGGGTGGAGCGGTGCTTCGGTCCCGCCGGCCACGACGAGCGACGATTGGCCGGATTTGATCCATTCGTAGGCGCGGCCGATGGCATTGGCCGTCGAGGAGCAACCGATCGAGTACGTCTCGCAGGGGCCGTGCAGCCCGAGCACGATGGCCACTTCCGACGAAATCGCGTTCGGGAAGGTCATCCCCATGGTGAATGGGTTGACGCGCTCATAGGCGTTGAGTTTGGCCGCATCGTGGAACTCGAACGCTTCCTTCATGCCGCCGATGGAGGTGCCGATGCTGATGCCGATGGACCCGCGATCCTCCTGTTCCAGCTCGATGCCGGAATCGCGTGCCGCCATCATGGCGGAGGCGACGGCGAACTGAGTGGCCCGCCCCATCCGACGGGCCTGCTTGCGATGCAGGAAATCTTCAGGGTCGAAGTCCTGCACCTCCGCCGCGAGGCAGGCTTGGAACGGTGAGGTATCGAACGAGCTGACCGGTTTGACGGCGCTCTCACCCTTGCTCAATAGATGCCAGAACAGATCGACGGTGCAACCCAACGGGGAAATCACTCCCATTCCGGTGATGACGACTCGACGAGAGGTCTGTGGTGTCATGGTGCCCTCCTGTGCTCCGGGGAGCGTGAAAATGTGTGTCGTCAGTGGCTGTGCCACACATGCATGTGCTCGCGATGCGCGTCCGGTAACGTGGAATCGGGATAAAACGTGGCATAGAATTCTTCATCCAGGTGATGGGTTTGACAGGCCACGATGGCCTTGCAGGCATCGGCGTGCGCCGGGAACCGTCCGTAGGTGTCCAGCACGTAGTCGGCAAACGCGATGGTCGCGTCGATGGCGCGCTCGGAATGTTGCGGCACCTGCTGCGCGGCTTTGGGGTTGGTCCAAGGCTGCCCGGTGGACTTTCCGTAGGTGCCGTTCGGCCCGAACTTGCTGGCGACCAGGCTGGTCACGGCATCTTTCATCGACGGCACGAACGGCGGGGTGGGCCCTTCCCACACCTGTGGAAGGCCCACCGGATTGGCGCGCAGGGGTTTACCCGGCGGGACGACGAAGTGGAAGCCGAGGCCGGGGTAGATGTGCGGTTCCATACCGAGGAGGTGACGGCCGCTTCCCACGCTCTGGATGCCGCCGCCCAGTCCCAGGGCCTGCTGCATCAGCGAGAGATGTTCGCAGATGATTCCTTGCTCTTGAACGGCGGTTTCGCAAATGCCGGCATCGAGTTCCCGCAGGCTGAACATTTTGCGCGAGGCGAGATTGTCGTGCAGGTGCCCGCCCGCGCTCTTGCGGAAGGCATCGAGCCCGCAGGCGGCGTTGCCGTTGTCTGTATCGACGATGAAGTATCCCGTGTCTTCGCTGAACATCGTCAGCAGGAGATTCAGATACAGGAGCACGATATTGGTAACGGGCATGAACAGGGTTGTGCCGGGGCGGTTCGTATACCACTGATTGAACGGCAGCATGAACGGGGCTTCGCGCGGAATCTCCAGTCGGGACGATTGGAGTTGCACCACCTCCAGATCCCAGGGATGGTCGGGGCCGGCCGCGTCGGCGACAAAAAACACACCGTCATCGTTGGTGTAAAAGAGTTGCGTGCTCTGAGCGGAGCAGGGGCTGGGAACCGTGCGGCTTTTGAAGTTCATCAGCGCGTGACCCTGGCCGGTGCTCGCGCCCGGGTGGCCGACAAACTGCATGTCGCCCAGGTTGCGCCCGGATCGGCCGATGGCCGCATAGATCAGATATCGTTCTTCTTCCCGGCTCAGCGGGATCGGTTCATGCTGACTCGTGTATTGAAGCGGGCCGCCGGGCAGGGTCATGCCGCGGCCGAAACGGCGCGTCTTGCGTTGTTGCAGGAGGTCGAGCAGAGTACATGTGGCATCCATTGCTGCAGGTTGTGCGGCAAGCTGCTTCATAGGGCCTCTCCTTCCCGGCATCCTAGGGCGGGATGGCCCTGGCCGGGTGTGTGAAGATGGTGGTGCCGGTGCGTCACGCGCGGCATAACGTTGTGTGGGGAGAATGTACGAGAGGCGAGGTCTGGCGTCACCTACCCATCGGGGTAGGCGAGCGCCCTACCCGGCGTCGGTCAACTGGTGACGGACGGGGTGGAGCGCGAATCGACATGCATCGAGCGATTTAGTCGGTTGTGTTGGCCCCGGAGGGCGACCGGTCGTCACTGGGCGGTGCGGACGGAATGACGCGATGTTGTTCGCCGGTCTGCCAATAGGCAATGGCGCTCCATCGATTTTCGACCCCGATCTTCTGAAAGACGTTCTTCAGATGAAATTTGACGGTGTTCAAACTGACTTTCAGAATGACGGAGATTTCCCAATTGGTCTTGCCTGCCGCAACCCATCGGAGAATTTCTTCTTCCCGTTTGCTCAGTAGGGTCGGCGGCGGGGCGGGTCGTTCCGGATTCCACGCGGAGTGGCATCGCATGTAACTCAGATGAAAATGGGGGGTCAGAATGTCGAGCAGCAGGCGTAGTTTGTCGGTCTGTTTTGCGTCGAAGTTGCTGAAGGCAAAATAAGAACAGGTTCCATGCTCTCCGCGTACCCCGGCTGACAGACAGGTCTTAATGCCGAAATCCAGCTTGAGCGAGGTGATGTCTTTCGGCTCTGAGAAGGCAGGCTCGTCGGCACTGGATGTGACGGATTGGCCGGACGTGATCAAGCGGTAGACGGCCGGATCCGCCGCCAAGCCCTGACCCATGTAGAGTTGGCAGAATTCCCTGGGATAGGTGGAGTGCCCGAGCGCAGGATCAACTCCGCGGAGAAGGTCCACGCCGCCGCATCCGGAAAATTCATACGGCACGACATGCTGGACAGCTGATACGAGTTTCCACACGCCGTCGCTTCGATTGACGGAGCGGGCGTCATACATGATTTCGCCGAGTCGCTGGAATTCTTTTGCGGAAAACCCTGGCTGATTCATGCCCGCTTCTCTTCGACGAGAGCGCCTCGGCGTGGCACGAAGAGGATGGCTCGCGTCGCGATCAGAAGTTCGGATCTGGTCCATATTGAAACAACTGTATCATTGCGGGAACGGCTGATTGTACCGTCAGCGACTGAACGGGATCTAGAGCAACCTGCGTCTAGTATAGAGTGCTTAAGGTTTGAACCGCAACGGGGAAGAGGAGGGTCGTGAAAATTGACATGGAGCCGGCGGGAGGCCCGCATGCCGACGGACTAGCGGTGAATCTTCAGGGTCGGCCCGAGCGTCAGCCACTTCGTGGGGCCGAGGGCAGCCATATGCGGCAGATGGGCCACGTACCAGAACACCACATCCTGTTCCTGGATGCCCTGGTTGTCCTCGTCATACCCGAGCTGACCCCGGGCTCCGAAGACCCATGGAAGATCTTCGTCCGGGTTGGCCCGGCGAATGGCCACGTCGAGGTCGGCAAATGAATCGCGTTCTCCGTCGTCCTTCAGGGGCGAATACCCGTCTCCGGGAAGCATCCATACCCCGTGTCCTGTGAGTTGGTCGCGAACAAACCAGGACCGGTGAGTGGCTGTATTCTTCACGTCATTGCGTTCGTTGGTATATTTTTTCCATCCCGGCCCCCAGCCGCTATCCGGGCCCCCATCGTCGCGCACAAATACCTGATCCATTCCGTTGCCGTTGATGTCGAAATCGAAACGCCAATAGGGATGGTGGACGTGATCGGTGTTGCAGGACAACCCCCGGCTCTGGACGACCGGCCGCAATTCACCGTCCTCGGACAGATGCCACGACTGATAAATGTGATACTCCCCGATTCGGGCATAGATGCCCAGTTCCAGCCATTTCATGCCTTTCACCGTGGAGTTTTCGACGCACACCTTCTGGTTGCCGCAGTTCACAATCGGGACGAGGTCCTGCCACCGCAGTCGATCTTGAAAGGGACCGCAGCGTCCGCTGTCGGCGCGGGAGCCGAACCAGGTAAAGGGGTTCCACCAGATGCGTTCTTTCACGTATTTCACGCGCAGGACCGGCATGCTGGCTTTCGCCAGCACCTGCTCCCCGCCGTAGGTGACGTTGCGAAGTGCCAGGCCGGTATTGTCCCGGACTTCGTAGTCGAAGCTCCACGCACCCCACTCGACATGCTCGGATGCTGTGTCGGCCGAGCCGGGCAGCGGCAGAGCGAGGCTGCAGACCAGTAATAACGCACTCACTGCGAGGCGTCTCATCCCGTATCCTTTCACCGCCTAACGGGGCGGTTCATCTCCCGCATCCAAGACACGGTCTTCCGTGAGATCGACTTGCGCCCAGTATTTCGGGTCGCCGCCAAGACCGGGGGAGAAGGTGATCCAAATCACCCGATGTCCATACCCGGGGTCGTTTCTGAAAAATCCGCGATCCGGTTGCATCAACAGCCCATGTCCTTGCATCCCTTGCACCTTGCCGGCGAGGCGGCGATCGGCGCGAGCCAACTCGATGCCGCGTTGGACGTCCCGGGGGCCTTCGGGGGGCAGATACCCTTCTGCTCGCGAGGCGTCCAGAACGGTCGAATCTTTCAGGCGCACATCGACGGCGACGTTATGGCTGTAGCTGAAGTAGGTGAGTCTGGTGAAGCGCGCGGTTGTCCGGCAGCAACCGAACGACACCTTCCCTCTCGGCGGTACGCGGTCCGCGTCAATGAATCCCCATCGTTCACCCAGGAGGGTCGCGACTCGAGGATCCGATTCCGCAGCCGTTCGCAGTCCGGCAACGTCCGCAGCTGAGAGCACCGCCTCTTGATTGGGTGAGCGAGCGATCCCGGCGCCGAGAGCGCTTCCGGCCATTTGGGGCTTGATATGCTCGGGAGATTCTTCAGACGAGAATTCCAGGATATGTCTGGTCGGGAGCTGTGCGGGGAGCGGCTTCTTCGGCACGACGGTTTCAGGATCTTCCGGGCCGAAGGGGCCGCGTGAGGCGGCATCGAGACTGCAGCCTGTGGCGAGAAGGAGCAGCATCAACGCGGCGGATGTCCACATGACCGGTCGAGTTCCCATACCTCTCACACCAATGCCAGCTTGCCGGCCACGCCAAGTGCCAAGCGCGAAATCTGCGCGCCCGCTTTAATGACGGCTGCGCGTTTCTTTCGCGATGCGGCATCCAACACGGCCTTCTTCATCAAATCTTTATAGCCGCTGATTTCGTCGGCGCCGAAGGGGACGATTTGGGCCACGGTCTCGTTATTGAAGGTGTTGGCCAGTTGCAGGTAGAGATTGGAAATCTCTGCGGCATAGATGCCTCGTCGCAGCGGGTCGTTCTTGTAGGTCTCAAATTTCTTTCGCAGCGCGGCGACGGCCTCCAGTAAGGCTGCTTGCCGGACCTTCGTATCGTCCTGGCGGCCGACGCTGAACTCCACCGCGCCCAACTGATCGACCAGCACTTGCGCTTCCTCGCGGGCGTTGCCCACGCGGTCGGCCAGTTGCTCGATTTCATTGGTGGCGCTTTCTGCGGTTTCCATCAGCTGTTTGATCAGATTGTCGTTGTCTCGGAGGAACGTGACCACCCCCTCGATGCTGCGATTCATAGAGCCTCCGTTACTGTCCGTCGTCTTTCTTTAATCGATCGAGGAGTTCTACCAGGTCGGCGGTAAACAGTTGGGCACGATCCAGCCCGCCGATGCGCAGGATCCGTGCGCCGACCACTTCTTCCAGCGCATCGTTGACGGTACGCGAGTGATCCAGGATCTCCATGATCTGGCCGGACCGGTTGGGGGCCTGGTCAAGGATGGCCGTGACGAACTCAGGATCGACGGATGCGAAGGCCGTTTGCTTGGCAAATCGATGCACCTGGGCATGAAGCGTCGACGTCCGTTTCCATGAGTCGTTCAGGGCATTGGCGGTATCGCGCAGACCGCAGAAATCTTCTTCAAATTGATTCCAGACCGCCTTCTCGAGTCCCTGTGCATCGGCCATGTAGATGAGACTGGTGAGGTAGGCAGCGGCGTAGGCGGCGTCTCCCTTCTTCGTGGTGAGATTCCGGAATGAGGCCAGGGCGAAGCGGTGTTTGGTTTCCTGTATCTGGAGCGATTTGAAGCTCTCGTGCAGCGAACTGCGGGCTTGTTCGAGGAACTTGATGCGGGCCTCGGTTTCCTTCTGGAAGAGGTTGATGTTGGTCTGCGCCGCGTCGATCTTGGTGCCTTCCAGTTGAATGAGGTCGCGCACCGAACGGCTGTGGATCGAGTGGCAACCGGTGGCCATGAGGACCAGTATGACGACGGACAGTAGCCTCACGCCTCGCGTGACCATGGAGGGCTCCTTCTTCCGGCCGGCTGTGCGGCGGATCATCGGCGCACCGTGCGGAGCGCGTCGGCAAGCGACTGGGTGTCGTTCCGGCTGAGGGTGACGTCGATGTCCAGGTATTGCTTGATGATGCCGTTGATCCGGCGAAGTGCTTCGACATTGTTCCGGTACTGGTCGAATGCCGTGAGATCGAGGGCCTGTGGGGCCTTGGAATCGGAGGCCACGCGCTGTTCGATCCGGGAGATCAGTTCGGGAATTTGCTGGATGAGATGACTCATGTCCCCGGAGCCGGCGAGAAAAACAGGCTGCCCGTTCCCGCCTTTGCGTTCGGGGAGAGATTTGAGGCGCATGGCATTGATCACAGCCAGGACATCGGGGCCCAGCACCTCGGCATCGTCGTCGGCGAGGGTGGCGTCCGAGATGTCGGTCAGGCGGGGATTGGTCGTGGCCCACTGCAAGGCCAGATCCAGTTTGAGGCGGGTCTGAACATAGCGGAACCACTGTACGTGGCGGCTGTTGATATTGCCGACCAGTTCCCGATACTGCTGCATGAGCTGTTCATTTTCGGTATAGGCCCGGTCCTTGGCCGCCAGCGCCTGCTTGACCTCCGGCGGGGTGGTGCAAGCGGCGAGCGACGCGAAGACCAGTATGGAAGCGATGCGCAACATCCTCATCGGGATGCCTCCCCATTGTCGTCTTAAGTCGGATGCCCGAAGAGAGACGCAAACTACGTACCTGACAAGCAGCGATTTCTCCGCTGTCGAACGAGTGGCAAAAACCCAATATTCGAAGAGAAAGTGTGCCTGTTCCACTGTGAAGCATCGCCGGTGAGGCGGATCAAGCGTACCTATTCAGATACGGGTGTATCGAACCCAATACAGTGTATGCGAAGTCCCCGTCGGTATTGCGTTAGCCCGCATCATTCATGACGGTTCGTCGCGAAATCGTCGAGCCACATCGCCAGCCCGTCGGCCGAGGGCTCGTCGCAGGAGCGGATCGGCGATTCTAGTAGGAGCGCTCATGAATAGTGTGGGCTAGGACGGGGTGAGGGCTTTACGTAGGGCGGCGACGGTGGAGATATCGAGGCCGGCGGAGCGGAGTTCATCGTCGGTGGCGGTGGCGACCCGTTGGAGGCTGCCGAATTGCTTCAGAAGTCGCTTGCGGCGAATGGTGCCGATGCCGGCGATCTGGTCGAGTTCGGATGAGAGCAAGGCCTTGCCGCGCAACTTCCGGTGATAGGTCAGGGCGAAGCGATGGGCTTCGTCGCGAATGCGCTGGACCAGGTGGGTGGCGGGGGAGGTCGGCCGCAGGACAATGGGATTTTTCCGGCCGGGGAGAAAGATCCGTTCGTCTTTCTCGCCACGGGCCTTGGCGAGGCCCATGATCGGAATCTGGTCCTGTCCGACCTGTTTCAAGCCTTCGAGCGCGGCGCTCAATTGGCCCAGCCCGCCATCAATGAGGATCAGGTCCGGACGGGCGAGATCTTCGGTCGCGCCATACCGCCGCATCACGGCTTCCTGCATACTCGCAAAGTCGTTGGCTCCCTCCACCGTCTGAATCCTGAATTTGCGATAATCGGATTTCTTGGCCTCCCCGTCTTCCCACACGACCAGCGAGGCCACCGATTGATTGCCCATGATGTTCGAAATGTCGAAGCCTTCGATGCGGCGTGGAACTGCGTCGAGGCGAAGCAGGCGTTTGAGTTCAGCCGTCGCCTGCCGATCCAAAGCCTCATTGCGGAGATGATCGGCAATGGCCGCCGCGGCATTCTCCTCTGCGAGGAGGACCAGTTGATGCTTGGTACCCCGTTCCGGCGCCAGGAGACGCACGCTGTCGCCCCGTTTTCCGCTCAGCCACCGTTCGATGAGCGGGGCCTCGTCGAGGGTCGTGGGGAGCAGCAATTCCTTGGGCGGTTGTCCTTCCTTGTTGTAGAGCTGCTCGATGGCTGAGCGCACGAGTTCCTCGTCGCTTGAATCGGCGGATTGAGGCCAGAAGAAATCCTTACGTCCGATCAACAGGCCTCCGCGCACGAACAGGAGCTGGAGATCCGCAGCAGTGCCCTGACGGGCTAATCCGATCACATCCTGGTCGGTCGTGCTGACTTGGGTGATGCGCTGCTTTTCCAACGTGCGCTCGACGTTAAAGAGGCGATTCCGCAGCCGGGCCGCTTCCTCGAACTCTTCCCGTTCCGCTGCCCGCTCCATGTCCTCGCGCAGGCTGTCCAGCAGCTCTCGGTCCCGCCCTTCGAGAAACTGGCGAACCTGTTTCACGATCTGGTGGTACTCGTCTCGCGACTGGTTGCCGGTGCAGGGGGCCATGCAGCGTTTGATCTCGAACTCGATGCAGGCCCGGTCGGCCCGGCCGTCGATCTCGATTTCGCAGGTGGCCAACGGAAACGCCTTGCGAATGACCTTCAGTGTCTCGCGGAGCGCCCCGGCCGGAGTGTAAGGACCGTAGTAGAGCGCCCCGTCTTTTTGTACCCGCCGGACGATGGAGAGGCGCGGAAAGTTCTCTTTGATCGGCAGGCGCAGATAAGGGTACTGCTTGTCGTCACGCAGGACGATATTGAAACGCGGCCGGTGGCGCTTGATCAGATTGCTTTCGAGGATCAGGGCTTCCAGCTCGGAGCGGGTCACGATGGTTTCGAGGTCGGCGATCTCGTTGACGAGCACGGCGGTCTTCGGCGTCTGGTCGCTGCCTCTCTGGAAGTAGGAGCGGACCCGGTCGGCCAACACGGCGGCTTTTCCGACATAGAGGATCTCCCGTTTCGCGTTCCGAAACAGGTAGCAGCCCGGTTGACCGGGCAGGTGATCGAGCTTGGATTGGAGCGCGTCAGTCGTCATGCATCAACCGTCCCTCGGCAGGATACCAAGAATTCGACTGAGGGCTCCAGAAGGGGGGAGCCGACGACCGTAGCAGGTTGTTGAAACATCACCTCAACAGCGCCGACTTATCAAAGTGCTGGGTGTCAAGGGCAGGGTCAGAAACCCTCACAGGATGCTCAAAGAGGCCGTCCAGCAAGGCCGCAGCGAGTGAAGATCCGAGGCGTACCCTCGGCGGTACGTTGAGGGTCTGAACAATGCGAGAACGAAGCTGGCGGACTGTTTCAGCATCCTGTTTCAGCGCAGCGTTCGCACAAACGATGGACTCAGAGCGCCTCGGGCGACCTCTGCCACCGGGCCTTTCATCGTTAGGCTGAAGTCCCGGGCGACTTCGATGTTGAGCGTGCCGCCGGGCATCTTGACCGTGACCGGTCCCTTCACCAGCCCGAGACGGACGGCGGCGCTGGCAGCCGCGCAGGAAGACGATCCGGAGGCCTGCGTTTCTCCGGCACCGCGTTCCCAGATCAGAATAAAGATTTCTTTGGGGCCGGTGGGCACCGCAAGTTGGACGTTGGTCCGTTTCGGGAAGAGAGGATGGTTTTCGAGCACAGGCCCCAGTGCGAGGAGCTCTTCCCTCGTCCAGGTTTCGCCGGCTTGTTTGAAAATCACGCAGTGAGGATTGCCGACGCTGACGCCGGTGAATTGCAGCGCACGTCCGGCGGCTTCGATAGGCTGCTGGATCAGTTCATCGACGGAGAGCGTGCAGGGAAGGGCACTCGGTTGAAACGTCGCCCGGCCCATCTCGACCGTGGCGGCAGCGGCATCGCCGTGGCGGTCGATATGGAGGGCAATGGAGACCAAGCCCCCTTTGGTTTCGACGGTGAAGGCTCGTTTTTTGGTTTTGCCGGTGGCATGCAGGTAGCGGGCGAAGATGCGCAGGCCATTGCCGGATTTTTCCGCCTCGCTGCCGTCAGGATTGTAGATGCGCAGGCCGAAGTCGGCTTTTTTCGACGGGACCAGCGCCAGGATCCCGTCGCTTCCCAGTCCCCAGTGGCGATCGCAGATGCCGCGGATTTTGCCGGGGGTGAGTGTAAACGTCAGTTCCGTGGGATCCATCACCACATAGTCGTTGCCGAGTCCGTGTCCGCGGAAAAACCCGTTCTTCATCTGCGTCTCCTTCTCATCGTTCGTCGCTCGTGAAACGTGAAGCGAGGAGACAATACTTGGACGGATTCGGATTCGTCAATGGGGTCGTGTGCGCGGTAGGCAGCCTGGCAGGGACAATCAGGGGGGCAGATCACGCTCCAAGGACGAGCGACGCTTCACGAGCGACGAACGACGGATATCACACCAGTGCCGTACCTGGCGGGCGTTCGATGAGTTCCACTTCATAACCGTCCGGCGCATCGATAAAAATGAAACGGCTACCGGAGGAGGTCTTGGTCGGGCCGTCGGTGATTTTCACTTGCTTGGCGTCCAGCGCCCGGATCGTGTCGTCCAGGTTCTCGACCTGAAAGGCGAGGTGCACCAGATCTTCCTGCACGGTCACCGGCCCGCTGGCGGGAAAGCTGCAGAGTTCGATGAGTTCTTCACTATTCGGAACTTTGAGAAACGCGAGGTGGGACCCCCGCGGCGAGACCTTGCGCTCCAACACCTCCAGGCCCAATACGTGCTGATAAAATCGGATCGTTTGATCCATGTCGCTGACCCGCATGCGGGTGTGGAGGAGCTTTGTGACGCGCATTCTTGGTACTCCTTTGTCGGCTGCTGAAAACAGTCCCCAGCGGCGTTCTCAGTCCTTCGAACCCCTCAACGTACCCTGCCCGCGTACGCCTCGGGCTTCGCACTCCTTGCGGCCTTGCTGGAAACTGTTTTGAGCAGCCTGTGACAGTTCTGCAAGAGAATGAAACCCCTGGGACCTGTCATTCTATGTTGTTCTCGACGGCCCGGTCGTCTTGCGCAGCAGAATCTCGGCGTAGCCGGGAATGAGAAAGTTCGGCATGGGGCCGATTTCCTTGTAGCCCTGCTTGCGGTAGAAGGCTCGCGCGGCCTCGTTAAAGTCCGACACGCAGGCAAACATATTGTTGGCCCGCGCGAACGTCAGGGATTCGACATGGGTCAAGAGCCGGCTGCCCAATCCTCGCCCTACGGCCGACGGGGAGATCCCGAGCAGTTCCAGATAATCCCCGAACAGGAATTTCCTGCGCACGATGGCAATGCCCAACACGTTCCCTTCGATTTCCAGTACGAATGTGTCTCGCCCTGCAGGGAGCGGCGCAAAGATGCGGTTCCAATCGACGGCCGTGAAGCCGAGCCGTTTCCAGGGGTCGGAGCCGGTGAGGATCTCGATCACCGGATCGCGATCCTCCGCTCGCATGTCGCGAATTATGGTGCGGGTATGACTGTCGATTGGTTGCATCGTAAGAGGTCCGATACGGTCATCGGGGTCAGGCCTTTGGCCGGCAACAGGGTGGCGACCAGGGTTTCGGTCACTTCACGGGTATGTTTGCCCTTGCCGTTGGCATGCATGACGATGACACTGCCCGGTTTCATACGTTTCTGAACACGAGCCACGATCGCTTCTGCGGTCAGTGTCGGGTCGGGATCGCCGGATTCGATATTCCACAGGATGAACTTGAGCCCGAGGGCTTTCACGGCTTCGACCGTGTGGTCGTTATATTCTCCATAGGGCGGCCGGAACAGGGCGGCGGGGCGACCGTACTTGGACTTGAGCAGGCGCACCGGTCCCATAATTTCCTGTTGCTGTTCCTCGACCTCGTGCATCGGCAAATGGGCATGTACCTCGCCGTGGGTGCCGATTTCGAAAAACGGCACAGCGAGCAGCATCTTGACCTCGGCATCGTGTTTAGCCATCCAGCGGCCGGACATGAAAAACGTCGCCGGCACCTTATGCTCGATGAGAAAGTCGGTCAGCTCACGGTCGAATCCGGATGCCGTGCGCACGGGGCACAGATCATAGGTCAAAGCCACGGCAGGGCATGAAGCCGGGCCTGCCTTGATGACCTGCGCTTCCACAGGAAGGGCCTGCAGGGCGAGTGCCATGCCGCAGATCGCCGACAGTCTGATCCAGAACTGCTTGCCACGCATGGGCGCAGTATACCCGAAGGCACGAAGCGGCGATAGTTGACGCTCTGTCCGGGTGGCTGCTACGGTGAAACCATGCAGGGACCAGACTGGAAAATCGGCCGGATGTTCGGGATTCCCATCCACGTGCACGCCTCGTGGCTCTTTGTCTTTTTCTTTGTGACCTGGTCGTTGGCGACGGGCTATTTGCCCGACGTGCTGCCCGGTCTCACCGAGCCTCGATATTGGGCGATGGGCGGTGTGGCGGCCATCCTCCTGTTTGCGTCCGTCCTCCTGCATGAGCTCGGCCACTCCCTGGTGGCCCTTCGGTATCGGATTCCGATCGGTCAGATCACACTGTTCATCTTCGGAGGTGTGGCCCAGATGCGAAAGGAACCACCGCATCCCCGGGCTGAGTTCCTGATTGCGATTGCCGGTCCGATCGTGAGCTTTCTGCTCGCCGGTCTGTGCATCGGCCTGGTCACGCTGTTGGAGTTCCTTCCGACCGGATCCTCCGTGCACGGGTTGGTCGCGTTGGGGACGCTGCTCGGAATGGTCAACACTCAATTGGGCCTGTTTAATCTGCTCCCTGGTTTTCCGCTGGACGGCGGTCGCGCCTTGCGGGCCGGGTTGTGGGCCTGGAGCAAGGACTATTATCGCGCAACCAGTCAGGCGGCATTGGTCGGGTTGTTGTTCGGCGTGAGCTTCGGCCTCTTCGGGGCCTTCCTTCTCGTCGGGGCCCTTTCCGGTACCGTCTCCGGTGCTCTGGCGAGCAGTGGGGGCTGGATTGTGTTGCTGGGGGCGTTCTTGTTCGCCGCCGCGCGAGGGAGCCGGAAGCAGGCCGCTATCCGCGAGTCACTGGCGTCGGTGCCGGTCCGCGAGTTGATGGTCAGCAATGTCGTGGCCGTATCGCCAGACACCACGTTGGAGGAGGCCGTGAACCAGTATTTTCTCCCCTACGGCTACGGAGGATTCCCTGTGGTGCAGGACGGCCGGCTGCTGGGTGTGGTGGGGGTACGCGATGTGCAGACGGTGAACAATTCTCTCTGGGCGTTCCGCCGCGTGGCCGATATCATGCAAACTTCCAGTGATGACATGGTGGTCTCACCGGATCTCTCGGCGATGCAAGCGCTGGAACAGATGATCGCGACGGGGGCTGAGCGGCTTGTCGTCGTTCAAGACGGGCAACTCCTGGGCCTGGTGACCCGCGCATCCATCGGGCATTTCATTGAGCAGCGACACCCTTCCGGTATGGGATCCTCCTAATAACAGGATCCGGCCCCCGTCCAGTCCGGGTCTTCCTTTCTCTCCAATTCTCCAACGCATCAGACAACTTCCGTCCGATCAGGCGAGGCTTCTTTGCTGTACGACGGCCGTTCAGCGATGCAGGTCGACCGGAGGCTGCGAGAGGGACGGCCGACTGCATTGGCATTCGTGGGTCACGACTGCGCCGAGAAGCACCAGCGCCGAGGAATAGTAGACCCAGAGCATGAGGAGCACCACTTCGAGCAATGAGCCGTATAGTTGGGTGTAGACGGCGGCATCTTCGAGATAGGTCACGAACAGGGCTTTGGCGGACACCCACAAGAGGCTGAACACCGCCCCTCCGATCGTCGCCTCCCGCCACGTGGGCCGCTGATGAGGAAGAAATCGATAAAGACAGGTGACAGAGGCAAAGGCGAGCAGGAACGGGAGTGAATAGGCGATCAGAAAATCATGGGCGGCGATAGCGACCAAGTTCATGCCGAGGAAGCGAGGCGCATAGGCCGTCAACAGCTCGATCGCCTGGGTGGCCACGAAGGAGATCAGCGTCAAGAAACCCAACATCCAGATCAACGCGACCGCCACCAGCGTGGAGATCAGCGGATGCCGTTTGGCTGCTGTGCCGAATACGGTGTTCATGGCATAGTCCAATTCGTAGAACACGAGTGCGCTGAACCAGCCGAACGCGAGAAACACTGCCCACCGGACCTCTTCCTGTTCCGCCACGCGGCGAATATCCCTGGCCAACCGTTCACCCATGCTGGGGAGAAAGCCTTTCAAGAACCCCAGCAGAAATTGATATCCGATCACATCCTGGCTGACGATGAAACTGATGCCGTAGAGCAGCAGGAACACCATGGGAAAGAGAGACAGCAGGGAGAAGAAAGCCAGTGAGGCGGCCAAGCTGAGACAGCCTCGCCGTCGAAAGGTGTCGAAGACATTGGAGAGAAACGACAGTTCAATCATGCCATCCTGGATGGTGTGGATTCGGTGTGCTGCGACACAGGGCCCGGTCCGGTGCGGAGCGCGGTATGAGGAAGGCCGGCGCGACGTCGTCGCAGGAACGCGGACGCCACCGCATGACGAACGGTTCGGGATGCTACTTCAAGAGCGGCGCGGCCTGGCTGGCCAACGACCACAGGCCATTGGGGAACAGACCCAGAAGCACCACGCCGGCGAGGGCGCAGGCCAGAACCAATGACAGGGCCGGAGAGGTTTCCAGCCGTGAATGGGTGGCAATGGAGCCCTCGGCCTCGCGCATATACATGACCATCACGATACGCAGGTAGTAGAAGGCTGAAATTGCGGCGAAGATGACCGCCACGATGGCCAGCCAGGTCATACCCCCATTCACCGCGGCCATGAAAATGTAGAACTTGCCGATGAAACCCGCGGTCGGGGGAATGCCGGCCAGTGACACCAGAAACACGAGCATGAAAAAAGCCGCCAGGGGCTCGCGTTTGGCCAGCCCCGCGTAATCCTCGATCTGGTCACTTTCCTGCCCTTCCTTGCGCAACATGCCGACTAAGGCAAACGCCCCCAGCGTCATAAACGAATAGATGGCGATATACAGCAACACGCTCGCAAACCCGGTCGAGGCTCCTTCGCCGCTGTGGCCGCCCGCCACCACGACCCCGATCAGAGCATACCCGGCATGGGCGATGCTGGAATAGGCCAGCATGCGTTTGATGTTGGTCTGGACGATCGCCACGAGGTTGCCCAGGGCGAGGGTCGCCAGGCAGACCACGGTAAACAAGACCGACCAATCGGCGCTGGCTGCTCCCAGGCCCTCCACGAACACCCGGAGGAAGGCGCCGAAACTGGCGGCTTTCGAGGCGACGGCCATAAACGCCGTCACGGAGGTCGGGGCTCCTTGATAGACGTCCGGGGTCCACATGTGAAAGGGCACTACGGCCATTTTGAATCCGAATCCGACCGCGAGTAGCACCAGCGCGAGAGAGAGGAGCGGGTCTCCGGTGCCATGGGCGGTGATCGCGGCGGCGATGGCGGAGAGGCCTGTGCTGCCGGCCAGGCCGAACAACAGCGAAATGCCGTACAACAACACTCCGGAGGAGAAGGCGCCCAACACGAAATACTTGGCCGACGCTTCCAGTGATCGGGCTTCCGTGCGTTTCAATCCGGCCATTACATAGAGCGAGAGGGACATCAGCTCGGTCCCGAGGTAGATGGTCAGCAGATCGGCGCCGGACACCATCACCATCATTCCGGCCAGTGCGAGCAGGATGAAACCGTAGTACTCGCCGATACTCAGGCGTTCAGCCTTGAGATAAGCGAGAGACAGTAACACGGTGAGTCCGGTGACGATGTACAGCAATAATTTCCAGAATGCCGCATAGGCATCGATCACCACCATGCCGCTGAACGCGGACACACGACCCGTCATCTGAGAGGAGGTCAGGCCGATGCACATGGCCAGTGCGCCTAATGTCAGCCAGGCGAGGACGTCTTTCTTGGTGGCTTCGAGGATGGGATCCAGCGCTAGAATGAGACAGGCCGTCCCGATGACGATGAGTTCCGGAAGGATCGTGAGGAGGTCCTGGAGTGGAAAGGTCATCGTGCCGCTGCCTGTTCAGAGGATGAGGGAGAAAGCATTGCCGCGATCGTGGCCGTCGGCTTGTCTGTTGCGGCCGGGGTTTGCTGAGGTTCGACGGCAACGGTCGGAGCCTTCTGGCCGGCCAGGAGCTGCGTCACGCTCGCATGCATGCGGCTCAACAACGGGTTTGGAAAAATCCCCAGCGCGAACACGAGTACGATCAACGGGACTAGGGTGGCCGTTTCGCGGGCATTCAGGTCTAGAAGATGCGCGCGATGGGCAGGGGCCGGGGTCCCGAAGACCACGCGTTGCATCAGCCAGAGAATGTACGCCGCGGCCAGGATTACTCCCAATGCGGCCAGGGCCGTCGCAAATTGACTCCAGACGAACGTGCCGGCCAGGACCAGGAATTCGCCGACGAAGCTGTTGGTGCCGGGAAGTCCCAAGGACGACAGGGCGAAAATCATCAAAAAGAGCGCATACCGAGGCATCGGCCCGGCCAGGCCCGTATTGTCCTGAATCTGGCGGCTGTGGGTTCGTTCATAGATGATTCCGACGCACAAGAATAGGCCCCCGGTGGTGATGCCATGGTTCACCATCTGCATGACCGCCCCTTCGATGCCCTGGATGTTCAGGACGAAGATCCCCAGGGTCACGAAGCCCATGTGGCTGACGCTGGAGTAGGCGATGAGTTTCTTGATGTCCGTCTGGGCCAGGGCCATGTAGGCGCCGTAAATGATGGCGATGATCGAAAGCGCGATCATCGGCTTAGTGAAGGTCACGGTGGCGTCCGGCAGCATCGGCAGGGTGAAACGAAGGAAGCCGTACGTGCCCATCTTCAACAGGACACTCGCGAGAATCACGCTGCCTGCGGTCGGCGCCTCCACGTGTGCGTCAGGCAACCAGGTATGGAAGGGAAACATCGGCACTTTCACCGCGAAGGCGGCGAAGAAGGCGAGAAACAACCACATCTGGAGCGAGGTGCTGTAGGTGCCGCGGCTCAACGCCAGGATGTCGAAGGTATGCCCGCCCTGGAAGTACAGGGCGAGGATCGCAACCAGGAGCAGGACGCTGCCGGCCAGGGTGTAGAGGAAAAACTTGATCGCTGCATAGAGGCGGTTAGGACCGCCCCAGACGCCGATGAGCAGATACATCGGGATCAACATGGCTTCCCAGAACACGTAGAACAGCACGAAGTCCAGGGCCACGAACACTCCCAGCATGGCCGTTTCCATGACCAGCAGCATCGACATGAACAGCTGAACGCGCTTATCGATCGCCGTCCAGGACACGGTGACGCAAAAGGGCATGAGAAACGTGGTCATCAACACAAGCGGGAAACTGATGCCGTCGAGGCCCAGGCTGTATTGCACCGGCGGAGCGGTGATCCAGGAGGCGCGCTCCACGAACTGCATCCCGGCGGTCGAGGAATCGAAGAGCCACCAGAGCGGCAGGGAGAGTACAAAGTCGGCAACGGTCACGCCGAGCGCCAGCCAACGGGCGGATTCCGGCTTGACCAGCAGGCACAACAGGGCTCCAGCCAACGGCAGGAAGACGATCAGACTCAGCCAGGGGAATGAGGTCACGAATGCGTCCTTATCGTGTTCGTTGTCCTAGAACAGTAAATACACCGTCAGAATCACCACAGCGCCCAGCGTCATGCCGAGCGCGTAATGCTGCGTTTGCCCACTCTGTGTCAGGCGGATGAGCCAGCCGCCCCAGGCAATAGCGCGAGCGACTCCGTTGACCGCTCCGTCAATAATCGCGACATCGACATGTTTCCAGAGCCCCTGCGCCGCCGACAGGGTCGGGCGGACCAGCGAGCGGTCGTACGCTTCATCGATATACCACTTGTGAAGCGACAGCTCATAGGCGGCACGCCATTGCCGCGCGAGCCGGTCCGGTAAGCCGGGATTCAGCACATACAGATAGTAGGCAGCTCCGATCCCGGTAAGTCCCATCAACGTGGCGACCGCCATGATACCGTAGGCGGCCGACCCCTCATGATGCGAGGCTGCGCCTTCACCATGGAAGACCGGTTCCAGAAACGCCGGAATGCCGAGATATCCGGCGACGATACTCAGGACGGCAAGCACCATCAGCGGAGCGGTCATCGTGGTCGAGGGCTCGTGGACATGGCCTGCGTGATGCGGATCGACGCGGGATTTCCCCCAGAAGGTGACAAAGACCAGACGGAAACTATAGAAGGCGGTCAACCCTGCCGTCAGCAGCCCGCAGATCGTCAGCACCTGGCCCAAGGGACCGGATGACCAGGAAGAGACCAGCAGGTCGTCCTTGCTGAAGAACCCGGCGGTGAGCGGGAATCCTGCCAGCGCAAGTGAGCCCACCAGGAATGTCCAATAGGTGACCGGAAGGGTATCTTTCAAACCGCCCATGTGGCGCATGTCCTGTTCATGGTGCAGGGCGATGATGACCGATCCGCAACCGAGGAACAGGAGGGCCTTGAAGGCGCCGTGGGTGAGCAGGTGGTACATGCCGGCGCTGTAGGCGCCCAAGCCGCAGGCCATCACCATGTAGCCCAGCTGACTCATCGTCGAATAGGCCACCACGCGTTTGATGTCGGTTTGGGTCAGGGCGATGGTGGCGCCCAGCATCATGGTGAGCCCGCCGACCAGTGCCACGACGGTCATGGCCGTGGGAGACAGGTTATACAGCGGTGAGAGGCGCGCGACCATGAAGACACCGGCGGTGACCATGGTGGCGGCGTGGATCAAGGCCGAGATCGGCGTGGGACCTTCCATCGCGTCAGGGAGCCAGACGTGCAGCGGGACCTGCGCGGATTTCCCCACCGCCCCGGTAAAGAGCAGGAGGCAGATCATGGTCATGACCGAGACATCCCAGGTGCCGCCGAAGGGGCCGAGGAGATTGGTGGTCTTGGCAGCCAGGTCCTGCGCGTGCGCGAACACGGTGGCGTAATCGAGCGAACCGAAGGAATACCAGACGAGGAACAGGCCGAGGATGAAACCGAAGTCTCCCACACGATTGACCAGGAAGGCCTTCGTGGCGGCGGCACAGGCGCTCGCCCGTTCATACCAGTGGCCGATCAGCAGATAGGAGCAGAGTCCCACCGCTTCCCAGAAGACGAACAACTGGAGCAGATTGTCCGCCATCACCAGCATGAGCATGGAGAAGGTGAACAGGGCGATATAGGCAAAGAAGCGGGCGTAGCCCGGTTCGCCATGCATGTAGCCGATCGTGTAGATGTGCACCAGCGTGCTGACGGTGGTGACCAGAATCAACATGACGGCGGTCAGACGATCGATGGAAATCCCGATGTGAATGTCGAGGTTGCCGGAGGTCAACCAGGTATAGAGAGGCACGTTGATGGCCTGGCCTGTGGCCACGTCATGCAACGCCATGAGCGAGAGCAGAAACGAGCCCGCCATGGCCGGAACGGCTACCAGGTGCGCGCGGTCTTTGATCCACTGTTCGCCTATACCGACGATCAGAAAGGCGAACAACGGGAGAAAGGGAATCAACGCATAGAGCATGATGAGTGCAGTCGGCCTATCGTTTCAACAGGTTCAGGTCGTCGATATAAATGGATGAATGCGCTCGATGCAGGGCGATAATGATGGCCAGGCCCACGGCCACTTCCGCGGCTGCCACGGTCAAGGCGAAAAAGACGAACACCTGCCCCGCCACATTGTGAAAGTATTCCGAAAAGGCCACGAAGTTGATGTTCGTGGCATTCAGCATCAATTCAACCGATAGCAGGATCACGATGATGTTGCGCCGGATCAACACGCCGACCACGCCGGTGAGAAACACGAACCCGCTCAAAATCAGATAGTAGGATAACGGTACAGCCATGAAATTACCGGTTGTTACTGCACGGGTTCATTGATGTCTTTCTTCGCCAGGATGATCGCCCCGATCATGGCCACCAGCAGGATCAGGGACGCGACTTCGAACGGGAACAAATAGGTGGAGTACAGGGCTTCCCCGATCATTTCCGTATTGCCGGGGCCTGCGATCGGATCGGCCGCCGCCGGGGCCGCTGCGCCGGTTCGCGACTGGATGAACAGGAGAATCACTTCCGTGCACAACATGACGCCGAGAAGCCCTGCCACCGGGAGCTGGCTGTGGTAGCGCTCCTCCGACTTGATGCTCAGCAGCATGACCACGAAGAGGTACAGCACCAGAATGGCGCCGGCATACACGACGATCTGCACCGCTGCCAGAAACTCCGCATGCAGGGTGACATAGAGTCCGGCCACATGAAAAAACATGATCAGCAGTGACAACGCGCTGTAGACCGGGTTTCGCAAGGCGACCACCAACAGCGAGGTGGCTGCAATCACCGCGGCGAAATAGAAGAAGAAAATGTGGTCCATGCGTCCGTCGTCTCTTCCGAATCTGATGAAGGTCCCGCCCCCTGTTGCTCTTGCGTCTTGCCCGGTGGCAGCCAGTTCCGCCTCGGTCGTCTCGGTGTGGGGGGCCAGCACGGAGGACGAGGCGGGGGGCCTAATTCTCCTTTTGCGGGAGATGCTTGAAGGTGACGTTGAAAAACGCCACGTTCGGATGCTGCAGCTCGAGGCGTTTTTCCCGGACGGGAAACGAACGGTCGCCGATGGCGAGCAGTTGTTGCTTGTTCAGATGCAGTTGGCGTTTATCGTAGACGGCCCATTCAAATTCGCGAGTCATGCCCAGGGCATCCACGGGACAGGCGTCGACGCAAAGGCCGCAGAACAGACAGCGCGTCATATCCATGTAGTATTCCTTCGAATACCGTTTGGTCGGTTCTCCGGGGACTTCTCCGCTGACGACCCGGATGACCCGCGAGGGACAGGCCGCTTCGCACAGGTCGCAGCCCACGCATTTTTCCGTCCCGTCGTCGTACCGAAGCAGGGCCAGCATGCCCCGGTAGTTGTCGGGCAGCAGCCGCTTCTCATGCGGGTATTGCAGCGTAATCGGCTTGTAGTTGAGCAGGTGCGTCAGTGTCGCCTTCATGCCCACCAGAAGCTCATAGAAGGTCAACGTCTTCAGCCAGTCGCCGAACGACGGTTTCCGCTTGGGTTGCGTTGTGACGGCGACGTTCATTTCGCTCCGTTACCGCGGGAAGAAATAGGCGGCAATGGCCGTCAGGACGATGTTGCCCAGCGCGATCGGGAGCATCACTTTCCAGCCGAATCGCATCAATTGGTCATACCGCAGGCGGGGCAGCGTCGCCCGCAGCCAGAAAAACAGGAACAAGAAAAAGTAGACCTTCGCGGCAAACCAGACCACATTTTCGATCCAGGCCAAGGCGTCCAGGCCGAGGTGCCCCAAGATGGTGCCGGGATACGGAGCATTCCAGCCGCCTAAAAACAGGGCCGCCGCGACGCAGGACACCAGAATCATGTTGGCGTATTCCGCGATGAAGAAGAAGGCGAAGCGCATGCCGCTATATTCGGTGAAGAAGCCCGCGACGAGTTCGCTTTCCGCTTCCGGCAGGTCGAACGGCACGCGGTTCGTTTCCGCCACCGATGAAATCACGTAGACGACAAAAGCAAAAATCTGCGGGAAGGGCATGGCGATGACGAACCAGTTCCAGAACCCGCCGGCCTGCGCTTCGGTGATCTTCACGAGGCTGAGCGAGCCGGACAGGAGAATGACTCCGACGATCGCCAGGCCGACGTTCAATTCGTAGCTGATGACCTGCGCGGCGGAGCGGAGTCCGCCGAGGAGGGAGTATTTGCTGTTCGAGGACCAGCCACCCAGAATGATTCCGTAAGCGCCGATCGAGGCAAAGGCCAGGATGTACAGGATGCCGATGTTGATGTCGCTGATCACGAATGGCTTGATCTGCATCCCGAACAATTCGATGGTCATGCTCGGGCCGAAGGGAATGACCGCAAACCCGATCATGGCCGGCACCAGGGCCAGAATCGGTGCAAGGGTAAACATGAACTTATTGGCGCCCGCCGGGATGATGTCTTCTTTGAAGAAGAGTTTGAGACCGTCGGCGATCGGCTGCAGGACACCGTAGGGGCCGACTTCCATCGGGCCCATACGATCCTGCATCCAGCCCAGAACTTTCCGTTCCGCGAGGGTGAGGACCATGACGGTCAGCATCACCACCCCCATTACCGCGGCGATTTGAGCTAACGACACCGCCAGTCGCAATCCGATTTCCATGACAGCAATACTCCTCGTCCCGTCCTACGAGACCTTCGCGAGAGACACGTGCGCGAGCTTAAAATAGGGGATTTGAGTCCGGGGATCAATCGTCCATTCAGCGAGCTGTTTGGCTTCGCCGTCGAAATGCTCCGGGAACCACAACAGGCCGGCCGGCACCCGCTCGCGAATCTTCACCGTTGTGGTGATGGCGCCGCGTGAGTTGGAGACCTTCACCTGCCCGCCGTCCGCCAAATCGAGCCGGGCGGCATCCTCCGGATTGATGGAGAGGAACCCTTCCTGCTGCAACTGGAGGAGCCCCTTGGAGTGAGTGGACAGTTTCCCGGAGTGAAACAGTGTTTGCACGAACATCAGGGTAAACGAGCCGTCGCCCGTCTGCCGGGGCTGGCTCACGGCATACCGTGTCGCCGCATCACCCGCAAAACCCTGTGTCAGATAGCCGCTTAGCACGGCCTGATCCACCTTGGGTGGAGTGGGAGTCGGTCCTAACAGGCCATAACCGGGGATGACGGTCCGAATCTCTTTCAGGATTTCACGCGCATCGCCATATTCAAGCGGCGAGCCCATCAGAACAGAGAGTGCCGAGAACATTTCCCAGTCGGGGCGGCTGTCGCCCACGGGATTGATCGCTTGTCGAACCCCCTGAACATGGCCTTCGGAATTCGTGAAGGTGCCGTCCTTTTCCATATAGGAGCAGGCGGGGAGTACCACATGGGCCATCGCCGCCGTCTCGGTGAGAAACAGTTCCTGACAGACCAGCAGGTCCAGCTTTCCGAGGGCTTCTGCGGCCTGGGCCTCGGCAGGCAGGGTGCCGACCGGGTTTTCTCCGACCACGAACAGGGCCTTGAGACTGCCCTTGTTGGCGGCGGCCAGCATTTCGGTGAGCGAGGCACCCGGGGTGCGCGGCAATTCTTCGCGCCACACTGTCGCGATGCGATCGCGGACGGGCTGGTCGTCGAGCGGAGCGGGTCCGGGAAAGAATTCGGCGACGGCGCCCATTTCGACTGCACCTTGATCGTTATTCTCTTCGGCGAGCGGCCCGAGTCCGCAGCCCGGCTTGTCGAGTTTTCCAAGCAGAATCAGCAGGTCCAGAAGATTCGTGACCGTCGCGTCTCCGCCCGGATGGCGCAACACACCGTTACCGACCAGGATGACGAGCCGATTGGCTCCAGCCAGGATTTTCGCCGTCTCCGTCCACTGTGTGCGGGTCTGACCAGTAACGGCCTCCAGGTTTTCCCATGAGATGCCCTGTAGGGCGGAGGTCAGCCGCTGGACGAAGGCCGGCGCCTGCTGTGCGAGCGTGGCATCGACCAGGTTGCCCTCAATGACGGCTTTGGTGAGGCCCAGGACGGTATTCCCGAACTGAGCGGGATGCGTCGGAAAATGTTGCAGGGCCAGGTTCGTGATGTTGCTCAGGGTATCGATGGCCGGCTGCAAGGCTTCCATCGTGACGAGACTGGCCTGCCGTTTCTTGACGGCTTCTTTGACCTTGAGGCCGGTGATCGGGCTGGTCTCGGTGATGTTCGTCCCGACCAGGAGCAACGCGTTTGCGGCGACGATGTCTTCGAACGCGATGGTCCAGCGATGGGTCCCCTGCACGCGTCGGAGCGCCTGCACTCCGTTGAGGTGGCCATACCGAGCGCTGCTGTCGATCCGGTTGGTGCCGATCACCTGGCGCATGAACTTTTGGAACACGTAGAGGTCTTCGTTGGTGCAACGGGAGGTAATGAGTCCACCGAACGCATCCGCGCTGTGCGCCAGCTTCAGGCGCAGCGCCTGTTCGGCGACATATTCCAGAGCGTCTTCCCACGTGGCCTCGACTAACTTGCCTTCGCGGCGGATCAACGGATGGGTGAGGCGGTCGGCATCGCTGCTGGCATGGAAGCCGAAGAAGCCACGGGCGCAGAGGTCGCCGTTGTTCCGTCCGGCTCCGTGAGCGGAATTCACCTCGATCAGCTCATTGCCTTTGGTCTGTACGGTGATCCGGCAGCCGTCGCCGCAGAAGGTGCAGATCGTGTCGGCGCGCTTGAGCATCCAGGGGCGGTACTCATACATGGAGAGCCGGCTCGTAATGGCGCCCACGGGGCAGATCTGAATGCAGCCGCCACAGAATTCGCAATCCAGTTCATGCGGACCGAAGTGTTTGATCTCGGTCATGGTGCCGCGTCCCACCGGAGCCAGCGCCTTCACGTCCATGATTTCATCGCAATACCTGACGCAGCGCAAACACTGCACGCAGCGGTTCATCTGCGTTTCGATGAGGGGGCTGAAGTACTCTTTCTGGAAGATGCGTTTGGTTTCCGTGAACCGGCTGGTCGTCGGGGTGTATTGATGCGAGAAATCCTGGAGGTCGCATTTGCCGCCCTGGTCGCAGACCGGGCAATCCAACGGATGGTTGGCCAGGATGAATTCCAAGACCGACTTGTGGGCGTCGTCCACCGTAGTGGTGGCGGTGCGCACGGCCATGCCTTCGGCGACCGGCGTGCTGCAGGCGGTCTGGAGCTTCGGCATCTTCTCGACTTCGACCAGGCACATCCGGCAATTGGCGTCGGGTTTGAGCTTGGGGTGGTAACAAAAATGCGGAATCATTACCCCGACGCGCCGCGCCGCTTCGATCACCAGGGTTCCCTTAGGAACCGCGACCGTCGTGCCGTCGATGGTGAGCCGGACTGTTTCTGGTTTTTGATCAGGCATAATATACGTCGTTCGTCGCTCGTGAAGCGTCCAGTGTTGTGAGTGATGCGCAGCGTCCGTTCTTCTCCGATGACCAGAGACGCTTCACGAGATAGGTCACTGTTTGGCTCCTACCGGTTCCGGCCGTATTAAGTTTGCCGCCTCGGCCGCGTGGATCATGGCGACATACTCGTGCCGCCAATGTTTGAGCGTGCTCAGGATCGGCGAGACTTCGGCATCACCGAAGGCGCAGACCGTTCGGCCGGCAATGTTTTTACACAGGTCGGTCAGGGTTTCAAGGTCCGCCAGCTGGCCCCGCTTGTTGACGATCCGTCGCATGATCTGCACGAGCCAGGAGCTGCCTTCACGGCAGGGACTGCACTTGCCGCAGGATTCGTGATAGAAAAATTCCATCAGCCGCAGGGCCGCCCACACCATGTCGGTGCCCTCTTCCATGACCGTCACACCGCCCGACCCCAGCATGGACCCGGCCAATGCGACGGATTCGAAATCCAGCTTCACGTCGAGGTGGTCGGGCGTCAGGAAGGGCGCGGAGGCGCCTCCGGGAATGAAGGCCTTCAATTTTTTGTCCGACCGCATCCCGCCGGCCTGTTCGTAGATCAGTTCGCGAAAGGTGATGCCCATCGGGACTTCGTAATTCCCGGGCCTCGCGACATGCCCGCTGACGCAGAAGACTCGTGTGCCGGTGCTCTTCGGTGGTGACCCGATCGAAGCGAACCATTCGGCGCCCCGGTTCAGGATGTGCGGCAGATTGGCCAGGGTTTCGACATTGTTCACCACGGTCGGCTTGTTGTAGAGCCCGTGCGTGGCGGGGAACGGCGGCTTGACGCGCGGAAGGCCACGCTTGCCTTCGAGCGATTCCAGGAGCGCCGTTTCTTCACCGCAAATATACGCGCCGGCTCCCCGATGCACCCAAATGTCGATCGTCGTGTTCGAGCCGAAAATATTCTTGCCGACATATCCGGCGGCCCGCGCCTCGTTGATGGCCTGTTCGAGAATCTTGGCCCCCAGGACAAATTCCCCGCGAATGTAGATGTAGGAGCTGGCCGCGCCGATGGCGTAGCAGGCCAGCAACATGCCTTCGAGCAATTGGTGCGGGTCGCGTTCGATGAGCTGCCGATCTTTAAAGGTGCCCGGTTCGCTTTCATCGGCGTTACAGCAGAGGTAACGCGGACCTTGGTAGTCCTTGGGCAGAAATCCCCATTTGACTCCGGTCGGGAAACCGGCACCGCCGCGCCCGCGCAACCCGGACTTCATCACCACCGCGGTTACGTCCGCAGGGCTGACCTTGCCGAGCACCTTCCGGATTGCCTGGTAGCCGCCGGCGCGTTCATACTCCGCCAGCGAACCCGTATAGCCGGGTTGCAGCATGTTTTTCAGCAGAATGGGTTCGTACTTCGGCATAGTCTTTAGTCTCGTGAAGCGTCGTCCGTGAAGCGTGAAGCGTTAGATCCCCCGGTTTTCTTGCTTGCGAACGACGAGATACGATTCACGTTTCACGCCCCTGGTTTCGCCGGGGCCGGTTCCGGCCACATGAAAGGGCCGGTTTTCAGCGAACAGGTGCCGGTCTGCCGTAGGTCGGCCAGAATGCGATCCAGCTTCTCTTCCGTCAGCCGCTCGTAATAGTCGTCGTTGACCTGCATCATCGGGCCGGTTCCGCATGCCGCCAGGCATTCCACGATACTCAAGGTGAAGAGGCGGTCCGGCGTCGTCTCACCCGGCTTGATGCCGAGTTTCGCGCTGATCCAGCCGATGACCGTATCCGAACCGACCAGTGCGCACATGAGCGACTTACAGACCTGCAGGTGGAATTTCCCCACCGGCTTGAGATTCAACATCGTATAAAACGTGGCCGTCTCGTACACCTGCGGCGGAGTCAGCTTCAACAGCCCGGCGATTTCCTGCATGGCCGCTTCCGTGATATAGCCCTGCTCCCGCTGCGCCAGATAGAGGAGGGGCAGCAGCGCGGACCGTTTGACCGGATAGCGGCTTAGAATGTCGTCGATCTCTGCCTTGTGCGTCTCTTTCAGCATCTATCGTGTCCCTATGCCTGCGCCACGATGAATCGTGAGCCGGTCTTCTTCCTGCGCGCGCCCTCTCATCTATCACATTCTCCCATCACGATGTCGTAGGTTCCGAAGATGGTGATGATGTCCGAGATCAGGTAGCCCCGGGCCATGTGATCGAATGCGCCCATGTGGATGAACGAGGGGGCGCGAATTTTCAATCGGTAAGGCCGCGGGCTTCCGTCGCTGACGATGAAGAACCCGAGTTCTCCCTTGGGCGCTTCGGTGCCGCAATAGGTTTCGCCTTTGGGCGGCTTGAAGCCCTGCGTGAAAATAATAAAGTGATGAATCAGGCTCTCCATGTCGCGCATGACCTTCGCCTTGGGCGGGGGAATGACGTGCGGCACGTCCGCCATGATCGGTCCTTCCGGCATCTGGTCAAGGCATTGGGCGATGATCCGCGCGCTCTGCCGCATTTCCTCCATGCGCACCCAGTAGCGATCGTAGGTGTCGCCGCGTTTGCCGACCGGCACTTCCCACTCGACCTTGTCGTACACACCGTAGGGCTCGTATTTGCGCACATCGTAATCGACCCCCGATCCGCGGAGCGTCGGCCCGGTGAGCCCGAAATTGATCGCGTCTTCCGCGGAAATCACGGCGATGTCTTTGGTCCGTCCGACCCAGATCCGGTTGGACATGAGCAGTTGGTTGTATTCGTTGACCTTCTCAGGAAAGGTCTGCAGGAACGCCTTCAGCCGGACCACGAGATCCGGGGTGAAATCGCTGTCCACCCCGCCGATGCGATAGTAATTCAACGTCAGCCGCGCGCCGCAGAGCTTTTCGAACATATCCAAGAGCACTTCGCGTTCGCGAAACGTCCAGAAAAAGACGGTCATGGCTCCGATGTCGAGCGCCTGGGTGCCGAGCCAGAAGAGATGACCGATGATGCGTTGCATCTCGGCAACGATGGTGCGGACGTATTCCGCCCGTTCCGGCACGGTGATGTCGAGCAGCTTCTCCACCGCGCGGACGTAGGCATAGTTGTTCGTCATCGCGCAGACATAATCCAGCCGGTCGGTATGCGGGATGACTTGCATGTAGTGGAGGCCTTCCGCCAGCTTCTCGACGCCGCGATGCAAATAGCCGAGGTCCGGTGTGGCCTTCACGATTCGCTCACCGTCCAGTTCCAGCACCACCCGGAGGACGCCGTGTGTACTCGGGTGTTGCGGGCCCATGTTCAGTAACAGCTCTTCACGGCGACGTGTGCCGCCCTGGTGCTCGGCGACAAGGTAGGCCTGCTTCTCCTGTTCCGGAACCTCCCCTTCCGTCTGTTCTTCCGGAGCTTCGTCCAGACGAGGAATGAACGGGAACGAGCTGCGCCAGCCGCGTCCTTCGGCCGGGAAATCCTTTCGCAGGGGATGGCCTTCTTCGTAGTCGTCAGGCAAGAGGATACGACGTAAATCGGGGTGGCCGACGAAGGTGATGCCCATCAGGTCATAGACTTCCCGCTCCATGAACTCGGCGCCTTTCCAGATGCCGGTCACCGAGGCGATCTGCGGCGCTTCTTCGGTGACGCGTGCTTTCAAGCGGATGCGCCGGCGGTGAGCCAGTGAGAGGAGCTGATAGACCACCTCAAACCGTTCCGGGTCGTTGGGGTAGTCCACCGAGCAGATGTCGGTGATATGGTCGAATGAGGCCTCCGGCGTGTCGTGCAGCCAACGCGCGACATCCACGATTCGAGCGGCGGCCACGCGGGCCGTGATCTCGTTTCGGGCGGTATCCACCTCCACGCCGCGGACGGCGTCGGGAAAGGTGGTCATAAGTCGTTCAAGCAGCGGTTGCATGTGTCTCGGCACGTACGGTTCGTCGATGACTTACTTGACGAAGATCTTTTCGCGCTGAATCTTTTCCTGTAATTTCAACAATCCGTCCAGCAGCGCTTCAGGACGCGGCGGACAACCGGCAATATACACATCGACCGGCACGATCTGGTCCACACCCTGCACGACGGCGTAACTGTTGTAGTGATTGCCGGAGGTCGCGCAGGATCCCATGGAAATCACATACCGGGGTTCGGCCATCTGATCGTAGATGCGGCGGATAACGGGGGCCATCTTGCGCGACACCGTGCCGGCCACGATCATCAGGTCGGACTGGCGGGGCGAGGCGCGGAACACGCCGGCACCGAAGCGATCGATGTCGTAGCGCGACGACACGCTGGCGATCATTTCGATGGCGCAACAGGCCAGCCCGAACGTCATCGGCCATAACGACGATTTCCGCGCCCATCCAACAAAGGCATCGAGATTTGTCGTCAGAATATTGGCATCCAGTTGCCGCTCTAAAAAGCTCATAGGTAGTATCTCGTTGTTCGTGAAGCGTCGTTCGTCGAAAGCGGAGCCAGGTTCCCAAGCGCCTGCGCTTCACGTTTCACGAGCGACGAATAACGGTTTGTTCTCAGTCCCATTCGAGCGCTCCCTTTTTCCAGGCGTACCAGAACCCGACGATCAGGATGGCGATAAACACGACCATTTCGACGAGCCCCACCAGTCCCAACTTCTTGAACGCCACGGCCCAGGGGAACATGAAGACGATTTCGATATCGAAGATCACGAACAGCATTGCAATGATGTAATACCGGATCGGGAACTGCACACGCGCGTCGGAGAACAAGGGGCTGCCGCTCTCGTACGGCGCGAGTTTGGCGCGATAGGGACGGCTCGGGCGAACGATGCGTCCCAGGAGAATCTGGACGGCGCCGAACGCAAATGCGATCACGATGAAAATCAGGATCGGGATGTAGTTCAGCGGTGCGGCTTCGCTACCCATGACAGACCTGTGAGTCGTGAAGCGTTGTTTGTGAAGCGTCGTGTGCCAGCGCGCTTGTTCGCAAAATCGATCCGAAGAACGGCTGGAATTTCAGTCCGTCCAATTCGGGCTTGGCCATGCCCTTGTGCTGTATCAGCACTTTGAATGTGCGACCCATGCCGTCCGGTCTCAGCAGGTGTATCGCCGCGTAAAACTCCGGCGATTCCGGCTGGAGCGATTCCAGCAATTGTTCGGCGCCCAGGCCGATCAAGAAACTCATCTGATTCGTAAATCCGGTGACGTCCAATCCGGCCCGTCGGCCCGTTTGCGCCAGGGTGGTGAAGTCCACGTGGGCGGTCATGTCCTGCTCCCCCACCCGGTCGTACGCATCCTCAGAGGTGGTTTGGTGGTAGTAGCAGAGGAATGTGCCGTTCTTGCGGTCCGGGCCATAAAGGTCTTCGGCGGTGTGGCCGTAATCGATTGTCAGCACGGCGCCGCGTACCATCACCTGCGCCACCTGCGTCATCCAGCGAACTGCGTCGAGATTGATTTCAGCCCGATAGCCGTCCGGCAGGTTGATCCCACCCTCTCGCAGGTAGGCGGAGAGTTCATTGGAGAGGGGGCGGTAGACCTCGCAGAACCTGTCGTCGCGATTGTCCACATAGATTTCCTGCGGCCGGCCGTCGACCACCGCCAACCGGTGAACAGGAAAGGCATCCACCAGCTCATTCGAAAAAAAGAGTCCGGTGACGCTGTTCGGCGGCAGATCGTCCAGGCGGTCAAGCCACGCCACGCGCCCGGCCTCTCCTACCCAGGGAGCCAGATTGTGTTGCTGCTGGGTGCGCATCGCGGCGCTGCGCTCGATCAGGATGTAGCGAAGGCGATTGCCGAGGTTCGCGGGCGCGTTCCGGCAAGCCGTCAGGAAATCCCGCGCCAGCAGTCCCTTGCCCGCCCCCATCTCCACCACGGTGAAAGGGTCCGGATGCCCGAGCAGAGCATCGAGTTGCTGTGCCTGTCTGGCTACCGCCTGGCCGAGAATCGGATGCACGTCGGAACTCGTATAAAAATCGCCCGACCATCCGATGCGTTCCTTGGCGGGATCATCGACGGGGCGAACATAGTAGCCGTACTGCGGATGATACAGGGCGACGTCCATGAAGCGGGCGAACGGAATCGGACCAGTGGCTGCGATTTCAGCCCTGATTTCCGCCAGGAGTTGTGGATGCCCAGTGCTCAAAGTGACACCACCCTTGTCGGTAGTCGCCTCCCGTTTCACGCGTCATCGCTGGAAACAGCACTTCTACCGGATTCTCTAGGGAAAAGAGTGGGTTAGATTAGCCGCTGGCTCTGCGGCAAGTCAAGGCGAAAAGACCCCGCGGGCGCGGCGGCGAGCCCAGTCTCGGTGCTCGCAGACCGCGCACCAGGATCACCCTCAATTTTTCAGGAGCGGGCGATGCTCGGTCCATGCGCGCAGTCGAGTCTGCACTCGCCGCTTCGCCGCCGGTAGGAAAACAAGAGGGTGGGTCCTGTCGCGGCGAACAGCCACATCGAGTTCGGGGCACCCACGACTAGCCCTCCCGATTCCCCGATCTCTCGACCTAGGTTCCTGGCCGACTGATCCAACAGATCATGAATGGCTTCAGCCTAGCAGTGCTGGCCTCAGAACGGCCTGGTCAGGCCTTGGAGTGACTTAAGCACCTCACCGACTTGGCGAACTCATCGCCTGACATCCCTCGCAGTAGGGCGAAGGTTGCCATGCTATTCGGCGCACCTTTCAGTCAAGATCGAAGTCTTCCGCGCGATGACGGGGGCAATGGCACGGGGAGGTGGCCAGGTGAGGTGGGCTGCACCGGGAGGTCTACATCATTTTCTTAAAGATCGTCAGAAGCCGTTGGCAATAGGTGGGATCGGACGAGAATTCGGCCTCGGTCAGCGGCCTATTCAAGAACTCGTTGTACCCGGGCAGCGATCGTACCTCGGGAGAGTTGAGATCACGAAACCCCATAGACCAGTTGGGAAATTGTCGTGCCGATATGGTTGTCTGCAAGAGCGTGAGGACTCCGGTATGTCGCTCATCCTGGTAGATTTTGGCGTAGAGGTTCAGCACCGTTTGTTCCTCGCCCTCGAGCGCCTGCATAAAATTTCCATTTTTATAGAGCAAGAGTCCCGTGATGCCTAACCGACTGTTGTTGGCATGGCAGGAGGCGAGCAGGTCGGTGAGTTGAGATGGAGAAAACAGTCTCGTAGCGGAACTGGCGTACACGAGGCAAAACATCAGGCCCTCCCTGAGACGGTGATTCTGCGATGGTCAGTCGTAACAGAAAAACTCGCAACCTGTCACGAAGAGGCCTGCGAGTCGTAAAACTACTCTGGGGCCATTCTGGCGCTCAATCAAGTCAATTTAACTTTTTCTTCCTGCTCCTCGCTGCTCCGTTTGTGTCACTGTCTGCTTGTCCGTCTGGTCATCGGCCTGTGTCTTCTGAAATGAAGGGAAATCGGGTCGGGAGTCTTTTATTGGGAGGCCAATGGCCTGGTGCTCGAAGGTGGCCGACCCGTCGTCCCCGTCTCGCCGCTGGTGAGCTTGCCCATCATGTGTTGAATCGTCACGCGGGCGGATGAGGGGCCCTCCGATGCTCGCGGAACGCGCGCCCCCGGAAGGCACTCGTTCGACCTGTGCCGCCATGTTCGGACCGCCTTGAGTCCGACGCCACAGACTCCCTCATCACCAGCTATGCCTACGACCTGGTCGGCAACTTGACCACTACGACTGGGTGGCCAAGAAGCAAATGGTGCCAGGAATGGTTTCAGGCACTTCCGTGGAGCGCAATGTGTGACGGGTTCAGCTCGGGTTGGGCGGAAACCTGGCGGTGGGGCGCTCTAGCCTGGAACGAAACGAGATTCAGGACTGTAGGCGAGTTGAACCAAAGATTCCCCACCATCGGCTTCGTCCCGCCCCTGATGCAGGTCTCATCAGGGGCGGTAACACCTTGGTTCATACGGGCTGATAGTGCTGTACTCGGACTTAGAACCTAAGATGAAAAGGTGATATGACTCTCCTGCTTTTACAGCCCCAGTTGGTTTGGAGGACATGCGATGCCCTTTCGTATTCGAGACGTATCCGAACAGCCTTTCGATCTCAGACGGTCACGCCGGATCGTGCGGCATGTCGATATTGTCAAAGTCGTAAGGCGCTATATAAAGCTTGGCGGTTTCAAGTTCCAAGTGCAACGGGTGAATAATGACGCAACTGCGCATAGACCTCCAGGGGCGTGGCGAAGTGGAGACATTTCCGTGGGCGGGTGTTCAGCCGATAGGCGATGGCGTTCAATTCCCGTTGGGTATAGCGCGACAGATCGGTGCCCTTCGGCAAATACTGACGCAGGAGTCCGTTCGTATTCTCGTTGGTTCCCCGTTGCCAGGGGCCATGGGGATCGGCAAAAAAGATACGGATCGTCAGACGCGGTGCCAACCGTTCGTGAGCGGCCATCTCTTTGCCCCGATCATAGGTCAGGGTGGAGCGCAGCGCGGCTGGCACGTGCCGAAGCTTCTTGGAGAACCCGCGATAGGCCCTCTCGGCATCGGTGCCCTCCATTTTCGCCAACAAGACCAGGCGGGTAGTCCGCTCAACCAGTGTGCCAACGGCCGATCCATTGCGAGCACCTTTGAGCAAGTCGCCTTCCCAGTGTCCGGGCATCGTCCGGGTCGCCACTTCAGCAGGGCGTGCGGCAATCGGGGTCATGTTGGGAATCTGGCCACGGCGGTCGGTCCCTCGTGCGCGTGGCCGGCGCGTCTTGCGTGCCTGACGCAGGGCCGCCAACAATTCAGTCCGCAAGGCGCCACGTGGCAGCACGTACAGGCCTGCATAGATGGTTTCGGCAGACAGCCGCTTCCTCATGTCGTCAGGATACATGCGGCGGAGGCGTCCAGCAATCTGCTCGGGCGAGCACCCTGCCGCCAGATGCCGCTGGACGTACTGCCACAACCACGGGTCGAGGAGTTTTCGAGGTCGCCGTGGGTGATGAGCTCGGATGCCTGCGTGGCGCTGTGCCGTACAGGCCCGATAGGGACAGCCGCGTGTGGTGTTCCGGGCCACCTCGCGGCTCACGGTGCTCGGGGCTCGTCCCAAGATCCGCGCCATCGTTCGGAGCGAATGGCCATGGGCCAGCCCCAGACTCAACGTTTCACGCTCTTCAGCACTCAGGTGTGTGTACGCTCTCGTGTGCATGGCAACACCGTAGCCCATTTGGGCTGGCAGTGTTGCACTTGGAGTTAGACCTCAAGCTTTCAAAACAAGGCCCCTTGTTTGTCGGTCGATGTCCTTTGTTACGACATCGCACTAGAACAAAAAGAGGGCCATTTGTCGTGTCATCGGAGCATGGTGAGTTCTATTGCTTCGGATGTGGGCACAGTGGGTCTGTTCTCTCTTTCGTCATGATGACGGCGGGACTTTCGTTCATCGATGCCGTGCGGCATTTGGAAGAGAAGTTCCTCTCTGCGCGCTCCACCTAAGGATCTGAAATTCTGATCACGCACTGTTCATCTCATAGCTGCCTCTGTCGTTTCTCCCTCAACAATTGGTAAACGCCGCGATTCCGAACTGCCCCTCAACCGCAGGCAAAGCGGTTCACATCTCTTTGGTCCCTTCGTATCCGTTGCCACCGATCTAGGCGTAGTCCTTCCATCTGCTACACTTGCCCATAGTTAGCCTGGTGGATTCGAGCGGGCAGCGCTTCCAACTGAGAAAGGAGAGGTGATCACATCAAACACACCTTGTCAGACCCGTTCGTGCCACAGCCAGATGCAGAAAAGATCGTCCAGAGTGCAAAGAGCGCCATTGCGAAAATCTTGAAGATGGGTGAAGACGTTCTTCTCGAACATCGGAGAGCCTTACTCTCCCGAATGATTTGGAAGATTACTGAAGCCCACGGCAAGTACACTACACGCTATTGCTCCGGCGCAGCACGCAATGATGGAGGTAAGCTGCGACATGAGCATGTGACACCAAGAAAGGTCTTAATCGATCGGCTTTTGAACAATCCTTCGGGTGTAGAACGCATTCTTCAAGACGCGATCGCCTGCACGGTGACAGCCGAGGAACACAGCCGCCTCTCAGGCGTGCGGGAAGAGCTCTGCGGCTGGGATCGGTACAGCAGGGCCAAGATAGAAGTCATTGATCGAGCAAAGGGCAAGTAGTTCATATGATGCTTGTCCTAAATATCTACTGCCGGGGCATAGCTATTGAGTTGGACCGCTTTGTTCTGCCCGATTGCGCAGGGTCTGAACATGAAGCAGATGTTATCAGTGGCCCGGCTTCCTCGTGCAGGGAGGGCGCCGTATTGCCGACACGTCGGCCGCTCTCCACTTCCGGAGCTCGCCCTGCGGCACCACCTGGAACCTAGGAAGATCGGCTGAAGCCAGCCGGTTTTGCGGGACACGCGAACGAAGAAACCCTCGCCGCGCGGTGTGCTCATGTGCATTTCAGCTGTTCTCGCCCTCCGTATCGATTCCGATACAACCTGCCGGACGATGAGATACGTCGCGCCGTGTGAATCCCGAGCACACGGTCAAACACGTCCATTCGCATGTTTGTGAAATCACGATCAGTGAGTGCCGTTCATTCTATCGGCATGTTGTTTGCTTTTTGGTCTTGCGTGCGTGAACACCGGTCGCTCCATTGCCCGACACCGTGCCGAGGACACTCTCTATAGTCGCACACGGCCTTGCGCGGGCGAGTGACCTCATGACTCACAAACCAAGGAGGGTTTCCATGAACGCACCGCGCGCCGATCTCATTCCCAACCCAGTAGGTCCGTTCCCCCCGCTCCCTCAGCCGCTTCCGGAGGTACCCATCCCACAACCACAGTCTGTTCCTCAACCGGGCCTCGAGCCGCTTCAACCTTTCCCAGTTCCTTTCCCTTGGCCGCCATTGAAGTTTCGGAGTGTGCGTTGCGGCTGCTATCTGCTCAATTACAAGCCGTCGGGGAGTCCCTTGGTGACCTATGACGGCACGTTGCGTGTGGAGTGTCATGGCAGCGGCCGAACAGCGAGCGGCGACCTGTATCAACGCCCGCTCATTTGGTTGCCGTGGAAACCGGGATTCCCGCCGATTCCCTCTTCCCCTTTACTCCTCCCGGGCCCCAGCCCGAGCGCCGGGATCCCTATTTTGTCCCGAGGCCGGTATCGGTACTACCTCCGGGTTACTCAGATTCTCGAATATTTTACGATCGGGACCAGCTTCACGCTCGGCTTCGAGATGTGGCGCTTCACGAAGAGCGCTGGAGCGTGGAGTACAGGCGGCATCTGGACGAACGAGGGCACCTTTACCGCGTTGATGTCGTGGCAGACGGCCCCGGCTGGCTACCCTTCCAGCAGCGATTACCTAGCAGGCGATGTCAAGAACAGCAGCGGCACGGTCGTCGGTCGGCTGACCATGGGGTGGATTTCGGCCTACCTGCGGAAGGCGACGATTGAGATCGACCGGGTAAGCCAGTCCGAATCGCCGCTGCACAACGGTGCGGGCGTGGATTGGAAGGCGATCGGCGACGGCATCGGGTGGGACATCACCGTCGATCAGAGTGACAGCAACCTGGTCGAGCCGAGCGGCGAGTCCTGGTCGGATGCGGAATGCCATGCGGCCATGCTGGCCAGGCGGGATGCCTCCAACCTGGACGCCGAATGGCGCTATCATGTCCTGTGTGTGCGGCGATTGGATTCCACCTCCCGCGGCATCATGTACGATGCATATGGGGGCGATTCCAATAATGTCCCTCGGGAGGGTTGTGCCATCGCTTCGCACTGGACGGTTCCTACCAGTGCGGAATGGGGCTTGGTCAAGGGGTTGCGCTTCGGTACGGCGACCTCCCCGTATTTTCGAACGGCGGTCCACGAAACGGGCCACGCTATGGGGCTGTACCACAACACGAGTGACAATGGCTTTATGAACACGACCGACGTCATTGCCAACAACTCCTTGTCCCCGGGGAGCGTAGCGTTTCCAAACAACGTGCAATGGTCGTATCATGCGGACGACGCCAAACGGTTGCGGCACATTCCGGATATTTATGTCCGTCCGGGCGGGACGCCGTTCGGCACCTCCTACTCGACGACGCCGATCAGCCCGACCGACATGGAATTGTACGTGGAGGGCCTCGTGCTGACGGTCACGCCGGTGCATGCGTCCGCGCCGCTCGGCGCACCGATCCGGCTCAACCTCGAATTGACGAACACGAGCGACGAGCCGGTGCCCGCCCCGGCCACCCTCTCCATGAAGAGTGGGTTCGTCCGAGGTCACGTGACCGACCCGGCGGGGACGGTGCGTACGTTTTCGCCGATCATTCTCTGCGTGGAAGACCATCCGATGGTCACGCTCAAGCCGCGGCACAGTCTCCGGAACTCGTTGACGCTCCTCCGGGGCTCTCAAGGCGCGCTGTTCCCCATGCCGGGGGCCTACCGCGTGGACGTGGAAGTCCATTGGGATCAGGGCGGGGTCGAGGTCGTCACCACAGGCTCGACTGATGTGATGGTGTCGTCGGCCAGCGACGAGGCACACGCACAGGCGGCGCTGAAGGTGCTTTCCACGCCCAATACGCTGTTGACGCTCGTAGTTGGGGGCGACCACCTGAGCGACGGGATCGAGGCGATTCAGACGGCCTTGAAGAACCCGGTGCTTCGGCCTCATTATGCCTATATCGAGGCTAAGCGTCTCGGCGAACGCTTCGGCACACGCAAGGCGAACCTCAAGGCCGTTGCCGATTTGCTGGATGATGCGGTCGTCATGAGTCCGGCGGAAATCCGCCGGGCGGCCGAATTGACGAAAGCCGACGCGAGCGACGGCGCCGCGAAAAAGGCGATCGCCAAGAGGCTTAAGCAGAAGGCGACGGGTTTGAGAGGCGATGAGGATGTCAAAGCCGCGGTGGAGTCGATCCAGTAACACCAGCCTCTCGACTGCCTGGTTGACAGCTATCGTATGGATGCACGTCCCCGGTGTGGCCATTCCGGTCATGCCGGGGACGCCCTTGGAGGACCGTATGTCAGAATCATTGGCTCCCCACGTGTTGCTCGGTCGGTGGGAAAAGCTGCCGCATTCTCCCTGTGCTCAGCGGTACCCTGACACCCTCGAGTTTCGTGAACGCGGCCTCTACGTCGGCCGCTCCGATCCGCCCGGCGCGTTTAGCCTGTGGGATGCAGGAACGTTCGAGCTGCTCGATCCGCAGCACCTTCGACTCTCAACGGCCAATGATGCGCTCGTCACCTATGATGTCTCCTGGCAACAGGACCGGCTGACCTTCGTCGATGCCGATGGATGCGAGTTCGCATACCGCAAGATGACCTAAGGGGCGGCCACCTGACAATCGAACCACGGACTCGAAAAAGGGGCGACTATTTTAGTCGTATCAAGACGGGCCGAGCTGGCCTTGCGGCGCGAGTGGCGGAAGTTCGGGAACCGGCAAAGCGAAAGCGCGACGTTCTGTTTTGCAGACAGCGAGCACTGTTCGAAGTTCCGCTGTGAGCTATGCTCACAGTGGAACGAGTTGCGCAGCTGGGGCAAGCGGAGCGCTGGCCAATCGAACTTCCGTCCGAAGCGACGCAGGTCGGTTCGGCCCGCCTGCTACGCCCCGTGGCATTTCTTGAATTTTTTTCCGCTCCCGCAGGGGCAGGGATCGTTGCGACCGGTCTTGTCCGCCTGGCTCTGGACCGTTTGCGTGGCCGGTTCGTCGCTGCGGTTGAGTACCATGCGCGGCGGCGGGGTCGGTTCGGGTGCGGGAGGGGGCGGTTGCTCGCCCCGCACGGCCTGGACGCGGAACATCCGCTCCAGCACATCCGACTTGATCCGGTCCATCATGGACGAGAACATGTCGAACCCTTCGCGCTTGTACTCGATCAGCGGGTCCTTCTGCCCATACCCACGCAGGCCGATGCCGTCCCGCAGATGGTCCATGCCCAGCAAGTGATCTTTCCAGTGGTGGTCGATGACTTGAAGGAGCAGCATCTTTTCCAGATACCGCATCAGCTCGGAGCCGAGTTCCTGTTCTTTGTGGTCGTAGGCCCGCCGGACCTGGTTCTGAATGTCCTCAATCAGCGCATCCCGGCCGACGTCTTTGAAATGGTCGGCGACGCTGCCCTTACCCTGGGTGATGTCGAGGGCGAACTGGCCCTGCAAGGCCTCCCCGAGGCCATTGAAGTCCCATTCTTCCTGGTATTGATCGGCCGGGCAGTAGGTCTCCACGAAGTTGTTCACGATGTCCCGCATCATGTCGTGAATATCCTGCTGGATGTGCTCGCCGGCCAGCACGGCGTGGCGGTGCTGGTAGATCACTTCCCGCTGCTTGTTCATCACGTCGTCATATTCGAGGAGCTGTTTCCGGATTTCGAAGTTGTGCGCCTCGACTTTTTTCTGTGCGTTGGCGATCGCTCTGGTGACCATCCCGTGTTCGATCGGCACGCCTTCTTCCATGCCCAGCTTGAGCATCAACTGGGACACGCGCTCGGAGGCGAAAATGCGCATCAGATCGTCTTCGAGCGACAGGTAGAAGCGCGAGGAGCCCGGATCGCCCTGACGGCCGGCGCGTCCACGGAGCTGGTTGTCGATGCGGCGGCTTTCGTGCCGCTCGGTGCCAAGGATATGGAGCCCTCCGGCGGCGACCACTTCCTGCTTGTCCTTTTCGCAATCGTCCTTAATCTGGTCGAAAACTTCCTGTTTACGTGCGTCCGTCAGGTTTTCGTCCTGGTACAGGATACGTTTGAACAGGAAGTCGGCGTTGCCGCCCAGGAGAATGTCGGTGCCGCGGCCCGCCATGTTGGTGGCGATGGTGACGGCGCCCTTGCGGCCCGCTTGCGCGATGATCTCCGCTTCTTTCTCGTGGAATTTGGCGTTCAGCACATTGTGCTTCACGCCGTTTCGGCTCAGGTAGCCGGACAGCCGCTCGGATTTTTCAATGGAGACGGTGCCGACCAGGACCGGCTGCCCACGTTCGTTGCAGTCCTTAATTTCCTCGACGATCGCCGTGAATTTTTCTTTTTCCGTCCGGAAGACGACGTCGGCGTAATCCTTGCGGACCATCGACCGATTGGTCGGCACCACGTTGACGTCCAGATTGTAGATCTTGGCAAACTCTCCCGCTTCCGTGTCCGCCGTGCCGGTCATGCCGGCCAGCTTCTTGTACATACGGAAGTAGTTCTGGAAGGTGACGGAAGCCAGGGTCTGGTTCTCGTTGGCGATCTTGACGCCTTCTTTGGCTTCCACGGCCTGGTGCAACCCGTCGCTCCACCGACGGCCCGGCATCAACCGGCCGGTAAACTCATCGACGATGATGACTTCGCCGTCCTTGACCACGTAATCGACATCGCGCTTGTAGAGTGAGTAGGCCTGGAGCGCCTTCACGACGTGGTGGACCAGATCCATGTGCTGCAGGTCGTAGAGGTTGTCCACGCCCAGCAGTTTCTCCACACGGACGTTGCCCTCTTCGGTGAGCGAGGCGGTTTTGGTCTTTTCTTCGATCGTATAGTCGTGCTCCGCCTTGAGCTGCGGGATGATCGAATTGATGCGGTAGTACAGATCGGTTGTTTGATCGGTCGGACCGGAGATGATCAATGGCGTGCGCGCTTCGTCGATCAGAATGCTGTCCACTTCGTCCACGATGGCGAAGTTCAGCGGGCGCTGGACGCATTGGCTCAGGTCGCTGACGATCAGATTGTCGCGGAGGTAATCGAACCCGTATTCGTTGTTGGTGCCGTAGGTGATCTCGGCGCGATAGGCCTCATGCCTGGTGCAGGGTCGCAGGTGCTGCAGGCGTTTGTCCGACGCTTCATAGGTCGGATCGTAGAGAAAGGACGCATCGTGCTGGATAATGCCGACGGAGAGACCGAGCGCGTGATAGAGCTGTGCCATCCATTGCGCGTCGCGCTTGGCCAGGTAATCGTTGACGGTGACCAGATGGGCGCCTTTGCCTTCCAGCGCATTGAGATACAGCGGGAGGGTGGCGACCAGGGTTTTGCCCTCACCCGTCTTCATTTCGGCGATCCGGCCTTTATTTAGAATCATGCCGCCGATGAGCTGCACGTCGAAATGCCGCATATTCAAGCGGCGGCGGGACATTTCCCGGCAGACGGCGAACGCTTCGGGCAGAATGTCTTCCAGCGTCTCTCCGTCTTCGAGACGCTTTTTGAACTCTTGCGTCTTCTCGGCCAATGCCTGGTCGGACAAGGGTGTGAGGCTGGACTCGAGTCCGTTGATACGCTCGACGATCGGGCGCAACGCTTTGATCTCGCGGTCGTTTTTGCTTCCGAAGATGATGTTCAGGACTTGGGTCAACATGCAGACGTACCTTTATTCACTTGAGCCTTCTCACGGGCGAGACTCACCCTCTGAGCATGGGCTCGGCGGCGGAGTATACAGGAATCCATAGGGGAATCCTACCCAAACAGCGCCGGAGGTCTCAACTGCTCTGCAATGAACGGAGCCACCGCGCCTCCTCTCGTTGCTTTCGCATGCGCTGCGATCTATAGTGAGGCTCATCGCTTCGCCGGCTCTACAGGCGAAGGTCACCCACGGATTCCACTGCGGATTTCGATGCGGCAAGGGGCCACCTTCTCTCTCAGTCTCATCACGAGCGTTCCGCTCTTCTCCATGATTGTTTTCCTGGCACCCGTTGACGTGTCGGCCGCTTCCTCCGCGTCGTCCGACTCGGCGCGGCGCAGTTATGAGCGGGGCGTGACATTGTTTCGTGAAGGCAATGCCGACGGCGCGATCGAGGCGTTGAAGAAGGCGCTCGTACAAAATCCCAAGCTGGCCGAGGCCTACCATGTGTTAGGGCTTGTGTATTTTCAGAGCAAGCGCAATCCCGACGAGGCGATTCAGGCCTACAAGCAGTCGCTGAAATTGGGGCCGGCTTCCGCGGAGATTCTGAACGATCTCGCCGATGTGTATCTGGCGCAAGGACGCGGCAGCGACGCGGAGGGGGTACTGCGGCAGGCGCTGGATATCGCACCCGGAAATGAAGAAGCCCATCTGGATCTGGCGCGCCTCTATGAAGCACGGCATGATCGCGCCAATGCCCTGAAGATGTATCAGTCTCTCCTGCGGGTGCGTCCTGACCATGCCGAGGCCCTGTATCATTTGGCGAGTCTCTACGACAGCCAAGGTGACCTCAAGCTGGCCCGCGAGTATTTGTCCCGTCTCACCCAGGCGAACCCCGGGCATGCGGATGCCTGGTATCTCCTCGGGCGACTGGCCGAGCGCGGCAACGACCTCAACGCCGCCGCCGCCGCATTCAAGGAAGCCATTGCGGTCAAGGCCGATCTGGTCGATGCCCATTACAACCTGGGGTTTGTCTATCGAAGTCAGGGCCTGCTGGCCGAGGCGGAGCGGGAATTTCTGGAAGTGATCCGGTATCGTCCCGAATATGCGGAAGCGCACTTGAATCTGGGCATGGTCTACACCAGCTTGAACCGGCTGGAGGAGGCGGAGAAGGAGCACGAGCGGGCGGTGGCTCTCAAGCCCCAGTCGGCGGAGGCCCACTATAACCTCGGGGTCTTTTACGAGCTTCATCGCAAGGACATGGGGCGGGCGCTGGCGCAATACCGGCGCTATCGGGACCTTGGCGGCCGCGACGAGCGGGTCGAGCGCATCATCGGCGTGGGCGGACCGTAACCGGCCCCGGCCGAATGGCCCTTGGAGGCCAAAAGTTGCGTTGACGCTCCGTCGGTCAGTTTGTTAGCATGCACCCCAGATTTTGGGCCTTTCCTTATGCGAAGTTCCCGTTTTAGAAGCATCGTCTGGGTGGTCGCATTCGCCGTCATTGCCTTATTGGCGATGACGACCGGAAGCGCGGTCGCGCACGAACTCCAACATGCCGCGCATCACGATGCCGGGATGCATGGATCCGGCATTTGTGCCTGGATGTGTGCGACGGCCGGGGTCCATGTGGTGACCTCCGTTCACTCGACGCACCTGCTCACCGTGGCCGGTGACGCTTCGTTCCGCTCTGACACCGTGCTCTTGCCTCAGTTACTCGCTCCGAGTCGTCCCCGCGCTCCACCCCTGTTCGCCTAATCCAAGTCTCCGTTGTGCCTGTCTCGCTCCGTGACTCGATGTCGCAGAGTCTGAGGAAACAGTTCGGCGAGGTGTCTCGCATGCTGTGGGTGCATTCCTTCTTTCAGATCGTCGGAATACGAGGACACTGTGATGGTCCCTGTGCGTGAGATCGGCGTGGCTGTGTGTGGTGCTGCGGCCTTGCTGGCCCTCGTGGGCTTCAGCAGCGGAGCCTCTGCCCACAAGGAATCCGAGGCTGTCACGATGCTCGGGGCGCCGCTGACACTCGTCCAGTCCACCGCGGCGCTCTCTCCCCCCACACTTCGGTTTCATCGCGATGGAAGGCTGCACGCGGCCTGGATTGAAAAAAACGGGGTGCAGGGGGAAGTGAAGACGGCAGCTATTCCTACTGATCATTCGGCGATCACACAGGTGCCCGTCAATCCGCCGGGTGCCGGGCCGGAAGCCGTGCATCAATCACCGGGTTTTGCCATAGGCGGTGACGGAGAACAGTTCGTCACCTGGTCCTCTGCCAATAAGACTCCCGGAGCATTATTCGCGTCGGATCTCCGCCTCGCGCGATTGGACGCCGGGGGCATGCCTGTTCAGCCGCCGGTGCAGGTCAATGACGATGGCTTGGCCATCTCGCATACCTTCGAGCATGTCATTGCCGGCAACAATGGCGAGGTCTTTGTCGCCTGGCTGGATGGGCGGAACAAGGACCGGAGCGGGGCGAGCATTCTGTTCATGTGCTCCCGGGACCATGGCGCCACGGTCGGCAAGAATCTCGTTCTCGACGGGATGGCCTGTCCCTGTTGTCGCCCGATGCTCGCGCAGGCACCGGATGGGTCGCTGTGGGCTGTCTGGCGCAAGACCTTCGAGGGCAATGTGCGGGATATTGTAATTGCGCATTCAACCGACCAGGGCCGGACGTTTTCCACGCCGACCGTCGTCAGTCGGGACGGGTGGGTCTTTGACGCCTGTCCCCATCGGGGCCCTTCGATCGCATTCGATGGCCTGGGACGCCTGTATATCGGGTGGTACACCGAGGGCAAGGACGAACAGCCGCGCCTCTTTATTTCAACATCGGACGATCAGGGCGCGACGTTTTCAGCGCCGGTGGCGCTGCACACCGCCACCACCTCTCTGCCGGACAACCTTCACATGGCCGTCCATCCGGATGGCCGGGTCGTGGCGGTGTGGGAGGAAGTGACGGGGGTGCGGAAGCGCGTGGTGATGCGGGTTTCCGACGATCGCGGGCAGACATTCGGCCCGATGCAGACCTTGAGCCGCGGCTCGAAGGCCGAGCATCCGACCGTGGCTATCCACGACAGTGGAACGGTCGCGTTGGGATGGACCGAACATGCCTTTCCGCATAACAGAATTATCGTACAACAAGGGCAATTGTCGCGCGTGGTGACACCCTAGCGCGGTCCGGAAGTGCGACGACAACGACGGAATGATTCGCAGGATGCTCAAAAAGGCCGTCCGGCAAGGCCGCAGCAAGGGCAGGGGTGAAGCGTACTGTTCCCGCACGGTGAGGCTCTGAACGCCGCGAGAACGAAGCCGACGGACTTTTTCAGCATTCTGCACGAGCAAGGGGAGGACTCATGAAGACGCAGGTGGATCAACGGGTGGGACGAATGGGGCTGTATGGGTTGGTGGGATTGGCGCTCATGCTGTGGGCGCCTGGCGTGTCCGCCGCGGATGGAAAGGCGGAAAAGTCGTTCACCATGGCCGTGACCGACCAGCAGGGGGTCGAGACCGAGTTGAAGAACGGCATCTTCTATTGGGAAGAAAAAATGAGTGAAACCTCGTTCGTCCCGCATGAGTTGCGGCACCTGCCGGCCAAGCGCGGCACGGCGACGGTCAATATCAAGTTCGACCAGATCAAGCAGATCGAGATGAAGCCCGGTGCCGACAAGACTGCGCCGGCCATGACGGTGACGTTGATCAACGGCAAGAACGGGGAGTTTACGCCCGCCGTCAGCGGCAGCTTCAAGGGAGAATCGGATTTCGGCCAGGTCGAAGTGCCGATCGGATCCGTATCCAAGGTGATGTTCAAGTAAGGGCGGAACGAATCGTTTCGAAAGGACGTGTCCCATGGAGAATGTGCTCGTGGCGCAATCGTGGCAACCCAAGCGATCGATGACAGGGTGGGGAGCATCGCTCCTGCTGCACGCCTGTCTCGCCCTCGCTGCATTCGGGCTGATGCCGAAAATGGCCATGATCGCGGAGAAAGAGCCGTTCAAGTGGGATGTGGCGCTGGTCGAGGCCCCGCGAGAAGTGGTGCGCCAGGAAGAGCCGGCCCCGGTGCCGCAGGTGCAGCCTCCTGCTCCGACGCCCGTGAAGCCGCGACCTGAGCCGGTGCGCGCCGTGCCGCCGCCGCCTCAGCCGGTGCAACGCCAGGTCGAAACCCGGGTGGTGCCGCAGGCGATCCAACGTGAGGTGCAGCCGGTCGTCGAAACGGTTCGTCCTCAGGAGCAGATTCAGCCGACCAGGGAAGTGGTGCAGGTACAGGCGAAGCCCCTCGAGCCGCAAGAGATCCAGAAAACGGAACCGTTGATGCAAGCGGCGGTGCCGGCTGAGGTGGTACGGGAAACGGCTGCGGCCGTCGAACAAACGGTGGTGGAAGCGGCGCCGGTGACGGCGCAGACCTATCAGGCGCAAGCGGTGGTGAGTGCGCCGGCGGTCATGGAGACGAGGCCGGAACCGATCGTCACGGCGAGTGCACCGGTCGTGCAGGCGGCTCCGGCGTCTGAGCCGGCTCCGCCAAGTCCCGCTCCGGCCGTGGAGGCTGTCGCATCTGTCAGTGAGCCGGCACCTGCTCCTCCTTCCCCGGCGGAACCGGTCGCTGCCGCCCCTGCGCCGGCGGCCGCTGCGCAGCCGGATCCGGCGACGTTGCAAGAACATCAAGTCGTGGCGCGCGTGGCGACGCCGCGGCCTGCCACCAAAGCCGACTACGGCTGGCTGGCCGAATCGCTGCATCGTCGCATCATCGAACTCCGGCATTATCCCAGCACTGCGCGCTTGAATGGCTGGGAAGGCAAGGTCGTCTTGAAGGTGTCGATCCGCAACGACGGCCAACTCAAAGATGTCGAGGTGGTGAAAAGTTCAGGGCATGAGTCGTTGGATCAGGCGGCGATGGAAGCGGTGCGGCGCGCCTGTCCTCTGCACATGAAGCATGAATTGACCGCGCCGATGGTCGTGCTGCATTTGCCGGTCAGTTACAGTTTGAATCGGTAACCCGAGTCGGGAGAACGCAGCATGGATACGCAATCACGGGCCTGTCGGAAATCGACGAATGTGACCCAGGGCCTTACGCGGAAACTGGTCGTGACGGTTCTTCTCCTATCGACTCTGGTCGGTTCGGCTCTGGCCATGGGCTCACGGCCGCCGGCGGCCGGCATGCCGGCCAGTGGCTTTTCGCTGACGGATCTCCACGGCAAGACGCATAGTCTGGAGCAATACCGGGGGAAAATCGTCTTGGTGAATTTCTGGGCGACCTGGTGCAAGCCCTGCACCTCCGAGATGCCGGCGATGCAGACCGTCTATGAGCAGCTCCGAGACAAAGACTTTGTGGTGCTGGCGGTCAATGAGTTGGAGGATGAGGCTAAGGTACGCGAGCATATCCAACAGTATCAGCACACCTTCCCCGTGCTGCTGGATCGGGAGAATCAGGTGGCCAACCAGTATGGCGTGTTCGGCCTGCCGGTCAGTGTGTTTATCGACCAGCAGGGGGTGGTGCAGGAATACATCAAGGGTGGGTTGCTGACGGAGCGAAAAATTCAGGAGATCGTCAACCGGATTCAGAATGCCGTGCCCATCACCGCGGCCTCCTTGCGATAAACCCTATGATGACCCGTGTTCGACATATCGCGATACCGCTCCTGCTGGTCTGCGTGTTCCTGGCCCTCCAGGGGGTCGTGTATCCGCACATGCTCGAGCATCTGTCGCAACATGCCCATCACGAGTCCGGTGTGCACGGGACCGTGGTGTGTTCCTGGATGTGCGCGGCCGGACAAGATCTCGAACCCGTGCCTGAGTTGGTTCCCGTCACGATCCCTGTCATTGCCCTGATCGATGACAATGTGGTCGACTCCTTGTCGATCGAATCCCGTGCCCTGTGGAGCTCACGGGGCCCTCCCGATTCCTCCCGGTCCTGAACCGTTTCCTTCGTTCATCGCATTCATCAAGAGTCGCGCCTTTGCCGGAGGCTTCTTCCAGCATCGGGCGCGACTCGTACCATCATTCGTGATTGGAGAAAGGATTGTGCGTGATGCGGGCTCTCAGTAGAAAACTGTTGGTGTCTGTGTTCGGAATTGTGACGGTGGCTGTCGGAAGTGTGGTCTCCCTGCCTACGGCCTATGCCGCCTGCGGTGCCGTCAGTTGCTTCGTGACGATCGGTTCTCAGCAGCAGGTGCCGCAATCCGGCCTGCTGACCATGAATTTTATCTACAGTTATACGCCGATGAATCTGCCCAGCGGGTCGACAGGCCTGATCGCCGAAGCCGACCAGATCGGGCGGCGCATCATTCCCAATCATCATAACGAGCGTTCGACCTACACGAATTCCTTCGCATTGGATTTCAACTACGGCGTGACCGATCGGTTTGGCTTGCAGGTGACCTTGCCCTACATGACACGCCGGCATGAGCATTACCATGTTCACGAGGGAGAGAATGAGGACCTCAGCCGCTTTTCCGACAAGGGCATCGGCGATATCCGGGTGATGGCGAAATACAATGTCCTGGCCTCCCTGAAGAACATGTTGGTCTTCGGCGTCGGCACGGAACTGCCGACCGGCGACTATCGACAGACGGACAACCTGGGCGGAGTGCTGGAACCGGCCGGTCAGCTGGGACGCGGGCAATTCGGACTGGTGGGAACGATGTACCAGTCCTACGAAATTCTCCCTCACCGGTTAAATCAATTTGTGTTCGCCAGTTATCGACATACGTTCAAGAACAACGACGGCTATCAGTTCGGCGACGAATACATCGTGAACGGCGGGTTCAATCTGGTAACGTTGCCCTGGCTGGTGTTCACGGCGCAGGTGAACTACCGCTACATGACGCATGATAGCCTGAGTGCAAGCATCGGGTCGGGGCCGATCCTGGACCACGGGATTCCCAACACCGGCTCTTCCTGGTTCGGCGCGGCGCCCGGTGTGTTGTTCAACATCGGGGACACGTGGCAGGCGTATTTTTATGCGCAGGTGCCCCTCTATCGGGATGCCAATAATAATCTTGCGCAGGCCACCAGCTACACGTTCGGCGTGACCAAGTATTTCCAATTGTTCACGCCAGGGGCCTGAGGCGCCAGGCGATTCGCGCAGGCTACATTCAAGTTCCAACGGGGGAGAGTCATGATCCAGAGCATGCGAGGCCGACGGACGATGCGGAGACCGAGACGAGAAAGACAGGCCTTGTGCGCGGGGCTGATGCTCGGGCTGCTTCCAATGACGTCGCCGGCCTTCGCGGAGACGGCTCTACCCGGAGAGTTTGGTCCCAAGGTCATCACCGAACATAAGGTGAAAAGCCTGGTGGGGCCGTCGGTACAGATTGACGACACCGGGGCCCTCTCGCTGGCGTGGATGGAAGAAGACAAGGATGTGCGGTCCGTCCTCTATGCTCGTAGCACGGAGCCGGGCGGACCGATGGGAGCGCCGGTACGCATCAACCATCCGGAAGACGTGCCCTATTGGCGCCAGGAAGCGCCGGCACTAGTGGTGCAGGGGGAGGACGTGTTTGTCACATGGGGACTGGCCCATCCGAAAGCGACCCCGCAACAGCCCCTTGCGACGGAACTGCGATTGAGCCGCTCGACCGATGGCGGGAAGACGTTTCAACCCTCCGTCACGGTGAACGACGATCCGGGAGTCATTCAACATACCTTCGATGCCCTGCATCGTGATGCGGATGGACGGTTGCACCTCTCCTGGATCGACGGGCGTGAAGGAAAGAAGGAGCCCGGCACCTACGTGGCCCGTTCCTTGGACCGTGGCGCGACAATCACCAAGAATCTCAAGGTGGATGAGGGGACCTGTGTCTGTTGCCGCACCGCGGTGACGAGCGGCCCGGAGGGGATGGTCTACGTGGCCTGGCGGAAGATTTTCGAAGGGAATGTACGGGAAACCGTCGTGGCCCGTTCGACGGACCACGGGGAGACCTTCGAGGCGCCGGTGATTGTGGGGCATGATCAATGGGTGTTTCCGGCCTGCCCGCATCGTCCGGCCTCGATGGGTGTCGACCGTCAGGGTCGTCTCTACGTCGTCTGGTACACCGAAGGAACGGACGAAATCCCCGCCGTCTACATCGCATCTTCGGACGATCGAGGGAAGAGTTTTTCTGAAAAGCGGAAGTTGAACGTCTCGAAAAACACCTTTCCCGACCATCCGCAGATTGCGGTCGATCCTGAAGGACGGATCGTGGTGGTGTGGGAGGAGCAGGCTCCGGTCAAGCGGGATGTGGTGATGAGCGTCTCGATGGATCGTGGCGCAACCTTTACGGCCCCGCACAAAGTGAATGAGAGAAAAAGCCAGACTCCGGTCGTGGCCGTGAATAGTCAAGGTCTGTTTGTCCTGGCCTGGATGGAGCATGGCATGCCCGGTCATAAACTTGTGATGCAGACCGTGAAGGTACCTTCGGTGAAGGTGGCGGCTGAACCAGTGCGATAGCCGGGCGGGTTTGTGATTGGAACGATGATGACGACGGGATTGTTCAGGGGCCTCATGTTGGCGGTTGTGCTGAGCGCGACGGCCGGTCCTGCATGGGCGGATGATCCCTTCGCCGCGTTGAAAATCGCGCGGGTCGCACCGGGCACTGCCGCTGCGGCCTTCGAGTTGCCATCTCTTGACGGGCGCATGGTGCAACTCGCGGACTTGAAGGGGAAAGTCGTCGTGGTGAATTTCTGGGCCACCTGGTGCGGGCCCTGCAAGGAAGAAATGCCCGCCTTCGAGCGTCTGCGGCAACAACTGGATCCGAACCGGTTCGCGCTGCTCACCGTCACGACGGATTTGCAGCGCGAGGGCATCAAGCATTTTCTCGCCAATCTCCATGTGCTGGTGCCTGTGTTGTTCGATGAAGATCAAGCCGTGTCCCAAGCCTATCTCGTGCGGGCGTTACCGACGACCGTGTTCATCGATCGGCAGGGCGCGTTGATCGGGCGTGCCGTGGGGCCCCGCGAGTGGGACACGCCGAAAGCCGTGCAGGCCATTCAGAGTCTGATGCCATGATGCGTCTCACGAAACCTTCCATTGGACTGGCAGCCGCCCTCGCCGGCCTCTATCTGGTTCTAGCCGTCTTTTCCGTCGCCTGCGTGTTCGATCATGCCGATCCGAAACCGGCCGCTCATCACCACGGCGAACCGGTCTCTCATTCCAGCTTTTGCGCCTGGGCCTGTCAGGCAAACCCCACGTCGGATACTGGCCCTGTCGCCTTGGTCCTGCAGCCGTTTTTCGTCGCCACGCTCTTGGTCGAGAGTAGTCATTCCATCATCACGGGAGGCGGTGGCTTTCACGCCGCCTCTCGTGCGCCACCCGTTCAGTCCTGATTCCCTTTTCATATCGCTAGATCGTCTAGCTTCTCTTCTCGTCCGTTCAGACAGGGGCGCGAGGAGGTTGTCTTTTCTGTCGTGTGCACAGTTGTGCCGGGAGGACGTGTATGTGGGCCCGTCGGTACTTACCTCAAATTCAATTCATTCTGTTTCTTACTCTCGTCGCGGCGCTGCCCTTGAGCGGGCTCCAAGTCTTTGCGCAGGAGGAGTCGGCCACCGGCGCCGTCATGGAAAAAAGCGCGCGTGAGCGCGACCTGCGGGATCAGTTGCAGAAAATTCTTCATGAGCTGGAGGAACTCCAGCAGGCGCCTGCGGGAGGCGCGACTGCCGCGCCGGTACAGCCGTCGGTGCTGCAGGAACCGTCGGAGGCAAAGGCTGCCGAAGCGATTCCGCAATATGAGCTGTCCGATGTGAGTATCGTCAGCAATCGCGTGCAGCGACGTCCGGAAGGCATTACGCTCTCGGCGACCGAGCAGTCGGAAACCGAATCACAGCCGACCAGGACGCTTCGTGAGTCGATGGAGTCGCTCCCCGGCGTAGTGCTGCGGCAGGCCAACGGACCGAGGGATTTCAGTATTTCGATCCGTGGCTCGGGCGTGAAGACCTCGTTTGCGGTGCGTGAGATCAAGATGTACGAGGACGGATTCATCCAAACGCAATCCGATGGGTTGTCCCGTCTGGATATCCACGATCCCTGGTTCATGCGGAGCGTGGAAGTCACGCGAGGCGCGTCGTCGTCGCTCTACGACAACTACGCACTCGGCGGCATGGTGCATTTCCGTACGAGGCGGGGCAGCGACATCAACGGCATGGAGAGTTTCATCAGCGGCGGGTCCTACGGCTATCAAAAATACGGGTTCGCCGTCGGCCAGCAATTCGACAATGTGGATATCTCCCTCTTCGGCAGCCACGTTTCCGAGGATGGATTCATTCGCCACAGCGACTACAGCACGCAAACGATGAATTTCAATTTTCGCGTGAAGGTCGACGACAAACAGAACCTGTATTTCAAGGCGATTACGAACTGGCTGGACTCGCGGGTGCCGACGCGGCTGACGCTGTCGCAGTTCGATGCCGACCACCGGCAAGCCGGCGGGATCAACAATGCCACGAATGCGGTGCTCCTGGGCCAGCGTCGATTGGATCGGCGGAATATCATTGGTGGAATGTATGAACGGCAGATCGATGCCAACACCGTCTTGACGATGGAAGCCGACTACGACGTGAAGGACATCAATCAGACCTTCGCGCAGGTCAGCGACAACATCAATCCGAACTACAAACATTACACCGATTTGCGTCACGACGGGCGGCTGTTCGATATGCCGTTGCGGAGCTACGTCGGCTTTTTTGTGAATCAGATGGAGCAGGAAGGGCAGACCTTCAATAACCTCCAGGACTTTTTCGGGACACGCGGCACATTGGCACAGAACAGCCGCGGGACGATCCGGAACATCGGCGGACGGTTCCGGGAAGAATTGGAATTTGTGCCGAAGTGGACCCTGGCCGCAGGCCTCGGGTTCGAGCAATCGCAGTTGAGCGTGCAGACAATCAACTACACCGCCGGGGCGGTGAGTGGTCGGTCCGGAGCGGAACGGAGCTTCAGCAACTGGGCGCCGGAACTGTCGGTCAGCTGGAAGCCGGCCGACGGGTATCGTCATTGGGTGCGTGCCTCCACCGGGTATGCCATTCCGGGGTTCGGCAATCTGTTGACCAATCCGTTTACGGGTCTCGCCGGAACCAACTTCGACCTGAAGCCGCAGAAAAACCTCAACGTCGAACTCGGCACCGAGTCCCGTCTGCACAAGACCTTGACCGTGCAATTAGTCGGCTTTGTCACGTTCGTCAAAGACGAAATCATCACGCAGGTGGTCTCCAATACCGGCGGTCAGGCGGCGATCAATGCGGACTCGTCGCAATATCGAGGCATCGAGTTGTTCTACGACTGGCGGCCCTTGGACGGGTTGCGGCTCTCCGGCGCCTACACGCACATCGATGCGAAGTACATCAATTTCAGCGACCGGTTCCTCGCCGGCGGAATTCCGACGGCCTTCGTGCGGGACGGCAAAGTGGTGCCGAACGTGCCGACCGACACGTTCAATTTCAAGGAGTCCTACGACCATGCCGCCAGCGGGTGGGGCGGTTGGGTGGAAGTCAACTATATGAACAGTTACTTCCTGAACAACAACAATACGGTGGGGATCCCCTCCTTTGTGATCGCCAACCTGAATATCCATAAGAACTTCGAGTTCCAGAATAACAAGTGGATCCGGTTCGCCAAGTTCTTTGCCGAGATCGACAATATCGCCGACAAGAAATATGCGGCCTCCGGCAACGTGGTGGCCGATAGCACGGCCGATGCGAACAAGACGTTGTTCTTTGCCGGGTACGGCCGGTCGTTTTATGCCGGGGTGACATTGGGATTGTTCTAACCATGTGGTGCGAGCGGCGCCCTGACGCGGGACCGCTCGCGCACACTTAACAAGGAGATTGCCATGAACAAGCAACTCTTGCGGGTCGGTGAGGCGGCGGATGTGTTGGCGGTGAGCCGTTGGACGATTTATCGATGGGTGGAAGAGGGGCGGTTGGAGGGTACCAAGATCGGGCGCGGGAGCCTCAGGGTCTTTCGCACCTCGCTGGACCGGTTGGTGCAAAACAATAAGACGCAGGAAATGAACCTGACCGTCTGAGGTGTGCGCTGCAAAGACCGTGATCGGCCGGTGAGAAGGCCGATGCGGTCTGTTGTGAGCGGATGAGAGGACCTATGAGTCGCATCCTATTGTGTCTGGTTATTGTGCTGGCCGGTTGTGCGGGCGGGACGGACCTGCCCTCGTCGTCGAAAGCCTCGCACCAGACGGGGCCGTCCGGGAGCGATTCCTACGCGTTCATCAACGGCCGATGGTTCGACGGCCAAGGGTTTCAGTCCACCACTTGGTATTCAGTGCAGGGACGTTTGACGCGCACCCCGCCGCAGGGACGAGTCGAGACGGTGGATTTGTCCGGCCTGTTCGTCGTGCCGCCGTTCGGGGAAGCGCACAATCACAACGTGGAAGGTCCCTGGAATATTCAGGCGGTAACTGAGCGGTATCTCAAGGACGGCGTGTTCTATGTAAAGAATCCCAACAACGTTCGGGACTTTGCATTGCAGATTCGACGCGCCGTCAATCAACCGACGAGCATCGATGCGACCTTCGCCCATGCCGGACTGACCGGGCGGGGCGGCCATCCCGTTGCGTTGTATGAGGATGTCTTGCGCGTCAGTCGGTATGAGCCGGCGATCGGGCCAATCGAGCGGGGATGGTTTGAGGACCGGTCGTACATCGTGCTCGACACCGAGGCCGATCTGGAAACGAAATGGCCGGTGATCACGAGTGGCCGGCCTGACTTCCTGAAAGTGTACCTGGTGCATTCGGAAGACGAGGACGCGACCGGAATGTCCGGACAGTCCCCGCGACGAAGCGGTCTCCATCCTCGACTCGTGCCACTAATTGTCGCGAAGGCCCATGCCGCGGGGCTGCAGGTGACGGCGCATGTCGAGACGGCAGCGGATTTTCGCCGGGCGGTTCGCGCAGGTGTCGACGAACTGGCGCATGTGCCGGGATGGCTGGTGACCAGTGCCGCCGATGGGGAGTCCGCCCGACTCACGGAAGCGGATGCGCAGTTAGCCCTGGAACATCACGTGCGAGTCGTGACCACCGCTGTGGCGGGGAGCGCCATGCCTTCTGTTCAGGGCCATCATCCGCACGGGCATGACGAAGGGCATGCAACCGGGATGTCCGATCATCACCCGGCCGCGCCGGATGAATCGCGGGTACAGATTCTCAAGGACAACCTTGCGTTGCTCCATCGCGTGGGGGTGCACGTAGTGGTCGGCAGCGACCATGCCGAGACATCGCTGGCGGAAGTGATGCAGCTGGACAGATTTCATCTCTTCGACAACCTGACGCTGCTCAAGATGTGGTGTGAGGACACGCCGGCTGCGATTTTCCCCGGCCGTCGGATCGGGCGATTCGACGAAGGGTACGAGGCCAGCTTTGTCGCGTTGGCCGGCAACCCCATCCAGGATTTTTCGCAGGTGCAGCGCATTGTGCGGCGATTCAAGCAGGGGGTGTTTCTGGGCGACTCAGTCGGCTCCGGCGCTGCCTCGTCAGCAGCGGTGTACCAGGGTCACTGAGACGGGACGCTTACAACCAGCGTCGCGCCGTAATCTAACGTTCGGTCTGGGCATGAAAAGGAGCGCGGGAATGAAGGAGAGGGGTTGGAGCTTGTTCGCAGTCGGTTGCCTGGCAACCATGGTGTTAGGAGTGAGCATCGATCAGTCGATCGCGCGGGCGGCCGAGGAGCCGTCCGGTCAGGAGGCGCCGGTTGTCGTCGTTGATCCGGTGGAGGTGAGGGGAAAGCGGATTGAAAACGTCGAGGATGTGAAGCAGGAACTTGCCCGCCGGCCGGGCAGCAATATCCTGATCGAGGAAAAGCAGATTACCGAGTCGCGCGCAATCAACTTGCAAGACGTGTTGCAGTTCTCGCCGGGCGTTCGGTTTCAATCGCGATTTGGCGCCGATGAAGGACAGTTCCAAATCCGGGGCACTTCGTTGCGCAATAACTTCCACCATCGCGGGATCAATATTCTCATCAATGGAATCTTCTTCGGCGATGCCGACGGGTTTTCGGATTTTGAATCGATCGACCTGTTGGCCTACGAGCGGATCGAGGTCTACAAGGGCGCGAACGCCTTGCGGTATGGAGCCAACAGCATCGGCGGCGCGATCAATTTCGTGCCGCGTACCGGGTATAGCGCCTCGACCATGCAATTGCGGATGTTGGGGGGCAGCTTCGGGATGGTCAGCGGGCAGGTATCCAGCGGCAAAGTGCTGAAGCCGTTCCAGGTAGGCAACATGAGCGCCACGATGGATTACTACATCAGCGTGTCCGGTAATCGCCAGGATGGATTTCAAGATAACAGCCAGCAGGCCCGTGAACGCATCAATGCCAACATCGGTCTGCAACTCGGCAACCACCAGGAGATCCGGGCCTATTTCCTCCAAGCCAATGTCGCCGAGCGGATTCCCGGCTCCTTGACCAATCAGCAGCTGTTCTTCAACCGGCAGCAAACCGGAGGGCAGAGTCCTGCCGGGGCACCGCCTTTCTTTGCCTGCGTGTCGAGCAATCAGGCCTGTAACTGGGGCCGGTACTACACGTTGCAGCGGATCGGGATCGCGTACCATAACGAGTTCGCGCCGAATCAGTTTTTCGAGATCATTCCGTACTTCTCGAATCAATTTGTCGACCATCCGATTTTTCAAACGATCCGACAGGAAAATAACAACGTCGGCGGTGAGTTCCGCTATGTGAACTCGAACAGCCTGTTCGGAAAGAATAACTCCTTCGTCGCCGGGTTCCAGCCGCGCTATGGCAACCAACGGCAACAGCGTTTCGTGAACATCAACGGCAGCATCGGGGCCATGACGCAGAACTACACCGCGAAGACCACGTATTTCGGCGCCTATGCCGAAGACGCCTTCGATGCGACCAAAGATTTCACCATCGTCATCGGCGGGCGCTGGGACTATACCGGACGCGAGGCGACGGTCGATAACTTCGGGCCGGCGGGGAATCCGTTTAACCCCAATACTCCCTCCACGCCGACCGGGACGCAGAAACCGTTGCAACATTTCGGAGCCATCAGTCCGAAGGTCGGCTTTGTCTATCGCACGACGCCGACGTCCCAACTGTACTTCAACGCCAGCCGGGCGTACGAAGCGCCGCTTAACGTCGAATTGTTGTCGTCGCTCAACGCCAACGGATCGGCGAACACTGGATTCCTGAACCTCGACGCCCAACGCGCCTGGCAGTTGGAATTGGGCCACCGCGGCACCTCGGCGGATAAGCGCTACAGCTGGGATGTGACCGTCTACAACCTGGAAATGCAGAAAGAAATTCTGGCGTCGAACATCAATAACCAGGGCACCTTCCAAAACGCCAATGGGACGCGCCACACCGGCGTGGAAGCGGGCGGAGGTATGGTGTTGAAGAAAGGCTTGTTTGCGCAGGGCGGTGCCGGTAAGGAAGACAGCCTGCAGACCCGCGTGGCCTATACCTGGTCGCGGTTCAAGTTTACCGACGATGTGCGAGGCGGCGGGATCGGCGGCCCGAATGTGCTGATCGCGAAGGATGGCAATACGGTCGCCGGTGCACCGGAACATAGTCTGAACATGGAGGTGCGGTACGATCACCCCTCTGGTTGGTGGATCGCACCGAACGTCGAATGGTCGTTGTCGGGTTTCTATACGGATTACAACAACACGATCAAGAATCCCTCCTATGCCTTGATCAATATGCGGTCGGGATGGAACATCGATGAGCACTGGACGCTGTTTGCCGAAGGTCGCAATTTGACCAACAAGACCTATGCCGGGGCCGTCGTGGTCAATGATTCGCTGAATCGTTTCGCCAATCCCGGATTCGGGATCAGCGCATTCGGAGGAGTCGAATATAAATTCTAACCGGCTGCGGAAACAGACTGTCGGCGATGTCTCGTATGGCAGGCAGGGGCCCATCATCGGATGGGCTCCTGCTGCGTGTATTCGCGAACGGCGCTAACAGGGCCGGGGAGTACCTCTCGCAAGGTGAGATGGCTCGAAAAATAGGATGGACGCTTGCCGTCCGGACATGGGATAACTAAAACCGTCGGGTATTCCCGGATATGGGCATGTCCTGGTAACTTCAGGGATAGACCGTGCCGGCCATGTGCGGACTTTTTATTTTCTTTCTTTTCGTCTGGAGCGTGGTACCGGCCTCTGCCGATTCCGGCCCCCCGGCTCCACCTGCCGAAGCCTTCGCCTCACTCCCCCGTATCGCCTCCATCCAACTCTCCCCCTCGGGTCGGCACCTCGCCGTGCTTCGTCACCACGAGGGGAAGACCTATCTGGATACCCAAACGGTTACAGGGCAGGATGCGCATCGCATCGTCTCCACGGACAACCAGGACTATGTCATCGCCTGGTTCCGATGGGCCAATGACGAACGGGTGTTGGTGAGCGTGCGTTTTGCGGATACACGTGAGGGTGTCGATTCACAGGAGACCCGACTGTTGGCAGCGAACCGGGATGGAACGCAACAGAACGGCAATCTCCTCAAGGTGGGCTCCTTTCCCTCAATCTTCGGGAAAAAACACTTTCCGCAATTTCAGGATCGTCTGGTGGGCACCATTCCAGGCGATCCCAGGCATGTCTTGATTGCGCTTGACCTGGAGCGTCCGAACTCTCCTGACGTCTATAACGTGGATATCTATTCCGGCGAGCGGACGCTGGTGCAAAACAATCCAGGTCTGCAACCAGGGCCACGGAATGTCTTGCAGTGGATAGCCGATCGCGAAGGCCGGTTGAGGGTGGGCGTCGGTCAGTTCGGCACCACCGTGCGGGTGATGTACAAGGTGCCGGAATCCACGCTTTGGCGTGAGTTGGTGGAGTATGACCTGGCGAAAGAAACCGGCATGGTGCCCCTGGCCTTCGATGCCGACCCGGACTGGCTCTATGTGAGAGATCAACATCAGGGCAAGGCGGCCATCTTCAAGGTGAACGTCGCCGATCGTCGCGTGGACCGTCTCCTCGTTGTCGCCGATGCGAAGCATGATTTAACCGGCGAGTTGGTGTATGCGCCGGGACGCAGGAAGGTGGTCGGGGTCCGGTACAGCGCGGCGGACGAGCGGGTACTCTTCTGGGATTTCGATGCGCAGCGGCTGCAGGCGCGTATCGATCGGGCGGTTCCCGGGCGGGTCAATGTGATTCACAGCAGCAGCGACGACGGGCGGCTTCACGTCGTCAAATCGAGCGGTGCGGCGCATCCTCCGCAATGGTCGCTGTTCGATGAACACGACGGGCGGATGGTCTTGCTCGGCAAGTCGTATCCTGATTTGGAGGGGGTTGGACTGACTGCTCCGAGCACGACCTACGTGACGGCGCGGGACGGCAAGGAGTTGCAAGTCTTTCTGACCGTTCCCAAGGATCGGGACCCGCGCCACCTTCCGATGATTGTGTTTCCCCACGGAGGGCCTGCCGCCCGAATGCCCGGCGCGTTTAACTATTGGACACAGTGGTTCGTCAGCCGCGGCTGGGCGGTGCTGGAGCCACGATTTCGCGGTACCGAAGGATATGGGGATGAATGGCTCCGCGCCGGTTTCCAGCGGTGGGGGCTGGAGATGCAGGACGATCTGACGGACGCGGTGCAGTATGCGATCCGCTCCGGCCTTGCCAATGCCAACAGGATTTGTATCGTGGGCGCCGGCTACGGAGGATACGCTGCCTTGATGGGGGCCGTGAAGACGCCGAATCTCTACCGCTGCGCCGTCAGTCTGGGCGGGGTGACAGACTTGCCCCAGGTCGTCTCCGATAGCCGTTGGTACCTGAATCAAAAGCCGATGGCTGAGTTGCGTATCGGTTCCTGGTGGAACGACCGTGAGCGGCTGCGCGACACGTCGCCGGTCTTTCATGCGAAAGAGATTCGTATGCCGCTGCTGCTGCTCCACGGCGCCATGGACCGGGCGGTGCCGGTCTCGCATGGTCGCGACATGGCCGAGGCGTTGAAATCAGCGAATGTCATGACTTATCGCTATGTAGAACTTCCCCTCGCCGATCAGACGCTGAGTCGCGAACAAGACAGGATTCACGTCTTCAAGGAACTCGAACAGTTCCTCACTACGTACCTCGACTGAATCGTTTTTTTTCTGTCCAATCCACAAGCATCCGTCTCCAGACAGGGGCAATGACGGCGCAGGACAGGGCCGCGGCGCGATTTCCACCGCTCCGGTCTCGGCTCCGAAGTGCCGGACGTTCCTCAATCCGCCCGACGTCACTCCCTCTTCATGTGTCCCGCGGTGTGTCATTCCTGGTGTCCGCCAGGTCAGGAAGCATTGCGTACTACGTCACGAACAGGACAGTCCTGCTGCCGGTGCGATTGTGGTGCATTAGTGAGCATGCATCGGTAGCTGCATCGCACGGTACCTGTTAGAAGTGCGGCGCTGAATCATGGGAATGCATCGGAAACAACTCGCCGCACTGGTGCTGCTCGTTCCGCTTTATTGGTGGATGGTCTGTGTCCTGCCTCCCATCGGAGCGGTCGAATTCGTGACACACATGGCTGAGGCGGGCGAGCATTGTTATAGCTTCTGTCAGCATCCATCCCCTCCGGTCGATCACCCTCCAGAATCGGTCGCACTCGACCTTCTCGTTGATCGACAGGCTCCTCGTCTGGCCCCGGTCGTTCTTCTGCCGCACCGGTGCGTTCGGCAAGACCGGCCGCCGCCGCTGTTCTATTCCCTCAGTCACAGTCTCCGCGCGCCTCCATCCCTGATCGACTGCTGACCGGCAGGAAGCGGGCGGGGTGCACCCGATCAGAGACCTGACGATCCCGGCCCCTCGACGGCACCCTGCGTCAGGCCGGATTCCGATCGTTGTCATTGCGTCATTCAATCCAAGGAGTGTGGATATGTCATGTGCGGATTTCCGTCGAAGATGGGGGCGTATGGTGTTGGCGGCGAGTTTCGTGTCGGCGGTGTGCGTGTCGACGGGACCGGCATCGGCGGACGAGGGATCGGAGCCGTCCGCCGAGCCGGTGACGGCGCCGACTGTGGTGGTGCAGGGGACCCGCACCTATCCGGAGGGCACCGGCACATTGCATTTAAGTGAGCAAAGCCAGGGGAGCTCGCGCTTGGGGCTCACGCTTCGCGAGATTCCGGCCAGTGTCGATGTGGTGACGCAACAGACGATGCAGGAGCGAGGGTTGCGCACAGTGTCGGAAGCGATCCAAGCGGCGACCGGTGTTGTCGTGGGGGATCACCCGGTTGCCCCCGGCGCGTTTTCTATGCGCGGGTTTTCGCAGAACCAGATCCGGTTGTTGTTCGATGGGCTGTCGCTTGGCCCGACCGGGTTCGTCACGCGGCCGCGGGATTCCTGGAATTTGGATCGGGTCGAAATTCTGAAGGGGCCGGCGTCCGTCCTGTATGGAGAGGGGGCGGTGGCCGGAGCGGTAAACTTGGTGACGAAGCGGCCCATTCGTGAGTTGACCGGCAGCGAGGCGTTTCTCTCCTACGGAAGCTTCAATACATTGCGGGCCGGTGTGGGGAGCGGCGGGAAATTGGGAACGGATCAGCTGCACTATCGGGTCGATCTGAGCTATCAGAATTCAGACAGTTTCAACGGCATTCAACGGACGCCCTATACCTATTGGAATATGACGAGCGCGGTGCTGTACGACGTGACCTCGCGGTTCAACCTCGAACTGTCGTTCGACATCGCGCACGATCGGGCGAAGCCCTACACAGGCACGCCGCTGGTACCCTCGTCTTTCGCCACACAAGGTGTCAACGGGGTCGTGAGCACGACGGACGGCCGAACCGTGGACGCGCGGATGCTGCGGCAGAACTACAACGTGCAAGATGCCGACATGAGTGCGTTGACGACCTGGACGAAGTTGAAAGCGACGTGGCAGCCGACGGACTTCATCGAGTTGCGGAATCAAGCGTATTACTACACGGCGAAGCGCGACTGGATGAACGGGGAAACCTATCGGTTTAACACCGGCACACAACTGATCGATCGAGACCGCTTCATGGTCGCGCACGACCAATCCGTGATCGGCGATCGCTTGGAGCTGCAGCTCAATCACCCGATCGGTACGTTTAAGAACCGGTTCGTGGCGGGCGTGGACTTCACCTACACGGACTTCACGCGGCCGAGCTTCTTCAATGGGGCTGCGGATAGTCTCAGCCCGCTCAGTCCGGTGCAAGGCTTGTTCGGCGGCGGTCCGACGGCCACGCAGACCGCCAAGATCCTCGATACGGCCGTGTTTGCGGAAGATCAATTCAGCGTGACGGAACAACTCAAGCTGGTCGCGGGCTTCCGGACGGATTCCATCAATTTGGAACGGGAGTTCTTCACCACCGCCGGGGCCGTGAATACGGCGCAGAGCTTCAAACAGAACTTCACGCCGACGACCTGGCGCGCCGGTGTCGTGTACGACGTGCTGCCGCAGGTGACGCTGTATGGCCAATTCGCCACTGCGGCGGATCAGGTGGGCGGCAGTCTCTTCTCCGCCCGCGCCAACCAACAGTTCAATCTGGCGACCGGCCATCAGTGGGAGGTCGGGGCCAAGGGGCAGTTCTGGAATCATCGCGCCGAATGGACTGTGGCCTACTTCGATATGGTACGGAAAAATATCCTGACGCAAATCTCACAAATCGAATCGCTCAACGTGGGGCGGCGTTCATCCAAGGGCGTTGAACTGGAGGGGGCCGTGCGCCTCACTGATGCGTGGCGCCTCCATGGGAACGTGACGTTCCTGTCGGCGAAGTTCGATGAATTTGCCGAAGTGGTGGGCGGCACGTTCGTCTCGCGCAACGGCAATCGGCCGTTCGAAGTCCCGCAGGCGGTCGGCAACCTCTGGACGATCTATCGCGTGCCCACGCCGATCCCGTTCGATCTTGGCGCGGCCTGGCGCTACGTCGGCGACCGGTATGTCGATGCGGCGAACAGCACGCGCCTGCATGCGTATATGACGGCGGATGCCTGGATTTCAGTGCCGTACAAACAGTTTGTGGTGACGCTGCGCGGGAGCAATCTGTTCGACAAGACCTATGGGATATTCGGATCCAATTTTTATCCGGACCAGGTCCTGATCGGAGCCCCACGGACCTTCGAGCTGAGCGTCATGGGACGATTCTGAACAGGCTGGCACATGCGGAGTGACGGGCTTGCCGAGCCGCATGCGTGCTGAGGAACCTGTGCAATGCGACCATCAACCAAAGGAGCGCTCTGCGGGCTGACGGCGGCTCTGTTAGCCGGTGTGAGCGCCCCTATCTCCAAATTGTTCTTGTCCGATGTGTCCCCGCTCCACATAGCCGGCCTCCTGTATACCGGCGGGGGGCTTGGCCTCGTGATATGTGAATGGGGAAGGAGGCGATGGGGAGGCGCGACAGTCGATGAGGCGCCTCTCCGGCGAGCCGATCTCCCATTGCTGAGCGGGATGGTGTGCCTCGGCGGTATGGTCGGTCCCATTCTGATGCTGTCGGGTCTGCAGCGCCTCTCGGGGGTGTTCGGTTCGCTGCTGTTGGCTATGGAAGCACCGTTCACCATTCTTTTGGCCGTTGGATGGTTCAAGGAACATCTGACGAGGCAAGAGGCCGCAGGCGCTGTCATCATTCTGCTCGGCGGGGGACTGATCGGGTATGCGCCGTTCGGGCCGGTCGGCGATCTGATCGGTGTGCTGGCGCTGAGCGGCGCGACCGTTTGTTGGGCGCTCGACAACAATCTGGCGCAGAGGTTGTCGTCTCTTCGGGATCCGCTGGCGGTGATGAAGGTGAAGGCGCTGAGCGCGGGGCTTGTCATGATCGGTATTGGGTGCTTCTCTCATGATCGGTGGCCCGAGGCCATGGCGGTGGCGGCGCTCATGGGGGTGGGGAGTGTGAGCTACGGCGTCAGCCTGGTCCTGGATGCCTACGCTCTTCGATTCGTCGGCGCGGCCCGGGAGGCAGCGTATTTCGCCACGGCACCGTTTGTGGGAGCGGTCTTCTCCATCCCGTTGCTCGGTGAGCCGTGGGGCTCACGCGAAGTCCTGGTCGCGCTGCTGATGGGAACGGGAGTTCTGCTCCTGCAGGGGGCTCGGCACGTCCATCTCCATACGCAGGCAGAAGTTGAGCATGATCATCTGCATCGCCACGCCGACCTGCATCATGATCACCACGAGACGTTCGGTACTGGCGCGCATGCGCACCAGCACCGACATCAGCCCATCACGCACGATCATGCGCATGTGTCTGATCTGCATCATCGTCATCCTCACTCGTAGCCCGGCGCTCGACGAATCGTCTCGCAGTGTAGTATCGAGCGGCATCCGTCGGTAGCGCCTGAAACGGCGAGTCTGGTACATAACCCGCATGCCGACACGGTTCGAATTCCATCGTACGCCGAGAGTCGTCGCAGGCCTGTTGCTGGTGATGGGGGTCGCGCTGGCCTGGATGTCCGTCACGCCGACCGGCGCGCTCAGTTGCCTGCATTGTTTTCTGGCGCAACGATGGGTGGAGGCGACCGTTGTCGATCAGAGCCCCAGACCATCACGGTCCGATACCCGGGCAGCATCCGCCAGTCATGCCTCAAGACGTGTCGTCCTCAATCCCCCTGTCCTGTCTGACTCTGCTGTTGGCGATCCCCGCACGCTTCCTGTCTCGCGGGACGCCTCGCTCAGCGACCTCCATCCGGCTACTGAGCGCCACTGGGTATTCCCTGAAAGATACGTATTCGCGCCAGTCCATACCGGTCCGTCCCAGTTCCCTGTCGTCCGTGACCCCAAGATTGTCGGGTTGCGGGCGCCTCCCTCGCTGATCATCGCCTAGTCGTCCCTTTATTTCATCAGCCTGGCAGTGACGCGTGTGGCTTGGATGCCTCTGCCCAGGCTATGCCTCGACTACGAGGGAAAGGACCTTGCGTGATGGAAGCGTTGTCGTTCGTTCGAGGGCCTCAGAGCCGCCCTTCATCAGCCACAAGAATGACGCCGGGCAAGGGACCGGTCTGGGTCGTGTTCGCGGTGATCACGAGTACGGGTTGCATCGGGCCGCATGTCGCGCCGCAGGACAAACGAGACGCCTCTGCCGTCACGGCGCGGTCAGAGCCTGCAGCAGAGACGGTAGACGCGCCACGGACAGCGACCCCACCGACGGGCGTACCTGTTCCGATCCCGCCGATTGTTGGAGTCGGATCGACGGATGCCTCCCGGCCGGATGATGTGCCGGTGGTGGAGGTGCGCCCGGTGGTGGTGGCATCGACTCGCGAGTCCTACAGCGTTTCGAATAGCACTACGGCGACCAAGACCGATACGCCGATTCATGAGACGCCGGCAAGCATTCAGGTAGTGCCGCGGCAGGTGATCGAAGACCAGAAGACGCCGCGGATGAAGGATGCGTTGGAGAACGTCAGCGGCGTCCGCCCGAATCAATCCATCGGATCGGGGAATCGATTCATCATTCGCGGCTTTCCGGATCTGGGGAAAACCTATCGCAATGGACTGCTCGCCACGTCCCCGTCAGGGTTTCCGTTCGAAATGGACACGGCGAACATCGAAAGCATTGAGGTGTTGAAGGGGCCAGCCTCCATCCTCTACGGCCGCATCGAGCCGGGCGGCATGATCAACGTCAACACGAAGCGGCCGTTGGACACCCCTCACGGCGCCCTGGAACAACAATTCGGGTCCTACAGTTTCTACCGCACGCTCTGGGACGTCGGCGGGGCCATCACGGACAGCAGGTCGTTGTCGGTCCGCTTTGCGGGGGGGTATCAGAACAGCGGGTCGTTCCGCGATTTCAACTTCATCGACCGGAAGGTCTTCAATCCCAGTGTGACCTGGCGGCCGACGGACAAAACCACGATGACCGTGGATGTGGAGATCTTGAAGCAAGACTTCCGCGCCGACAGCGGCATTCCGGTCATCGGCACTCGCCCGGCCCCCGTGCCGATCAGCCGGTCGTACGGCGATCCCAATACGCCGGTGTCGTTCACAAACAAAACGCATATCGGATTCAATCTCGATCATACGTTCAATGAGTCGTGGAAGCTGACGAATCGCTTCCTCTCCAGCTTCATCGATGCAGAAAGCATCTGGGCGAATCCGGCTCCGGCGTTCGGGAACGCGCTTCAAGCGGACGGGCGCACCCTCAACCGGAATATCTTCGGCCAAACCAGCTACGTACGGACCTATGCCACAAATCTGGATCTGACGGGGAAGTTCCGTGTGATGGGCACCCAACACAAGCTGCTGGTCGGGCTCGACTATACGAAAGCCACCACAGACTATTGGTTCTTCGGGAACTTCAATGTGTCGAACCCGGCGCTGGCGATCGATCTCTTCAACCCCACGTACGGCATTCCTCCCGGCCTGTTCACCGCCGCCCGGTCGATTACCGAACGGCCTAATGCCAATTTTAACGTCTTCCAGGAGCATTGGTATGGACTCTATATCCAAGATCAGGTGACGGTCTTCGACCGGCTGCATCTCTTGCTCGGCGGGCGCTACGACTGGGCGGAAGTAGGGCGAGGGCGGGGCGCGACGTTCGATGCCGCGTCTGCCGCCGTAGATGGAGTGACACGCAAGGACAGCCGGTTCAATCCTCGGTTCGGCCTCCTCTACGATCTGACGCCCTGGCTCGCGATGTATGGCAATTATGTGACCTCGTTCGGCGCCAATAACGGAGTCTCCTCGACGAACCAGCCGTTCCCGCCGCAGACCGGCAAGCAGCGGGAAGCCGGCCTCAAGGCCGATCTGTTCGACCATCGGTTGAATGCCACGTTGGCCTTCTACCACCTGACCAGAAACAACCTTGTGACGCCCGATCTGGCCAGTGGCGACCCGCTCGCGCGAATCGTGGTCGGCGAGCAGCGTAGCCAGGGCATCGAGTTCGACATGACCGGGCGAGTGACGAATGCGGTGAGCGTCATCGGCAGTTACGCCTACACCGACACCCGTGTCACCAAAGACAATTCGGGGTTGCAGGAGAAACGTTTGCCGGGTGTGCCTCTGCACGGAGGCAGCCTGTGGATGAAATATGACTTTGCCGAACTGAGCGGTCCGGTGAAGGGGCTGAGCGTGGGATTCGGGACCTACATCTCCGGTTCTCGGCACGGGGACATTCAAAACACGTTCACCCTCCCCGGATATGTGCGGCTGGACGGGTTTGCCGCGTACCGGTGGATGATCGGGCCGACGCGGGCGATTGCGCAGGTGACGGTTCGCAATCTCTTGAATCAGGAGTACTACGAAAATGCCGATCAGAATTCGAACGTGGCCCCACGCAACGGCGTCTATCCGGGCGCGCCCATGACGGTGTTCGGGTCGTTGCGCCTTGAATACTGACACAGAAATGAGAGACGGCGAATGTTCTCCACAGAGCCCACGGTGCCGCGGACGGTAGCCGCCCTACGCAAGCGTTGGTTGCTGGCTCATCGATACCTCGGGCTCACGGCCGGAGCCCTGTTGGTGCTGATCGGGCTGACGGGCAGCATCCTCGTGTTTCATCTGGAGATCGACGAGTGGCTGAACCCCGACTTGATCCGGGTGGCACCGAAGCCCGGTGGTTCGGCAGCCTATCGTCCGGTGGATGAGATGGCCGAGGCTGCGCGACGTATCATGCCGCAGGGGGGGCAGCTGGTCTTCGGGCAATACCCGCGTCATGACGGAATCGCCTTTCGGTGGAACGTGTCGGTGCCCACGGGGCCGGACGCGAAGGCACCGATGGATTTTGAGCTTCACCACGTGTTCGTCGATCCGTATAGCGCCAAGGTCATCGGGTCCCGATTGGTCCGGCCGGCCGGCCTCGGCGGCGCCGTGCCTCGTACGTTCGTCGGCTTCGTGTTTGCGCTGCACTATGCGTTGCTGTTGCCGCGCTTCGGAGACCCGCCGTTCGGGGATACGGTTGTCGCCGTCATCGGGATGGTGCTGATCGTGTCTTTGTTCACAGGTCTATACCTCTGGTGGCCGCGGAACGGCGGGTGGCGTGCGGCGTTGACGATCAAACGCCGGGCCCATGTGCGCCGGGTCCATTTCGACGTGCACAAGACAGCGGGAGTGTATTGCTCGCTCATCTTCCTGGCCATCTTTGTATCCGGGGTCTTTCTCAACCTGCGGGCGCCGTTCCACGCGGTCGTGCGGCTGTTTTCCCCCACCATCGACCGATACGACATTCACTCGAAACCGGCCGAGGGCCGCGGATCCGTCTCTCTGGGACAGGTCATGCAGACCGTGGAAACGCAGTACCCGGGAGGGCGGCCGGAATGGCTCTACCTGCCGAAGAAACCGACCGGCACCTATACGATCTGCCGGCGCGATGTTCCTGGGCTGAGCCTGGTATTGAGCCGGCGATGCGTAGTGGTGGATCGGTACAGCGGCGACATTGTGCACGTGCAAAGCCCGGAGCGCGGGACGGCCGGGGACCACTTCATTCAATGGCAATGGCCGATGCATTCGGGACAGATCTTCGGCCTGACCGGGCGCTGGATCGTGTTGGTCTCGGGCCTGATCTGTCCACTCCTGTTTGTGACGGGCTGGTATCTCTGGCGGCGAAAACGCCGAGGGATGCACGGGCGGCCGCCCATAGGGAATGGCGTTCCGAGCGGAGCGTGTCAAGTCGGGGCTCGCGCAGGCGAGGGGGCCGCAGTATCAGTGAAAGGAAACGGCACATGAACGGATTGAAAGAAGCGGTGGAGTACGGCGTGATCGGGTTATTGGTTGGACTAAGTCTCTGGGCAGTGGCCGTGGCGATTGAGCGGTGGCTGTGTTACCGGCGGATCGATGTGCGGGGATTCACCTCCCTGGAGGAATGCGAAATCGTGCTGACCAGGCGGCTGGTCGTGATCGGTACCGTGGCGGCCAACGCGCCCTATATCGGGCTGCTGGGGACGGTGTTGGGCATCATGCTCACCTTCCACACCATGGGCACGTCCGGCGCGCTAGCCGTCACCACGATCATGATCGGCCTGAGTCTCGCGTTGAAGGCCACCGCCGCGGGATTGGTCGTCGCGATTCCCTGCGTCGTCATGAACAACGTGCTCCGGCGGCGCGTCAGCGAGTTGCTCGCGCAGTACAAGGCGCACCATGGAGCGTGAGGTCGATCAAATCAATGTGATTCCGTTGGTAGACATCATGCTGGTCTTGCTCGTGATTGTGCTGACCACGGCGACCTTCATCACAACGGGACAGATTCCCGTCAATCTCGCGAAGGCCGGTTCGGCGAGCGAGCGGCACGATCGGCCGATCATTGTCACCGTCACCGCGGAGGGCGGCCTGTTTGTCGATGACCATCCGTTGGTCGATGCGGCATTGGAAACGGCGCTCCAGGATCGCGGACGGGAGTCGCCCGTGCTGGTGCGCGCAGACAAAGTCACGAAATTGGAACGGTTCGTCGGGATCGTGGATCGCGTGCGCACGATGGGTTTTCAGCAGGTGAGCTTGGAAGTAGTGCGGACGTAAGCATGCGTGCCGGACTCCGCGCCGGTGATGAAAGGAAAATCATATGATGTCACGGAAAATCGTGCAGCACGGGGTCGCGGGAATGATGCTGGTATGCGGTTGGCTTGTGGGTTCCACCTGGGCCCAGAGCGAACCATCGTCATCGACGCCGGGCACAATGGAATCGGAGGCGGTCTTGCGCGAACGGCTTCAGCAGAATGGAAATGAGCGAGAGCAACTCCTCCGGCAATTGGAAGATCTCAGCCGCATCCGAGATGAGGCCTTGCCGGCGAATGAGAAACCCCAGCGTTACCAGGAAGCAGCCGTGCCTCAGTCCGATGGAGTCGATGCGCCCGAAGCGGTTCCGGTGTACGACTTGGCCGATATCAGCATCGTGAGCAAGCGGGTGCAGAAACATCCGGAGGGGCTGGCCTTCTCGGCAACCCCGCGCACGGAAACCGATTCGCAGCCGACGCGCACGATGAAGGAAGCAATGGAGTCGCTGCCAGGTGTGATCCTGCGTTCCGCCAACGGACCACGGGATTTCGGCGTGTCGATCCGCGGCTCCGGTGTCAAGACGACCGGTGTCGTGCGTGATCTGAAGTTTTACGAGGACGGCATCGGCCAGACGCAATCCGACGGATTCTCCCGCCTGGATATGCATGACCCGTGGTTCATGCAAAGCGTGGAGGTCACGCGCGGCGCGGCCTCGTCGCTGTATGACAACGCGGCGCTGGGCGGCATGATTCACTTTAAGACGCGGCGGGGCGGTGACATCAACGGGCTGGAAACATTTCTAAGCGGAGGCTCGTACGGGTACCAGAAGTATGGCGTTGCCGTCGGCCGTGAATACGGCGACGTGGACATCGCCGTGTTCGCCAGCCAGGTTGCGGAGGACGGCTATCTCCGGCACAGCGATTACAACACACAAACGGTCAATTTGAATTTCCGATTCAAACTGGGGGACAAGGATAATTTCTACGTCAAGGCTGTCACGAATGCCTTGAATGCGAACGTGCCGACGCGGCTGACTCTTGCGCAGTTTAATGCCGACTCCCGGCAGGCCGGCGGCACCGGGTTCGGTAACGATCCGTTACGTCTGGCTCAACGGCGCCTTGATCGGCGGACAGTCATCGGCGGGTTGTACGAGCGGCAACTCGATGCGAACACCGTATTCACGTTGGAAGCCGACTACGACGTGCGCGATATCAATCAAACCTTTACGCAAATCAATGACGCCTTCTACCCGAACTTTAAGGGATATGCGGATCTTCGGCACGACGGCCGTCTCGGCGACATGCCGCTCAAAAGTTATGTAGGGTTCTTCGCCAACAATATGGAGCAGGAATCGCAAACGTTCGAGAATCTCGGTGACTTTCGCGGCACGCGCGGGACGCTGGTGCAAAACAGTCGGGGTACCATCCGCAACATCGGCGGACGAGTGCGAGAGGAATTGGAGTTCATCCCGAAGTGGACCCTGGCGGCCGGTGTCGGCTTCCAACAGTCGCAGATCAGCGTGCAGACGATTAATTATACGGCCGGAGCGCTCGCCTCGACTCCCGGAGCAGATCGCACCTTTTATAACTGGGCGCCGGAGGTGTCGCTGTCCTGGAGACCGACCGAGTCTCAGCGGCATTGGGTCCGGGCCTCGACCGGCTATTCCGTGCCGGGCTTCGCCAATTTGACCACTGGTTTAGATGGGCTCGCAGGGACGAATTTTTCGATCAAGCCACAGAAGAACTACAATTTCGAAATCGGGACCGACACGAAACTGCACAGCACGTTCGGCGTCCAATTGGTCGGGTTCTGGGTGCTGGTGAAAGATGAAATCATCACCCAGGTCAACTCGACGACGGCAGGTGCCTTTGCGATCAATGCGGATTCCTCCCAATACCGGGGCATCGAGGCCAGTTACGATTGGCGTCCCTCGCCCGGCTGGCGTTTCTCCGGAGCCTATACACACATCGACGCGCAGTACATCAACTTCGCCGATCAGTTCAGGGTGAACGGGGCGGGTCCGATCACGCAGATTTTGCGGGACGGCAAGCAGGTGCCCAACGTGGCGCGCGACGTGCTGAATTTCAAGGAAGAGTACGAGCATCCATCCGGGTGGGGCGGTTGGTTTGAGACGACCTATTGGAACAGCTATTTCTTGAACAACAACAATACCGTGGGCGCGCCGGCCTATTGGTTGTTGAACGCAAATCTACATAAGACGATTGAGCTCAAACCGACCTCCTGGTTCCGTTTTGCGAAGTTCTATCTACAGTTGGATAACATTGCCGATAAGCGGTACGTGGGCTCGGGCGGCGTCATTGCCGACAGCACGCCGGATGCGAACAAGACGTTGTTCTTCGCCGGCTACGGCCGGGCCATCTATGGCGGCGTGACGCTGGGATTGTTCTAGCCCGGCTTATTCATGAGCGCTTCTGCTGGACTCGCCGATCCGCTGCGGCGACGAGCCTTCGGCCCCCGGCCTCGCCTCTCCGGTCAGGCCGCTTCACCAACTCAGCGGCGCGCACAAGCGTGGCGCTCTGTATTCATCCCGCCGTGCGTTCCTCAACGCACTGTACGAGTACGCATCGAGTCTTCCCGGCTCCGCGCGCCGGTCTCGCGATGCGGTCCGACGATTTCACGACGAACCGTCATCAATAGTGCGGGCTCAGTCGATCAGAGTCGCTGGGGCGTTCGGAGGTCGCGGACTGTAGCATCTGTGAGCACCCATCTGTAGACAATCTCGCCTGCGCTTGCGTAGGGTGAAGGCCGTTTTTCCTACATAGGGGATCTGTGGACGCCATCATTCGTTCCATGTCAGTTGTGCGCTCCCGTCGTGCCCTCTTGTGGCTCGCCTGCCTCCTGGCCTGTATTCGAGTGCTCGCCGTCGGGATTTGCTCCACCTGTTTCAACGAGTTCGACGCCCCCGCGTCGCGCGTCTTTTATCTCCATGACGGGAGCGACCATGACGCCTGTCACCACGGCCGCGAGCCGGTGGGCCCGCTCGTCGCCTGGGCTTGCGAGGTCACGCAGGACGATGCGGATTTCGTGTTGCCGGACAGTCCCCCATTGCCGATCATCGTGTCGTTCCTGGTGCCGCTGACTCTCCTCGGTCTATCCCGCCGGGACAGCCTGTTGCTTGCCGGTAAGGGTCGCTCCCCGCCGCTGCAGTCGCTTCTTTCGTAACGATTCCCCCATACGCTTGTTGAACCACAGAGGCCGAACGCCTGCGCGTGCGTCTGGTGCGTGCGTCTTGTCGGGAGAACGCTCTCCTCGACGCACCTGCTCAGGCGGATGCGATTGCGAATCGCCTTTGCCCTGAAGGGCGTTCTGCGCCCGGCGGAAAGGAATTTGTAACGTCATGAGTAACTGTCTCCATACTTCGTTGCTAAGAACCCGTGTCATCGGTGGCCTGCTTCTGGGCCTGCTGTGCCCGTTGCCACTTGCGTCGGCCGCAGACCCTCCGGTTCAGGAAGAGTCGGATGCCATCCCGGTCGTGAACGCGCCGGATGTGATGATCTCTGCGACCCGGACGCCGACTTCTATCGGCAATGTGAATCAATCGGTCACCATCGTCACGGAAGAACAGTTGCAACTCCAGATGGCCGCCTCATCCAGCCGGAGTCTGGGACAGATCCTCCCCAAGCTCGTGCCCGGCATGTCCCAGAACGACCAGTCGATGGACTCCGGCACGACGTTGAAGATGAGAGGACGGTCGATCGCGATTTTGATCGACGGAGTGCCCCAACAGAGCAGTCCGACCACGGAACTGGACCTGGCCCACATCGATCCCAGTGCCATCGAGCGGATTGAGATTGTGCGCGGCGCGACCGCGATCTACGGCAACGGCGCAACCGGAGGGTTGATCAACATCATCACGAAAAAAGCCGGAGAAGGGAAACCCGCGTTCTATACCGAAGTGCAAGGCAGCGGCTCCTTGACCAGGGTCTTACGAGGACTCAGCGGCACGGTCGTGCAGGGGTTTCAAGGAAAGAAGGACTGGTTCGACTACAACATCGTCGGGACCTTCAGCCAACAGGGGGGGATCTTTGATTCCGAAGGGTCCCGGACCATGCCGGGGACCAACGCGACGGGTGGGTTTGCCGATACGAAGACCTACAACATTCTCAGCAAGTTCGGCGCCACCTTCGGTGAGCACCGGTTCCAGCTTACCTTCAATCGCAAACATACCCGGCAGGACACCAACTATCTGGTCGATCCGAGCGTCGATGCGTTACCGCGTACGACTGCGCGCTTCATTCCCGGTCTGGCGCTCGACGATCAACCGAAGCTGACGAATACCCAGGTCAGCGCGGATTACACCCATCCGCATCTCTTCCTCGACAGCCGGGTCCACCTTCAAGCCTATTATCGCAGCCAGCAGACGCGGTTCCCGACATTCGATGTGAGGCCGTTCGGGGGCACGGATATTCTGCAAGGCCACAATCAAACCGATGTGCTGGGAACCAGGCTCGATATCACGACGCCGATTCCGATCTATGGCAAGCCGCAAATCACCTGGGGCATGGACTTCTCCAGTCAGCACGGGGCTCAACACTCGACGCTGTACGATCAGTCCGTCTACGACGCCACCGGCGGACGCGTCTACAGCAAGGCCGGTGAGGTGCCGTCGTCGCCCTCGCGAGTCTTTACGACCACGGCCGTCTTCGCGCAGGGAGAATGGACCCCGTTGGCCGCGCTCGTCCTGCGCGCCGGCGTGCGGCATGAGCGCGTGAAGGTGTCCAGCAGCGATTTCACCGACAGCACCACGTTCTTGCCGGCCAGTTCGATCAGCTTCGACACAACGGTGTTCAACGCGGGGTTTGTGTACCACCTGACGGACCCGCTGGATCTGTTCTTCAATTTCAGCCAAGGGTTTAGCGTACCGGTCGGAACGATCGACAATGCCTTGGGCAACGTGCCGCCAGGCACCGCGATCTCTCTCTCTCGCTTGCAGCCGCAGCGCGTCAACAACTATGAGCTTGGTCTGCGAGGCAACTGGAGCAAGGTGCAGGGATCGGTGTCGGGCTACATTTCCAAATCCGACCTCGGCTTGAATTTCGATCAGTTCACCAATTCCCTGCAGCGGGCGCCGCAAACGACCTACGGCGTCGAGGCCACCCTCGATGTGCAGCCCTATGAGGGCTGGAGGATCGGTGGGACCTACACGTTCGTCGAGGGGGATCAGACCATTGCCCTCAGTCCGGACGTGCGCACGCCGCTCAACGGATTCAGCATTCAGCCGCAGAAGATTACCGCCTACCTGGAGCACCTGACGGTGCCGGAATGGCAGTGGCGGAATCGCGTCCAGGTCCTGTATTCCGGCAGTCGCACCAGGTCGTTGACGGCGTTCAACTCAGGCCTCGACCCGACGGGCGACCCTTTTTCCATGACGGAATACTTTGTGGTGGACCTCGTGAGCACGGTGAAAGCCGGGCCGGGTACCTTACGATTCGGAATCGAGAATCTCCTGAATCAGAAATACGTGGCGGCGTTCAACCAGATTTCCTTCTTGAACAGTTTCCACTATGCCGGACGGGGCACCACCGCGATGATCGGCTATTCGATGACGTATTGATACAACCAGCCTCGAATTTCAAGACCCTCACACGGTGTGCGGCTGAATTTCCCTGTGCGGGAATGCGAGAGGCGGGCTGTCTATGTGGTGAGGACCGAAAAGTGGTGGATCAGAATCTGAGGGATCTTTTGAAAATCACGATCGGAGGTGAGCACCGGAAGGCCATGCTGCATGGCGCTTGCGGCAATCCAGAGGTCATTGACGGCAACGGGAGTACCGGCCTTTTTGAGCGTGACGCGAATGAGTGCGTACCGGTCTGATGTTTCTGCGTCTAACGCGAGCACACGAATGCGCGGAGAATGTAGGAACAGTTGTAACTCGCGCTCGTTGCGGTCTCGTTTGGCACCTTGGAGAAAGCCGGCGCGCAGTTCACCGAGGACAATGGGACTCATGAAGATCAGCTCGGCTTGAGAGATGATCTCCGTGACTGCCGGATGTCGTTTCTTAAACGCGATATAGGCGGAGCTATCCAGTAACAGCCGCGTCACTTCCAAAGCTCCGGATCGATCGGACGTTGTTCGGCGATGAGCTGCTCAAATGTGGCGGCTTCTTCCGTCGTCCAGGTTCCTGCGAGGTGGTCGAGGTCGTGGTAGCGGACCGGCGCCGTCTTTTTTGCGGCACCTCCGGCTGACTCTTCCAATAGTTCGATGACCGCCTTGTTCACGCTGGTTTTCTTCTGTTTGGCTCGTCGTTGGACCGTACGGGCCACCTCGGGTGGGAGGTTACGTAAGGTGATCGCTTTCATAGAAATAATCCTTTGTGCATCAGTGGTGCATCAGTACGATGCAGAGCATAGCCTATGAGAGACGGTTGGTCAAACGGATGTCCACCTCTGGAGGTTGCGTGAGAGACGGAAGCTGATCATAGACCAGCCGCGAGTACGACTGTCTCACGGAGCATCGTGAGGTCGGTCGACTGAACGTGCATTCGAAAAAGAGAAAATGGGACCAATCAACGCGCGATCTCGGAAAATCTTGGTCAAGATCCATCTGTACGTCGGATTGGTCCTTGGGGTCGTGCTCGCGATCGCCGGGCTGACCGGCAGCCTGATTGTCTTCTGGCAGCCGATCGATGTTGCGCTGAATCAGGAATTGCTCGCGCCGGACCACAGCTGCACTGAATCGGCATTTCGACCCATCGGTGACCTGGTGACTGCTGTGCGGGCGAAAATGCCGCTCAGCGGCCAACTCTCCTCGCTCCGCGTTCCGGATCACGAGCGCCCGCTGCTGTGGGCCTGATATCACACGCCGCCTCCTGAAGCGAGTTGGGACGATATCTATACCCTGTTTGTCAAGCCTTGTCGCGGGGAAGTGACGGGGCCTCATTTGTGGAATAGCCAGCGTCGACCGTGGGGAGGGCCATTGATGAGTGCGCTCATCCAGCTCTATCAGGTTGCGGAAAAACTCATTTTGAGTCCCAAAGCCACCACAGATACGCGCTGTGGGACGACGTTGAACAGCCCCGCAGGATGCGCAAAAAGGCCGTCCAGCAAGGCCGCAGCGAGCACAGGGGCGAATCGTACTCTTGCGGTACGGTGAGCCGCTGAGCGATGCGAGAACGCCGCTGGCGGGCGTTTTCCGCATCCTGCTATACGTCGCTGTGGCTCAATGAAGGGAGCATCCTGCTCGGCAATCATCACTCTTGACATCGGCGAGGCCTGGAAGACTCAGGTCGGCATTGACCAATACAGCGGAGTGGTAGTGCGCGTCCAGGGACTGCAGACAGCGAGTATGGGGGGGATCTGCTGGGTGGGCTGTTCCCGCTGCATACCGGGCAAGCCTTTGGCATCCCAGGTCGTATCCTCCTGGTCGTCGTCGGAGTCGTCCCGATGTGTCTCTACATTACCGGATGTATCCTGTGGTGGAATCGTCGATGGATACGAGATCCCAGAGGCCGACTCAGCCACAGTGCGTGAACGTGGACCTGTCAATCTCTACCCTGCTCGGCTTCGAGTTCACGACCCATTGAACCGCACCCATCAGCAGCAAGGAGTGATGTATGAATTCCAGAGACGCGACCCAGTGCCCGTTTCGGGCCGCCCTCAAACGGCTCGGCAACCTCCTCGTATCCTCCACGCCTGTAGCAAGGGTGAGCAGGCGTCGGTAGACAATTCCCCGTGCGGTTCCGTAGGGTGAGCGCGCCGCTAGACCCTGGAGAGGATCCGTGAAAGTTCCGTTTCGCTGCATCCATCAGTCCGCTCCGTTGAGCCGCAGTGCACAAGCCGTGGCGTTGCTGGCCCTGCTGTTGATTTCGATCCGGCTGGTCGCCGGATTTGTCTGTTCGACCTGTTTCAACGAGATCGAACGCCCGGACACCCGATCCTTTCATCTCCACGGCGGGGGCGATCTCGATCCCTGCCACCACGGAAGGGCCACGGCGCATCCACTGGTCAAATGGGCTTGCGCGGTCACGGTTGACGATCCCGCCGTTGTCTTGCCGGACGTGCCACAGCTCTTTCTGGTGGTGTCGTTCCTGGCCGTAGCGGTTCTGTTGATTGTTCCCTTTCGCGGTCGCTTCCTCTTTGCGGCCACCGGCCGTGGACCTCCTCTCACGCGCGCCTAACTGCACCGTCATCACATCGAACACCATTGACGCGCCGGGGACCCGCGCAGGCCGAGTCGGGCTGTGCGCGACGACGGTTTCGCACGTCCTGTGAAAGGCGAGTGGACCGTGCGTGGAATCCGGCGAACACACGCTGTGGGCTCTGTTTCGACAGGGTGCCGCAGGAGAGGAAGTTATGTCTCACGCTACAATGTCGCATTCTCGCATCCGCAGGACTTATCTCACGATGCCTACGTGGGGGAAAATCCTATCCCGCTCCCTGGCGGTCGTTCCAATACTCGTCGCTCTCACAGCCTGTATCGGCCCACATAAACCGGTACCAACGCACCAGACGGAGGCTGCGCCTGCTCCGGCACCCGAGAGGACCGACGGGCCTGCCCCCGTTGAGGTGATGCCGGCGCCGACCGGGACGGCAGACGGTTCGCTCCCTCCCTCATCGCCCCTGCCGCCGCCGACGGTGGAGCGGTCCCAGCCGACCCCTCCGGACGTGCCGGTGGTGGATGTCAAACCCGTGTATGTCATGGCCCGGCAGGAGTCTTACCATGCCAGCCATGCCACGACGGCCACCAAGACCGATACGCCGATCATGGAGACGCCGTTCTCCATCCAGGTCGTCCCCCAGCAGGTGTTGAAGGATCAACAGACGACGCGTCTGGATCATGCGCTGAACAACGTCAGCGGCGTCTTTGCCAATCAGTCGCTGAGCCTCTTCGAATCGTTTACGATTCGAGGATTTGAAACGTTCGACTACTATCGGGAAGGGACCCGATTCCAGTCGGCCCTGACGCAAACCGGCCGGAGGGAAATGGCGAATCTGGAACGAATCGAGGTCCTGAAGGGCCCGGCCTCGATTCTCTATGGCCGGATTCAACCGGGTGGCATGATCAATCTCGTCACGAAGAAGCCGCTGGAGGAATCCTATTATTCGATCCAGCAGCAAGTCGGGTCCTACGATTTCTACCGCACGGCCTTGGATGCGACGAGCAAACTCAACGAGTCGGGGTCGCTGCTGTATCGCTTCAATATGTCCTATGAAAACAAGGGCTCATTTCGGGAGTTTATCGATGACAAAAAGTTGTTCATTGCGCCGGTGGTGCAATGGAAATTGAGCGAGCGGACACAGATCACTTTTGACGGGGAATATAGCAAAGGTAAAGTCCGTCCGGACTATGGCACCGTGGCTCTCGGCACCAGGCCGGCCACTCTGCCGATCGAGCGTAACCTGGGCGAGTCCTTTGCCAAGGCGGACTATACGGCCCTGCTCGGCGGATTCAATTGGTCGCATGAATTCAATAGCCAGTGGAAGATTCAACACCGGGCCTATCTGCAATCGACGAAGGAAGACGATCAGGTGGTGCTGCCGCTGGCTCTGCAAGCGGACAACGAAACCTTGGATCGCTTTTTTGCCGGCTTCCAGGGCAACAAACACAAGACTTATACGACCAGCCTCGACCTGACCGGGCACTTCGACACGTTCGGGCTCAAACACCGGCTCTTGGTGGGAGGGGACTATTACCAGTTCAAGAATACCGCCACCATGGTCGACAACTTTGCCTTTCCCTCCATCAACATCTTCAATCCGGTTCATGGGGGGAATCCGATCCACGATCCGGCGGATAACTTTGCATTCGATCTTCGCGAGAAATGGTTTGGCCTCTATCTGCAAGACCAGGTGGAACTGCCGTTTCACCTGCATCTGTTGGCGGGCCTGCGGTACGACAGCGCGGAGATTACGACCGACAATACGTTCGGCGGGACGCGCACCGTATCGAGCAGCCGGCAGTCCGCCGTCACGCCGCGTGTGGGCCTACTCTGGCAGCCGATCAAGGAATTCGCCTTGTACGGCAACTATGTCGAAGGCTTCGGGGTGCCGAATATCGGCTCGCTGGGGGTGACGGGGGAGCGGCTGAAAGCGGAAACGTCTCAGCAGTGGGAAGCCGGGGTCAAGACGGAGTTTATGGATGGACGCTGGACGGCTACCCTGTCGTATTTCGACCTGACGAAGCAAAATGTGGCCACGGGCCATCCCGATCCCGTCCTGGCCGCCTTGGGGTTCTCCGTGCAAACGGGTGAAGCGCGCAACAAGGGCGTCGAACTGGACGTCGCCGGAGAAGTGCTCCCGGGATTGGATGTGATCGCCACCTATACGTACACCAATTCCGAAATCACCCAGATGAACGACGGCACGGTCGGCAATCGCTTCCCCAATGTCCCGAAACATGCGGGCAGCCTATGGACGACCTACCGGTTCCAGGAACCGCGTCTGGCCGGGTGGAAGGTCGGGGCCGGGCTGGTGGCGAGAGGCGAGCGGGAAGGGAATCGGGAAAACGACTACCAGATGCCGGGGTATGTTCTCGTCAACTTGATGGCGAGTTATACGATGCACGTCGGGGCCACGCGACTCACCGCGCAATTGAATGTGGACAATCTGCTTGGCCAGGAGTACTTCCCGAGCAGCGCAGGCTTCGGCCGGGGTCGGATCGACATCGGAGCGCCGCGTTTCTTCCTGGGATCCCTGAAGATGGAGTTTTAGCCGCTACACCATCCGTGCCGGCCCGAACGTCTCCCGTGCCCGCCGAGTCGGCGGGCACGGGAGGCCCCGGGCGTTGCGCGCATGCATTCGACTCGCCGACCCGACCTTTCCGTCCTCTTAGCAGGATGCGGAAAAAGTCCGCCAGCGGCGTTCTCGCATCGCTCAGTGGCTCACCGTACCGCAAGAGTACGATTCGCCCCTGTGCTCGCTGCGGCCTTGCTGGACGGCCATTTTGCGCATCCTGCGAGGCTGTTCAACGTTGTCCCACACCGCGTATCTGTGGTGGCTTTGGGACTCAAAACGAGTTTTTCCGCAACCTGTTAGAGGCCGCAGGCTCCGCGTGACCTGTGGCCATTCAAGAGCCACAGGCGTCGGCTGAGCAGAGCGGCAACGTTGATGTCTGGATGTATCCAGAGTGGATCAGTCGTTCAATCGCCATGAAAATCATGCTGTCAATGCTCGATTTTCATGGTACGATCAGTTCGCAATGATCAGCAGGCCTGCCATTCTCGACCGTATTCGTGCCGCGCTCGCCAGGACTGCGGTGGTCGTGCTCGCCGGCCCACGACAGTGTGGTAAAACCACGCTGGCACGTGAGCTTCTCTCCGAGGACTCTCCCAACTACTTCGACCTTGAGGACCCGCTGAGCCTTGCGCGACTGGACGAACCCAAGACCACTCTCGAACCACTGCAGGGGCTTGTGGTCATTGATGAGATTCAACGGCGGCCCGATCTCTTTCCAGTGCTGCGGGTGCTCGCGGACCGCAAGAAACAGCCGGCGCGTTTCCTGATTCTCGGCAGCGCCTCGGGTGAGTTGCTGCGCCAGAGTTCGGAGAGTCTGGCCGGGCGCATGGAGCGGATCGAGATCGGGGGCTTCACCGTGGACGAAGTCGGACTGCAATCGGTGTCGCAACTTTGGCGACGCGGCAGCTTTCCGCTCGCGTTCCTCGCCCGCACGGAGATGGACAGCCTCGCCTGGCGCAAACAGTTCATTCAGACACTCTTGGAGCGCGACCTCCCGCAATGGGGCGTCCGTGTTCCGGCCGCGGCGTTGCTGCGCTTTTGGACCATGGTCGCACATTGCCATGGACAGACCTGGAACGCTGCCGAACCGGCCCGGGCGCTGGGTGTGAACCCGTCCACCAGCCGCCGCTACCTCGATCTCCTCACCGACGCCTTGATGGTGCGTCAACTTCAACCCTGGCACGCCAACCTCGGCAAACGGCAGGTGAAGATGCCGAAAGTCTATGTTCGCGACAGTGGCCTGTTGCACCAGTTGTTCGGGCTTGGCACGGAGAAGGCGATCCTTTCTCATCCCAGGGTCGGGGCCTCGTGGGAGGGGTTTGTCATCGAGCAGGTACTGGCCGCCGAGTTGTATGACGAGGCGTATTTCTGGGCCACGCACCAAGGAGCGGAAATCGACCTGATCCTGCGTCGGGGTGACCGGTTGCTCGGTGTGGAGTGTAAGCGCGTCGATGCGCCGCGCCTGACGCCCTCGATCCGCATCGCACTCGACGATCTCCGCCTGGAACGCGTCGCGATCGTCTATCCAGGAACCAAGCGCGTCGCGCTCACCGACCGGGTGGAAGCTGTGCCGCTCGGCGCATTGGCCGTGCCAGGCCATCTCTTCGAGGAAGAAAAAGGATAAACGTCACCGACGGTATCGCCGCACTCGGTCATGCGCGGCTAGGCGGGAGCATTGGATCAGCGACGTTCATGCCATTTCTTGAAGAATTCCTGTCATGGCTCGCCCGTTCTTCATCGCATAACAGGCTGTAGCATTCGTGAGCACCTGTTGCTGGACAAGGGAATGGGTGTTTGCGTATGGTAAGGGCCTTTCGACCGCGTGGAAGCTGCGATGACGACACAGCGGGGGTTTCTCTCACAACATCGGCGATCCAGTCTGGCGCCACGGACGGCGGTAGCCGTGGCTTGCCTATTAGCCGTGATCCGGGTAGTTGCCGGGTTCGTCTGCCACACCTGCTTCGTTGATTTCGAGAAGCCGGCCTCCCGAAGTTTTCATCTCCATGCCGGGGGCGATCATGACCCCTGTCATCATGGGCAGGCAGAAGCAAGTCCGCTGGTAACCTGGGCTTGCACGGTCACGCAGGACGAAACCGCCTTCATTCTTCCTGATATCCCACGACTTCCGGTCGTGGTTTCTGAATTTGTGCCGCTGGTCCTGCTCCTGTTGTCCTATCGGACCCTCTTTCAGATTGTTGCCCACGGTCGCGGTCCTCCCGTTCATTTCTCCTGATCACCGGTTTCATTCGTACTGAATAGCCACACTCCCGATGCGGGTTCGAGGTGAATGGAACCGCGTCATGGAGCACGTCTTCACCCGGCGTCGGTTTGCCGCTCGAAGGGGGACTTCCGTGCGGACCTTGTTAGCACTGACGCGATGATACGTCCGCAGGTCGCAGGAGTGTCTGTCGCATGTCTCGTAGAGCCGTGACATCCTCGTCGGTTCCAGTGGCGTCTCGCGAGGTCGCGCAAGCCGGAGCGCGGGACCGTCGGGTGCGCGTGTGGCGCACGTGGTGGGTGCAGGCACATCTCTATTTGGGCCTGACCGCGGGGGCGTTGCTGGTGGTCTTCGGAGTGACCGGCAGTATCCTGGTGTTCTTTCAGGAAATCGACGAGTGGCTGAATCCTGCATTGCTGACGGTGGACGCGCCGGCAGACGGGCAGAATGGTTATCGGCCGATAGGTGAGATTCTGAGGGCGGCGGAACAGGCGGCGCCACCGGGAAGTCGCATCACGCAAATCTATGGCGCGACGAAACGCGAGCGGGTCATGGCCGTCTATATGGAGCAGCCGTCGAAAGCCTGGCAACGGATTTTTGTCGATCCTTACCGGGCCCGGGTGACGGGGGTGCGCAGTTATGGGCCCGACGAGTGGATCCCGCACTACTTCATGGATGCGATCTTCGCACTGCATTACCAATTGTTCGCCGGGATGACGGGTGTCACGTTGGCGGCGATCGCGGCCTGGTTGCTGATGCTGTCCTTAGTCACGGGCGTAATCGTCTGGTGGCCGGTGAACGGGCACTGGCGGCAGGCGTTTGTGATCAGACGACCGTTCGCCTCGTTCCGGCTGTTGTTCGATCTGCACAAGACCCTGTCGTTGTATCTCTGTCTGGCGATCGGAGCCGTGCTCCTGTCCGGTGCCTACATGAATTGGGCCGAGCCGATCCTATGGGTCACGCAGATTCTGTCGCCAGCCACTCGCGGCCCTGCGCAATCGTCTCCGTCGACTGATGGAGATGGTGCGCATCCGATCAGTCCGCAACGGGCGGCGGAACTGGCGGCAGCCCGGTACCCCGAGGGCCGGCTGAGCTCCATCGCCATGCCGGAGGATGCGAGCGGCGTCTACCAAGTGGGCCGGCAGGGCGTGCCTGGGCTGAGCGCGTTTTGGTCGGAGCGGATCGTGAGCGTCGATCAGTACAGCGGCGTGATCGTTGATGTGCGTGCGCCCGATACGAGGCGGAGCGCCGGGGAAACCTTTCTCGATTGGCAATGGCCGCTGCATTCAGGCCAGGCATTCGGGATGCCCGGCCGCCTGCTGGTGTGCGCGAGCGGTCTGGCCTGCCCGGTCATCTACGCCACCGGGTTCCTCATGTGGTGGCGAAAACGCCGATCCCGGGAGCGGCGGTCGATCGCATCGGCGACGTAGATCGCGTTGCGGCGGCGCCTCGCGTGCGTGGCATTTGTGAGAGAACGGCAGGTTCGTTGCCGTTCCATGAAGGAGGTTCCCGTGTCTGCTCATCAATCATCTGATCGCCCTGAGCCTCGCAAATCCGGCATTCATGATGCCGATTTAGACGGGTTGGCGATTCATCGTCCGGCCCCCGGTGGGACTCCGTCTTCCGGTCGGCGTCGGTGGCTGTGGCTGACGCTGGCTGTCCTGCTGGCTGCCGCCGGCTTGGCGTGGAGTACGGCCTGGCTTCGACCGGACCAACGAGTCGAGGTGGTCCCGGTGGTGCGCATGCCGTCCGGAAGCGGGGCAGGCCTGGCGGCCACAGGGTATGTGGTCGCGCAACGGCAGGCGTCGATTGCTTCCAAGGGGACGGGGCGGCTGATTTACTTCGGCGTCAACGTCGGCGATCGGGTGAAGGAGGGGCAACTGATCGCGCGCATCGAGCATGATGATATGGATGCGCTGTACCGGCAGGCTTTGGCCCGGCTGGGTGTGGCGCGGGCGCAACTGGGTGCCGCGAAGCCGGAGCTCGAAGAAGCGACATTGAGCTTCGAGCGCGTGAAGACCCTCCTGGAACAATCCTTTGTCACCAAGTCGGAATTCGACATGGCCTCAGCGAGACTTCGCCGCGCCGCTGCGGCGGTCAAGTCTACCGAGGCGGCGGTCACTGCGGCGGAAGCGGAACGGCAAAATGCCACCGTGCAGTTGGAGAATACGAGTATTCGTGCGCCGTTCGATGGCGTCATCGTGAAGAAGTTGGCGGAGATCGGCGAGGTCGTCTCGCCGTTCACCGCCACTGTTCGGTCAGGCGGGTCGGTGGTGAACATGGTCGACCCCCTGTCGGTGACGGTGGACGCCGAGGTGTCGGAGGCGATGATTCATCGGGTGCGCCCTGGGCAATCGGTGGAGATTCAGCTCGACTCCGTGCCGGGGCATCGGTACCAGGGCGAGGTGCAGCAGGTCATGCCGATCGCGGATCGCGCCAAGGGAACTGTGCTGACGCGCATCCGGTTTCGTGACCTGGACGATCGCGTGCGGCCTGAGTTAAGCGCGAAGGTGACCTTCGGTCCGATGCCCGGAGCGTCTACAGAGCAGGGAGACGACTGGGGGGTGCCCTCCACCGCAGTCGTCTCCCGCGACGGGCGGACGGTGGTGCTGGTCGTGCGTGCGGGCCTCGTGGCCGAAGCGGTGGTGCAAGCCGGCACCGCCGTGGCCGGGATCGTCCCGGTGCACGGGCCCCTGTCGCAGACCGATGAAGTGATCGTGGCTCCGACTGAGAGCCTGCGCTCAGGCAGCACGGTCTCGGTGCTTCGCCGTGTGCCATGAGCGACGCAGCCATGGTTGATCCGGTTGTCAGTCTCCACAACGTCACCAAGACCTATATCCGGGGCGGCACGGAAGTGTCGGTTATTCGAGATTTGTCTTTCGTGATCCCCGCTGGGACCTTTCTCGCGATCATGGGGCCGTCAGGGTCGGGGAAAAGCACGTTGTTGAACGTGATGGCCGGCATCGATCGGCCGACGAGCGGATCGGTGGTGGTGGCCGGAACCAGGCTGGAGCAATTGTCGGAGGGTGAGATGGCGCGATGGCGGGCACGCCACATCGGCTATGTCTTTCAAACCTACAATCTCATTCCGGTCCTGACGGCGGCGGAGAATGTGGAATTGCCGCTGGCGCTGACGCATCTGACGAGACGCGAACGTGCCGACCATGTGAAGACCGCGTTGCGCCTGGTCGGATTGGCCGATCGGATGGATCACTACCCGCGGCAGCTGTCCGGCGGGCAGGAACAGCGGGTCGGTGTGGCGCGCGCGATCGTCAGCGACCCGACCATGATTCTGGCGGACGAGCCGACCGGCAATCTCGATCGCGAATCGGCCGACGATATTCTGACCCTGTTGGCTCGATTGAACCGGGAATTGGGCAAGACCATCGTGATGGTCACCCACGATCCTCGCGCTGCCGAGCGCGCGCAGATGATCCGGCATCTGGAAAAGGGGCTTCTGGAGATGCCGCCGTGACGCTGCTGCGCTTGATGCTCAGAAATACGATCAGGCGGCCGGTCCGTCTGGCGCTCACCATCGGCGGCCTGGCGATGGTCGTGTTGGCCTTCGGCTTGCTACGACTGACGCTCGATGAATGGCACAGCGGCGCGAAGGCGGCGGCCAATAACCGGTTGATCACCGTCCACGCGATGTCGGACTCCTTGCTCCTGCCGCTGGCATACCGGGAACGAATGGCCGTCATTCCCGGCGTGCAACTCGTGCATTACGGGAACGTGTTCGGCGTGGAGTACCGCGATGCCAAGGAGTCGTTCGGGGCATTCGCTGAACACATGGGGACCTTCTTTGAGACCTATCCGGAAGTGATCCTGAATGAAAGCGATCGTCTGGCGTTTCTGAAGGACCGGGGGGGATGCCTCATCGGCTGGAAACTCGCGGCCCGATTCGGTTGGAAGGTCGGGGATGTGATCCCGCTCAAGGGAACCACCCATGCCGGGAATTGGGAGCTGGTCGTCCGCGGCATCTTCCACAGCAGCAACCCCGCCATCATGGGGGAAGGCGAACTGTATGTGCATTGGCAGTTTGCCAACGAGCGTTTGAAGACCACGGCGCCTGACCGGGCCGATCAGGTGGGCTGGTACGTCGCCACGACAGCCCCGGGCGTGAATCCCCGAACGGTGGTCGCGGCCATCGATGCCACGTTTGCCAACTCCTTTGCCGAAACCAGAACGGAGCGGGAACAGGCGTACATCGCCGGTTGGGTCGCACGCGCCGGCGCATTGCTCGATGCATTGGATTGGCTGTCGGGCGTGATGAACGGCATTGCGGCCCTGGTGTTGGTCAATGCGCTGGCGATGGCGGTACGCGAGCGAACCAGGGAGTATGGCGTCATGAAGACGTTGGGATTCCAGCCGCGTCACTTGGTGACGCTGGTCCTCGGCGAATCGCTGCTGGTGGCGTTGGGCGGGGCAGTGGCTGGATTGGGGTTGTTGTACCCGGCCGCGCGGCTCTACGCCGTCATGGTTGCCGGCGGGAAAACGGTGGGGACCTACGAAATCACCGCCGAGACCATCTGGTTATGCCTGGGTGCGATGGTCCTGGTCGGCCTGCTGGCGGCTCTCTGGCCTGCGGTACGCCTCAGCCGGATGACCACCTTGGAAGGCTTGCGTCACCGGGGTTAACGTCACGAGGTCACTGGTTGTTGTGGAGCGTATACAGTCTGCGGAACCTGTGGGCGCGGCGCGTCACGACGCTGCTGACGCTGTCGGGGTTGGGGCTCGTGGTCTTCGTGTTTGTGGCGATTCTCATGTTGGCCCATGGTCTTGAACGGACGATGGGGAGGACCGGCGATCCCTCCAATGCCATCCTGTTGAGTAAAGGCGCGCTGTCGGAGATCGAAAGCAGTCTGTCGCGGGATCAGACCGGGGTGCTGGCCGCGCAGCTGGACGTGGTCACCTTGGAGGACCATCAGGTCGCGGCGGTGCGTGAAATTGCCTTGCAGCTCACCTTGCGCAAGCAAGACCGAGGGAGCCTGGCCAGCCTTTCCGTACGCGGCTCTTCGCCCGTTGCGTTTGCCGTGCGTCCCCGCCTGCGCATCGTACAAGGGCGGGTATGGCAGCCCGGCACCACGGAGGTGATTGTCGGCAGCCAGGTGGCCAGGCAGTTTCCAGAAGCACGGCTGGCTGAAACGCTGCGGTTCGGGCGGCGGGAGTGGACCGTGGTGGGGATCTTCGAGGCGGAGGGCAGCGGATTCGACTCGGAGGTGTGGGGAGACGTCGATCAGATGATGACCACGTTCCATCGCACGGCGTTCTCGTCCATGACCCTGCGCCTCGCCGACCCGGATGGACTGCCGGCGTTCAAGGCGAGGCTGGAGCACGATCCCAGATTTAAGGTCTCGGTGAAGCGCGAGCCGGAATATTACGAAGGAAAAGCCGAAGGGCTGGCCAGGCTCATTCGCGTCACCGGGCTATTCCTGACCGTGGTGTTCAGTGTCGGGGCGATCCTTGGAGCGACGATGACCATGTCCGCGTCCGTCGCGCATCGCACGACCGAGATCGGCACGCTTCGCACGTTAGGCTTTACGCGCAGCCATATTCTGCAGGCCTTCCTGCTCGAATCGATCCTGCTCGGCCTTGCCGGCGGTCTCTTGGGTGTGGCGGCCGCGGCTCTGCTGAATCGCGTGACGATTTCGACCGTGAACTGGGATACCGGCGCCGAGTTGGCGTTCGGGTTTCACCTCACCCCCGGCATGGTCGGCGAGGGCGTGCTGTTCGCCGTATTCATGGGCCTCATCGGCGGGCTGGTCCCGGCGGCCCGCGCCGCACGTCTTGAGATTGTCCAGGCGCTGGGGGAGCGGACCGCCTGATGCGTTCCCGTTTCGACGCCCGGAGAGTTTTCTCAGTCGAATATTTGAAAGAGCGCACATTTTGTAGCACGCGTGAGCATCCGTCGGTAGACAACTTGTGTGGAACGGCGTATTTGATACGGCAGGTGAGAACTATCAGACCATGAACCGACGGATCTCCCAAACCTCAGTTGCCGGCCTCGCACTCGGACTCGTCTGGGTGTATATGGTGCTGGCGCTCGTGGCGCCGGGCTGTTCCTTCGCCCATGCCACCCCGTCGGATAGTCATCATCAGCATTCAGGCACGGAATCCCATTCCACCCTTTGCTCCTGGGCCTGTCAGGCGACATCGGATGTCGGCCCGATTTCCCAGGGGGATGTGGGGACAGCCTGGGTCGCTCAATCCCACACGTTGATTGCCCCTCCGCTCCTCCTGACGTCCGGGGACCCCTCGTCCCTGCATGCCCGTGCGCCGCCCATCCCCGTGAGGGGATAGTTCGGGCGGGGCGCGCGTCGCCACCGATTCATCGCACAGACGAATCCGATCCCGTCGTCCAGGCCAAGAGCCCGGCGGGCGTCCTGTCGGTCCTGTGCTCCGCCTTCTCCGGGCGTTCGGCCCGAGCTATTTCACTCAAGAATGCTGAGTCCGAGGATGGGATTGCCCTCCGATCCCGGACCACCCGGCAGCGCAGGCGCGTATCCTGTGACCTCCGCTGCCGGTTCCCACGACGGAACTGCGGTGCGTTGCATCGGTCCTGAATGGTGGACCCGGTTGTGCGGGAGGCTCGTGCCCCTTCCTGCAGTCGGGGGAGGAGCGGTAACGGACCGCTCCTATCCACCGCCAAGGTGTTGAAGGGGTAGGAGAGATGGTGGAACAGCCGCTGTTGCGTGTGAAAGAGGCTGCGCAATTGCTCCAAGTCAGTAAGTGGACGATCTACCGATGGATCGATGAAGGACGGCTCAATGCCACGAAGATCGGTGGAGGCAGCCTCCGGATTTTTCGTGTCTCCGTGACGGCGCTGGTGGAAGGCAATCGAACGGATCCGCGTCCCCAAGAACCGACGCCGCACCTTAAGGCCGTGCCGCTCAGTGGGCGCAGGGCGATGAAACGATAGATCTGTCGGAAACGGATCCTGGGGTTGTGCACCCTTCTTCAGGATCTGCCTCCCGGGGTGAGTGGGATGGCCTCCCCCTTCACCCCGGCCCCTCGGGGCCGACGGCAAGAGTGAGAGGAAGGAGATGAACATGATGGTGAGAGAGATACTAGGCCTCATTGTGGTGATGGGGGTGGCGTGGAACGGCGGGATCGTGACGACGGTTGCTGAGGCGGGGGCCGCTCCCAAGGACGGCGAAATCGCGCTGCCGGCCGACTACAAGACCTGGCCGAAGTTCTTGAGCGAGGTACAGCGTGAGGATGCCAAGCAGGTGCGGGAATTGTTCGTAAGTCCCGCCGGCGCCAGGGCCTGTCCGACCGCGACGTTTCCTCAGGGGACACAACTGGTCATGGAGTTATACAAGGCCAAAGCGGAAGGCGAGGCCTTGGCCAAGGGGGCGGACGGAAAGCTGGTGAAAGGCGATCTGATGAAGGTGTTCGTCATGGAGAAGAACGAGGGGTGGGGGCAGGATGTCCCGGACAATTTGAAAAACGGCGCTTGGGTGTTCGGGGCCTATGGGCCGGACGGCAAGGCGCTGGCCGAGGACTTCACAAAATGCCGGGCCTGTCATGCGCCGCTCGCGCAAAAAGATTTTGTGCATCGATACGATGAGTTCTGCGCGCAGGGCCATAAGGCGCACTAGCGCGACAACTCGAATGGCAGGAAGCGGCAACATGGGGCCTGTGTGCGGGTCTTGACCTACCTCCTCGCAGGAGTCCCATAGGGGAGCGGTAGTTGGCCGCTCCCCGCCTATCGGCCGCTTGAGTAACAGGTCCCTCGGATCCTGAGGTTGTGCACCCTTCTTCAGGATCTGCCTCCCGGGGTGAGTGGGATGGCCTCCCCCTCCACCCCGGCCCTTCGGGGCTTTCCGGGGTGAGTGCGGAGAGGCCCGACACGAGGGATGCAGGACAGCGAATCGATGGAGTCGGTGGAGGGAGCGGCGCACCATGGCTGATTGCACGAAGAAAACCCCGCACTGGTTAGGCATGGCATTGGTGGCCGGTATGGCCTTGTCCGGCGTCGATGGGAGCTGGGCCGCCGGGCCTGATGCCTGGCAGCAGTTGCTCGCCGACGGTGTAAAGGCCAGGGAAGCGGCGCACTATGCCGAAGCTGAGCAACTCTTGCAACGCGCGCTCCGCGAGGCTGAGCAGGTCGGCCCCAACGACGCCCGCGTTGCCGCGGCAGCCAACAATCTCGGACTCCTGTATCACGACCAGGGCCGCCTCCAGGAGGCGCAATCGTTGTACACCCGTGCCCTGGCCACTTGGGAACAACACCTGGGTCCGGAACACGAAGATGTCGCGGCGGCCTTAAATAACCTGGCGGAAATCGCCCATGCCGAAGGCGATTGGGCTCGCGCGGAGCCTCTCTATGAACGGGTGCTGGCGATCGAGCGCAAGGTGCTGGGCGCGGCGCACCCGGATGTGGCGATCAGTCTGAACAACCTGGCCGAGCTGTACCGCAAGCAGGGACGGGAGACAGCGGCTGAATCGATGTATCACCTGGCCCTGATTCTCATGGAAGAGGCCCATGGCACGGATCACCCCGACCTGGGCCCCGTGTTGAATAACCTTGCCGTCCTGTATAAGGGGCGCGGGCTCTATGCCTGGGCGGAACCGTTCTACCTGCGCGCGCTGAAGATGCGCCGCCTGCGATTCGGCGATGAACATCCGGCGGTGGCGATGAGTTTGAATAACGCCGCCTGCCTCTACCAGGCCGAAGGCCTCTACGCGTCGGCTCAACGATATTTCGATGAGGCATTGGCGATTGCCGAACGAACATCCGGACCCCAGGCCTCCTTGACCGGCACGATTGTCGGCAATATGGCGTTTCTCGCCGATGAGCAGGGACTGTGGACTCAGGCGCAGTTGTGGTATCAGCGCGCGCTCGTCATTCAACAGGCGCAACTGGGTGTGCATCATCCCACCGTCGGGTTGTTGGTGGAGCGGTATGCGCACGTACTCGATACTCTCGGGCAGCCGGTTGAAGCTGGATTGTTCGCTGCGCGGGCCGCATCGATCCGGGCCCGGGTTCAGCCGGGAGTCGTGCGGCAAGGCGCGGCCATGCGTCAGGGGCCTGCGGTCGGAGAACTCACGCGATAGGTAGAAGGCGTCAGGAAGGGAGGTGCTCCATGCCGGGTAGTGCTGCGATAGCGTCACCGCGTCGTGCGGAGATGGCTCAGGGCGCTCAACAGAAGGCGGGGTTAAGCGTGGCGGTCGTGCGATTGCTGGCGGTCGCCCTCGATATCAGCGAGGGCTGGTCCCCGGCGCCTCCCGCTGCGACGTTATTGATCCCGTTCGGGTATCGGGACTGGCCGAGCTTGACGTCTGCGGTGGAATCGCCCGGCGGGCGGAAACGGCTCCGGTTCTATGTGTGCCCCAAGGCCCTGCTCACGCCTGACTATGAATCGTTTCCCGTGGGGACCACATTCGTCGTGGAGTCTGAGCCCTATCCGGAAGGCCCCGGGTCCTATCGGGTCAGGCCGTCCGTGTTTGCGATGGAAAAGTGCGCCGGGCTCACGATGAACGGCACGGGGACTCGCCAGTATGAATCATGGTTGTATGCGAGCTGGGATTCGCCCGCTCAGCAGGCCATGGCGGATCGTGGCCGGTGCGGCGTCTGCCGACTGCCCTGGCTGACGCCCGCTGACGTTCGATGATCGGTGGACGGGGCTCGACGGTTGGACTGCGCTGACCACGCAGTGAGCTCCGATGAGGGAAGCGTACGCCCATACGCTTCCCTCTCCCACCATCTTTTTCCCGGTCCTGCGTTGCCCGCACGGTCGGTGCGGGCTCCTCTTTCCTTACTGAACACGACACGACAAATGCGGTAGAATGCCGCCCAATCGAGTGCCACATCCACTTATCACACAGGAGGAATCATGATGACGGTATTGCGTTCAGGTATGCTCGCGTTCGCGGTGTCCGCGCTGGTGGCGACTGCGCCGGTGGGATACGCCCTGGCCGAGGGCGGCGGGCACGTGAAGGAAACGATCAAGCACGCCAAGGAAGGCGTGGAGCATGAGAAGGAAGCGATCAAGCATCTGGAAGAGTCGGTCAAGGCGAGCAACGATCCGCATGCGAAGGAAGCGCTGGAGCATGCCAAGGAAGCCGTCAAACATGCGGAAGAATCCCTGGCGCATGCGGAACAGGCCTCGAGCCACAAGGGCAAGGCAAAGGGCAAGTAAGCTGATTGCTGTGCCAAGGGGGTAACGAGTCCCATCCGGCGTTCCCCCTTGGAACTGTGCGGGAGGGCCCTGCGCCTGCGTGAATTGACGTGTTCGGCTTCGTGAGACAGGGCAACCCCGGCCAGATCCCGGTCCCCTCCGTACGCCACATTTCAACGACACGATCCTGTAGCATCGGTAGGCATCCATGAGCGTACATCTGTAGACGGTTGAGCCTGCTGGGGCTATAACTCGACTCCCTAGGAGGGGTCCCCCATGCGAAAACTCTTCGTGGCCTTGGTTCAGATCCTCATGCTGGCCGGCGGGTCAGGAGTATGGGCCGCCGACGACTCATTGGAGCGGTTGTTACGGGCGCAGGCGTTCAATCGTGAATTCGAGGGGTTCGATTCGTATTACGTCAGGATCGAGGCGGATCAGCCTCAGCCGGACGGGTCACATGAAGTGCTGGCAGTGGCCAGCGGGAAATTTTCGGACAATACCAAGCGTATGAAAGTGCTGTTTCTCATCGTCGAAGGTCACATTGTCGGTGGCCAGGTGTTGGAAGGCACCGGTCTTCCCCCTTGCCTGGCACAGGAGCATCATCCGTCCTCATCTCTTTAACCTGACAGGAGGTTCTATGTTGAGCAGGATTGCGGTCCTTTTTCTGGGCGTGTTGGGCGTGTTGGCGAGTGGAACGTCGGCGTTGGCGCTGCAGGCCGGCGGAGTCGAAGTCGGTGACCTTGAGACCGGTTCCGTCGTGGGTCAGCCCTTCAAAGAGTTGGAAGTGGATGTGCAGCTGTATGCCGTTGAACTGGGCGGGCTGAAGGCCTGGTATCCGCCGACCACGGTCATCGATTTCAAAGTCCGGCCGGGCCGTCCGTTGTTGATCAAAGTCACGAACACCACCGCGACGGAGCGCGGATTCCAGATGACCGATCCGGTGAACGCGGCCTCTCCGTTTGTGTTGAAGGCGGAAGTGGTGTTGAAGCCGGGCGAAACGAAGTACATCGGCGTTCCGACCAGCGATTTGTTTAACGCCACCCAGGGAAACACCCTGAGCTACCGCGACCATCTGAATCCGAAGCAGCCGGGCGGTAAGCTGATCATGATCAAGTAACAGACACCGTCTGTTGGGTGAGTAGACACGCCCCGTTCATCCTTGTGGATGGACGGGGCGTTGTCGTTTCTTCACCGCGGTCGAAGCGACGATCGCGAGACGGCCGGGGTTACCAATAGTAGGGAAAGCGCCCGTAGGGTCCCCAGTAGGGATGCCAGAACGGACTGTAGTACGGATAGGGGCGGACACGGGACAGATTCGAGTCTTGCGATGGAATCCAGGTGCGGAACGATTTGATGTCGATCACGGGATACGTATAGTCGGTCTCGTCGAGCGGCAAGGTGATGGAGCCGGTGAGCTCACCGGTAATGGTCAGGAACGTTCCCTGGGGAATGGTTGCCGGATCCAGAAAGTCACGTTGGACCGCGACAAAGCGTCCCTGCGATTTCATCAGATCCAGGGTCGGTTGTTGCGAGTCATTGAGCGGCAACTGCAGCACTTCGATCCGCGTGCCGTCTTTCATGCGTCGCGCGGCGAGCACCTGCCCGCCGAGCACCAGGGTCTGTCCCTTGAACGAGTCCGGTGCGGCCTTGATCTGGGAAAACGGCGGAACGTGCGGGCCGCCGTCGGCCGATTCGTGCATGTCGCCGGATGACGCGCAGGCCGTCAGGATCGCGGCGAACCATAAAATGCCGATCCCCTGTAGAAGTTTCACTCGCATCGTTGGCATTATATCAGACGCATAAGTGAGCGAGCATTGTTTATAATGCCGATGAACCTGTTGAACCGAACCCAGTTTGAAAAAGGAGTGCAACGTATGGCGAAGCGTCGTGGATGGCGGGGCAGTCTGTTGATGGGCCTGATGGCGGTGGCGGCTCTCGGGTTCGTGGGCACCGCGCAGGCGGGGAAGGCGGAACTCAAAGGCAACTTCCAGGTGCTGAGCGATGAGAAATCAACGCACAAGCCGGGGAAAGTGCAACTGACTGAATTCGCAGATTTCTACTGCCCGCATTGCCACCGGTTCGACGGCGAGGGGCTGGCCATTCTGGAGAAGGAATTCGGCAATAAGCTGGAAGCGGTCATGGTGGGGTATCCCGTGATTCCCGGCAAGTTGCCGACCGCCTTCGATATGTATGAACAGGCCAAGACGATGGGGAAGGGCGCTGAGATGAAGCGGGCGTTGTTTCGGACGATCCATAAGGACAAGATCGGCATCATCGATAAGGCGATCCGTGAAGTGCTGATCCGTGAAGTCGGGCTCGACCCGGCGGCGTTCGAAGAAGGGTTGGCCAGCGCCAAGCCGGCGAAGGCCTTCGAAGACGGGCGGAAATGGGGCGACCGCATCAAGATTCAACAGACGCCCACCGTGCTGCTCGACGGCAACATCAAGGTTGAGCAAATCGATCCGGAGAATTTGAAGCTGATCATTCACAGCATTCTGGACGGAGACGGCAAGAAGTAAGAGTCGTATCTCCTGAAGGGTGAAGCGTTCCTCGGCCGGAACGAGATACGAACGACGAGATACGAGGTGCGGGTTCATGGCGACTGATCCGATTTGCGGCATGACGGTGGAACCCGCGACGGCGGCGGGCCATGTCGAGCATGGGCGCCTGACCTACTATTTTTGCAGCACCCATTGCCTCGATCGGTTTCGTGCTGCGCCGGATCAGTATGTGAAAACCGCGTCCGTTGCGACCGCAGCCGGTCGGCGTTCGCTGCCGATGATGCAGACGATGCCTGACCAACAGCCGGTTGCGGGCGGCGAGCGGGACCCCGTTTGCGGAATGACCGTTCAGCCTGCGACCGCCGCCGGGTCTCATGCGCATGCGGGCAAGACGTACTATTTTTGTTGCCAAGGGTGTCTCGAAAAGTTCCGGGCCGATCCGGTCCGGTACTTGTCGCCCGTGCCCGCTGCGCAGACAACAGCCCCACGGCAGTTCGGAGGCAAGTCGCTTCCGATGCTGGGCTCGACGACGCCGGATAAAGCGGTCACAGGGGTCATCGATCCGGTCTGTGGCATGACGGTAGATCCGGCCACGGCGGCCGGGTCGTTCGACTACCAGGGCACGACCTACTCCTTCTGTTGCCAGGGCTGCCTTACCAAGTTTCGCGCCGATCCGCAGCGGTATCTCGCCCCTGCTTCTGCTCAGGCGACAGCGTCTGCTGCCCCGCCCCCTCCCGGGACGAAATACGTCTGTCCCATGTGCCCTGAGGTGTTGGAAGAAAAGCCGGTGCCCTGTCCGAAATGCGGGATGGCACTGGAGCCGGATTCGATTCAGCCGCTGCCGACCAAAACGGAATATGTCTGCCCGATGCATCCCGAGGTGGTGAAGGCGGAGCAGGGGGCCTGTCCGATCTGCGGGATGGCGCTGGAACCACGAACCGTCACGGTCGAAGAGGAGCTGAATCCTGAATTGCTGGACATGGCCCGACGGTTTTGGGTGGGCCTGGGGCCGGCGGCGGTGGTCTTCGTGCTGGCCATGTCGCATATGCTGCCCGGCCACCCGGTTCAGCATGTCCTCTCCGATACGCAGTCGGCGTGGGCGCAATTTCTGCTGAGCACGCCGGTGGTCCTCTGGGCCGGATGGCCGTTCTTTCAGCGCGGCTGGGCCTCGATCGTCCATCGCAGCCCGAACATGTTCACGCTGATTGCGATCGGGACCGGCACGGCCTACCTCTACAGTGTCTTCGCCACTCTCTTCCCCGCGCTGATTCCGCAATCGTTCCACATGGAAAGCGGGTCGGTGCCGGTGTACTTCGAGGCGGCGGCGGTCATTACGGTCTTGGTTCTGCTGGGGCAGGTGCTGGAATTGCGGGCCAGGAGCCGGACGACCGGCGCGATCCGGGCTCTCCTGGGGCTGGCGCCCAAGACCGCGCGGCTCTTGCGAGGCGATGGCCATGAAGAAGATGTGTCGCTCGATCAGGTGCAGGTGGGCGATCGCCTGCGTGTGCGACCGGGAGAACGGGTGCCGGTCGATGGAGTGATTCTGGAAGGAACGACGGCGATCGATGAGTCGATGATTACCGGCGAATCGTTACCGGTTGAGAAAACTACCGGGGAGCGGGTAACGGGCGGCACGATCAACGGTTCCGGTGGTCTGGTGATGCGGGCGGATCGCGTCGGGGCGGACACGCTGCTGGCGCATATCGTTCAGATGGTCGCGGAGGCGCAACGCAGCCGCGCTCCCATTCAGCGCACGGCCGATGTGGTGGCCGGCTATTTCGTGCCCATCGTGGTGAGTGTTGCGATCGTGACGGGACTGGTGTGGGCGTTAATCGGGCCGGAACCGCGTCTCGCCCATGCCCTGTTGAATGCGGTCGCCGTGCTGATCATTGCCTGTCCCTGCGCCCTGGGTCTGGCGACACCCATGTCGATCATGGTCGGGACCGGTCGCGGTGCGGCGGCTGGTGTCCTGTTCAAGAAAGCCGAAGCGCTGGAGACCATCGAAAAAGTCGATACGCTGGTCTTCGACAAGACCGGCACACTCACGGAAGGCAAACCCAAACTGCGCGTCGTGAGCGCCATAGCTCCCTGGTCAGAAACGGACCTGTTGCGACTGGCGGCGTCGGTCGAGCGGGGGAGTGAACATCCGCTTGCCGGCGCGATTGTCAGCGGGGCCGAGGCGCGAGGTATCACACTGGAGGCGGTGTCCGGGTTCACGTCGAAAACCGGAAAGGGCGTTGTGGCGACGGTCGGGACCAGGCGGGTGGCGGTCGGGACGCTCGATTTGTTGCGGGATCTATGCCTGGACGATCTACCCGCCCTGGCCGCATTGGAAGCGAATGCCGAATTGATGCGCCAGACCGGACAAACCGTGATGTTCGTGGCCGTCGATGGCCGGGCGGCCGGCTTGCTCGGAGTGGCCGATCCCATCAAGAGTTCGACCCACGAGGCCTTGCGGTTGTTGCGCCAGGAAGGTATTCGTCTGGTGATGGTCACCGGCGACCATGCGGTGACGGCGCAGGCGGTGGCGAAGGCGTTAGGCCTGGATGACGTCAGGGCCGGCGTGAAGCCGGATGAAAAGAGCAGGATCGTTCAGGAACTTCAGCAGCAGGGCCAGGTGGTGGCGATGGCGGGTGATGGCGTCAACGATGCGCCGGCGCTGGCGCAGGCGGATGTCGGCATTGCCATGGGAACCGGAACCGATGTGGCGATGGAGAATGCCGGGGTGACGCTGGTGAAGGGCGATTTGCGAGGCCTTGTCCGGGCGCGCCGTTTGAGCAAGGCCACCATGCGCAACATCCGCCAGAATCTCTTCTTCGCCTTTGTGTACAATATGATCGGTGTTCCGGTCGCCGCCGGGCTGTTGTATCCGTTCTTCGGTCTGCTCCTCAGTCCGATGGTGGCCAGCGCGGCGATGACGTTCAGTTCCCTCTCGGTGATTTCAAACGCGTTACGCCTCCGGCATGCCGATTTATGAGTTCTGAGTGTGCAAGCCCTTGCCGCATGATAGGCTGGGGCCTGCCGTTTCTAGCAGGATGCGGAAAAAGTCCGCCAGCGTCGTTCTCGCAGGACACTGCCGCCTCACCGGCTCGGCGGAGTTCACAAACGTGACGCGCGTTATTCCGCGCGTCGTGAACCTCAGAGGCTCACCGTACCGCGAGAGTACGATTCGCCTCCTCGCTCGCTGCGGCCTTGCCGGACGGCCTTTTTGCGCATCCTGCGGTTTATTTTGACGCGAGATGGCACTGGAGCTCAGTCCGAGCTATTGCGCGACAAGCTAGTTTTTGTGCATCCTGCTAGGGATGTTTCACACCATGTCGTTACGTGGATCACAAATGGGCCTGTTGGCTCTGGGAATCGCGGGCGTCCTGCTGGGCTGTTGGCCTGAGGGTTCAGCCTCGGCTGCTGATTTGCTTGCACCGCGTCTGTCAAAGGTCAGCACGGCCGGCGATTTGCAGGCCCAGGTGCGGGCCACCGCGGCCAAGGTGCTTCCCGCTGTCGTCAGCATCGCCTCGACGGTGATGGTGCACGATCAGGCCTTCAGCGATGAGGGGCTGCCGTTCGGCATGTTCAAAGACGTGCCGCCGCGCCGCCAATACGGGCAAGGCTCCGGGGTGATCGTTTCGTCGGATGGATACATCATCACCAACAATCACGTCGTGGCCGATGCCGTGGATGTGGAAGTCATTCTCGCCGATCGACGGCAGTTCAAGGGCCGAGTGGTCGCGACCGATCCGAAAACCGATGTGGCGGTAGTGAAAATCAGCGCCACTGGCCTTCCTGCCGCGGCCTGGGGCGACTCCAGCGCGCTGGCCGTCGGCGATTTCGTCCTCGCGATCGGCAATCCCCTCGGTCTGAGTCGCACCGTCACCTTCGGCATCGTCAGCGCGGTCGGTCGAGCCGATGTGGGCGTGGCCGATGTGGAAGATTTCATTCAGACCGATGCGCCGATCAATCCCGGGAACTCGGGCGGAGCCCTGGTGAACACCAACGGAGAGTTGGTCGGGATCAACACGGCCATTGCCAGTCCGACGGGCGGCAGCGTCGGCGTCGGTTTTGCGATTCCCAGCAACATGGCGAGAACCGCCATGCAGAGTCTCATCAAGACGGGCCGGGTTGTCCGGGGATTTCTGGGGGCCTCCACGCAGGATGTCACGCCGTTGCTCGCCAAGACGTTCCACCTGCCGGATGTGAAGGGCTCGATCATTACCGACCTGCAGGCCAAGGGGTCCGCCGAACGGGCCGGTTTGAAGCGCGGCGACGTGGTTGTGCGGTTCGACGGGCGCGATGTCATGGATAGCGGGCATCTGCGGAATCTCATGGCGGCGGCCGCCATCGGCAGCAAACACCGGATCGAACTGCTGCGGGACGCCCGCTTGATGCAGGCGGAGTTGACGGTGCAGGAAGCGCCTCGCGAGCGGCAGCGGAAAGCGCAAACGGCCGAGACGGCTGGTCCCACGGCGCATCCTCTCTCAGGTGTGATCGTCGATGAGATCACGCCCGCGTTGGCCCGCCAGATGGATCTCCCTGCGAACACCGGCCTGGTGGTGACGGATATCGAAGACGGCAGCCTGGCGGAAGTGTCGGGACTGCAGCCCGGTGATCTGCTGCTCGAACTCAATCGACAGCCCATTCCCAACTTCAGCACCTTTCAACGGCTCGCTGAGCCGCTTCGTTCTACGGATCTTGCCCTCCTGCTCATCAACAGGCAGGGGAGCCTGCTCTACATTCCCATCCAGAGCGAATAACCGGTTCCCCCCCTCCCTCAACAATCAACCTGTACCCACGCTGAACGTGCCTCTGAAGTCGGCGCCGACGCCCTGTGGAAACTCCCGAAAAAATTGAATTTGTAAATAGCTGCGGCATACTGAGTCGGTGCATAGAGAGCTTCAGAGGATTCCATCTTAAAGAGGTGCATCGTGTGGTCGATCTCGCGGGTGAGTTGTCTGCTCGCCCTCTGGCTATGCACGGCCTGTGCGTCTGAGCCGGAGGCGACGCCGTCGTATCTGCTCGGGGTGTGGGAAACGGCGGCCGAAGGTTACACGGACCAACATATGGTTATCGATGAGCGCTGGATCGGATTCGGCACGAGCGCCGTCACGGCGGACGGGTATGTGATCACGCAGATCGATGAACGCCGCGAGGGGACCAAGACCCTGTTCGTCTTGTCCTATCAGGGCGCCGATCAGACCACGTTTCAACTGGCATTTTTTTATGAGCCGGCCGCCGGCGGCAGGATTGTCTATAAGAATCAGGACCATTTGGTGTGGACGAGAAAGGTTGCGACATCATGAGTCGGCCACGGTTTCGACGCCATTTTCTGTGGGACACGGTACAACCACGTTTCCTGGGTCTGAGCTTCTGCTATGTGGTGGTGGTGATCGTCGCCGTGTCGGCCGCGCTGTTTCTTCCACTGATGCTCCAACTGGATCATCTGCCTGTTTCCAGCCCTGAGGCGCAGCGGGTGGCCGACCAGTTTGAGCTCTTGCACAGCCGCTTCTGGCCGGTGGTGGCGGTGGTGTCCCTGCTCCTGCTCGTGCACGGTGTGTTTTTCTCGCATCGGATCGCGGGTCCCCTCTATCGCTTCCGCTTGATTTTCCAGTCCGTCGCGAGCGGCGATCTGACCGTGCGCACCTCGATTCGCAAGAGCGATTATCTCCATGCGGAAGCGCAATGTTTGGGTGAAATGGTCGGCGCGTTGCGGGAGAAGATCGCCCGTATCGAAGCCCACCATGCCGACATCGCTCCGCAGTTAGAGCGATTGAAGCAGGCGGCGGCGCGAGGCTCCTTTCGCGAGGTGGAGCAGGAGGCGGATCGGCTTCGATCCACCGTCGATCAGCTCGCGCAGGCGATGGAGCCGTTTCAGACCAAGGCGGATGTGATCGAGGCCCGGCCGGTCTCGTTGCCCACTGCCTCGGGATTTTAGGTCACGTATGGTGGAAAATACAGATTGCCGCGGGCAGCTAGGCTTTACAATCATTGAGTTGATGATTGCCGTAACGATTGTCGGGGCACTGGCGGGTTTGGCGATTCCGAACTATCTGAGCTACCTCGACAAGGCGAGACTAGCGCGGGCGATCGCCGAAATTCGCTATATCGAACGGGTAATCGATTCGTACCAAGCGGCAAACGAGTCACTGCCCAACACACTTGCCGAGGCGGGAGCCGGTGGCATGGTCGATCCCTGGGGCAATTCCTATGCATACCTCAACATTGCGGCGTTGACCCCGCCTGGCGGCGGGGGTGGGGGTGCGAGCGGAACTGGGGGAGGGGGCGGTGGAGGAAGCGGGGGTGGATCGGCCCCGGCTTCATCACATGCGGGAGGGAATCAGACATCGTACTGGTTTGAGCCGGCTAGTGCCTACGCGGCCAACCCGTCCGGGGGTGGGCCACCCTCGCAACCTCGCAAGGATCGTTTTCTCCATCCGATCAATTCCGACTACGATCTCTATAGCATGGGCAAAGACGGCGAAAGCGTGGAGCCGTTGACCGCTCAGAAAAGCCATGACGATGTGATCCGCGCCAATGACGGCAGCTTTGTCGGCTTGGCCGTAGAGTTCTAGCAGGACGAGACCTCGTGCAGATTGAACGATCGTTTCTCAGTAGTCGTGTTGCCCGCCGGGTCTTCTTTCTCTTCATCCTCTGCGCCCTCTTGCCGGTCGGCGCGCTGAGCCTGGTGTCGTTCAGCGACGTGACCGGCCAGCTCACTCAGCAGGCCGAACGACGTGTGCGGCAGGAAAGTAAAGTCGTCGGCATGGCAATCTACCAGCGGCTGCTCTTTCTCGAATCAAAGCTGCTGTCTCTGATCGTTCAGGGGCATCCTTCTTCGAGCCCTGGGCCGCTCGGTTCCCAGCAAGAAGCCATGCCGAACACGCCGCTGTTTCTTGGATTGGCTCAGGTGATCAAGGGAGGAGCGGTGCAGGTGCTGTTCGGTGAGAATCATGTTCTGCCTGCCCTCTCGCCGACCCAGTGGTCGCTGCTCCGCGACAATAAAACCCACTTGATCACGGCGAACAACCGAGCGGGTTCGCGCCGCGTATTTCTCGTACGAGCGGTGAGTTCAGGGATGCCGGAGGAACAGGCTGTCATCGCGGAGATCAACGGCGAATATATTTGGGGCTTGGTCAGACAGGTCGCTCTTCCGACGGATTTGGCGATGTGTGTGTTCGCAAGCGCAACGGAAATATTGTTCTGTAGCGAATCTGCACCGGCCCAATTGCCGGGACAATGGTCCCGGCATGAAGGGAACGACAATCCATCAGTGTACGAATGGAGCGACGGTCAGGATTCCTACATCGCGGGATATTGGGCGATCCCGCTCCGGTATCAATTTTCGACGGCGCCCTGGACCGTGCTGTTGAGTGAATCGCGACGCTCGGTGCTCGCGCCGCTGGCGAGCTTTCACTATCGCTTCAGCCTGGTGGTCGTGATCGCTCTGTTGTGCGTGGCGTTGCTCAGCGTGAATCAAATCCGGAAGACCATGGTGCCGCTGGAGGAACTGGGCGAAGGCACGAGGCGTATTGCCAAACGGAATTTTGCGACGCCGGTGCAGGTTAAGAGCGGGGACGAGTTCGAGGAACTTGCGGCCTCCTTCAATGCCATGGCGTGCCGGTTGAATCAGCAATTTACGCAGTTGGCCACGATCCATGAGATCGACCGATCGGTGCTCTCGGTGCTCGACCCTAGTCGGATTGTCAATACGGTTTTGGCCCGGTTGCGCGAGGTCTCTCCCTGCCAGGGCCTCGCCGTGTTGTTGATCGATCCATCCGAGCGCACCCGTGGGTGGCTGTATGCCAGGCTGGGACCGGAGAGCCAGCAGACGACCATGCAGGGCGTGACGGTGACGGAGGCTGAGAGCCGGATGCTCACGGCGCACCGGGACGGCTCGACCTTGGTGCAGCCGTCCGGAGCAGGGGCGTTTGCCGCCCTGAGGGGGCGGGGGAATGAGTCCCTGCTGGTGCTGCCCCTTTTCCGCTCGCACGACCTGTTAGGCGGAATTGTGTTGAGTTACCGGCAAGCGCCCGACATGCACGAGGATCACATCATGCAATTGCGTCAGTTGGCCGATCAGGTGGCGGTGGCGCTGAGCAACGCATCGGATCTTGCGGAGCGGAAGCGGGCGGAATCGTCTTTGCGGGAGAGCCATACGCAGTTGGAGGCCGCCATGGCCGAACTCAAGACGACGCAGCAGCAGATGGTACAGCAGGAACGGTTGCGGGCGCTGGGCCAAATGGCGAGCGGTATCGCCCATGACTTCAACAACACCCTCTCGCCGATTATGGGCTTCAGCGAACTCCTGCTCATCGCGCCCCAGATGGCGTCGGATCCCGCGCAACTGAAGGAGTATCTGCAGACGATCAATATGGCGGCCAAGGACGCGGCGAAGGTCGTCAGCCGGCTGCGGGATTTCTATCGCCCCCGCCTCGACGCGGATTTGGCCGGCATCGTCGATCTCAACAGCCTGGTCCAGCAAAGTGTGAAGCTCAGTCAGCCGAAGTGGAAAGATCAGGCTCTGGCGAACGGCGTGGCGATCGAGATCAAAACAGAATTGGAGCCGGTACCCTCGGTCGCCGGACATGAATCGGAATTGCGCGAGGTCCTGACGAATCTGGTGTTTAATGCCGTCGATGCGATGCCCAAAAGCGGGTCGATTACGCTCCGCACCAAAGTCGACGGCGATGCGGTACGCCTGGAAGTCAGCGACACCGGCACGGGGATGACGGAAGAAGTGCGTCAACGTTGTCTTGAACCGTTCTTCTCCACGAAAGGAGAAAAGGGCTCCGGTCTGGGATTGGCCATGGTGTACGGCATCATCCGGCGGTTGCGTGGCACCATCGATATCACGAGCGCCGTCGGCGTGGGGACGACGTTCAGCATCCGCCTTCCGATTCAAACGGAAGCGGAGACAGGCACAGAACATGACGGCCACAACATGGACGGGGTCCGGTTGCAGGTCCTGGTCGTAGACGACGATCCGCTGGTGGGCCGTGTGACGGGCGAATATCTCCGGGTGGCCGGACACAGCGTAGAAGTGGTCGGGAGCGCGGCCGAGGCGATTAAGCGGTTCAATCCCGAGCGGGTTCATCTGGTGGTGACCGATCACGGCATGCCGCACATGACCGGCCGCCAGCTGGCCGGCGTGATCAAAAAAGTCTCGCCCGACACGCCGGTCCTGCTGCTGACAGGCGGCGATCAGATCGAGCCGGAGGACACGGTGTCGCAGGCAGTGGATGCCGAGTTGAGTAAGCCGCTGACGATGGGAGCGCTCCGGCAGGCGTTGTCCACGCTCCGGTATCCGAAATCCATCCCTGCGGAGAGCCAGAAAGAAATTGGTGATGCGGCATGAGGATGGTAGGGTGGAAGCGGTAGGATTTCGAGAACCAGGAGCCCGGGTGTTGCCATGTCGGATCTTGATGTGAGCGCCGTCAAACTGCTGTTGATCGATGATGAGCTGCCTAGCCTCAAACTGATGGAGGCGATCCTCAAGCAGGCCGGCTACGAAAAAATTACAACGACGACCGACCCGCGTCAGGCGGTGCCGTTCTATCAAGAGGTGAAGCCGGATCTGATCGCGACGGACATGCGCATGCCGCATATGGATGGATTCGAAGTCCTGCGGCAGTTGACCGCCGTCATTCCCGCCGAAGACTATGTGCCGATTCTCGTCATTACCGGTGAACTTGACGCGCCGACAAAACACCGGGCGCTTGCCGAAGGCGCCAAGGATTTCCTGAACAAGCCGGTGGATGCCACGGAAGTCGTGCTCCGCATCAAAAACCAACTGGTCACGAGGCAGCTTCATCGACAGCTGCACATGCACAATGAACATTTGGAAGCCCAGGTACGCCTGCGGACCAAGATCGTGGAGCAAACCCAGCTGGATCTGCTCAATCGTCTCGCGTTGGCGGCAGAATATCGGCATGACGCGACCGGCGGCCATGCCTGGCGGGTCGGGCGGATGGCCATGTTACTGGCGGAGATCAAGGGGCTGCCTGCGGATCAGGTGGATATGATCAAGAAGACGGCTCCGTTGCACGATATCGGGAAAGTCGGCCTGCGTGATTCCGTGATCCTGAAGGACGGGCCCTATGTGACGGCCGATTGGGAGGCGATGAAGCAGCATACCAAAATCGGATCGAGGCTCCTGTCGGATAGCCGGGCTCCTCTCTTGATGATGGCGCGCGAGATTGCCCTGACACATCATGAGCGGTGGGATGGAACCGGCTATCACGGGATTAAGGACGTGCAGATTCCGCTGGCGGCGCGGATCGTGGCGCTCGCCGATGCCTTCGATATCATGACGCATCCCTGTTCATACAAACCGACGATGACGCTCAGCGAAGCCAAGATTGAAATTCACATGCAGGCCGGTAAACAATTCGACCCCGACTTGAGCGCCTTATTTATACAGCTCATCGATCGTGAAGGAGAGAAGTTGTTGGCTGCGACGGGCCCGCTTCAGTTGGTCGCGTAGCCCTCTGCTCCGGTTCGATTCCTCCCGCAGGGTAGCATCTCACGAAACATTCCCCTCAGGGCTGCTTGACGCATCTGCGCCGGGCTCTGTATTATTCGTGCCACGATAATTTATTTCGTAACACGGAAGCACGGCTATGAAGCAGCTTGCGCGATTCGGTGTCTCGCTCGATGAGGATCTTCTTGCCGATTTCGACCGGTTGATCGAGCGGCGTAAATACACCAATCGGTCCGAAGCGATTCGCGATTTGATCCGGGGCAATCTGGTCGGACAGCAATGGGACGAGAATAAGGAGACCGTTGCCACGATCACGTTCGTGTACGACCATCACGTGCCGGGTTTGACGGGGAAACTCACCCATATCCAGCACGATTTTCAAGGACACATCATGGCCGGAATGCATGTGCATCTCGACCACGATCACTGCCTGGAGGTGCTGGTGGCCAAGGGCAAAGGGGCTGCCATTCGCAAGGTGGCCGACGCGTTGCTGAGCGTCAAGGGCGTGAAGCACGGCAAGCTCACCATGACGACGACGGGTAAAGGGCTCAGCATTTGATGACGATTTGTGTGGTGGATGGACGCGGCGGCGGGCTGGGAAGCCGGATGGTCGCCGGGTTGCGCGGGCTGGCGGATGACGGTCATGCAATTATCGGCCTGGGTCTCAATAGTGCCTCCGCGGAGGCGATGGCTCGGGCCGGCGCGACCTTCACCGAAACGGCCCCGCAGATGATTCACCGCCGGCTCTATGCCGCGGATGTGATTGTGGGCTCGTTGAGTCTCCTCATGCCGGGGTCGATGTTCGGTGAGGTCACTCCGGTGCTGGCGCAAGCCGTGCTGGAATCGTCGGCCAGAAAAGTACTGCTCCCCCTCAATAAGCGGAAGGTCGAAGTCGTCGGCGCCGAGGGACGAACCCTCGATGCGTTGATCGACCATGCCTTGCAGCGTTGTGCGTCGCTGCTCAGGGCGACCGCCTGATCGAAACCGCCGTCCTGCCTCTCGAACTTCACTGTCAGATCACGAAGGTCTGAAGCGGCCGCTAGGGGCTATGCGTGGACCATTCTGAGTGCCTTGTCCGCTCACGTGATGTGATTGGGAGTCATGATGCGGTGGATCGGATGGGTGATCGGTGCGGGAGCAATCGTGTTGAGTTTCGGTTTGACGGCGTTCGCCCACGATCCAGACGCGCCTGATCTCGACGTGCCTGAGGTGACGGTCGAAGCCGCCCGCCCGGTGGCGGCTTCGTCGCAACAATTCATCCCCGACAAGGAATATCTCCTCCAGCCGCAAGGGCGCCCGGCCCAGGTGCTCCGCCTCATCCCGGGATTTATTGCCGTCGAACATTCCGGCGGCGCCGGCAAGGCCGACCAATATTTCCTGCGCGGGTTCGATGCGGATCACGGCACCGATGTCGCGTTTTTTGCCGACGGCATGCCGATCAATCTGCGCTCCCATGCCCACGGGCAGGGGTATACCGACCTCAATTTCATCATCCCGGAGACCATCGAAGGCCTCGATGTCTACAAGGGGGCCTATCTGCCGGAGTATGGCGATTTCTCCACGGCGGGGGCGGTCAATTTCAGGACGCGAGCGGTGGTGAAGGAGGGCGTGGTGCAGTCGGCCGGCGGGCAGTTCAACACTCAACGGCATCTCTTCATGTTCTCTCCGACGAAGGACCAGATGCGGACCCTGTTCGCGGCTGAAGGCTACTACACCGATGGCCCGTTTCAGAACGGCAATCGATATTTTCGCGGCAACTTACTCGGGAAGGCCACGATGAACCCGACCTCCCGGTCGGAATTGTCGATCACCGGAACGTTTCATAAGGCGCAGTGGAACGGCTCGGGAGAGATTCCTCTGCGGGCCGTGCAGGATGGATCACTCGACCGCTTCGGATCCATTGATCCGTCGGAAGGGGGCAACACTCTCCGCTCAACTGCGCGCTTGAATTATCACTACGACACGACGTCGTCCGGCCGGTTTTTTGCCAATGCCTACGCGCAATACTACCGCTTCGATCTCTTTACAAATTTTACATTCTTCCAGAACGATCCCGTCAACGGCGACGGGTTTCAGCAATCCGACCGGCGGGTCATGTACGGTGGCGATTTGGGCTATAAGCAGACAGGCAGGGTATTCGGTATCGATGGCGCAGCCACTATCGGCGTGCAAGCCCGCATGGATGATATTCATGCGCGGCTGGGGCCGCAGGTGCGTAGGAATCCACTCGGAACGACGACGGATACTGATATTTCCGAGGCCTCTTACGCACCGTTCGTGAAATTGGAGGTACAACCGACGGCGTGGATGCGCCTGGCCGGCGGTGTGCGCAGTGAAGTCTTTACCTTCGATGTCCGCAACCGCTGTGCAATCTGTGCCGAACAACCGGCGGGCACGGCGAGTTCGGGACTGGTCTTGCCGAAAGCCAATCTGATCTTAGGCCCATGGTTTCACACGGAATTCTTTGTGAACTATGGCGAGGGATACCACAGCAACGATGCGCGATCGGCGGTAACTCCGGCCGCCTCGCCGTTGGCGAGAGCCAAGAGTTATGAGGTCGGTATTCGATCAAGACCTTGGGGTTCGGACGGTATTGAGCTGACGGCCACGGTGTGGGCCCTGGACATGAAGCAGGAACTGGTGTTTGTCGGTGACGAAGGGACGACAGAAATTCGTGGCGCGTCCCGTCGGCGCGGTCTGGAGGTCGGCGCGCGCGGGCAGGTCTGGGGGCCGGTGTATTTTAGCGGCAGCATGACCTGGACTCAGGCGGAATTCAGAAACGGCGATGCCATTCCACTGGCGCCGGAAGTGACGGCGTATGGCGCGCTGCTGCTGCGGTGGCCGGAAGGATTGACCTCACAGCTGCAAGCGACGTATCTCGGTGTTCGCCCGCTGACGGAGGATCGCAGCATTCGCGCGCCCTCATGGATCGACGTCGATTTGTCCGAACGGTACCAGATCCCGATCAAGCTGGCGCATGGGCGACTCGAAGCGTTTTTGTTCGTGCAGAATTTACTCAATACGAAGTGGGAGCAGGCGGTCTTTGCCTTTGAGTCACGACTCAGAAATGAAGCGGCCGGGGTAACGGACATCCACTTCGTGCCGGGTAATCCAAGGATGGTGATGGGGGGCGTTGCATGGTATTTTTAGCGGCCTTCTGAAAATGGCCTCCAGCTGCGTTCTCGGCTTGACAAAATCCTCACCGTACCCCGAGGGTACGCCTCCGGTCTTGTCTTCGCCTGCGGCCTTTCTGGAGGCCGTTTTGAGAAGGCCGCACATTGAAGTTAGGAGACGAGACTCGCCCATGAGAGAGGTTTTGTCGAGAAGCTACTTCGCTGGCCCAACCGTCGAAGTCGCGCGGTCGTTGATCGGGAAGTACCTTGTTCGTGAGAACGGGCACGGACAGATCGCGGGGAAGATTGTGGAGGTCGAGGCCTACGTCGGTTCGGAGGACAAGGCTTGCCATGCGTCGAAGGGTCGAACGCAACGGACCGACGTCATGTTCGGGCCACCGGGAGTAGCCTACGTGTATTTGATTTACGGCATGTACCATTGCCTCAATGTCGTCACAGAGGGTGAAGATTTTCCGGCGGCCATCCTGATCCGGGCTATTGAAATCGAAGGACGACTGATCGATGGACCAGGCAGGCTTTGTCGGGAAATGGGTATCGACCGGACCTTGAATCGAATCGACCTGACGCAAGGTGACGCGCTTTGGTTTGAAGACCGTGGGCAGTCGGTGTCAAAGAAGGCGATCGGGACATTTCCCCGGATCGGCATCGATTACGCAGGTGAATGGGCAAATAAGCTGTGGCGGTTTCGGATGCAATCGGAGACAGGCGCTGGTCGAAAGACGCGGTAGGAATGTGCCGGGGACAAAAAGAAACGGGGCCGTTGTCGTGAGACAACGGCCCCGTCTTCGTTCTATCGACTAGAAACTAATCGATCTTACGGTCGCCGGTGATCTTGGTGGCAGAGGTCACCGGTGGCTCAATCTTGATTTGCGGACCCTGCACGTTCGGCAACCGGCCGGCGCCCTGGCCTTCGGTAATCCGCGCGTTGTCCGACTTCACCAATTTCTGTTCCGCATGCTTGCTGGAGGAATCCGCAGACTTCAGCAGAGTGGACTCGCCACCCGCCGCCTTCTGGCCCGGGTCATTGGCGGTCGGCTGCCCGGTCACGGGGCTGCCGTCGTTCTTCATCGGATAACCTTCGTGCTTCGGCAACAGGGCCGGATTCGCGGAGGCCATCGAACACATAAACAATACACCTGCAAGGGTCGCGACGCTGCCGATCACGAATTTCATACCCCTACTCCTTTGAAAGAATGTGAAAGTATGGTGGTCGATTATAGACGTTAAAAGCCTGATGAGTGCGGGAATCTTAGCTATCTGAAGAAGCCGTGTCAAGGATAAAGGGGGAGGGCGGGTAGGTCAGGGGCCTGCTTTGCTCGCGCAACGCGCGGCCTTGGAAGGCCCTCGTTGGACGCGCGCAGGAGCAGGCCCCCCTAACCTAGCGCTGTAGCGGGAAAAGGCTGTGCGCGGCCTATGCGGGCGGCCAGGGGACACGTGGGCGCAAAAAGAGGCTGTCCACCACGGAGACCTGACCTGATTGATCGGACCGGACAAGAAACAGGGCCTAGCCAGGATTATTCATGAAAGCCGTGGCGAGGCGTTTGAGACCGAATCGCGCCGGGGTTTCTCGCCTGTAAGGCCGACGCAGGTGTACTGGCAGTCCGTCGAGGAGGCCGAACGAGAACAGCCTCGCCGAACGAGAGGATCGGAGGCCTGAGCAGGTATTCATGAATAGTCCGGGCTTAGGACGCGGCGGTCGGGCGGCGTGGCGGACGGCGTCCGCGACCTCGATACCGATGGGCCGGACCCCGGCTGACACCGGGCAGGCGAATCGTCACTGTGGTCCCTTCGCCGGGTGTGCCGGAAATGCCGATACTACCCTGATGTTCCTCGACGATTTTCTTCACGGTGGCGAGGCCCAGGCCGGTGCCGGACCGCTTGGTCGTAAAGAACGGCTCGAATACCTTATCCACATGCTCGGGGGGAATCGGCGCCCCGTTGTTCTTGATCAGGATCTGAACTTCCAGATGTCGGCCTGCCCGCTGGTTGCTCATGGAGATGGTCAGGATGCCGCCAGGAGTCATGGCTTCGATCGCATTCTTGAAAATGCTGAGGAAGACCTGCTGCATCTTGGCTTCGTCGGCGCGCACCGGGGCGAGGACTCCGGCATATTCTTTGACTACCTGGATGCGGGTGGCTTCCAGTTCGGTCGCTACCACGGTCAACGCATTTTCGACCATTTCCGGAACCCGACAAAGCCGGCGCATGAGGTCGAGCGGTTTGGCGAAGTCGAGGATTTCATTGAGAATCGCTTCGATACGGATCAGATCCCGCATGGCGTTCTCGACACGGGTTTGCGGGTCGAAGTCGAGGATGCCCTCGGCTGTGACCTCTTCCAACTGCGCCCGAATCGAACCCAGCGGTTCCCGGATTTCAGTTGCGAGGAAGGCGCTGAACTCTCCGATGGCCGCCTGCCGCTCTTGTTTTCTGATCACCGGTTCCGCCGAGATCAAGGCGGGTGAGCCTGCTGCCGTGTCCGGCGCGCCTTCGGCCTTGGCGGTGCCCGCAGCTGCGGGCGGCGCGGCCTGGAGCAGATCGACCAGCTTGAGATTGATCGGTTCGAGCAGGCGGGCATCGGTCACCGCAAACCGGTCCGCTTCTTTCGAGGCCAGCGTGATGGTCCCGCCGACTTGTCCGCGCAGGAAGAAGGGCAGCACCAGCGACGACTGGAACCGGTCTTTATACAGGTGTTTGTGATCGAGGAAGCGGCCTTGAGTCGAAGCCAAATCGTGATCGACGCGTGGCTTACGGTGGCGCACCACCCATCCGGCGGCGGAGGCGTCGAGCGTCAAGCGCTGGCCTGCTTTCAGATCTTTCTTCTGGTCTTTCGGGTCGGTCTTCTGTTCCCCGGCGATCCCGAGCACTTCGACATTACCGGCGAGCGGGTCATAGGCGCCGATCCAGGCGCGGTCGAAGGCCAGGGTCTGCCCCAGCTCGTTCAGCAGCAACACGATCTTTTCCTGGATCTCCGGGGTCGCATGGGAGGTCGGCGCGTTGTAGACATCCGGAGTCGCAATAACCGGCTGCGGTTCCTGCACGACCAGCGGACGGCTCAGTAACACGTTGAGATCGAAGAGGCTGTCCCGTTCGAGCGCTTTGGTAATGTCGTCGCCGGCCTGCTCCAGCATCGTCTTGTCTTTTTTGGCATAGACGGCATTGTCCTTCCGTCCGATCACCAAAAAGCCGAAGGTGCGCTGACGGTGCCGCAGGGGCACGCCCAGCAGCGACTTGGCTCCCGGGGTGACCAGACGAAGGCGCATGGTGCGTGAGGCTTCAGGATCGTTGCCGGCGGGGACGGATGTCAGTACCTTCTGCGAGGACAGCGTACGGACGATCGATTGGACATCGCGCGGGGTGAAACCGCGATGCACCTGCGTCGTGAGCGGTCCCTGCTCCTGGTGGAAAATTGCGACCAGGGCGGCATCGGCGGGGAGCCCGTTGACGACGGAGGTCAGGGTGCGATGCAGGTGCGTTTCAGCGGCGGCTTTTTTTTCTGATTCAGCTGGAGGACTCATCGACCTCTATGCAGGATGTTGCCGGCTATGCAGGGGGCTACCGATGGTGTTCCGGTCTGGATGACTCCGATCGTGAGTCATAGCCCGCAGCATGTTCGGAACATGGTGCTCGTTATAGGTTGTGCGCTCTCGGCGGTGAATAGCGAGCGTCGGGCGGCATTGTAGCAGCCGGATCAAGGTAACTCAAGGAAGAGAAGCGTGTCATGCTGCTAGTTCGGGTTGATGATCGTGGGCGGGCGCTGGGGATGATCGTGCCGCTCCACACGGGTATGTTCTACCACCAGGATCATGTTGAGCAGGCTGCTCACAAGGCTGATGACGAGGGCGCCCCAGAAGGACGCCCCGAACCCGACCACGGTAAAGCCTTTCACAAGGGCGGCGGTCAGCTGTAGCAGAAGGGCATTGATCACCACCATGAACAGGCCGAGCGAGACGACGATCAGCGGGAGCGCCAACAGATAGAGCAGCGGCCGGATCAGCGTATTCAGCACCGTCAGCACGAGCACGGCGGCCAGACCCGCGCCCAAGCTCTCCGATTCGATGCCGGGCACAATGGTCACGGCGAGAAAGACGGCAAGCCCCATGATCAGCACCCGCATGACAATGGGACGCAGGCCGCTGTTGCTGCTTGTGCTGTGCTGACTGCCTTGTAGCTGAAACACTCGCACGGGGCCCTCTCAGGATGTTGAAGACATCCGCCAGCTTCGTTCTCGCTTCATTCAGAGGCTCAACGTACCGAAGTGTACGCCTCGCCTCTTCGTTCGCTGCGGCCTCGCTGAGCGGCCGTTTTGAACATCCTCTAGCATTGCCGCCCTCTCCTCAACCGGCGGCGATTGGCTTTCTATTGTGCCTCTTTGGGTTTGGAGTCCGAGTAATGGACTTCCGTAGCGGTCAGGCCGTCGGTGCCCTTCTCGGCTTCAATGACCACTCGGTCTCCCACCTGTGGCGGACTCTTCGGGCGGCGAAGGTTCCGCACCTTATATTGCGTCTTGTCCGTGATGCGCACCGACACCACCTGGCCCTTGGGGGTTTTGATTTCCATATGGGTCGCATCGATGGCCGACACGACGCCGCGCACATGCTGACCACTGCCATGCGCGGCCACGAGAGCCGGGGCGCAGACGAGGAGGAGTGCGAATATGAAGAGGCGAAGGAATGCCACGGGAAGATCCTTTCGTTGGAGTATTAATGGTGGTGCGCGTCGGTAGCGCTGGATGCGGCGGCGTCGTCTCCGCTTAAAAACTGATCAATCAGAGCTTCGTCTTGTAATTCTTTCTTCGTCTTGGGATTCAACGTGGCCATTTCCTGTAATTCTTCTTCGGTCAGGCTCGGAAGGTGGCGGATGAAATGCACGAGTTGCCAGCTGCCGCTGTCCTTGGCAGGATCGCCGGTGCCCCAGCCGGGCATGGCGGTGAAGCGAATGCCGTTCTGAATGATGAAGAACAATTCTCCGTCGGACATGGTCTGGGTGTCGGGCAGGCGAAGGTCCGGCGCTTTGGGGTACACGTTCCTGCCGATCACGGTCTCCCCGCTGCCGTTGTTCGCATGGCACGAGGCGCAGTGGTCGGCGAAGTGGGCGCGGGCGTCCTTCATCAACTCCTGCGTAACGGGCAGGGGATTGCGGAGCTGCCGATTCTCATAGGGAATGGCCAGGTGGCGGAGTTGTCTGGCGATCAGCACCTCTAACTCGTTCGGCTCGGCCTTGGCGCTAAAGCCGGTAGTATAGGATTGGTACCCGAACCACCCGAGGATTCCCAGGGTGGCGAGGAAGCCGATCATCAACAATCCGCACAGTTTCTTCATCGGAGACAAACCTTCCAGTGCAGGCGCAACGCCTTTGAACACTATACAGTCTCGATCAAATGAATGCCAATCACGGCGCGTTTGTCGCGGCCATGCTTCGGGCCTGTTTACGCAGATTGTGTCGCAGGCGTGAGCAGGCGTAGCAGCAGGATGGCCGTCACCGGCACATACATCAGCAGTCCGGTGGTGCCTTGAAGGGTTTCGCCGATCCAGAAGGTCATGGCCAGGTTAAAGGCCAGCACTCCGTAATAGAGTCCGGCGCCCAGCAGCAGGCGATGGGTGGTTGAAGGACGGTGTTCCGGCAAGGGTTGGTTGAGCCGTCGGTCCAATGGAAAGTAGATCAACAGGGAGATCGCGCCGACCACCGCCCAGCCGACGTAGTTCGCCATCGGGACGCCGAAATGCACGCCTGGGTCGGGGTAATAGTAAATCTTGCCCAGAAACCAACGGTCACCTCGCAACGCGACCGGGTCGATCACCATGTCGATGAACGCGAAGAACAGCACAGTCAAGGCGAACACCGGCCAACTCGTCCGGAACGGCAGATCGAACTTCAGATCGGGAAGCCGTGGCGCCGTGCCGGTGTTGGAGGCTGCCCGTATCGGTAAAAGAAACAACAGAGCCAGGCAATAACCGGCGAACAGCAGGAACGAGAACGAAATCGAGTCCATGAAGGGGATGTTGGAGAAATAGAGCTCCTGCCCGACCGTCGAGCCGTTGTAGAAGTACCAGCCGAAGGGAATGCCGTTGCGGGTGGACGAATATTCGCAGATGAAGGCGGTGATCCAACTGATGAGCCAGAAGCGCCAGGTCCGCGGCCAGCCGATCAACGCAATGGCTGAAACCAGAAACGCGGCCAGAAACACAAAGACATAGGGGCGTAGCAGGATGGTCTTTGCAAGAAGAACAAGAAATTCCATTTTGAGCTGAATCCTGCGAATGATCAAAAAGGCGGGCCAACAAGGCCGCAGGCGACGACAAGACCGGAAGCGTACCCTCCGGGGTACGTTGAGGATCTTGTCGAGCCGAGAACGCAGTTGGGGGGCTTTTTCAGCATTCGACTACGCGTAACCATGCGTCCGGAACCATCGCACCGCTTTTTCCAAGGCAACCTCCACCGGCGTTTGCGGCAGGCCTAGCTCCCGGATCGCTTTGCTGCAGTCGTAATGCATCTTGTATTTGGCCATCTTCACGCCTTCGAGCGGAATGCGCGGGGCCACACCCGTGAGGTTCGAGATCCACTGATTTGCAAAGGCGAGGGGCAGAATGGCGAGGCGCGGGAGTTTGATGGTTGGGGCCTTTACCCCGGTGATCCGGCTGAGGATCTGGAACACTTCGTTGAGGAGCAGATTCTTGTTACCCAGAATGTAGCGTTCGCCCTGCCGGCCTTTCTGCATGGCGAGCAGGTGGCCTTGGGCCACGTCGTCCACGTCGATCAGGTTCATGCCGGTTTCGATGTAGGCGGGCATGCGGCCCTTCATGAAGTCCACGATGATCTGGCCGGTGGGGGTGGGCTTCACATCCGCTTCGCCGACCGGCGCGCTGGGGTTCACGATGACGACCGGCAGGCCTTCGCGCGCGAGCTTCAGCACTTCCTGCTCGGCCAAATATTTGGAACGTTTGTAATGGCCGGCCATCTGCTCCAGCGACACCGGCGTCTCTTCCGTTCCCAGCCCCCCGCCCGGCGGCAGGCCGATCGCGCCGATGGTGCTGCAGTAGACGGTCCGCTCGATGCCGACCTCGCGCGCTGCCTCCAGCAGGGTGCGGGTGCCGGTGACGTTGATGTCGTAGAAAATGGAAGGGTCTTTCGCCCAGAGAGCGTAATGGGCCGCCACGTGGTAGAGCTGCCGGCAGCCGCGTAGGGCTTGTCGAAGAGAGTCGCGATCCCGGAGGTCTCCGTGGACCTGCTCCACCGGCAGGCCGGCGAGGTTCTGAAGATCGGCCCCCTTGCGGGAAAGTGTCCGAACTTCTACGCCGGCCTTCACCAGCGCGCGTGCCACAGCCCCGCCGACAAATCCTGTCGCTCCGGTGACGAGGGCTTTCATGCCTGAGATACCGTGAAACGTGAAAGGGGAAACGTGAAAGGGTAGTGCTGAAAGACGCTTGAACGTGAAACGTAAGACGCGAAACGTGGGGAATATTGGAAGATGGTGTGATCGAAGAGATTGCGTTTCACGTCTTACGTTTCACGCCTCACGTCAGTTCTTCCGCGCAGTGATGTAGCGAGCGATCTCGCGGAGCGGATCGGCCGAGGGCCCGAATGTGTTCAGCCGGCCGATCGCGCGGGTCACGCAGTCGTCCGCCAGCTTGCGCGCGCCTTCGACGCCATAAAACGTCGGATAGGTCTTCTTCCCGCGCTCGGCATCAGTATTGGGATTCTTGCCGAGTTCCTCGCGCGTCCCAGTGACATTCAACACATCGTCGGCGATCTGGAAGGCCAGTCCGATGTCTTCGGCATAGCCGGTCATGTCATCGAGCTGCCGATCCGTCGCTCCGGCCGCCATCGCGCCCATGCGCACGGCGGCGCGGATCAACATGCCGGTCTTATGCTTGTGGATGTTCTGGAGCGTGGGGAGATCAATGTCCTGATTCTCGGCCTGAATGTCGAAGACCTGCCCGCCCACCATGCCCATGTTCCCCGATCCGTAGGCCAGCTCCTGAAGAATACGCACTTGTCGGGTGGGCTCACAGCCTTTCATGAGCTCGGGCCGGCTGATGAGATCGAACGCCATGGTCAGCAGGGCGTCGCCGGCCAGAATCGCCATCGCTTCGCCGTACACTTTGTGGTTGGTCGGTTTGCCCCGGCGAAAGTCGTCGTTGTCCATGGAGGGCAAGTCGTCGTGAATCAGGGAATAGGTATGGATGAATTCCAGCGAACAGGCCACGGCCATCAGCCCGGGCGGTGTGGCGCCAATCGCTTCGGCTGCGGCGATGGTGAGGATCGGTCGGACGCGCTTACCGCCTGCCATCAGACTATAGCGCATGCTCTCATGGAGCGTCGTGGGAGGCGTAGCAGTGGGCGGGCTGACCTGATCGAGAAAACAGTCCACTGCCAGCCGCTTCTGTTCGAGATAGTCTTTAATGTTCATGGGTAGATACAGGACATTGGCGATGAGTGGATGGGAACCGGCAGAGAGTAACAAAAGGGTGAAAGGGGTGTCAATGAAGAGGGGTGACACCCGCCAGCAGCTCCTCGCTCGCAGAGCGCGCACCAAGAACAATCATGAGCTGAAATATATGGCAGTGCTCACTCGATGCGCGCGGTAGAGCCCCTTGCAGGTGCCACCCCTACCTGGGAAGGAAACGAGCGAGCTTGGAGGGAACATTGTAGCTCGCGGCTGGCGCGTCCTCAGAAGGACCTCGCCTGGGTAAATGGCGCGTCTCGACGCGCCAGAGGTGTGGGCGGGTGAAACGTATGCGCGCAATGGAAGACCGGTGCGGCTCCCCTCGTGAGTCTGGATGCGAGTTAGCTAGAAGGGGATGTCGCGATGCGGCGAGCAGACGGCTTCGGTCTGACGCAGCCTTGCTTCGCTGCTGTAGTGGGCGGGAGTCCGGCTGCGGATCCCAACAACCTCCACATCAGATGAGGGGGATTCCGTTCTACCCTCGGTGGTCGGCTCATAAATCAGAACAGTCCCTGCAGAATTGTGGCGTGTGAGGTCACAGTTTGTGACCTCGCACGGATCGGCGCCGGAAAGGTCATAAGGAAATCGTGGCAACCGGTCGTAAACTGCGACCAGTTCAGGCTCGGTGGTCTGAAACTCTTGCTACGAATGAGGCAAGGAGCGGACCTCGAAGTACCCTCGGATCGTAAGGTGGTCACAAACTGTGAGAACCTAGGGTGTCGATCCTCAGCGTCGTCAGGTTCATGGTTCCCCCATCCGTGAAGTGGTGGGTTCACATGATCACCGTGCAAAGTCTGAGTGATGAGTCCATTCCATTTGGATAACCGAGCGTACCGCCCGGTCCACTTATTGGGCACAGACCAGGCAAAACCCGCCGTATTTCATCACATCGAACGCGTCTATAATATTCGACGACGGCACTCTGCCCTAGGATTCTCAGTCCGATCGAATTCGAACGGATAGACGTTTGACGATACCATTCAATTGCAAATACTTTCTTATGCAGCCCTACAGTCGGTGTTGACCTGATCCTCTAGTGCGGTACGTCATCACTGTCATTAATTCTGAAAACTCCCCCCCTAGATCCCACGTAGATGGAATGAGATGATGGATCAACTCCAAAGCCGTTGAAGTCTCTTGCGAATAAGCCAGTCATGGCATGTTCCAGAGCTCTCCAATTTTCACCCCCGTCTATGCTCTTATGGATGCTGTGACCTGTCATCGCATAGATAATGTTTTTATCTTTTGGATGAATAATGAGAGCCTTAACAGGCCCTGTGAAGGCTTTTAAGCTATCAGACCCAATGGGCTGCCAACTATCTCCTCCATCCGTTGATTTGAAGAAGCCGCTATAAGTCCCCGCGTACACTAGATTTGAATCTATGCGATCAACTGCAAGCGATACGGGTTCGGACCCTCGATAGACTTGCTTCCAGTGACCTCCACCATCCGTCGCCTTATAAATGCCCGCCTTAGGTCCTTCGACTTTCGCATATACAATATTGTTATTTTGTGGGTCTACAGCCAAGGCATGAGTGGGCTCAGTCAGCCCTGCGTCAATCCAACTATGCCCACCATCAGTCGACTTCGAAACCCCGCGGATACTTCCAAGATATAGCGTTTCGGGCGACTGAGAGCCGATAGCAATACTCGTAACAGTAACACTGCTCTTGCCCTCAAACAAAGGCTTCCAACTTGCACCGCCATCCGTAGTTTTATGCAATCCGCGCGTCGAGACGGCATAGACTATGCTCGAGGTCGCTGGATCTATCGCTAACAATGTCACTCGAGGCGTTTTAGGCTCTCCCTGGTAAACAACTGAGGGGATCCAACCGTTGATTTCTGTCCACGTTTGTCCGCCATCGTTGCTTTTAAGTATGCCTTGTTCCAAGGTTCCCGCATATATTGTGCCGGGAACAATTGGATCGATTGCCAAAGCCATGGTATTTCGGTCGATACGTTTTGCTGCCGCCTGCTGAGCTGCCCTCTGAGTCGTTCGAGCTCGTTCAGATTCTTTCTGATCTACAAGTTGTTTGGTTTTTGCATCAATACATTCCTTCATATTCGGGACTCTTAGAGCGCCCATGCAGTGCCGAAATGCCTCGCCCTGTTCTTTTGAGGTTTGCAACGACTGCTGGCTGCACCCGAACAAGGCCAAACACAAAACCCCAACTACTGTGCGGTTAGTAGAAATCACATGACCTCCGTAACAAATTAAACATCTTTATGCCATGCCTTACGTTGCTGTAACTAATTGCCATAACTGCTGCCGACAGCTTCGGCAGCGCCAAGCTGACACAGCTTAATTCTCGGGCCTCGATATAGTGAGCCGCCCCCGTCGGTCGTGCACATGGGAAACTGACTTTCTATGGTGAATCTCCATTGCCCACGCAGGCCAATCAGCATTGATCGCGTACTTCGTCTACTTCAAGGTCATGTTCTCGCCAATGGGTTTGTTCCCGTTGTAAGAGATAAATCGCTTTCGAATCCATTTCAGAGTACTGATGATTCACCGTTCACGGAGTTCCTCCACGTGTGGTTTTGTAGAGCCCAAACGTGGTTGCGGCATAGATTGTATTAGGATCAGCAGGATGAATGGCGAGCATGCGAACCTGATTCACGTCCGCGCGCCTCTCCGCGGGAAACAGCCCTGTACTAGCCTCTGTCCAGTTCTCTCCCGCATCGTTGCTTTTGAAGACGCCTTTAAATGTTCCAGCGTAGACTGTGTCGGAAGCCACGGGATCGATCGCCAAAGAATATACAGTATTCCCCTTAATCAGCCCTCTATTACTCATGTTCCACGTTGCTCCCCCATCTATACTCTTCGAGATGCCGAACAGTCCGGCTGCATACACCGTGCTGGAATTTGTTGGATTAACCGCTAGGGCCTTGATGCCGGGCATCATAGGACGATGTAGATCCTCCCAGTGGTCTCCACCGTCTCTGCTTTTCCAGATCCCCAGCGCGTCTGTCCCAAGATATAACGTGGCCGGATTCGAAGGATCGGTGGCCAACGCGGATAATCTCACGCTGCCCGGCGGAAGCCCCTTCCGCAGTGCTTTCCAAGTTGTCCCGCCATCGATGCTCTTCATGGCATACCCTGAAGTTCCCCACAAGAGCGTGTTGAGGTTTAGTGATGTGAACAATAAGCCAGTAGTTTCTTGTGGGAGAGAGTTAGGAAAATTGAGCACCCAAAATTCAGGATTGTCCCATCGGGCTCGTGCCTGTGTGTCGGCGGGCAACCATGTGATTCCCCCGTCGATACTTTTTATCATCTGCATATAGCGAGTTGTTGCGTAGATAGTGTCGGGAGCGACTGGATCGATGGCCAGGAAAGCTAAGTCTGCTCTTGTGTTGGGCGGCAAGGCAGTACTGTGATTAAGCATGCTCCAGCTTTCCCCTGCATCGATAGACTTATAGAGCCGTGGTGGAAGGGCCGCATACACTATATTAGGGTGAAGGGGATCAATCGCTACGGCCGTGGCACCCCCGGCGGGATCGGGAGCGTGCATACCAACCGACATTTGCTTCCAGCTGTCGTGTGCTTGAGACTGTTCGCGTTGTTTGCGGGCAGCGATTTTCAGCTTTTCGTCTTCCAGGCATTGCTTCATTGAAGCCTGCGAGCGAAATGTGCACGCGTTACGTGCCTCCTTCTCAGCTTTCGTAGCATCGACGAATTGTCCACCACACCCGCCCATTACTATTGCGAGCGCACCTATCATGAACATTTTACCGACACATCTAAACATGCACCGCCCTCCTAGATGGTATGCCCACGTTACTGGAAAGGCGACTTACGGTTTCGAAACTCAGCTCCGAAGCATCCACACACATACGTGGGTCAGATTATGAAAGCATTCGATGCTCGTTGTCGTTTTGAATGTGTATGCATTGGCAAGGCATTATGGCCAACCGAGTAGAGGTAGCAGCAGTCACTGTAATCGCATAGCGTGCAATTAAAGCTATCGCACAACTGATGCACCATCCGCTGAGTTAGAAGGTGCTACCGGCGTTGCAGGTTCTGGGGCACAGTCCTTTGCGACTATAGTATCAATGGAGTCTCGCGCCACATTTCCTTTCACTGTCATTTTCTTTGCATCATTGGCCAATTCAACATATTCCCCAGCAGGACCAAGTCCCAATACTCTTCCGACTAAATTGCCACCACCTCTTACAACCGTATGCTCAGCAAATCCCGAAAGCCATGATTCCTTCTCATTCAGCTCTTTCAGCCTTGCGTGTTTTTGTTCATCTGTCAGGCAAGCTTGATCAGCTTCACGTCTACGGGCCTATTTCCCGAGGCTTCATGAGAGGAGTGCTTTTGACCGACTTATCCATCTCCTGACGCCCCAGATCCCACGTGAATACAATCTGAGACCATCAGTACCATACATAGAGAGACGGTCACCCCCATGGCTGTTCCGGAGAGATTATGGTGCTTGCCAGAGATAGTCGCAGTCATAGTAGTTCTCCTATGAGAAAAATTAGTCAAAAATGCACACATGTTTGCTGCAGAAGTTCCTTGTAGAAATGCCTGACTTATTCACTGAATGCTGGACAGCACCGGGGTACCGGCTGCACAACTTGCAACTACTCGCAATCCTATGGTGCGGCACTTCCTCCGAAATAAAATAACCGGGGGAGTTAGACGTCGAGGAAAAGACCGAATCGAGGCCATTGTGGCTGCCGAAATTTGGCAGGCGGTGACCCTTTCATTGCTGGTTGTAATGCTGCTTTGCATCCAATAAGGGGTCGATACTCTCAGCCGAACCTTCGAAGCGTAGCTGTTTTCGTTCCTGCCCTGAGGGCCTACAACTGTACTCTATGCAGGGTCAGCGCTCGCCAAAAATGGTACACGTGCGAGATTAGTTTACCTGGATCTCCTCCGACTGAATGTCTCTTGGACCTCGATACGTTATTTTGAAACGATTGTCGCCCAATGGTTTTATATTAAACGTGTGATAATTCACCACGTTTCTGGCGGCTTCGTTCATCAATGCGGGTGCTGCTTGCGACGAAAGCTGTTCCATTGAATTGTCCGTAGTAGTTTCGTAGCCGTATTGGTCTCTCCAAACGGTAACCTTTTTCTCAGGCATCTCAATGTGAAAATTGGGATTGTCAAACCCGCCTTTGGCGCGACAGACAAACGCATAGGTCAACGAGACCACGTCTTCAGCCGTCACTTTGCTGATCGTGAACTCCCCTCGGTCCGGACGAATCCCAGTCAGATCGTTCATCGTCTCAGCCCCAGCTTTGTTCTGGAGATAGGCCTGCGTAAGAAGGCGTTGAACCACTTCTCTCACTTGCGCGGACGCGCATACGCGCGCAGCGCGTTGGCGAGTGGTCTTTGCCGCGCTGCTCCACTGCTTGGCTTTCTCCGGGTCTCTCTTTGTTCCTTGACCCTTCTCGTACATGCGCCCTAACGCGGCTTGCGCCCTTGCATCCTCGTAGGCGGTGGTCGCTGCTAAGTAATACTGCACGGCCTGGGCATAGGCATTCGGGTCCGTGGCGCCGCGCTGTTCGTAGCGAGATCCAAGGTAATACGGTGCGTCAATACTGCCATGTGCCTCCGCGACCTTGAGCCAATAGACTGAATAAAGTTTGGATCGAGGAGCCATTTGGGGGTTGGAGAAGAAGAGCGCAACCTGGGCCGTTATCTTGGGAAACGCAGTCAATTTCGTCCCATTCTTGCTCGTGAGCCGAACATCGTCGCACCCCGCAGCCTCAATTTCCTCCATGCCTTCAATCATTCCTTCCAATCCACTGTCCGCATCGTCTCTAAACAGCGAAATGATGGTGTTTCTGTAACGGGGATTAGGCCCTTCGCTTGACGCCGCGAGATTTACGACGCCATTTACTCGTGAAATGGCTCCTACCAAGGCAATCTCGGGGGAAGTCTGTGCATTGCGAGAGACCTTCAAGACCCCCTTTATTAAGTACATCGGGTCATTCTGCTCAGCGCGACTATGGAGAAAGACATCGGTGATCCTCAGGTTAATATTCACGGTGTTGCCGCAAGCCTGTCCCTCGAGCGTGTCGCCCATGAGTGTCTTGGCAGCCACATCTTTTGTCGTCGTTTGCACAGTAGCGAATTCATCTAGCGTAGATATCGGCTTCCACCGCGATAAGGTCGGACGGCTCTGATTGGCCGCCCCAAACGACGCGAAACGAGTCGAGGCTAATGGGTGACCTGGGAAACAAACGTCTTGTAGCGCCTCCATCTCAGGTTGGCCATCTTCGGTCAGGAGAAATTTCCCGTTGTGCGAGTAAAGGTATGTGCCATACGTCGCTTCCCGGTCTAAGACCGTATCCACAATTCGTTCCCATGACACACGATATGGATATTTCTCATCGGAATACCAATGGCCGACCACAACACCGCATTTTGTTTGTGGGTCTCCGACGAATCCGGGGACATCAGTCACCCAATAGGGGTTTAAGGACGACTTCGGATCCAGGGACTGCATGGTGTCCCTGATTTTATAGATTGTAGTCGTCACATCATTCCGGGCGAGAAAAACCACAAGCACAATATCGTTTCGTGAGCCGAGGTCCTTCATCGCTCGCTCCGTGAGTTCTGGAACACTGCTCGCAAGAATCTCGTTTGGTCGGGAGGGCTGATTAGGCTGAGCAGTCCATGCCCGTAGCATTTCGGCCTTTTGTTCTCCAGTTAGTTGCCGATTTGAGTCTTTATGCAGAAGGACAGAGCATCCACCACCGGAAATTACGAGGAGAGCTATGATCCAGAAGGAGAGTAGGGACTCAAGGATACTGTATCTGCTTATATCTTGCATGCGCTCACCCTTTCATAAGCTCCTGTGTGTGAACACGTGAGGACATCGAGTAACGCTACGACCCCTAATACGTATGCAAAGTGTCGGAGCACATGAGGGGACGCTGGCCTCCAAATTTATTCCTGTCGCATCCTGTTTAAAGGGCTTAAAGTATTAGGAAGATCCATTCCGTTTTTCCACCTTCGCATGTTTGATAGAAATGTTGCGCATGCTTCGCGACGAGAATTTCTTTCGCATAGCCAAACCTTAGCCAAAAAATCACATCATTCGCGGCATACAGTTCATCCGAGAGCCTGATTCGTCATCTCATTCACGAGAGCGCCTCGCAGGATTTGTATAAATTACAAACTGTGGCTTAAGTAAGTGGGCGTAGCCTCAGCGTCATGTGGTTTAGTGTCGCCTCTTATATCAAATGACATCGATTTGGGGAAGGATTCTGCGTTCCGAATCTCGCTCGGAGCTACCTAATCCTCTTCTGCAGAGGAGGCAGACCGGCTGAAATGACACGGTCGTTGTGGCGATCTCTGTGGTTCGAAGGTAAATCCTGCAACAGAGCTCTCACGGCATCGACTCCCAATGGTTGTTCAATACCTTTCAGACGAAGAGGAGCGCACGATCAACTTAAGACCATGGGCTATGAGCCGAGCCGCGTGTATGAGGGCGGCTTTCAGTTTCAGAAACATTACTTCGGAGCCAAGCCTGGTGAGTTGACGGAAAAGACGGCCGAAGGGCGGATCACAGAAGAGTTTCACTGTGCACAGTTTCTCGATGGTTTGGCTCAAGTCCAGTTCTGGGTCAGGAATCTTCCACGCAAGTCCACATCATTCCGGCTCCAGACATCCAAGGATTGGTTCTATCCGGATTTTCTCTGCCAGTTGATGGACGGACGGTCGTTAGCGGTTGAGTATAAAGGGAAACATCTCTTTGACGGGGTCGATGCCGAGGAGAAGCGTGCGGTCGGCGAGGTCTGGGCTACTCGAAGCAAGGGGCGCTGCCTGTTCGTGATGCCGACGGACGGCGATTTTTCAAGAGTCATGAGCGTTCTTGAGCGAGGATGAGTCATAACTCGCCTGACGTCGTTGCTCCTGAACCTTATCGCATAGATGAGTCTGGCACCGTAGATCGTTATTTCAACCGCTAGTACTCTGTAGGGTAGGGTTCTAGCAGGATGCGGAAAAAGTCCGCCAGCGGCGTTCTCGCATCGCTCAGAGGCTCACCGTACGGCACGAGTACGATTCGCCTCTTCGTTCGCTGCGGCCTTGCTGGACGGCCTTTTTGCGCATCCTGCGGGCGATTCTGACGCGAGACAGCCCGTGTGCGAAATGCGACGTATGACGCAATCGTCGAGTTTTTCCGCAGCCTGCTAGGCGCCGTCCTCAGGAGGTCGGCAAGTCTGTTGCCTTGGATTGACGCGAGTCAGCAAGAGGCATAGAGTAAGTCTCACACTGAGGCGTGCGGACCGTGGGTATTCAGACTGCCAAACAAAAGATCCTTGAGGCTGTTGAGCGGTTGCCAGACAATGCGACGCTCGAAGATGCCATTGAACGACTCTGCTTTCTCGCGAAGGTGGAGGAAGGGCTCCGTCAATCTCATGCCGGCGGCGAGATGATCCCCCACCAGGATGCCGTTCGCCAACTGCTCGGATGACCCTCCTTTGGACACGTCGGGCCATCGCTGACGTTCAGGCGATCAAACAATTCATTGCTAAAGATTCACCGCATGCCGCTCAATTGGTGACGCAACGACTCGTGGCTGTGGTGGACCGCTTGATCTTGTTTCCTCAGTCGGGGAGGATTGTGCCTGAACTTGCCGATCCACAGATCCGTGAAGTCGTTCAAGGCTCGTATCGCATTGTCTATCGTTTGATCGAGAAGCAAGTGCATGTTTTGACTGTGCACCATGCGGCTCGCCTGTTTCCTATTGGGCAATAGGCCGCATTCACCATAATCTACCACCTGATCCGACCGGTTTCTCGGTCTCTCCCCAAGGAAGTCGCCTGGCATTCTTCTCGTCATTTCTTCCGCCGGGAGGGTGGCCTGGTGGTCCCCCCAACTGCGCGCGTCCAACGAGGGCCTTCCGAGGCCGCGCGTTGCGCGAGCATGGGACGACCACCAGGCCGGCCCTCCTTGCCTTCCCTCCTTGTTTTTTCTTGGACCCCTTCGCTATACTCCCGCGCTATGAGTATTCGTAAAGCTGCCGGTGAGTGGGAGCCCATGCTGCTGGGGATCGAGCCTCGGAACTGCAAGGTGTGCCAGCAGGGTCTCTACCGTGATAAGACAATGTTGCGCGGCGGCTGGTCGCGTTGCGCGGTGTGCGACGAGTTTGTGCACTATAGTTGTCTGGCCAGCGGGAGGATCAGCTTCCTCAAGGCGCGTCCGCGCATCTGCAAAACCTGCCGGACCGCCGAGGAACGGGCGAAGCAAGCCGCTCCGCCCTCCAGCCAACCCGCACCAGTCGGGTCATGACCCTCTTACTCGATCCGCAGCAACGATCCGCCAAGCCTGCGTGGCACGTCTACTTTTCCCACACCCTTCGGTATGTGCTTGCGCCGCTGCTGTTTCTCTCCAGCGGCTTCTTTACGGCCAATTTCATCGTGAGCGGGCACTACACCTGGCCTCGCACGAGTCGGGTCTTCGTGCTGACCCTCACGCTCCTGATTCTTGCCTACGAGTTCATTTATAAAGATCACACTGTCCGATCGACTTCGCCGGAGCGAGCCTTCAACGCCGTGCTCTATTCCTGTATGATCCCCTATGCCCTCGGAGTGCTCATGATGCTGGGGTTGGCGAAACTGTGACAGGATGTTGAAAAAGACCGCCGGCTTTGTTCTCGCATCGCGGAAAGGTAAAACGGTAGAAAACCGTATCTCGTCTCTCGTGAAGCGTATCTCGTTTGGGATCGGAGCTGACAGCTGATGGTCTCTGAACGAACGACGATTGGTAGGTCTCGCAAATAACCTTCGTCGATTGAGCTATACGCCATACGCTCTTTTGGTCCTTCCCTAGGTGGTTATGGGACAGCGATTTCAAAGCGGCGCCTTCGTACAACAGTGTTTCGCCGTCCATCCACTCTGCCTGTCGCTCAAGCGAATCGACGAGGAGGGGCGGCTGATCGTTGCCTGCACGTCCTGCCGCATGATGCATCACATGGCACCGGACCAGGTGGTGGCGAGGGTGGCGGCGGTGCCGGTCGACGGCGATATGTCGGGTGTCAAGGCGCTCCCGACGGCGAAGGAACTGTTGGAGGCCTGCCTTCGGGCGCATCCCGTGTCCGTTACCATTCGCGAACTCGATGTGATCAGGGACAGCGTCGGCCTGCGTTGCGCTGACTGTCGCCGGATATTCGATTTGCAGGTGTCGGTGTTCGAATCCCACCAGAAGTCCTAGTGGGCCTGTGAAGTGTCGTCCGTGAAGCGTATCTCGTCCGAGGCAAAGAGCCGATGTCGACGAGCGGATGGCTGATAGATTCTGCATGTCCATTCCCTCACATGACGGGTTTCTGACGTTGGAAGAACTCCGGCTGGTGGGAGATCGGGATCTCTTTCGTGCCAAGGAGCGTATCATCCTCAAGGTGCGCGATCTGCTCACTGAACTCCAGGCCGGGTTGCAGGAAGACCTGAGCCGGACCGCGCTGCTGGTGCCGCCCGGATTCGATCCTTCCAAAATGCAGGTTGTGAAGGGCGAGCGGCTTGAAGACTGCCCCTACCAGTATCTGGATTACCCGAAACATTTCCTCGGGGACGACAAGTTCACCTTTCGCTCGCTCTGCTGGTGGGGACACCATCTCGTCTTCGCCATGATTGTAGAAGGGGGGCAGGTCAAACAGTGCAAGAAGAACTTCTTCGATCGATTCCACCAGCTGGCCGGTCAGGGGTTGGAGCTGTCTCTCGCGCCGACGTTTTGGGAATGGAAGCGGGGCGAAGGGTACACCCTGCCGATCACCCACGACCGCAAGGCTCAATTGGCGGCCGTCTTGTCCGGTCGAGCCTGGTTCAAGATTGCCCGGTTCGTGCCGCTGGATCAGCCGGCTATGTCCGAAGGCCGGCTCCCGGAGGTGGGCCGTGACACCTTCCGGAGCCTCCTGCCGCTCCTGACGCCTTGATCGGCCCTGCATTCGACTCTTTCCTGCGGCGGGTTTTCTCCGCCATCGGCATTCAGCGAGCAGCGCCGACGTGTTTCTTTCAGGCCTCCTTCCCGTTTGTCATCCGGCTGCGAGTTGGGTAGACTGTGCGCGTCTTTGGGAAGGTCACTTACTGACAGGGAGGCATGTGTGATTGCACAGGGATGTCGCATTGTAGGTCAGTGTTGTGTCGCACTGGGTTTGGCAGTGCTCTTGGGCTGTGCCGGAACCGGAGAAATGGTTGCGCTGAATCTTCAGACGCAACAGCCGTTCGCGCAGAGCAGCCAGACTGAGCCGTTGAAGATTGTGATCGAACCGTTTGAAGATTTGCGCACCGACCGGTCGAAGATCGGGCAACGCACCCATTTGGGCGGCGGGGTGACGAATTTCAATGTCAGCGGAGGCGCGCCGGGAGTGACCATTGCCGAAGCGCTGGCCGAAACGCTGCGCGTGCGGGGATGGAACCGCCGTGGATGGGATGCACGGGTCGTGCAGGCGGGCGTCGGAGTGTCAGGCGCGGATATCGTGATCGGGGGAGAAATTCGGGACTTCTCGACGAACGCGAAAAGCCGGGTGTTCAATACCAAATTGACCGGCGAGAGCCGGCTGGTCATCAAGGCGAGGAATCTCGCGGACGACAGCAGCACCGTGCGCAATATTCAGGGCGAACAGACCAAGCTGGTGTTCTGGTTCACCAGCGAAGATGTGGAAACGCTCATGTCCGGCCTCCTGCAAGACGGGATTGAGCGGTTTATCACCGATACCAAGATCGAGGGCCGCACGCTGAAGTCAGCCAAGTGACGCGGTGCGGGTTCGTCCGTCGCGTGCAGAGTGCGGAGGATCGTTGTGCGTGAACGGCGGTGGGAGACCTCGGGCCGGTTGACGTTTCGCGAGGTGCTGGCGGTCGGTGAGCGGCTGGCGGCCCTGGGCCTGAAGCCCGCGCATCCCGCCAGGGATGTGATCTGCTACGTGGAGGATTGGGCCGTCGATTCTCCCGACGCGTTTGACCTACTCGACCACTGGGCGACGGAAGACGTCACGCTCCTGCATATCCGCGAGGCCTGGCAAGGCGATTTCTTTCTGCTCGCCGGCGGTTACCACACGGTCTATCAGCGGTTTCAGGATGTCGGGACCTATTGCTCCATCAGCCATCCCTGGCGCACGAAACCCGGGCTGCGGTTTCATCACCCCACGTGTATGTTCTGGCTTGGCTTCCGGCATAACCATGGCTTTATCCGCGTGCGCCTGCATACCCAAGAGGTGGTGACGCCCGGGGAAACGCGTGAGGACGTGCGGCGGGTGGATTGGATCGATGAACGGCGGGCGATCTTTCTCGACGCCATCGGGACCTTGGATTTGCCGGTGGAAACCTCGGTGGAGAAGGGCGACCTGGTGTTGAGGCCGGCCGATCCGGCGACGCCGTTTTTCTGTTCCTGGCCGGATGCCTTCGGCCCCTGTCAGTTCGAATACAACTCCCTGGATGCCTACGAGTTTCTCGTGCCGGCGAGCCGGTTGGCGGCCACCTTCGCGCCGCAGCCGGCCGGTGTGCGTGCTTACCTGACGGGCTTTTCGGAGCCGGCGTTGGAGGCGTTTGCCGCGGTGCAACCCGGCGCCCGTTCGGTGTACCGATGTTCCGTGCATTGCGCGTTGGGCGAATTGCCGGAAGTGCTCGCCACGATCGAGCCGCAGGGACGCTTGTATAGCACGCTCTGTGAATTCCAGACCCAGGAGTTGATGCCGGAGGGCAGCGACGCCTCAGCCATCATTGGAATCGTCGGCACCGCGGGAGGCTTTCAACTGGAGGCCCGCTTGAATCGGGCGCCCTTGCCCGAAGAACATATGGCTGCGTGGCTGGAACGTCTGCTGGGATATGATGTGACGTATGCGCCGCTCCCGCCTTTCGTCTGACAGGATGCTGAAAACGGCCTCCAGCGGCGTTCTCGCTTCGTTCGAGGCCTCGACGTACTAGGGCAACGTACGCCTCGCCCTCGCACTCACTGCGGCCTTGCCGGATAGCCGTTGTGAGCATCCTGTTTTGTTGCTGATCACACAACATGGCCCCCGGCTTCGTTCTCAGGTCGAAAGAATCCTCGACGTACCGCAGAGGGTACGACTCCGGTTCTTTCTCCCCCGCGGTCTTGCCCGGGCAAGGCGCGTCTCGGCTCGCCGGGGTTGGGGGGGGGCAGAAGGTCGCCAGGTTGAGCTGCCGGGTGAAATCTGAATGCCAGGAAACTCTGTTGTCCTGCGACATGGAGTTTGTCTTCAATGGCACCAGCACGGCCGTCCAATTCCGCAGCCTGATTCCTCTCTTCGTTTGACAATCTGCTGCGTCTCCTGAAATCTAGCGCATGGTCTCATTGCAACGATTCCAATCGGTATTAGGCAAACCCTACCTGCCTCCGCTATTTTTCTTCAGCGGAGTAACCTACGACACGTTGGTGTTGACGCGGATCGACCGTCTGCGGGACAACCTGCTGCTGTTGGCGTACCTGAGCCTGCTGGGTTTTCTGATCGTCCTGACCGGGCGCTTGGGAACACAAGAGGCGACGGTCGACGATCTCCCGGCAGATGCGCCGTTCTTCATGAAATGGGTCGTGCAGGCCAAGCCCTATGCCCCGATGGCCATTCAGTTCCTGTTGGGCGGCCTCTTCAGCGCCTATGCGATCTTCTATTCCAAAAGCGCGACCTTCGCCGGCACGGCCGTGTTTTTCTGCCTGTTGGTGGCGTTTCTGGTGGCCAACGAATTTCTCCGCAGCCGGTTGTCGAACGTGCAGCTGCTGGTGAGTCTCTACGCCCTCGTCTGTTTCGCGTTTTTTACTTTCTTCTTCCCGGTGATGACCGGCTGGATGAATGCGGTGGTCTTTCTGGCCGGGGCGGCGGTCACCGTGCTGGTGGTCCTGCGCGTCGTACAGTTGATCTATTGGAACAACTCCGACCGGACGAGGAGCGAGGCGATGTGGGCCGGTGCGCCGGCTCTCGGTCTGATTGCGCTGCTGGTCGGCTTCTATTTCTTGAACTGGATTCCACCGGTGCCGCTCTCGCTCAAGTACGGCGGGATGTATCACGAGGTGAAGCGCTCGGGTGACCGGTATGAACTAAGTTTTGAGAAATCCTGGTACGAAGTGTGGAAGAGCTCAGACAGTGTCCTCCCGGCCGACGATCCGGTCTATTGCTTCACGGCAGTCTTCGCGCCCGTGGCGTTGAAGACCACGATCTATCATCACTGGTATTACCGTCCTGACGCGGGTCAACCTTTCACGGATGCCGACCGCATTCCGCTCAAGATTTCCGGTGGGCGTGAGGGGGGATATCGAGCCTACACCTTTAAGGAGGGGCTTGATCCGGGGGATTGGCGGGTCGATGTGGAAGCCGAAGACGGTCGCGTCATCGGCCGGATGGCGGTCAAGGTCTCAGACAAGACGGCGGTGGGGCCGCTGTCATTGACCACGGTGGTGTACTGACCGGCCAATTGGAGTCGCACAAGTAAGGGACTGAGGCTACTTGATGAACAGGAAAGGCCGACGCCCGGGCTCGATATTCAGACGGCCCCCAACGAGTTTTGAATCTGTAAGCGCGACGAATACGATAAGATGATCATGTGTGTGTCTTGTTTCCGCACGCCAAGATACAAGCAGGCGGTATAAGGAGGTCTGATTATGGTTGGGCATCAGTTGAGGCTCATGGCGGTGATCGTTCTGTCGCTGTACGCGTGGACGTTGCCCGCCATCGCGGATGAGCCGCCTCCGCGGGCGCTGCCTTGGCAAGTCGGGCCTACCGAAGCGAAGTTGGGGGATCAAGCCCTGCTGAAACTTCCTACGGGCTACCGATTTCTTGGCGCGCAGGAGACGCAGCAATTGCTGAAACAAATGGGGAACTTCCCGTCCGGCTCGGAGCTAGGCTTGATTACGGCGACGGGCAAGGGGGAGCAGTGGTTCATGGTGGTCCGGTATATCGATGCGGGTTACGTGAAGGATGACGAGGCGGCCAATTGGGACGCCGATGCGCTGATGACCTCCATTAAGGACGGCACGGAAGAAGACAACAAGACCCGCCAGGCGCAAGGGTTTCCCCCGCTGATCATTCGTGGATGGGAAGAAAAGCCGCATTACGACAAGACCGCGAACAAGGTGGTCTGGGCCATCTCCGCGCAGGAGCGGGAATCGTCGGTGGGGGTGAATTACAACACGCTGGCCTTAGGGCGGCAGGGGTATCTCAGCATGAACATGGTGGGCTCCCTGGAACAATTGCCGCTGCTGAAGCCGCACGTCGGCCTGCTGTTGTCCAATGTGGAGTTTATCGAGGGGAAACGGTATACCGATTTCGACAGTACCACCGACAAGGTGGCCGCGGTCGGCCTGTCGGCGCTCATCGCCGGCGCGGCGATCAAGTCCGGCCTCTTGGCGAAGCTCTGGGGGTTCATCATTCCGTTGGTGATTGCGGGAAAGAAGCTGTTGATGCTGCTGGTGATCGCGCTCGGCGGATTGGCCGCCAAGTATTTCAACAAGAAACCCAAGCCGGAGCAGGCGGGCGGCGGAGGATTGCCGTCGTGAAAATTCTCCTGCTGCTCCTCGGCGGCCTCAAATTCGGCAAGATCGCCCTCACGGGCGGGACCATGCTGCTGTCGATGGTGGTCTATAGTTTTATCTTCGGCTGGTGGTATGCCGTGGGCTTCGTGCTGCTGATCCTGTTTCACGAGCTAGGACACTACGCTGCCGCCAAGCAACGCAATCTGAATGTGGGGGCTCCGACCTTCATTCCGTTCGTCGGTGCCTGGATTCAACTCAAAGAACAGCCCATGGACGTGGAAACCGAGGCCTATGTGGGCATCGCCGGTCCGGTGGCGGGAACCTTTGCCGCGATGGCCTGCTACTACGCGGCAGAATACACGCAGAGTCAGTTGCTGCTGGCCCTGGCCTATGCCGGATTCATGATCAACCTCTTCAATCTCATTCCGCTGTCGCCGCTCGACGGCGGGCGCATCACGGCCATCATTTCGCCGAAGGTGTGGTGGCTGGGCGTACCGATCCTGATCGGCTTGTTCGTCATGAACCACAGTCCCATGTTGCTGTTGATCGCCATCATGGCCATTCCCCACGTCATGTCCACCTTCCGTGGCGGCCCCCCCGGCCTGCCCGAACGCTACTACGAGGTGCCGCTCACCACCAAGGTCAGTTATGGCCTGTACTACCTCGGCCTGGCCGCATTTCTTGGTATCATGAGTTATGAGACACATCTGCTGCTGCCCTCCGGACGAGGTTAACCGGATCGTCCATTCCCGTCACTTCTAACCGGGTTGGATGTTGTGAACGCGTTCACGGCCGAAGTGAGCCGCATTCAGGATCTGACGCATGACGTGCGGGCGATCGAACTGCGGCTTCTGGAGCCGGCGAGCATCACGTTCAAGGCCGGGCAATTCGTATCATTCGAAGTGCCGAAGGCGGGGCAGTCTCGACCGTTGACCAGGCCCTATTCCATTGCGTCATCGCCGGGTCAGCGGGACCGGATCTTGCTCGTGCTGAATCTCGTTCAGGGTGGACCGGGGTCAAGTTATCTGTTCGGCTTACGGGAAGGAGAGCGAACTTCTTTCAAGGGGCCGGCAGGGGCTTTCTATCTGCGGGACGATGGGGCAAGAGACCTGTTGTTCGTCGCGACGGGAACGGGGATTGCTCCCCTCCGCAGTATGATCCTGGCTCAATTGGTGCGTGGGGATTCGCGATCCGTCACGCTGGTCTGGGGAGTCCGCAGTCAGCGGGACCTCTATTGGCAGGAGGAACTGACGGCCCTGGCGGCGGACCATCCCAACTTTTTTTCTGTGACTATGCTGTCCAGGCCGGAGCCCGGGTGGCAAGGTGAGCGTGGTCGAGTCACGGCGTGGGTCGATGCGCGGATCTCCTCCGTCAGCAAGCTCGCCGTCTATCTTTGCGGCGGGAGCGGGATGATCAAGGACGTGACGGCCGGGCTCAATGCCAAAGGGCTGTGCCCGATCTATAGAGAGAAATATTACGATTAGCAGGCCGATGAAAGAGGGCGCCAACGGCGTTCTCGCGTCGCTCACTCCTTCGACGCACAAGTGGTAAAACGGGAATACGGGTTGAGTGTATCCGCTCGCTCGCTGCGGCCTTGTTCGCGACCTCTTTGGGCAGCCCGGAGGCCTCTCCCCTTCCGGGGCAGGGGACCTACTCAGTCTTGGGGGCGCATTTAGTCGTATGCTGAAACACGCACTTGGGGCAGGTATAGTGAATGAACTGGCCGCCGGCGACCAGACGCTTGGTCATGGGGACCTTGCACCAGGTGCAGAGACGTTCCGGCAATTCAGCGGTCGGCGCAGAAGGATTCGATGGGGGTGTCGACGTATCAGCCATGGTCGGCATTCTCGCTAAGGGGTCGAGAGTTTGTCAATGTGCGAGAAGCACGAGAAATTTCGGAGATAAATATTTACAGGGTTTCAAACGTTCAGTATATTGCAAACATGTGTGCTCACTCCCACCATTCCCAACAGAAAGGTCATATCGCATATGCACAACGCAGAAGGTGCCACCTCCGACGACATCTCATCATCTTCAGCCAGGGTTGCTGACTCCGCAGTCCATCCGGACTCTGTCGGACCCGGCAAAGCCTGGGGCATTTGCACCTCTGTTGACCTCCATGATTGCATCCCCGAACGCATTCGCGACGCCAAACAAATAGAAGCCTACGTTGTGCAGCTCTGCGAGCTGATCGAAATGAAGCGGTATGGCGCCTGCCAGATCGTGAATTTCGGAGAAGGCCGCGTGGCGGGCTACAGCATGGTGCAGTTGATCGAGACCTCCTTGATCAGCGGGCACTTCGCCAACGACACCAACAGCGCCTATCTCGATATTTTCAGTTGCAAGGGCTACGAGCCGGCCGTCGTCGAAGAATTCTCCAAAGCCTTCTTCGGCGCCCGTCGTTCGAGCCATCGGGCCATGTTGCGGTACTAGACCAAGGACACAGATACTTCCGGTTTCCGGCAAGAGGCGTTGTCTTGCCGGAACCATATCCCATGAATTCGACACCACCGAAAACCGTGCGGGCGTTTTTCTCCACACTCGCCGGTAAACTCGATCCTGAAGCAGCCGAAGGACTGGATGCCGTCTACCAGTTCAACCTGAACGGCGCTGATGGAGGACAGTACCAACTGCAGATCCGGGACGGTGTCTGTCAGGTTTCTGAAGGCACCCACCCGGATCCGCACGTGACCCTGGCGATGTCGGGGGAGGATTGTCTGAAGGTGTTGAACGGTCAGGTCAGCGGCACGATGGTGGCCATGACCGGGCGGCTGCGTATCAGTGGTGATATGGGCCTGGCCATGCAGCTCGCCTCGCTCTTTCCAAGTCTCCGCCCATAACAGGCTGTTGAGAAAGGCCGCCAGCGGCGTTCTCGGTCGCACGTCTCCCTGCGACGTACCCAGAGGGTACGCCTCAGTCGCCGTGCTTCCTGCGGCCTTGCTGGGCAGCCTTTCTGAACAGCCTACGACTGATTCTGAGGGGGGCAGTGACTGTCCAGGTCCCCTCGTTTCCATCGCGTTCAAGTAGTTTGTCAGCAACCCCCTAGCGAACGTCACATCCTGCTTCGGTGCCCTGACGCTACACCCGCTCTTTGTCCGCGCTACCATAGCGTCAATCGTCAACAGTGGAAGTCTTTGGGCACATTTCTGTGACGCGATTGACGAATGACGATTGACGGCATGTGGTCTGTTACTACGCCGGTTGTGTCGCCGGTGTTTCCGAGTCAGCCGCCGCCAGTTGATCCGCCCGCCGCGGGAACCGCTCCTCCAGCATCGTGTAGACGGTGGGCACGAGGAACAGGGTCAGGATCGTCGAGACCGTGAGCCCTCCCACGACGGCGCGCGCGAGCGGGGCATTGGTTTCGCTGCCGGTGCCGAGTCCGAGGGCCATGGGCATCAGTCCGACCACGGTGGCAAGTGAAGTCATGAGAATGGGGCGTAGTCTGGTGCGCGAGGCCGTGACGACGGCGGCGGCGAGGTCCAGGCCCCGGCGTCGCAGCACATTCGTATAGTCCACCAACAGGACGCCGTTGGAGACCACGATTCCCAGCATCATGATGAGGCCCATGAGGGAGGAGGTGGAGATGGTGGTGTTGGTCAAATAGAGGATCACGATCACACCGGGGATTCCCATCGGCACGGAAAACATGATGATGAAGGGGTCGATCAGTGATTTGAACTGTGCGGCCATCACCATGTAGACCAGGATCAATGCCAGGGCGCTGGCATAGGTGAGGCCTTCGAACGTTTCGCGTTGTTGTTGGATTTGTCCGGCGAGCCGGATACTGAATCCCGGCGGCAGCTGCATCTGGGCGAACGCCGACTCCAGGTCTTGGGCAATCGAGCCGAGGTCGCGGCCGACAGGGTTGGCGGTGATATGGACGACGCGTTGGAAGTATTTTCGCTCGATCTTTACGGGCCCCGCGTTCAGCTTCAGCGTCGCCAGGTTTTTGAGGAGCACCGGCTCTCCGTTCTTTGTCGTCAACAGCACATTTTCGATGGCCGACAGGTCCTTGCGATGTTCGTCTGCGAGCCAGGCGCTGATGTAGTATTCATTGCCGTTCTGGGGGTCGGTGAAGATGATCGGATCGGTCTGGCCGTTGCCGTTCAGTGAAAACAAAACGGCGTTGGCCACGTCCGTTTCGCTGATCCCCAAGAGCGCGGCCTTTTCCCGATCCACGACGACGTTGACCTCGGGGTAGTTTTCCTCCCGGCTGACCTCAATGTCGGCCATGCCGGGAATCTTGTGCATCGTGTCCTGTACCTGGTGGATGACGGTGCGGGCCTTCTCGAAATCGTAGCCGTATATCTCGACATCGATCGACTTCTGCGAGCCGAAGCTGGTCACGCGTTTCACCAGCCCTCCCGGATCGAAGAACATCGCGACGCCGGGGAAGAGCTTGATGATTGCCGGTCTGACGGCGTTCATGATCTCGACCTGGTTGCGCCGGCGCTTGTCGGGCGACACCAAATAGACCGAAATGACCGAGGTGTGCGGGCCGGTGTTGGGATTGAACAGGGACGAGCGTCCTTGCGCCAGCACGCCGGTACTGGAGGCGATCGCTTCCAGTTCATCCGGGGGGATCTTTTCCCGAAGCACACGCTCGACCTCGGCGACCTGATCCACGGTTTTTTCCACCCGCTGGCCGACCGGGCCGCGGAGCACGATCCGGAACTGGCTTTCGTCCGAGACCGGGAGAAATTCGGTGCCGATCAAGGGCAGCAGCAGCAGTGATCCGACGAAAATCGTGATCACTGAAACCAGCAAGGTGCGCCGGTGTGCCAGCACCCAGCGCAGGCTGCGTTCGTATCCTTCATCGAGCGCGTCGTACCGGCGCTGGCTCCACTGCATGATGTTCACGAACCAGGAGGGCAAGGAACGGTGCGCCTCCTCCTCCGGCTTCAAGAAGCGATAACAAAGCGCCGGTGTGACGGTGCGGGAAACGAAGAACGAGGTGAACAGGGCGATGGCGATCGTGAGGGTCAGCGGGATGAGCAGGAGCCGCGCGATACCCACGATGAAAAACATGGGCAGGAAGACGACGACGGTCGTGACCGTCGAGGCGAAGATCGGCATGGCCACTTCGCGGGCGGCGTTGACGATGGCATCCCAGCGGTTCCGGTCGATGTTCAAATGACGCTGAATGTTTTCCAATTCCACGATGGAGTCGTCCACCAGCCGGCCGATGCCCAGCGCCAACCCGCCCATCGTGAAGACATTCAGCGTCTGGTTGCTGAAATAGAGGACGATAAAAGTCACGAGAATCGACAGCGGAATAGCGACGGAGATGATCAGCGTGCTGGTCAGGTTCCTCAGAAACAGCAGAATGACCGCCGCCGCGAGCAGCGAGCCATGGAGGGCCTGCTCGATGAGGTTTTTGATCGATTGCCGGATATAGATCGATTGATCGAAGGAGATGCCCAGTTGCACGCCGGGCGGAATGCCGATCATTTTGGGAATGGCCTTCCGTAAGGCGTCGACCACTTCCACCGTATTGGCGATCGGCTGCTTGTTCACGCGTAAGTAGACCGATCGTTTGCCGTCCGTGCGGACAACGTTCGTCTGAATGTCCGACGAGTCGCTGAGGACGCCGACATCACGCACACGCACCGGGTTACCCCGTTGGTCGATTTTCACCACGACGTCGTTGATGGGCTCCACCGTCTTGAACTGCGTGTTGGTGAACACGTTGTAGTCGAGGTTCCCGGCTTTGATGTCGCCCGACGGCAGAATGAGATTGGAGGCCTTGACGGCTTTGACCACGTCCAGAATGGAGAGGCCGCGCGCCTGGAGCAGGGCCGGGTCGAGATTGATGTTGATCTGCCGGATCTTGCCGCCTTCGACGGTCGCCGCCGCCACGTTGGAGATTTGTTCGATCTGCGGGGCGATCGTGTTGTAGGCCAGGTCGTAGAGCGCTCGTTCGTCCAGATCGCCGCCTGATGCCGTCACGAAGGCCACGGGAATGTTCGAGACATCGAATTTCACGATGAACGGCTGCAGAATCCCGGGCGGCAGGCTGTTCAAAATCTGGGTGATGCGCTGCATCACCTCCATCTGGCCCACGTTGATGTCCGCACCCCAGTTGAACCAGACCTGCACCGCGCCGATGCCTTGTTTGGCGAAGGACTCGACATGTTCGACGTTCGAGGCGGAGCTGACGGCCTTCTCGATGGGGTAGACCACGCTCTGCTCGATATCGAGCGGGGGTGCGCCCTTGTAAATCACGCCGACAAACGCGACCGGAACTTGAATGTTGGGGAAGAGATCGACCGGGAGCCGTTCGAGGGAGGTGGCCCCCAGGATCACCATGGCCAGGGACAGCATCAGGATGCCGATGCGATTGCGCAATGCGAGCAGTGTCAGCCACATGATTGAGACGTGAGCGGTGAGACGTTAGATGTGAAACGAAGTGCGCACAGTGTCAACGCAGAAGGTCCCTTCATCCGGCACCTGTTACGATTCACGTTTCACGGCATCTATCGGCTGGGTCTGAACCGGCGCGCCCTCGCTCACCAGATCTTTGCCGGAGACGATCACCTGCTCGTCTCCGGCAAGGCCCTTCACGACTTCGACGCGATTCTCCGCGCGGGCTCCTAGCTCAACCGGAACCTGATGGGCCTTCCCGTCCTTGACGACATAGACATATTGCGACTCTTCGAGCCGGCTCACTGCGTCCAGGGGGATCTGAATCGCCTGGGGATGCTTTCCCACCAGGACTTCGACGCGGGCGAACATGCCGCCCTTGAGCCGATGATCTTTGTTGGGGAGGTCGACCTCGACGGTCATGGTGCGGGTGGCGCGATTGAGCGCTTGGACGATGCGGGTCACCGTGCCTTCGAACACTTCGTTCGGGTAGGCTTCGGCGCGCACATCCGCGCGCTGCCCGACCTTCACCAGCGGCACATCTTTCTCCACGACCTCGATCAGGGTGCGGACGGTTTCGACGTCATGCACGCTCAAGATTCCTCGCGACATCGTGGACGTGCTGGCGGTGGTGCCGCTCACATAGGCGCCGGGGTCAAGGTTGCGTTCCGCGATATAGCCGGCAAACGGGGCACGGATGGAGGCATAGGCCAGATTGGTGACGGCCTGTGCCAGCGCGACGTCCATCTGTTGCACCTGTGCGCGCAAGGAGTCTTGCAAGGCCAGCGCCGCATCGCGGTTCACCAGCGCCGTATCCAGGTCCTGCTGAGAGACAAACTGATCCTTGATGAGGGCCTGCATGCGGTCGAGCGTGAGGGTGGCGTTGCGCACCGCCGCCTCCTGCTGCACGACCTTCGCTTTGGCCGACAGGAGATTGGCCTTGGCCTGATTCACCGCGTGCACGTAGTCGGTGTGATCGATTTCGACGAGCAGTTGATTGGCCTTCACCAGATCGCCTTTATCCACGTAGATCTTGGCGATATAGCCGTCCACGCGCGAAAAGATATTCACGAGTTGGTTGGGGATGAGGTCGGCGGTGTACGTCAACCGGACGTCGAGGTCCTGCTTGATGGGGTTCATCGTGCCGACGGTGAGGATGCGGTTTTTCCGAGGGTCGCTCTTGGCTCCGCTGCTGAGGCGGAGCGCCACCAATGCCACCACGGCAACAACGAGCATGATGCCGAGGGTCACGATCGGATGCCGTTTGATGAGATTAACGGACACGCGACAGCCTCCGTGTCTTCGATGTGGACGGATGCCGCAATCCATTCAGGAACAACTCCACATAGGTATCGACAATCTCCTTGTGCGGGCAATGCAGCGGCACGTCGAAAATTTCATGCAGCAGCCGGTGGTGCACGACCATCCCGATGAAGGCGCGCGCGGCCAGCAACGGATCGATTTTTCGGAAGACACCTTCTTCGATCCTGGTCCGGATGTATCCCGCCAGATAGTCGTAGAAGACGCGGTGCTGCTTGCCGAAAAACATGTCGGCCAGTTCGTGGCCCTCCAAGGCGCTGAAGAGCAGCAGTCGCAGCATGGTGGGATCGGCGCCGGGACGGATGCGGTACCCGGCGATCAGTGTGAAGACCCGCTGGTCGTCGCGCTTGCGTGCCACTTCGTCGACGGCGTTCAGGAGCTCGCTGAGCGGGGCTTTTTCGGCGAGGATTGCGGTGTATAGCGCTCGCTTGGTCGGGAAATATTTGAACACCAGGGCTTCGCTGACGCCGGCGGCGCGCGCGATTTCTTTGGTGGTCGTGCCCTTAAAGCCCTTGGCTGCGAACAGACTGGCGGCCGAGGCGATCAGGCTGGCCTGGCGGTCTTGGCCCGGATTGCGGGAGAGGGCGGCCGTCTGTTTCATGCGCTCGTCGGTCAGGTGAGTGAGTGGTTACTCACCTGTCAGGCTATCACGGGCCAACTCGGCAAGACAAGAATCTCGTGGGATTCGGGATGAGGGATTCGGCCGTGGAGGCAGGGCGAGGCCTCAAAACGTCGAGGGCGAATTGCCCTCGTTGAACTTGGCACGAAAGGCTTCGCTCTCGAAGAAGATGACGCCCTGGCTGGTGCGCAGGTCATAGCGGAGGATGATTTCGCTCTCGTCTCCCTGCCAGTTGAAGAACTTCACGGCGCCGCCCGCGACCTGGCCGGGAGTCTGGTCGAGAGGGCCGAATCGTTCCTGCAGGTAACTCAGTATCCGGTCGTGTGCCTCTTTGCCGCTGTATCGCACCATGACTCGCGCGAATTTCCCATCGACGGTGTTGAACTTCATCGAATCGACCGTCGCCGGCCCCAATGTCCGGTCGGCGGTTTTCAGTTCATAGGTCTGGACCCGGCCTGTGTCTTCGACCTTCACGAACGTGTCGGATTCCGAGAACGACGCACCCCAGGGAATGCCTTCGAACCCATTCGGGTCGTTTTGCATGGGGACGGCCAGCGCCAGCGCGACCGGAAGCAGCAGCGTGGCAATCAACGCGGTGAGGGCCGTGGGCCATTGCCCACGAGTGATGAAGAGGGGCTGCGTCATGTTATTCCGCCGTGTCCGACATCCGGTCTTGAAATCTCGGCGCGAGGTTGCGACTTTCGATAAAGATAAAGCCCCGGTCCCGGTTGGCCTCATAGGTGAGGCTGATCTCGGTATCCGTCCCTCGCCAGGTGTATTGCTGGTTCAGGCCCCGCATCATCTGCCCGGGAATCCGCTCGATCCTGCCATAGGACCGTTCGAGGAATTGCAGCACTTGCGCGTGGGCTTTCGCGCCATTGTACCGAATAGTCACCCGCGCAAACTGATCATCGACAGTCGAAAGGTGGACGCTCTCAACCGGAATATCGGCATAGACCGGCGGACGATCGCGAAACTGGTAGTCAATCGTATGCGAATTGGATCGTGTCACCGTCAGTTCCGGAATGTCGGTGAGGGGTATGCCCCAGGTGAGATGGTCGAAGCCATGAGGATCATTCGCCATCGTGATGGCAAATGCGGGCACGGCCAGGATGAAGATGAGGACAACAAAAAGTCCCAGGCGGCGCGCCATTCGGAGAGAGGAGCATATCCAAAACGCGTTGGGCATGGCCTTCAATCGTTTCTCAGCAAACGCTATCACGGTTCTCGCGGTGACGGCAACTCGGTGGCGCTGTTCTTGTGAATGGAGGACCCCTTGGCTATAATGCGCCTCTTGTGCCCAAGCCGGTGCGACACGAGGAGCGGGGGTCATGATTGAGAGCGATGTGTTTGTGCAAGCGCTCGAGAATCTGGGCGTGAATTTTTTCACGGGTGTACCGGATTCGTTGCTGGGCGGTATTATCGAAGAATTGTTGACGCGCAAGCTCTACACCCCTGCGGTGCGTGAGGATGAAGCGGTGGCCATGGCGGCGGGCGCCTACATGGCCGGAAAAGTTTCCGCTGTGCTCATGCAGAATTCCGGGCTCGGGACGGCGTTGAATACGCTGATTTCGCTGAACATGATCTATCGCCAGCCCTGTATCCTCCTGGTGTCCTGGCGGGGCTTCGAGGGCAAAGACGCCCCGGAACATCTGGTGATGGGCGAGACGATGCCACAGTTGCTCGACACCATGAGAATTCCACACCGGACGCTGTCGGAACCGACGATGATGGATGATCTCCGGTGGGTGGGGCAGACCGTGATGAAGCAGCGTATTCCGGTCGCGCTCCTGATTAAGAAGGGTATCATCAAGGGGTTGCATCCATGAGGCCCGAACAAGGCACCATGCAGAGCCGGGCGCAGGCCATGGCGGCGCTGCTCGAATTGCTGACCGATCAGCCGGTCATCATCTGCAATGGATTTCCTTCGCGGGAAGCCCACAAGCTCGCCGATCGCCCGACGCATTTTTACATGATCGGGTCGATGGGAAATGCGCCGGCCATTGCGCTCGGTGTGGCGCTCTCCAAACCAGGCAAGCAGGTCATCGTCTTCGACGGCGACGGCAATGTCCTCATGGGGATGGGCACGTTGGCCACGGTGGGCGCTTTGAAGCCGAAGAATTTTATCCATGTGGTGTTCGACAATGAGGTCTATGGCTCGACGGGGAATCAGCCGACCATTTCCAACGTCGTACAGTTGGAGAAAGTGGCCAGGGCGGCAGGTTACGTCAATGTCGAGCGCGTGCTGGACCGGGACGACCTCGTCTATGAATTTAAGGACATGTTGAAAAAAGACGGCCCCAGCATGTTGCTGGTCAAGGTCAACGAGTTTGTCGAGGATGCCGGGCGGGTGGCGCTTGAGCCGCCGGCCATCACGGCTCGATTCATGAACGCAATTGAATAGCACCGATGTGCTGAGTGCGATGTGTGGGGCCGCTCCGCTCAGTCCCGATCCACAGCCTGAGGCATGAACATGATACTTCTGAATCCAGGTCCGGTGAACGTGAGCGAACGGGTGCGGCAGGCGTTGTTGCGTCCGGATATCTGCCATCGCGAGTCCGAGTTTACAGATCTCCTGGGCCGTATCCAGCATAAACTGCTGGCGGCGTTTGTGCCCGGGGCCGAATCCGACTACGTGGCCGTGTTGTTGACGGGTTCAGGCACGGCGGCGGTGGAATCCGCGGTCATGTCCTGTCTGCCGATGGCCAAGCGCATGTTGGTCCTCAACAACGGCGTCTACGGCGAGCGGTTATCCAGCATGGTCGGACTCCATCGACTCGGAGTGTCCGAACTCAAGTCGGAGTGGCACATCAAGCCTGATCCTGAGCGAGTCCGTTTGGCGCTACGCCAGCACCCCGAGGTGCATGCGGTCTCCATGGTGCACCATGAAACGACCACGGGGTTGATCAATCCGGTGAAAGAAATCGCAGAAGTCGTCGATAGTCTGAATCGGGTCTTCGTGCTCGACTCCGTCAGCGGTCTGGCCGGGGAGCCGATCGATATCGCCGGATCCCACATCTATATGGTGGCGGGGACCGCCGGCAAATGCATCCAGGGATTCCCGGGTGTGTCGTTCGTCCTGCTGCGCAAAGGATTCCTGGAGCGGATGCGCAACTACCCCAAGCGATCCTGGTACCTCAACTTGACCCACTATATCGATGACCAGGGCAAAGGCATTGTGCCCTTTACCCCTGCCGTTCAAATTTACTATGCCTTTGAAGAGGCGTTGAGCGAGTTGCTGGAAGAGGGCGTGGCCAATCGGTTCCAGCGCTATAAGCGGGCGGCGGTACGCATTCGGGAACGGATGGCGACCCTGGGGGTCACGACGTTGTTACCGTCGGATTCGCTCTCGAATACGATCACGGCCTTTCACTTGCCTCCCGGCATCAGTTACGCCACGCTGCACGATCAATTGAAGGCTCGCGGGTATGTCATCTATGCGGGACAGGGCCAACTGGAATCCAAGATCTTCCGTATCGCCAACATGGGCGCCTTGACCGAGTTGCAGATCGACGGGTTCCTGGGGGCCTTTGAAGAGGTGGTGACGGGAGCGGTTGCCCGCGCATGAGAGCGATCATCCTTGCCGCCGGAGTGGGGAAACGTCTCTGGCCGGTGACCCAGCACAAGCCGAAATGCCTGATCGAGATCGGGGGGCAGACCTTGCTGTCCCGGTATCTCGAATCCCTGGCGTCGGTCAAGATCCGGCAGGCCACCATCGTGGTCGGCTATAAGCAGGAAATGATCAGGGCCGCAGTCGGTTCGCATTGCCACGGGGTCGATATTTCCTATCTGGTGAACGAGGAGTTCCACCGGGGGAGTATCTCCTCGTTATGGATCGCCCGGCCGGCTTTGTCCGACGACGTGGTGATCATGGATGCGGATGTCTTGTTTCATCGCGAAATTCTCCGCCGGTTGGTAGCCTCCCCCTACGAGAACTGCCTGCTGATGGACGACACGGTGAAGCAAACGGGCGAGGAATGTATGGTCGTGGTGCAGGGCGATCGAGTGGTGGCCTTGAGCAAAAGGATGCCGGATCGGTACGATATTGCAGGCGAGGGCGTCGGATTTCTCAGAGTTCGTCGGGCCGATACCGCCCACGTGATCGGCTCACTCAAGGGGTATATCGATCAAGACCGCTGGGACATGGAATACGAAGACGGGTTGTTGCAGTATTTCCGGGACGTGAAAGTCGGACATGAAAAAATCGGCGGGTTGCCGTGGACGGAGATCGATTTCCCCGAGGATGTGACGAAGGCGGAGCGGGAAGTTCTGCCGCGGCTCTAACGGTGGCTCGCCTCGTGTGAATCGTGAAGTCTATTGCATAGATATCCGGCACCTTCACGCTATGGCTATGGATCTCCAGTTTCTTTGCGAGATACGAATGACGAGAGACGAACGACGAATCCGACCATGAGTGAAAGTACATTACAGCGCGGGGCGGAACTCCAGGGATTGAGCACGGCCATTCTGTTGCCGGGCGCGGGTCTGTTTGGCGATCGGCCGGGTCGGGGTCTGACCGATGTCGGTCCTTTGACCCCTATCGGCGGCTTAAGCCTGTTTCAGCGCACCGTGCTCACGCTGCAACGCGGCGGCATGCGCCAATTGATCGTACTGGCGGGTTCCGACGAAGAACTGCTCAAGCATGCCTTGGCGCGGGGGGCCCGGGTGACGATTCCTGTGCGCTGGATGCCGGTGCGGGAGTTCCCGCTCGATGATCCGCGGACATGGGAATCACTGGCCACCGAAGTGCGGGGATTTTGTCTGATCGCAGGTGTGCAAGCCGTGTTCTCCAAGGGATTGATCGAACACTTGCGGCAGTCCGTTCGAGACGGTGAGGCGCTCGTTGTGACGCGGGAAGCCGGTCCGGTTGAGCCGGCGATGGGCCGCCGCAATCCTGCGGTCGCGCTTCAGGAAGGGCGGCTGATCTCGTTTCACAATCATCCGGGACAGGAAGGCCACCAGGTCGCCGCTGATTTGGTGGTGTTGCCGGCTAGTATTCTGACTCCGCCGAACGGAGCGGCCGCATCACCCTCCGGTGCCGCAGAGCCGGCGGGCATGATTCCGGTACGACGCTGGCTGGAACGGGCGGCGGTGGAAGGGCGAGTGCGAGTGGTGGCGGCTGCGGCCCACGCAGGTTTGTGGTACCGGGATGTGTGGGATCCTACCAGCGCCGGATTGGCGGAGCGCACCCTCTTCCGCTCATTGAAGGGCGAGGCTGAAGGATTCGTCGATCGTTATTTCAACCGGACGTTCTCGCGGCTGCTGACTCGACTGTTTCTGCGGATGAAATGTTCGCCCAACGCGATCACCATGGTAGCGACGGCGGTCGGAATCCTGTCGGCCGTGGGGTTTGGTATCGGTACGTACTCGGCCGGGATCGTGGCCGCGCTCCTGTTTCAGTTGGCGGCGGTCATCGATTGTTGCGATGGCGAGGTGGCTCGGCTCACGTTTACGGAATCGCCGTTCGGTGCCTGGCTGGATATCGCCATGGACAACGTGGTGCATATGGCCATCTTTGCCGGGATCGCCTGCGGAGCCTATCTCCGGCAGGCCGGTACTGAGGGCGCTTGGATTCCATTGGCGCTGGGCGGAGCGGCGGTGCTCGGCAATATCATGTCGTTCTGGCTGGTTACAAAGGCGCAAAAAATCGGCGCGACGCGTGGTTGGAATACACCCAAGCAGGCGGCGTGGTCCGACTTCATTCTGAAGAACGTCGCAAGTCGGGATTTTTCCGTGGTGGTCTTTCTCTTTGCGCTGCTGGATAAACTGGATTGGTTTCTGTGGATGGCCGCACTCGGCTCCACCGTCTTCTGGTTGATGATGGTCTGGGTGATTCGTCCCTCGGCACGGGCCCGTGCTTAAGGCGGCCCTCCTTCTGCTCGGGGCCCTGACGCTTTCTGTACTGGTCTGGCATATCGGCATCGGGCGGATCTACGAGGCGGTCACGCAACTCGGCCCCGCCGCCATGCTGGTGATTCTCCTCCCCTCTCTGCTCATGTACATTCTGGAAGCCTACGGATGGCTGGTCACGCTCGGCGCGTGGGCGACGAACGTGCCCTTCTGGCGCGTGCTGGCAATTCGCACCGCCGGAGAGGTCGTGAACATGACGACCCCCACGGCCTACGTGGGCGGAGAGCCGCTTAAGGCATTTCTCCTCAAACGGCAGGGCGTGCCGATCGTGGAAGGGCTGGCCTCGGTGGTGACGGCCAAGACAACGATGACGATCGCCCAGATTCTCTTTATCCTGTCCGGCATCGGGCTCGCGTTCTGGCTGTTGGGCACGGGAGGATCGGCAGGACAAACCGCCATGGCCGGCCTTGTGTCTGTGGGCCTGCTGGGATTCGGGATCGGAGCGTTCGTGATGGTGCAACGCCAGGGCATGTTCGGGTGGATCCTGAAGATGCTGCGGCGCCTCGGTCTGCGGATCCAATACCTGGAATCGCGTGAGCAACAACTGCTCGACTTGGATCGCACCATCGCCGGATTTTATGCGACGCAACGCTCCGCCTTTCTCCTTTCGACCGGGCTGTTTCTCCTGGGATGGCTGGCGGAAGCGCTGGAAGTCTTCGTCATGATCCTCTGTCTGGGCCAACCGGTCACAGTGTTGTCGGCGCTAGCGATCGGAGCCCTCGCGGTGCTGATCAAAGGGGGCACCTTCTTTATCCCGGGTAGTTTAGGCGCACAAGACGCCGGCAATCTCTTGCTGCTGACGGCTTTCGGATATGGAGATGTGACCGGCATCACCTTTGCCCTGTTGCGGCGCTTTCGAGAATTCGTCTGGATTGCCATTGGGTTGGCGTGCCTTGCCATGCTTCCAAAAGGCGAAGAGCCTCCAGTTCCTGCCCCCTGATCTGTCTTCCGGCCGTCGTCCATTTGACACAACAATACCTGTCCTTTTTCCTACACCCGCCTCGGCACGGGGCGGTGTTTATCGCCCATCCAGACCATTTTTTGCGCGTTATCGCGTGAACTGGATGAAAACGATTCTCTTGCTACACTTATGTGGTTGGAGATTCCTTGTGCCGACCGACGGCGCGGCTGTCGGGAGACCGAAGGCCGGACGTTGTAGGGAAAACCATGCAACCACCATATAAACGCGCTCCTCCAGCCCCACCGGCTGTGCAGGAGCGTAAGACTGTGACCAGTGCGGATCGGGTCGGCGACCGAATGCTTCCGCCTTTGGAGGACCCGGCCGAGGCCTTACGATTTTGTCGCGCCGTGGCTTCGGCGCTTGAACCTGCCTCTGACGGCGAGAGACATGCCCTCACACCGGCAAACTTCGCGGCTATGATGGGACAGGCGGAGCCATCGACCGGGCGACCTGAGCTCTCCGTGATCATTCCGGTGTTCAATGAGGCGGAGAATCTCCCCACGCTGCATGGCCGCCTCACCAGAGCGTTGGTGAATCTGGGAATGGAGTATGAAATCGTTCTGGTGGACGACGGCAGTCAGGATCAGAGTCCGGACATCTTGCGAAGGATGGAAGCGGAGGATCAACGGATCGTCATTGTGGAGTTTGCGCGGAATTTCGGGCATCAGGTGGCGATCAGTGCCGGGCTTGAGCAGAGCCGGGGACGAGTCGTCTGCATTATGGACGCCGACCTGCAGGATCCCCCCGAGGTGTTGCACACCTTTCTGGCCAAGTGGCGGGAGGGCTGGGAGGTCGTCTATGCCATCCGGACCGAGCGTAAAGAGTGGTGGGGGAAGCGATTGGCCTATGCGGGGTTTTATCGCCTGCTGCAGCGGGTGGCCAATATCGACATCCCGTTGGATGCTGGAGATTTTTGTGTCATGGACCGGCGAGTGGTGGACCTCCTGGTGCGCATGCCGGAGCGCAATCGTTTTGTCAGGGGGATTCGGAGTTGGGTGGGATTCAAACAAATCGGCGTGCCCTACGAACGCCACGCCCGCCATGCGGGGGCGCCCAAGTACACGTTTAGGAAGCTCCTCTATCTCGCGCTCGACGGGCTGATCTCCTTCAGCCATATGCCGCTGCGCATCATTACCCTCCTGGGGTTCAGCGTGTCGTTCCTGTCGTTCCTTGTCGCGTTGTTCTATCTGGTCAAGAAGTTCACGCTGGGCACCGGCGTGCCCGGCTTTACCACACTGGTCGTCTCCATCTTCTTTCTCTCGGGCATTCAACTGATGACGATCGGGGTCATCGGCGAGTACATCGGCCGGATTTCCGACGAAGTCAAACGGCGCCCTCTCTATGTGGCGCGCCGAGTGACGAGGAGATAGCCGCCATTCGTATTCTCATGTTCGATAATGAGTTTCCTCCGCTGGGCGGCGGCACCGGGGTGGTGAACTATCACCTGTTGCAGGAGATGGCGTCGCATCGGGATGTGGTCGTAGACCTGGTGACCTCTTCACGGACCAGGGCGAGGTATGAGACCGAGCGGTTTGCGGAGCGGATCACGATCTATAAAGTTCCCGTCGACAATCGGAACATCCACCATGCGACCAATCGCGAGTTGTTGCGGTACAGTTGGCGCGGCCTGCGCATGGCGCAGCGCCTTCTGCGCGCCCATCGGTACGATGTCAGCTTTGCCTTTGCCGGAGTGCCGGCGGGGGCGATCAGTTATCTGTTGCGCTTGACCCATAATGTGCCCTATGTGCTGTCGCTCCAAGGGCCGGACGTGCCCGGCTTCGAGGCGCGATATGCGTACCTTTATCCGGTGCTGACGCCGTTGATCAAACGGATCTGGCGGCATGCGGGAGCCGTGACGGCGATTAGTGCGGAGCAGGAAGTCTTGGCGCATCGCACGCTGCCGGGTCTGCCACTGGTGACGATTCCCAATGGCGTCGATACCGCTCTGTTCACTCCCGTCCATCCGGAATCCAATCGGCCATTCACGATTGTCTGTGTCGCGCGCTTGATCGAGCGCAAGGGGCAGCATCATCTGCTGAATGCGTTTGCGCAATTGCGGGCCACCTGTGAGCAGCCGCTACAGCTGCTATTTGTGGGTACCGGCGATGCCGAGAGAGCCTTACGGGAATCGGCCGCCCGCCTCCAAGTAGGGGACTCTGTGACGTTCAAGGGATTCGTTGCGCGGGACCGGATGCCGGCCGTGTACCAGGAGGCGGATGTGTTTGTGTTGCCGTCTGAGCAAGAGGGCATGTCGATTGCGTTGTTGGAGGCGATGGCGTCCGGGTTGCCGGTCATTGTGACCGACACGGGAGGAACCGCGGAGTTGGTGACGAAGGGGGAGAACGGCGAGATCGTGCCCTGGGCCGATGTGTCGGCGCTGGTGCGCGCCTTGAGGGAGTTGCTGCAGGCCGATGATCTGCGACGACGGATGGGTGCGGAGAATCGCCGGCGGGTGCTCCGGTTCGGGTGGCCGGCGCTCGCGACCAGGTATCTCGAATTGTGCGCGAGGGTGATGGCCTCCGCGCCGGCAGCCAGGCCGGTGGCCGGTCGCTCCACTGCGGATACCGGCGGCGGGTGGCAGAGGGAGCCACGGGCATGAAGGCGCGGCCGCATGTCTGCATTCTGACGAGCCAATATTTCGACTGGGGCATCTACGGCGGATTCGGGAGCATGTCCCGGAAATTGGCCGAGAGTCTCGTGCGGTCCGGCCACCGGGTCAGCGTCATTGTTCCCGGGCGACAGGGACAACAGCCGAGTGAAACGATCGGCGGGGTGGAGATCCGGAGTTTTTCGCCACGGAACGTCGTGGCGGCCTGCCGTCTGATTCGGGAATCCAGCGCCGATATTTTCCATTCGCAAGACCCGACCGTCCTGACCTATCTGGCGCAACGTCTCCACCCACGCCGCGCCCACCTGGTCACGAGTCGCGACCCGCGCGAGATGAGCGACTGGTGGGTTGAATTCCTGTATGCCACTCCGATGCGTCGCCTCTTGACCCCCCTCAACTACCTCACCGAATCCGGGTTGTTGGTCAGGCGGGCCGTGCGTCGGGCTGACGCGGTGTTCTGTCCGGCCCATTTCCTGAAGGAGAAGGTCAAACGCCTCTATGGCCTATCGGTGCTGCCGACGCTGCTGCCCAATCTCATCGATGTCCCCGCCACACTGCCCGAAAAAAGCGTGCGTCCCACGATTACTTTTGTGGCGCGGTGGGACAAGCGCAAACGCCCGTGGCTGTTTCTGGAATTGGCGGCACAGTTTCCGGCATACCGGTTTGTGGCGGTGGGGCAGGGGAGTGCCTCGGCTGAATCCGGTTTCGACGCCCAATTGCGCAGGAAATTTCGTGATGTGCCGAATCTCGAAATGCCGGGGCTGATCAATCGTTTTCGTGAACCGGAGCGGATGCACAAGATTCTGTCAGACACGTGGATCTTTGTCAGCACGGCAGTCCGAGAGGGGCTTCCATTAACCTTTTTGGAAGCAGCGGCATACGGCTGTCCGATCATCAGCCGGGTGGATCCGGACCAGTTTGCCTCCCGATTCGGGAAGCAGGTGCACGATGATGACTATGCCGCCGCGATCCGCACTCTGTTGGCCGAGTCGCCGTTGGAGAAAGGCCGTGCAGCCTACGACTACGTGCGAGAGACCTACGAAACGTCCACGGCTCTGGCGGCTCATCAAATACAGTACGAGCGGTTTGCGGCCTGATCGTTCAGGCGTTCGTCCCGTCTCCCCCATGAGGCCTCTGCGGTCGATCGGAAACAAGATTCATGTCGGCGAAAGCGGTTTCTAAAGGCATCCTATCCATCGGCAGCTGGTCGATCGTCAAGATGGCCACCTCGGCCTTGGTGTTGCCGATCCTCGCCCGCATGCTCGGCATCGAAGGCTACGGACAGTATGCCTATTACATAGCCCTTCTGTTGCTCGCCTCTCAATTCGCCAATGTCGGCATGATGCAGACCATGACGAAACGTATCGCGGAGCGGCCGGAGGACGTGGCATGGTGCCGGGCCGTGGCGCACGCCGGTGCGTTGATCAATGCGGTAGGCCTGCTGTCGGTGAGTGTCGTGGTGGGCCTGGTGGTCGGGGCGACTGCTCCGGCCGGAACGGCGGCTCTGCCTATCGCGTTGGTGATCGTCGGCGTGCTGATGTTCGATCAGATCTGGTTCTATGCGCGCGGGGTACTCCACGGACTTCGATATGAGGAACGTGCGGCGATCCCGGGCATGATCGGCGTGGTATCGGCAGGCCTGTTGGGTGTGCTGGCGGCCGCGGCCGGTTTGGGAGTGACCGGCGTGTTTGCCGGGTTGTTGACGGCCAACTTCTTCGTGGCCATCGCTTGTCTCAGAGCGGTACTGAAGGTATTGAGTGAGCGCGAATGCCGGGAGTCTGGTCGGACTGTCTCCTCAGTGACAGGCCCTCTGTTGCGCGTCGGGCTGCCGGCCATGCTGTTTTCGGTGCTGAATATGGCCCTCTGCTCGTTGGATGTGATTCTGGTTCGGCATCTCGCGGGTGAGGCACAGGCAGGTCTTTATGCGGCGGCGATTCAGTGGTCGCAATTCGTGTGGTTCATTCCGATTGCGGTCGAAGGCGTCATGTTGCAGGCGACGGCGCGCCTGTGGACAGAACAACGGGTGGATGAGGTGAGCCAGTTGGTCGGCCGGCTGGTGCGATACGTGGTGGTGGGGACGACGTTCCTCCTTCTGTTGGTCGCGGTCCTGGGCGAACAGATTGTGACGGTCTACTTTGGCCCTCGTTTTGCCGATGCGGCCCTGGGATTGCGGCTGTTGGTTCCGGGGGCCTTGTGTTACGCGGTGGCGCGTGTGTTGTGGCCGGTCATTCAAGCCGGCGGGGAGGGGGGGCATTTGGTCCGCCTCATTGGGATCATTGTGCCGGTGGATGTGGGGCTTTGTGCAGGCTTGATTCCGCGCTGGGGCGCTGCCGGTGCGGCGCTGGCTACGTCCATTTCGTTTGCGCTGGTGGCAGTGGGATATGTCCGGATGCTGCATCGGCGGCGGGTTCAGGTCTTTGACCAAGTTCATCTGTTCAGATGGCTGCTGCTGTCGATGGGCACGGCCCTGGCTATCGCTCTGGTTGCGGCATGGGTGACGCCTCCGCTGCTTTCGATTCTTGCCGGGTCGGTGGCGGGGACAGTCCTGTACTGGGGTGGCGTCCTCCGGCTTGGGCTTGTGCGGGTCGAAGAGATCGAACTGATGGTGCGCAGTCTGCCGGGCGCGTTCCGCCTGACAGGAGAACGGCTGTTCGGGTACCTCGCACCGGTGTTGCTGCGCCTCAAGGCCGCAGCGTGGAGTTAGGTGGTCTATGCCTTTGGATCGACACAAGATCTCAGTCATCGTTCCCACGGTGGGACGAGACTCGTTGGCACTGTGCCGGACTGCGTTGGAGCGGCAGACCAGGCCGCCGGATGAGATCGTTATCGTCGTCGATGAATTCCGACGCGGTGTGGTATGGGCCAGAAATGAGGGCATTGCCAGATCCTCGGGTGACGTGATCGCGTTTGCGGATGACGACGTGATTCCACCGGCGGATTGGCTGGAGCGGCTGGTCGGGGCCCTCGATCGCTGCGATGCCGCAGCGGCGGGGGGCACGTTCCAGGAGACCGATCCGTTGCTGGACGCGATCCGTCGGCGCAATCCATTTCCCGAACGGGAACAGATGGATCACGGAGGCTTGGTCGGCAACAGCGGGAATCTGATGATTCGACGGCAGTGGCTGGCACGATGTCAGCAGGAGGACGGGTACGTGTTCAACCCCTGCTTCGGAGGTTCCGGGGAGGACTGGGAGTTAATGTGGAGACTGCGGAAACGAGGGGCCAGGATGGTCTACGTACCCAGCCGGGTACAGCATCTGCGGCGAGCGGCGGTCGGGCAGCATCTGCGCCATTCGTTTCAACGGGGAGTCGGTATCGCGAGGCTCTTTCTTGTGATGCGTTGCGACCAGAGCGGGGTCGTGCCGCAAGATAGTCTGTTGTGGGGGAAGGGAGGGCGGAGGACGGATCCCCGCTGGTTCCAGGCCCTGTGGAGCAAGCTCATCGGCCCGTTTGACGGGAAGGGGTTCCAGTCCAGGCGGCAATTCTGGGTGTTTTGGCTTGGAGAAAAATGTCAGGCGGCCGGATTTCTTTGGGAGGTGGTGACGGGCCTGTTGTCGAAACGGCTTGTGCCTCGCCGAGCAGTTCCGCAAAGCGCCGGGTCGACGGCGATAGGACCTAAGCTATGACCCGGATGCGGTTGCGTACGAAAGCATGGTTCGGGGATGAAGAGTTGACGATCGACTTCCCCGCGTCGTGGAAGCTGATCGAAATCGGTCCCCGGGATGAACCGGCGCTGACGGTGGAGGCCATGCGGGAGTGCCTCTCTCGGCCCATCGGGACGCGCAGGTTGTCTGAGATTGCCAGGGGTAAGCGCAATGCCGTGATCGTGGTCGACGATCTGACGAGGCCGACGCCGGGTGCCGATCTGCTTCCGCTCCTCGTGGATGAGTTGACGAGCGGGGGGATCTCTGAGCGCGACATTACGGTGATGTTGGCGGGCGGTACGCACCCGCCTGCCTCGGCCGACGAGAGGGCCAAAAAGGTCGGATCCCGGCTGTCATCGGCGGTGAAGGTCCTGGCTCATGACAGTCGGGGCGATCTGGTGAATTGTGGACGATCGCCTGCCGGGCTCCCGCTCCATATCAATCGACTGGTGATGGAGAGCGAGGTCAAAATCGGCGTGGGCTGCATCTATCCTCACCCGGTGGCGGGATTTTCCGGTGGTGCCAAGATCATTCTCCCGGCCGTCTGCGGCGTGGAGACCACGCGGATGATGCACGACTACCTGCGCGGTTCACGCGAGCGCGGCGGGTCCATCCAGACTGAACTTCGGCAGGATATGGCCGCCGTGGCACGACGGGTCGGGCTCGATGGTATTGTCAATGTCACCCTCAATCGCCATCGCGCCATCTGCGGTCTGTTCGCGGGGGACGTCGTTCAGGCACATGAAGCAGGCGTCCGCGCAGCGCAGCGGCTTTACGCCGTGCCGATGTCTCCGGAAGCGGAGGTCGTGGTGGCGGACATGTATCCCTTCGATACCAGCTGGCAGTTTGCGCAGGATCGAGGAATGTGGCCGGTAGAGCAGCCGACAGGAGACGTCTCCCGGGTGGTCATTGCCGCCTGTCCTCTTGGCATGGGCACCCATGAATTGTTTCCCGTAGACAGTCCGCTCTGGTCGCGCATTGCCAGGCGGCTCAGCCATTTTCGCCTGGCTGATCTCGACCGCCCTCTTGAGAAGCTGAGGACCATGGGCCAACTGATCCGCCGGAAGCAGCATCACCTCATGGTGTTGTCGCCGGGCTTGAAGGGGCAGGACCTCACGTCTATGTTCCCTCATGCGCAGCGATTCGGAGATTGGCCGGCTCTCAGGGCCGCCCTTCTGGCGCGCCATGGCGAAGGACCTGTGACCGTGGCGGTCTATCGATGCGCGCCGTTTCTTATTCCAACCGCAGCCGTACTCGGGCAGGAGGGTGGAGCGCCGGAGTCGACCCTCACCAGGCAACCGACCTCGGCCTGAAAAGGCAGGAGCGGAGGATGTCGTCTTCCGCGATGCTTCGACGACCTGTCCGTTTTTGGAACGTCATCCGCTATGCCGACCGCCTCTCACCTTCCGCTGCCGCCTGACGACGGTCATGATGCACGCCCTAGCGAGGTCGACTCCGTGGCGGCCGGTGCCTCACCTGCAGCCGGTTCCGTGGTCGAATGGCTCGACTCCGCTTTATCGGTTGTGGACGGAGTGGTTGCCGGATTCTTATTCTTGTGCGTGTTCGGCAGCGGCCTGATACATATCCAGAGTTTTCCCCCGCTATGGTTCGATGAAGGCTGGACGGTGTGTGTCGCGCGCACCTGGGTCGAGTTGGGCCATTACGGGTGCCTGCTGCGCGGCGAGCCGGCGCCCCCCTCATTGGCCGCTCATTTCCCGGTGGTTGCCTCGGTGGCGGCGAGTTTTACACTGTTCGGCGTCGGTGTCTGGCAGACGAGACTGGTGGGATTGCTCTACACCTTCGTCGCCTTCCTGCTGCTCTATGCGTTGGCCCGTCGCCTCTACGGCCGGTCTGTCGCGATTGCCGCCTTGGCGCTGCTGCTCCTTGTGCCTCTGAAGTGGTCGATCCACCCCCTGTATATTGGTCGACAAGTGCTGGGCGAAATGCCGCTCTTGTGTTTCCTCCTGGCCGGGTACATCTGCTTTCTCCGGAGCACACACCGGCCGCGCTGGCAGGTCGCTGCGATTGGCTGCTGGGCGCTGGCATGGATGACGAAGACGCAGGTCGCACCATTCCTTGTGGCTTCCTTTGCGGGGACCATGCTGCTCATGAGCCTTCGCGGGGACTGGTCGGTTGTCGGTCGGCTGGCCGTTGCCATGATCGGCTCATGGGGTGGGTGCCGGCTTCTTCTGTATGCCAAGGATTGGCTGTTGGCAGGCCACATCATGCCGCATCCGCCCGTAGACGGAATGACAGAAGCCATTGCGTTGGTGTTCGTGCCGTCCATTCGTCTTGAGACGATTCGATACCTGTTCGTCTCGTGGCCTGAGTATCCGCTCGGACTTGCCTATGCGGTCTGGCGTTTACGTGGAACGTCCGGTTCAGGTGCCAAGGCTTCTGTCGAACAGACGGTGCAGACCATGTTGCTGCTGCTGGCAGGGAGCTGGCTGGTCTGGTTTGCGTTTCTCAGCGCCGGTGAACCGCGCTATGCCCTTCCGGGGTTATTTCTTGCCGCGCCCTTCATGGCTGCACTTTTTCACGATTTCACCAGAGGATTCGATGTGGCGTTCCTGGCGAGGAGCCTGGCTGGCCTCCTGGAACGCAGGCGCGTGACGAGGCAGGGCATCAAGGCGGTCGTTGTCGTCATGCTCCTGGTGATGATGGGGTGGGTTGCCGTGCAGGAACGCTATGCGTTTCGCGCGCGTGAGGACGATCAGGACCTGTTTGCGGTGACGCACTACTTGAATACGGCTACGCCGCCGACCGCATTGATCGAGACCTATGACAGCGAACTCTTTCTATTCCTGCAGCGACCCTATACCTATGCTCCGGCCCGCATCCTGGTTGAGATTATCCGGCGCGAACAGGGAGAGACGAAGGGCGTCACGTACGATCCGTTGGAAAGCAGGCCGGACTATCTCGTGCTCGGGGAGTACGGCCGATGGGCCGGATTTTACAAGCCGTTGATCGCGCAAACCCGAGTGCGACTCGTGACCAGCATCGGGCGCTATCAGATCTACGAGCCTGTGCGCCGGTAACCGTCACGCCGCAAACACCCCTCCCCGCGCGCGTGAATAGGTTCATGTCTATTCGGCACGTGATGCCAGGCGGGTGGCAACGACCATCTGGCGAATGGTCTCGCTGACGAGCGTCGGCTGATCGAATTGAACGAAATGACTGCTCTGGTCGGCAAACACCTGGCGACTGTTTGAGGAGAGTGTGGTTAAATTCTGCTGCAGATCCAGCCACATTTTCTTGAACTTGGCAGGGTTCACCTGGCCGGGCATGTCCGGCCACCACAGGGGGCCTGTTGCGGTGATGACGACCAGCGGAAGATCGTCGAGTGAACGGGTGTGGCGCACCTGTTCCAGAGTGTCTATCAGCGCATCGCTTTCATCGGTCAACGTTGAGAAATAGCCGGTCCGCAGCCAACCTGCACGTAGCATCGGTCGAATCTCCGCGGGTACCTTCTCTTCCTGTCCGGTCAACAGCGGCGGCAGTTGGTCAGACGAGGCCATCAGGCGTGGAATGCCCAGCATCGTCATGGCGCGAATGACGGGGAGCATCGATTTGCCGGCGTTGGTGAAAGCTCGAAATTCAGCCTGGCGCATTTCCGATTCATGTCCCGCATCGACCAGCACCATACCGACGACATCCCGGGGATGTTCTTCGCGGTAGAGCCGGGTGATGAAGCCACCGAGCGAATGGCCTACGAGAATGTAGGGGCCTTGAATACCGGCGCGCTCGAGCAGGCGATCGAGTTCCTGGGCCAGTCGTCGGCCGGTACGGGGCAAGGGACCACGGTCGCTCCAGCCGAGGCCGGCGCGATCATAGGCGCAGACGCGGGTGATGCGTGCCACTTCCGGTTGCACCATGCTCCAGTAGAGTGACCAGCCGGGCGCGGCTGCCTCCAGCACGACCGTCGGGCTGCCCTGTCCCATGCAGTAGAGATGAAGCCGATGACCGCCGATGTCGATCAGCCGGCCGATGGGCGGATGCTGCCGCCGATCGAGCACCATACCGACGATTTGATACAGCGCGCCGATTGTCGCCAGCGCAATGAACACACCGAGAGACCATTTGAGTCCACGCATGGAGACATGATCACTCGCGACAGGTGTCGGAAGCAAACTGGAACGAGTTGACGTGTCGCCCGAGACCGGGCGCACAGTCTTCTCGATGCTTCAGACGGAATAGTGTTCCTGCAAGTGGTCTCGCTGAAAACGCACGATGTACCTGATCAGCAACTCCCGGTTCTGAGTGGTCATCCTGACGAAGCGGGCGTGGAGGCGATGCGCACCGCCTGGGACCGGAAGGGGATCAAGGCGCAACACCTCGATAGAAGATTTGAAGGGAACTTGCTCGGGGAGGAGGAGTGTGAGGGAGAGGACTTCACCGGGGGTGTAACGCTCGATGACCGTCACGCCGACACCGCCGCCACTGAGGTTGACGGATTTCTCAGTGAATTCACCTTCTGCCTCGTCCGTCTCAAGCTGAATGCAGATGGGTAGAAGGACGGTGATGCGATAAAATTCGCGGCGTTCTCTCCCGGACGGCTGTGAAGGCATGTCGGGCGGCATGGTGTAGTCAAGTATAACAAAGTCGTCCCGCACCTTGCCCTCCAGCATGAAGCGGTGCCTCGTCGTTTCCGTGCTTTTGCACGAAGCGGGTTGGCCCCGCGTCGATCCCATCTCTGTCCGTTTATGCTAGGATGCCGCGCATGAAAATGGCGTATCGTCTGCTCTGGGCGCTCCTCTCTATTCTCGGTGCCGTGGCCTTGGCTCATGTCACCGGCCTGGTCAATCCTCACGAGAAAGTGAACGGGCTATGGCTTGTGGTGGCCGCGGCCTGTATCTATGTGCTGGCCTATCGCTTCTACGGTCGTTGGCTGGCTCGGCACGTGGTGCAACTGGACAATGCCCGCTTGACCCCGGCCGTGCGGCTGAATGACGGGGTCAACTTTCACCCCACGAACCGGGTCGTGTTGTTCGGTCATCACTTTGCGGCGATTGCCGGAGCCGGGCCGTTGCTGGGACCGGTGTTGGCGGCGCAGTTCGGGTTTCTTCCGGGTTTTCTCTGGCTGGTGATCGGCGCGGTACTGGCGGGGGCGGTGCAGGATTTCATCATCCTGGTCGCGTCGATGCGGCGTAACGGACGCTCGTTGCCTGAAATCGCCCATGACGAGCTCGGCTCGATCACCGGGACGGCCACGGCGGTGGCGGTACTCTTTATTGTTGTCGTGGCGCTGGCGGGACTGGGCTTCGCGGTGGTGAATGCGCTCTACCACAACGCCTGGGGGACGTTCACCATCGCCATGACGATTCCCATCGGGTTCATCATGGGTTTCTATCTCCAGAAGTTCCGCCCCGGCGCGGTGGCTGAAGTGTCGGTGATCGGGGTGGTGCTGCTGGTGGCGGCGGTGCTCTTCGGGCGTGTGGTCGGACAGTCGTCTCTTGCCTGGCTCTTCGAGTTCGAAAAGCCGGCGTTGGTGTGGCTGCTGGCCGGGTATGGTTTCCTGGCTTCGGTGTTGCCCGGCTGGATGCTATTGGTGCCGCGTGGCTATCTTTCCACCTTCATGAAGCTCGGCGTGGTGTTCTTACTCGGCCTCGGGGTAATCCTCATGGCGCCGACGATCGAGATGCCGCGTGTGACCGCCTTCGCCAACGGCGGCGGGCCGATTATTCCCGGCACGTTGTTTCCGTTTCTCTTTATTACGATTGCCTGCGGGGCCGTGTCTGGTTTTCATTCGCTGGTGTCTTCCGGCACGACTCCGAAGATGATCGAGCAGGAGTCGCAGGCAGTGGTGGGCTATGCGGCGATGCTGCTGGAAAGCTTCGTCGGGGTGATGGCATTGATTGCGGCTTCGGTACTGATCCCCGGCGATTATCTGGCGATCAACACGATGTTGTCGGCGGAGACGTTGACGGCGATGGGTTTTGCACCTTCCCGCATCGCGGAGTTGTCGCAGCTGGTTGAAGTGAATGTGGCGGGGCGGCCGGGAGGGGCGGTGTCACTGGCCGTAGGCATGGCCGCTATCTTTTCGGCGCTGCCCGGCATGGCCGGGCTGATGGCCTATTGGTATCAATTCGCCCTCGTGTTCGAGGCGCTGTTCATTCTGACGACGATCGATACGGGCACCCGTGTGGCCAGGTATCTGATTCAGGAGATGGCCGGGCGTGTCTACGCGCCGTTTCGTCAGATGAACTGGTGGCCAGGTGTCCTGTTGAGCAGCGCCTTTGTGGTGGGGTCGTGGGCCTATCTGATCGGGACGGGCAGCATTTCGACCATCTGGCCGATGTTCGGCGCCGCCAATCAATTGCTGGGCACGCTGGCGCTGTGCATCGGGACGACGGTGTTGATCAAAATGTGGAAGTCGCCTTATCTCTGGGTGACGGCGCTGCCGATGTTATTCGTGGGAGGCATCACGTTGGCCGGCTCGTACGAGATGTTTTGGATGTTTTTGGCGAAGGCGGCGACACTTGCGGCAGGGCAGGCCTTTGCGCTGTATCTCGATGCCGTGCTGGTGGCGGTGGTCGCGATGTTGGGCCTGGTCGTCTTGAGTGACAGCATAAAGCAGTGGTATGGGTATGTGATTCTGAAGCGCCCGTTCCGCAGCAGTGAAGTAATGGCCACGGCCGGCGGTGGATCGGCCGGCCGCGTGCAGACGGCGATTCACCGGCATGATGAGCGCGTGTTTAAATTGCCGCCTGGCGGAGGATGCTGTTAGGGGCGGAAGACCTGACGAACCAGCAGGAGGAGGGGATCGTGGCTGATCAATCATCGTTTGATGTGGTGTCGGAAGTGAATATGCAGGAGATGAAGAACGTCGTTGATCAGGCGACGAAGGAAATCAAACAGCGCTTCGATTTCAAAGACTCAAAGACCGAGCTGACGCTGAAGGAGAAAGAAAAGGAACTGGTGGTGCTCTCCGACGACGAGTACAAGCTCAATGCGGTCATTGAAATTATTAAGACCAAGTGTGTGAAGCGCGGGGTCTCGTTAAAGGCCTTCGAGTACGGCAAAATCGAGGAGGCGCTCGGCGCTACAGTCCGGCAGGTGATCAAGATTCAAAGCGGTATCTCATCGGAGAAGGCCAAGGAAATCACCAAGGCCGTGAAAGAGTCCAAGATAAAGGTACAGGCGCAAATTCAAGGCGAGCAGGTGCGCGTGATCAGCAAGAGTAAAGATGATCTGCAGACGGCGATTGCCTTCCTTAAGGGGAAGGATTTTGGGATTGATCTGCAGTTCACCAATTACCGCTAGCCTGGGACGGTGAAGCAGGCCTCCAGCTTCGTTCTTGCGTCGCCCAGAGGCTCGACGTGCAACTCAGTACGCCTCGCCTCCTCGCTCGCTGCGGCCTTGCCGGGCAGCCTGTTTGCCCATCCCAGAAGGAATTCCCCGGTCCCAGGATGCCCAGACGTCTCCTCTGTCTCTTAATGTTCGTCTTCGCTCTCTGCGGATGCACCGGCAGCGACCCGATCGTCGTCATTCAACTGCACCCGAGCAATCCCGACATTCTCTACATCGCCACGAACGACTACATTTACAAGTCGCGTGACGGCGGCAAGACCTGGAGCAATCTCTCCAAAGGGATGAGCCACTCGCGCGTCATTGCGATGGCGATTGATCCTGCCTATCCCGCAACGATTTATGCGGGCACGAAGGGCGACGCCGTCTATAAAAGTTACGACGGGGGGCAGCGATGGACGTCCATACGTGGCGGGCTCGACGACGCCACGATTTCCTCAGTCGTGAACCAATTTGTCTTCGACCCCGCCGACGACACCCATATCTTTCTGGCTACGACCATGGGGGTGTTCGAATCGAGGAATGCCGGTGAGCGGTGGACGAAGCGGATGGACGGAATGAAGGAAGTGTTGATGGTGGTCACGCTGGGGATGGATCCCTCGCGATCGTCCGTGCTCTATGCCGGCACCAGCGGCGGCGTCTACAAGTCGGTCAATCAGGGGGCGCATTGGCGGCAGGTCAACAATGGTTTGGTGCCGGAGGGGATGGTGAAAACCTCGCGCGCGCTGAGCGTCACGTCGGTGCAAGTCGATCCATTCACGCCGGAGACGGTCTACGCTGCGACCCTGGCCGGGCTCTATAAAACCACCGATGGCGGCGCTTCCTGGGTACGCATCGGCGAATCGTTAAAGGATCAGATGATCGTGTCGATGGTACTCGATCGTGCGCGGCCTGGAGTGATGTATGTGGCGGCCCGGGATGGCATCCATCGGAGTGAGGATGGCGGCAAGAGCTGGGTGGCATTGAACGAGGGGTTGGCGACCACCAATATCCGGTCACTGGCCCAGAGCCCTCTGGATCCACAGCTGTTCTATGCAGGCACGAACGGCAGTGGATTGTACCGGAGTACGGACGGAGGGGCGCATTGGGAGGCGCTTCCGTCGATGTTTCCCAAGGAGTAACCGGGTAGAGATCCGGCCGGCGGGAGTCTATCGGCGGGACTGGTTATTGAGGGGGGAGTCGCCGATGTCGGCGCCCACACCCCGTGTCTGCACCGACGACGAGCGTTCGGCGTTTTCCACTGAATTGATGTCAAAGCCGAATGCATTCGGCAGGGTGGTGTCTTGGGTGTGAGTGCCCACCCGGTCCGGCAAGTTACTGTCTTTGAGATCTTCCCCCCTGCGGGGGCGCAGGGATTCGTTGACGTTGCTGTACGGCGAGACTGTGGCTCCGATGTCGGCGCCGAAGCTTGGGTTGAGGGATTGATTCAAATGGGTGTTCTCGATGTCTCCGCCGATTCTGGTCGGGATGGTGGTGTCCTGGATGTCCATGCCTGTCGGTGCTGAGGCCGGTGGCCTCTTGGCCCGAACGTCATGAGCAATGGCTTCGCGTTCCTCGTCGATGCGCCGTGCTTCTCTTCCGCGCTGTTCATAGTCCAATGAATCGAGCTTCTCGAATCGGTCTCCAAGGGCCTTGATTCGCGCCCTGATTTTTGTGAGGTCGTCCCGAGCGATGGCGACGGTTCCGACGATCTCGCTGAGTGTCCACTGGCGGGCAAACGTGCCAAGTTTCGGAGATTGACCGGGGCCGCCGCCGAGCCCTCCTGCCCCGCTTCCCACGCCGAAGCCCGCACTGTTGTAAATGCCTTTTTGTTGCACCGACATCAGAATGTGGTTCGATTGGTCCAGGAGTTCGTCGATGCGTTCGACGGAATCGAACTCGCCGGCGCAGCACTCCAGGAACTCGCGATATTCACGGGTAAACTTCGACGCTTCATTCTGGATGTCAACGATCTTGAGCGGCTCCTTCGGAGTGGAGGCGCCATGATCAGACGGGTCCGGCTTCTCCGGTTTCTTCGCGTCGCGCTCCTCATCGTACAGAGCCGTGCAGCCCGCATCGGGAGTGGCGGTGATCCGCTTGTCTGCCGTGCGGTCCGGGCACCAATAGATTTTTCCGGGCCGGTTTAGCGGGTTGTCGGTTCGGAATTCCCCTGCCAGTGCGGAGGGCAACAGGCCCAGCAGGAGAAGCGCGGCGAGCAGCGGTGTACGTGAGCGGGGATGGGGGAGCAATATGGTGTGCATCATGATGTGATGATGCCCCCGGCATGACATTGTGTCAACGAAAGGGGGGATTTATGATGCGCTTGAAAAGCCCGTGACTGTTGGTTACCCTCCGGCACACCTCTATCTGAATAGGATGACCTATGTCTGTGATGTATATCGATGAAGCGGCCGCCCATGCCGGGCAGGAAGTGACGATTCGAGGATGGCTCCGCAGCCGTCGCGACAAGGGGAAACTCCATTTTCTGATCGTGCGGGATGGAACCGGGGACATTCAGGCGGTCGTGAGCAAGGCGACGGTGGGCGATGCACAGTTTGCTCGATCGGCGGAACTCACTCAGGAGTCCAGTCTTGTCCTCACCGGCACGTTACGGCAGGATGCGCGTGCGCCTGGCGGGTATGAGCTCGATGTGCTTCGCCTTGACGTGTTGCAGGTAGCGGAGTCTTTTCCCATCCAACCGAAAGAACACGGCACGGGATTCTTGATGGAGCATCGCCATCTCTGGCTGCGCTCCAGCCGACAGCATGCCGTGCTCCGCATTCGCCATGAAATTATTCGAGCCTGCCGAAACTTTTTCGACGATCGTGGTTTTACGCTGGTCGATGCGCCGATTTTCACACCGAATGCCTGTGAGGGCACGACCACCCTATTTCAAACGCAATACTTTGATGAGACGGCTTATTTGACTCAGAGCGGGCAACTCTACAGTGAGGCCACAGCTGCGGCATTTGGAAAGGTGTATTGTTTCGGGCCGACCTTTCGTGCGGAAAAGTCCAAGACGCGCCGCCATTTGATGGAGTTTTGGATGGTGGAGCCGGAGGTGGCCTTTGCGCAATTGCCCGATATGATGGATCTGGCTGAACAGTTCCTGGCTCATATTGTGGCGGCGGTGCTGAAGAGTCGTCGCGCCGAGCTGCTCCTGCTTGAGCGGGATCCGGCGAAGCTGGAGCGTGTGACGGCGCCGTTTCCGCGCATCACCTACGAAGAGGCCATCGACATTCTGCAGCGGAAGGGAAATCCCGCGAAGCCTGGTGACGATTTTGGCGCCGATGATGAGACGATTCTGTCCAAAGAATTCGATCGACCGGTCATCGTGCACCGGTATCCTGCGGCGCTGAAAGCATTTTATATGGAGACGGATCCGGAGCGGCCTGATCTGGCCCTCTGTATGGATGTGCTGGCGCCGGAAGGCTATGGAGAAATCATCGGCGGCGGCCAACGCATCCATTCTCACGAAAAACTTTTGGGACGCATTCGGGAGCACCATCTACCGGTCGAGGCGTTTCAATGGTATCTCGATCTTCGCCGGTTCGGCTCGGTTCCGCATGCGGGGTTTGGAATGGGCATTGAGCGCGCCGTGGCCTGGATTTGTGGCCTCGATCACGTGCGGGAAACGATTCCCTTTCCCCGGATGTTATATCGACTGTATCCATAGCAACGAGTCCCTCCCTTTCTGCCTGCCTTTCGGCGAGCGTGATGACCGAAATGCAGGTATTTCATCCATCTGATTTTTTGCTGGCCCCCACTTTTTCGTGACAAAAAATTGTGCGAGAACAATTGTCTGGTGGGTGAGTTTCCCACAGACTTGTCCACAAATGTGGATAACTTTCCCGTAAATTCCAGCCAGATTAGACATGTGTCTAAACTGAACAATATTCTTGATAAATAGGGGTTAATTCTGTTGACAGCCATTTGGTTGGGTGTATACTCCACCCAATGAGTGGGGTGAAGTGGGTGGAAATGGAAATAGATTCTGCTCGCGATTCCCATGAGCCGGTTTTAGTCGAAGAGATCTTGTTCTGGCTGCAGTGTAAACCAGGTGGTGTTTACGTGGACTGCACTCTCGGATATGCAGGGCTCGCTGCTCGCCTTCTCGATCGCACCGCTCCAGATGGCATCCTTGTGGGGATTGATCGCGATGCCGCGGCACTCGCGGAGTCACGCATGCGTCTGCGAGAGGTTGCGCATCGGGTGCATTTCCGGCATGGAAATTTCTGCGATCTGAAAGCGTTGATCATCGGGAGCGGGGTGTCGCGCGTGGATGGCGTGATTTTCGATCTGGGCGTGTCCTCGCCTCAGCTCGATCGTGCGGAGCGCGGATTCAGTTTCCGGGAAGACGGCCCGCTGGATATGCGCATGGATCAGCGCGAAGGACGCACGGCTGCGGACCTGGTTCGCGATCTGCCCGAGACCGAGTTGGCCGATTTGATCTATCAGCTCGGTGAGGAGCGGTACTCGCGCAGAATTGCCCGCGCGATCGTGCAGGCCCGGATGCAGGGGGTGATTGCAACAACCTGGCAGTTGGCGGCAGTGGTGGAACGCGCGGTGCCGGCTTCGTATCGGCACGGACGGATTCATTGCGCCACGCGCACCTTTCAGGCGTTGCGGATTGCCGTGAATCGTGAGTTGGACGTGTTGGAGCCGGCGCTCCGGGATGCGGTGGATATTCTGGCGCCGGGCGGGCGTGTCTGTGCCGTCTCGTTTCATTCGCTCGAAGATAGGATCGTAAAGCATACCTTTCGGGCACTGGCGAACGGCCCCGAAGCGTCGGTGAGGGTGTTGACGAAAAAACCGGTCATCGCCTCGGAAAACGAGCGTAACCGAAACCCGCGGTCACGGAGCGCAAAGTTGCGAGTCGTGGAGCGGATCTCCAAGGAGTATGTGAAATGAAAGCCGTCGCGTTTGCCGCGGTCACGTCGCTGGTATTGCTCTTTGTGTGGGAACGGGTGGACATCGTTCGCATCGGCTACCACATCGAACGGCTGAAGGCGCAGAAGGTCCTTCTCGAGCGGGAGCGCGATGAATTGCGGGTGAAGCTCTCCGGCCTCACGGCACCTGAGCGGATTGCGCGTCTGGCCAGCGACAAGTTGGGGATGATGCAGCCGGAGAAGGGCCAGGTCGTCGTCATCAACATCGAGCCGGAAGCGCCGGCCAATCCGGTCGTGGCGGAGGGTGAGGTGCGGATCGCCAAAAACATCGTCACGCGGAGAGCCCGATAGTGGCTTCGACCTCTTTTCGCAGTCGTCGTATCGTGGTGGCCTGCGGGCTGGTGGTCGCGTTCGTGCTGGTCATTGTCCGTCTTGTGAATCTCCAGGTGATGCAGTCGGCGGAGCTGACCGTGAAGGCCGATCGGCAGCATCAGAAAAATGTCACGCTGGAAGGCGCGCGCGGGACGATCTACGATCGAAACAGCAAGGTGTTGGCGATGAATATGGATGTGCCGTCGGTATTCGGTGTTCCGGCTTCCCTCGGGAACCCGGGCGTGACGGCGCGCAATCTCTCGCCGATCTTGCACGTGAAGGCGACAGAACTCGAAAAGAAGCTAAAGCAGGAAAAGCATTTCGTGTGGTTGGCGAGAAAGCTTGAGCCGGAGCAGGGGCGGCGGCTTGAACGACTTGCTCTCGATGGAGTCGGAGTTGTGATGGAGGGGCGCCGTTTCTATCCCAAGGGGCCGCTATTGTCGCACGTGCTGGGCTTTGCCGGTATGGACGATCGCGGGTTGGAAGGGGTGGAGCTGCGGTACGAGCAATATCTGCGTGGTGAAAAGCGGGCGGTGGTGTTGCAGCGTGATGCATTGGGGCGCGCCGTATTCCCGAAGGGACTCAATGAGGAGGGTGCGGCAGCCGGACACAGTCTGACCCTCACTGTCGACGAAGTGATTCAGTACATCGCTGAGAAAGAGCTGGATGAGGCTGTGAGTCGATCGAATGCCAAGTCAGGCACGATCATTGTCATGGACCCGAAAACCGGGGCCGTGTTGGCCATGGCGGTCAGTCCGCGATTCGACCCCAACACGGTCGGTGCGCTGGCTCCGGACCGATGGCGTAACCGCGCCCTGACGGATACGTATGAGCCTGGGTCTACCATGAAGGCGGTGATCGCGGCAGCGGCGCTGGAAGAGAAGGTGATGACGCCCGGAAGTATGATTTACGGAGAGAACGGGCAATTCTCGATCGCCAACACCGTGATTCACGACCATGAAAAGTCGGGGTGGATCACGTTTGCGCAGATGATTCAGAAGTCGAGCAATATCGGCGCGGCGAAGGTCGGCATGGCTTTGGGGGAATGGCGGGTGTTCGATTATCTCAAGGAGTTCGGGTTCGGGGACAAAACCGGCATTGATTTGCCCGGTGAAGCCGTGGGGTTGCTGCGGGGACCACGCCAGTGGGGCAAGCGTTCCCTGGCTTCGATTTCGATGGGGCAAGAGGTCGGCGTGACGCCGCTGCAGATGGTCACCGCCGTTTCAGCCATTGCGAACGGGGGCGTGTTGATGAAGCCCTTCGTGGTCTCCGAGATCCGTAACGCCAAGGGGCAATTGGTGGCGCAAACCATGCCGCAAGCGAAGCGGCGGGTCATCTCCTCCGATACGGCAAGGACATTGACGACGCTGCTTGAGGGCGTGGTGACGAACGGCACCGGCGGGAAAGCGGCGATCCCGGGCTTCCGGGTGGCCGGCAAGACCGGTACGGCTCAAAAGGTCGATCCCCGCACCGGCGCCTACTCCTCCACGCTGCTGGTCGGGTCGTTTCTCGGGTATGTGCCGGCGGAAGATCCGCGGCTGGCGATGATCGTCGTGATCGACGAGCCGCGTGGCGAAGGCTGGGGCGGCGTCGTGGCTGCGCCGGTTTTCCGGCGGGTGGGTGAGCAGGTACTCAACTATCTGGGTGTGGCAGTGGATGAGCCGGTGAAGTTGGCCATGGCCGGCCTTGAATCCTGATATGACACTCGATGAATTGATCGGTCCGCTGCATGGGCGCCTCGGTGTGCTGGAACGGAACGGAGACCAGCGCGTGACCATTGCCGACCTGACTGACGATTCGCGCAAGGTGGGGCCCGGGTCCCTCTTTGTGGCTGTGCAGGGAGAGCGCGTTGATGGCCATCAGTTTCTCGACCGTGTGGTTGCTGCGGGGGCGGCGGCCGTCGTGGTGCAGCGAAGCGGCGACGTCGGGGCGATTCCCTGCGTCCGTGTGCAGGACTCGCGCGCCGCGCTCGGGATTCTCGGCAGCCGATTCTATGGCGATCCGTCATCCTCGTTGCGGATGGTCGGTGTCACGGGCACCAATGGGAAGACCACGACGACCTATGTGGTCAAAACCATGCTGGAAGCCGCTCGACGTCAGGTCGGGCTCATCGGGACGGTCGCTTATCTCGTCGGGAAAGAATCGATTCCCGCATCGCATACGACGCCCGGCGCGTTGGAGTTGCAGAAATTATTTGCACGAATGCGCGAGGCGAGGTTGGATACGGTGGTGATGGAGGTGTCGTCTCATGCCCTCGCCCTGGATCGGACCGCTGGGTCCGAATTCGATGTCGCCGTGTTTACGAATCTCACGCAGGACCACCTCGACTTTCATCTCGACATGGAGCGGTATTTCCAGGCGAAGCTGAAACTCTTCGCCGAGTTAGGAAGGGCGGGCGCGGTGAAGCCGCGGAAGCGGGCGATCATCAATGCGGATGATCCCTGGGGCGCGCGAATTCGATCGGCCTGTACCGTTCCGGTTTGGACCTACGGCCTGCACCAGCAGGCCGATATTTACGCCGACGGCGTGAGGCTCTCGCCGGCCGGCACCAGTTTTACGTTGCGCAGTCCCGCCGGGACCTGCCCGATCAAGAGCCGTCTGGTCGGAGAGCATAATGTGTCGAACCTTCTCGCTGCCATCGGGGTGGTGTTGCATGAAGGGCTGACGCTCGATCAAGTCCGATCTGCCGTCGAGACGGTCACGAACGTGCCGGGGCGGTTCGAACTGGTCGAAGCCGGTCAGGACTTTTCCGTTGTGGTGGACTATGCGCATACCGAAGACGCGCTGGTTCGGTTGTTGACCGCAGCGCAGGCGCTTCGCACGGGGCGCATCATCACTGTCTTCGGGTGTGGCGGGGACCGTGACCGGACCAAACGCCCCAAAATGGGACGTGCAGCCGTGAAGTATAGTGATGTGGTGATTCTGACATCGGATAACCCGCGTACCGAAGATCCTGCTGCGATCCTGCGCGAGGTTGAAGTCGGGGTCAAGGAGGCGCTGGCGGAGCGGGGTCATGTTCGGTATCGCATGGTTGCAGACCGTCGGGAGGCCATCGAGGCCGCCATTCGTGAGGCGAAGCCGGGAGATATGGTGTTGATCGCGGGGAAGGGGCACGAAGATTACCAGATCGTGGGCACCACGAAACATCACTTCGACGATCGGGAGGTCGCGCGCGACACGATCGGCGCACTCCGATCCGGAGCCTGAGCGAGGGAACGCATGCGGGAGCATGGGAATCGCGGTGTGATGGCGCTGTTTACAGTCGAGGAAATATGTGAGGTCTTGAGTGTCAGACCGCCGGCCGGCGTCACCCCTCAGGACTTGAAACAACGAATCCGTCGCGTGGTGACCGATTCGCGATCGGTGCGCAAAGGTGACCTCTTCATCGCTTTCCAAGGCGAGCGGTTTGATGCGCATACCTTCGTGCCGAAGGCGCTGGCCCAGGGGGCGGTCTGCGCCATCGTGCAGGAGGACTACCGTTTGCCGCCGGCGCCGAAACGCACCGGCGTGCCCGTGCTGCTCGGGGTGAGAGATACGCTCGAGGCCTATCAACGGCTGGCCACGCACTATCGCAACCGGTTTCCCATTCCGGTCATCGCCATCACGGGGAGCAACGGCAAGACGACGACGAAGGAAATGGTCGCCCAGGTGGTGGCACAGCGCTGGAAAACGCTCAAGACCGAGGGCAATCTCAATAATCGAATCGGAGTCCCGCAGACTCTGTTTCAATTGGCGCCTCGCCATCAGGCCGCCGTCATTGAAATGGGGGTGGATCAGCAGGGGCAGACCACCCGGCTGTGCGAAATCGCGAGACCGACGATCGGCGTGATTACCAACATCGGCCCGGACCATTTGGAGTTTTTCGGCAGTATGGAAGGGTCCGCGCAGGCCAAAGCCGAGTTGCTCGACCATTTGCCTCAGGATGGGGCGGTGGTGTTGAACGCCGACGATGAATATTTTGACTATCTCGCGGCCAGGGCGCAGTGCCGCGTTGTGGCGTTCGGGATATCTCCCAAAGCCGCCATCCGCGCGGCCAATATTCGGGTCGATGAAAAAGGCGGAACGCTGTTCGGCCTGGTTGTGCCGGGAAAAAGTCGTCAGACGGAAATTCGCATCCGGGCGCAGGGGCAACACAATGTGAGCAATGCCCTCGCGGCGGCTGCGGTCGGGTATGTGTTGGGGTTATCGGGGACGGCCATCGCCGAGGGGCTGGCGAAGTTTCGTCCGGCCGCGATGAGATCGCAGATCAGCCTCTCCCACGGGGTGCAGGTGATCAACGATTGCTACAACGCGAATCCGGCCTCGATGAAAGCGGCCGTTCAACTGCTGGCGGAACTCGGCCGGGGAAAACGGTCGATCGCGGCGCTGGGCGACATGCTGGAGCTGGGCACGGACAGCAAGCGGATGCACCGGGAAGTAGGGGCCTTTCTGGCCGCACAAGGGATCGGACATCTGCTTGCCTGCGGTGTATTGGGACGAGAGTTGGCCGAAGGCGCCCGGCAGGCCGGGATGGCGTCCGACCGCATCACGGAATTGCCCGATGCGCCGGCGGCCGCTGCTGCCCTGGCGCGGATGGTCCGGCAAGGCGACGTGGTGCTGGTCAAGGCCTCGCGGGGTATGCGCATGGAGCAGGTCGTGGAAGCCGTGATGGGGATGCGACGAGTCGCACGAAAGGCCTGCTAGTCGGCAGGCACATACAGAGGAACTTTAGGGCCCGCTGGTCCATGGCGGGCAAAGATGCCGTAGGATGTTATACAACTGGCTATACCCCCTTCACACACAGTTTTCATTCCTGAACGTTTTTCGGTACCAGAGCTTCCGGATTATCTATGCGGCGGTCACGGCGTTTTTGATCGCCTTTGTGATGGCCCCCTGGGTCATCCGGAAACTGCAGGAAATTAAGCTCGGTCAGCAAATTCGCGACGATGGGCCGAAGCGGCATTTGGCCAAGAGCGGCACGCCGACCATGGGCGGGATACTCATTATTTTCGCGGTGGTGTTGTCCACCCTGCTGTGGGCCGACATGACCAACCGGTACGTGTGGCTGGTCGTGGTAGCGACGGTGGGTTTCGGTGCGATCGGGTTCGCGGATGACTATCTCAAGTTTATCAAGCGCCAATCGAAAGGTCTTTCGGCGGCACAAAAATTCACCTGCCAGATTCTGGTCGCGCTGACCATCGGCGTCTTTCTTTACACGTTGCCCAGCTATACGACGAAACTCAGTGTGCCGTTCTTCAAATTTTTCACGCCCGACCTCGGCTGGTTCTACATCGTGTTCGTCATTCTTGTCATTGTCGGCAGCTCCAACGCCGTCAATTTGACGGACGGACTCGACGGGCTGGCGATCGGTCCGGTCATGATCGCCTCGCTGGCGTATACGATCGTGGCCTATGTGACCGGGAACCGTGTGATGGCCGAATATTTGCTTATCCCCTATATCGAAGGCGCAGGAGAAATCGCCATCTTTACCGGAGCCATCCTGGGATCGAGTCTGGGCTTTTTGTGGTTCAACACCTATCCGGCCTCCGTCTTCATGGGCGATGTGGGATCGCTCCCCTTGGGAGCAGCGCTCGGCACCGTCGCGGTGATCAGCAAGCACGAACTGCTGTTGCTCCTGGTCGGCGGCGTCTTTGTCATCGAAGCGTTGTCGGTCATCCTGCAAGTGGGGTCCTATAAGCTCCGGGGGAAACGTATCTTCAATATGGCGCCCATTCACCATCACTTTGAAATGAAGGGGTGGGACGAGCCGAAGGTCGTGGTGCGTCTGTGGATCATTGCCATTTTGCTGGCGTTGCTCAGCTTGAGCACGCTCAAATTACGGTAGGCGAACAGCAGTGAACGTGAAAGATCTCCAAGTCACGGTTGTCGGACTAGCCCGAAGCGGAGTGGGCGCGGCACGCCTGTTGAACCATCTGGGAGCCCGGGTCACCCTGGCCGACCGGAAGGAGGCGCAGGAACTGACCGCCATCCTGTCGCAGGTGGACCGGTCGAGCATCGCCGTGAAGGTGGGGGCGCAGTACGAGTCCGCGCTTGAAGGGGCCGATCTTGTCGTGATCAGCCCGGGTGTGCCGACTCATCTCGATGCGCTCAATCGTGTGCGGGCTCGCGGGGTTCGGGTTATCGGGGAACTGGAGCTGGCCTCCCGCTTTCTGACGGCGCCGGTGGTGGCCGTGACCGGGACCAACGGGAAGAGCACGACGGTGACGCTGATCGGCAAGTTTCTACAGGAGAGCGGGAAACGCGCCTTCGTCGGGGGCAATCTCGGGATAGCGGCCAGCGAGGCGGCATTGACCTCTGTTCAGGCGAAGGCGGGGAGCGCCGCTCCCTATGAGTATGTCGTGCTGGAAGTCTCCAGTTTCCAGCTCGAGACGACCGAGCAGTTCCACCCCTGGATCGCTGCGATTTTGAACGTGACCTTGGACCACATGGATCGTTACGCCTCGGTGGAGGACTATGTGGCGGCGAAGGCGACTATCTTCGCCAACCAAACGGCCGGCGACTATTCCCTGTTCAATCTCGATGATGCGCGCGTGGCCGCGCTTCGCGGGCGCACCAAGGGCACCGTCCTGGGCTTCAGCCGCAGCGGCGCCACGGTGTCGGGGGTGGCGGGGGCTACGGTGCTTGACGGCGACCTGATCGTGACGACGGTTCGCGGGCGGCGGGAGGAAATCTGTCGCCGGAGCGACATGCGGCTGATCGGGCTGCATAACGTCGAAAATGTGATGGCGGCGGTGACGTATGGTCTGCTCTGTGGCTGTTCAATCGAGGCCGTTCGCGCCGTGCTGCGATCTTTCCCAGGGCTGGAACATGCCCTGGAGGTGGTGCGCGAGCGTCGCGGCGTTCGCTTCGTGAACGACTCCAAAGGCACCAACGTGGATGCGGTGCTGAAGGCGTTGGAAGGAATCGACCAGCCCATCTGGCTGATCGCCGGCGGCCGCGACAAGGGCGGCGACTTTTCCCGCCTCGAAAGGGCGATACGGGAACGGGTGAAAGGGCTGATTCTGATCGGGGAGGCCGCCGGCCGCATTCAGGCGGCGATGGGTGATTTTGACCGGTGTCGTCCTGCAGCGACCCTCCGCGACGCCGTGGAGCTTGCTGCTCGCGAGGCGCAGCCCGGCGAGGTGGTCTTACTCTCGCCGGCCTGTGCCAGTTTCGACATGTTTGCGGATTATCAAGACCGGGGACGGCAGTTTAAGGCCCTGGTGCAAGGGCTGCCGGCGTAACGCGGGAGCCGTGTAGGAGGAACGACAGCTGATCGATGGCACAGCATGCGCTCGGAACACTGATGTTGCCCTGGTCGACCTCGACCCAGCGGGCGACCAAACGCGTGCCGGTCGATCCGGCCCTGCTGGCCGTGACGCTCACTCTTGCCCTGGTGGGAGTGGTCATGGTGTTCAGTGCCAGCGCGGTGGTTGCGGGGAATCGGTTTCACGACCCCTGGTACTTCCTGAAGCGCCAGTTGGCCTGGTTGGGTGTCGGCCTTCTGGTGATGCATCTCATTTCGAAGATCGACTACACCATTTGGAAGAAGTTGGCGATTCCGCTGCTGTTCGGGACGACGGTGTTGCTGGTGTTGGTGCTCGTTCCGTCGCTCGGCAGTGTGGCCAAGGGGGCGCGCCGGTGGCTGCATCTCGGTCCGATCAACATCCAACCGGCCGAGTTGACCAAGTATGTGGCGGTCATTTACATCGCCGCCTATCTGACCAAGAAGCAGGATCAGATCACCAATTTTGCTCGAGGCCTCTTACCGCCGCTGATCGTGTTGGGGTTGCTGAGCGGCTTGGTTTTGCTGGAGCCCGATCTGGGAACGGTCGTGGTGATGGGCCTGGTGGTCGTGACGGTGTTGTTTCTGGCAGGGGCACGCATCAAACATCTTGGCCTCCTGGCGCTCGGTGCGCTGCCGGCGGTGGCGGCTTTGATTCTGGGGTCCAGTTACCGACGGCAGCGTCTGATGGAGTTTCTTCGTGCGGCGAAGGATCCGACCGGGTCCGGATATCAAATCCACCAATCCTTTCTGGCGTTCGGCAGCGGCGGCCCGTTCGGTGTGGGGTTGGGCGAAGGGAAACAGAAGTTGTTTTTTCTGCCGGAGGCGCATACCGACTTTGTGCTCGCCCTGGTCGGCGAAGAATTGGGGTTGATGGGGACCGTGACCATCGTGCTGCTGTTTGGGCTGTTCGTCGTCAAGGGCTTTCAGATCGCGGGGCGGGCGCGCAACCCCTTCGGTCGGCACCTGGCCATGGGCATCACGCTCCTCGTCGGCATGCAGGCTTTGGTCAATGCCGGAGTGGTCACCGGACTGCTGCCGACCAAAGGGTTGACTCTGCCTTTTGTCAGCTATGGCGGCTCCTCGTTGATGGCCAATTTGTTCGGCGTCGGAATTCTGTTGAGCATTTCGCGCGACCGTCAGGGCGGGCAGGACAGCAGCGGGCCGCGGGTGGCGCGCAAGCGCGGGGTAGTGACGGAATGAACGTGGTGATTGCGGCAGGCGGAACAGGGGGCCATCTTTATCCAGCCATTGCCGTCGCGCGCGAGTTCTTGAAGCGCGATCCATCCATCAGGATTCTGTTTGTCGGCACTACGCGTGGAATCGAACGCAAAGTGCTGGCCCACGAAGGCTTTCCCTTACAGTGCATCGATGCCAATCCTTTGATGGGCAAGAGTCTGCTTGAGATCCTGAAGGCCCTGGTCACCTTGCCGAAGAGTCTGTGGCAGTCGATGGGCATACTCAAGAAGCAGAGTGCCGATCTCGTGTTCGGCGTGGGCGGGTACACCAGTCCGGCGATGCTCCTGGCGGCGTTTCTACGACGGATCCCCGGCGTGATCCTCGAGCCGAACGCCTACCCTGGCATGGCGAACAAGGCGGTTGCGCCGTTCGTGCAGCGGGTGTTCCTCGCTTTCGAATCGACGGTGACATTTTTCGATCGATGCAAAACCAGCGTGGTAGGCACACCGGTCCGGCAGGCGTTTCTAGACTCTGCCGCTCCGGCAGCGAGCCGGGCCGAGGAACGCAGCACTCAACACCTGTTGGTCTTCGGCGGCAGTCAGGGCGCGAAGGCCATCAACTCGGCGGTGATCGAGGCCTTGCCGTTGCTGCGCTCCATGAAAGGGGGGCTCACCATCACCCATCAAACCGGTGAGGCGGATTACGCCAGAGTCGTGGCTGCGTATGAACAGGCTGGAATGCCCGCGCAGGTCGTGCCCTTTCTCTACGATATGCCCACGGTGCTGCGAAACGCCGATCTCGTGGTGGCGAGGGCCGGAGCCATGACGATTGCCGAATTGACGGTCTGTGGGAAGGCGGCGATTCTGATTCCGCTGCCGACGGCGATCTACAACCATCAACTGCGGAATGCCGAGGTGATGGCGAAGGCGGGCGGCGCTGTACTCCTGCCGCAAGCGGAATTGACCGGGGCCGGACTGGCGCAAACCGTCATGCAGATTTTGACGGAGCCGCATCGGCTTCAGAGCATGAGTGAACAGAGTTGGAAAATGCGGCGCAGTGATGCCGCCGAAACCATCGTTCGTGAGTGTTATGACGTCATAAGGAGGCGCCATGAGACCAGCGGGAGCACTCGCGCCCTATGAACAACGAGAGCGGGAGACACAGCACCATGACCGTAACGGTGCACACAGACCATTTCGTGCGCAAGGAGTAAGGCGGACGGCGATGTTTAGAAAGACACAACATATTCATCTGGTGGGCATCGGCGGATCCGGGATGAGCGGGATCGCCGAGGTGTTGTTGACGCTCGGGTATAAGGTCAGCGGCTCGGACCTCAGCCAGTCGGAAACGACGCGCCGGCTTGAGGAACTAGGGGGGCGCATCGCGATCGGTCACCATGAGTCCAATATCGGCGAGGCGCAGGTGGTGGTGATCTCCTCCGCAGTGGCCGCTACGAATCCCGAAGTGGTCGCGGCGAAAGCGCGGCAGATTCCGGTCATCCCGCGTGCGGAGATGTTGGCGGAGTTGATGCGGCTCAAGTTCGGTGTGGCGATCGCCGGCGCCCACGGAAAGACGACGACGACCTCGATGGTGGCCAATGTTCTCGCGCAAGGCGGATTGGACCCCACCATGGTGATCGGCGGCAAGGTGAATGCGCTCGGGAGTCATGCCCGGCTTGGGCGCGGTGATCTACTCATTGCGGAAGCGGATGAGAGCGACGGGTCGTTTCTGCGCCTTGCGCCGACCATCGCCGCCGTCACCAACATCGACCGTGAACACCTGGACCACTACGGCAGCATGGAGAAGTTGAACGACAGTTTTCTGGAATTCGTCAACAAGGTGCCGTTCTACGGCCTGGCCGTGTTGTGCTCCGACGATGAACGGTTACGAAATCTACTGCCGCGCGTGGTGAAGCGCTATCAGACCTACGGCCTGCACGAGCACCCCGGCCATGTTCCCGACTTTCGCGCCACCGACATCAGCTTGCGGCAATGGGGCTCCGAGTTCCGGGTGTTCTTCCGTGGGCGTAACCTCGGTCCGTTCCGGTTGTCCATTCCCGGTATTCACAATGTGTCGAATTCACTGGTGGCGATTGCCATCGGCATGGAGTTGGATATTCCGGTCGACCTCATCCGGAAGGGCCTCGCGGCGTTCAGCGGGGTGGAGCGGCGCTTCCATCTGCGCGGGGAGAAGGCCGGCATTATGGTGGTGGACGACTATGGGCATCATCCGACCGAGGTGCGGGCCACGATTGCGGCCGCGAAGCAGGGATGGGATCGACGCGTAGTCGTGCTGTTCCAGCCGCATCGCTACAGCCGTTCTCGCGATTTGATGCAGGAATTCGCCCATGCGTTCGATCAGGCGGATGCGCTTTTCATGACGGAAATTTATGCGGCCGGTGAACAGCCGATCCCTGGCGTGTCCGGCGCGAAGCTGGTGGAGGCGGTGCAGGCGGCCGGGCATCCTTCGGCCACCTTCGTCGAGCGCAAGGATACCATGGCGGAGCAGGTGCTGCCGACCCTGAAATCCGGGGATCTCGTGATTACCCTTGGCGCAGGAGATATCTGGAAAACGGGATTGGCGATCCTTGAGCGATTGCCGGCTTAGGGGGCGACGAGGCGAACAATAGTGTCACGTGCGGCAGGCAAAGATCATGCGGCAAGAACCAGGAAAGACTGGGCCCGTATTCTTGCGGGGGTCCGTGGAACGGTCACGTATGAGGCCTCGCTGCAGGCCTATACTTCATTCCACATCGGTGGACCGGCCGAAGTCCTGGTGGAGCCGGCCGATGTGGAGGACCTTTGCCGGGTGGTGGCACAGGCTCGTGCGGAACACGTTCCGGTCTTTGTGGTGGGCGGGACCAATGTGCTCGTTCGTGACGGGGGCATCCGCGGAATCGTGGTTAGCCTGCGGCAATTCAAAGCCATCCGCCAGGAACCGGACCACGTGCTCTATGCCGAAGGGGGCGTGGGCATGCCGACGTTGATCGGATATGCCATTCGCCGGTCACTCGCCGGCCTGGAATGGGGCGCCGGGATTCCCGGGACTGTGGCGGGGTGTGTCGTGATGAATGCAGGCACGCGCTTGGGCGAAATGAAGGATTCCGTCAAGGCCGTCCGGATGGTGGATCCTCGCGGCCGGGTGGTGGATATTCCCGCCGCGGATATTCCGTTCAGTTATCGACGGGCGCATCTGCCGCGCGGCATCGTGGCGGGAGTCTGGGTGCAGTTGCGGCCCGGTGATCACGACCGGATTGAAAAGACAGTGAAGGACTATCTGCAATATCGCAAGCAGACACAGCCGCTCACCTTGCCGAGCGCCGGATGCGTGTTCAAAAACCCTCCGCAGGACTCCGCCGGTCGCCTAGTGGACGCGGTGGGCCTGAAGGGGGCTCGCATCGGAGACGCGCAGGTCTCGGAGAAGCACGCGAATTTCATGGTGAACCTGGGCCATGCGCGCGCGGCCGATGTGCTGGCCTTGATCAAGAAAGTTCGCGCGGCCGTGAAAAAGGTGTCGGGCGTGAAGCTGGAATTGGAACTGAAGGTGGTCGGTGAAGCCTGACGCGGATCGATGAAGGGAGTGGATGTGACGGAACAGAAGCCGCTGACGCGTTCAAAAATCGGAGTCCTGATGGGCGGGCAATCGTCTGAGCGGGAAGTGTCGCTGAAGACCGGCGAGGCGGTCTATCGCTCGCTGGTGCGAAGCGGCTACGACGCGGTGGCCATCGATGTCGGGCCGGATTTGTCCAAGACGTTGCAGGAGCAGGCGGTTGAGATCGGGTTTCTGGCGCTGCACGGACCGGGAGGCGAGGACGGAGCGATCCAGGGATTTTTGGAGACCCTGGGCATTCCCTATACGGGATCCGGTGTCCGAGCCAGTGCCATCGGGATGCATAAGGTGGTGACCAAGACAGAATTGGCCGCTCAGGGCATTCCGGTCCCGCGCGGGACGGTGGTGCTTCGCGGCATGGCTCCTAGTCTGAATCGAGTGCTGAGCACCTGTAAGTTGAAGTTGCCGGTGGTCGTCAAGCCGGCGAGCCAGGGATCCACGATCGGAGTGACTATTGTCCGGAAGCCGTCGCAGTGGAAGGAAGCTCTTCGTACGGCCCACCGGTACGACGAAGAAGCGATGGTCGAGGCGTTTATCCCGGGACATGAAGTCACGGTGTCGCTGTTGGGCGGCCCCGACGGGGTGGTGACCGGGTTGCCGGCCGTGGAGATCGTGGCGCCGGATGGATTTTATGACTTCTCGGCCAAGTATGAGAAAGGTCGAACCCAGTACCTGTGCCCGGCGCCGCTCTCGGCCGCAGTCACTCGGCAGATCAAGCAATTTGCGATCCGGACCTATCAGGCCTTGGGATGCAGCGGGGCAGCCCGGGTCGATTTCCGTGTCACGCCCAAGGGCAAGCCGTTTGTGCTTGAGATCAACACGGTGCCGGGGATGACGGAGACGAGCCTGCTGCCCATGGCGGCGGGGAAGGCCGGATTGTCGTACGACGCATTGACGGAGCGGATTCTCCAGTCCGCGCTCGGGCGGGCCGGAGTCGGATCATTTCGAGCCGTGAGGTAGCGATGTCGCTGCGGTGGCGCAAGGTACGACCGGTCAAAGTGAACCCGCGGGCGAATGCCCGGTCGGAATCCGCGCCGGGTCGCCATCGGACCGGTGAGACGGGCGGGTATTGGTCCAGGCTGGGGCGGGGCCTGCTGATTACCTTGCGGGTGGTCGCTACGGTGACCGTGCTGGTCGGCGGTTGTTCGGGGCTGTTTGTCCTGGCGCGGGAAGTGGGGCCTCTGACGCGGGAATGGTTTCTGGTGCGCTCCGTGTCGGTGAGCGGGCTTCACCACGTGACGAGGAAAGAAGTGATCGGGAGATTGGCGTTGAAGCCTGATACCGCGCTCTACTCCATTAACCCGTCCTGGTTAGCCGACCGGATCAAGACCCATCCCTGGATCAAGGATGCGACGGTGGTGCTGAAGCCCTTGCATGAAATTCATATCGACATCGTCGAGCGTGAGCCGGCGGTGGTGGTACGCACGTTGGCGGAGAACCTCCTGGCCGATTCGGACGGGTTCTTGCTGGCGCATCTCGGGTCGGCGGATGATCCGACCCTGCCGATGTTGTCCGGTGTCGACGGCAAGCGGCTGGTGCAGGGGAAGCCGGACGATCGTCGCCCCGTGCAAGTCGGTGCGGCCCTGGCCCGCATGGTCGGCCAGACGACAGGAGGAAGGCCGGATATCAATGTGGGGAATCTCAACAATTTGGTGGTCGAGGTCCAGGGCGTGACGTTTCAATTCAGCGAGTCGTCGATGAACCAACAATGGTACCGGTTTCTCAAAATGCGGCCCGCACTGCGTGATGTGGCCTTTGACGGCGAGGGCGCCAGGGCGAATGAAATCGATCTTCGCTTTGCCGACCGCGTCATTGTTCGGGGAAGGGGGTGAGCCGAGTGTCTAAGCGGGATCATATCCTGGTCGGACTCGACATCGGGACCACCAAGATCTGTGCGATTGTCGCCGAAGTGCCGGAGGAGGGCCCGCTGAATATCATCGGCGTCGGCTCCTGCCCCTCGCGCGGGCTTCGCAAGGGTGTGGTGGTCAATATCGAGAGTACCGTGGAGTCGATCAAGAAGGCGGTTGAGGAAGCGGAGCTCATGGCGGCCGTGCAGATCAATTCGGTCTATACGGGCATCGCGGGGAGCCATATTTCGGGAGAAAACCTCAAGGGCGTCGTGGCCCTCAAGAAACAGGAAGTCACGCGCGACGACATCAGCCGTGCAGTGGAAAGTGCGCGAACCCTCGCCGTGATTCCTCACGAGCGTCGCATCCTGCACGTGTTACCGCGCGAATTCATGGTCGACGATCAGGAAGGCGTGCGGGAGCCGCTGGGCATGTCCGGTAACCGGCTTGAGGTCAACGTTCATGTCATCACCGGCGCGGTGACGTCGGCGCAGAACATCATCAAGAGTGTGAACCGGGCCGGGCTCGACGTCGTGGACATCATCCTGCAACCCCTCGCATCGAGCGAGGCGGTGCTGAGCGCCGAAGAGCGGGAATTGGGAGTCGCCATGGTGGACCTGGGCGGCGGCACGACCGACCTGGCGATCTTTCTCGACGGCAGCATCCGCCACACGGCGGTGCTTCCGATCGGCGGACAGAATCTGACGAAGGATCTCGCGATCGGTCTGCTGACCTCGCAAACCGACGCGGAAAAAATCAAAGTGCAGCATGGCATTGCCCGCACCGAGCTGGTGCATGGGCATCAAATGGTGGAAGTGCCGTCCGTGGGCGATCGGCCCCCGCGGCAATTTACGCGCCGTGATATCGCGGAGATTCTCGAACCGCGCGTCGAGGAAATGTTCGATCTGGTCAAGCGGGAAATCGTGCGCGCCGGCTATGAAGGTATGCTCGGTGCCGGCGTGGTGATCACGGGCGGAACCTCATTATTGGAAGGGATGCCGGATGCTGCCGAGCGAGGCCTGAATCTGCCTGCTCGTCGCGGCATGCCGACGGGCATCGGTGGGCTGCGCGATATCGTCAGCAACCCGATGCACGCGACCGGTGTCGGGCTGTTGTTGCATGCACGTCAACATGCCGACAACTTGGAGGCTGCCGGCATCCGTCACGGCAAAGGGTTGGGGAAAGTGTTCGATCGCATGCGATCGTGGATGTTCGAGTTTTTCTAACTTTTGCGGACGGCTTAAGACCACGTCCGCACCATCGTCAAGGGAGGTGCCACGATGTTTTCATTTCAAGAGGAGCCGCAATCACCCGTTCGCATCAAAGTGATCGGTGTCGGAGGAGCGGGGTGCAACGCCGTCAATACGATGATCACCGGCGGATTGTGCCGGGTTGATTTCGTGGCCGCGAATACGGATGTGCAGGCACTCGAGCGGTCGCAGGCGTCGTATAAGATTCAGATCGGTCCGGAACGGACTCGCGGCCTCGGCGCCGGCGCCAAGCCCGAAGTGGGACGCGACGCCGCGTTGGAAAGCAAAGACGAGATTCGCGAGAGTCTGGTCGGCGCCGACATGGTGTTCGTCACCGCCGGAATGGGCGGCGGCACCGGGACAGGCGCGGCTCCGATCGTGGCCAGTATTGCACGTGAATTGGGGATTCTGACCGTCGCGGTCGTGACCAAGCCCTTCCAGTATGAAGGACACCGACGGATGAGCCACGCCGAGGAAGGCATTCGCGATCTCGGAAGGCACGTCGATACGCTCCTGATTATCCCGAATCAACGATTGCTGGGAATCGTGGACAAGGCCACCCCGTTGCTGGATGCGTTCAAGGTGGCGGATGACGTATTGCGCCAGGCCATTCAAGGTATTGCGGATGTGATTACGACCATCGGGCTGGTCAATGTGGACTTTGCCGACGTGCGGACCATCATGGCGCACACGGGTCGCGCGGTCATGGGAATGGGCATCGGGCGCGGTGCCAACCGGGCGCAGGAAGCGGCGCAGAAGGCGATTTGCAGCCCGTTGCTGGAAGAGGGCAGCGTCGAAGGCGCCCGCGGCGTCCTGCTGAATATCACAGGCGGTCCGAACATGTCGTTGCACGAAGTGGAAGAGGCGGCATCGATCGTTCAGCATGCGGCGGATGCCGAAGCGAACATCATCGTCGGACAGGTCATTAATCCCGAGATCGGTGATGATCTGATCGTGACCGTGATTGCGACCGGATTCGAGCGTGAAGAACAACCGGCCGCGCGACCGGCCGTCACGGCCGAACGTCCCGCGACGCGGACTCCCAATGGACGCCCGGCGCAACAGGTGCTGACCGGCGTGCATGCCACGGGATCGGATCGGCCCCATAAAGACTTGGATCGGCCGACCTTCCTTCGCCGCATGGGCGAGACGCGGGAAGCGGTGGAGCGGATCGCGGTGGTCGGCGACGATGAGTGGGATGTGCCGACTTTTCTGCGAAAGCAGGCCGACTGAGCGCGAAGCGGTATCGGTAGCTGCGAGGCTTGGAACGAGGATGGTGTCAGAGGTCATCACCGCGTCGTCGTTTGCGACGCCTGCGGATGGGGTGGAACATTTTTTCGGCACCCGGTTGTCGTCCGTCTCGGTGACGCCGGGTCGTGCCGCCGCGCCAGTGGCCCTGCATCGCGAGCGAGGGGCGAGCGTGATTCTGTCCGTCAAACAGATTCACGGGACGGATGCGTTGATTGTCGATCAGCCGGTCGAGCAGGGCGACACCTTCGAAGGTGGCTGGGACGCCTTAGTGACCGATCAGCCGGGGGTCATGGTGACCGTGCGGACCGCGGATTGTGTGCCTGTGCTTCTGTACGATCCAGAGCGACGGGTGGTTGCGGCGATCCATGCAGGCTGGCGGGGTGCGGTGGCCGGTATTGTGCCGAAGACGGTGGCCTTGATGGTGAGCCGGTTCGGGGCGACCGCCGATCGGCTGCAGATGGCGATCGGTCCTTCCGCCGGTCCCTGCTGTTACGAGGTGGATGAGCCGGTTCTGGCGCGACTGCGGGAGGTCTTTCCCGAGTGGCAATCTGTCGTGAAACCGGTGAGCAGCCAGAAGGCGCATCTGGATCTGCGGGCCTTTGTGCGCCGGCAAGCGCTGGTTGACGGACTGGCCCCAGAGCGGGTCGCAACGGTCGATGCCTGTACCATCTGTCAGCCCGAGCGGTTTTATAGTTATCGTCGCGACGGGGTGGTGAAAGCGACGATGGTCAGCGGGATTGCCCTCGTGCCCCACCGGTCGGTGTGAGCCCGGCCGGCCTCCGGCTCGAGGTCCGACGCCGTTCGAATGGCCTGCCGCGAATGGCACGGGGTGACGGAGAACATGGAGCCGTCTGCAGGGCAGCAGGATGAATGCAGCGTTGGGGACGATTGCGGGTCGGGTTCGAGCGGTGCTCGACGAAATGCAGCGTGCGGCCGCCCGTGCGGGGCGCCTGCCGGAGTCTGTTCGTCTCATCGCCGCGTCCAAGACCGTATCCGTTGAACGGTTGCGTCAGGCGGTGGACGCCGGCGTTCGACACCTGGGAGAGAATCGCCTTCAGGAGGCCTTGCCGAAAATCGACACGTTGGAGCGCGAAGGGGTCGTCTGGCACTTTATCGGCACCCTCCAACGGCGCAAGGTAAAATCGGTCGTCGGGCGATTTGAGACGATTCATTCCGTGGATAGCCTCGCCCTGGCGGAAGAGATCGACCGGCAGGCGAAGACCGCGGGGCTGCGGCAACGTATCCTGCTGGAAGTGAATCTTGCCGGAGAAGCCAGCAAGGGAGGATTCGAGCCAACGACACTGGTGGCGGCCCTGGAATCCCTGAACGGGTTCGAGCATCTGGATATTCGCGGCCTCATGGCCATTCCCCCACCCACTCCGACGGCGGAAGACGCGCGTCCCTACTTTCGACAACTCCGGACCCTCGCTCAGGCATTGACAGCGCGGGGGTACAGGAACATTAATATGCAGGAACTCTCGATGGGCATGTCGCACGACTATCCCGTTGCGATTGAGGAAGGGGCGACCTACGTGCGAGTCGGAACGGCGATTTTCGGAGCGCGAGGCGAGTAAATCGATGCTGACAAAACCGATTGCATTCCTCGGCGGCGGGCAAATGGCGGAGGCGCTGATCGGCGGACTCCTGGCTGCGGGCGCCTGTGAGCCTGCATCCATTTGTGCGACGGATCCGGTTGCGGCCCGGCGCGACGTATTGAAATCGCGTTTCGGCATTCGTGTCGGCGATGAGAATGCGAAGGCCGTCCGGGAGGCCGATCTGGTGGTCCTGGCAGTGAAACCGCAGGCGATGTCGGCGGTGCTCAGCGATGCGGGGCAGGCCTGTGCCGGAAAATTGATCGTGTCCATTGCCGCCGGTGTGACGACCGCCTGGATTCGCGAGCGGATCGTGACGCCCAGAGGAATCGTCCGGGCGATGCCCAACACGCCGGCTTTGGTGCGGGAAGGAGTCACGGCATTGACCTGTCAGTCCGACCTCCGATCTGACGATCTGGCTGCGGTACGGACATTGTTTGAGGCGGTCGGGTCGGCCGTGTCGGTCGAGGAGCGACTCATGGATGCGGTGACCGGCCTGAGCGGAAGCGGCCCTGCGTATGTATTCGTCGCCATTGAAGCATTGGCCGACGGCGGCGTCCGGATGGGATTGCCGCGTGCGACCGCCGAACTCCTGGCCGCGCAGACGGTTTTAGGTGCCGCAAAAATGGTTTTGGAGCGGGGTGAACATCCGGCCAAGTTGAAGGATCAGGTGGCGTCGCCGGGAGGCACCACGATCGCCGGGTTGTACCAGTTGGAGGCCGGAGGGCTGCGGAGCTGTCTGATGGCGGCCGTCGAGGCGGCCACGAAACGTTCACAGGAGTTGGGACGCTGATGTTTGTCTTGAGCAATGTACTGCAAGGGACTGCCACGGTGCTGGATACGGTGTTGTGGCTGTACATGTGGGTCATTATCGCGCGCGCGTTGATTTCGTGGGTCAATCCGGATCCATGGAACCCGATCGTGCAGTTTCTGGAGCGGGCGACGGAGCCGGTGCTCACGCCCATCCGTCGGCTGGTAGGATGGCGTATGGGCATGGATCTGTCGCCGATGATCGCGATTCTGATCCTTGTCTTTTTGCAATATGCCGTGGTTCAATCGTTACGGGATTTCGCCGTGCGGATGCATTAACCGTCGGGCAAGAGGTGTCGCATGAAAATCACTCCCATCGACATTCAGCAGATGGTCTTCCAGGTCAAGTTCCGGGGTTATGACCGGGACGAAGTGAACCGGTTCCTTGAGGAGCTGGCATTGACCGTTGAGAACTTGAATCGAGAGAACAGCGCGCTTCGTGAAAAGTTGACCGCAACCGAGCAGCAGGTGACCGACCTGCGGCGTACGGAGACGACGTTGTCGAATACCCTGGTTTCCGCCCAGACGCTGGCCGAGGATGTGAAACGGTCTGCGCAGCGCGAGTCCGATTTGATCGTGAAGGAAGCCGAGCTGAAGGCGAGTGAAATTATCCGGCAGGCCCGGGTGAGTCTCTCCGAGATGCAACGTGGTCTCGCAGACCTCCAGAAACAACGCTTGATGATGGTGGAGCGATTCCGTTCGACCCTGCGCTCGTTCGAACGAATGTTGGAAGTGGAAGAAAGCGACGCCTATCAGTCGGATGCGGCTTCGGTCGAAGGGAAGTTGGCCGGCGAATCAAGCACGGCGCGTTGAGCATTCTGCACTCCCTTGGGCGTCCATCTCCGCTTGCGAGCGGGGGCTATCAAGGGGGCTCCGCCCTTCCGTTCTCCCTCCATCTCTCCGTAAACCTCCTGTAGGCGTGATCGATGGCTACACCACATCCCATTCAGGCCGCTTTGCAGGCCGCGGTCGATGACGGCACGTTTCCCGGAGCGGTGTTGGCTGTCCGATTGCGCGGGGCGTTGGTCTATGAAGGTGTCGCCGGCCGCCTGTCCCCGCAGAGTCCAGGCGAAGCGGTGACGATCCACACCTGCTACGACCTGGCCTCTCTGACCAAGGTGCTGGCGACCACCACGGCGTTGCTGTTGCTGATGCAGCGCGGCCGACTGGTGCTGGAAGACCGGATTGATCATATCCTGACTGGACTGCAGGGCAGTGCCGCGGGTGCGGCCTCTATCCATCACCTGCTCACGCATAGCTCAGGGCTTCCGGGGTGGCGACCGTATTACGAGCGGCTTGCGTCGCTTGAGGCAGGACAGTCCGGATTTCCGGGACGTACGGCGGCGCGTGAGGCCGTGCTGGGCTACATGGCCCAGGAGGAGTTGGTCTATGAGCGGGGTTCGCGCAGTCTCTATAGCGACCTGGGGTTCATGCTGCTGGGTTGGGCGGTGGAGCGGCTGGCTGGAGAGTCGCTGGACCAGTTTTGCGCAAACCAGATCTATCGTCCGCTGGCGGCACACCCGCTTGCGTACATCCCGCGCGGGTTGCAGGCCATGCCTGCTGCCTTATTGGAATCAAATGCGATCGCTCCGACCGAAGACGATTCTTGGAGAGGACGCATGTTGTGCGGCGAAGTGCACGATGAGAATGCGTTTGCTCTGGGTGGTGTGGCCGGCCATGCCGGATTGTTCGGCACGGCGCGCGCCGTACTCGCGGTGGCGAAGGCATGGATGGATGGTTGGCTCGGCAAGGCGGGGTTGTTACATCCTGAACTCGTCAGGTTGTTTACCACCCGGCAGCAGGGGATACCGAATGCCGGCTGGGCCTTGGGGTGGGATACGCCGTCAGTCCCGTCTTCTTCCGGAGCGCGCTTCACGCCCGAATCATTCGGGCATCTCGGCTATACCGGGACTTCGTTATGGATTGATCCGGTCAAGGAATTGGAGGTGGTGCTGCTGTCCAACCGGGTACATCCGACGAGAAAAAATGAACGAATCAAGACATTCCGTCCGCTCATTCACGATCTGATATGTCGGGAATTTGTCGGAGACTAGGCTGGCAGGTCCGGATAATCGGTCCAGGTTTCTTTTTCGGCCAGGTAGCGGTTGCCCTTGAAGTTGAGGCGAGTGCGCAATCGGGTAAACCCGACTCCCATGAGCTTCTCAACGACGGCCTTGACGGCAGCACTCGTGGTGGAGTGCGCGGGGCCTTCAACGGCATAGGCCTCGTAGGTGACTTTTCCCGTATAGCCCGCAGCCACACGACTGACGAGCACCGCGCGATTAAAATACCGGTCGCTCGGGTCGATCCCCTCGACTTGATGCCGTTCGATTAAACCCTCTTTCTTAAAGAGGAGGGGGAGTCCACTCATACAAACCTCCGTCCATCATCCGCCGGGAGCGTCTTACGGGTCCCGATTATAGGGACCTCCTTTCCGGAGTGCAACCGTCGTTGACAAGGTTCTCCAGGGGTTTCTATGATGCGCGATTCGCGTGACATCGTTCGCCAGTCGAGGGGCCGATTCAAACACCAGCTGTTTCGATGAACATGAACGTTCCCAATAGTCTGACGATGCTGCGCATCCTGTTGATCCCGGTGTATGTGGGGTTGCTCAACTATGAGCAATTCGACTACGCGTTGGCGACGCTCTTCATCGCCGGGTTGACGGATGCGCTCGATGGCATCATCGCGCGTGTGGCCGATCAGCGGACCAGGCTCGGAGAAGTCCTGGATCCTCTGGCGGACAAACTCATGCTGACGACGGGATTCATCACGCTCTCCGTGATGCATCTGGTCCCGCTCTGGCTGACGATTCTGGTGGTCAGCCGCGACCTGATGCTGATGTTGGGGGCGGCCGTCGCCCATTTCACCCATACCCAGGTCGATATTTCGCCGACCGTGCTGGGGAAGGGCACCACATTGGTCCAACTGGCGACGCTGGTCTCCATCATTTTCTTTGCCTCTCGCCGGCTCGATCTCGCCACGCTCGACCCGCTCCTGTATCTCATGGGCGGGGTCACCCTCATGTCCGGCCTGCATTATCTCTCCCGCGGTTATTGTCGCATCACGTCCAGCCAGGTTTAGCGCGCTGACGATTCGGCGCCGCCTGTCTCCTCCTCTGTCGCCGTTCCGGCTTTCGTGCATTCGTTTGACAGTTTTTGGGTCGTCTTATAGACTTCGATCATAGTTTCCCGCTGCATACGTACGTGTCCTGCCTGGGGTTCAAAGGAGTGGAAACCGCGTTATGAGTACATTCGCCTATGTCGGACGGAACCGCCAGGGTGCTGTGAAGAAGGGCGAGCTCACCGCCAAGACCAGAGACGAGGCGGTGGAGCAGCTTCGCAAGCAGCAGGTCGTCGTGACCAGCCTGGAAGAAAAGTCCGGCATGGGAGGAAAGTTCAAGTTTAGTCTGGGGAGTGGGCTTACCGACAAGGATCTGGTGGTCTTCACCCGCCAGTTCGGCACGATGATCAATGCCGGATTGCCCCTGATCCAATGTCTCGATATTCTCTCCACTCAGTCCGAAAATAAGGTGCTGCGAGAAACGGTTGGCGATGTAAAAAACAGCGTGGAAGCAGGATCCACATTCTCCGATGCGTTGAAGCGACACCCGAAAGTGTTCGACGACCTCTATGTGAATATGATCCATGCCGGTGAGGTCGGCGGTCTGCTCGACACGATTCTGACCCGTCTGGCCAAGCACATCGAAAAGGCGATGAAGCTGAAGGGCCAGATTAAGTCGGCCATGGTCTATCCCACCGCCATCGTCGGGGTGGCCGTCGTCATCATCAGTGTCTTGATGGTGTGGGTCATTCCTGTGTTCGCGCAGATGTTTACGGAAATGTCGGGAGGAAAAGTCGGATTGCCCGGTCCGACCCAGATCGTCATCAACGTCAGTAACTTTTTCCAGAGCTATTGGTACGCCATGGGCGGGGCCATGGTGGCCACGGCCATTGCGATCAAGCGGTACTATGCCACCGTGAACGGGCGGGTCGCGATCGACCGGCTGTTACTCAAGGTTCCGATCGTCGGAGATCTGATCAGAAAAGCCTCCGTCGCGAAGTTTACCCGCACCCTGGGAACCTTAATCACCAGCGGTGTGCCGTTGCTCGAGGGGTTGAGCATCTGTGCCAAGACATCCGGCAACAAGGTGATCGAGGAAGCGCTGATGAATGCGCGGGTGAGCATCAGCGGCGGAAAAACGATCTCTGAACCGCTGGCCAAGTGCAACGTGTTTCCCAAGATGGTTACGCACATGATTGCGGTCGGCGAGTCCACCGGCGCGCTCGATGCCATGCTGGGCAAGATTGCGGATTTTTATGAGGACGAGGTCGATCAGGCGGTTGAGACGCTGACCTCGCTGCTCGAACCGATCATGATGGTGGTATTGGGTACGATCATCGGGTTTATTGTCATCGCGATGTATCTTCCGATCTTCACGATGGCGCAGGCCATCCAATAGCGACGCGGCATCGTCGCATCCGTTCTCCGGCGCATGGTCCGATGGTCGACACGGGCCATGCGTCGCACATCCATCAGGGCAATGCGCCCCCCATGCTGTCCTCGACTCTTCCTCCTCAAGCCGCCGGCGTTGGACCATCCCTCAACTCCAATTCTCTGAAGTCGCCACTAGCAGATCCGCCTCATGTGTCGCCGGGCGAGCGCTCGATGCCCGAGATCAAGACGAGGCTGCATTGGCTCATGGGGCTTCGCGTCGTCGTGGTGACGGTGATGCTGGGTTTGTCCCTGGCGTTTCAGTCCACCCGCGGCGAATCGGCCCCTGCCTTTACCGCATTAATCATCTTTACGTACACCATTACCATCGCATACGCGCTGGTGCTGAGGAGGCTCGCGTCTCCCGCTGCTCACACCGTGTTCACCTGGGTGCAGGTTGGAGTCGATATCGTACTCGAGACCGTCCTTATCGTGAGGACCGGCGGTGTCGAGAGTCCGTTTGCGGTGCTGTACGTCATCACCGTGACGGTTGCCAGTCTGGTTCCGCACCGGCGTGTCGGCATTGTCACGGGAGCCGGCTGTACCCTTCTGTTCGGTGGCATCACGGTCGTTCAATATTTTGGGCTCCTGAATGCCGCCGGGTGGCTGCCTCCCAGCAAGTTGGAAGGGCCCGAAGTGCTGCAGACATTTGAGGTGTATGGTCTGGCGTTCCTGGTCGTTGGGTTCTTGAGCGGGGCGTTGGCGGACAAACTACACCATGCTGATCAATCGTTGCGCGAGAAAGAGCAAGGTCTCAGCCGGTTGCAGGTGTTTCATGAGAGTATCGTACGCAGTATCAGCAGCGGTGTGTTCACGACCGATGAGGAGGGGCGGATCACGTCCTTCAATCCGGCGGCGCATGAGGTCACCGGCTATGCCTTTGCGGCCGTACAGGGACGCCTCTGGCGTGATGTCTTCAATTGGCACCCCGGGACCCCCTCCGAGGAAGCCGCGTTGACGTCCCTGTCTCCCTTGCGATTTGAGGTGGAATGTTCGCACGCCAACGGTAGCCGGCTGGTGTTGGGAATGACCGTGTCTCCGTTACAGGAACAGGGCACGCAGCGAGGTCTGGTGTGTGTATTCAAGGATCTGACGCAAATTCGATATTTGGAAGAGGAAATGCGTCGGCGGGCATGGCTGGCTAATCTGGGTGAAATGTCGGCGGGCATGGCGCATGAAATCCGCAATCCGCTCGGCGCGCTTGCGGGGGCGATGCAGATGCTGCGGCAGGATGTCGGATCAGACGACACCAGTCAGCGTTTGATGGATATCGCGATTCGTGAAGCCAGGCGGCTCGACAACATCATCACCGAGTTTCTGCAGTACGCCCGCCCTCCCGCGTTGAATTTGGCCGAGCACGATTTGAACAAAGTCCTTGCCGATACATTGGATCTGATCCAACATGAAGCGCGGTCCCGAACCGGCATCACCATCGTCTCCCGCATGGCGCCGAATCAACTCATGGCCCAGGTCGATCAAGACCAGTTGAAACAGGTCTTCTGGAATTTAGCCACCAACGCCTTTGACGCGATGTCCGCCGGAGGAACCCTGACGATCGCTACCGGATCGCGGCAGGTGGAGGTCGGCGGCCGCCGATCCGACGTCATCGAAATCGCATTCCAGGATAACGGGGAAGGCATTCCTAAACAGAATTTCGACAAGATCTTTCTGCCGTTTTTTACGACGAAGAAAGAAGGCTCCGGGTTGGGGCTGGCCCAGGTTCATCGCATTGTGGAGTTACACGAGGGGTGGATTAAGGTCGAGAGCGAGATCGGGCACGGGGCACGGTTCGTCGTGTGTCTCCCGCAGTCCGCAGAGACGGGTGTCCGCCTCCGGGATGAAGGAAGGGAACCGTGGAAAAGATTCTAGTCGTCGATGATGAGCAGGGCTTGCGCGATGTGCTGAGCATCATGCTCAAGCGCGCCGGATATGTCGTGACCGTGGCCTCGGACGGGGACGAAGCGATCGCGCAAGTGCAGAAGGAAATTTTCGATCTCGTCATCACCGACCTCAAGATGCCCAGAGTGGGCGGGCTCGAGGTGCTGAAGGCCGTCAAGGCTGCGTCTCCGGACACCGTGGTGCTGATGATCACGGCGTTTGCGTCCGCCGATTCGGCCGTCGAGGCGATGAAGCACGGCGCCTATGACTATCTCACCAAGCCGTTCCAGGTCGATGAAGTGCAGCTGATTATCCGCAACGCGATCGAACGGCGCCGGTTGTCCACGGAGAATATGCTCCTGAAGCGGGAGCTGGCCAGCCAGTCGTCGTTCTCTCAGATCATCGGTCAGAGCGAGGCGATGCAGAAGGTCTATGACGTCATCAAGAAGGTGGCCGATTCGAAAAGCAATGTGTTGATCGGCGGGGAGAGCGGGACCGGCAAAGAGTTGGTCGCCCGGGCCATCCACTTCAACAGTGCGCGCGCCTCCATGCCGTTTGTGACGGTGAACTGCAGCGCGGTGCCGGAAACGCTGCTTGAAAGTGAACTGTTCGGCCACATGAAGGGCTCGTTCACCGGGGCGATCTCCAATAAAGCCGGTCTGTTCGAGGTGGCGAACGGGGGGACGATCTTCCTCGATGAGATCGGGGATACGACCCCGGCCATCCAGGTGAAGCTGCTACGGGTGATTCAGGAGCGTGAGTTCCGGCGGGTTGGCGGGACCCAGGATGTGAAGGTGGATGTCCGTATCGTTGCCGCCACGAACCGTGATTTGGAGAAAGCCGTCGCAGAGGGCGCCTTCCGGGAAGATTTGTACTACCGGCTGGATGTGATCCCGATCAAGCTTCCCCCGTTGCGTATGCGGACCGGCGACATTCCGTTGTTGAGCCAACATTTCCTGGAGAAATTTGCCAAGGAAAGTGGTAAACCAGTGCCGACGATGAGCCAGGAGGCCATGCGCGTGCTGTTGGCGCATGAGTGGCGAGGCAACGTTCGGGAATTGGAGAACGTCGTCGAACGTGTCGTGGCCTTCACAACGGGATCGTCGGTGACGGATGCGGATATTCGCGGCTGGCTCCACAAGCCGGTGAGTAATCACCAGGCCCTGCCGTCTGAGTTGCCTGAAGATGGCCTGGACCTGGAAGGGCTCATCAATACGATCGAGAAGGATCTGCTGTTGAAAGCGCTCGAACGGAGTCAGTGGGTCAAGAAGCGCGCCGCGCGGTTGTTGCGGTTGAATACCCGGTCGTTCCGGTACCGTCTCGAAAAGTACGAAATCAAAGGAGGCCGGGATTAGCGCCGCCCAGTAATCTGCGAGTGAACTCTACCAGCCTGCGTGTTCTGACCCCTGCGAAGGTGAATCTGATCCTCCGTGTGCTCGAACGGCGTCCTGACGGCTTTCATGCCGTCTGGTCGTTGATGCACACGGTCGGACTCGACGATGAGCTGACTCTTACGATCCAGCCCGGCACGACTTCCCGCATTGCTTTGCACTGCGACCATGCCGCGCTGGCGGCCGATCAGAGCAATCTTGTCTATCGAGCCGCGCAGCTCGTGTTGGCGCGTATCGATCGAGTCGTCGATCTGTCGATTACCCTGACGAAACGCATTCCGCTTGGGGCCGGCTTGGGGGGCGGTAGCAGCGATGCGGCCGCGACGATTCTCGGCCTGACTCGCCTGCTGGGATTGAAGTGGTCGATCGATCAGATGTCGGAATTGGGGCAGCAGTTGGGCAGCGACGTGCCGTTCTTTTTTGTGGGGCCGGCTGCCTGTGTCACCGGTCGAGGTGAACAGGTGCGAGCCGTGCAGGTGACGGGCGCTCGCTGGATCGTGCTGGTCAATCCCGGCTTTCCTGTCGAAACCAAGTGGGCGTACCGGCAGCTGTCTGCCACCAGGGCGGCGGTGCGTCCTTTGTCCACGGAACTCCAGCAACTGGGCACCCGTGCTGTCGTGGATTGGTCCGAGATCATTCCTTTGGTGGAGAATGATTTTGAGGCGCCGGTTTTTTCGCAGCATCCGGTATTGGCCCGACTCAAGAGCGAATTGCTGCGTCAGGGCGCTGAGGTTGCCCTGTTGTCCGGGAGCGGGGCCACGATGTTCGGGATATTTCCCGGGCAGGCCGATGCGGAGCGGGCCGCCGCTGTGTTTGCCCGCGACCCGAAGATGAAGACCTATGCCGTACCGGCGGCAGGTATTCCGGTCACGAGCGCAGTTGAAGCCCGAAGGCCATAGTCCTCAGGGGCAGCACGGTCAGGGAGCAAGGCCACGATCTATCAGAAAGTGGCTGAACGTACCAATGGAGGGCGCATGGCGGACGCGTCACCTGCCGCAGATTGGTTGACAACTTCCCAGCGTTTTCGCTATTGTGCTGTGCTTCGGTAGGCGTCCTCTTGTCCTGACAAGTGCGCGAGGTCAGCGGGACTCACAACGGGTCCTGTCCGTGCCCACCGTTTTTACGAACTCGACAAGCACCGTTACAGCATAGGCATCGCCTCGTACGGCATCGAAGGGGTCGGATGAACAGGGAACTCAAGCTCTTTTCGGGCAGCGCCAATCCTGCGCTTGCGCGGGCGATTTGCTCGTATCTCGATCTGCCCCTCGGCGCGGCGACGGTGTCTTCCTTCAGCGACGGGGAAATCCGGATTCGCGTGGAAGAAAACGTGCGCGGCGCCGATGTGTTCGTCACGCAATCCTGCTGTTCCCCGGTCAACGATTCGATCATGGAAATGCTCATCATGATCGATGCCCTCAAGCGCTCGTCGGCCAACCGTATTACGGCCGTGATTCCTTATTTCGGGTATGCCCGGCAGGACCGCAAGGATCAGCCGCGTGTGCCGATTTCCGCGAAGCTGGTCGCCGATATCATTACCACGGCCGGTGCGGACCGTGTGCTCACCATGGATCTCCATGCGAGCCAGATCCAGGGGTTTTTCAATATTCCAGTCGATAACCTCTACGCTCTGCCGGTGCTGATGGACTACATCACGAAACGGAAGGTGTCGGATCTGGTGGTGGTGTCGCCGGATGCCGGCGGAGTGGAGCGCGCCAGAGCCTTCGCGAAGCGCTTGCAGGCCAATCTGGCCATCATCGACAAGCGGCGCGAGGGGCCCAACCAGGCGCAGGTCATGAATATCATCGGTGACGTGCAGGGCAAGAGCGCGTTGCTCCTCGACGATATGATCGATACCGCGGGAACGATCGTCCAGGGCGCTCAGGCCTGCCTGGATAAAGGCGCGCGTGAGGTGTGGGCCGGTTGTTCACATGGCGTGTTGTCGGGGCCCGCATTGGAGCGGCTCCAACAGTCCGGTCTGACGGAAGTGCTGGTGACCGATTCGATTCCCTTGCGTGGCAAGGAACAGAAGTGTCCGAAACTCAAGGTGTTGTCGGTGGCGCCTCTCTTCGGAGAAGCTATTCGACGTATCCATGAAGATGAATCAGTAAGTTCGTTATTCGTGTAGGCCGTCCGCGTCGAGCGACTGGTCGAGGAGGAGTATCATGAAATTCGATTTAACCGTTGAAAGCAGAGAGGGTGGGGGCAAGGGGCCCGCGCGTCAACTTCGTCGTGCCGGTCGGGTTCCGGCCGTGTTGTACGGGCAGGGGGAATGTTTGCTGCTCTCCGTGAAGCCTGACGAGTTGGTAAAGATTCTGCGGTCTCAGGCCGGATCCACCGCGCTGATTTCTCTGACCATCAACGGCGCGAAGAGCAAGGCCAAGCGCACGGCGTTGCTGCGGGATTTTCAGGTTGATCCGATCGCAGGAAGCGTGCTCCACGCGGATTTCTTTGAAGTGGCGATGGATAAGCCGATCCGCGTCAAGGTTCCCGTGCATTTGACCGGCGGGCAGCCGATCGGTTTGAAGGAAGGCGGTGTGCTGCATCATGTGTTGCGCCAGCTGCACATCGAATGTCTCCCGTCTGTCCTGCCCGATTTTATCGAAGTCGACGCATCGCAGCTCCAAATCAACCAGGGCATCCATCTCAAGGACATTCCGAAGACCGAAGGATTGCGGTTCTTGGACGACCTTGAGCACATGGTCGTGAGTGTGGCTGCGCCGATGACTGATGCCAAACTCGAAGCATTGCTTACGGCCGGGGCGCCGGGCGCTGAAGGGGCCAAGGAGCCTGAAGTGGCGGCGAAGGGCAAGGCGGTGGCTGAAGGAGCGGCGGGTGCGGAGGCCGGCAAGGCGGGAGACGCGAAGGCTGGGGCTGCGGCGTCCAAGGCCGGAGCCGCGCCTGCGAAGAAGGAAGCGGAAAAGAAGAAGTAGTTGCGTTGCGCCTGCTCGTTGGATTGGGTAATCCCGGAGCCGACTATGCCGACACACGGCATAATATCGGTTGTTGGGTGATCGAACGGGCCGCAGCGCGGTGGTCGATACGTCTCGCCAGGAAAGGCGCGGCCCAGCGAGGCTCGGGTCGCGCCGGTTCCAAACTCGTCGAACTCGCCAGTACCCTCGACTGGATGAATCTCAGTGGTCCTCCCCTCAAGGGGCTCCTTCGCGAACTTGGCCTGACTCCCGAAGCTCTGGTGGTCGTGCACGACGATCTGGATTTGGAACCGGGTCGTTTGCGGATCAGGCAGGATGGGGGCAGTGGCGGACACAACGGCATCAAGTCTGTCATTGAAGCATTGGGCACGCCGCAGTTCGTGCGGCTGAAGATCGGCGTCGGTCGTCCGGCACCGAGGCAGGATTCGGCCGACTACGTCCTCGAACAGGTTTCAGCTGAAGAGCGGGCGATCTATGCCCCCTGCCTCGAGCGAGCCGTCGATGCTCTCGAATTGCTCCTCAACCGCGACGTCGCCACGGCGATGAATCAATTCAACGTGCGGGAAAAGGCCGAGGGCGGCGAGCGGGCGAGTTAGCGCTCCCGTCAACCACTGCCGCGCAATCATCCGGTGGATTCACCTGATCCTGGCGCCGTACGCTGCTTCGCTGGAGACGGTTTGACTGTGGTAGAGTGAACTATGTTCGTCTCCCGTGGAAGCCACCATGACGACGTCTAGCCATCAGCCCCTCTCGCTTGCGCAGTACGACATCTCTCCTGAGCGAGGCTTCCTTCCGGCGACAGATCCGTTGGCGCAGCTGCCGGATGAGCCGATCTTGAATCAGATCGGTGCGGAGCTTCCGAAGTTCCTGACGGCGCGACAATTTCGATCCTTCGTCCAGGACCATCAGCAGCTCATGGGCCCGGTGGCGGATGATTGGGGCCTCGATGTCTTTCGTTGCGCGATGCGTACGCTGTCGTTTTCCGGTCATGCCTACGTCTGGGAAGATCCCGACCATCCTGCGACACTTCTCCCGTCCAGTCTGGCCTTGCCGTGGGTTGCCGTCGCGCAACAGCTCGGCCGGCCGCCTGTACTGTCCTATGCCTCCTATGCCCTGCACAACTGGCGGCGCCTCGATCCGCACAAGCCCATCGAGTTGGGCAATGTGGTGCTCCTGCAGAACTTTCTCGGGGGCCTGGATGAAGAATGGTTCGTCCTGATCCACATCGATATTGAGGCAAAGGCAGGTCCGGGGTTGGTGGGGATGCTGCAGGCTCATCATGCTGCGCGAGACAATAAGCCGGATGACGTGCTGGAAGGACTACAGGTCCTGGCGGTTGCGCAGGAGGCGATGCGGGAGACGCTGCTTCGCATGCCCGAGCGTTGCGATCCGTATATTTATTACAGCCGCGTGCGACCCTACATCCACGGTTGGAAGAACAGCCCGTCATTGCCTCAGGGCGTCGTCTATGAAGGGGTTGCAGACTACGCGGAGCAGCCGCAACAATTCCGTGGCGAAACCGGCTCGCAAAGCTCGATTGTGCCGGTTCTCGATGCCGGCCTTGGAATCTCTCATGCGGACGACCCGCTGACGCAGTACCTCATGGAGATGCGTGACTATATGCCTCCGCGACACAGGGCGTTCCTGGCGGCGCTCGAAGCGCGCAGAGATGAGCAGCATCGGCCGCTGCTCTACGGCTATGCGCGCGATCGCAAAACGACGCACCCCGAACTATGGACGGCCTTCTGTACCTGTGTGGAATTACTCGCGCAGTTTCGAGACATTCACATCGGGTACGCCGAGCGGTATATCTTCCGGCAACACCAGTCGCATGCCAGCAATCCTACCGCCGTCGGCACCGGCGGGACGCCCTTTATGCCCTATCTGAACAAACACCTCGAAGAAACGAAGCGATTGATACTCGATTGAACCTCAGGCCTGCGCTCCTGACACCCCTTGTTCTCCAGTGGAATAATGGAGCCAGACTTCGTACACTGCGGGTACGTCACGTTGATGTATGCGAAAACCCGGCGAACCCATCTACCTCTGGATTCATCTGCTTGCGTTACTGCTGGTCATTGTCGCGACGGTGGCGTTGCCGCGTGCAGCGGAGTTTTTCGTGGGGCCGCTAAGTTTCGGTACGCGTGCTCTGGCGGGGCTGTGTATCGCCGTGGCCGGCGGGATCGGACTGTACCTTCTCTATAATTCATCCGCTCGAAATCAACCGTAGCAGACCGTCGGCAGAACTCTCTCCCTATCCCGCGCCCGAACCAAGGGCGTTCTGTTCGTGACACATTCGATATCCCTCAGTCGATCAAGTCAAAGTTGTCCAGTCTGCCGCGCAGATTGCCTGATAAGATTCAGCTATGCCTCGCCCATGGAGTATGGACCATGGTGTGGATCAGACTTGTGCGCAGCGCAGGGTGGGCAGGGCTGCTGAGCTGGTGGGTTCTCCTGTTTTCTCCCTCTCCGATCCAGGCTGAATGGTATGCGGCCGCGCAGCTGGGCGTGAACTTTGCCGATCCCCTCCGGAATGTGCGCGGGAGCGGGACGCTGGCTGGTCTGGATGCGCCGAACTTCAATCTCAAGACCAGCCCTGCCTTCGGAGGCAAGCTCGGATTTTTCCCTTCGCATGGCCTCTTCGGGCTTGAGCTGGATGTCTCGCATAGTACCCCGCATATCAAAAATCTGGACGATGTTCCGGGGATCCACCTTTCCGTGACCAACATCGGCGGCCATGTGGTGTTGCGCTATCCCGGTGTGACCTGGCAGCCCTATATCGGCGGCGGTCCGGCATTGCTCGTAGCGCATCTCGGCCGATCTACGACCACTGAACGTGACACACAGGTGTCGGTCGGCGGGAATGTCCTCGTCGGAATTCGAGCATTCGTCACTCCCAAGGTGGCGATGTTTACCGAATATAAATACACGGACTCGACGTTTCGTTTCGGCGGGGCGTTCGGGCCGGTCGGCGGCTTTGATGCGACCTATCGGGCCCATCAACTCTTTGTGGGCCTGTCCTATCATTTTTAGACGGTGCGGGCATGAGACGAGCCGTTGCATTCCTATTCGGTGCCGCTGCGGTGATATTCATGACGGCTTGTGCGGAATCGCTGCACCAAGGGCAAGGTGTTGCTCCCCAGCGCGCCCACTGGAACGCCGGCGATCTGGAGGCGCCATCCTACGGGCAACGGCCCGGCGCCTGGTGGTCTCCGTTCGGCTACTATGGTTCTGGCTATGGATGGCACCGTGGCGGGGGTGAAAATCAGCAGTCGAGCGCACCCGTGCCACGTCCGACACCACCGGCCAATGCGCCGCCGCAGTTTCAGAAGAAATATTGATTTGATGCCAACGTCTGTGTCTGAATGAAGGAGCGTGACGTGTCAGGTCTCTGAGGATGCAGTCATGACTCGATTCGTGCCTGGGTTCATCGCGCTCTGCGTCATTCTGCTCCTGACGGGTTGTGCGCAATCGGTTCATCAGACGGAACGGTTGGCGCAGAGTGACTTTCTGGTGGATCCCGGCTATGCCGGCAGTCAGTCCTATTCCTACTGGCCCGGTCCCGGATACGGGCCAGGGTACGGGATTGGATATGGTCCCGGTTATTGGGGGCATCCGCTCGGGTATTATGGCGGTCCCTACGGGCCGCTCGGGTTTGGCTGGTATGGTGGGTATGGTGGCTTCGGCGCAGCGCGTCCTCCATCCGGGACATCAGGCGTTCGCCCCACGCCTCCAGCTCACGCACCCCCGCAGTTCAGAAAAAAATTGTGAGCCTGGGTATCATCTCGGAGCCGCCGCATGGTTCCTGTGCTGTTGCGTTCTGCGACGGCCGGCCACGCGATGTGGGGCCTCGATCATTGGATCGTGCCGGTCTCGGCATCGCGGGAAAAGCCGCTCACCTGTTTGACACATTCTTTCAAGCTGTGCTACCTTCGCCAGCTCGTCCCGGCTTGTCCGGCGTACCTACACCTCGCTCCCATCTGTGAATGGGGGCCGATGCCCAGGAGGATTCTGCATGGAACTCTATGAGTCCCTGTTTATCATTCGTCCGACCTTAAGCGACGAAGAAACCACTGCATTGATTGAAAAGATGAAGGGCACCGTGACCAAAAACGGAGCCTCGCTCGAGCGGGCCGAGAATTGGGGCCGCAAGAAACTCGCCTACGAGATCAAGCGCGAGCGCAAGGGCACGTACGTCTACTTCTACTTCAAAGGGCCGGGAGCGGTCATCGCCGAACTCGAACGCGCCTACCGACTTGAAGATTCCATCATTAAGTTTCTGACCGTGAAGTTGGAGCAGGAGCCTGCTCCGCCCAGAGGTGCCCCCGTGGTCGCACCACAAGGAGCCACCGTTGGCGGGGTTCAATAAAGTCATCCTGGTCGGGAATCTGACCCGCAACCCGGAGTTGCGCTATACCCCCAGCGGAACGCCGGTTGCCAGCTTTGGCTTGGCGACGAGCCGTCGGTTTAAGCAGGGGGATGAACTCAAGGAAGAGGTCTGTTTCATCGACATCGTGGTGTTCGGGAAACAGGCGGAACATTGCGGGCAATATCTTAGCAAGGGCAACGGCGTCATTATCGATGGCCGGCTCCAGCAGCGCCGTTGGGAGACCGAAGACGGACAGAAACGCAGCAAACATGAAGTTGTGGCCCAAGGCGTGACCTTCCTGCCGAAGCGAGGCGAGGCAGGAGGCGAGAGCGGCGGCCTACACGAAGAACCTTCTTACGAAGACGAACAGCTGTAGCAGACGGAGGCGAGTATGGAACGAGGAGATCGCGGGAATGGCGGAGGCGGAGGCGGTCGGTTTTTTCAGCGCCGCAAGCCGTGCCGGTTTTGTGTCGATAAGGCGCCGATTGACTTCAAGGATGTCGGCCTGTTGCGGAATTTTCTGACTGAGCGCGGACGAATCGTCCCACGCCGCATTTCCGGAAATTGCCTGCAGCACCAGCGCGTGTTGACGGTGGCGGTAAAGCGGGCGCGTCAGATTGCCTTGGTTAGTTTCGCTGAAGAGCGATAGGGCGAGGGATAGGTTTTGGTGAGTCTTGGATCAAGTAGCCGGGCAGCCTGTCTTCCGCTCAGTTCGGGGGCGGCGCTTCCCGTCATGACGGTGCTGATGGATACGCTTAACCCAGCGATTGTCGATATCGCCCCAGAGGGATTGTCTCTGTCGTGCGAGGCCACGGGGACTGAGCTCGGCTTGGATGAGCCCGAAGAGAAGTTTGAGGGGCCGCTTACGATTCAATTGGAACTTGTCCGCCATGACGGTCCGATCACGGTGACCGGCACGTTGGAAGGGACGGCGATCCGTCAGTGTGTCCGCTGCCTCACGGAATATTCCGACCCGTTTTTCGTGAATCTCTATGCGGAGTATCTTTCTCAGGCTGGCGTGGCGACCAAGCCGGCTCCGGCTGAACAGGGCCGAAGAGGGCCGAGGCGTGATGCCCAGCCGGTCGAGCCTGTTGATGAGGCGGAAGAGGCGGACGAAGTCTATCTGTATCAGGGTGACCACCTCGACCTGGTTCCTATGGTGCGCGAGCAGGTGATCCTGGCTGCTCCGATGCAGCCGTTATGTCGGGAAGATTGCCTTGGTCTCTGTCCGCAGTGCGGACAGAATCTCAATGAGCATCGCTGCGGCTGCCCGCCGGAGCAAGGGCCGAGTCCCTTTCGTGTGCTGAAGGGGCGCCTGTCCAAAGGTGGAAACGCATAGTCTGTTAACCGGGGCATGTACCCGTTGTAAGGAGTCGTCATGGCAAATCCAAAACACAAACATTCACGGTCCCGGCGGGATATGCGGAGAACGGCCAAGACCAGGCTGGTTCCCCCTGGGTTTTCCTTGTGCCCGCAATGTCACGAATTGAAGTTGCCGCACTATACGTGCATGAATTGCGGGACGTATAAGGGGAAGGCCGTCATCGTCGTCGAGGAAAGCTAGCCGAGTTTTATTTTCCAGACGTGATTCGGGTACAATTGCGCACCGTGATCACGATCCGACGCTATGTCATGCGTGAGGCCGTTCAGGTCCTAGCCGGCAAGGCGTCTCTACACGATTCTTCACATCTCTATCCGTGGACCGCTAACCGCACATGAAGATTGCCGTCGATGCGATGGGCGGAGACCACGGACCGGCCCCGGTCATTGAAGGCGCGATGCAAGCCGCGCAAGAACTGGGGGTCGGGATCATTCTGGTCGGCAAGCAGGATGAGCTGGCCGCCGCATGTCAAAAACTCGCGTGTGCCGATGCCCGGATCACGATCCACCATGCCCCGCAGGTGGTGGAGATGCACGAGTCGCCGGCGACCGTGGCACGAAAGAAGCGTGACTCGTCCATCTGGGTGGCTACGGAGTTGGTGAAATCCGGTGAAGCCGATGCGGTGGTGAGTCCGGGGAATACCGGCGCAAGCATGGTCGCCTCGTTTTTTGTGCTCGGATTGATCAAAGGTGTGGAACGCCCGGCGATTGCTACGATGTTGCCCACCTTGACCGGCAGCGCAGTGATGCTCGATGTCGGCGCCAATGTCGACTGCACGGCACAACATCTTGAGCAATTCGCCCTCATGGGGAACGAATTCGCCAAGCATGTGTACGCCAAGCCGAATCCGCGTGTGGGGCTCTTGAGCATCGGCGAGGAAGACAGCAAGGGCAACGAAGTCACCAAGGAAGCCTTTAAACTGCTGAAAGCCAGTCCGCTGAATTTCATCGGCAACATCGAGGGGCGGGAAGTCTACAGCGGCAATGCCGATGTGGTGGTCTGCGATGGATTCATCGGCAACGTGGCGCTCAAGATCTCCGAAGGGGTTGCGGACGTCATCAAGAAGCTCTTGATGAAGGAGATCTCCGGCTCATGGCTCGGACGATTGGCCTACCCTCTGATTGCGAAGCCGTTGCTGAACCTGAAACGGAAGATCGATTATGCCGAGTTCGGGGGGGCGCCCTTGCTCGGAGTGAACGGGACCACCATGATCTGCCATGGCCGATCCTCCGCCAAGGCGATCAAGAATGCGATTCGCCGCGCGAAGGGGTTGGCCGAGACTAGGCTGGACGAATTGATCCAGCGCGATATTGAAGAAAGCCTGAGGCGGCACCAGGACGAACGGCCGGAAGGGAAGCAGGCGTGATACGAGCCCGAATCACCGGAACCGGGTCCTACGCCCCGGACCGGGTGATGACCAATGCCGATTTGGAGAAACTGGTCGCGACGTCCGATGAGTGGATTCGCGAGCGCACGGGGATTCGTGAACGTCGCATTGCCGCCGAGGGGCAGGCCTGTTCCGACTTGGGCCTGATTGCCGCGGAACGCGCCTTGAAGGCTGCAGGCATTTCAGCCGGTGAACTCGACATGATCCTTCTGGCCACCTGCACGGGAGACATGCCGTTACCTTCCACGGCCTGCCTGCTCCAGCACCGGCTGGGAGCGACCCGTGCCGCGGCTTGTGATGTGTCTGCCGCCTGCTGTGGATTCGTCTACGCGCTCGGGGTGGCCGATGCCTATATTCGAACCGGTATGCGGCATGTTCTGGTCGTAGGGTCGGAAGTCATGTCGACGATCACCGATTGGACGGATCGCAATACCTGCATCCTCTTCGGAGACGGCGCCGGTGCGGCGGTCGTGAGCGCATCGGACGGTGAGCGCGGGGTGCTGTCCACTCACTTGCACTCGGATGGAAGCCTCTCCGATTTGATCGTGGTACCCGGCGGTGGAACGCGCATTCCCCCGTCAGAGGCCATGGTGAGCGAGCGCTCGCAGTACATTAAGATGAAGGGCAATGAAACGTTCAAGGTGGCGGTGCGGACTCTTGAGGAGGTGGCGCGGGAGACACTTGCCGCGCATCACCTGTCGGTCGATGAGCTCGATGTCTATATCCCCCATCAGGCCAACTTACGGATCATTAAAGCGGTTGCCGACCGGCTGCATTTGCCCCTGGAAAAAGTGGTGTTGAATATGGATCGCTACGGCAATACCTCCGCCGCGTCGATTCCCATCGCCTTGGATGAAGCGGTGCGGGATGGACGGGTCAAAGAGGGACAGTTGGTGATGTTCGGCGCATTCGGGGCAGGGTTGACCTGGGCATCGGCATTGGTTCGCTGGTAGGCGGGAAGCACCTGATCGGGCTGGTCGGTCGCGACTGATGTGCGGGGCTCGTTCAGCTTTTTCCCGTTGACATTGAGCGTGGTTTCTACGATACCTTACGCGGCTATGATGGCGTCACACATTGGATTTTTGTTCCCCGGACAGGGGTCTCAGTCTGTAGGAATGGGGCGCGGGTTTTACGAAGCGTCTCCGGCGGTCAAGGCGGTCTATGATGAGGCCTCCTCGATCCTTGGGTACGATGTCGCGCAGCTCTGTTTCGAAGGTCCGGCTGAACGGTTGAATTTGACGGAGAATACCCAGCCGGCGTTGCTGGTGAGTAGCGCGGCGGCGCTCAAAGCATTGGAACCGGCCGGGTTGAAGCCGCTGGCCGTGGCAGGGCATAGTCTCGGTGAATATTCGGCGGTCTATGCGGCCGGCGGGGTGTCCTTTCGGGATGCGGTGGCCCTCGTGCAGAAGCGAGGGCGCTATATGTCGGAAGCGGTTCCGCCCGGAACCGGACTCGTCGCGGCGTTATTGGGACTGACTGCCGACGTGGTCAAGGCCGTCTGTCAGGAGGCCGCTTCGGTCGGCGTGGTGGCGGCGGCGAATTTTAATTCTCCCGGGCAAGTCGTGATCGCCGGAGAGAAGGCCGCAGTCGAACGGGCCATTGAGATTGCCAAAACCAAGGGATGTAAAAAAGCGATTCCACTTCCGGTCAGTGTCCCGGTGCATACGCCGCTTATGCAGAGGGCGGCAGACCGGCTCGCAGCAGAGTTCGGTGGAGTGGCCTGGCGTGATTTGGCCGTGCCGTTGGTGAATAATGCGGAAGCAACGGCCCTGCAACGCTCCGAAGACATCCGGGCCTCACTGGTTCGGCAGTTGCCGTCATCGGTGAGGTGGGAAGAATCCGTGCAGACGATGGCCAGGCTCGGTGTCACGACTTTCGTCGAGATCGGGCCGGGAAGCGTGTTGACGGGGTTGGTGAAGCGGATACTTCCGGCCGCCGTCACGGCGAATGTCAATGATCCGAAGTCGCTGGAAGCGACGCTCACGACATTGGGCGTGAACAGTCAGGCATAAGACGAGTTGAGATTGCGGGGAGCAGGCTGATGTCATTACAGGGAAAAGTAGCGATTGTCACCGGTGGGGCGCAAGGAATCGGACGCGCCATTGCAGAAGCGTTGGCCGAAGACGGAGCAGACATTGCGGTTGCCGACCTCGATCCGGCGCGTTCGCAGGACGCAGTCGCGGCGATCCAGAAGCTGGGGCGGCGGGCGCTCAGCGTGAAGGTGAACGTGGCCGATTGGAACGATGCCAAGGCCATGGCCGATCAGGTGATGCAGGAATGGGGGAAGATTGATATTCTGGTCAACAACGCCGGTATTACCCGTGACGGATTGTTGCTTAGAATGAAAGAAGAAGATTGGAACCTGGTTCTGCAGGTCAATTTGAACGGGACTTTTCATTGTACGAAAGCGGTCCTGCTCCCGATGACGAAACAGCGGTATGGACGAATCGTCAACATTGCCTCGATCGTCGGGGCGATGGGGAATGTGGGGCAGGCGAATTATGCGGCGTCCAAGGCGGCGGTGATCGGGTTTACCAAGACGGTCGCGCGCGAATACGCGAGCCGGGCGGTGACGGTGAATGCCGTGGCGCCGGGCTTTATCGATACGGCGATGACCCAGGGGTTGTCGCCGGAGGTCAAGGAAGCCTTGCAGAAACAGATTCCGCTGGGACGCCTGGGGCTTCCCTCCGATATTGCGGCGGCGGTTCGGTTTCTGGTGTCGGATGCAGCGTCGTATATCACGGGGCAAGTGTTGCACGTGAACGGTGGCATGCTCATGGTATAAGTGAGTTGGGTCGGGTGTCCGGGTTGGTGTCCTCGATCCGGAATCTCCCGGTGAGGAATGTGGAGGTCAAGTAAGATGGGGAAGGAGGTGGGCAAGTCCATGGCAACAGTAGATGAACGGGTGAAGAAAATTATTGCCGAACAGTTGGGGGTCGAGGAAGAAGAAGTGACGCTCGAGGCCCATTTCGTCGAGGATTTAGGCGCCGATTCGCTCGACACGGTCGAATTGGTCATGGCTCTGGAAGAAGAGTTCGAGATCGAAATCCCCGATGAGGACGCCGAAAAGATCCTCACTGTCGGCAAAGCGCTGGATTATATTAAAGAGAAGGCATAACGGGACCGTAGATATGCACGATCGACCTGCCAGACGTGTGGTGGTGACCGGTCTCGGACTGGTAACTCCGCTTGGAACCGGGGTGGAGAAGACCTGGAAAGCGCTGTGCGCCGGGGAGTCCGGGATCGGCCGAATCACGCGATTCGATCCGACCGGCTATGATGCGCAGATTGCCGGAGAGGTGAAGGATTTCGACCCGGCTCAGTTCATCGAGAAAAAAGAAATCAAGAAGATGGACACCTTCATCCACTATGCGGTGGGGGGGAGTCAGCTGGCGGTCGACGATGCGAAACTCAAGGTGGCCCCTGAAGAAGCCACGAGGGTCGGGGTTTATATCGGGTCGGGTATCGGCGGGCTGGGGTCGATCGAACATTACCACGACGTCCTCAGGGAGAAGGGACCCGGGCGGGTCTCTCCGTTCTTCATCCCGATGACGATCATTAACCTTGCCTCCGGGCAGGTGGCAATTCGGGTCGGCGCTAAAGGGCCGAACTCCTGCGCCGTGACTGCCTGTGCCACCGGTAATCACTGTATTGGCGATGCCTATCGGCTCATTCAGCGCGACGATGCGGATGTGATGATCGCCGGCGGTGCGGAGGCGGCAATTACGCCGCTCGGCGTGGCAGGGTTTGCCTCGGCAAAAGCCCTCTCTTTCAGAAATGACGACCCGACGAAGGCCAGCCGTCCGTTCGACAAGGATCGAGACGGGTTCGTATTGGGTGAAGGGGCCGGCGTGGTGGTGCTCGAAGAACTTGAACATGCCCGCGCGCGAGGCGCCCGCATCTATGCCGAAGTGATCGGGTATGCCATGAACAGCGACGCGTACCACATTACCGCCCCGCCTGAAGAAGGAGAGGGGGCGGTCCGTTGTATGGAAATGGCCTTGAAGGATGCGGGTGTGGCCAAGACGGACATCGGCTATATCAACGCCCACGGCACGTCTACCATGGCGGATGCCATCGAGACCAAGGCCATCAAGCATGTGTTTGGGGAGCAAGCCTACCGGATTCCTGTCAGTTCGACAAAATCCATGACGGGACACCTTTTGGGTGCGGCCGGTGGTATTGAGGCGGTCTTTAGCATTTTGGCGCTGCATCACGGCATGTTGCCTCCCACGATCAACCTTGATCATCCCGATCCCGCCTGCGATCTTGACTATGTGCCCAATACGGCGCGTCCGGTCCAGACTCAGGTGGTCCTTTCAAATTCCTTCGGCTTCGGCGGGGTCAACGCCTGCCTGCTCTTTCGCAGGTGTGATCAGTAATCCACTTCAGGGCGTGAGTCAGGTCGTATGACGCCGGCAACGTCAATTGAGGCGGTCCAGCGCCTTCTCGGCTACCGCTTCCATCAGCCTCGCCTGCTGGAGGAAGCTCTGACTCACAAATCCTACTCAAACGAACGGCGCAGCAGAGATCGAACCCAGAACGAACGCCTTGAGTTTCTCGGCGATGCGGTGCTCTCGCTTGTCATGAGCGAGTATCTCGCTGCCGAATTTCCAGGCAGCAACGAGGGCGGGCTTTCCAAGCTCAAAGCGCACCTGGTCAGCGAGGCGTCACTCGCGAAGGCAGCCAGACGTATGAAGCTAGGTCGGCTGTTGCGATTGGGGAAAGGCGAAGAGCTCTCGAAAGGGCGTGAGAAGCATTCTCTGTTGGCCGATGCGCTCGAAGCGTTAATCGCCGCCATCTACCTGGACGGTGGTCTTGAGGCCAGCAGAAAATTCACCTTGCAGGTGCTGGAGGAGGAATTACTGGCGACGCGCGCGGAGCAGGCCCGGCCGGGAATGGAGGATTACAAAACGCAGCTCCAGGAGGTCTGTCAGAAGCGGTATGAAAGTCTGCCGCAGTATGAGACGGTTCGGGAATCGGGTCCTGACCATGAGAAAGTCTTTGAGGTCGAGCTGACCATTCAGGGAGTCATGCGAGGGATCGGGCGCGGTCGCAGTAAAAAGGAAGCAGAGCAGATGGCGGCGAAGGAAGCGTTGACGCAGTTGGCGTGAGCAAGCGGTCGCGGACCGACTAGAAGGAGGCATGATGATGGGACAGCGGCGATGGAGCAATCGATTCAGGATCGCGGGAATGATGAGTCTGTTCATGATCGTCGGAATGACAGGCATCGGCCTGGCCGCCGATGCCGCTCCGGCTGGAAGCGAATCTGTCAGTGCGAGTAACGCGCGTGCGGTCATCAAGACGAAGTTCGGCGATATCGAGATCAAGTTTCTTCCCGATGTCGCCCCGAAGCATGTCGAGAATTTCATCAAGTTGGCCAAGTCGGGGTTCTATAACGGCACAATTTTCCACCGGGTGATCCCGGGATTCATGATCCAAGGCGGCGATCCCAACACAAAAGATTCGCTGAAGAAGGGGGCATATGGCCAGGGCGGCCCCGGGCATAATGTGAAAGCCGAGTTTAGCGATCTCCCTCATAAGCGTGGCATGGTGTCCATGGCCCGGGCTCAGGATCCGGACAGTGCAGGATCCCAGTTTTTTGTCGTCGTGGAGGAGTCCCGGTTCTTAGATCGGAAATATACGATCTTCGGCGAGGTCGTCAAAGGTATCGGAGTGGCGGATAAGATCGTGGCGTTGCCGCGAGTCATGTGCCAGACCGGCGCACCGAGTCCTGCGGACAAGGGGCCATGCGACAACCCGATCGATCGGGTTGAAATGACTGTGACGATTATTGAGTAGGTGAGACGGTGGTGTGTCCGGGCCGATCTCTTCACGAGTGTCGGCCCGGAGCAGACCGATTTCGGTCAGAAGGGTTGGTTCTGCTGTTGGGCGCGGACTAACCCTAAGAAGTGAGCGAGCGCCTTGGTCATTCGCTCGGCATTAGAGGCGGAGCGAAACAGCAAGGTATCTTCAGGGAACTGTGCTTCGAGTTCGGTGACGGCTCCGGTACAGAAGCTGGTTTTCATGATGCAGGGGCCGTTGCTCTTGCAGGTGATGCGGACGCCGTACAGGACCAGGTTGTTCTCTTTCGTGTCTTGGCCCTGATACTCGATCGTGTCGATATCGTGCAAATCGAAGTGCGTGAAGCCGGTATTGACCTCGTCATGTCCGTGATTGAGTTCGACCGTGCCGAGTTTGGTCCCGGTTGGAATGACACTGTAGATCTCGGTAATTTTCGTCGGTTTTCCCGCCTTCGGATTTCTGCAACTCAGGCTCCTGACAAAGCCATGTGTGTTGGCCATGTCGCTGATGAACTGCACGGTGTCGTCCAGGCTCTGTCCGGCGGCCGCTGCGGGTAATAAGATCATACAGGCTAGTGCCCATGCCAGGCCCGTTGTGTTGCGCGACTGCTGTCGCCGGTTCCTATTCCCGTGATGCATAGTCATTCTCCGTGAAAGCTTCGTGCTGGATTTGTCAGAAGGCGACCCCTACCGTACTGAAACCGCATACACACTGCAATCCCTACTTTGTCATAGCGGGAGCCATGGCGTACACCCGGTGGCCGGGCGATGCCTTCGTGGGGAGTATCGACGGGCTACGCCACGTCTTGCGCGATTTCAGCAGAAGGAAGAGCCGGGAAGATGGTTGGATCGAGAGGCATGATCGGTGACAGGTCGATCTGTTCGGCGATGGGGCCGAATCGGAATGTATTCATCAATGTAGAGATCCGGAACTCCATCTTGTCGAGGTTGAGATAGTGGAAGAGTTGCGAGAGCATCGGCCCTTCCATGTGCGGCTGGTGAGGATCGAGTTCCCACGGATGGAAATACATGACCAGGGGACGACCTTTGTGTTCAATCCGTCGCAACAGTCCGCAGAGGGCCGGAAATGGAAGAAGCCGAAAGTAGCTACCACCGGCAATGGGAAGCCGCACTCCGCCGAGGCTGACCGTGGATGGGGGAACTTCCCAAATGGGGCCGGAAGAGGTCTGTCTCAGATGGTGCCAGGGATCGGACCCCGGCAGGCCGCAATGGTCGTGCCGGATGGGGACAAGGCTGGAATCGTACGTATGACCTTCCTCTGCCAGAATCGGCAAGGCCCACAGCGTTTCACGTGTAATGGTGAAGCCAGGTGCGCGATAGCCCTGGATCGGAGAGCCCGTAAGGTCTTCGAGGATCTGCTTGGCTTTTCGCACGTCTGCACGAAACAATTCAGGCGTCTGGGCAGTGACCAGCTCATGGCCGTACCCATGTGAGGCGATTTCATGGCCACATTCGGCAATCTGCTTAATGAGCCCGGGATGACGCTCCGCAACCCATCCCAAGACGAAGAAGGTTGCCCTGGTCTGATAGCGGGCGAGGAGATCCAGCACCTTGCAGGTGTTTGGAGTGACTCGACTTTCAAATGAGCCCCAGTGCCGTCGACGAATTGGCGAATCGAAACGGGAAACTTGAAAATGTTCTTCGATGTCGAATGTCAGGCAATGCACTGGTGCGATCCTTGGGTGTATGGTTTCGCCTACTAGGTGAGCCAGGTACGGTTTGCCATCAAGAAGTTTGAGCGGGAGATCACAGAGCGAACCTTTTTCCCGTGCTTTGTATACTATGTGCGCATGACGAAGTAAAGCAAAGTTTAAGCCATGCCATTTCCCTAGGTATTTCAAGGTGATAATCAACGGGAATGGGGGATCCAGTGCAGGACTGTATCGAGGTATCGTGTCGGTTCGTATCTTAATAGATACAGATCGATTATGGGTTTGCGTGATGAGCCGAGCTCAGGGGAGGAAGGGACCAAAGGTGTGAGGAGATTGGCGGTTCAGGCTGCTTCTCTCCTCCGGTTACTGTTCGCCAGTGGTTGCTGAAGCGGCACGGTGAATCGAAAAATGGAACCGGATCCTGGTTCGCTTTCCGCTCCGATATGCCCACCCATCAATTCAACAAGCTGTTTGCAGATGGCCAGTCCCAACCCGGTTCCACCATATTTCCTGGTGGTGGACCCGTCGGCCTGCACAAACGGCTGGAATAATTTCGAAAAGGCGCTGGGTTCAATGCCGATTCCATTGTCCGAGACGGAAAATCGTATATGCGTCACCTGCTCCTGCTGCGCCGACGGTTCACCATACCTGGTCGCAGGAAACTCAAGGCCTTGTTCGGCTGGCCTCTGATCGAGTTCCACCAGGACAGAGACGGATCCGTGCTCACTGAACTTGATGGCGTTCGCGAGCAAATTGCTGAGGATTTGCTGCAGTCTCGCCGGGTCACCGCACAAGCTGCCTGGCACGTCCTCGGCGATCCGTGATGTCAGCAACAAACCCTTCCGTTGTGCCCGTTCTCCAAACAGGGCCATGACACGGTCTAGAAATGTGGACAAGTCGAAGTCCAGCAATTCAAGGGACAGTTTCCCGGATTCGATTTTGGAAAAGTCCAGAATGTCGTTGATAATGACCAGCAAGGCATCGCCCGATGAGCGGATCGTCTGGGCGCAGTCAAGCTGTTCGGCGGTAAGGGGCGTGTCCAGCAACCAATCCGTCATGCCCAGGACGCCGTTCATGGGAGTACGGATTTCGTGACTCATGGTGGCAAGAAATTCGGATTTGAGTCGGGCTCCCTCAATCGCGGCATCGCGGGCTTGCGTGAGCGTGGCCTGACTCTCCCGGAGTTCCTGGAGCACCTGGTCGGCGCGCACCATATAGCGGATCCTGTGCGTCAGCAGCATCGCATTCAGCGGCTTGACGATAAAATCGGTCGCGCCGGCATCGTAGGCCTTCGTAATCGACTCAAAATCGTCCAGTCCGGTCATGATAAGAATGGGGGTATGTTCGCCGCCCGGCAGCCGGCGTAACGCCGCGCAGGTGGCGAATCCGTCCATCCCGGGCATCATGACGTCGAGCAGTACCACGTCCGGCGGACACTTCTGGAAAAGTTCGCAGGCCTCACTTCCGTTTTGAGCCTCTTCGACCACCCACCCGGCTTGTTCCAGCGCCTCCCGGGCGAACATACGGATGATGATATCGTCGTCCGTAATCAGTGCATAGGGTGCTCGGCCTGGTATCAGGGGGTTCATGCCTGTTTCTCCTTGGCGATCTCATTTCGAAAGACGGTACAAGCAGCGCGATAGTCGGATTCCAACTGGGCAAACATCTGGTCGGCATCGACGAGATTCTTCCTGTTCCCCATGCTTTCGAGCTCTTTGCAGCAGGCGGCCACCGCAATGGCGCCGAGCTGCGCGCTGCTTGATTTGAGGCGGTGGGCGATTGCTTCCAAGGCTATCGGGTCGTTGGCGCGGATAGCGTCACGGAGTGCGTCCACGCTTTCTCGCGAATTGTCGAGATACTTGCGAAGCACAGAGGCCAGCACGTCCGGCCGGTTGGGGCGTTGCAAGGCGCGGATGCCATCCAGGGCCTTGAAGTCCATTCCGGGCGATGCAGATCGGGTGTCCGCTGCCGGCTCAGTTGTGGGTTGAGGTGGTACGGATTGATTTCCGGGAGCGGTCGTGTTCGGCTGTGCGGCCTGCGAGGGGGGCTCATGGTGACTCAGCCATTTGCGGACGATTCCCTGCAACTGCATCTGGGTGAATGGTTTACTCAGATAATCGTCCATGCCGGCTGTAAGGCAGTGTTCGCGGTCCCCCTGCATGGCATGCGCCGTCAAGGCTATGATGGGGAGCCGACGTCGACCGGAGGCTGTTTCGCGACGGCGAATTTCTCCGGTGGCCGTGAGCCCGTCCATTTCAGGCATCTGACAGTCCATCAGCACGATGTCGAAATGGTCGCGTTCGGCGGCCGCGAGTGCCTGCCGGCCGTTTTCCGCCACCTCAACTTCATAGCCCAGTTGCTCCAACATGCCGACGGCCACTTCACGATTGACCGGACTGTCTTCGGCCAACAGAATTCGCCCGCTCTGTTTGGGACTCGACGCTGCTGCTCCCGCTTCAGTTACCTGGGGGGAAGGGATGTCGCTTGTCTGTCCGGGCGAGACGAGGGGATCTGCCCATTGCGTATACGGCGCGAGCTTCGTCGAGAGTCCAGATCCCAAGGGTTGCAGATCGAACCGGGTGGTAAACGCGAAGGTCGAGCCGCTTCCCGGTGTGCTTTCCACGGTGATGGTCCCACCCATGAGGCCGACCAGTTGCTTGGCAATGGAGAGGCCCAGACCGGTGCCGCCGTATCGTCTGGTGGTCGAACCGTCCGCCTGAGAGAATGCGTCGAAGATGCGTGACTTGGCCGCCGGCGGGATGCCGATGCCGGTGTCTGTCACCGCGAAGCGCAGCAGGGCCTGGGTGGTGGTTCCCTCCACATACTCGGCGCTCAATGAGACACCCCCAGTTTCGGTGAATTTCATCGCGTTGCTCAGCAGATTCATGAGGATCTGGCGGAATCGGACCGGGTCGCCTTTGAGGTAGCGCGGGACCGCGTCGGCGATGTGTTGAGAAAGACGAAGCTGTTTCCGACGGGCCGCTTCGCCGAACAGTTCGAGCGATTCCTCGAGCACCGGGAGCAGGTCGAAGTCGACGCATTCCAAATCGAGTTTCCCGGCTTCGATTTTGGAGAAGTCCAGAATGTCGTTGATGATGGCCAGCAGCGTTCTTCCGGAACGATGCACGGTCGATGCAAGATGTCGTTGTTTGTCCGTCAGCGCACTGTTGAGCAGCAGTTCGGTTGTGCCCAATACTCCGTTCATGGGCGTGCGGATTTCGTGACTCATATTGGCCAGAAACTCGCTCTTCGCTTTGCTGGCGGCCTCTGCGGCTTCCTTGGCCGAACGGAGTTCCTCTTCGGTGCGTTTTCGGTCGGTCGTATCAATGTGGATGCCGACCATGCGCGCGGTCACGCCATACAGGTCTCGAATCAAGCTGCCGCGGGACAGGATCCAGCGATAGGAGCCGTCTCGGTGTCGAAGGCGATGTTCAAGTTCGAACTGGGATCGTTGGCCATCCAGGCAGGCTTGGATGGTCTCCTGCACGAACGGTTGGTCGTCAGGATGGATCCGCGTTCGCCATTCGTCGAAGCTATTGGGAAGCGTGGTGTCGTCGTAGCCGAGCTGGTTCTTCCATTGCGAAGAGAAATAGATTGCGCCGGTGGTGAGATTCCAGTCCCAGATCCCGATATGCGAGCCCTGCACGGTCATTGTCAATCGTGCTTCGCTCGTGCGTAAGGCTTCTTCCGCCTCTTTTCGTTCCGAAATATCCACCACGAAGGCGGTGAAGGTATAGGCGTTCTCGATACGGAGGGGGGTAATGGCCAGCTCGACCGGGAACTCTGTGCCGTCGCGTCGTAGCGCCGTGACCTCGATCCGTTTGTTCAAGATCGGGCCGTCACCGGTTTTGAGGAACCGCTCAAGCCCGCGTTGGTGGGTCTCGCGGTGCGCAGGCGGAATGAGGGTGTCTGTCATCGCACGGCCGAGGGCCTCCTGGCGGGTCCAGCCAAAGATCTGCTCGGCCTGTGTATTCCAGCCGATGATAAGGCCTCGCTCGTCCATCCCAATCACCGCGCTCAGTGCGGTGTCGATGATCAATCTCGTCCGGCCTTCGCTTTTGCGCAGCGCTCCTTCTGCGTGAAGCCGTTCGACGGCTTCGAGGGCTAGTGATACCAGAGACGCGATCGCATGGCCGAACTGCTGTTCTTCCAGCATCCAGGGGCGAGGCGGGCCGATATGCTCATTGCAGAGCACCCCGACGAGTTTTCCTTTGAAGCGGATCGGAATATCCAGCATGGCGCCGATCCCGAGGGGCTCGAGATAGCTGGCGGTGAACTCACGGGTGCGAGGGTCGCTTTTGGCATCTGCGGCATCGATCACACGCTCGGAAAGAAGTGCACGGAAGTATTCGGGAAAGTGGGCCGATTGGATATCAATTCCCGAGGAGTGGCTGTGCTTCGACGATTCATAGAGATCTTTGCATCGGATTGAGTCGTGGTCTTCACTCAACAGCCAGATGCTGGTCCGGCTCACTCCGAGGGTTATCGCCGTCGCGCGGGTAATTTCCTGCAACGCCGGTTCCAGGACACCGCTCTGAATGATGCTGTTGCGCGTCAGCTCAAGGAGGGTGGTCTGTTGCCGCCGCAGCAAACTCTCTGTGTGACGACGGATGTCCTCGGTCTGTTTGCGTTCCATAATGTCGCGAAACACGAGCACGGCCCCGGCCGAGCGGTTCTCCTGAACGATCGGTGCCAGAACGCACGACACCGGAAACGAACGCCCGGTGATCGAGGTCAGCAACCCGTCATCGGTCCGGAAGGAGCCTCCCTGTGCCGTATCGTCCAGCAAAATCTGGGTGAAGATCGGTTCCGTAAGCTTCGTGCCGTAGGACAAGGAAATCATGTCGTGCAGCCGGCGACCGACGACCTCTTTTTCGGTCAGACCCCACAGCCGTTCGCCTTCGGGATTCAACAGCACGATGTTCCAGTGCCCATCGACCACGCAGAGGCCGTCACCGATGGAGCGGAGGACTGTCTGCAATTTGTCCCGTTCCCCGGCGAGCTGGCTTTCTGACGTACGACGGAGTTGCTCGTTCAGCTCCTGCATTTCCAGCGACGACAGCGCGATGGAACGTTCCAGGAGTTCGTGCCCTTGGTCGGACTCCAGATAGCTCTGGCTCACTCGTTCGAGGAGCTGTTGCCAGCTGTCGAGCGAGGGCGGCACGGTGGCCGCCTCCAGTCCGATGCGCTTCAGTTGTCGTTTAAGCAGCGGATGCATGGAGATTAGTGCTCGGCAATGGTCGTGAGCGTCATGGTTTGGTTATGCAGATCGCAGGCGCCGCTCTTGTAGGGCGAGATTTCGCCATAGGAGTAGAAGCCGATTTGCCGACTGCCTTTCGGCAGGATCTCCAGTGTGGCTTCGATTTCCTCTTCCGTCCGTTCACCAAGCACCAGGCGTCGGCCGACACAGCTGATCGCGATGGAGAGTGTCGGCGAATCGGAGTACGAACCGTTATGGTGATCGAACGTGAGCGTGGCGGCTTCGGAGGCGCCCTGAATCAGCCGATCGAAATTCGCGCGCATCAGCTGGGCAAAGACCCCTTCGGGAATGTCTCCGGCAAACGTCATGGATTGGGTGGCTTCGTCCACGGCCAGAATGGTGCGGACCAGGACTTTCCCCTCTGCCTGCGAAGGTCTGATTGCAAGAGGGAACAGGAGCCCGGTGGCGGGCAGTCCGGAGGCGCGATCCCCCAGATATTCTTTGTAGAGCCCCAGTGCGGGGCGGCCGTCCAGTTCATAGAGTACATTGCCGATCGATTTGGTGACCTGACGTTCCGGGCCGAATTTATCCCAGCCCCCCTTCGAGCCATGTCCAAGCCGGATGTGGTCGCCATAGAATCCGACGGCGGTCACGTAGCCGCTTTGAGGCGTGCGATCTTTCAATACCCAGGTACGTTTGAAGTGAGTCCCATCGCCCGCCAGCCCGCCGGTGACGACGACGGCCTCTCCCAGCGTGTCATTGAGTCCTTTGACGAGTTCGCTGCCGTTAACATTCAGGCCGTCGGAGAGGACCAGGACACCTCGTAGCGAAGGTTGGGTGAGCTGTGTGGCGATCGCGCGTCCGGCGGCGTACGAATCGTGTGGGGAGTGCACTGCCGCTTGTGCGGTGCGGATGGGGGTGTTGTCGAAGCGCAGGGTGGCAACGGCCATGCTGTTATCGGAAATTTCGCATCCGTGAATTTCGCCTGCCGTCGAACAGCCCATCACGTGACTCCGGGGACAGGCGTCGACGACCTCCCGGATTCGATGCGGCGTATCGATCAAGTCCGGGGCTCCGAAGAGCAGGACGAGGGTTTCCTCCGAATCCAGTGTGGAGAGCGACGCAGGGGAGAAGGAACCGCCGGTTTTGATAGAGCAAGTCTCGACATGCATGTGAGGGATCTCCTTCTAGATGTCTGGTTGCTGTCGTGTCGCCATTGTGAGGGGTGTCTCATCGGACCTGTGCGGCTGCGACTCCGTTTCTGGTGAGGCGCTCCTGTCTACGGAGATCGTGAACCAGAAGGTCGTGCCTTGTCCGGGTGTGCTGGTGAGGCCGAGTTGTCCACCCATCATGCCGACCAGTTGCTTCACAATGGCGAGTCCAAGTCCGGTGCCGCCGTATTTTCTCGTCATCGATCCGTCCGCCTGCGAGAAGGAGTCGAAAATCTTTTCCTGAGCCTGTAGCGGGATGCCGATGCCCGTATCGGTTACCTCAATGCGGACCCGTCCCGGACGACCTTCGTCCGGTCTCACGAAGACCGCCACAGTTCCCGTCTCGGTGAATTTGAGGGCATTGCCGACCAGGTTGGTCAGAATCTGGCGGAGCCGGTGCGGATCGCCGTGGGCCATGTCGGGGATGTCCGGCGTCATGGTCACGCTCAGCGCCAGTCCCTTTTTTCGAGCCTGCTCGTGATAGAGCCCGATGGTTTCGGTGAGTAGCTGGCGGAGACCGAAGGGGATGTATTCCAAAACCAGACGGCCGGCTTCGATCTTGGAGAAATCCAGAATGTCATTGATGATGTGCAACAGATTGGTTCCCGAGTTGTGCACGGTGTGGGCGTATCGGCGTTGTGTGTCGTTCAGCGGTGTCGTCAGGAGGAGTTCGGTCATCCCGAGGACGCCGTTCATGGGGGTTCGAATTTCATGACTCATGTTGGCCAGGAATTGGGATTTGGCCAGGCTGGCAGCCTCGGCGGCCTCCTTCGCGCGGCAGAGGCGCTCTTCCTGCTGCTTTCGCTCGGAAATGTCCTGCACGAAGATGGTGAACTGCTGCGTCCCGCCGGCGGCCAGACAGCTCATGGCGATTTCCACGGGAAAACTTGTTCCCTGGTAGGTGAGGCCCAGCATTTCGCTACGCCGGTTGAGAATGGCTCCCGGGACTAACCCCGCGTACGGTGTAATGGGGGTGGATCCGCTTGCGGGGCATGCGGCGGATACGTAGGTGGTCAGGGGCTTTCCGATCGCCTCGGTTCGCGGGACGTCAAACATCAACTCAGCCTGGGTGTTCCATCCGTTGATGGTCCCCGTGGCATCCGTCGTGATGACGGCGTCGAGGGCGGTTTCGATGATCATGCGGGTTCTGGCCTCGCTTTCCCGGACTTCGTCTTGTGCGAGTTCATTGACCCGCCAGAAATAGAGCAGAGCCGCACATTGGGCTAGGATGAAACCGCCATGGATCAAGGCCCAGGTCCAGGGGTGTGTTTGTCCATCCGTATGCCCGTACACCATGTCAGGCATGAGCGTGCCCACCACTCCGTGATCGAGGATGATAAATTGGAGCCCGACGAGAAACGGCAGCCAATCCTGGTACAGCACAATCACAGACATCATCACGAAGAAATGAAAGTGCAGTTCCGTCTGGCCTCCGGCGAGGTGGACGAGGAGGGCCGAGGCGGTCATCAGTCCGCAGGTGGCGATGGCAGATTGGAGACGTCGGCGGACAACGGAAAGTCGTGCGGTGACGGCGATGAAGGCCAGTAGCCCGCCTCCCCCGAGATAGAGGGCGGGACTTGCCCCCATGTAGATACCGAACATCGGCACTCCCGGCACGTGGAGCCAGAGGATCGAAAGAATGCCCCGGTGACGGGCGTTCCAGGCCGGTTCGGCCAGTGCCTCTCCTTTTGGCAGGCCTGCCAGAAGATCCATAACCAAAGAGCCCATGAGTTCCAGTCAGTTGTGGCGATTCGCCTGGCCGCGCTCCTTTGCGCAGTCGTAGGTCTTGGCACGCCTGTATCGGAAGAAATCAACCGAAACTAAAGAGAAAATAGGTGCAGGGAAGGCGCAGGAATCAACAGGAGCGGCCGGTTACGGGCATGACAGGGCAGTGACGGATGCAAGGCTGATGAGACGAGGGGTTAGTGATGGTGATGACGGCATTCCGGACTATGAACATGGGCCGGCTCCTGAGGCGGCGGAGTCAATTGCCCGGGGAGCACAATGCGACCGGCTTCGTGCTGTTTGGTCAGATGCTCTGCAATCTCGGGGTGGAAGGTTTTGACGTAGCCGATCATGCCGTTCAGGAAGCGGCGTGATTGAAAGTCCTGGCCGGAAAACTCTGTCAGAATCGCGACCGCGCGATCGAGAATTTCCGGAGCTGACCCGGCATCGCTGACCTGCTGAGGTTGTTGCTTGACGAAGGTGTCGTATTCCTTCTTGAGTCGTTCCGCAAACACCGGCATCGGGGCCGACGGCACATGGAGGGGACTCAAGGTCCGGCGAAGGGCTTGGATGGCGGCGAAGACTTCGGCATCCTGGCCGTCGCGCCGGTCGTGGAAGTAGCCGAAGGTGACGACTTCGATGAGGTTGAACAGCGCGGCCGCCTTTTCGCCTCCCGCCACGCTCAGTTGCCGGTAGAGCTCCCGCCGGACCGGGGCGAACTGCTCGCCCAGCCGCTTTTGCTGATAGTCGCTTCCGGTGTCGAGATAGTCGCAATCAGGAGGACAGGAAATTCTCGTCAGTCGATGTTCCCCGCAGCATTGGCTGCAGATTAACCCGGTGAGGGCGGGACAGGAACGTTTGCCCTTGCGTTGTTTGCAGTAGACACATCGGCTCATTTGCGAGGGGATCCTTCCTTGTCGGATTTCTTGGGTTCGACGAATCCGTAGTCCGCGAGTGTGCGTTTGGCCCGATCACCCGCTGCAGCCGTCGGCGATTCGAGGCCGTTGACCTCGGCGGCATTGGAGTCCTGGTAGGGGACGAGAATCAGGTGGTTGACGCGATCGATTCCCACATCGGATGGACCCGGCAGGTATTCTGCGATCACTTGAAACTTTCCATTCGGGAGCATGCGCCAGATCTTGCCTTTCGTCCCATCCGAGACATACATGCTGCCCCACCGGTCGAAATCCACGCCGCTGAGATTCTGGAACCGGGCGGTGAAAAATCCGTTCGACGCCAGTTCTGTGAGCGTCCCTTCCGGGGTGATGTCGAAAATCTTTCCGGAATCATAACTGACCACGACCACATGTCCGGTCTTGGGATGCACGGCGACTCCGGAGGGGCCGGCCAAGTGCGCACCGGAGACATATAACGACAACGTCCATGTCGGCGCGAGATCCACGCGGTAGATCGCGTTGCCGCCCTGGTCGGCCAGGTAGAGGTGGCCTTGGCCATCGGATGCCACATCGGTGAGGGACTGGGCGGCGCCGCCAGCTGCGGGGCGTGGGAGCGTCAGAGTAGCGAGAGGTTTACCCGTCGTCTTGTCGAAGGCGCGCAGGATATCCAGGTCGGTGACGTAGAGGACGTCATCGACGACCACCATGCCCTTGGGGGCATGGAGCGTGACGTCTCCGCGGCCGCCCTCAATGAACTTGAAGGCGGTGATCCGGCCGTCGTCGCTCAGCTTGGTGATGAATCCATTGTTATCCCGGGCATCGGCTTCCCCGTTGATGTTGGAAATGTAATAGGACCTTGTCGCCGGGTCGGCCAGGAAACTATGCGGAGACTCCAGTCCGCTCACTTGAAGAGCCCAGGCCCAGGGTTGATGGAGCAGGACTCCAATGGCCAGAGCGAGTGCCAGGCCGAGGCCCCGGCGGCGCAGTGGCCGTGTGAATCTGTTGTGGCGGATGGCCGTGGAAATCATGAACGAAGGTGTCGCACAGAGGATAGTGTGGCTGCATCGTAGCCAAGGGCCTCGGAGACTGTCAAGGAAGCCGTAGGTCGGTGCATGGAGGAGCGACTGATCGCGGAGTGGCTCCGACAGGAGCGGAGCGGTGGAATATCGCTTCCTAACGGGGTGTTATCGGTGGTCTGCGCGGAGCCGCCAGCGTTGACTTGTTGAAAAATTGCCTGCTATGGTGCCGACACTTTTTGATTCTATTCAGGCCAGGGAGGATATCGTGGCAGCTCGAATTATCGATGGGAAGGCGTTGGCGCAACAGGTTCGTGAAGGACTCGCGAAAGAATCCGCGGCGGTATTGGCCAAAACAGGGATGAAACCGGGGTTGGCCACGATCTTGGTGGGGGACGATCCCGCCTCGCATCTCTATGTCAAAAGTAAACAGAAGGCCTGCGATGCAGCGGGGATCTATATCGACGATTCGAAGTTGCCTGCCAGCACGACTCAGGCCGATCTGTTGTCCCTGATCGCCCAGAAGAATGCCGATCCGAAGATCCACGGCATTCTGGTGCAATTGCCGCTGCCCAAACATATCGACAGCAAGGTTGTCCTGGACGCGGTGTCCGCTCAAAAGGATGCCGATGGCTTTCACCCGTACAACTTCGGTCGGCTCGTCGAGGGAAGCCCCATTTTTGAGGCCTGCACGCCGAAGGGGGTTATTAAGATGATCGAATCGACCGGCGTGTCGATCGAGGGCAAGCGTGCGGTGGTGCTTGGCCGCAGCAACATCGTCGGCAAACCCCTCGCGCTCATGCTGCTCCACCGCAACGCGACCGTCACGATTTGTCATTCCAAAACAAAAGACCTGCCGGCTGTCTGCCGGGAGGCGGAATTGCTGCTGGTGGCGATCGGAAAAGCCAAATTCGTAACGGCCGATATGGTGCGCGAAGGCGCGGTGGTGATCGATGTGGGTACCAACCGCCTGCCGGACGGCAAGGTGGTGGGAGATGTCGATTTCGACTCGGTCAGCCAGAAGGCCGGGTGGATCAGTCCGGTTCCCGGCGGAGTCGGGCCGATGACGATTGCGATGTTGCTCGACAATACGGTTGAATCTGCTAAGAGAATGGCAGGGATGAAGTAGGGTCGGTTGACGACAAGGCTCGTCTCATTGACGAGCCGGCGTGCGCACAGATGCAGGGGAGAACGAGATGATCCGAGAGCCGCGGCGACTCAAAGACGTATTGGCCCAGGGACAATTTGCCGTAACGGTGGAATATAACCCGCCGAAGGGCACGAACCTGACCCATGTGGTCGAGAGTGCCAAGGCACTCGTCGGACGTGTGCATGGGGTGAACGTCACCGACAACACGGCGGCAATCGTACGCGCCGGGTCCTTGCCGGTCTGTCGCGTGTTGTATGAGTTGGGGCATGACCCGGTGATGCAGCTGACCTGTCGTGATCGCAATCGGATCGCGATGCAATCGGATCTCATGGGGGCACACATCCTGGGCATCCGGAATATCCTCTGTCTCACCGGAGACTATCCCACCGTAGGCGACCATAAAGAAGCCAAGCCGGTGTACGATCTGGATTCTGTTCAGGTCATGCAGCTGGTGACGGGATTGAATAACGGGAAGGACTATGCGGGCAACAAGCTCGACGGATCCACCGCTTTTACGATCGGCGGGGCCGTGACTCCCGAGGCCGATCCGCTCGGCCCGATGCTGGTGAAGTTCGAGGTCAAGGTGCGGGCCGGCGCGGAGTTCTTTCAAACCCAGGCGATTTATCAGCCGGAGCAGTTCAAGACCTTTATGCAGGCGGTGCGTCCGTTCAACGTGAAGGTGCTGGCGGGCATTCTATTGCTTCGCAGCGCCAAGATGGCGGAATTCATGAACGCCAACATTCCAGGCGTCTGTGTGCCGCAGGACATGATCGACGAAATGCGCGCAGCAGGCGACAAGCGCGCGCTCGATGCCGGAGTCGAGATCGCCGTGCGCACCATCAAAGCCGTACGCCCTTACTGCGACGGCGTGCACATCATGGCGATCAAGTCGACGGAACGGCTGCCGGAAATTCTCACGAAAGCAGAGCTGGGGTAATGACCGTCCCCGACTTGCAGAAGTGCAAGCGTGACAGGCGGAAGATCGCGGTCGTCACCGCGTACGACGCGTTGTTTGCGCGCATCGTCGAGCAGGCCGGGATTGACGTGATCCTGGTGGGCGATTCCCTGGGGGTGGTGGTACAGGGCAAGTCGAATACTCTCTCCGTCACGATGGAGGAGATGCTGTACCACACGAAGCTCGTAGCCGGAGCCGCTCAGCGGTCGTTGGTCATCGGCGATATGCCCTTTCTGTCTTACCAGGTCAGCCAGGAGGAGGCGCTTCGAAACGCCGGCCGGTTCATTCAGGCCGGAGCCCATGCCGTGAAGCTGGAAGGGGGAGCTGCGGTCGCGGACCGTGTGTCGGCGATCGTGAAAATTGGTGTCCCGGTGATGGGGCACCTTGGCATGACGCCCCAATCGGTCCATCAGTATGGCGGGTATAAGGTTCAGGGAAAGGGCAAGGATCGGGCGCAGCAACTGCTTGAAGACGCGCAGGCGTTGGAAGCTTCCGGGGCCATGGGGATCGTGCTGGAAGCGATTCCCGCAGGGTTGGCCAAGACCGTGACGGAGGCACTCACGATTCCGACGATCGGCATCGGGGCCGGTCCGCATTGCGATGGTCAGGTGCTGGTGCTGTACGACCTGCTGGGTCTATTCGATGAGTTTGTGCCGAAGTTCGTCAAACCCTATGCGCATCTCAAGGTCGATGCACTGCAGGCTCTCCGCCGATACAAGGAGGAGGTTGAGCAGGGCACCTTCCCGTCCGATTCTGAAAGTTATCACTAGCCCGTTGCCGCTTCCCCCCCCCCCAATTCGATCTCGGCCCCAATCAATCCTTACCGTTGCCGGCCGTGAGGGTGCTGCTTACGTCTCGACGCGGACTTGTCGGCTGACCTGCCTGGATAATCGAAGGTGTTCCTGACCCTACCAGGAGGGATGAATTGCTCAGGGAGCCTCGTTCACTGATGGCCCGATGCCATAGGGCCTCAATCGAATGCGCACGCCTGGCCGGCTGTTGTCCCCCATCCACACTGTGACGTCATTGGCGAATGTGACGGTATCAAGCCCCATGTAGGATGTGGGACTGTTCTGCAGGCGCAGAAGCCCCCTACGGGCCAGGTTGCGGGCAGCGGTCTCATTGCCGAGCGCGCGTTTGAGATGGGCCGCCGCGAATTGAATGAGGGCTTGGAAGTAGTTACCCGCCGTCGTCGTGCGTCCGCACGCGTGCCACAACCCCTCCAACACTTCGTGCGATTCCCACCAGTACCCGAAGTTATAGAGATCGACCGCATACAAATAGTCTGCTGAGTTCGACCATTGGTGCTGTTCAAACGGGCGCGGGCGCGGCTCCGGCTCTGCGAAGGAGTGCCCCAGCGGATCGCGGCGTGGATGCGGGGTCAGGCCGGGGAGGAATCGGTAGGTCGGCAGCGCCCTGCTGCTGTAGCGAGGCCAATCGGCCGTGACCGGCGACTCATTTGCCTGCACGCGTCTCCTCGCAACGCACTTGGAAGACCTTCCGGTCCTCCAGTCGCACGGCGGTGAGCTGCCGCCCATAGACGCAGCCGCTGTCCAATCCGAGGAGGTTCGGAGTGACATGAAGTCCCATCGCCGCCCAATGCCCGAACACAATCGTGGCGGTCGCACTTTGTCGGTTCGGGACATCGAACCAGGGGTGAAATCCCTGGGGTGTGAGTTTCGGCGGGCCGGAGAAGGTTGATTCCATGATCCCGCCGTTCGAGCAGGTTCGTAGCCGGGTCAACACCTTGATGATGGTGGCAAGGCGCACCGTGCCTTTCAGATCGGGGGCCCATTGCAAAGGGCCGTTGGGGTGGAGTGCGCGGAGCGTTGCGTCGCACTGTTTCCCCCGCAGTGCCGTTTCGGCCTCCATGGCCAATTGCTGGGCCTCCTCAATGGTCCAGGGCGGCAAGAGCCCGGCATGGACCAGCACATAGGAACCCTCCCGATAGAGCAACGGCTGCTGTCTGAGCCAGGTCGTGAGGTCGCCGCAGTCCGGGGCATCGAGGATTTGGGTCAACGTATCGTCGCGCCGAAGGGTTGTCAGGCCGGTCGCAACGGCAAGCAGGAACAGATCGTGATTGCCGAGCACGGTGACCGCGGCTGACCCGAGGTCCCGGATATAGCGAAGGACACCAAGCGAGTCCGGTCCGCGATTGACGAGATCCCCCACGAACCAGAGCCGGTCCTGTGCCGGATTGAATCCAACCGTCTTGGTGAGCTGCCTGAGCGAGGCAAAGCAGCCTTGTACATCGCCGATTGCATAGGTAGACATGAGTGCGTGCAGACTAGCGCGGGCGACGTCTATTCGCAAGTCGAGAGAGCCGGTCGAGCGGTTGGTTTATCGGGCGGAGCGCTGTTGCAGTTCCGAGGTGATCGCGGCGCAGGCGAACTGATGGGCTTCGATGAGTTGCGACAGACGGTGCGCAGCTTCGTCGATCCGGGCACGCCGTCCGAGGGCCTCCAATTCTTTGCAGTGGGCGGCGGTGGCCAGGATTCCGAGCTGGGCGCTGCTGGACTTCAAGCGGTGGGCGGCCTGGGAAAGAGCGACGGAATCCTGTGACTGCACGGCGGAGCGAATCTGTTCCACCAGCTGGCGGGAATCATCCAAGTAGGTCGCCAGCACGCGGGCTAAGATGTCGGGCCGTCCCGGGCGTTGGAGCGATAGAATCGCATCCCAGGCAGCCTTGTCGATGGTTGTCGGAACAGGTGCTTCCTCTGTGGCGGCCGGTTCGTGGGTGTTGGCGGCATGGGTGGAGGGGGCCTGATCGGTCTCGCTCTCCTCGGCTGGTCGTGGCGTCAGCCATTGTGTGAGGAACGCGTATAGCTGCGCGACGGTAAACGGTTTGGTGAGATAGTCGTCCATCCCGGCGGCCAGGCAGCGGGCGCGATCGCCTTCCATGGCATTGGCGGTCAACGCAATGATGGGCACATGGCGGCGGTCGGTCGCGGTGGCTTCTTGCCGGCGAATGGCTGCTGTGGCGGTGAAACCATCCATCTCGGGCATCTGACAATCCATGAGAATGAGGTCGAACCGGCCGGTCGTGGCTGCCTCGACGGCGGCCCGTCCGTTGGGCGCGATCGTGATGCGACATCCCAGCATCTCCAGCATCGAAGACGCCACATCCTGGTTGACGGGGTTGTCCTCGGCCAGGAGGATGCGGGCGTCGACGCGCGGACGCGGAGTCGCCGCGAACTCCGGGCTGTGGGGCACTGGTCCGGCGGACCCTCCGAGCGCTCGCGTCAGGCAGTCTCTGAGCAGTGACTGTCGGACGGGCTTGCGCAGGAAGCTGTGAAAAAGCCGGTGGGTCACGTCGCTTTCGTCCGAGAGACGCTCCACTGAACTGAGTGCAATCAGGGGGAGGTTCTGATAAGCCGCCTGCTCTTTGATGGAACGCGCGAGATCGACGCCGTCCCGCCCCGGCATTCGAAGGTCGAGGATGGCCATGTCGATTTGCTGCTGCTTATGCCGGAAGTGCTCCAATTGGAGGAGCGCGTCGTCGGCAGACTCCGCGGTGAAGACCGTGGCTCCCCAACTCTGCAGGTGGGTGGCTAGAATCTCCAGATTTGTGCGCATGTCATCGACGATCAGGATCTGCCGTCCGGCGAGATGGCGTTCGGCAAGCGGAGGGTATGCGGCGTGAGCACTTCCACGTGTGACGGTGAATGTGAACGAGAACGTCGTGCCCTGGCCGGGCGCACTCACCAGACCGACTTCGCCACCCATCAGCTGTACCAGTTGTTTGACGATCGCCAGGCCGAGCCCAGTGCCGCCGAATCGCCGGGTGGTGGAGCCGTCGGCCTGGGTGAATGCCGTGAACAGTTGGGCCTGAGCGGCGTCAGGTATGCCGATGCCGGTATCGCGCACCCGGCAAGCGAGTGTGAGGGTGTCCGCATGTTGTTCTGCCAGCGCAAACGCGACCGTCACCTCCCCCTGTGCCGTGAACTTGATGGCGTTGCCGATCAGGTTAAGCAGAATTTGGCGCAGGCGTACAGCGTCTCCTACGAGACTATCCGGCACGTCGGCGGGGATGAAGTAGGTCAACTCCAGTTTCTTGTTGCCGGCGGACCCGGCAAAGAGCTCGACTGCTTCCTCGACGACCTGTCTCAGGCCGAACTCCACCTGTTCGAGTTCAAGCTTTCCCGCTTCGATCTTGGAGAAATCCAGAATGTCATTGATGACTTCGAGGAGGGCCACGCCTGAGCGGCGGACGGTTTCCAGCAGCGACTGTTGTTTGGCCGACAGGCTGGTGCTCAACAGCAGTTCGGTCATTCCGAGGACGCCGTTCAGCGGCGTGCGGATTTCATGGCTCATGTTGGCCAGGAACCGGGACTTTGCCACATTGGCTGCCTCGGCCGCTTCCTTGGCCGAAACCAACTCCTGTGCCGTCAGCTTCAGCGGCGTGATATCGGTGGCGATGCCGAGGTAGCCGGTGATCCGGCCATCCGCCTCCCGCAGTGCCGTGACATTCAACAGTACTGTCTTCCTGGTGCCATCTTTACAGACGTACGCCCACTCATGCTCGTTGGGGAGATTCCGCCGGCATTTTTCGACGAACACGTCGAAGCCGGGTTCGATCGTGGTCCCCAATTCCGCGGAAAACTGACGCGCTCGCGCGACCACTTCGTCCAAGTCGTGGAAGATGCCCGGCGTCTGTTTGCCGACCAATTCGTCGGCGCTGTATCCCAGCAGGGCTTCCGCCGCCGGATTGAAGACTTGGATCATGCCGTCGGGTTTGCACGAGATGATCGCATGACCGGCGTTGTCCAGCATGGCCTTCTGGAAGGTCGAATAGGCCTGCAGTGTGGCTTCGCTGCGGCGTTGTTCGGTAATGTCGCGGACGGTCGCCTGCAGTCCGGTGGTCCCCTTCAATGTGATGCGGGTCAACTGTACGCTCGCCAGGAAGGCGGGGCCGCCGACTCGTTTGTGCAACCACTCGAAGCTGTGAGAGCCTTCCTGAAGGGCCATCCCAATCATCTTCGGCGCCTTGACCATCGATTCTTCGCCGTCAGGCTGATGTTCGGGGGAGACGTCCCACGGTCCGAGTGATGTGAAATGCTCGGCGTCCCGTGCCCCGAAGAGCTGGACGGTCGCCGGGTTGCAGGCCGTGAAATTCCAATTCGGGGAAGCCAAAATCATGATGGCATCGCGCGAGGACTCGAACAGCTCGCGATACTTCTCTTCGCTCTCGTGCAGAATCGATTCGTGGGCGCTCCGGTCGGTGATATCTTCGGCGATGCCGAGCAGGAAGCGGGGACGTCCCTGCTCATCCATGACAGGCAGTTTCTTGGTGCGCAGCAGTCGCACGCCCCGGTGCTGTGTGTGAATTTCTTCTGAAGCGACCTCGATGAGGCGGCCGCTCCGGAGCGCCTCGCGATCATGGAGTGTGAAGCGGTCGGCCTCCTCCTTGCGGAAAAAATCATGGCCGGTCCGGCCAAGGATGAGGTCGCGACTGAATCCTGTGAGCTCCTCCGCCGCCCGATTCCAGCGTGTGAACCGGAGCTGTTCGGCTTCTTTCACGTAGACCATGATGGGTAGGTTTTCGATCACCGAGTCGAGAAATTGTTCGGCACGTTTCGTTTCGGTTTCAGCCTTATGCCGATCTGCTGCCTCCGCGGCGAGTGAGACGGTGTTCGCCACAGAGGCCGCAAACTGCTGTTCCTCCGTCGTCCAGACTCTCGGCGTTCCGATGTGTTCACAGTGCAGCGCCCCAACCAGAATACCCTCGGCGCGGATGGGCACGTGCAGCATGGAGGTGATCCCCAGCGGCAGCAGATGGTGTGCTGCAAATTCAACCGTTCGCGGGTCCGACTGCGCCTCATCCGCGACGATCATCTCTCCCGCCTCGAGCGATGAGAAGTACTGCGGATAAAGGGCCGCGGGTTGCTCGATGCCGTTTGAGTGTTGATCGCCCGGTTGGTCATAGAGGTCCGCGCACCGGAGGACCGCGTGGTCCGGCGCAAAAAACCAGATGCCGACCCGTGCGACGCGGAGGCTCTGTGCCGTGACCCGGGTGATGAGGTGGAAGGCCTCGGTCAATTGTCCGCGGTAGATCGCCTGATTGCTTGCTAGCCCGACCATGCCTGTCTGTAAGCGGCGGAGCAACGCGGAGTTTTCGACCTGATGTGACTCCGCCTCCTTCTGGGTTGTGAGATCCCGGAACGTCAGGACGGCTCCGCTCACGACGCCATCATGTGACATCGGAGTGATTGTCAGAGAAATTGGCGTTAACTGGCCATCTTGTCTAAGCAGGAAACCATTGTCCGTCCGGTAGGGGAGTCCGGACTGCAGCGGAGGAATGGAGCTGTCGGTTACGAGGCACTCGTGGCGGAATTCCTCCGGGCCGGGAGCAATCAGTTGATACGCGGGGCGTCCCTTCAGGTCATGGGCGGGGGCACCGAACAGGATCTCGGCTTGGGGATTCAGCCGGAGGATGTGCCATTGCGCATCGACGATACACAAGCCTTCGTCGAGCGAGCAGAGGATGGCGTCGAGCGCGCGGCCTTCGTCGAGGGACGTAGTCGTGTTGGAAGGCGGAAGTTCCCGGCGTTCGGTTTGCGAGTGGCCCGAGTCGGTCGCGGGTTGCCGGGTCGCGCGCCGCACGCTCTGCCTGAGTTGTTGGAGGAACCGACGCATTGTCACGACCTGTCCGTCCGATGGTGCATCATGCCGCCGACCGTCCTGCCCGGTTGAGTTCTTCACTCATCAGGGCGCATACCGCCCGGTGTTCAGGAATCAGGCGCCCGCAGAGGTCGGGAAGATTGTCCGGAGTGCCTGCCCGGCATGCCGCTTCGATCTGCGCGTACAGGTCGGCCAGTCGCGGTGCGCCGAGCTGCGCCGTTGAGGATTTCATCATATGGGCGATGGTCTTTACCGCCTGCATGTCGGCGCCGGCCATGGCCTGCTGGAGCTGAGTAAGCTGGGCGTCGGCATGGGGCACATACAATGAGAGTGCCTTGTGGAGAAGATCCGGCTGGCCGGGTCGTTGACGGGCACGGATCGCGTGCCACGCCTTGAGGTCCACATGGTCGTCGCCTGGCAGGACGGGTTCGGGCGGTAGTGTCGCCTGTCGGGGCGGTGTCTGCGGTGTCGACCGCAGAGGGGGGGCGGTTGTTCGTGAGGGCCCCGTGATGGAGAGCCGGCGGTGCAGCACCTCCTTGAGCGTAGTCAATGTAAACGGCTTGGATAGGTAATCATCCATGCCTGCCGCCAGACACCGCTCGCGGTCTCCTTGCAATGCATTTGCGGTGAGGGCCACGATGGTGGTGTGCCGAGGCTGCGTGGCCTGTGTTTCTTGTTCACGAATCAGGGCGGTGGCGGTCAGGCCGTCCATCTCCGGCATGTGGCAATCCATCAGAACCAGATCGAATGACCGATTCGTGAGTGCCTCGACCGCTTCCCTGCCGTTTTCAACCATGGTGGTGGTGCACCCGAGTAGCTCCAGCATAGTGAATGCCACTTCGCGGTTGACGGGGTTATCTTCCGCGAGCAGGACGTGGGCGGCGAATGGGACGGCCTGATCGTCCGGCTGGACCGGCGCGGGTGCCCCGGTCGTCGGGACGTGGTGGCACAGGCGTGTGAGGCAATCTTTTAACAAGGACTGGTGGGCCGGCTTTCTCAGCCAGGCACTGAAGAGAGACGGGTGCCTCTGGGATTCGTCTGTGACCTGGTCGACCGAGCTGAGCGCGACGAGCACCATGCCGGAAAGTCGTGCATCTTCTCGAATGGTCTGGGCCAGCGTCATGCCGTCCATGTCCGGCATGTGAATATCCAGCACGGCCAGATGGATTCTTCGCTGGGCGGTGCATTGGCGATCGAGCAAAGCCAGCGCTTCCAGGCCGGAGGTGGCGGACAGCACTGCGGCGCCCCAGGCGCTCAAGTGCGTTTCAAGGATGTGCCGGTTCGTTGGATTGTCATCGACGATTAAGATGGAGAATCCGTCTAACGGTCTTTCGGTTGCTCCAGAGGCGGCCGTACGTTGGGCGGCCTGTTCCAGTTCGACAGTGAACCAGAAAGTGGATCCCTGGCCGGACACGCTGTCGACGCCGACGTCGCCTCCCATCAGGAGGGCGAGTTGTTTCACAATCGCGAGGCCAAGCCCTGTGCCGCCGAATTTCCGTGTGGTGGAGTTATCGGCCTGCGAGAATGCCTGAAATAGTCGAGCCTGCGTCGCTTCAGGAATGCCGACTCCCGTATCGCGGATGCGGAATTTGAGCGTCAGGTTCGTCGTGGTAGGGGTGACGAGCTCGAGCGTGACGGCCACATCGCCGCTCTGGGTGAACTTAATGGCGTTGCCGACGAGATTCAGAAGGATTTGCCGGAGCCGAACAGGATCTCCAATCACGGTGTCCGGGATGTCCGGCGGCACGAAACAGGTGAGTTCGAGGTGTTTGCGACCGGCGGTTTCTGCAAACAGATCCACGGCATCTTCAACCGTCTGTCTCAGGCCGAACTCGATCCGCTCCAACTTCAGTTTGCCGGCCTCGATTTTCGAGAAATCAAGGATTTCATTGATGATGTCCATGAGCCCGGTGCCGGACCGGTGCAGGGTTTCCGTCAGTGAACGCTGCTTCTGCGTGAGAGCGGTGCTGAGAAGGAGTTCCGTCATCCCCAGCACCCCGTTCATCGGGGTGCGGATTTCGTGGCTCATATTCGCGAGGAATTGCGATTTGGCACGATTCGCCGCCTCGGCCGCCTCCTTTGCCTGATGCAATTCGGTAGTTCGTTCCCGTACCGCTTGCTCCAGTGAGTCGGTGAAGGATTGGAGCCGCTGTGCCTGCGTGGTGAGCAGAGTGGTGGTCGTCTCAACCAGGTCGACTACCTGCTCCAGGTCGCCCTTGCAGGACGGCGAGGCATGGGAATTGTCGTGATCGGACGCCGCATCGCCGGACGGCGCCTGTTCCGAGACGCAATGGAGGGTATGGAGGGTCTTCTGCAGCTTTTCGGCAGTTTCTCGAAACAGGCCGGACATGCGCCTGATCCCGAGTTGAGCGACCGAAATCGTGGCCCCCATGAATAGGACTGATAGGAGGAAGAGGTGGCGCGCTTCGCGGGTGAGTTCCTCCTGCATCGCCGCGAGGGAAAACTCGATGCGCACCCAGGCGGCGATGTCCTGCTCGTTCAGGAGCGGCGTGGCCACTAGAAGTGTGGGCACGCCGTCCACAGTCTGGCCATGGGAAATGGTCTCCGCGTTGGTTTCGTGTGCCTGCGCGAGGGTCTCATCCGTCAGCTGCTGCCCGATTTGCCGAGGATTCGTCGCTGCGACGATCATGTTATCGGGATCGATGATGAGGATACTCAGAATGTCCGAATCCTGGGCATAGCGACCGAACGCCTCTTGGATGCGAAAGAGATTGTCCAACACGGCGGCGGCGCCCACCATTGAAAAGGTGCGGCTGACCGCCAGCGCCCTGGCTTGCGTGGCCTGTTCGATAGACTGGCGGATTTCAATCAGCCGGAAGGTCGCGAAGCCGGCCATGCCGATCGTAATCAGGACCGCCATTCCGATGCTCAGACGAAGGCGGAGATTCCCGTGCCAGATGCGCCAGGGGCGACAAAGCCAGTCGGTCCTATTTTTTATTGGCATCGACATGAGCGGGGTATTCGATCGTGATGGTGACTTCGCCGCGAGCTGGAATCGTGACTCGTTGTTGGAACGTTCCCAGCGTGTCGTGCCAGACCGTTACGAGGTGCTCCCCCGGGGTGAGTTGGGCGATCTGGAACGCGCCGGTGTCGTCTGTGACACTAAAAAAGGGGTGGGTGAAGGCGACCATAGTGGCGCGCATAAATTTGTGCGCATCGCACTGAACCAGATAGATGCCGGGTTGCTTGAGCGGCTTTTCGACCGGTCGGCTCGCGGGGATCATGGCGACATTCACAAAGGTTCGCGGTCCCATGGAAATGTGGGTGTTGTGCATGACGGGGTCGTCGTTGCGGATCTCCAGTTGCTGGCCAACCTCCCCCGCGACAATGCGAGGTGAGAAGGCACAACGGGTATTGGTGAGCACAAGCGGGCGGCGTGGGAAATCGGCCGCGGGGACTGTGTTGTCGTCGATGCTGACGACGGCGCCTTGAAGGCCTCGCGTCTTCGCATTCACCGTCACGGTGTGGATGGCGGTGGTGGTGCCGCAGAAAGACGAATCGCGTGTGACCGCGACCACCTGCCCTGATTCGATCGGGCCAGGATAGGTGATTCGACCCACCAGTGTGCTCATGGGAGATTCCGCTCTCAGGAGGGCGCTCGGGCCGAGCATTACGCAGAGCGTCACGGTGAGCAGTATCGGTTTCATGTATCGCATCTCCAGGTCCCCGTTGGGCGTCCGTCTCGTCGGTTGTATGAAATGTGGGTGCTTCATGGTGCCGAATTATCGCCCCGGCTGACCTGATAAGGACTGGAGGTACCACACCAGATCCCATGCAGCTTCTTCCTGTCCGGCAAATTGATCGGCATAGGCAGGCATGGGGGTGCCGTCGAGTCCGGTCATGATGCTTCGATAGAGATCGTGAGGCGTCGCCCCGTTTTTGAATGAGGATGGGTCGGTCAGGTCCGTGGCGGTGATGGGAAGGTTGTAGGCGTCCCGCAGGTGCCCGGCCTTCGATTCCGGTCCATCACCGGCACCATTGTCCCCGTGGCAGGTCCGACACTCGTACTTGGCATACAGCGCCCGGCCGTTCGTGATTCCATTCCCGGAGGGAAAGAGCGGCGGAGAGGGGAGCACCATCGGCGTCGGCTGTTCCTGCTCGAACGCCGGATTCAACGATTTGAGATAGGCGATGACCTGCCATCGCTCCTGCTCGTTCAAGGATCGGTACGACGGCATGAAGCCGGGAATGCCCTGTGTGATGGTTCTGAAAAGGTCCTGATCCGTGGGCAGTTCACCCGAGGGGGTGCTGCGCAGTTTGTAGCTCTCCGCCGTGAAGTCGCGAGGACGAGGGGCTGCGTAGCGACCGATGGACCAGCCGGATGGCCCGTCCCCTTTCCCTTCGGTCCCATGGCACCAGACACAGGCCCGATCATAAATTCGATGCCCCTCTGTGATGGTATCCCGTCCGTCCTTCGGCCGTAGCGCCTGCGCGGTCGTGGCGCAGAAGCCTGTCACGATGAGGATCGCAAGATATCGGAGTACACGGCGATGCATGATGCTCCCCGGTTTAGTAAGAGATGTCGATTCCCACAAAAACTGCATGTCTCAGATTGCGAGCTGCCGCATTGCCCTCTTCTGCACGACGCAAATTGAGGTCGTGTCGGGCGTAAAGGGCCACATTCGAGCGAAGGTAGTGCTTGATCTGCATGCCGGCGAACGTTTGTGATGTGCGCTGGGTCAGATCTCCTCCGGCATCCATGTTGTCGTACCGTAGCGAGAGCAGGGTTCGGTTCGTGACGTAGGCATCCAGTGCGACGGTCACTCCGCTGGCGGTGGTGTCGAAATTGCTCAAGGCCGCTGTCGGGGCATGTGTGATTCGATCCAGGGTATACATCCCATGGAGATCCAGCATTTTGTAGCGCAGATGCGCGGCTGCACCGTAGCGATTCCAATTCGCATCGACGTTGCGTGTGCCGTCGAACACAGTGGCATTGCTGTTCCCGAGATAGGCAAATCCCGAGAGGCTTGCTGAAAAGTTGGCTGAGCGGGCGTAATCAAGGCGGATGGCGCCGTAAAAATCTTTGCCCTTATTGGAATCTCCAAAGCCCTCGTTCGAGCCGTTCAGCACGCCGACCTGATACATGAACCAGTCGCCGAACGGACGCCCACGGACTTCGACGCCGGTTTCCGCTACTGCGTTGTAGAGTGAGGGGGCATAGGGGGAAATGACGGTTCCTGAGCGATCGCGCAGACCGTAGAATTTGGCGGCTGTGGCAAGCGGGAAAAGCCCTGCCCGCTGGACCGCGTCGGTGGAGGAATTCGTGCTCTCACCGATAAATTCGAGTTGTTGCCGGAGGGTGGAAAAGGAGAATACGGCCGAAGGGTCGAGTTTCCCGATGCGGATGTTGGCGATATTCTCACCTCCAACGTTGTTGAACGTAATGAAGGCTCGCTCAATCCCTGTTGCCCCTTCTTCGAGATTGGATTCCATCTCGGCAAAAAACCCCATATCTTTGCTCAAGGTGCCGGCAGTAAATAGACTGAACACTTCCGGGAATCCGAGCTCGCTCTTGTTTTGGACCGTGCCGGATTCCGCCCCCGGCGGATTCTGCTGCTTGAAGTTGTGGGCGCGCAGGACGTTTCCACGGAGCCGGACACCTGTGTAGTGCGCAAAATCATCCAGGCTGAGGTCGCCGAGATTTTTCTTTCCTGTGATGCCCCCGTCTTCGGTTCCCGGAAGCTGATAGCCGTTTTCGAGGAACCGTTCACCGAATGTATTGAGCTGTGGTGGAGCCGTGTGGCACGTCGTGCAGTTCAACGCGTATTTCCGCGCAAAGGCGGGAATAGCTTCTGCGGTTTGAACTGACATGTCGTACGTTCCCGATATCACAACGAAGAGCCCTGCCACCGTCTGAACGATGGTCGCTCCGATGGAGTGCGTGCGCAAGTCGGTGTCCTTTTCCCGCTCGATAGCGACCCTGTTGCGACGTACGGGTACCCTGTGCCGACCCATGCCGCACCCTGACTGTCTGATGTCGGTGGATTTTGAGTCGGACTTTAGGCGTTTTTAGTGAGAACCATTGGCAGTGCGCAGCACGTACGGAGTTGTCGCAGTGTGAGTGGGATAGTTGCGATGGGTGTGCAGGTGATGAGGTGAAGCGAGGCAAGTAGCCAGTGGATGGCGTACAGAGGAGGTTGCGGAGTGGGCAATTTATGCTGGATAGTTTGCTTCGATTACGCTTCGCAGTCCTCCACGAGCGGCAAATTCACCGGTTACTGTGGCCTTGGTTGGCCGACAGGCTCGTACGATGTCCTGAAGGATGCGATTGACGGCATTCTCGTAGAAAATTCCTACATTTCTGTAGGCATGAATGTACATTTTGAGAGCCTTAAGCTCGAGGCAATACTTGTCTGGCTGGTAGCGAAGGGTGATAGTTCCGAAGTCCGGCAGGTTGGTCTTAGGACATATGGCTGTGTACTCTGGTATGACGATTGTAATTTCGTATCCCTTGTATTGATTGGGGAATGTCTCAATGTCGGGCAGGGGAGTAGAGATTCCACTCTTGGCGTGCCGTTCGTTGTATCCCAGCCTTGTTGTTGCTCCCGCGGGCTTCTGTTTTTTATTACCTTTCGCTGCCACCCGTTCACCCCACCTTCTTGTTATCAGACTTGCTTCATCCACTCCAATTGGCCCAGTTCGTTCAATTTATTGTAGAGCGTGACCCACGGACAGGTCATTTCCGGATAGACCTCGCAGAATCCACCTTTGCGGACGCCTCCGCATGGACCATGGCTCATGAATTTTGGGCACTCGGCCTTGAGTGAGCCATCCGGGATTGGTGGTCGCTTGTGCACCCCTCCCGCATGTTGCTCGCCATGTTCTTCTCCTGGGACCAGTACTCGTATAGGCATAGGCGCAGTGTAGATCGAAACGCGTTAAGCGACAATGTTTACCCGCTTCTCGGGTCAACTGCAACTGAATTGCGTGACGCATCGTGTTTGCGACAGAAGTAAAATCTCCGCGTTCAAGCGGATTTAGGGCCAAGGGCCTAGCACGGTTATTTCTACTAGGCCTTCTTTCGTCCGGTGTGGGCCTTCTGCAAAGTTGCAATGCTTTTCTGGACTCTATAGACTCCCCATTGTCCTGATGTAATGAGAGCGGTTGCAGTACTAGTTGCGATTGACAGATTTTTTCGGGCTTTGTTACACTCGGCGACTACACGAAGCAAGAAAACTAAGATCCGTTCCGTGTCGGGATCACAGTTCGGTACTCAGTCCAAATATAGCGTCAAGATAATCTGCACCTGACTTTTTCTGGCCGCTCTTGTTGGTCCGAAGAAAGTCCTCAGTTTATAAAAGGGAGGGAGTCCTTATGAGCCTTGATTACGTCAAGTTTTCAAGTGGCTTTGAGAAGTTCATGCCGAAAGAATATCGGGACATGGTTGAGCATGGTCCCTTCGGGAAAAAAGTCTCCGTTTCGCAAATGGGTTCTTTTAAGGAGGTGCTTGAAGAGCACCCGATGTGTGCCGGCTGTGCGATGACTCTCTTCATCCGACTCGCCATGATCGCCTTCCCCAATCCAGAGGATACCATCACGGTTGGAACTGCCGGTTGTGGACGCCTGGCGATCTCGCAGGCCGCCATTCCTTTTGTGTACGGCAACTACGGCGACCAAAATGGTGTGGCAAGCGGGTTGTCCCGTGGCTTGCGTCTTCGGTTCGGTGATAAGCCTAAGGACGTGGTCGTTATGGCCGGTGACGGCGGTACGGCTGATATCGGATTTCAGCAGGTCCTTCACTCCTGGTTCCGTAAGGAACGATTCACCACCATCATGCTGGACAATGAAGTGTACGGGAACACCGGTGGGCAGGAAAGCGGTATGACCAATCGTGGCGCTGTTCTCAAGATGGCTCCGTTAGGGAAGAAGTTTGAGAAGATGGATATGCTGCAGATGGCCAAGGTTGCCGGATGCGCCTATGTTGCGACGGTGGTGCCGAACAATCCTCGCCGTGTTGAGAGCGTCATTAAGAAGGCTGTGTTGATAGCTAGGGAAGTCGGGTCGACCTATATTCAGGCTTATACTTCCTGCAACATTGAATATGCCATTCCGACCGACAAGGTTATGGAAGACGCAAAGAACGTTGAAAACGATCGCTATCAGTTCTCCGAATATATTACCGACGAGGCGAAGCAATTTCTTACGGAACGGTATGGCTACAAGGAATTTCTCCCGAAGCCGGCTGCTCCCGCTCCGGGGCTTCCCAAGGCCTAAGCAACGTTTAAGGAGGGTTGAGTATGGCGACACGGTTCAATATTCGTATGGCGGGTGTGGGCGGCCAGGGCGTTGTGACCGGCTCGCATATTCTTAGTACGGCGGTCATTCATGCCGGAGGAGAAAGTACGATCGTTCCGTTTTACGGATCAGAAAAGCGTATGGCACCAGTCGAGAGCTATGTTCGAGTCTCGGATGAGCCTATCTATGAAATCGGTGAGATCACCTTCCCGCACATCATCATCATCTTTCACCCGCAGGTCATCACGCACGGCAAGTCATACACCATGCCGTTCTACTTCGGGTTGAAGGAGAACGGGATTGCCTTGATCAATAATGATGGCCCCATGAAGCTCCATCGCGACCAGGCGCGTGAGCTCGAAGAGCGTCATGCGAAACTGTATTATTTCCCGGCTACGAAACTTTCTTTGGAAGTGGCGGGAATGGACCTCGCCACGAACATGGCCTTGATGGGTTGCATCGGGGCTATCACAGGGCTGACCTCTGTCGAGGCCTTGGAGCAATCGGTGAAAGATCGGTTCCTCGGGAAAGGTTTTGTGGTCTCCGGAGGTACTGCAGCGCTGGACAGCGTCGTTGAACGGAAATTCAAGAAGAAGCAAGAGTTGATCGAGAAAAACGTGGCAGTTATTCGCGCCGGCTGGAATTATGCCGTTGACCATGGATGGGCGGCCCCCTCTGTGAAGCGTTCGGAAGCGGCGGAGAGCGTCACCGCATAATCCAGTTATGGACAAGGAGTTCTCATGTATCTCGTAGCCGATATCAGCGTTGAGATCTGTGCCGCCAAGAGCTGTAAGCTGTGCACTCAGTATTGCCCGGAAGCCAATACCATTTTGTATAGCGATGAAATGGGTAAGGACAAGGGGTTCAAGTACGGCTCGGCTTATGTGGCGGTAGATCGGTGTAAGGGCTGCGCGCAATGCGTGTGGGTCTGTGACAATATGGCAAAGAACAATGCCATTAAAATGATCATGATTGATCAGCTGCCGGTTGCAGCGTTGACGGACAATATTACCTATGGGGAAAAGAGCACGACAGCTACATTGGTCAGCCCTGTAGTTGGGTAATTGCACGAAAGGGGAACGGGCGTGGGAACGACGCAAGATACGAGAGAACGGATAATCGTGCCGGGACCGGCAGGGTTCCATCCACCATCAGCGGCTCAGTTGGGAGTCTCGCTGCCGGACCCTGGGCAGGGACTGTATTATGGCTTGCTGGAGCCCAATGAAGACACGGTAATTGAAGAGATGGCTCGGAAGATGTTGACGAGTCCGAATGCGACGATTTTCCCGGGTCCTCTCGTCTTGTGGGCGTGGAATAACCATGCCGTCGAGAAGGCGCAAGCGGTTCTTGAAATTGCGGCGCAGATCCCAGATGTGATGATCATTCCCATGCCGGATTATCGGCCCAAGTATCCCAAAATCGATCCGGAAGAGGTGATCAATCCGAACCACCCGAATCTCACTATTTGGGGTAACAAGATTGAGGCCTGTATTTTTATCGGTGTTCACTGTCACTATGCCAATCTTACGTTGAAAATGATCCGGGCGGGGACGAACTGCTGCACCATGGCTATCTGTGCCGAGCAGGGACACGAGGACGCCATGCTGACAATTCGCGATTCGGACACGTTGAAGCTGAAGAAGACCGCACAAATCTTTAAGAAGGTTCGTGAGGAAATGGGCATAAAACTTCCGGATAATGGCGAGAACGTCCGATTCACTGGAACGCAGTCCAAGGTCCACGATGGAAAGACGCACACGAATCCTATGACCTTTATGCCCTCCGCTGCAGGCGTAGGCAGCGCGGCTACATTTGGCCACTCAGCTGAACAGATGAAGCGGGAAGGCTAAGGTTTTAGGCTAAGGCGATACAGTCAAGAGGTGCAACGATGAGCGAAGCATTGGAACCCAAGCAAAAGACTAATCCGCAGGGCGACTCTACTACCAGCGTGTCGGCCCAGAAGGCCGAGACCAAGAAGGATCCGCACGCGGATGCAAAGCGGCAGAAAGTTGTCACTCCTGAGTACATGTTCCTGGAAGCTCCTCGAACGAAGGAGTTCATCACCGGCAGCGAGGCTGCAAAAGAGGCCATTCGCCGGTCAAATGTCGATCTTGCCATTGCATACCCCATTACCCCCCAAAGTGAAACTATGCAGTTGGTTGGCGTGTTGTATGGTGAGGGGTACGTCAAGGAATATTACCGTGGCGAAGAAGAAGTCGGCGTCATGGCGGCTATCGCCGGCGGGTCACGGGCTGGAGTTCGTTGCTATACGGCAACGGCTGGGCCAGGGACGCTGAGAGGGCTGGAAGGTATTGCTTCTTGGCCAGGGCACCGGCTACCAGTTGTGGCCATGTTCACCTGCCGAGTGGTGAACGCACCGTTGGCCATTCAGCCTGACAACATTGAGGTCTCGTATCTCCTAAATTGCGGCATGATTGTGTTCCATGCCGAAAATCAGCAGGACATGTATGATTTCACGTTGGCTGGGTTTGTTATCAGCGAAAAGAATGATGTGACCCTTCCCGTCGGCGTGTGCTGTGACGGGTTTTTTGTGACGCACGCCCGTGGCTATGTGCGTATGCAAGATCGTGGGATGAAACTTCCCCCGCGCGAACCTTGGCGTGGGGCGGTTCCGGTGCTTGATGCTGAGAATCCTCCGGCACGGCTCTCGCGCGATGCCCCCGTTCAGAAGTCCAATTTCATGGCCTACAACATTCACGCGGTGTGGCAGCAGGAAGTGTGGGCTGCTGTGGAGCGTTCCCGTAAGTACATCAACCAGTACATGGGAGGATTGCTCACGGCAGAAAATGTAGATGACGCGGAGGCTGTTATTATTGCCTCAGGTAGTGCGGCCGCTCAATCACGTGAAGCGGTTCGTATTTGCGCAGAAAAGGGCATTAAGATCGGCCTGATCAAGATACGATCGCTCCGTCCATTCCCGACTCAGGAATTGCGCAAACTCTGCGGAAAAGCTAAATTGATTGTTGTGCCGGAATTCAACTATGTCGGATGGTTAGCAAAAGAAGTGGCAACTGCTATTTACGGTTTCTCAAATGCCAAGATTATCGGTGGCCCGAGAGTGTATGGCGGGCAGTCTATGCCGGTGGAGCTGATCGTGGACGAAGTCGAGTCTGGTCTAACCGGAAAGAAGTCCACGAACGTTGCCATTTCGCAAGTTATGGGCGCATCAGCTGCTGATCATGAGGCTATGGGACATTTCATGCGCAGCATTTAGATCAAGAGTAACGTCAGGGTAAAAACATTAGGGCCCGTTCGGTTATACCGAACGGGCCCTACGTATTTGGGAAGATGCCTGAACGAGGCTCATCAGCCCTGAAGATCTTCCTCTACCAAATCGGGGCTCTCCGGCATTCCGTGAGCAACGTACTTGGCGTAGGATAGATAGATCGATGCGCTATCGCGCATGGCTTTGGTACCGTTGGCCATCCGGTGCAGCTTGTCAGAGCCAGGGGCTTCAGTTTTGCGGAGATGATCGACATGGTCATGCAGGACAAGCGTGAAGCGCTCCATAGCCATCTCCACCTCCCGATATGCTTGCAGAATAGGGTCAGTCATGTGAATGCTCCTTGTATGCCGAGAATACTCCAGCCAGCTTTGGAGGGTCAACCGAGGGTCCGTCTATGTACCAACTATCACCGGAAGTTTTGATGGCTATCGCGAAGGTGGCCAAAGTAAGTCTCCTGGAGCACTCTCAGGGGCCACCACAATCAATCATTGAGGCGGTATCAGATCTTTCACAAATGTTTACGCGTAGTGGGCAGGCAGAAAGCAGGGTTTACTTCGAGGCCGCACAGTTGCGCGCAGGATACTTGGTCTACTACCTGCCGGTAAATCTCGCCAAGGTGCAGGTACTCTTGGATGAACTGCAGCCCGTGTTTCCAATCGCTCCGGAGCAGGATTTTCGAGTATTGGACCTTGGCGGAGGGCCTGGAACAGGAGTCTTGGGAGTACTCGACTGGTGCCTTTCAAAGTCTGTGAGGGCGCCGTCTACCCTCCGTATGATAGCTGTTGATCGATCCCCCCAGGTCTTGCGGGTGTCTACTGAGCTTTGGAAGGCGTATTGTGAACAGCAGCGTGACCTTTCCGTCCCATCGTTAACAACCGTGGAGTGTAATCTTGAACGGTCCCTGCCCTCCACTCTCCGTGAAGGCGGTGGGGTGTATGGATACCAACTCATTATTGTTCAGAATCTTCTCTCAGAGTTATTTCTAGGAAGTGTGGATCCCGTGGGGCAGCGCACTGCGTTCCTAGGTGAACTCCTGAACTACTTGGCACCTGAGGGGAGTCTATTGCTGATCGAGCCGGCTACGCGGTCTGCTTCTCGGGAGCTGCATCAGGTGCGAGACCGACTTCTGGCAGGACGGCACTGTTCTGTCTATGCCCCCTGTCTTCATGACGCGCCCTGTTCCGCGTTAGTCAAGCCGGATGATTGGTGCCATGAAGAGCGGAGGTGGGAATGTCCGGGCTGGATTGCTCAGATTGATCGAGAAGTCGGGCTTATAAAGGATGCGCTGAAATTTTCCTATGTGATTTTGCGCAAGGATGGGAAAACGCTCGTGCCACGAAATCCCGACTATCACCGGGTGGTGAGTGAGTTGCGTGTGATGAAAGGCGAGAAACGAGTTTGGTTGTGCGATCAGGCGGGGAGGTCGGAGATTGGACGCCAGGATAAGGAGCGCTCAATCTCAAACGCTGCCTTTGATGGCTGGCATCGTGGGGCCATTATTCAGGTGAGTGAAATTGTCAGGAAGGAGCGAAAAGGGCGACCGGCTATGGTAGGTCGCATTACCTCGTCCGGAACCGTGGAAGTCGTTCGTTCTGCGTGAGAATCTAGTCAGCTTCAGGTTCTGAAGAACCGTGCTGATGGGATACCCGATCTTCGTCAAACAGTTCGGCCATTTCCGCGGCAATCATGTCGCGATCGTTAGGTACCGAAATGAGCGGAATTTCCTTCCGAGGCTTCGTTTCATTCTGGGTCGATGTGGGAGTTTTTTGAGGATCTGGAGTTGGTGTCGTGCTCATAATAAGTTCAGTATACATGAAAATGTGGTTGGAAGGGTTACTCAAACGCTTCCAATGAAGAACGTTCCGGGAACTGTGTTTGGCAGGCATTGCAGGTGACAAAGTAGATCGCCTCGCGTACGGACATTGTGATTCGAAAATCCAGGGTGACGCCTCGATATTGGCAGTTTGGGCAAGAAATCTCTTTCAGCCGATAGGGTATATCCGGTTGAGTCCGAAGGTAGAATTCCATGTCGGTGTAGACAGGGAAATTGTACCGGCATTTCAAGCAGACACCCCGGCATTCTCCATCTGGCTGCAGTGTGCGGCGGTCGACGCCGAAGGTATTGGTCTTACAGATTGCGCACTGGACACTCGCCAGCCGTTTTTCTACCGCTTCAAGCGACGTGTGAGCCATTAATTCCTCCTCGAAGAGCGGAGCTGAGTATACGCACCGATTTAAGCGATGTTCAACCGCCTTGCCCGAATTCCGAGGATTCACTTGACCGTAAGCGTGCGCCTCCTATACTAACGACACGATGCACATGATCAGCAAACGTCTTCTGGTCGGCAATGCCGATGACGCCAGGAATCCTCCTCCCCAGGTAAGTGCCGTTCTCATGGTGGCTGAAGAACAAAATGTGACAGTTCCCTCGCGGGTTATCTATGCCAAGATTCCGCTCAAGGAGTTTGGTGAGCCGGCCGCAGCTGCGTTGTATGAGGCTGTAGAATGGATTGCGTCGCATGTGGCTGGTAATCGATTGATGGTCTGTTGCCGGGTCGGCATGGGGCGATCAGTGTCAGTGGTGATTGCCTATCTATGCTGTATTGAGGGAATGGCCTATGATGATGCGGTGAAGCTTGTGTTGACCAGGCGGCCAGGCGGCATGCCGTTGCCGCGCCTCCAAGAGAAGATTCAGGATGTTTGTCGCCGGCGACAAGCTAGAGTGAATTCATCAACGCCCTAAAAGTGGTGTTATTCGGGATGTCCCGATTTGTCCTACTCGTCAGTCCCTCCTCCCCTCTCCGACCGATCTCGTTATAATTGTCTAAATTGATGCCTGGGGACCTATCTCAGGGCGGGGTTGCATTTTAACTCGGCCCCATGGCGTAATTTGCCCTTCATACAGTCCACTCCGTCGCCGAGAGAATATTTGATGCCTGAGTTGCCGGAAGCCGAAGTAGCCGCGCGTCAATTGCGCGAACGGGTCGTCGGAGCCACCGTCCGTGATTGCTGGATTGGCCGTGAGGACATCGTGCGAGAAGGGTTGCTTTCTCTGGAACAGTATCGTCAGGCCAAGATTACAGGGGTCGAGCGAAAGGGAAAAAGCGTAATTCTTCACTTTCTCTGCGGCAAGGAGCCGAGATTTCTCGTCGCAGAGTTAGGTATGACGGGATTATTGCTGTTCCGATCCACCTCGACCAAGCATCCCCACCATACCCACTTCGTCCTGCACCTCGATGGTTGTTCTGAGCCCGATATCAGATATTGGAATCCGCGCCGGTTTGGTCGTTTATCGTTGCTTGACCAAGCGGGGCTGGAACGATATGTCGCTCGCCGGTTCGGCTATGACCCCCTCACGATCAGTCATGAGCAATTTTTGTGTGTGCTCCGGGCGACACGGAGTCGGCTGAAGTCTCTCCTGATGCATCAACAAGTGATCGCAGGGATCGGTAACATCTATGCAAATGAGATCCTCTTCCGTTCCTGCCTCCATCCCAATCAGCCATCGAATACGATTCCAGAGAAGTCGATCGTACGCTTGCATCAAGTCATGGGCGAGGTGTTACGGGAAGCCATTGCCATGGGAGGGTCGAGCGTGCGCGATTATTTTGCGCCGGATGGGACCGAAGGCCAATACAAGAGCAGGCATCTGGTGTATGCCAAGGCCGGTGAGCCCTGCCCGAATGCCTGCGGTACCGTCATTTGTCGCTCCGTCGGCGAACGAAGTTCGTTTTACTGTCCCACATGCCAGCGAAACGGGCGTCGGCATGCCACAAGGCCTAAAAAGTTTCACTAACCGCAACCCTTGAAGCATCGGAGACAACAATAACGTTATCAATTATTTATGGTGATGAATCTTCGGTGCTCATTATGGTAGGACTTCTGTGCTCGAAGCTTGGGCCTTTTGGAGGATTGAGGTAATCAGCAGAATTCGGTACTCTACCGCTCCGTTTCTCTGCCCTATCACACACCAAGGAGTCGTCAATCATGGCGAAAGTGCTGGAAGGTCCCGGGATGGGGCTGATGAAGAAGTGGGGGATTAATGTTCCCAATTATGTGGTCGTCACTTCCGTTGATGAGTTGTCCAGGCTCGGTCAAGCCAATGAATGGTTGAAGAAATCCAAGCTTGTTGCGAAAGCGCACGAGGCTCTCGGGTCGCGCTTCAAGTTGGGGCTTGTGAAGATCGACTTGGACTTTAAGGCGGCGGAAGCCGCTACGAAAGAGATGATCGGCCGTCAAGTCGGCAGCATCACCGTGACTCAGGTGATTGTCTCTGAGATGATCCCGCACAAGGAAGAATATTATTGCGCGGTGAAATCCACGCGCGAAGGCAGTGAGGTCCTGGTTGCCAATTGCGGCGGGATCGAAGTCGAATCAAATTGGGAACGTGTTAAGAGGCTGTGTCTTGAGATCGGTCAAGCTCCTTCTCCTGAATCCCTCGAAAAACTGTCGAAAGAGGCAGGATTTAGTGGGCCGCTCGCGAAGAAGGTGGCTGAGTTTGCAGGGAAAATGTTTGCCTGCTTCGACAGTGAAGATGCGCAATATCTCGAGGTGAACCCGGTCGTCCTTCGTGCTGCCGATGAAGAGCTGGTGGCGCTTGATGCCGTGACATTGCTCGACGGCGATGCCAAATTTAGGCATCCGGACTGGAATTTCGCTTTTGCGGCGGAATTTGGTCGTGCTTATTCCAAGCAAGAGCTCGAGGTGATGGCTGTCGATAGCAAAATCAAGGGCTCAGTTAAATTCATCGAAATCCCTGGTGGGGATACAGCGATGTTGCCGGCGGGTGGCGGTGCCAGCGTGTACTACTCAGATGCGGTCGTGGCGCGTGGCGGCAAGCTGGCCAATTATGCCGAATACTCCGGTGATCCACCTGATTGGGCCGTTGAGGTCCTCACGGAAAAAGTCTGTTCTTTGCCGGGAATCAGGAACATCATTGTGGGTGGTGCGATCGCCAACTTCACCGACGTGAAGAAGACGTTCGGAGGGATCATCAACGGCTTCCGGAAGGCGAAGTCGGAAGGGAAGTTGAAGAACGTAAAGATTTGGGTGCGCCGCGGTGGGCCGCGGGAAAAAGAGGGCCTTGATGCGATGCGTGCGTTGAAAGAAGAAGGCTTTGACATCAATGTCTTCGACCGCAATACACCGCTCACCGACATTGTCGACAAGGCGCTCCAAGCGAAGTAGCCTGCCGCCTATGACCAACCGAAGATAAGGGGAGATCCCGAGATGAGTATTCTGGCAAACAAAGACACCCGTGTGGTGATCCAGGGTGGTCAAGCCGGTGTCAACGCTGCCCGCCGTATGGCCGAGTTCTGTTATCTCATTAAGCGTCCGCTCAATGTTGAGGCGTTTGTCTACCCACCCGATGCCGGCAAGAGCAATGAGATCCCATACGGCAGTGGCCTGATCGCCATTCCGGTTTACAAGTCCATTGCTGAAGCCACCAAGCATCATCCGACCCTGAATACCAGTCTCGTATACATTGGTGCAGACCGCGCGATGAAGGGTGGCATGGAGGCGCTGGACGATTCTCACATCAAGGTGGTCTCAATGATCACCGAGGGGGTGCCGGAAAAAGATGCCAAGATTCTTGGCGCTCATGCGCGCAAGTTGGGGAAGGTCTTTAACGGCCCCTCATCCATTGGTATCATCTCTGCTGGAGCGTGCCGGCTTGGCGTAATTGGCGGTGCGTTCGACAATCTTGTTCTCTCCAAGCTTTATCGTGAAGGATCGTTCGGCGTCATCACCAAGTCCGGCGGTCTCTCGAACGAAATCATTTGGATCTGCTCTCAGTTTGCCGACGGGATCACGACGGCTATCGGTATCGGCGGTGATGCCTATCCTGGCACCGATTACGTCAGTTATCTTGAGATGTTTGAGAACGATCCCCAAACCAAGGCGGTCGTTATTGTCGGAGAGATGGGCGGCGATCTCGAAGAGCGGGCGGCAGAATGGTATGGCGCGAAAAAGCGACGGGTAAAGCTGATTGCCGTCGTCTCTGGCTTCTGTCAGGAGAGTTTGCCGAAAGGCATGAAATTCGGTCATGCCGGCGCGAAAGAGGGCATGAAGGGTGAAGGATCAGCTCGGTCCAAGTCCGATGCGCTGAAGAAAGCCGGGGCCCTCGTGCCGCCAACTTTTGGCGCGCTTGGTCCTGCCATCAAGGAAACTTATCAAGATCTCTTGAAGTCGGGCCAGGTCAAGGAGCCGGTCGAGCCGGCTATGTTGCCCCGGTTGCCAAAAACCGTCGAGGAGGCGATGAAGGCCGATGAGGTCATGGTTTCGCCGCTGATCCGTACGACCATCAGCGATGACCGCGGCGATGAGCCCTGCTACGACGGTTATCCTGCCTCTGAGCTCATTAACAAGGGCTACGAAATTCCTCACGTCATCGGTCTTTTGTGGGACAAGCGGCTGATCTCGAAGCAAGAGGCTGAAATCATTAAGCGCATCATGATGCTTTCCGCTGATCACGGTCCCTGCGTGAGTGGCGCATACGCGACAATTCTTGCGGCTTGTGCCGGGATCGGGCTGTCGCAATCAGTCGCCGCAGGCATGATTATGATTGGCCCGCGCTTCGGCGGTGCGGTCACTGATGCCGGACGATTCTTTAAATATGCTGTTGATAGCAAGATGTCGGTCGACGAATTCTTGGCCTACATGAAGAAAAACCATGGGCCGGTTCCGGGAATTGGTCATCGCGTGAAGAGTCTGCGCAACCCGGACAAGCGGGTGAAGGAATTGGTCGGGTACGTGAAGAGTTTGAACATCAAGACTCCCTGTCTGGATTTCGCGCTGGAAGTGGAGAAAATTACCTCCGTGAAAAAAGACAATCTGATTCTGAATGTCGATGGGACAATGGCGGCCGTATTGGTCGATATCGGTTTCCCTGTCGACAGCTTGAACGGATTCTTCATACTTTCGCGGACCATTGGGCTAATTGGCCATTGGGTCGATCAAAAACGTCAGGATAGCCGCCTGATTCGTTTGTTTGATTATCTCGTGAATTATGCCGCACCCAAGAGGCGAGAAGTTCCGCCGTTGAAGTAAGACGACAATGGTCTGTCGTCAAGAGTGATTCGGCAATCCGTTCTAGGAGCTTTTGCGGTCCCTGACGGTTGACGGTTCTGCTCCAGCGACAGGCATATTATAAGGAGATAAGTCATGTCGATGGATCTCGCCAAGAAACTGTATGCCAAGATGCCGGAGGTGTTCGCTAAGGCCAGGAAGAAATTCGGGCGTGGTCTGACACTGGCTGACAAGATTTTGGTTTCTCACGCGGACAACTTTGATGCCCAGACTTGGGAGCGAGGGAAGGCCATGTTGGCTTTGCGGCCCGATCGGGTCGCGATGCAGGACGCTACCGCTCAGATGGCCATGTTGCAGTTCATGCAGGCCAATAAGCAAAAAGCGGCCGTACCGAGCACGATTCATTGTGACCATCTGATTCGAGCGGAAATGGGCTCCGCGAAGGATCTCCTCCGGGCCATGGATGAGAACAAGGAAGTCTATAACTTCCTAGCTTCAGCCGCGAAAAAATATGGGATTGGATTCTGGAAGCCTGGTGCTGGAATTATTCATCAAGTCGTGCTGGAGAATTATGCCTTTCCAGGTTGCTTGATCATCGGCACGGATTCGCATACGCCCAACGGCGGTGGATTAGGCGGCCTGGCGATCGGTGTCGGCGGAGCCGATGCCGGTGAAGTCATGGCTGGTTTGCCGTGGGAGGTGCTGCACCCGAAACTGATCGGCGTGCGCTTGACTGGCAAGCTGAACGGCTGGGCTTCTCCGAAGGATGTGATCCTTTACCTTTGTGGCCTCCTGACAGTGAAGGGCGGTACGAACAAGATTGTCGAGTATTTTGGCCCTGGTGCTGAGACCATTAGTGCAACTGGAAAGGGAACGATCTGCAACATGGGCGCCGAGCTTGGAGCTACCACCTCTGTCTTTCCCTTCGACCAGAAAATGGTTGCCTACATGAACATCACTGATCGGGCCGATTTGGCCAACCTTGCCCAGTCGCACAAGGATCTGCTCGTGGCCGATTCCGAGGTCTACCAGTCACCCGAGAAATATTACGATCAGATCGTGGAAGTTGATTTGTCGAAGCTCGAGCCTCACGTTGTGGGCCCGCACACGCCGGATTTAGCTAGACCGGTTTCCAAGTTAGCAGCGGAAGCGAAAGAGAAGGGGTACCCGATCGAACTGAAGGCGGCGCTGATTGGCAGCTGTACCAATTCCTCCTACGAAGACATCAGCCGCTCCGCCCATATCGCAAGGCAAGGCTTGAAGGCAGGTTTGAAGGCCAAAGCGTCGTTCCTCGTGTCGCCCGGCTCTGAACGCATCTATCACACCATGAAGCGCGACGGATTCTTGGACACCTTCGAGCAGCTTGGAGGTACCGTGCTTTCGAATTCCTGTGGCCCCTGTATCGGACAGTGGAAGCGGGCTGACGGAGTGAAGGGTAAGGCGGATTCGATTGTCAGCTCATTTAATCGCAACTTCCCTGGTCGCAATGATGGAATCAGCGAAACACTCTCGTTCTTGGCGAGTCCGGAGGTTGTGACGGCATACGCGATTACCGGTGATTTGGGATTTGATCCCGTGAACCAAACCCTCAAGGGCGCGGATGGAAAAGAGTTCAAGTTTCAGCCGCCTCAGGGAGAAGAGCTGCCGGCCAAAGGTTTTGCGAAAGGTGAAGAGGGGTTCGTGGCTCCTGCTGAAAACGGCGAGGGGTTGACGGTGGACATACCGTCTACCAGCGAACGGTTGCAATTGCTTCAACCATTTCCGCGCTGGGATGGCAAAGATTTCGAAAGGTTGCCGCTATTAATCAAGACGAAGGGAAAGACCACCACGGATCATATTTCTCCGGCCGGGCCATGGCTCAAATTCCGTGGGCATCTCGATAAGATTAGCGACAACATGTTTTTGGGCGCAAATAGTGCTTTTACATCAGAGCCCGGCAAAGGAACAAATGTCCTCACGGGTGAATCGAACCTTACCATTGCTCAGATCGCACGCGACTACAAGGCCAAAGGTATTGGGTCGGTCGTGGTGGGTGATGAGAACTATGGTGAGGGTAGCAGCCGCGAGCATGCGGCGATGTCGCCTCGATTCTTGAATGTCAGAGTCGTGATCACTAAGAGTTTTGCCCGGATTCATGAAACCAATTTGAAGAAGCAGGGAATCTTGGCTTTGACCTTCGCAGATCCGAAGGACTACGACAAAATCGAGCAGCAGGACCGCATCAGCGTGACGGGGTTGAATAATTTGGTTCCCGGCAAGCCGGTGCAGGTCACCATACACAAGGCGGATGGCAAAGCTCTGACCATCCAAACGAACCACAGCATCACTGAGCAGCAGATCGCTTGGTTCAAGGCGGGTTCAGCGCTGAATGCGCTGAACTAACTCATGGGGGATAAGAGGGAGAATAATGACTACGAAAGCTGACAAGATCATATATACCAAGACTGATGAAGCGCCGATGTTCGCGACCTATTCGCTCTTGCCGATCATTAATGCCTTCAGCAAGGCAGCCGGTGTATCGGTGGAACTGCGGGATATATCGCTGGCGGGTCGAATCCTTGCGGTGTTTCCGGAATATCTGACACCGGAACAACGGCAACCGGACGCACTGTCCGAATTGGGTGAACTGGCCAAGAAACCGGAAGCCAATATCATCAAGTTGCCCAATATCAGCGCCTCGCTGCCCCAGTTACAGGCAGCCATTAAGGAATTGCAGAGCCAGGGCTACAAGTTACCCGAGTATCCTGAAAATCCGAAAGACGACAAAGAGAAGGATATCAAGTTCCGGTACGATAAGGTCAAAGGCAGTGCAGTCAATCCGGTCTTGCGGGAAGGCAACTCGGATCGCAGGGCGCCCTTGTCCGTGAAAGCGCACACCAGGAAGCATCCGCACAAGATGGGCGCATGGAGTTCAGATTCCAAGTCTCACGTCAGTCACATGAAGGGTGGAGATTTCTTTTCGAATGAAAAGTCACTGACGACGACCGCGGCGACTGAAGTGCGGGTCGAGTTCGTCGGCCAAGATGGCAAGACGACCGTCCTGAAGCCGAAAGTGGCCTTGCAGGCGGGCGAAGTGGTGGATGCCACCTTCATGAGCGTCAAGGCGTTGCGCACGTTCCTCGAAGAACAGATTCAGGATTCGGCCAAGCAAGGCGTGCTGTTCTCACTTCACATGAAAGCCACCATGATGAAGGTCTCGGACCCGAAGATCTTCGGTCATGCCGTGACGGTCTATTACAAGGATGTCTTTGCCAAGCATGTTGAGACGCTCAAGAAGCTGGGCGTGGATCCGGACAATGGGATCGGCGATCTCTATGCAAAGATCAAGGCCTTGCCTGAGGATCAGCGCAAGGCGATTGAGGCTGATATCCAGGCTGTGTACAAGCAGCGTCCGCCGATGGCGATGGTGAATTCCGACAAGGGGATCACCAACCTCCATGTGCCCAGCGACATCATCATCGATGCCTCCATGCCGCCGGTCATTCGCGACAGCGGCAAGATGTGGGGACCGGACGGGAAGCTGGCGGACACCAAGTGCGTGATTCCCGATGCCAGCTATGCCCCGGTGTATCGCGAGGTGATCGATTTCTGCAAGAAGCACGGCGCGCTTGACCCGAAGACAATGGGCAGCGTGCCCAACGTCGGACTCATGGCGCAAGCGGCGGAGGAGTACGGCTCACACGACAAGACCTTCAAGGCGCCTGGCAACGGTACGATTCGCGTTGTCGATGCGTTGGGAAAAGCGTTGCTGGAGCACAAGGTCGAAGAAGGGGACATCTGGCGTATGTGTCAGGTGAAGGATGCTCCGATCCGCGACTGGGTGAAACTAGCCGTGACTCGTGCGCGGGCGACCGGCGCCCCAGCCATTTTCTGGTTGAACAAGGACCGGGCGCATGATGCGCAACTGATCACGAAGGTGAATCAGTATTTGAAAGAACACGATACGAACGGGCTCGATATCCGGATCATGACGCCGGCCGATGCGACTCGTCTCTCACTGGAGCGGATCAAGGAAGGCAAGGACACGATTTCCGTGACGGGGAACGTGCTGCGCGACTATCTGACGGACCTGTTCCCGATTCTCGAAATCGGAACCAGCGCGAAGATGCTCTCGATCGTGCCGTTGCTCAACGGCGGTGGTCTGTTCGAGACCGGTGCAGGGGGATCCGCGCCGAAGCACGTGCAGCAGTTCCAGGAAGAGGGCTATCTGCGGTGGGATTCGCTCGGAGAATTCTTGGCGCTGGCCGCCTCGTTGGAGCATCTGGCCAAAGTGGCGAACAATCCTGCGGCAAAAATGCTGGCGGATACCCTTGATCAAGCCAATGCCAAGTTCCTTGAGAGCAATAAATCGCCGGCGCGCAAAGTCGGAGAAATCGACAACCGCGGCAGCCATTTCTATCTGGCGCTGTATTGGGCGCAGGCATTGGCCCAGCAGACGCAGGACAAGAATTTGGCGGCGCGCTTCGCCAAGGTTGCTAAGGAAATGGCGGATAATGAAGCCAAGATATCCGGGGAGTTGATTGCAGCTCAGGGTAAGCCGGTTGATACAGGTGGGTACTACCATCCTGATGACGCGAAGTCGTCGAAGGCGATGCGTCCGAGCACTACGCTGAATGCTATCATCGACGCAATTGCGTAGGGGTGTATCCGTTAATTAAGCGTCAGGCGTGAGGGAGAAGCGAATCTCCCCACGCCTGGCTTTCAGTGGTCCACGAGAGAAACATGGCACAAGAAGACACCAACGTGATCGATCAGCCGGAAGTATTGCGCCACAAGATGGTGACGATTGAAATTTCCGGCAAGAAGTATGAAGTGCCGGAAGGTATCACCGTCATCAAGGCATTGTGGCATACGGGTCAGGAGGTGGTGCGCGGAGCCGGCTGTCTCGGGGGGTTCTGTGGCGCTTGTGCGACCTACTATCGAACCAAGGATGATCCGAAAGTTCGGACCTGCTTGGCTTGCCAGATGGCTGTGGAAGACGGCATGTCTTTCACCATCATGCCACCGTTTCCTGCTCGCAAGGCTCTATACGACATCCAGTCGCTGAAAGATCCCAAGCAAGACCTCTTCAATCTCTATCCAGAAGCGCCACTCTGCCGAAATTGCAATGCATGTACGGAAGCGTGTCCCCAAAAGATTGATGTGCGTGAAGGGGTTTGGAAAGCAGTGTTCGGGGATTTTAAGAGCGTCTCCGAGATGTTCATGGATTGTGTCATGTGCGGGATGTGCACGCCTGTTTGCATCGCCGACATCGCTCCCAATCTTGTCGCCCTGTATGTCAGCCGGGCGCAAGGTGCTCATTTCACCGAGAAGCCGCAGGGGTTGGACATTCGGATCAAGGAAATTCAGGACGGCCGTTTCAAGGATGAATGGAACAAAGTGCTCGCAATGAACGAACAGGAGCTGGCCGACCACTGCGCGAAAGTGAAGTAATGCCTCGTGCCGTCAGCCGGTCCAGGGCAGATATGCCTGACGACTGTGCTCCGTGCTGAAAGCGAAACCATGGATATTCACGCACTCCAACAGATCGTCCACCAGACTCGGGATGCTCGTCGCAAGCAAACGATCCCGAAGTTCGCTCCTGCTGATCGCGACCAGCTGATCCATAAGTATCATCCTGATTACCGCACCAGCGCCTATCGCTCGATTCGATTCGGCCCGAACAAGAATGACAAAACGGTCGTTGAACTCGCCGCTCTTCTCGAAGGGGATAGCTCCATCTCTGAAAGTCTTGATCTGACTCCACACTACACGACGGATGTCCTGGTCGTCGGAGGCGGTGGCGCAGGGTGCGCGGCAGCTTTGCATGCCTATGGTACCGGTGCGAAGGTGATTCTGGCCACGAAGCTGAGACTCGGCGACTCCAATAGTGTGATGGCGCAAGGCGGAATGCAAATTTCCGTTGCGCCGGAAGATTCTCCAGTCACCCATTTTCTTGACACCCTCAAGGGTGGCCATATGCAGAACGACCATGAATTGCTCAAGGTCATGGTCGAGGATGGGCCGTCCATTGCAAAGTGGTTGATTGAATTGGGTGTGCTGTTTGATCGACAGGCCGACGGAAATCTCCACGTAAAGAAAGGGGGCGGAAGTTCTAAGCCTCGCCTTCTGACTTGTTCAGACTATACCGGCTTAGAGATCATGCGTGTCCTCAAAGACGAGGTCCTGAATCAAAAGATTCAGCTCCTGGAATTCTGCGCGGCCGTTGAATTGCTCAGCGACGACAACGGGCATTGCACAGGCGCCATATTTAAGGATCTCGACAATCACAGACAGGTGGTGGTGGCTGCGAAGTCTGTGATTCTCGCGACCGGTGGAATCGGCCGGTTGCACATCCAAGGATTTCCTACCAGCAATCACTATGGCGCGACGGGCGACGGGTTGTGCCTCTCCTACCGAATCGGAGCGAAGCTGGATCACATTGATACGTTCCAGTATCATCCTTCAGGCGCAGTCTATCCAGAGCAATTGATCGGGGCGTTGGTGACTGAGGGCATCCGGTCGGAAGGCGGTCACTTGGTCAACGCCAAGGGTGAAAGGTTCGTAAACGAATTGGATACTCGTGATGTTGTGTCTTCCTCGATTATTCGTGAGTGCGAGGAGGGCCGTGGTATTCGCACCATGTCCGGTCGCGTCGGGGTGTGGTTGGACACGCCGTTGCTCGATGCAGAGCATGGGCCCGGAACGGTGGAGAAGCACTTTCCAGCCATGATGATGCAGTTTGAGCGGTTCGGCATCGACATCAGCAAGGATCCTGTCCTCATTTATCCGACGTTGCACTATCAGAACGGCGGAGTGAAAATCGATGCCAACTCAGAAACCAACGTGAAGAATCTCTTCGTGGCCGGAGAAGCTTCCGGTGGATTGCACGGACGGAATCGCTTGATGGGGAATTCGCTACTAGACCTCATGGTGTTTGGAAAGCGCTCTGGGTTGACAGCGGCGTCGCGCGCTGGATCCATGTCACAAGGCAAGCTCACTCTCCAACATCTGCGACGATTCCGGGCGGAGGCCAAGCAGCACGGCAGCTCCAGTGGTGTGATCTCTCCGATGATTCTCCCTGCCTATACGCGAAAAGAACCAGAGCGTACGGCGAATAGCTAATAATGGCGGCTGGTTCTGTAAGAGGACTCCGCCGATAGTCACGCTCTACGCCATTTGTCATGAGCCAATAGCTCTTATGAGGTTTCGATGAACGTTCATGAGTTTCAAGCCAAGCAATTGTTCGCACAGTTCGGGGTACCAGTGCCACGGGGCAAGGAAATTACCTCGCCCGAAGCAGCCGCTGCTTGGGCAAGTGAACTGAATACGCCGGTCTTCGTAGTGAAAGCTCAGATCCATGCAGGCGGACGTGGTAAGGCCGGCGGGGTCAAGATTACGAAGGAGAAGGGGGCAGTCGCAGGGATCGCCAAGGAATTAATAGGCAAAACCTTGATCACCCACCAGACCGGACCCAAGGGGAGAAAGGTTCATCGGCTGTTGCTCGAAGAAGGCGCCAATATTGCAAAAGAGTTGTATCTAAGCATTCTTGTTGATCGCGACACCGGTTGGCCGACGTTCATCGCCAGCACCGAAGGCGGGATGGAAATCGAAGAGGTGGCTGAAAAGACTCCCGAGAAGATCATCAAGGAAGCGATCGATCCTGCTGTTGGATTTCAGGGGCACAATGGGCGCAATGTTGCTTTCGCATTGGGCCTCCAGGCGATGGAACCGGCCGTCATCAATCCATTCGTGCAGATGCTCGGCAATCTCTATCGACTGTTCATGGAAAAACATGCCGCGCTCGTGGAAATCAATCCTTTGATTATCACGAAGGAAAAGACGTTGGTGGCGTTGGATGGCAAAGTTTCATTTGACGACAACGGCGTTTTTAAGCATGACGATGTGCAGAAAATGCGAGATCTTAATGAAGAGGATCCGCTGGAGATCGAAGCCACGGCGAATAATCTGAATTACGTCAAGCTTGACGGCAACATCGGCTGCATGGTGAACGGTGCCGGTCTTGCGATGGCCACTATGGATGTCATCAAACTGGCGGGCAGTGAGCCGGCGAACTTCCTGGATGTGGGCGGCGGAGCCACGAAGGACACGGTGGCAGCGGGATTCCGGATTCTGCTCAAGGATCCGAACGTGAAGGGCATCTTTATCAATATCTTCGGTGGCATTGTACGATGTGAGCGCATTGCGCATGGTGTGATCGAGGCTGCCAAGGAAGTAAAGATTACCGTGCCGTTAGTGGTGCGTCTCCAGGGTACGAATGCGGATGAAGGCCGAAAACTATTGGCGGAGTCTGGCCTCAAGTTGGAAGTTGCCAACGATCTGTGGGAAGCGGCGCAGAAAATTGTGAAGCTGACCGGCAAGGCGGCGTAAAGGAGAAGACCGTGAGCATTCTCGTCAATAAGAATACCCGGGTGGTAGTACAGGGGATCACAGGGAAGGAAGGGTCCTTTCACGCGACGCAGTGTAAAGCGTATGGCACGAAGATGGTCGCCGGAGTGACCCCTGGCAAGGCCGGACAGGAAGTTGAGGGCATCCCCGTCTTCAATACCGTGGCCGATGCTGTAAAGAAGACTGACTGCGATACTTCTTTGATTTTTGTGCCGCCGCCATTTTGTGCGGATGCGATCCTGGAAGCCGCTGATGCGGGTGTCAAGCTGATCATCTGCATCACCGAAGGCATTCCCGTGAACGATATGGTGAAGGTGAAACGCGCGTTGCATGGCCGTGATGTCCGATTAATCGGCCCCAATTGCCCCGGTGTCATCACAGTGGATGAAGCCAAGATCGGGATCATGCCCGGATTCATCCATAAACGTGGTGTGGTTGGCGTAGTGTCACGCAGCGGCACCTTGACGTATGAAGCCGTTCATCAACTGTCGACGTTGGGGCTTGGAGAAACGACTTGTGTGGGAATCGGCGGGGACCCCGTCAACGGCACGGGATTCGTGGATGTCTTGCCCTTGTTCGAGCAAGATTCTGAAACACAGGCCGTCGTGATGATCGGCGAAATCGGCGGCGACGCAGAAGAGAAGGCGGCCGAATATATTAAGAAGCACGTCAAGAAGCCAGTGATCAGTTTCATTGCCGGGATCACGGCACCGCCGGGGCGCCGCATGGGGCATGCAGGCGCCATCATTTCAGGCGGCAAGGGGACGGCAACGGAAAAAATGAAGGCGCTGGAAGCTGCTGGTGTACGCGTCGTAAAAAATCCTGCTGAGATCGGGCATGCCGTGAAGGCGGCACTCGGTCGCTAGCCAGGTGTCTCTTTTGGAGAGGGCGTCGGATCAGATCCGACGCCCTCTTTGCGTTTGTAGCGCTCAAGTCATACTGCCGGTCAATGGCTGAGGATTGCCCATATCACCGGTGGTCCTTTCTCTTTGTCAGAATCTTCCCTTTTTCCCTCCAGCGAGACGTGGTACTGTATGACGCCTCACGGGGGTCGAATGGCCTGAGTGATTCGGCCTCACTGCAATTCGAGCCTGGATTCTCCGCTCCCAAAGCGACTTGATGCCAGTCTGAGGAATCCGGTTACTGTCCCGATGAAAGGACGTTACTATGCTGGTGTTTCTTATTCATGTGCGTGATCCCCAGTTTTATGCCCTCCCTGCCAAGACTCGAGCCAAGAACGGGCGTATCCGGGTCATGGGGTTTCCGCCCATCGGCATTATGTCATTATCGTCGGTATTGAAGCGGTCGGGTCATGAATGCGTGATGTTCGATCAGGCGCATCCTGAGACCCCCAATGAGTTCATAATCGAAGAGATCAAACGGCGCAAGCCGGCCTTGGTTGGTCTGAGCTTCCTCAGCACCACCAGCTATCCCTATGCCAAAATTCTTGCTCGCCAGATCCGAGCGGCCGATACCACCGTCAAGCTAGCCTTCGGCGGAGTATTTGCCAGTCTCAACGCGGGCTTGGTCAAGCTCCAGTGTCCAGAAGTCGACTTTGTGTGTCGGGGAGACGGGGAGCAGTTGTTGCTTGATTTGCTCGATCGTCTTGATGATCCGCAAGAGGTGGGAGGGGTCACCTGGGCGAAGGACGGCAAGGTGATCAATAATCCAAACAGGACGATGGAGCGCCACCTGGACCAGTGGCCGTTTCCTGACCGCGAAAGCCTGGAACTAGACTTTGTCGAGTCGATGCCGCTGGATGTACCGGCCGTGCTGTCGATGGAGCGATTTACGACCATGCAGACTTCGCGGGGCTGTCCGTGGCCCTGTGTCTTCTGTGACATCCCGATTTTCAATGAGGGGAAGTGGCGGGCGCGTAGCGCGCAACACGTCGTTGATGAGCTGAAGTACCTCGAGGCGAACGGGTATGGGTCTGTCTACTTCGTTGATGATCACTTTTTACTACAGCCGAAGCGGATCGATGCGATTTGTAAAGGGATCATCGATGCCAAACTGACAATCCAATGGGGAATCGAGGGCCGTGTTGATTCGGTGGCCCAACACCTCTTCCCCGCGATGGCTCAGGCGCATTGCCGGACGGTGATGTTCGGCATCGAAAGCGGCAGTCAGAAAATTCTGGATCGCCTCCAGAAGGAGCAGACGCTCGCCGAAGTTGAGACCGCCGTTAGAAACGCCAAAAAGGCCGGGATTGAAATCGTTCACGGTTTCTTTACTGTGGGCAATCCCGACGAAACAGTCGAGGACATGCAGAAGACGTTCGATTTCGCCTCGAAATTGCCTTTGGACACGTTTGGATTCAATCGGCTGTGCGTTTATCGGGGCACGCCTCTGTGGCAGGAATATATCAAGCGTGGATTGGTGAGCGACGCCAAGGATTGGTATAAGTATTTTAAGTGTTCGGAGATTGATCCGACCTGTTTGCCGGGGGCGGTCATTAATTCCGTTCGCCAAGAGGGGCTAAAGAAGCTGTTTATCTATAAGCTCACTCGATACCCGATTCAGACCTTCAAGTTGCTGCGCCGATTCCTGCGTTTCATGCCGTTCCGTGATGTGGCCTATCTCATCATTAAGCCGTTCTTGGGCCAGAAGAAGGGGGCGACGAAGGCCGAAGTATTGTCGCGGGCGGTGGAGCATGCGGAGATGAAAGACGCCGCAGCGCAATTGACCCAGCTGAGCGATGAGTTGCTGCACAGTGTGCTGGAAGAGTCAAAAGCCGAGCGTCAGCGAATTCAGCAGGAAGCCGAAGGATCCCGCGAACTTCCCATGGTCAACTCACGTTAGTCTGCGCAAGGTTCACCATGTTCTGTCAGCTGTCCCCGTGCTTCAGCAAGTGAGGCGTGGGGGCTCGACTTGACGCTTTCTGTATCTACTTGGCCGGAGTTGCACCTGCGCCTACTGGGCTCCGATGTTAGGCCGTCTGTTCTCAGGTTCCACAACGACTATTCCTAATATCCCGCAAGCCCAAGGCCTATGGTGTAGTCGTTTCATGACGATCAACCTCCAGTACTTGTCGGAGGTCACGCCAGGTATTCGGTATCATTGCGAGAAAGTTATAGCGAGCAGAGAAAAAGCGTAGGAGCGTCCGGAGTGACTTGGGGAGTTCGTGTAGCCGCTTAGAGTTGCGCGGTGGATGGGCCGGAGCCGCCACGAGAGCAGCTCCGGCCTTCTCCGATAAAACTAGGTTCCCATTTCCCACGAGGCCAAGTACTTCACCTGTTCTTTGGTGAGCTTGTCGATCGACACGCCCATGCCGGCGAGCTTCAGCCGCGAAATTTCTTTATCGATGTCGGCGGGAACCGGATAGACCTTTTTCTCCAATTTCTTGTAGTTCTTCACGATATATTCGGCCCCCAGAGCCTGATTCGCAAAGCTCATATCCATGACGCTGGAGGGGTGGCCCTCAGCGGTGGCGAGATTCACAAGCCGACCTTCACCCAAGAGGCTGACGCGACGGCCGTTCTTCAAGGTGTATTGGTCGACACCTGAGCGCACGGCGAGCTTTTTCTTGCTGAGCTTCTCCAGTGCAGGAATGTCCAATTCGACATTGAAGTGTCCGGAGTTGCAGACGATTGCCCCGTCTTTCATGGCCGCAAAGTGCTCGCCGCGAATAACCTTCAAGTTGCCTGTGACTGTGACAAAGAAGTCTCCAAGGGGAGCGGCTTCATCCATCGGCATGACCCGGAATCCGTCCATCACGGCTTCGAGTCCCTTCAATGGATCGATTTCAGTCACGATGACGTTCGCGCCCATGCCGCGTGCGCGGGTGGCAATGCCGCGGCCGCACCAGCCGTAGCCGGCGACGACGAGCGTAGAGCCGCACACTAGCCGATTGGTGGCACGGACAATGCCGTCCATGGTGCTTTGGCCAGTGCCATACCGGTTGTCGAACATGTGTTTCGTGTCCGCATCGTTGACGGAGATGACCGGAAATTTCAGGACTTTCTTTTCGGCCATGCTGCGAAGACGGATGACGCCAGTGGTGGTTTCCTCCGTTCCGCCGATTACGTTGCGGAGCAAGTCTTTTCGCTTCGAGTGCAGATGGGAGACCACGTCGGCGCCGTCGTCCATCGACAGATGCGGCTTGTGGGCGATCGCCGATTCAATATGTTGGTAGTAGGTCTTGTTGTCTTCTCCCTTGACGGCAAAAGTCGGGATCCCCTCGTGGCGAACCAGGGCGGCGGCGACATCGTCTTGAGTGCTCAACGGGTTGGAGGCGCAAAGGCGAACATCTGCTCCGCCGGCCTTGAGGGTTTTCATCAGGTTGGCCGTTTCGGTGGTCACGTGGAGGCAAGCGGTGGCGCGGATGCCCTTGAACGGCTGTTCACGTTCAAAGCGTTTGCGAATGAGCCGGAGTACCGGCATCGTAGCTTCTGCCCATTCGATTTTCAATTTTCCCTGATCGGCTAAGCTCATGTCTTTCACGTCGTAATCCACTGTTTCCTCCTCCTGTGTCATGCCCTTGAATGGTTGATGTTCGAATGCAGAAAAAAGGGGGCGGGCTTGCGACCCGCCCCCTTGGCTGGTGCGACGCTGTGGGCGTTTAGAGGCCCGCGTCCTTGCGCAACGCTTTGGCTTTGTCGGTTTTTTCCCAAGTGAACTCCGGTTCGTTGCGACCGAAGTGTCCGTAGGCGGCCGTCTTTCTGAAGATGGGGCGACGCAGCTTGAGATGGTCGATGATCCCGCGCGGGGTCAATGGGAAATGCTTCCGGACCAGCTTGTCTAAGCTTTCGGGCGCTACCTTCTCGGTGTCCTTGGTGTCGACCAATACGGAGACGGGATCGGCGACTCCAATGGCATAGGCCAGCTGGACTTCGCATTTTGAAGCCAGCCCCGCGGCGACGATGTTCTTTGCAATATAGCGGGCCATGTATGAGGCCGAACGATCCACCTTTGAAGGATCTTTTCCCGAGAAGGCCCCTCCGCCGTGGCTGCCGTGCCCGCCGTAGGTATCGACGATGATCTTGCGGCCGGTGAGGCCGGTATCGCCCATCGGCCCGCCTACCACGAATCGGCCGGTCGGATTGATATGGTGCTTCACGCTGGTTGGATCGTAGAGGCCCTTCGGCATAGACGGCCTGATCACGTGCTCCATCAAATCCTTCTCGATTTGTTTATTGGTCACGTCGGGGCTGTGCTGCGTGGAAACGACGATGGTATCGACACGACAGGGTTTGCCGTCCTTATATTCCACGGTCACCTGGGATTTACCGTCGGGGCGCACCCATTTGAGAATCTTTTTCTTGCGCACTTCCGCCAAACGTTTGGTCAATCGATGGGCCAGCACGATCGGCATCGGCATGAGCTCGGACGTTTCATTGGTGGCATACCCAAACATGAGGCCCTGGTCGCCGGCGCCGCCGGAGTCAACTCCCATGGCGATATCGCCGGACTGCTGGTGGATCGATGTCAGGACCGAGCAGGTGTTGGAATCGAATCCCCAAGAGGCGTCCGTATAGCCGACGTCCTTGATCACGTCACGAATAATATCGGGAATCTCGACATAGGCCTTGGTCGAGATTTCTCCGGCGACGAATGCGATGCCGGTCGTGAGAATGGTTTCGCAGGCGACTCTCGAAAACTTGTCTTGAGCGATGATGGCGTCTAGAATTCCGTCCGAGATCTGATCGGCAATCTTATCCGGGTGCCCTTCGGTGACAGACTCAGACGTGAACAGGTAGTTATGTCTCATTGTTCCCCCTGGAATTGAAGTGATACGAGGATGCGGCGGTTGAAGTCAGGTGGCACGGCGACTGATTGTGGACGACGCGACGCTTAAGATGATCAGGCAACTCCGCAAAAAACTAAGGCAATAGTAGCTGACCGGTCTGTTTTTGTCCACCGTTCTGGTGGAATTGATTGAGTCGCGCGCCGGACAAGCGTCTTGCTTGACAGTCCTTTAAGACGACTTGTAAGATAGCTTACTTTTCGCGTATTTGGAACATTTTTCATCATAAACGCTCCGCCCCGGCACTTCCAGCCTCGTGGTATTGACCTGCATTGGCGCAGGATTCCACACGCAGCTCGTCATTGGGTATGATGATGGGATTTGTATGACAGCCAGGTCGAAGCAGCTAGGTATGTTGATTCATGAACGATAAACCCGATGCAGCATCCGATGTGAGCGCATCCGCTCCGCGCACTTCCGGCCTTGGCTGGGAAGAGTTTTCGCGCGAGGTCGTGGATTTTTTTGCTTCGATCAAGCTGGCGATGTTTCTGTTCATTGTGCTCGCCATGACTGCGACGATCGGCACGGTCATTCAGCAGGGCGAGCGCCCGGAAACCTATGTGCAGGAATATGGCGAAGAAGCCTATCGCTGGTTCCTACGATTGGGTTTCACCGATGTCTATCACACCTGGTGGTTTACCAGTCTTCTGGGGCTCCTGTGCGTCAATTCGCTCACGTGTTTCCATAAACGGTTTCCCAGTGTATGGCGGTCCATGCGTCAGGATAAGGTCAGTGTGTCGCTGGCCTTTATCCAGGGTATGAAGCAGCAGACCACCCTCTCGCTCAATCAATCGAGAGACGCTGTGGCTGAGCGACTTGTAAAGCTCTTCGCTGAAAAAGGTTATCGGGTGCTGGCCAAGAGCGATCCCGGCGAGGTGACGGTCTACGCCACCAAGGGGATTATGGGCCGGGTCGGCGCGCATGTGGCCCACCTCAGCGCCACGGTCATCGTGCTCGGGGGGTTACTAGGTAGCTACTATGGATTTCAGGAGTTCGGGGTGTGTCTCGAAGGCCAGACCTACCACATTCCGCGAGGCAACTTCGATCTTCGTGTCGATAAGTTCTGGATCGATTACCATGAGAACGGATCGGTAAAATCCTACAACAGCACCTTGACCGTGATCGATCAAGGCACTCCCACCACAACCAAGACGATTACGGTGAACGATCCCCTAGTCTACAAAGGGATCTGGTTTTACCAATCCAGCTATGGGGATGCGTGGGATCAAATCGAGGCGGCTCGAATCAATATTAAGGAGAAGGGCAGCGACAAGATTATCGCGACGGTCGATCTGGAATGGAACAAGGAGAAAGCCGTCGACGGTCTTCCATTGAAGATGAAGATGACGGATTTTGTGGCCGACTTCGCGTTTAATTCGACCGAGAAGAAAGTGTTTTCAAAAACCGCGGAGCATGCCAATCCCGCCATTCGGCTGGCGGTCGATGAGCGGAGTAGTGTGCAGTCCACTCCCTGGGTGTTCTATCACTATCCCGACCTCTTTGAGATCAAGGACTCCGCATACCAATTCGAATTCATCGGCTATCAGCCGAAGAAGTTTACCGGCCTGCAGATTGCCAGAAATCCGGGCATCAATATGGTCTGGATTGGGTGTACCATGCTGGTGGTGGGCATGACTCTGTCGTCGCTGATTTATCATCGGCGGTTATGGGCGAAGATCATTCCCGGCGAGTCCGGCGTCACGCTTCACCTTGGCGGAACAACGCACAAAAGCCAGATCGATTTCCAGAAAGAGTTCAGGAAGTTGACGGAGAAAATTAACGCTCAGGCTCAATCCTGAAGATCGCTGCCGCGCGACGGAGAGCAACGTTTCATTCGGTCTGCGCTGCACGCTAGGATAGATAGACGGAGGTCCGTATGATGCGATCACTGTTCCTCTTCGATATGACGTTCTGGCTGTATTTAGCCGCGTTGGGGCTGTATGTGGCCTATCTGTTCGCAAAACGTCCTGCCATGCAGATGGTTCCGGCCGGGCATCCGATTGAGGACCTTGAAGAACGTGATGGCGCATGGGCCACACAATTGGGGCAGGTGGCGACGCTCGTCACCGTGTTCGGGTGGCTGCTGAACACGTTGGCCCTCACGACGCGGGCATTTGAGCGAATGGAGCATTCAGGCACCTTCGCGCCCTGGTCCAACCAGTTCGAGGCCATGGCCTATGTGTCCTGGGCGATCATCCTGGGATATGTGCTTCTCGAATTCCGTTACAGGATCAAGGCCGTCGGAGCCTTTGTGGTGGGAATCGGGTTTATTGCCATGGGCGCGGCGTCGCTCTTGCCCTATCGATACCAGACGGCAGAGCCGCTCGTTCCGGCCCTGAACAGCTACTGGATCTACATCCATGTCTCCGTCACGTTGACCAGTTATGCGGCGTTTGCCATGGCCGGTGGATTGGGCCTGATGTATCTCTTCAAAGAACGGGCGGTCAATCGTGGCAGTCGGTCGCGGTTTTATGCCGCCTTTCCAGACCTCGAGACCATCGATGAGCTGGGCTATAAAGCGATCATGCTCGGGTTTCCGCTGCTGGCTTTCGGGATCATCCTCGGCGCCATGTGGGCGAACTATGCCTGGGGCGGGTACTGGAGTTGGGATCCCAAGGAGACTTGGTCGTTGATCGTATGGCTGATCTATGGCGCCTATATTCATGCTCGTATGACACGAGGGTGGGAAGGCCATAAAGCGGCGATCTACGCGATCTTTGGTTTTCTCATGGTTATTTTCTGTTTCTGGGGGGTGAATTTTCTACTCTCCGGTCTGCATGCTTACGCCTAGACCATGACAGATCACATCAATCAGAGCCCTGCTCATACTGCGCCGCGAACCGGCCCTTCCCGGATCGTGGTGGTGATTGCCGCTGCGGCCATTCTTGGCGTGATGTTTCTCGTAGTCTGGCTACAGAGTTCCAAGTACGAACCATTGGTGGTGGGAAAAGAGGCGCCGGATTTCCAGCTGCCCGACCTGAACGAGAAGCAACTGCGGTTATCGGACTATCGCGGCAAAGTGGTCTTCTTGAATTTCTGGGCGACCTGGTGCAAGCCGTGCCGTGAAGAAATGCCCTCAATGGAAGTGTTGTACAAAAACTTTGAGAAGGACGGCTTGGTCATTCTGGCGGTCAGTATTGACCGGGTGACGACAAAGAAAGAAATACCCCCGTTCGTGAAGGGTTTGAACCTCACATTTCCCGTACTGGTTGATTCCTGGGGTCAGACCGACAAGCGCTACAAATTGATGGGTGTCCCTGAAACCTACATTATTGATCAGCAGGGTGTCCTGCGTGAAAAAGTGATCGGGCCTCGGGATTGGACACGATTGGATAATCTCAAGGTGTTGACCCAACTCCTCAAGCCCGCGGAGAAGGCCGCCCATGCGACCCCTGCTCAGGCGCTCCCAATGATGTAACGGTAATGATGAGACGCGGTTCAATAATATCTATGGTCGGTGCCGTCATGATGCTCTGTGGAGGGGTTTCTGCCGACGCTCGCGAGGCGTTGCCTGCCTCGCCGGCTGTGCCGATGCTTGTCGTCGAGCGCATTCCTCAGGTCGATGAAGAGGCTCCGAATTTCCTGTTGAGGGACTCCGAGGGGTTCAACGTCACACTCGATCAGTTCCGGGGGAAAGTCGTGCTCTTAAATTTCTGGGCGACCTGGTGCGGGCCCTGCAAAATCGAGATGCCGGCGATGGAGCGACTGTATCGAAGCTTCAGCCGCAAGGATTTTGAGATTCTTGCGGTCTCGACCGACGCCCAGGGTGCCGCCGTGACCCGTCCCTTTCAGCGCGAAGTCGGTTTTACCTTCCCCGTGCTCCACGACGCCGATTTTCGCATCGGGCTTCAGTACGGGGCCCGCCAGCTCCCGATGACGTTTCTGATCGATCGCAAGGGCATCATTCGCAATCGGATTCCAGGGGCCAGAGACTGGAGTGCTCCTGCGGGGAAGCGTCTGGTTGAATCGCTGTTGCAGGGGTCCTAAGTATGACCGACTCGGTGCAGTCGATTTCATTGGTTGCCGCATTCTCTGCCGGGCTGCTGTCCTTCGTGTCGCCCTGCGTGCTGCCGCTCGTCCCCTCGTACATTTCCTACATTACAGGACTTTCGATTGAACAGCTCACGGACGTTTCTGAACGGAATCGCTTCCGGAAAGCGATCATTCTGAATTCCCTGCTGTTCATCGCCGGGTTTTCGACGGTGTTTGTCGCGTTCGGGGCATCGGCCAGTCTCTTGGGGCAGGCGTTGATTACCTACCAGGAGCATCTGCGCCGGTTCGGTGGCATCGTTGTGATTATCTTCGGCCTCTATCTGCTCGGTATTTTGAATTTAAATTTTTTGAAAATGGAGCACCGGTATCAATTCCGAAACCGCCCAGCCGGGTTTTTGGGTTCGTTTCTGATCGGCATCGCGTTTGCGGCAGGCTGGACTCCTTGCGTGGGACCTGTCCTGGGGACGATCCTGCTCTATGCCAGTACGACTGAATCGATGCTCAGTGGTGTGGTCTTGCTTACGTTTTATTCGCTGGGGTTAGCGCTACCGCTGTTTCTCACCGCGCTCGGCGTCGATCGATTTCTCAGTTACTTTAAAGAAGTGCGCGCATATCTCTGGGGTGTGTCGACGGTGAGCGGAGTGCTGCTCATTGTGGTGGGTGTCATGATCTATGCCAATTCGCTGACCATGATCACGAGTTTTCTCGAACGGTATGGGATCGGCTGGTATCTCGGTCAGTAGCTCCGTCCCGTCTCTTCCTTTCCTCTCGGGCTCCCCCTTGACGTCTGCCATGCAGTGCGTGTTCTATCCATGGCTAATTCCAGGTCGGAGCTGTGTGTCTTTCAACTGGGGGTTGAGGCATGGCGGATAGACAATTGGCCACAACCTACGATGTGATTATCGTCGGAATGGGGCCGGCGGGAGCGGTTGCCGCTGCGGCTCTCTGTCGTGAGGGCTTGACCGTACTCGGTTTCGACAAGGACGCCCATCCCCGTTACAAGGTGTGCGGCGGGGGACTCTCGGCGCGTATCGACCGGCTCCTCGAGCCCGGCTTCAAATCGGTTGTCGAGCAAACGGTCAATGGGGTCCAGTTTGTCTATCGTGGGCAGGATCCGCTGCTCATTGAATCCTCCCAACCCATCGCCTACATGGTCATGCGCGATCGTTTCGATCACTATCTTGTGCAACAAGCGATTCACGCCGGAGCTGAACTCCGGACCGGTGAGGGGGTAGTCGAGATCACTCAGAATTCCGATCGTGTGGGCGTGGTGACGCAGGAGGGGCGTTATCAGTCAAGGATGGTGATCGGTGCGGATGGCGCCAATAGTCTGGTCGCGCGGCAGCTGTTTCCCAACCGTTCCCTGTATCGGGCGCCTGCGCTTGAAAGTGAAGTGCGGCTCGGGAATAGCCGTCACTATCCGAGTGCCTCCACGATCCTTGTCGATGTGGGGGCCGCCCGTCAGGGGTATGGATGGATTTTTCCCAAGGAGAATGGCTTGTCCGTGGGGGTAGGAGAGTTTCGTCGCAAGTCGAGCGGTTTGCGTTCGACTTTCGATCGGTTTGTCAGCGATGCGCGGGGGCTGTCCGGCCGGACGGTGCCGCGGCCGATCGGGCATCCAATCCCTGCCTATTCAGATTCTGAAGGCGGGCATCGTGAGGGCATTGGCTCCCCGTTCATCAGTGGACGAGCGGCACTGGTGGGTGATGCCGGTCACTTGGTCGACCCGCTGTTCGGGGAAGGAATTTATTATGCAGTTCGATCGGGACAGCTCGTTGCCAGTGCGATACTGGGGAATCGTCATGATCATCGCGGATCGTTAGCCGAGTATGCGGCCGCACTCGAGCGGGAGATCTTGCCGGATTTCAGAATCACAGCGAGAATCGCCCGGGTGATTTATGCCTTCCCACGACTCGGCTTCAGGCTTCTCCGCCGCTACCAGGATGTGGTGCAGTCCTATTTTGAAGTTCTGCAGGGACGTACCACGGCCGCACAATTCTTGCCCGACGCGAAGAAGCGCCTCAAGGCGTCGGTCAACGACCTGCTGCTCGAAGCATTACATCTACGATAACAGGAAGGTGGCCCTGCTAATGGCGGTCTCACATGACACTGCCGCCTCACCGTCCCGGCGGAGCTACTCACTATTCCTCGCGCCGTCGACCTCGCGGCAGTACTGTGGGATGCCTCGTGAACGGCTTGTACATGAGTGGATGAACGGGAGGCTCGTTGCCTGTCAGCACCAGGCGCCGAGCCGGCAGGAAACGAAAGGCTGTCCAAGGGAGAGCGCCGGCGAATTCTTGAGGTTGGGGATGCTTGGTGGAGCAGAAGCCGCGAAGCTCGACGACGGGACCGAGGCCGCAAGCAGCGTTGTCGAAGATTGATTCTGCGAAGTCGGTGTGTCGGTCTTGGCCGCGACGGTCGGCGCAGGTGGCGACGATTTTTTCTCCAGCTTGGCCAGCAAGCGGCGGCCATCACCCGTGTTTTCGCTGTTCGGATACTTCTCGGCTAGAAGTTGCAGCTTTTCCATTGCCCAATCATCCGCCCCGAGCTCCTGATAGGTGAGGGCCAGATAGTACAAGGCCTCCGGCGCCACCTTCTTATCCGGATAGTCTTTCATAATCTGATCGAATCGATGCGCGGCTGCCAGATAGGAGGCACGGCGATAGTAAAACTGACCGACGAACAGGTGTGTCTGAGCGAGCCAATCGTGGCAATCGGCAATACGCTGGAGTGCCTGCGCTTCGTACTTGCTGCCGGGGAACTCCTTCCGCAGTTTTTCAAACGAGGCGATGGCCTTCTGGATCGGTTCCGGGTCCCGGTCGATCGACTTGGCCATCCGGAGATGGCTTTCCGCTAACCGGAGCTGGGCATAGACGGCCAGTTGGTGGGCCCGATGCAATTCCAGGAAATGCTGGTATTCGACGATGGCCTCGGCAAACTCCTCCTTGTCGAAGAATGCCTCGCCGCGCTTCATGATGACGTTGGGATCGTAGTTCTTCTCGATCGTGTCGCCGAGGAAGATCTGTTCATCCGTGCCGCTTACGGGTTTGGCGTCGGCGGTCGTCTTCGGTTTGCTGGAGCATCCGGCTGCAAACCATACCATACACACCATCATGGTGAGACCGACACACAACCCCCTTGAATGCCTGTGCATCCAGCGACTCCTTCGGTGAATACTCGAAACATGGACTGATCGTAACTACACAATTTTTCTAGCAGATCGGGAGGCGAAAAGCAACGAATTCGGCTTGTGGAGGTTGACCCTCCTGGGTCCGGGTCCTATAATCTCGCCGCATCTTGTGAGACCGTCTGACGGCTGATCCCTGACGGTCTTCAACGACGAGTGAGTTAGGAACCTCGTGAAGCGCAGTCGCATTGTCGGAACCGGTTCGTATGTCCCCTCCCGGGTTGTAGACAACCAGGAGGTAGCGGCTCCGCTCGGCCTGGATCCGGACCAGATTGTGGCCTTAACCGGGATTCGGACCAGGCATTGGGTAGAGCAGGGCCAGGCGTCGTCGGACTTGGCGGTGGTCGCCGGGCAACGTGCGTGCGAGGCGGCCGGGATGACGCCACAGTCTGTCGATGCGATTCTTGTTTCAACGACCTCCCCCGACAGCGCCTTTCCCTCGACGGCGTGCCATGTCCAACGTGCGCTGGGCGTGAATCCGGTCATGGCATTCGACCTGTCGGCTTCCTGCTCGGGGTTTCTCTATGGGGTATCGATGGCGGATGTCATGATTCGGAGCGGGCAGGTTCGCTCCTGCCTGGTCATTGCCGCCGAGGTGAAATCACGGTCTCTCGATGCGAGGGACAGAGAGACCGCCCTGCTCTTCGGTGATGGAGCCGGAGCGGTGCTGGTTGTGCAGGAGGACTCGGCCCAACCGGACGCGCCGGGCATCCTTGGTGTGCGCCTCCATGCCGACGGCTCGGGCCATGGCCTGATTACGATTCCCGCCGGGGGGTCGCGGAAGCCCGTCGGGGTGGACACCGTCCGTGCGAGCGAGCACATGCTGCGTATGCAAGGCCGCGCGGTGTTTCGATCGGCGGTACGTCGCCTGGAGCAGGCAATGATCGATCTCTTGAAGGAATTCGGACTGGCGGCCGGCGATGTGACAAGGGTCATTGCCCATCAGGCCAATGCGCGGATCTTGGAGCAGCTGCGTCGTCGTCTCGGCCTCTCGCCGGAGGCGGTCTATTCGGTGATCGAACAGTATGGGAATACATCGTCGGCCTCCCTGCCGATCGCGCTGGATCAGGCGGTTCGGACACAGCGACTTGCGGCAGGGGATCTGGTGTTGTTGGGCGCATTCGGCGGGGGCTTGACCTGGGCGACAGGACTGGTGCGCTGGTAATCCCTCGCAGCTAGAAAGGACGTTATGTTCGGTCTCATTCCTCGGGAAGAAGCGTTTTTCGATTTGTTCAAGAATGCGGCGCACAACATGATCGAGGGGAGTCGTCTTCTGAAAGACATGACGGAGGATTTCCGGAATCCCGTCGAAAAGGCCAAACGCATCAAGGACGTTGAGCATGTCGGGGACGGTATTACCCATGAGATTGCCAGGAAGCTGAACCAGACATTCATCACGCCCATTGACCGGGAGGATATTCATGATCTCGCGAGTGCCCTCGACGATATCCTGGATGTGGTCGAAGCCATCGCCGACCGATTTGTCCTCTACAAGGTGACGGCGCCCACCGAGTCGGCGATCCGTCTGGCGAACGTGTTGTATCAGGCGGCAGTGGAGGTCGGGGCGACCGTGGACTTGCTGGGCAAGTCGCACCAGGCCGTCACGGAGTGCAGCGTGCGGGTCAATAGCTTGGAGAACGAAGCCGACCGCATTTCCCGCGATGCCATCTCTCTGCTGTTCGAGAAGGAGACGGACCCGATCGCCGTGATCAAATGGAAAGAGATCTACGAAAACTTCGAAGCGGGGACGGATCGGTGCGAAGATGTCGCCAATATTCTTGAGCGCATCGCGCTCAAGCACACGTGAGCGTCCTCCGCGTCTCCCTCGACACCACTCCTGATCACTATTCAAGGGTAGGAATCGGCATTCATGGCTGAATTGAGCGGGTTGTTGTTGGTCGTCGTGATTCTGGCATTGCTCTTTGATTTTTCCAACGGCTGGCACGACAGCGCCAATGCCATTGCGACCGTGGTATCGACGCGCGTGGTAAGTCCGTCCACAGCTGTGCTGGTGGCGGGCGTGCTCAATGTGGCCGGGGCGTTCATGTCGACTGCCGTCGCCAAGATGGTGGGAACCGGGATCGTGGATCCGCAGTCGGTGACGCAGGCGGTGGTGGCCTCGGCATTGGCCGGGGCGATTGTGTGGAATTTTCTGACCCTGTTACTGGGACTTCCGACCAGCTCCTCGCATGCGCTGATCGGGGGGCTGGTCGGTGCTGCGCTGACCCACGGCGGCACGGCGGCCGTCAAGTTCTCAGGCCTGCGCTCGGTGCTTGAGGCGATGGTGTTGTCGCCGTTTTTCGGGTTTGCCATCGGACTGGTGCTGATGGTGATCCTGAGTTGGGTCTTTTTCCGGGTGCCGCGCGCCCTGGCCTTGCGGCTGTTCTCACGCATGCAGCTGGTCTCGGCCAGTTTCATGGCATTCAGCCACGGGGCAAACGATGCGCAGAAAGCCATGGGCATCATCACGCTGGCGTTGGTGTCCGCCGGAGTGCTTCCTACTGCGGAGGTGCCCACCTGGGTGATCGGTTCCTGCGCCCTGGCGATGGGGCTCGGCACGGCGGTCGGCGGGTGGCGGATCGTTCGTACCCTCGGCATGCGAATCGTGAAATTAGAACCGGTCCATGGCTTCGCGGCTGAAACCGGAGCCGCCATTGTGCTGCTGGCGACCGCTCATATAGGCCTGCCGGTCAGCACGACCCATACCATCACCTCCACCGTCATGGGTGTCGGGGCGGTCAAGCGGCTCTCGGCGGTGCGATGGGGTGTGACCAGGCGGATCCTGTCGGCATGGCTCTTCACGCTGCCGGGGGCTGCGCTGCTGGCGACTATCTGCTACCTGTTTCTGTCGAAACTGCAGTAGACGAGTCCTGCGCGACGGGGAGGTGGACCACGAATCGACTCCCTCTGGGCGTATTACCTTCTACCCAGACCTGCCCGCTATGGGCTTCCACGATATGCTTGACGATGGCGAGGCCCAACCCGGTCCCGCCGAGTTCGCGCGAGCGGGCTTTATCGACCCGGTAGAATCGCTCGAAGACACGCGGCCGGTCCGCTTCAGGGATGCCGATTCCTGAGTCGGCCACGACGATCTCGATCATCGGGCGGGGTGTCGCTGCCCGCATGTGTGTGGCATTGCGGATGGCCATGGAGATCCGTCCCTGATCCGGGGTGTATTTCACCGCGTTTTCGAGCAGGTTGATGAAGACCTGTACCAGCCGTTCCTCGTCACCCTCGACCACCCAATATTCGTCCGGAAGCGACAACTCGATCGTGTGATGCTTCTTGTCCGCGAGGGGTTTGATCACTGCCACGGTGCGTTCCAATAACGCGCGCAAATCGACCGGTTCACGGCGGAACAGCACCTGTCCGGACTCAATTTGCGATAACTGCAGCAGGTCATCCAGGATCAGATTGAGCCGGTTGCTCTGGCGCATGATGATTTCCAGGAAGGCCGTCGCCGTCGCCGGCTCGTCTTTGCCTCCATCCAGCAACGCCTCGACATAGCCCTTGATGGACGTCAGCGGCGTGCGCAGTTCGTGCGACACGTTGGCGACGAAATCTTTCCGGATTTTTTCCAGCCGGCGCAGTTCCGTGATGTCGTGAAACACAAACACGGCGCAGGCTTCCTGCTCGCGGCTGCCTCCGGCGATCGAGGCTTCGACCCGCAGGCATCGCCCGCTGGGTGAGAGGGTGATTTCGCCGCCTTGCCCGGATCGGGTCTGCAGCACGGAGGAGACAAGGGCGGTGAGCCCTTCGTGGCGGATGAGTTCGGCATAGTGCCGGCCCCGCGATTCCGTCAGTTCCAGAGAGAACATCCGTTCCAGCGCCGGATTCACCTGGACGACGGTGCCGCGATAGTCCAGCACCATGACGCCCTCGACCATGGCGATCAACATAGCCAACAGTTGCGCGCGGTCGTCCGAAACCTCTTTGATTTTGGTTTCCAGCTGGTCGGTCATCTCGTTGAGGGTCTGCGCGAGCAGGCCGACTTCGTCCGTCGAGGAGACCACCAGTCGGACGCCGGGCGTCCCGCCGGCAAGTTGGCGGGCGGCGGCGGCCATCTCTGAGAGCGGTTTTGTGAGATTGCGCGACACCCAGAGGCTCAAGGTCATGGCCAGCAGGAAGGCCGCGCCGAACGCCGTCGCTAAGTCCTGCTGAATGTGCCGCACGCGCTCATCGATCGAGGTCAGCGGAAGCCCGAGTCTGATAACGGGAATGCTGGGCTGCGCCGGCGTCGAGGCCGACAGCAGGCGGGCGACATAATACGTGCGTTCTCCCGTGGTCTGGCTGGCCCGGATATCCATCCCGCGTCCCGATCTCAGGGCCTGCGCGACTTCCGGCCGCGAGAGATGGTTTTCGACGTGAGCCAGCCCTTCGGTCGGCACGGCACTGTCGGCGACGACGGTGCCGTCCTGCCTGATCACGGTGATGCGGAGGTGAGCCTGCTGGCTGAGATCGCGAACGGTGGCGTGGAGCAGGGAGCCTGGTACGGTCGATCCGGACTGATCGAATAACGGCCGGAGGGTCATGGCGGCCAAGCCGCTGCTGGTCTCCAGCGTCTCCGCCATGCGGCTGAGTTCGGTTTGCTCCACCGAGCGGATGACCAGCCACCCCGCGACGGCCAAGCCGACGAAGACGGCGGCGAGGGTGCCCAGGGCGACTTTCCACCGGATGCCGAGGTTCATGCAGGTACGTCGGATTCGCGGAGTTTGTATCCGAGCGATTTGATCGAAATGATGGCGTCGTCCAGAAGCGGAAGTTTTTGTTTGAGCCGGCGCACGTGGACATCGACCGTGCGGGTGGTGCCGTAGTAGTCGTACCCCCACACGGCGCTGAGCAGCACGTCGCGCGTCAGCACCCGCCCGATGTTGCGCAGCAGGTGTTCCAGCAGGCCGAACTCTTTGGCCGTGAGCGCGACTTCCTGTCCATCCAGCCGGACTTCATGCCGCGAGAGATCCACGGTCAAGGGGCCGTAGTGATATTGCGTCTGGGGGCTGTTCGCGTTCCGTTCCAGCCGTCGGAGAAGCGCCTTGACGCGCGCCACCAGCGCCTTGGGGCTGAAGGGTTTGGTGACGTAGTCGTCGGCGCCCAGTTCGAGGCCGATGACCGTGTCGGATTCCTCCGCTTTGGCGGTCAGCATCAGAATGGGAAGCAGGGCGGTCTCTTGATTGAGCCGGATTCGTTTGCAGACTTCCAGCCCGTCCAGCTCAGGCAACATGAGGTCGAGAATGATCAGGTCGGGATGCTCGGCTTTGACCTGGCGGAGCCCCTCTGTGCCGGTCATGGCGGAGACGGTGCGGAACCCTTCCTTCTCCAGATAGAGCTTGACGAGTTGGAGAATATCCTTCTCATCTTCGACGATCAGGATTTTTTTATGTGTCGTTGAGGAGGGAGGCATGGCGGGATTCTCCCACAATGGTTCCGCGGCCTCAACTGCTTTTGCGGAGGAACGGGGCCGATGATCCGGTTGACGACAAGGGCGGGTCTGACGTAAGGTGACCGTTCAGTGAGCTACGCGCTTTTCCCGGCAGACCGGGCGGCCCTTCATGAGCGTGAGAGGGAATCAGCAGATGAAGATTTATTTAGCCAATCCTCGTGGATTCTGCGCGGGTGTCGACCGCGCCATCGATATCGTCGATCTTTCACTCAAGAAATACGGGGCGCCGATTTATGTGCGCCATGAGATCGTCCACAGCCGGCACGTCGTGAACTCGCTGCGGCATAAGGGCGCCGTGTTTGTGGAAGAGCTGAATGAAGTGCCGGAAGGATCGGTCGTGATCTTCAGTGCCCACGGTGTGGCGAAATCGGTGTGGGAGGAGGCGCAGAGCCGCCGCCTGCACGTGATCGATGCCACCTGTCCGCTGGTGATCAAGGTGCATAACGAAGTGAACCGCGACTATACGCAAGGGTATGAATTGATCCTCATCGGCCATGCGGGACACCCGGAGGTGATCGGGACCTTGGGGCAGATCCCGGACAAGTTCCACCTGGTGTCCTCGGTCCGGGACGTGGAGAGCCTTCATGTCGAGAAGACACAGAATCTCTCCTATGTGACCCAGACCACGCTGAGCGTCGACGAATGTCGGGACATTGTCGAGGCGCTGCACCGGCGGTTCCCGAATATCAAGGGACCGCATCAGGAAGATATCTGTTACGCCACCCAGAATCGCCAGAATGCGGTCAAGTCCCTGTCGAAGCTGGTCGATGTGATTCTCGTGATCGGGTCACCGAACAGCTCGAACTCAAATCGGCTTCGCGAATTGGGCGAGCATTGCGGCATTCCCTCCTACCTCATTGATGCGGCGTCGGACATCAATCCCGACTGGCTGAAAGATGCCAAGAGTGTGGGACTGTCCGCCGGGGCTTCGGCTCCCGAGGTCCTGGTCACCGAAGTGGTGGCCTATCTCAAGCGTCTTGGCTCTTCGGAAGAGGTCGAGGAACTGACGGTCATCGAAGAAGATGTGGAGTTTCTTCTTCCCAAAGAATTGGTCACGATCGAATCGGCTTCGCGCGCGTCGGCTTCGGCGAACTAGCTCCGCCGGCTGCCTTCCGCTCTTCCTCCATACCGTTTCCGCCACTCCTCCATATGTTGGGGGAGTGGCGCCATTATTCCCCCATATCAGGTGTTTTTCTTTGCATTGATTCTATCGCTGTGATAGAAGATTTTCGTTTTATTCCTCACAATCCGTCCCATCTCAACCTTCTTGCTCTGGAGGTCGCCGGTGTATCTGAAGTCATTGGAAATGCTCGGCTTCAAGTCGTTCGCGGAGGCGAAGATCCAATTTCCGAAAGGCATCACGGCCATCGTGGGGCCGAACGGGAGCGGCAAAAGTAATGTCGTGGACTCCATCCTCTGGGTACTGGGCGAGCAAAGTACGAAGACGCTTCGAAGCGAGAAGATGGAAGACGTCATCTTCAACGGCACCGAGGTTCGCAAACCCTTGGGGCTGGTGGAGGTGTCGCTGGTTATCGGCGGGCTGGGAGAATTACGGCTGGATGCGATCTCCGGGCTACCAAGCGAACTGAGCGAATATCAGGAACTGATGATCACCCGCCGACTGTATCGAAACGGGGACAGCGAGTATCTCATCAATAAGACTCCCTGTCGGCTCAAAGACATTCGAAACGTGCTGATTGAAACCAGGGCCGGGTCCAAGGGCCATACCGTCATCGAGCAGGGACGGATTGAGCAGATCCTGCAGGCTTCGCCGCAGGATCGCCGGGAGTTGATCGAGGAAACCGCCGGCATTGTCCGCTACAAAAAACAAAAGGCCGAAGCCCTCCGCAAGCTTGAAGCGACACAGCAGAATCTGGTGCGTGTACGGGACATTGTGGCCGAGGTCAAAAAACAACTGAACTCACTGGAGCGCCAGGCCCGCCAGGCGCGTTCGTACCAAACATTGCAGCAGGAAGCTCGCGGCCTCGAAATCGAGCTCTTGTCCCGCGACTATCGCACCATGCATGCCGACCTGGAATCCGTCGATCACGAAGCGCGTGAGGTGGAAGCACAGGAAGCGGAACAGGTGGCCGAACAAGCCCGCCTGGATTCTGAACAGGAATCGATCCGGCTGCGCATGAACGACGCGGCGGAGGCTATTGCGCGCGTGCGGGACACGTTGGCCGGTACTGAACAGCGGCAGTCGCAGGCCTTGACGGCGGCGGAGGTTGAACGAAACCGGACCGAGTTGTTTGAACGTCAACGCATGCAGGCCGCGCAGGAGAAGGAGCGGCTGGCGACGGATCAGGAGCAGGCGCAGTCGGAAATCGAGACTCTTCGGGCGATGTTGCTTCAGCTGGAAGGGGACATCGTCGAACAGGAGGCGCAATTCCAACAGGCGGATGTCGAGGCAAAGTCGTTGGCCGGCCATCGCGCGTCTGCGGTGGCGGAGGAAGAGCGTGCGAGGAAAGATGTGTTGAACCTGGCCGTCCTCGTGGCCAATACGGAGCAGAGCCTGACGCAGGTAACGGCCCGTCAACAGGAAACCGCCGCCCGGGCGGAGCGGGTCTCGCGGGAGCAGGAACAGCTGACGGCGCAGGTGGCCGGGTTGGATCAACAGCGCGACTTGCTTGCCGCACAGCGGGAAGAGGCCGGCGGGCGGATTCAAGAACTCATGGCAGAGCGGCAGGCGGCGATCGAGCGAATCGAAGGGCTGGGCGGGCAGATTACCGGGTTGGACCGCGATATCGTGAAGTTTTCCGAAGATGTCGCCGGCGTGGAATCGCGTCTCGGCGCCCTGCAGGGCGTCGTACGTGAGGAAATGGGATATGGCCGGGAAGGTGAGGAGGAAGGCACGGCGTTGAAAACGTGCGACGGCGTGCGCGAGGCGCTCGCCGAGTGGCTCGTGATTCCGTCGGGACTGGACCGGGCCGTGGAGACGATTCTCGGGGAGCGTGTGCGCGGCTGGCTGGTGGATGAGCCATCGGCGGCTTGTCGCGCGGTGGAGTTCTTGAAGGGCAAAGAGCTGGGGCGTGGCGCCTTTCTCCCGCAGCAGTTGCGATGGGCTCCCGAGCAGGCGGCGCTTGATTCGTCGGCCTCGTGGTGGCCGACGCTGAACGGGCAGCCGGGCGTAGTGGGACGCGCGACGGATTTGATCCGCGCGGAAGGCGCCTCCGCCGCGACATTAAGCTATCTGTTCGACGGGATTGTGTTTGTGGAGTCGTTGGACGTGGCGCTGCAGCTCTGGCAGCAGCATCAATGGGCGGCCCCCGCCGGTCCAACCTACGTCACGTTATCCGGTGAAACGCTGGACGCCGCGGGGGTGATGACCGGGGGCGGCAGCAGTGCCAGCGGGGGTTTGCTCCAACGCCGACGCGAAGTCTTGGAACTGGAAGCCCGGAGGACTGCCGCGGTTCAGGCTCTTGAGCAGGCGCGGGCCGCGCGGGAAGAGGCAGCGGCCGAGTTGGGGCTCGGACGTGAAGATGAACAGCGCCTCGGCCGGGCGATCCGCGAAGCGGAGATGCTGGAGCTGTCGCTACAGAAAGACGATGCCGGCGTGGAACGCCAGCGCGGAGAATTGCACCGGCGAATGGATGTGTTGGCAGAGGAACAACAGCGGAGCCTGGCCGAGCAGGCGCGGCTTCAGGAACAGTTTCAGTCCAGCCAGGCGCAGTTGGGGCAATGGGTGGCGGAAAAGGCCGGGCAGGAAAGCGGGCTGCTGCAAGTGCGAGAACGGCTGGTGGTGATCGAAAGCCAAAGCCTTGCGATCCAGCAACGATTGACCGAAGTCCGGTTATCGCTGGAGAGCATGCGCGGGCGCCGGGAGCATGCCACGAACGACATCGCACGATTTACACAGCGCCTGGATGCCGCGCAACGCCGGGCGACCGATTTGGAAGAGCAGGTGGCCGGGTTGGTTGAAGCGACGGAAAATAGCCGCGAAGAGCAGACCAGGCAGGAAGCACTGTGCCGCGAATTGGGCGCAGAGGTGGACGGAATCAAGGCGGAGTTAGTGGCGGCCCAGGAGCAGCAGGCGCAGGAAATGGCCGGGTTGCATGCGGTGGAGGAAACCCTCAGCCAGGTGCGGCAGAGTCTCTCCGCCTTGCACGATCGGCGGATGAGGGCGGAAGTGCGAAAGGCAGAGGTGAAGGCGCATCTCTCCACGATTGAGAGCACGCTCGCCGGTACCTATCAAATCGATCCGGCCACGCTACTCATGCCACCGGTGGATGATCAGCCGGTCCCGGAGGGCGAAGAGCCGCCGGCCCCGGTCTCGATTCTCGAAACACCGCAATTGCGTGAGCAGATTCAAAAAATCCGTGAACGGCTGGACCGGATGGGTGCCATCAATCTGGCGGCCATCGACGAGCATCGTGAGCTGGAAGAGCGGTATCAGTTCCTCACGACGCAGGAGCAGGACCTTTCGACCTCCATCGCGTCCCTCAAGGAAATCATTCAGCGGATCAACCGGACGACGAAGGACATGTTCGTGGAGACGTTCAACGAGTTGCAGCAGAAATTCCGGGACGTCTTTTCCCAGTTCTTCCCCGGTGGCCGCGCCGAGTTGCAATTGGTCGAGGAGCCGCTGGAAGAAGGGGTGGAGGACAATGGTGCGCGCGAGCCCGGTGTGGAGATCGTGGCCCAGCCGCCGGGGAAACGTTTGAAGAGCATTACCATGTTGTCCGGCGGAGAGAAGACCCTGACCGCGATGGCGCTGCTCATCGCCAGCTTCCTGATCCGCCCGACGCCGTTCTGCATCCTGGACGAAATCGACGCGCCGCTCGACGAAGAAAATATCGGGCGCTTCACGAGCGTGCTGCGCAGCCTGTCGTCGACCGCCCAATTCATGGTCATCACGCACAATAAGCGGACGATGGCGATGGCGGACTCGCTGTTCGGAGTGACGATGGAAGAGCCGGGCGTGTCGACGTTGATCTCGGTCAAGCTCGGTGATCTCCAGCCGGCGTAATCCCGGCGGGTATGAGTACGTAGGGGGCTGTTTCGGGGGGACCGTTCGGCGCCCGGAGGGAGGCGCTTCTCTTGACTGCCCAGAAACAGTTTGTTATACAGTTCTGCTAATGGTTATAACTGGTACTGTGCGGTTTCATGTGATCGCTGCCTGATCGATGGAACCGTCTCGACTATCAATCCCGCCGTCTTTTTCAGATTCACGGCATCACGTTATGCAACTTCTCAAGAACCTGTTCAATCGTTTGTCCGACAGCCTGCTGGTGTCGGTGCCGAGCCGGATCAGGGCGGCGCGCGACTTCGCCTCGGCTCCGGTGTTGCGACTCGTCTCCAACAAACCAGACGCCCCGGTCGGTGACAGTGCCGCCAAGCGGGCCCCGGCTCATTCCACGGGCCAGGTTGAAGCGCTGGAAGAGGCGCTGCGGAAAAGCCAGGCCTGGTTCCTAGCGCGGCAAGACGCGTCCGAAGGATACTGGGTTGCCGAGTTGGAAGCCGATACCACGTTGACGTCGGAATATCTGATGTTACGCCGCTTCCTGGACTGCATCGATCCCGAGCGTGAGCGCAAAGCGGTTCGGTACTTAAAATCCGCTCAGTTGCCCGACGGTGGATGGCCGATTTATCACGGAGGTCCGGCGGAGATCAGCGCCTCGGTGAAGGCCTACTTCGCCTTGAAGCTCTCCGGCGTCTCGGCCGACGAGCCTTTCATGGTGAATGCCCGCACCTGCATTCTGGACAAGGGTGGAGTGGTGGCGGCGAATGTCTTCACGAAAATCGCCCTGGCCCTCTTCGGTCAATATGACTGGCGCGGCGTTCCCAGCATGCCTCCGGAAATCATGCTGTTGCCGAAGCGGTTCTATTTCAGCATTTACGCGATTTCCTACTGGTCCCGTGCGGTGCTGATTCCGTTGTTGATCATCTTCGCCAAACGGCCGATGTGCCATGTTCCCAGCGAGCAGGGCATTGATGAGCTGTATACGCAGCCTCCGGCAGAGATCGACTACGGCACGGTGCCTCCGTTTAGGAAGGACCGGACGTGGTTTACGGCCAGAAATTTTTTCATCAATCTCGATGCACTGCTCAAGATTTATGATCGCTCGCCCGTTGAGTGGGTTCGGCAGAAGGCGCTCAAGTGCGCTGAAAATTGGATGCTCGATCACATGAAGGGCAGCGGAGGCCTCGGCGCGATTTATCCGGCCATGGCCAACTCTGTCATGGCGCTGCATTGCCTCGGATACAAAAACGATGATCCCCTTATGGTCAAGGCCATGCGTGAGATCGAGGAACTCGAGATTCACGACACGGTGCAGGACAACGGCCAATGCGTCGATGCGATGCATTTGCAGCCCTGCCACTCTCCGATCTGGGACACGGCTCTGCTCATCAATGCTCTGATCGAGGCCGGTATGCCGCAGGATCATCCGGCGCTGCAGAAGGCTTCGACCTGGTTGTTGTTCAAGCAGACCAAGACCGTCGGCGATTGGATTATTTCCTCCCCCGGTGCCGAACCGGGCGGATGGTATTTCCAGTTCGAGAATGAACTGTTCCCCGATGTGGACGATTCCGCGGTGGTCTTGATGGCCCTGGCGAAAGTGCATCTGTCCGACGAAGCCCAGCAACGTCTGGCGATTCGTCGCGGTTGCCGCTGGGTGACCGCCATGCAGGGATCGGATGGGGGATGGGGCGCCTACGACGTCGACAACAATCGGATCGTCTTCAACTACATTCCCTTCGCCGACCATCGGGCCCTGCTCGACCCCAGTACGGCTGACCTTGCGGGACGTTGCCTGGAGATGCTCGCGACGCTGGGATACGACTGGACCCATCCCGCTGTGGCCTCCGCGCTCACGTTTGTGAAAAACGATCAGGAGCAGGACGGCAGTTGGTACGGGCGCTGGGGCGTGAACTACATTTACGGCACCTGGTCGGTCCTGTCCGGCCTGCGAGCGATCGGGGAGGATCTTTCATCGCCCTATATCCGTCGCGCGGTCAGCTGGGTCGAGTCCAAGCAAAACCCTGATGGCGGGTGGGGCGAATCCTGTCTCTCGTACGGAGATGTCTCGCAGAGCGGTCGCGGTGACAGCACGCCATCGCAAACAGCCTGGGCGCTGTTGGCCCTGATGGCAGGCGGAGTGACGGACTCCTTCAGCCTGGCCAGGGGGATCCATTACCTCATTCGGAATCAGCGGAAGGATGGGTCATGGGAAGAGGTGCGCCATACCGGAACTGGTTTCCCGCGCGTGTTTTACCTTCGTTATCATTGGTATTGCCAATACTTCCCCCTCTGGGCGCTGGCCATGTACCGCAATCTCAAAACTCGTGGAACGACGAGGGCCGATGAATTGCGTCTGCAGGCCTATCAATCAGGACAATTCCGGTCGCCACGCTGACCGTGGATGTTCATCGAGTTCAGCTTCTCCTGTTATTGTCCCTCGGGAGTCATTGTGACCGCGATCGGAGTCTTCGTGGCAACCCGGTGGGAGTTGGCTGCCGTGCGTCAGGCGTTTGCCGCGAGCGAGATGCGGGTCGTCGGAGGGATTCGTTGCGTCGTTGCGCAGCAGGGGCAGGTCGAGTGGTGGCTCATTCCGATGGGGGTCGGTCCCGAGTGGGCCACTGCGACTGCCAGACGGGTGCTCGCGGAGCAGTCATTTGCTGCGGTGTGGTCGACGGGGTTTGCCTGTGCCTTGGGTCCGGCAGGGATCGGCGAGGTGTTGATCGGCACTCAGGTGACGATGGAGGATGGACGCGAGGCAGGGCGGCCCGTGCCCTGTGCGCCGGTGTTCGTCGACTGGCTGCGCCAGGCCGTGCAGGAACAGCGCCTGCCGGTGCAGTCCGGCCGGTTCGTGACGGTTCCACGGGTCCTCTGTCGGGCGGAAGAGAAACAGGAGATCGCGCGTCGAGCGGGTGGGATCGGGCTCGATATGGAGAGTGCGGCCTTGGGGTTCGTGACCTTGGAGCGCAACATCCCATTTGTCATCGTGCGTACGACCTCGGATCTTGTCGATGAAAGCCTTCCGCTTGACTTCAATCTGTTTCTCAGGCCATCTGGGTGGGTGAAGGGTGTCGCCGCTTGTCTGGCTCATCCGACGAGTCTGATCGGGCTTAATCGACTTCGTGTGCAAAGCCGCGTCGCAGGAACACAACTGACGGCGGTTTTTAGAGCCTGCGCCGATAAGGCGTTACGCGAGGGACTGGCCTGACCGGGCTCAACGTGTTTCGACGGCTGTATGCAGGGCCGGTGGACGAGAGGAGAGCGTGGCATGGAAGGCATTGCTCGTATCGGACGGTATACGATCGACCTGACTGAGCAGATGGGACGGATGATGTTGTTTGTCCTCTCCTCCTTTGCCTGGTTGACGCGTCCGCCGTTCCGGGTCTACCAAATCGTCAAGCAGCTGAATTTCATCGGCTACAAGTCCACGTTTGTTGTCGTCCTCACGGCCGTCTTTACCGGCATGGTCCTGGCCCTGCAGGGACATTACACGCTACGCAAATTCGGTTCTGAAGCGGTGCTCGGCTCTGCCGTGGCGCTCAGCATCATCCGGGAACTGGGGCCTGTTCTGGCAGCGCTGATGGTGACGGCTCGGGCCGGATCCGCCATGACCGCGGAAATCGGCATCATGCGGATTACGGAACAGATCGATGCGCTGGACACGATGGCCATCAATCCACTGCAATATCTGATCGGACCTAAACTCGTCGCCAGTCTCATCGCTGTGCCGCTGCTGGTCGCGCTCTTTGACGTCGTCGGGATTTACGGGGGGTACGTCGTCGGCGTGCAACTGCTGAACGGGAATGAAGGCGCCTACTGGAGTTCGATTGAGTCGGCGGTCGAGTGGAAGGATGTCTACGGAGGCATTTTGAAATCTATCAGCTTCGGCCTGCTGATCAGTTGGGTCTGTTGTTACAAAGGTTTTCACACCAAGCACAGCGCCGAAGGGTTGGGGACCGCGACAACCGAAGCGGTGGTGCTCTCGGCAGTCTTGATTCTGGTGTGGGATTATTTTCTGACGTCGGTGCTGCTCTAGCGTCGTGAAGTATGAAGGATGAAGTGTGACGGCCATGAGGAGAATGCGGCTGCGACGGCAGGGGACAGCGTCGGCCTGGATGAGGCTCCATGATTAAACTGGTCGGCGTTGAAAAGACATTGGGTGGGCAGCCGGTCTTGCGAGGGGTGGACCTGACGATCCCGGAGGGAAAACTCACTACCGTCATCGGGGGAAGCGGCTCGGGGAAGAGCGTGCTGCTGAAGCACATGATCGGCCTTATGCAGCCTGATCGGGGGGAGATCTGGATCGATGGGACCGACATCGCCCATCTCAAGGGGAAGGCGCTCAATGAGGTCCGCAAGAAGTTCGCCATGTTATTTCAAAGCGCGGCGCTGTTCGATTCGATGACGGTGTTTGAAAACGTCGCCTTCCCCCTGCGAGAAAAGCTCCGGTTGAAGGGCGAGGTTGTCACCCGGCGGGTTGAGGAAAAGCTAGGGCAGGTGGGATTGGCGGGCATGGGGCACAAGTTCCCGGCCGAACTGAGCGGAGGCATGCGCAAACGCGCCGGGTTGGCGCGCGCCTTGGTGATGGAGCCGGAGATCATTCTGTTCGACGAGCCGACGACCGGACTCGATCCCTTGCTGGCCAAGTCTATTCACGATTTGATCGTGGCGATGCAGCAACAATTTAAATTCACCGCTGTCATGGTCAGTCATGAGATCCCCGAGATTTTCGGGCTTTCCGATTATGTGGCGATGCTCAAGAACGGGCGGATTATTGAAATGGCGCCATCGAACGAGTTTGTGAAGACGACGGACGAAGAGATTCGGGAGTTTATTTTTGTCGCCGGGACCGTCACGCCGAAGGGGTTGCCGACCGCATCCCTCTGATAGGAGACGTTATGGAACGCGCAAAGCTGGAATTGATGGTGGGAGTCTTTGTGCTCGTCGGGATCGCCTGCCTCGGGTATCTGTCCATCAAGTTGGGGAAGCTGGAAGTCATCGGGGGGCATAATTATCCGGTCGAGGCGGAGTTTACGTCTGCGTCGGGACTCAAACCGGGGGCGTCGGTCGAAATCGCCGGTGTCGAGGTCGGACGTGTCCGGCATATCGGCCTGAGCAGCGACCGTGCCCTGGTGGCATTGGCCATTCAAGACGGCGTGAAGTTGTATTCCGATACGATCGCCTCGATCAAGACCCGCGGGATCATCGGTGACAAGTATCTCGCTCTGTCGGTGGGGGGAGGGGGCGATCCGTTGAAGCCCGGCGACAAGATTCGCGATACCGAGGCCGGACTTGATCTCGAAGAATTGGTCAGCCAGTATGTACACGGGAAGGTCAACTAGTCTAATCGCGTCAGTTGTCAGGACATGGACGTGAACAAGCCAGGCCGGTGGGGAACGGAACTCACCACTCAAAGGAGAGGTGTTGGAATGCAGACAAGCCGTTGGATGATGATCGGGGTCGTGCTGGCCCTGCAGATAGTGATGGGCGGGCTCTCGTCCGCTATGGCCGGACCGGCGACTGATTCGATCAAGGGCACCATCGACGAGGTGCTCAGAATCCTGAACGATAAAGAGTTGAAAGCCCCGGCCCGCCTGGAGGACCGGCGGCAGCGCTTGGAAAAAGTGGTGGCCCAGCGGTTCGACTATCCGGAGATGTCCCGGCGTTCGTTGGGTGCGCAGTGGAATCAATTGTCCGACAAGGACAAGCAGGAGTTTGTCGATCTGTTCCGGACGCTCTTGACCAATACGTACGCGGATCGGGTGGAGACCTATTCCGGCGAGGGGGTGCAGTATCTGAACGAGCGGACGGAGAAAGAGTATGCGGAAGTCCGCACCAAGGTACTTTCCGGGAAAACTGAAATCCCCATGGATTACCGGTTGCTGAACAAGAGCAACGATTGGCATGTGTACGATGTCGTGGTTGATGGCGTCAGTCTGGTGAACAATTACCGCGGACAATTCACAAAGATCCTCCATACCTCCTCGTATCCCGAACTCGTCGATCAACTCCGCAAGAAATCCGACAAGATCAAAGCTCCGTAGGTCCGGTAGGGAGCGAGCGATTCCGGCGAGCGCCATGCAGTGTCACTATTTGTCGTCGATTCGAAGCTGTCTGGCGCTGGCCGGCCTGCTGCTCCTGAGCCTTCCGGCTCCGGCAGGCGCCGACACGCAGATTTTCCCGGTTCCCTCTGTCTCGACCAGCCGGAACGACGGCAACGACGCCGGCTTGATTGCGCCGATCCTGATTGCGGATCCGGACGGAGAACTGAAGTATCTGATGGCGCCCATGCTCATTCAGAACTCGATCGTGGGGACACGCGGGGTCTTCAATCTATTCAAGTACGATCCTGGTGGTCGCCAGATGCGATTCATCGCCTCGTTGACCGAACGGATCGAACGCAAGGTGTTGTTCGATTATGTCGATCCGGCTTTCGGCAACGGGCAATATTCACTCAATTTCGGCGGCACCTTTTTTAAAAACGCGACCTCCCGGTTCTTCGGCCTCGGCCAGGCGACGACCCAGGCCGCCGAGTCCAACTATACGGCCAGGGAAGCGCGCGCCTACTGGCGGCTCGGTCTCTACGCGAATGAAGTGACGCAGATTTCCGTCGGGCAGCGGGTCCGGCAGGTGCAGCTTCAGCGAGGGGCGATCGATCTGCCCTTTTCGGTCGAGCAATTTCCCACGGTTGACGGTATTCAAGGCGAGTCCATCATCGTGGGCCACCGCGCCTCGTTTTATTACGACACCCGTGACAGTCTGGTGACTCCGACAGACGGCGTGGCCATCACCGCCTATGCCGAACTGAATCAAAATGTGAAAAACGGCGACCACCCGGTCTATTCGCGATACGAACTCGAGGTCAAGAAATTATTCCCCAGCGAGTCCAAGCGCGCCATTCTGGTCGTCCGCGCCGACCTGCAGGCGACCCTTGGATCTCAGGTGCCGTTTTTCGAACAGTCGTCGCTCGGAGGGCAGAACAATCTGCGCGGGTTCGGCTTGGACCGGTACATCGACAAACATCTGATTGCCTTTAGTATCGAAGAGCGGATTCACATCTTGAGGACGAAACTGGCCGGGGTGACTGCGGATTTCGAGGTGGCGCCGTTTCTCGACACGGGGCAGGTCTTCAACTCCTTCAAAGACGTCAGTTTTCAAGATTATCGAATGACGCCGGGGTTGGGGTTTCGCGCCATTGTTCGTCCCAATGTCGTCGGCCGGGTCGACTACGGGTACAGTCGCGAGGGGGGAGCGGTCTTCGCTGGGTTAGACTTCCCCTATTAAGTGCCATTGAGTGAACGGCCGGGGTTACTCTTGCGGTACACCATTCATTGTTTCTGCCTCTTTGCACTCCTGAGTGTGCTGCCGCGTGCTGCCGGAGCGGAAGGCTTCGGTCCGTTTCCAGTCAGAAACTTTCAAGCGCTGGATCAACTGGTCCTGGCTATGCCGGGCGAGCGGGCGACGGTGCTTCGCAAGGGCGAGTTCGATGTGCGGCTGGAAGCGGCGAATACGGCCAGCATTGCCAGGGACAGTGAGGCGCAGGCCGAGGTGGCGATGAAGTTTGAAACGATCCGGGCCGGCCTGTTCCTCCGATACGGTCTCACCGATCGATTGGAACTCGGCGCAGAGATTCCGGGCTATCATCGGTACCGTGGCTTCATGGAGGGGGCGATCATCGGGGTGGAACGGGGCACGACCGGTGTGGCGCCGGCGCGCAAAGCTCTGCGGGAGGCCGGGTATGCGTTTAATATTACGAGTGGCTCCCGCACGTTGTTTCAAGGATCCGAAGGCGCGACTGGATTGGGAGACATCTCGTTCTACGGCAAGTACCAGATTCTCAAAGAAACCTCGAGCCTTCCGGCCCTCTCAGTCCGGGTTGGGGTCAAGGCTCCGACCGGAGACACCGGCGAAGTGTTCGGCAGCGGGCATCCTGACGCCGGCATCGGCTTGGCGCTGGATAAGAAATTCGCGGGTAACTGGATCCTGTACGCGAATCTCAACGGGGTGTTTCCCACGGGACGGATTGCCGGGTTGGGACTCCAGCCGGTGGTGAGCGGGTTGGTTGCAGTGGAATATCTCTGGACGGAGAATTTTTCCATCACCGCACAGTTCGATTATTATTCCCCGCCGTTTCACGGGACAGGCACGCGAGTCCTGGATAAGGGCGTGACGGAGTCGGTGCTGGGGGTGAGTTATCGAATCCTTCCCGGTCTGCTCTGGCAGCTCTATGGAGTGGAGAATCTGGATTTCATCACCGGGAGCGCGGCGGATTTTACCCTCTCCACCGTCCTCACCTACCGGTTCCGGTCGTAGTCGGGACGGCGAAGTTTTTGGTGCCGGGGAAGGCGAAATCTTGACACAGGCAGTGCCATATGTGAGGATGAGCCGATTATACGAAACTTCTTCGCTGCTTCGTCGCGACCTTCTCTATACGGCTTGTTCCCACTGAATGAATACCTGCGCCCAATTGTCATCATTTGACAAGGAGATTGTGCAATGTCTCTGCTGAAAAATATCCACAGTCCCGCTGATTTGAAACGCCTCTCCCCTGAGCAGTTTCCGGAACTGTGCCAGGAGATCCGTGAGCAGATCCTTACGGTGGTTTCGAATGTCGGGGGGCACCTGGCCTCCAATCTGGGTGTGGTGGAGCTGACGGTCGCGCTGCAATATCTCCTGGATACGCCGAAAGACAAAATCGTGTGGGATACCAGCAATCAAGCCTATACCCACAAACTGCTGACCGGACGACGGGAGCAGTTCCACACGCTTCGGCAGTACGGCGGGTTGAGCGGATTTTGTAAACGCGAAGAGAGTGTCTACGACACCTTCAATGCCGGGCATGCCGGCACCGGAGTCTCCGCCGCATTCGGCATGGTGGAGGCGCGGGAGCAGCGGAACGAAAAACACAAAGTGGTCTGCGTAGTCGGTGACGGTGCCATGACCGCCGGAATGACCCTTGAAGGGTTGCATCACGCCGGCGGCACCAATAAAGATTTCATCGTTGTCTTGAATGACAATCAGATGTCCATCTCCAAGAACGTCGGGGCGATTTCGGCCTACCTGAACCGGACCTTCACCGGCGAATTCTATGCGCGCATGCGGGAAGAAACCGGCCAACTGTTGCGGAAGATCCCCCACATCGGCCTTGAGGTGCAGAAAATCGCCCGACGGGCTGAGGAATTGGCCAAGGGGGCGATTCTCCCGGGTCTGTTGTTCGAGGAGTTGGGCTTCCAGTACGCCGGACCGATCGATGGACATAATTTCGAGCACCTGTTGCCGACTTTGGAGAACGTGCTGAAAATGAAGGGCCCGGTCCTGCTGCACGTGATTACGAAGAAGGGCTTGGGCTATCAGGCGGCCATGGATAATCCCGTCTGGTTCCACGCCTGTCCGCCGTTCGTGCGTGAAACGGGTGTGCCGGCCAAGAAGGCAGTGCGTCCCAGCTATACGAGTCTGGCGATCGATGCGCTGATCAAAGTCGCTCACCAGGACAAGCGGGTCGTGGCCATTACCGCCGCCATGTGCGAGGGCACGGGTCTCAACGCGTTTGAGAAGGTGTTCCCTGATCGGATTTATGACGTGGGCATCGCCGAGCAACATGCCGTCACCTTCGCGGCCGGTATGGCTGCGCAGGGCATGAAGCCGGTGGTCGCGCTCTACTCCACATTCTTGCAGCGGGCCTATGACCAGGTGGTGCACGATGTGGCGACCCAGAATTTGCCGGTGACCTTCTGCATCGACCGGGGCGGTCTGGTGGCCGAGGATGGCACGACGCACCACGGCGCATTCGACTTTGCCTTCCTGCGCCATGTGCCGAATATGGTGGTGGCGGCACCGAAGGACGAAAACGAGCTGCAGCACATGATGAAAACCTGTGTGACGCATGACGGGCCCGCCTCGGTGCGGTACGCCCGCGGGGTCAGTCTCGGGGTGCCGATGGACCCGGAACCGACGGCGTTGCCGATCGGCAAGGGCGAGTTGTTGCGGGAAGGCACGGATGTGGCGATTGTGGCGATCGGAGTCACCGTCTGGCCGGCCATGAAAGCAGCCGAACGGTTGGCGCAGGAAGGGATCTCCGCCGCGGTGGTCAACGCCCGTTTCGTGAAACCTCTCGACACAGAATTGATCATCAAGACGGCGAAGAACGTGCGCTGCCTGGTGACCGTTGAGGAAGGCTGCAAGATGGGCGGGTTCGGTTCCGCCGTCTTGGAAGCCCTGTCCGAAGAGGGTATTACGAACCTGAGAACGAAGGTGATCGGTCTTCCCGATTGGTACATCGAGCAGGGTCCGCAAGACCTGCTGCGCGAACGGTATGGCCTGACAGCCGATGGCATTTACAACAACGTGAAGGCGTTGTTCGGAGCCAGTGTGGCTACCGATGATGCCGCCCGGTTGGCATCGCTGGTGGGGAGTTTGCCGCACGGCGATGAGCAGGGCAGCTAGTTGATGTCGGGGCGTACCGAAACAGGACATACACCGAGAAGCTGATGCATATCACAAGGAAAAAGACGCGGCAGATTCAGGCGGGATCGGTCAAGATCGGCGGAGATGCGCCGATTTCAGTCCAGTCGATGTGCTCGACGGATACACGCGATGTGAAGGCCACGGTGGCCCAGATCCGTCAACTGGAAGAGGCAGGGTGTGAAATCATCCGTGTTGCCGTCCCTGATGACGAGGCGGCAGCCGCACTTCCCCAGATCAAAGCCGCGATGACGGTTCCGCTGATCGCCGACATTCACTTCGACCACCGCTTAGCCCTCAAGGCGGCGGAGGTGGTAGATTGCGTCCGCATCAATCCGGGCAACATCGGGGCCTGGTGGAAGGTGCAGGAAGTCATCAAGGCCGTCAACGAGCGGGGGATTCCCCTGCGCGTGGGCGTGAACGGCGGCTCGCTCGAACGTCCGCTGTTGGACAAGTATGGCTGGCCCTCTCCCGAAGCCCTGTCGGAATCGGCTTTAAATGCAGTCCATGCCTTGGAAGACGAGGGTTTCACCAATATGAAGGTGTCGCTCAAAGCTTCCGACGTGCATCATGCCATCGATGCCTACTATTTGTTCTCCACCCAGTCCAACTATCCCCTGCATATCGGAATCACAGAAGCCGGTACGGCCATGACGGGCGCGGTGAAGTCTGCGATCGGCCTCGGCTGGCTCTTGTCGCAAGGCATCGGTGACACCCTGCGAGTCTCATTGGCGGCTGATCCGGTGGAGGAAGTCAAAGTCGGGTTTGAGATTCTCAAGTCGCTGGAGTTGCGCCATCGCGGCATCAATGTCATTGCCTGCCCGACCTGCGGCCGGGTTGAGATCGACGTGGTGCGCATGGCGAATGAACTGGAAAAGAAGCTCGGCCATATCAAGACGCCGCTGAACGTCTCCGTGCTCGGCTGTGTCGTGAACGGCATCGGTGAAGGCAAGGAAGCGGATATCGGCATTGCCGGTGGAGAAGGCAAGGGCATTCTCTTCAAAAAGGGCAAGCTGATGCGGAAGGTACCGCTTGAAGAACTCATGGACACGCTGATCCATGAGGTCGAGCTGTTGGCCAAGGAAAAGGAAGCCGAGGCCGCTGGAGTGACTCACGAAACGGCAGCGTCGTCAGATGGGCATGCGGAGCCTGGGTGGGAATTGATCGGTCATGCGCCGGATGAACATTCGACCATCGTCCGCGATATTCCTGTGCTTCCGACGAAACGCTAGCCGATGTGGTGTATTTGCTAAGAGCGCCCCTCAGAATATTCCTCTCTTTCTCCGCTCTTCGCGGTTGAGTTCCTGAAGCTCCCCCTTCTATAATCCGATCCGTGGCGCCGTACCCAAGTGGCTAAGGGAGCAGTCTGCAAAACTGCGATGCGGCGGTTCGAACCCGCCCGGCGCCTCCAAACCCTGCTTGATCCGACCGCGAGCCTAGTGATCGCGTCTTCGTTACGAAGGTGAGCGGATAAACCCGTCCGGTGATTCGGCAGGAAATAGTTCTCGTCCTTCGTCATCCCCTTTGTATCCGACTACTCCCGGTTTTACGTCCGGTTTCGATCAGACTGTTCCCTCCGACCGCTTTCCAACTGGCTCGATTCTACGGGGCTCACGCGGTGGCGATCAGGCTTAGCCCACCTTTTTAATTTGTCCCTGTCGCCCTCCCTTTATCCGACACAGGTGAGAGAGAATAATGCTCACTTTATGTGCACGGCGGCAATGCGTCCGATCCCACTCCCGGTGTTGCTCCCGCTTTGATATCCTAGGCTGTTTCAATTGGGTGCAATCGCGAGCGGTAAATCGTTGATTCCCTAGCGGCCCTCTCTCTATCCATCGTTCTTGGCCGTCGTCGGTCGTCGAGCACTCAGGCAAGCTGCCTTACAGCACGATTGGAGAATAAAAACGGGGAAAGCTTCGCAACATCACACCGCTAGTCGCCGCCACCTGCCGAACATTTGACGTGTGTGTCTCGACTTCTCGCGTCAACCAGCGTTCGTTCATGTTAGTCTGCAGCCTAGAGGACGATCTTCTGTCTGAGAGGACTCATGACTCCTGATCCAATTTTTTTTAGAGATCTCGCTTATGTCTTTGTCGCTGCGGTCATCGGCGGGGCCTCCGCCTATCTACTTCGTCAACCGTTGATTCTGGGATATGTCTTCGGCGGCATTCTGATCAGTCCGTTTACCCCCGGTCCCTCCATTTCGGATGTCCATAGCTTCGAATTGTTCGCCGAGATCGGTGTGATCCTCTTGATGTTCTGCATCGGGATCGAATTTTCTCTGAATGACTTGTTACGAGTCCGTTGGGTGGCCCTGCTGGGAGGGCCACTCGGTATTTTCCTCTCCATTCTCCTCGCCGTCGGGCTGGGCCATGTGGTGGGATGGAGTGGGATTCAAAGCGTGGTGATCGGGTCGGTGGTATCCGTCGCCAGCACGATGGTTCTGGCGCGCTTGCTGCTGGACAGCGGAGATTTGCGTGCCAAGCATGGCCGGGTGATGATCGGGATCACCCTCGTGGAAGATCTCGCGGTGGTCGTGCTGACGGTTCTGCTACCTGCGCTCGGGGCTTTGGAACCGGGCCGTTTCGCCACCATAGGAAAGGCCTTGTGGCTCGCGGTCCTCATCTTGGTTCCCTTCGCGTATCTCGCGGCGAAAGCCATTCCGCCGTTGTTGACACGCATTGCGAAGACACAAAATGCCGAACTCTTTCTCCTGGTCGCGTTGTCCCTGGGAATCGGCACGGCAGCCGTCACACAGATGGCAGGGCTGTCCCTGGCGCTCGGCGCGTTTCTGGCAGGATTGATCATCAGCGGGTCAGAATATGGTCACGAAACCTTAGCCCGCCTCCTGTCGCTCCGGGACGCGTTCGTGGCCCTGTTTTTTGTGACGATCGGTGTCCTCATCGATCCGCGCGTGGTCTGGGCCAATCTCCCGTTGCTCGGTCTCATGCTCGGACTGATTATCGTCGGGAAATTCGTCATTTGGACGCTGGTCGTGAGGTTGTTTCGTTATGCCTGGGGCACGGCACTACTCGTGGGCGCCGGTCTCACGCAGATCGGCGAGTTTTCTTTCGTGTTGGTTCAGGTCGCGAAAACGGCGGGCCATGTGAGCGAGGATGTGTACAATGCCACCCTGGCCGCTTCGCTGCTGAGTATTCTCCTCAACGCGCCTCTCGTTCGGTATGCGCCGGGGTGGATCGCTACACTACATTTCAAGATGGGGCGAGCTGCCCTGCCGATTCAAGGCGGGGTTCCTGAGGATCAAGCCGGACATGTGGTGCTGTGTGGGTTTGGTCGCATGGGCAGCGCGGTGGGGCTCGCCCTCGATCATTTTCAACTGCCGTACACCGTGATTGAGCGCGATCCGGACATCGTTCGACAGCTGCGTCGACGCGGAATTTCTTGCGTCTACGGGGACGCCTCGCAAACTGAACTATTGAAAGCGGCCGGCGCCCAACATGCCGCGCTGGTGATCGTGGCGCTTCCCGTCATTCACGAGACGTCGCTTACCGTTCGACGATTCCGAGGGCTGAACGAAAAGATCCCCCTTCTTGCCCGGGCGCATGGGTTTAGGGAGGCTGAGGACTTGAAGGCCGTGGGGGCAACGGAAGTCATCCTGCCTGAGGTCGAAGGGGCGCACACCTTGATCCGACATGCCTTCCAGGCCTTGAAGATCTCGAAGTCGAGCATCCTCGATTATCTAAAGTCCTGCCAGGCGTTTCGATCGTCCGGTGAGGGACCTGATGCAGGGAACGTGGAGGCCGGGAAGGCCGGCGCTGGGTGAAGTCTGTGAATGTCTGAATTCACTGCGGCGTCATCCAGTCGTGTACTGCGATGCGGCGGTTCGATCCCCCCGGCGCCTCCAAACCGAGCTGGCTCGACGCGGAGCTTGTATGATTGTTCTTGGTCACGCGATCACCCGGTCATGACTTTCTCGTTCATTTTGTTTCTGTCTTCCGGCAGGCCGTGCTGATACCGGCGTTCAGCGGCTCACCTCGGCGATTCGCCGTTCCTCCTCTTTGAATTTCCGACTTGCGGCAAGGGTGTCCGGATCCAGCAGGCCATGGAGAATCTCCTGTCTCAATTGCACGAACAGCGGCTCGTGCCTGACGACTGCCGTCTGACCGCCTTGCAGCAGGGTAAACCAGCGAGTGCTGGAAGCGGCATAGCGGCCGTTTGGCGCGGTGGTGCGCAATTCTTGGAAGGCGTGGATCGCATCCTCGCGGTTCTCAAATAACGCGACCAGGCCTCTGAGGTACGTCACCTCTTCACAGTTGGCGTTCTGTTGGCCATTCGCCCGCCGCGCTTCCTGGGTTCGGCACACCACCTGCAATGCCTCTCGCTCTTTCACATCGGTCTCAAAAAAAGCGCTGCTCGGCCTCGACATTCGATGTGAAGGACGTGAGGGCTGCGTCCCGCTTGGTGCGGATATCCGACTCAGATTGCCCGGTGGTTTCTAAGGACAGACTCGATACGACGGTGGCTGAATTCGAGGGGATGGCAACAGGACCGTTGCGGCGCATGAGCATCCCTGGATTCTATGCTGACGCGTCAGCGAGGGAAGCCGACTTTCGAGCGTTGTCGGCAGTGGCAGACCGCAGGCAGTTGGGGGCAGAGTGTGGAGGATGGCCATCTCTGGCCGTACGCCTTCCGGCCGGCAATAGTAAAGATCGGCTCTGATCCGGAGTCTGCCACTGTGCGTGTGATGCCGTGGGAGGGCACCTTGGACCGACGCTGTTAAATGGAGGTCCGTGCCTGAGCCGGAGATCTGGGGAGTCGTTCTATCGGGCAAGTCACGAGGGCTATCGTCCGAAATGGAAGGCAACGCCGAACATGAAGAGGTTGGCGCGGTAGTCAGCCGTGATATTGCTGCGACTGAAGCTGAAATGGGCGAAATTGTACTTGTATTCAATGAAGGGGGCGATCTTCGGCGTCATGAAATATTTGATGCCGGCTAACACGTTAAAGCTCGGGGCAAACGACGCTTCGGGCCTGAAGTTTCCATCCGAGATATTCCCCACATTGAGTCCGATGCCGAGACCCGCATAGGGTTCTACTTTGTATTGGTAACCGGTGACGCGGACCAGTGCGTTGAATGCGAGCGAATGCACCAGGAAATCCGCGCCGGGGACTTTTTGCGACAGAAAGCGATTGGTGGAGGCGGGAACGTTTTGCTGCTTAATGTCAGGCGCCGACCGATACATGTCGACTTCGAGGCCGAACCAGTTGAAGCCACGATCGTCGAAATAGTGGCCCAATTTCGCGCCATAAGCCAGATTGTTCGCGAGGTCGAGTTTGCCGACATCCGTGGTATCGAGGGTGGCGATATTCGGCCCAATGGCAAATGCAGCATAGTTTTCGGCCTGCCCAAGCGAGGGGAGGCAGAGCGCCACGATTCCGAACAAAACCGCCAACTTCCTACGGAACATACACCCTCCACCATGAACGAACCGTCTGCCTGTCGCTGGTGCTACTCTAACGGGCTTGATGCGGGGTGGCAAGAGAGAAGTGTATCTCAAGGCTGGTTGCAGGACGACTCGCTTCGATGCAGTAGCGTCGGTCGCAAGCAGAACCCGCGCCACGGTGATTGATCCCAGGACCAGTTGAGTAACGCATACTCGGTATGGGTCATGCGATTGTCGATCACGCGTCCGAACCCGCCGACCCGCAGGGAGAACCCGGCCGGCAGCAAGAAATCGCGCAAGAGCCCGAACTCCGTGAAGTTTCCGGCGTAGTAGGCCGGGTCGCCCTGCTCATTCACGAAATGCTCGCCTCGCCAGATCGTGACGTAGGGCCGCCAACCGTCCAGATCCACACCGGCCGTCAGTTGATAGCCCCGGCCGCGAACGATCGGCGCACCGCTCTGGGTCGGTTCGTTTTGGCTGGTGAGATACAACGCCATCACGTCGATTTCACGAAACCACGACAGGGCGGACGAATAGCGATTAGGCTGGAATGTGAATTGCGGTCCGACGGCCGTCAGGAAATTGTTTGAGGCCGGCCGGTCTCTCGGCAGGCCGACTCCGAAAAACGTGCGGGATTCCGAGTACTGCGCCCCGCCGCTGTGGGTCCAGTAGACTTGGCCGTTCAAGGAAAAGAATCCGGCGCTCGCGCGCCCTGCATATCCCACGTCGAACCGCTCCGCTTTTTGGAACGTCTCGAGCTGGTTCCAGTTGATGAACAGATCCTGCTGGTAATGTTCCCGGTTCACCAGGAGTTGGAACCCTTGTTCGAGAGGGCGTGAAAACAGGGAGGCGTCGTTGAACAGCGCATCCACGAAGGGGTGGTTCCGCTTGATCGTGCCGGCGATCACCGACACCGCCGGCCAGATTTCGTACTCCGCCGACAGGATCGGCTGCACCGTGTGGAATCGCTGCGTATCCCCGACGGGCAACCCTGCAAAGACGCCGATGTCCAGATTCAACCTGGACGAAGGGCTGTATCTGAGCACGGGCGCAAGGTATTGACCGGCGAGGGTGCTGTTCGCGACCGGTCGCCCTCCGATTTGCCGGAGGCCGGAATAGGCGATGTTATACACATAGGTCAGGGTGTCGAGTTTGGCCGTGAATCGAGGCGCGGAATCTGGGGGCTCTGTGGCGGCCGGGTTGTTCTGCGCGGGGAACAAGTCTCTCATGAACTGACCATCTGCGGTATCCCAGTTCCAGTTGAAGACGAGATATTGCTGGTTCACCCATTTGGTCCCTTGCGGGATAAATTCATTGACCGCATTGCGCAGGCGCCTTGCTTGCACCCCGAACTCGATGGAGGCATTCTCCCCGAGCGCATACACTTTGGAGAGCCCCACTTCCATGAAATTCCCTGCAACGAATTCAGGATCGCCCTGTTGGCCAAGGAAGTTCACGCCGCGCCAGAATCCTATGCGCGGTCGCCAGCCTGCGATATCCAGCCAGGCTTGAACATCGTAGCCGCGTCCCTGGTCATAAGGGACGGCGCGAGCCGCTTGATTGAAGCTGTTGAGATACGTCAAGCGGATGCCAAGTTCATTCCACCATCGGAGGGAACTGAAGTACCGTGCCGGTTCGAAAACGAGTTCGGGGCCGAAGGCGGTTACCAGATTGTTGCCGGTAGTGAAGGAACGGTCGAGTTTGAGAAGGGCTTGGCCGTGATGGACCCAGTGCGCCTGCCCATTAAAGCGGAAGAGGCCGGCTCGAAGTTGTCCCGCATAACCCACATCGTACCGATTGGTGGCGGAGCCGCGGAAGGCCTGCTCCCAGTTGATAAACAGGTCTTGTCGGTAATACTCTGAGTTCACCGTCACTTGCGCACCCTGTTCGATCGGTCGCACAAACCGGTTGGCATTGTCGAAGACCGCATCGTGAAAGTCCCGGTGCGGGACCGCAAGGGTGCCGAGCAGCGCCGTGATTTCCTCAGTGGGGCGGTATTGAAGGCGGATAATCGGCCGGACTTGCGACACCTCCGTGTCATGGCCGTACGGCATATTGGCGAACACTCCAAGGTCCAAGTCTACGGAGGATAGCAGGCGTTTCCGCAGATACACGTTCAGCAGATTGCCCATCAGGGTCGTGTCCCGGCCCAGACCATTCGTGAACGTGTTGTCCTCGAGCCCTTGTTTTTCAAGGTTCAGGAGGAAGGTTGTGGTTTCGACATGCAGGTCAAGCGCATGCGGGGCGGAGGCGGAATCCCCTGTGCTGTCCGCCGAGGCCGGGAGTGTGTCAAATAGCGCCAGGAGCGTCCAAACGACGATCAGTGGAAGCGCGCGCCATGTGAGGGGGGTGGGCTGAAGCACAATGGGAGCGGATCATAAGTGGGAGCGGTGTAAAACGTCAATGTTCGGGAACCTATTACGCAAGTCGTTGCCTGGGTGATCTGTAAAGGAACGCAGCAGTAGACGAACAAGTCTCTGCATGCTGCAGAGACAGATCCACTGGATCATGATTGAGTCGCGCATGTCAGTTGAGAATAAGTCTGCTTGTGAATTGCATCCTCGGCATCTTCGCGTGAGCGCAGCTCTCTCGGCGATCACCCTTGCCCAAATCTTCAGTGCATTTGGCATTCAATGGTATACCGTGGCGCATCTTGGCGTTGGTGTACAGACTGATGCATTGTATGCAGGGGCAACGCTTTCACAGATCGCCATCGCGCTCCTCATTGAGCCGCTTGGGTTGGTGTTAATCCCCTTCTTCTCTTCAAGGGTGGAAATCGATCAGGACTGGGCGGGTTGGCCCCTCCTCTGCGTCATCGGAGCGGCCTCATCAATAAGTGTCGCCATATTGTTCTTGCTCGCACCGATCGTAGTCCCCATTCTTGCGCCTGGCTTAGCTGAACCCACCGCCAACCTCGCCGTGGGATTGGCACAGGTTCAGATAGTCGGCCTGATAGGTGTTGGCTGCGGAACGGTGCTGACTTGCCTCTCGCAAGCCCAAGGCCGTTTTGTCTGGCCCGCCTTGTCGGTCCTGATCTGTGTGAGCGGCGGATGGGTGCTCTTAGTATTCGGACTTGATAGATGGGGCGTTCGACTTGCTGCCTGGGCACAAGTATTCATTGTCACAGGACCAGCACTCCTAATTTTTCCCGCCGTCAAGAAGGGTGGGGGCGGTTCATACTCTGATGTTGTGTCTCTCGGGAAGGCAGTCTGGGGTCAGATGCGCCCCCTCGTGATAAGTGCCTCCTATAATCGCACGAGCTTCTTGGTTGACCGGCTGCTGGCATCCCTCCTCATGCCAGGGAGTATTGTGATTCTTGAATTGGTCTGGCGGATACATTCGGCCATCGTTCGAGTCATAAATCAGGGATTGATTACTCCTATTCTGCCTCAACTTACTTCATTGAGCCACCGGAGGGAATGGCCTCAGTTGGTGGGGTTATGCAAAGAGAGATTGTTGTGGATTTGCGGTTTGAGTGTGATGACAGTCGGTTTGTTAGGTGGGACCGGATTGCTCTGCCGCATTACGGTGCTGCAAGATGTATGTAAATCGCTGCTTGGCTCTCTCCATGTAGATGACTTAAGCAGAATATGGATTGTGCTGATGAGTTGCTCAGGGGTTTTGCTAAGCGCAAGTATCAACCATTTATTGGTGAGTGTGTTCTATGCGCAAGGAGATACGAAGACTCCAGCAAAGATTGAGGCTCTTGCCAATACGATCGGATTGATATTGAAATCTGTTGGGTGCCTGCTTGGCGGACTCATCGGCATTGCGATTGGGGTCAGCTGCTATTATGCGCTAAATGCACTTCTTCTCGGAATAGTTCTACGAAGACGTTTGTCAGCCCAGCGCCTGGAGCGCGATTCGAGGGATGGCAAATCCCTTGCTCCGGTCGCAATCTACTAATTCCACGTCATGATTGTTGAGAATCTCGAAAGAGACAGATTCTCTTAGCGAGGTGAGAGTTCTTGGTTGGAGGAGATTTGGAATCCCCCTATTCGAAGCAGCGAGCTTGTCCCCGATGGTGAAGACTATGGATGGTGCCATGAGCGTTCAGCATTGGTGCATGAGTAGTGTGGAGAACGGCTGACGATGTGTCAACGATCAACATCATTGGCTCTCATAGTCATGTTGCTCACGGTCGTTGGAATAGTTTTGTTTCTGGAGTTGATACTGCGGCTGTTCCCTGTGAACGAAGGGTTACGTTCAATGGCAGTCACCGAGAATAGTCCGATTTTCCGATATACTCCACACCGAAAGTCGATTTGGTCGAAGGGGTGGAACTTCTCTATTGTGAATGAAGTCCACACCAACAATTTTGGATTCATCAGCGAAATTGATTACGATCCAGCTGCTCCGGGGCCATTATTGGCGATTGTCGGAGATAGCTATATCGAGGCAGCAATGGTGCCGCATCACGAAACAGCCCCAGCGCTTCTCAACAAGGAACTAGTTGGTAAAGGCCGTGTCTATGGCTTTGGTGCTTCTGGATCCGCGCTCAGTCAGTATCTGGCATATGCCGAGTATGCCAGAGACATTTTTCACCCTGAAGCCTTGGTAGTCCTAGTGGTAGGAAACGATTTTGACGAGAGCCTTCTTCGTTACAAGAGCGTCCCTGGATTTCATTATTTTGCTGAACAGGCGAGTGGTGAGTTGCGGCTCATACGCATCGATCGTGAAGTACCTCCTTGGAGGGAGGTCTTCACCCGATCGTCGCTTGCCATGTATCTCGCTGCAAACCTTGAAATTGGTCACGTTTTTGAACGCGTGAAGGAGCTCGTGCAATCCTCGCCAAGCAGAGCGGGAAGATATGTCGGGAATACATCAGCCAGCGCCAACCCTATCCGCATTGCAGAATCCCTGCGGGGGGTTGACGCGTTTATCAACATGCTGCCCGTGAAAGCTGGGCTTATGCCCAAGAAAATTTTGCTCGTGATTGATGCTGTCAGGCCTGACATGTACGATCCTGCAGCTCGGCAAGATGCGGAGAGCACCTACTTTGGTCTCATGAGGCGCCATTTTCTAGCGAAAGCATCGGCCGCCGGGTTTGAAGTCATTGATATGGAGACTGAGTTTCGTGAGGATCATACGGTGACGGGACGTCGCTACGAATACCCAACCGACACCCATTGGAACAATGCTGGTCATGAGGTGTTCGCGAGGGCGGTGCAGAGATCTGCTGTGTATCGATCGTTTTATGCGGCTGCCCAATAAATGCACCTGCAGGCGTTGCCCATTTGAACTTCTGCTTTTCGTTAGTAATCCATCGCCTCTCCATTTAGCAATGGGGCAGATTGGTGTTCCGCTACATCGGGAGGAGATAGTCTTGGACCCACTTCGCATATTGTCCGTAATCCCCGGCGATCCACATGGAACCTCAATGATCTTTGCGAGAAACCAAGTGGATTCACTCGCAAAAGCAGGAATGATTTGCCGCACATTTTTTCTCCGTTCGCGGACCGCTCCCTTCCAGCTCCTTGTCGAAGCGCAAGAATTTCGACGCAAGATGGTCGAGTTCAGGCCTGATGTGCTGCATGTCCATTATGGAAGTATGACGGCATTGTTTTGCGCTCTCCTAACGACCTGTCCGCTTGTGGTGAGTTATCAGGGGAGTGACCTTAACCCATGCCCCAGTATCAACGCCGCCAGGTCATTTGTCGGGAGAGTCTTTTCTCAGCTGGTGGCCATTCGCGCCAAGCGCATCATCTGCGTTAGTCAGGGGTTGAGGGATAGACTATGGTGGAACAGATCCCGTGCAGCCGTCATACCATCAGGTGTTGACTTAGGGGTATTCCATCCAATGCCCAAGAATGAAATGCGATCTGAGCTACGGTGGGGTGAGCGAGAGATGATAGTAATTTTTAGCGCGGGAGCGGAGCCCCGGGTTAAACGTCTTGACCTTGCTCAGCTAGCTGTGAAAAAAGCCGAAACTTTGTGCGGCGGTATCAGGTTTGTTGTGCTTGACGGTAGGACGGAGCAGCGAATGTTAGCTATCTTATTCAATGCCGCCGATTGCTTTCTCATGACCAGTGATTGGGAAGGTTCTCCGAACATTGTGAAGGAGGCCATCGCTTGTAATCTGCCAATTGTTTCAGTAGATGTCGGCGATGTCAAAGAGCGGCTGGCCCATGTTCGTCCGTCGAGGATAGTTGGTCGAGATCCAGCCGAACTCGGAATGGCCTTGGCTGATCTATTGCGGAAGCCCGGGCGGTCTAATGGCCATGAGATCATTCAAGAGCTGTCCTCTGAGAGGGTCGCCGAGCGAGTTGTGGCGCTGTATCGTGAAGCTCTGGGCAACTGGTGATGTCCTGCGAAACGTCATGAGGCCAGGGCAGTGAACAAGAGAAGTCACGATTCGGCTTGTATGATTCTGGGTATCAATGAAGGTATTGATGCGGCTGTTGTTTTGTGTCGCAATGGAAGAATCATTTTCGCTTTGCAGGAGGAGCGGCTAAACGGGCAGAAGGGTTACATCGGATTCCCCGTGCAGGCCGTCGCGTATTGTTCAAGAGCATTTTCCCTTCATGCTGGAAATGTCTCCCATGTGTGCTTCAGCAACCTCCATAGTCCTCCGAATGAAACTCGCGCTGACCTCCTTGGGTATTATGCCAGGAGTCTCAGTCCCTGGTATGAGGGACTTGCTGCGGGAGATGTCCGGGGGGTAACGAGATTGATCTCAAGCTGCATTCCGACCAGCGCGGAGTCTGCACTCACAAAATGGCGCTTGGAGCGTCGCAGTGTCGGTCAAAATAAAATCGTCGAGCACAAGCTGGCTAATCTCGGCCTGGACGGCGTACCCATACAGCGGTATCACCATCACTCTAATCACGCGGCTTCGGCATATTATGGCCTTCGGAAAAACGGAGAGGCTCCGCACCTCGTTTTTACTTCTGATGGAGGCGGAGACGATGCCTGTTCGCACGTGTATCTGGCTCAAGGCGAGAGCTTGCGGCTGATCGCCTCCACGCCTAGCGGGCATTCGCTGGGAAATCTGTACGCCTGCACCACATATCTGATGGGTATGCGTCCGCATGAGCATGAGTACAAACTCATGGGACTTGCGCCTTATTGCAAGGTGGGACAGGCTGATGTGGTCAAGAAACGGTTTTCCACCTATCTGGATCTGGATCCTCGAAATCCACTGTGTTTTAAGCGAATGATTCCAGAACGGACATCGATGATTCTTCCTCGATTGGCAACGGATTTCAGTTGTGTCCGGTTCGACGCGCTCGCCGCCGGTTTGCAGGACTTCACGGAAGAGCTGTTGCTCCGTTGGATTTCCAGTGCCATCGAACAGACCGGTGTGAAGAATATCCTTGTGGCGGGCGGTGTGTTTATGAACGTCAAGGCTAACAAGCGAATTGCAGAGTTTCCCGCAGTCGAGTTCTTCGAGGTCTTTCCTTCATGTGGCGATGAGACACTACCTTTTGGCGCTGTCTGGCAATGTCATGTTCAGAACGGCGGAATTTCAACTGAGATCAAGTTCGATGGAATGTGTCTCGGGCCAGAAGCGACCCTTGATGTCGCTGAGGCAAAAAGGCGATATGCCGAACGGGTGCAGATCGAGCATGTAGAGGACCCAGAGGCTAAAATCGCTGAATTACTTGCGGTCGGGCACGTTGTCGCCCGGTGCACGGGGCCCATGGAGTTTGGCGCGAGAGGGCTTGGCAATCGATCAATCCTGGCCGACCCCAGCCATCCGCAGGTTGTCGGCACTATCAACCGGCTTATCAAACGACGGGATTTCTGGATGCCGTTCGCACCGGCCATTCTAGAGGAAAAAGCGGATGACTATGTACGGATTCCTGAGTCGTTACGACATGGGAAGTCTTTGTGCTCTATGATGCATGCCTTCGACACGACTGCGCGAAGGCAGGAGCTGATCGCCGGGGTGCATCCTGCGGATGGGACGGCACGCGCACAGATTGTTCGGCAGCATGACAATCCTCGTTTCCACTCCTTGATTACGCACTTCGGCCGGCTGACTGGGCGATGGGCGATTCTTAATACCTCATTTAATCTTCACGGGTCGCCAATGGTGATGGGATTGTGTGATGCGATCGATGTCTTGTTGGCATCCGATCTTCAATATCTCGTCGCCGATCACTATCTGGTGACCAAGCGGACGATGACGCAGCGAGATAGCTAAGGTGGAATTTTACGTTCTTCTGACATCCGCCACTGGCGCAATTGTTCTTCTGGGATGGCTCGTGTGGAGCAGAGCCCACCATCTTTCGTTCCCGCTCGGTATCGGCCTGATCTATTACTGGTCTCTGTTCGGAGCCTGGTCCATTGTGCAAGACCGGCTCGGCGGCGAGAGTGGGAAACGGTACGACTATCTGGAAGCGAAATTGTTTCCGGTCATGCTCGACGACAACTACCTGATGACATTGTTGCTCTATGCGGCGTTCATCATTCTGATCGAGATCGCGCTGCTCCTGTTTTTGAAGCCAGGGCCTCTGCCGGATGACACCTGGCCGGCCCCGATCGATGTGTCCCATGGAGTCTTGCTGTGCCTGGCGGTGCTGTGTGGAATCGGCAGTTATGCGCTTATCCGAGAGCCCTTGGAAATGGCCGACAGCATGAACCTCTCCACTTACATGGTGACGCGAGGAGGATTGGGGGAATTGCCGCCCTATTTCACCATCCATCAGTTGTTGAGCCGCGGAGCGCTGCTGTCAACCGCCATCGGGTTGAGCATTGTGAGCAGCGGCAGAGAGGCTCGTCTGTTCGTCGGTTCAGACGGATGGGCCGTACGGGCCGGATATCTGGCCGTTGCGGCCGGCCTCTTCTGGTTCGCGCTCATCCTGGGGAACAAGAATGAATTGTTGTTCGTCGGCATCGGAGGCGGCCTCCTATACCTCGCCAATGCACGGCGTCCTCGATTGGCTGCGTTGACGCTCACCGGTGCGGTCGGTTTTGTCGGGCTGTGGCTCGTCGACACGTTGCGCGGCTTGCCGCTGGCGGCGGTTGCGGGAGGCCTCCAGGATCTCGAGCCGGCTCATTGGTTGAACGCCGCACAGTTTGTCGCGTCAAGCAATGAAGCCTTCGCGGCTCATTTTTCCTTGTACGGGGCGCTGGCTCTCAACGTGCCGCTGACCTATGGAGAGAGTGTGCTCAGCATGCTCGCCTCGGTGATTCCACGATTTGCATGGCCGAACCGGCCGCCGGATATTTATCTGCACTATGCCGATAGTATCGGGGTGGCTGAAGGACAGGGCTTTACCATTCACCATGCGACAGGGTGGTATCTCAACTTCGGCGTGCTTGGCATTCTCGCCGGAGCGCTGCTGTGGGGGTGGGTGTGGGCCAGATGTTCTGTTGATGCCCATCCTGTCGGCCCACACCGATCGCGTTTTTGGATCTTGTGGGGACGCGTGCTGCCCTGGATGTTCGTGGCCAGTATCCCGATGCTAATTCGAGCTGGATTCGAAGGGTATAAGGCGCTTCTCGTCGAAGCCTTCTTGCTCCCCACGGTCATTCTGCTCCTGGCCTCGACCGACGGAACATTCTGCCGTGTGCTTCGTCTGAATCCCGACCGCCGGACGCCTCTGCTTGCGGAGTGAAAGGCTGCAGATGAGTGATACATCGCAACCTGCCGTGACCGTCCTGGTTCCCTGCCGCGATGAGGAACGGTTCATCGGCGCGTGCCTCGATTCGATCCTCAACAACGACTACCCAAAAGATCGTCTCGAGATCCTGGTTATCGACGGCATGAGTCAGGATGGGACGAGGGCAAGTGTCTCCCGCTACAGCGCGAATCATCCCTCAATACGACTCCTAGACAATCTCAAGCAGGATACTCCCCACGGGTTGAATTTGGGTATTGCAGCGGCAATCGGTGACATCATCGTGAGGATGGATGCACACAGCATGTATCCAAAGAACTACATTTCAAGGCTTGTGGCGTGGCTTTCAAAAACTGGAGCGGACAATGTCGGCGGCGTGTGCATGACCGTGCCCGCGAATGACAGTCCCGTGGCGCGCGCGATTGCCCGGGGTCTTTCGCACCCGTTCGGTGTGGGCACGTCGTATTTCCGGATCGGGACCTCCACGCCGCGATGGGTCGATACGGTGTTCGGAGGCTGTTACAGGAGAGACGTGTTTGCGCGAATCGGGTTGTTCGATGAGCAACTCATCAGAAATCAGGACGATGAATTCAATCACCGATTGATCGCTCGCGGGGGGCGGATTTTGTTGGTCCCGGACGTGGTCTCCTACTATTATCCCCGGTCGTCGCTCGCGCAGCTCTGGAGGATGTTTTATCAGTACGGGTACTTCAAACCGCTGGTCGCCTTGAAGCTCGGCAGGATCGGCACCGGACGGCAAGTGGTTCCTATGGTGTGCCTGGGGTTGCTCGTCGGCCTCTCCGTCGCCTCGATCGCTTCCCCCGTCGCCAGATTCATGCTCATGCTGCTCGTCGCCCTGTACCTGTCGGCAGATTTTGCCGTCTCGTTTGCGGTAGGATTGTCGAGCGGTCTTCGTTGCGCCGGCTGGCTGATGCTGGTGTTTCCGACCCTCCATGTCAGTTACGGCATGGGCTATATGCGCGGGATATTCGATTTTGTGATCCGTCGGAAGCGGCCCGACATCGCCACGAACGCGATCCCACTGTCCAGATGATGCCTGTGGAACTCTCACGGAAGAAATGTACGACCGATGCCGCGGATCTCGAACGGGAAGCGGCTCGGATTCGTGACGCCTATGCGCGCCGCACGACCGGCTCGTGTGCCGGACTGTATTCCTTCTTCAATCGCGGCAACCTGTTCCTGCTTCAGGAGCGGGAGCGCCGTGTCCTGTCCGTCCTGGAACGGGCCGGTTGGTCGTCGCTTCAGGCCGTTCGCATTCTTGACGTGGGGTGTGGCGCAGGGTTCTGGATTCGAGATCTCATTCGTTGGGGTGCCGATCCACGACACATCACCGGCGTGGACCTTCTGGAACAACGTGTTGAGGAAGCCCGATGCCTGAGTCCGGAGGGGGTGACCATCCATTGTCGGAACGCGGCCGCACTCGAGTTTCCCGATGAAAGCTTCGACCTCATCATCCAGTCGACGGTGTTTACGTCCATTCTGAACCGGGACGTACAACAACGGCTCGCCCGTGAAATGGTGCGCGTACTGAGGCCGAATGGGTTGATCCTGTGGTATGACTTTCACATGAATAATCCCCGCAATCCCGATGTTCGCGGGGTCACGGCGCGCGAGATCCACCGGCTGTTTGGGGACTGTACCATCGAGCTGAGCCGCATAACTCTCGCCCCACCGGTCACGCGGATGCTGGCACCGCTTTCCTGGTTTGCCTGTCAGCTGTTGAGCGCAGTGCCGTGGCTATGCACCCATTATCTCGGAACCATTCGAAAGTCAGCGCGCTATGAGTGAACACGCGGTTCCGTTTCATCTTCCGGAGATCGGCGAAGAGGAAATTCGCGCGGTCACTGAGACGCTGCGCTCCGGCTGGTTGACGACGGGGCAGCGGACGAAGCAATTCGAGCAGGAGTTTGCACAGGCCGTGCACGCAACGCATGCGGTGGCCACGAATTCCGGCACGGCTGCGCTGCACCTGGCCCTGGAAGCGGTCGGAGTCAAAGAAGGCGATGAAGTCATTCTGCCGACCATGACGTTTGCCGCCACGGCTGAAGTGGTGTCGTATCTCAGAGCAAAACCGGTTCTGGTGGACAGTGAACCTGACACCTTGAACCTCGATCCCGACGCGGTGAAGCAGGCCATTACCCCGCGGACCAAGGTGATCATGCCCGTTCACTTTGCCGGGCATCCCTGCGCGATGGATCGGCTGTTGTCATTGGCGACGGAGTACGAGTTGAAGGTGGTCGAAGATGCCGCGCATGCGCTGCCGGCGGCAGATCACGGTCGGATGGTCGGCGCGATCGGTGACATCACCTGCTTCTCTTTCTACGCGACCAAGTCCATTACGACCGGGGAAGGCGGGATGGCCACCACCCACCATGCCCACTACGCCGAGCGCATGCGGAGCATGAGTCTGCATGGGATTACGAAGGATGCGTGGAGCCGCTACGCGGGGACCGGATCCTGGTATTACGAGATTCGCGAGCCTGGATTCAAATACAACCTGACCGATATCGCGGCGTCGATCGGCATCGAACAGCTCAGGAAATCTCGCCGGTTCTGGACGGCGCGCGCTCGAATCGCCGCGGCCTATCACGATGCGTTCAACGAACTGCCGGAGATTCAGCGACCTCTGTGCCGTCCCGGCTATGAACATGCCTGGCATTTGTATGTGATTCAATTGAATCCCGAACGTCTTCGTATTACCCGGGATGATTTTATCGAGGCCTTGAAGAAGGAACAGATCGGAACGTCCGTACATTTTATGCCCCTGCACATGCATCCGTATTATCGGGAGCGGTACGGATACCATCGCGATGATTTCCCGCATGCCTGCGCAGCTTTCGAACGCAGCATCTCTCTGCCGATTTACTCGCGCATGAGCGAGGCCGATATCCGGCACGTCATCGATGTGGTTCGATCACTGATTACGCAGTATCGGCGGTGATCAAACGGTTGGTCGATATCGCGGGCGCGAGTCTCGGCCTGTTGCTGTTCAGTCCGCTCTTTCTGATCCTCGCCGCGCTGGTCAAGCTCGACTCCTCCGGCCCGGTGTTGTTCCGGCAGGAGCGGATCGGCCGGGGATTCACCCCGTTCCTCATCTATAAATTCAGAACCATGGCGGCCGATCGGGCGAACGAGGGGTTGTGCATCACCAGTCGTAATGATGCACGCATCACCCGCGTCGGGCGATGGTTGCGTGCGACGAAGCTTGACGAGCTCCCGCAACTCCTCAATGTGCTGATCGGAGACATGAGTCTGGTGGGCCCTCGGCCGGAGGTTCGGCGCTACGTCGAACTCTTTCGATCCGAGTATGAACAGCTGCTCTCGATTCGGCCCGGCATGACCGACCTGGCGTCACTGAAGTATCACGATGAAGGGGATGTGCTGGCTCAGGTTGAAGACCCCGAAGCCGAATATGTGACCCGTATTTTGCCGGACAAGATTGAACTGGGGAACCTGTATCTCCGACGAGCCTCTCTACTCTTCGACCTCTCCCTGATCCTGAAAACAGTGCTGAGGCTCGTCCGGCCAGCCAAGAAGTAATTCTCCTGCGATCCTCGGCGTCTGAATTCCCTCCGAGGGCCCCTGCCGGCAGTTCGCCTCCGCATGCCTGGGATTTATCCTAGGGCTGGATTCGGCGATTGGAGACGGGGTATGTTCGTGAGTATGGCTTGAGGCAATGGCCCTCAGGAGATCTTCTTGTCCGGACCGAGTCATGCCGATCCTGTTTCCCACAGTCTTCTCCGCGGTTCAGCGGCGCCTACTGCTGTTTATCGGCCACTTGGGATTGGCTGCGCTTTCGAACTGGGTGGCGTTTCTGCTTCGCTTCGATGGAAACATTCCTGCGCAGGAATGGGACCTGCTCGTGGCGATGTTGCCGCTGCTGCTGACGATCAGGGCGTTCACCTTCTACCCCTTTCGGCTCTATGACGGCATCTGGCGATACACCGGTCTGTGGGACCTCCGCAATCTTGCGTTGAGTATCGCCGTCAGCTCGTTGGCCTTTGCCGGGGTGGTGCGATTCGGGCTGGGTACGCGAGCCTATCCATCTTCCATCTTTGTCATCGACGCCTTGCTGCTGTGGTGCCTGCTGGCCGGGTTGCGGGTGGTTCCCCGGTTGATTCGGGAAGCAGGTTGGTTTCGGACCGACCGGAAGCGGGTGTTGATCGTCGGCGCCGGGGACGCCGGGGCCATGATTGTGCGGGAAATGCGCAACAATCCTTCCTGCGGCTACCGTCCCATCGGGTTTGTGGACGACAATCCGGCGAAAGTCGGGCACCGCATTCATGGGGTGAGAGTCCTGGGAAACCGGGATTGCCTGTCCCGCATCATCGCTCGACAGGCTCCCGACGTGGTGCTCGTCGCAATGCCGAGTGCCAAGCCTGCCGCGATTCGGGCGGTGGTGAAGGCGTTGGAACCGTTCCATCTCCCCATTCAAACCCTGCCGAACTTGCGGGATCTGTTGCAGTGCCGGGTGGAGGTGAGCCAGATTCGGAATCTGTCCATCGAAGACCTGTTGGAACGGGTTCCGGTCGATCTTGATCCTGAACCGCTTCGCGCGTTGGTGCAGGGGGAGCGGGTGTTGGTGACCGGAGCCGGAGGGTCGATCGGCGCGGAATTGTGCCGGCAGGTCGCCGGTCTGGCTCCTGCGTCCCTGGTGTTGCTGGATCGCTCTGAGAACGGGTTGTTTGCGGTGGCGAACGAGTTGGCGGCGGCCGGTAAGACGTTCGTCGCGCCGGTGATCGGCGACGTCACCGAGGTCGGCCAGATGAACCGGTTGTTTGCCGAGTATCGCCCGACGCTGGTGTTTCATGCCGCCGCGCATAAGCATGTGCCGCTTATGGAGGGAAATCCCTGCGAGGCCGTCTTGAACAATGTCGGCGGGACCAGGGTGGTCGCGGAGGCCGCCCATCGGCATGAAGTCGACCGTTTCATCCTGATCTCCACGGACAAGGCGGTGAATCCGGTCAGTGTGATGGGCGCAAGCAAGGGAGTTGCGGAGCTGCTTGTGCAGAGGCTGGCCCGAACGTCCCGGACCCTGTTTGCCACCGTGCGATTCGGGAATGTGTTGGGCAGCAACGGCAGCGTGGTCCCGCTGTTTCTGGAGCAGATCAAGGCGGGCGGACCCGTGACGATCACGGACCCGAACATGCGCCGCTATTTCATGCTGACGACGGAGGCCGTGCATCTGGTGCTCCAGGCGGCGCGGTTGGCCAGGGGAGGGGAACTGTTCGTGTTGGAGATGGGCGAGCAGATCAGCGTGCTCGAGATGGCGCGCAACCTGATTCGTCTCTCCGGATTGGTCCCCGACCAAGACATTCCCTTGACCTATCTTGGTTGCAGGCCGGGCGAGAAACTGACGGAGGAACTGGTCGCCGGTCACGAAACGGTGGAGTCGACTGCGGTTCAGAAAGTTCTCTGCATCCGGCCCGACCCTGCGCGCAATTTCGCTCAGTTGTCCGGGCTCGTGGCCAGACTGGAGGAGTCTGCTGCGGAGGGCAATGTGTCGAAGGTGCTGGCCCTCCTCTGCGCCATCCTTCCCACCTATTGCCCCGCCGGCACATCGTTGATTCAGGAGCGGGGAGGCGAGACTGATGCTCTCCTGCCCGAAGACCCTGCGCAGTCCCCAGCCGGCATAGAAACGGTCGCCGGCCTTGCGCCGACCGCTCCGCACAGGCGGAAATGATGCGTCGCCGCTGTTCTCTGCCGGAGATTCCGGCCGCACGGCTCATTCCCACACTCTCTCGTTCCGCTCCGGTCCGGCCTGCCTTGTGAAGATCCGTCGCCGTCCATTTGCGCTCAGTCTCGGTCTGGCTCTGTGGCTCCTCCTCAACGGGATTGCCCTGGCCTCCAGCAATGTGCCGCTGCACCATTGGAGTTATGACGCCATTGAGCGCTTGATCGGATTGGGCGTGATCGACCGCACGTTAATCGGCGCGAAGCCGTTCAGCCGCATGCAGGCGGCCCAGTATGTGGCGCGGGCGGTCGAGCGGGTCCGTGCGGATCAGGTCGAATTGGACGGTCGGGAGGCGATTGCCGAACCACTCCTGGAACGATTGCTCGCGGAGTTCCGTCCGGAACTCATTCGCCTAGGTACCGTCCGTGCGCGCCTCGACGATAAAACCGGCGCCTTGCGGTTCGGCGCCCGTGTCACGTCGGAGTTCGATGCCTCCTCGATCGGCGGTGGCCAAACCGTGCGGTTTCGAGAAAATCGAGGCGGAGAATACTCGGTGAACGGCGTTCAGAATCAAACCGATGTGCGTGCATGGGCGGAGTTGAGCGACTGGGCCGCGGTCATGGTGCAGCCGAAGTTCATCAGTAATCGCCATCTCTTGGGACTGGGTGCGACGAACAATAGCGAAAATTTCTACCTGCGTGAATTCAGTCTCAAATTGAGTTATGCCAATGTCGCGCTGGAGGTGGGGCGGGGGACGCAGTGGTGGGGGCCCGGCTATCACGGGTCGTTGCTGCTCACCGACCACGCGTTCCCGATGGAAATGATCAAGCTTGGAACGGAACGCCCGTTTCAATTGCCGGGATTTCTCAGCGGGCTCGGGGACTGGAAGGTCAATGCGTTTCTGGGGCGGTTGGAGGAGAATCGGGATTTCCCGCGCGCGAAACTGTTCGGGCTGCGGCTCAGTTACCTGCCGGCATCCTGGCTGGAGTTCGGACTCACCCGTCTGACGCAGTTCGGCGGCCGCGGGCGTGACCAGTCATTTCCCGGAGTGGTGTTCGATGCCTATATCTCGGAGCCCAATCAAACCGGCAATCGGGATGTGAATGAGCAGGCAATGGCCGATTTCCGGCTCCGGATCCCGTCGATTCCCTATTTGATTCCGTTTCCGGCCGGGCTTCAGCTGTACGGCGAAGCCGGAACGGAGGACAAGTGGTCGCAACTTCCCGTTCCAAGCCGCACCGCCTTTCTGGGCGGGATCTACATCCCGCAGGTGTTCCAGGGCGATACGCTGGATTTGCGCATTGAGTATGCCGACACAGACTACGGCCGGCGCCGGCACCCCGAGTTACGGCAGGTTTGGTACAACAATTCGCCCTATATCAGCGGCATGCGGTACCGCGGATTTCCGCTCGGGCACCATATGGGAACCGACGGGACCGACTTTTTTGTCCGCACCACGCGATATCTGACTGACACATTGCAGTTGGGCGCGAATTTTAACCTGCAGGAGCGGGACCGTGGGCAACCGGTGCATGAGAAGAAACGGGAGGCGGCTGTGGATCTCACCTGGTGGTGGTCGAACCGGACCCAGTTCACGGTGGGCTATACATTTCAGCGTCTTAAGAATCCCGGGCAGGTTTCTCAGATTACCCCGTTTGTCGAATCGTTCGCCGCCGGCGTCGAAGCCCAGAACCATTTGTTCTGGACTTCTCTAGCCATGCAGTTTTAGGCTACCGGGTTGGCTGCCCGGCTATCGCTTGGCCGGAGGACCGCTCGCGGTGTCGACAGTCTGTCGAGTCTCGGCCTCGTGCAGGAGGGATTAAGAAGTTATGGTCGTGAGTATGATCCCCCATCACCGTGCCACTCTCCCTGCGCGCCAGGTTGCCCTCTCCCACGCCTTGATTTGGATGTTGGTGCTGTCCTTTATCCTGCCGCCGTCGCTATTGGCCCAGAATCTTCCGCCTCAAGCCGTGCCACCCGGCATGATGCAGCAAGCGGCGCCTGGTACTCCCGGTAGTCTGTTCACGCCCGGCGGATTTAACGCTCCCGGGGCCGGAGGCGGTTTCGGACAGGCCATTGTCACGAATCCCACCGCGTTGCAGCCGATTGTGCCGCCCCAAACTCCTTGTCCGATTCCTCTCTCCTCCGATCTCAGTTCGAAGGGAACGGTTCCCAACTTGAACGACTATTGGCCCGTCGAGCCGAGCAGCCTGTTGCCCAGTTCGATCGAGCAGCGGATGAAGCAGGAACAGGAAGAGCGCGACCGCCGGCAGGAAAAGCTGCAAGCCGAGAAGGAAAAATCGAGTATCGAATATCAGGTTCAGGTCGAACGTGAGAAAAAAGGTGTCTCACAGTTGCCATTTGGGCAGGGAGTCGTTCCCAGTCTTCAACAGCCTGCCCCTCAAACTCAGGGCCAGCCGGGGAATCCGCCCGGAGGCCAACCGGGCGGGGTGCGTCCCTTGCCCGAAAAGAAGGTCTTCACCGCTGAATTGCTCCGTCAGCAGGACTTTAATGTCGAAGAGGCGTTCGCTGAGTTTTCCGTGTTGCACGGCGTGAAGAGCCGTGTGCGACAGTTCGGCTACGACTTTTTCGAAGCGCAGGCCAATACCTTTTCACCGATTCAGGATGTCCCGGTCGGGCCGGACTTCATCGTCGGGCCGCAAGACTCGATTGCCGTCCATATTTGGAATGTCCCCGACCCGAGCTTCAATCGCAGCTTCATCGTGCCGGTCGAGCGTGACGGCATGATGGTGATCCCGCAGGTCGGGGCCATTGCTGTCGGCGGCCAGACCTTCTCACAGGTCGAGCAGATCGTGCGGTCCAGACTGAGCAATCTCCTGAAGCGATTCGAGTTGCACGTGTCGATGGCACGGATCCGGACGATCAAAGTGTATGTCGTCGGCGAAGTCATCCGGCCGGGGGCCTACGAAATCAGTGCGTTGGCCACCACGTCGAATGCGCTCTATGCTGCCTGCGGCCCGGCCCGTTCGGGGTCGTTGCGCCAGGTCAAGGTGATGCGCGAGGGGAAGACCGTCGCGGAATTGGATCTGTATGATTTTCTGCTGCGGGGAGACCGGCGTTTCGATCAGCGCTTACAGTCAGGAGACGTCGTGTTGGTTCCGCCGCTCGGTCCGGTGGTGGCGGTCAGCGGATCGATCAAGCGCCCGGCGATCTACGAAGTGAAGCCCGGGGTGCGCTTGACGGAACTCCTGACTCTCGCCGGAGGTCTCACGCCGCTTTCCGACCGACAACGGTGCCATCTGTTCCGGCTTGATCCTGAACGTGGTCGGATTATGGTGGATGTGGATCTGGTCGGCGCGCTGGCGTCTCAGGGGCATGAAAAAAGCCGGCCCGGTGTGGCAGGAGGCGATCCGGTTTTGCTCGATGGGGACTATGTGCGCATCGGCATTCTCCCGACGCAGATCACCAATGTGGTGAGTCTTGTCGGGGCGGTGAAAAGCCCGGGCCCGTATGAATATCGCCCCGGCATGAAGGTGAAGGATCTCTTGCTCCACGAGCAGCTCACGATGGATGCCTATGCCGATCGTGCCGAAATCGTGAGGACCGATCCGGTCACCTATCAAACCAAAGTCATTCAATTCAGCCCCCGGGCATTGCTGGAAGGGAACGAGGCCGACAATCACGTGCTTCAACGGCTGGACCAGGTAGTGGTGGCCAGCCAACATCGGCCCCCGAATCTGGTGCTGGTTGAGGGGGAGCTGAAGAGACCGGGGTACTTCACGATTGAAATGGGTGAGCGCCTCAGCTCGGTCTTGAAGCGAGCCGGCGGGGTGACCCAGAACGCGTTTCCCGCGGGGCTGGTGTTGTCGCGGGAATCCGTCAAGCTGCGGCAACAGGCCGAGCTGGAGCGATTTGTGGCGTCAGAACGTCAACGGTTGACGGCGCAGGCGGCGGGAGGAGCGGCAGGCGCCTCCGGACTGAGCACAGCCGCAGTGTTATCCACTGGCGGAGGATTGGCCGAGCAACAGGTGTTGTCATTGCGTCTCCAGCAATTGGAAGCGATCACTTCCCGCCTGGAATTGGGGCGTGTGGTCATTCGAATGGACTCCATCGAGCAACTCGAAGGCACTGAAGACGATATCATCCTGGAGGCGCGGGATCGGATTTTGATGCCGACCCCGTCGCAAACGGTCAGTATCATCGGGTCGGTGAAGAATCCCAGTACGGTGGTGTATCGGCCGAGCCTGGGATTGGAAGACTACCTGCGTCAGGCCGGCGGACTGACCGAGGATGCGAATAAGAAAGAGATGTATGTGATGCGGGCCAACGGAACCACCGACTCCGCCTACCTGGCTGTGAAGGAATTGCGCTCCGGAGATACGATCGTGGTGCCTCAAAAGATCGAGGCCCGGACACCACAACTGGCCTTGTGGCAGACCGTGGCCAGTATTATCGGCAGCGTGGCCCTCACGGCCGCCGGTATCGCCGTTGTCGGTCGATAAGCGGGATGTGAGCACATCATGAGTCGGTTGTTGGATACTCCTCAGGTGGTCATGACTCCTTCGCGCGGTCACGGGGCGAACCTATTGAGCCGCGACGGGATGGTGCCGCAGGATCTCTTGTCGGTGGTCTCGCGGCGCCGTGGGCTGGTGGCCACGGTCCTAATGGTCTCGCTGCTGGGCGCCTTCGCCGTCAGTGCCTTCGTTCTCCCGAAAGCGTATGAGTCGACCGCGACCCTGCTGCCGCAGCTGGACTCGAAGGAAGGCGGGAGTCTGGCGGCCCTATTGGCGACCACCGGAGCCGCCGGCATGGCCCAGAATCTCGGGGTGGGGATGCCCAGCATGCCGACGACGCCTACCGACGTCTTTGTGGCAATCCTCAAGTCGCGGGTGATGGCGGACGAGGTGATTGCCAGGTTCGGCCTGATGGCGGTGTACAACGAGCGGACGATGCACGATACCCGTGTCGAACTGGCAGAGCGGGTCCGGGTCAGCGTCTCCAAAGAAAAAGTCATCAAGGTGACGGTGGAAGATGCGGATCCTCAGCGGGCTGCCGAGATCGCAGCCTTTTTCGTGAGCAGTCTGGATCGTCTGAACCGCACATTGAATGTCAGCAAGGCGAGCTATAATCGCGCGTTCATCGAGCGGCGTCTGGCGGAGACGCAAACAGGACTGGTGAAAACCGAGGAGGCCTTGCGGGACTTTCAGCGAAATAATAAAGCGGTGGCCGTCGAGGCGCAGTCCAAGGCCATGATCGAGGCTGCAGCCATGATCCAGGGGCAGATCACCGGCTACGAAGTGCAGCTGCAGGTGATGAGTGCGTACCTTTCTCCGGACAATCCCGATCTCTCGCGGGTCCGTTCCAGCATCGAAGAGTTGAAGAAGCAGCTGGCCTTGCTGGAGTTCGGGAAAGGCTCGAAGGGCGCCTCGCCGGGAGACCGCCTGCATCCGGCCATGGTGACGGTGCCGGATCTGGCCCTGCAATACGGGCGATTGTTCCGTGAGTTGAAGGTACAGGAGACGCTCTATGCGTTGCTTACCTCGCAATATGAGCAGGCGAAAATTACCGAAGCTCGTGATACGCCCACGGTTCAGGTGCTGGACCCGCCTGTCCCCGCCGACAAGCAGATCAAGCCGCGGGTCGTCTTCAATACGGCCGTGGCCGGTCTGTTGGGGGCGTGTCTTGCGATCATCCTGGCCTATGGGCTGGAGGCGCGCGCCGGAAGAACTGCCGGTCTGCCCGGTTGATCCCGCCGAAATTGACGATTTTTCAATCGCAATGGTAGAATCCGCGCGGTTTGTCTGCTAGAAGGCCGGCAGTCTCAGTCGTACGGTACATTCACATTCACCAGAATAGGAGAGAGGGATGGCTGTTCCAGTCTCCCAGATGTATACAGTGACCAAGTACGTGTTGACCCAGAAACTCCGGGGGGTCAAACGGTATCCGCTCGTGCTCATGCTCGAGCCCCTGTTTCGTTGCAACCTCGCCTGCGCGGGGTGCGGCAAGATTCAATATCCTGATCATGTCCTGGATAAGCGGTTGACCCCGGCGCAATGTTGGGCTGCGGCCGACGAATGCGCCGCGCCCATCATCAGTATTCCGGGCGGTGAACCGTTGATCCATCCCGAGATGCCCGAGATCGTGCGCGGGCTCGTGGAGCGTCAGAAATACGTCTATCTGTGCACGAATGCGATTTTGATGGAACGGAAGCTCGATGAGTATCCCGCGTCGAAATTTCTGACGTTCAGTGTGCACATGGACGGCCTGCGGGACGAACACGACCTGGCGGTCTGCCGGGACGGGGTCTACGATGTGGCGGTGAAGGCGATCAAGGCGGCGCTCAAGCGGGGGCATCGTGTCACGACCAACACGACGTTGTTCGACGACGCAAATCCCGAACGTGTCCGGAAGTTTTTCGATGAAATGATGGGGCTGGGCGTCGAAGGGATGATGATCTCACCCGGATATAGCTATCAGAAGGCCCCGGATCAACAACATTTTCTCAAGCGCAGTCGCACCACGGAATTGTTCTCCAAGATTCTGGGCAATCGGAAGCGCGGGTGGCAGTTTAACCAGTCGCCGCTGTTCCTGGAGTTCCTGATGGGCAAGCGCGAGTATCAATGCACCCCCTGGGGGAACCCCACGTACAACGTCTTCGGCTGGCAGCGCCCCTGTTATTTGCTGCAGGAGGGCTATGCGTCGAGCTTCCGGGAGTTGATGGAACAGACGAACTGGGATTCCTATGGCACCGGGCGCAACGAGAAGTGCGCGGATTGCATGGTCCATTGCGGGTACGAGGCTTCGGCGGTGGAAGATACGTTCGGGTCGTTCTCCGGCTTTGCCAAGACCGTGAAGATCACCCTGTTGCCGAATGCGCGCTAGCCGGAGCGAAGACGATCGTGATTCCTGCAGCTGTGAAGCGGTTCGGTCGCTGAGCCGGCCGAACGCTTCACGCATCACCCTCTAGACGATACGAGATACCTATGACCGACGCGAAATACCATGCGCCGGAGACCGGCAGCCTTGAAGGCCGGGTCTTTCGGCCGGCCTCCCTTACGGAACTGGCGGAGGCGATCGAGCTGGCATTTGATTACCGTGGCGATATCACCGTGGAATTGAAGTCGGGTGGGCAGGTGACGGGATATCTCTTCAATCGCACCGCGACGGGTGAGCAACCCACCATGGAGATTTTTCCGGCGACCAGCAGTGGCACGCTGACGATTCCATTTTCCGAGGTGGCGGCGATCGCCTTCACCGGTGAGGACACGGCCACCGGCAAGTCCTGGGAAGCCTGGATCACAAAAAAGGAATCGGAGCGGCGGAAGGATATCGATCGCGCCGCTGCGGAAGCCAAGTCACGCGGCCATCTGTGAGCGTTCGCGTCGCTGATTCGCCGCCTACCTTCCATTGTGTGTGACCAGCGCGCTTGTCCGCGCCAGTAGCTGCAATTCATCCACGCGAGTCCTCCATTTTCGCCGCTCGTTTCATGGTTGCTCCCTCCGTTTGACTCCATCCATTTGTTGACAAAGAGGGGGGGCTATGCTAGAAGAGTCGGCCTCAAATTTGGGGCGAGTCCGTGTCGATGGGGCCTCTCATAATCAGGCTCTGGGCGGGATGTTTGTGAGGCCGAAAACCAGTCCGGCACGGGTCATACGTATGCGATGGCGGAGAGCGACGAGCAGGAACACCGCCTCGCACGTCATGGTCGTTTGGGGCCTGATCGCGACTCTTTTTGTGCCGTCGGTTTTGTTCGCCAGTCATGCCGCCGACCATCGATTTACCGTCGAAGGGTTTGTGTGCGGAAAAGACGGCCGGCCAGGCGCCAACGTTGAGGTCCTGGTCAAGGATACGCGGATCACGGTCGGTCAGACTGTGACGACAGATGGTGACGGGTACTATAAAGTCACCCTGCACCTTCATAACGATAATGTTGGTGACCCGCTGTTGGTTGAGGCCGGCGGGGAGCAAAAGAATTTTAAGATCCAGTTCGATCCGAACGATCTGGAGACGGAACGTAAGCTTCGGGTTGATTTCGGTAGCGGGTGCGAGCGCGATCTTGGTCCTCCGCAGTGGTTGTTGTACGGGCTGGGGATCGCGGCTGTTGCTATTGTGGGATGGATTGGGCTAAAGATCTCCCGCAAGCGGATGCGAGAAGAGCAACGGCGAAAGAAGGGACAGGGCAAGCGGCAGAAATAGGGCACGGTCCGTGGGGCATTGTTCCTCGCCGGATCGATTAGCAAGAAGTAGGCGGGGAAGTCCAAACGTGACCTCGTTGTATTGTGAGTCTTGACGCTTTTGCTGTGGCTGCTCATTGCGCCGCAGGGAAGCGTCTTTTTTTTCTGTCGATGGTAATGGTAATGGGTGTCGGTGCTTGAGAGGGCGCCGGCATGAAGAAAGGAGCGGGAACTTTTTTATGAAACAGGCAGGCATGAAGAGATTGGCTCTGATGGTTGGCATTCTTGGTTTTGGTTTTGGCGTCGCCGCCTGCGGTGGCGGCGGTGAAGGGGGAGGCGAAGGTCCGGTGGTTCCGCCGCCGCCTGCTCCCGCCGAATATGCCGACAAGCATATGCCTGCTGGTTGGTGGACAGATCCGAAAATCGTCGAGGAAGGTCGTGAGTTGTACATTGGCGGCAAGAATCCCGACGTCAACTGTGCCAGCTGCCATGGTAAGGACGGCAAGCCGGTCAAGGCGGGGGCCCGGGATTTTCGCAACGGCGATCGTATGAAATTGTACTCGGACTCGGTCTGGTTCTGGCGCATTTCCGAGGGCGTTCCCAACACCAAGATGAAGCCCTGGAAGAGCAAGTTGTCCGAAGAGGATCGTTGGAAGATATTGGCGTTTGAGCGTTCCTTCGGTTTGGCGGGTAAGGGCTGGGATGCCAATAAGAAGGATTGGGTACCTGCTGATCAGGTGAAGTAACTCACGCCGGGTTCGGTTCGAGTCACGGGTCAATCGGTTGGAATGAGGAGGAGCGGCGAGACATCATGAAAATCTGGCAGCGCTGTTTGTTGGTTATGTTCGCGCTAGTGGCGATATTGGGAGGGGTGGCATACGCCCAGGCTCCCAGTGCGCCCCCCGTGGAGTTCCCTTATACCGGGAACCGAACGGCGGTATGGATCGTCGCTCAACTCCACATTCTTTTTGCGGGATTCATTCTCGGGGCCCCGATTTTCGTCGTGATCTCCGAGTGGTTGGGGTATCGCAAGCAGGATCCTCGCTATGACCGGTTGGCGAAGGAGGTCACCAAGGTCACGGTCATTCTCTACAGTATGACGGCGTTGACTGGCGGCCTCTTTATCTTCGTCTTGCTCGCGACGTATCCGCAGTTCACGACTTGGCTCATCAATCACTTCTTCCTGATTTTTGCCGTGGTCTATCCGCTGTTGTTTATCGGTGAGACCATCGTGCTCTACATGTACTTCTATACCTGGGATGCGTGGAAGGGCGAGAAGAAGGCGCGGCACATCGCGTTGGGCGTCTTGCTGAATCTCATCGGTTCAATCACGCTCTTCGTGATCGACGCTCCTACTTCCTTCATGAATACGCCTGTGAGGGCGGAGGGTATCTCGCCGGCAGAATTTTTGGCCACCGCCTCTCTGTGGGACAAGGTCTTCAACTACAGCTGGATGCCGCTCAATTTGCACCGTCTGGTGGGGAACGTCACGTTCGGCGGATTTGTGGCGGGCTTGATCGCGGCGTACATGTTCATGGGCGCCAAAAAGGACGAAGAGCGCGCGTACTACGATTGGATGGGCTTCGTCGGCAACATGATCGGCGTCGGCGCCTTGTTGTTCCTTCCCTTCATGGGCTATCTGCTGGCGTATGAGCTTTGCGATTACGACGCCTCCATCTGCCCGTACATGATGGCCGACCAGCTCTCAATGTTCTTTGAGATGCAGGGCGCCATGATCGGTCTTATCTTTCTGGCCAGTAATTACTATATCTGGCTCAGTATGAAGCGGATCGAGGGGGTCGAGCGGGTGAGGATGACGGTCATCGCGCCGATCGTGATGGTCTTGCTGCCCATCGTCATGACGAAGGTGCTGACCGACTATCCTGTTCCTGATGCGACCTCGTTGGCGTTCCTCCTGCCGCTCTTGTTGGCGCCGGTTGTCCTTGGACGGTTTATTCCTCTGACGGTATCGTCCAGCACGGTCATCAAGGTAGGTTTCCTGATGGTCGTCGTGGGGAATGCGATCTGGATGACGCCGCATGGTTTTGTGCCCACCGGAGCCAAGCTGGTGGCGGAGTTGGAGTTGCCATCCGACTGGAACTTCCTCGCACTGATGCCGGCGAAGAACTCGGCCGCGTTCACTCTGGTGTTCGTCACGGTCGTCAATTATGTGATCTATAACCGGGCGGTCTCGCAGGGCACGATTGTGTGGGGGAAAATCGACTTCGCCTCTCAGTTCGTCCTGGTCTTCCTGGCGTTCAGCGCGATTTGGACCATGGGTCTGATGGGCGCCGTGCGATCGCTGCTGCGGAAGTATTTTCATGCCTACAACCTGCTGCCGGATTTCACCGCCGAGTCCTTTACGCCGACGCTCTCGTACTCGGCTTGGTGGATCACTGGCATTACCATCGTTTTTTACGCAGTCGTCAGCTTTGCCATCATCGTGACATTGCGCCCCTCGGACTCAAAGGGTCATGCGCACGAGGGAAGCCCTGTTCCGGCAGGAGCTAAGTAGTCGGTCACCATACTGGAAGGGCGGTAAGCGAGGGTATTCATGGGAAACGTGATTAAGAAAATGGTAGTGGGAATCGTGCTCGGAGGGATTTTGTTCGGCGCGACCAATGCGCTGGGCTTTCCCTTTGTCTTTCAGGCGCTCTTCTTTGGTTATGCCATGTTGGGCGCCATCGTCTTCATGATTCTCGATTTTCCGACACTGAAGCCCTTCGGAGGCGTCAAAGCCGTCGGGGCCTTGCTCGTGTTCTATGCCATCCTCTCCGTGGTGTACATCGCCGGCGCATCGATGTGGCCGCAGTACGATCCCGAAGATGAGAAGGGCAAGATCGAGAAGATTCTCAAGCCCAAGCGGGAGCATTACGAGGCCGGCAAAGTCGAGGTTCTATTGCAGCGCGCCAAGGCGCTCGATGAAAAGGCCAAAGAGCTGACCGCGCGATTGCAGGCCCTGGGCGCCGCGCAGGCCCCGGCGGATCAAAAGGCCGGTGGAGAGGCTGCGCCGACGGCGACGACCGCCGCTTCTGGTGGGGATATCGCCAAGCTCGGTGAAGAGCAATGGCAGCTGCAGGAATGCTACAACTGCCACAAGTTGAACGGTGAAGGCGGGAAAAAGCGCGGTCCTGAATTGGACAATATCGGCAACCTTCTGCCTGCTGCGGAAATTGCCCGGAAGATTCTCGATCCCAAGAGCTACAAGGCGGAAGGCTTTGAACAGGAGTACGAGAAGGGCAAAATGCCCGATAAGTATAAGGACCTGATGGAGCCGAAGGATGTGGAAGCTTTGGCTGTCTGGTTGGCTGGTTACAAGAACGCTTCGGTCAACACGCCGAAGCCGATCAAGATGAAGTGAGCATCATGCAGCCGAAACTGAAATCCAAAGTTCGATGTACGGACGGTGAAGTCGGGGAGGTGCGCCGGGTCATTATGGACCCGCTCTCCCACGAAATCAGCCATATCGTGGTCGGCGTCGGCGCGGCCGATTCGGTCGAGCGCCAGGTTCCTATGGGGCAGGTGCATGGAGTGACCGACGAGGTCGTGACGCTTCGTGGCACCTCGGCAGAGTATGCGACGTTGCCGGTCTTTAACCGGGACGAGTATGTAACCACGCATGAAGTGGAAATCGCTCACCTCGAGGAGCGTATCCATGTCACCCCAGGTGAAGTGCTTGTTCCGTTCCCTGAGCTTGAGCGTAGCGTCAAGCGTCGCACTTTCTTCATGAACTTCACGCACGCCATCGGTTTTTTGATTGGTCTGCCTATCGCATTTCCCGTGCTGCGCTACCTGATGAAGCCGATGTATGCTCCGTTCGACAATCAATGGCTCAAGATCGGCAACTCCGGAAAAATTAAGCAAGATGATGTTGGCGTCCAGTTCAAATACAAGCGGAAGATTAAAGAAGCCTACATGCCGGAGCAGGAAATCGACAAAAACGTCTGGGTCTTGAAAGCGACTCCGAAGGTCTTGGAGACCGTGTATCAAGGCAAGGACATGGAGTTTCACGACGCGGCCGGAAAACTTATCTGGACCAATAAGAAAGACGTGCCCTACATCGCGTATTCCGGCAAGTGTCCTCACTTGGGGTGCGGGTTCAAGTGGCGGACTCACAAAACTCTGGGGCAGGTCTTCCTGTGTCCCTGTCACTTGAGTATCTATGACGCCGCCGGCAAAGTCCTCGATGGGCCGGCTCCCCGCGCGTTGGATCCGCTTCCCATTAAGGTTACTGCAACGGGCGACATCACCATTATCGATATGGAATTCAAGGCGGGCACGAAGGCCCAGGTTCGGATTGTCTAAATGGATACGACTACGCAGCCGACGACCACTCAGCCCTCAGCCATTGAAAAAGTCTTAGCCTTTGTCGACGAGCGCGTCGGGCTGAAGACTCTGCAAGCCAAAATGCTCAACGAGCCCGTCCCCGGCGGGTCTCGATGGGCCTATGTATTTGGCTCCGTCCTGCTCTTTATTTTCATCATGCAGGCGGTCACTGGCATTCTGTTGATGTTCTATTACGTGCCGACCGCAGACCATGCCTATGCGAGCACCCAGTACATCATCCACTCGGTGGATTACGGCTGGTTCCTGTTGAGCTATCACTTCTGGGGCTCAACGGCGATGGTCGTGTGCGTGTTCGCGCACATGTCTCAAGTCTTTCTCTGGGGCGCTTACAAAAAACCGCGAGAACTCATCTGGTTGGTCGGTTTGGCCCTCTTCGGCATTGTGATGGGATTCGGGTTTACCGGCTATCTGTTGCCATGGGATCAACGGGCCTACTGGGCCACGACGGTCGGCGTCGAGATCATGGACAAGACGCCGCTCCTCGGCGATTTCATGGCGCGTTTCCTGAAGGGTGGCGCGACGCCAGGCCAGATGACGCTGAGTCGCTTCTTTGTCATCCATGTCATGGTCCTTCCGGCGGCCTTGATGGGATTGGCGGGACTGCATCTCTTCCTGTTCCGTAAGGCCGGCCCTGCCGGACCCTTCCGTGGGAGCGTGGAAGAAATTAAGGCTAAGACCGACTATTTCTTCCCCCGTCAAATCTGGAAAGACATTGTTGGGATGGTGGCGGTGTTCCTGTGCATCTGTAGCCTCGCGTTCTGGGAGCCGATTGTGCTTCTGGAAGAAGCCACGCCAGACCCCGGAGATTACCATCCGGAGCCTGAATGGTACTTCCTTTTCCTCTTCCAGCTGCTGCGGCTCAAAGTCTTTGCCGGCGAATTCGGGCAGTTCCTCGGTGCTATCGCGCTGCCCGGTGCGTTCATGGCGTTGCTTGCCGCATTGCCCTTCATTGATCGGGATCCGGAGCGGAATATCTTCAAACGACCGATCGCCTTGATCGGATGGATTGTGGTCATGGCGAGCATTTTGATTTTCACCGTGGCGGCAATCATCAACCGCGAATTTCTGGAATAGGCGGAGGATCTTGGGCACATGACTGGTCGAGAGACGATGTCGTCATTTAAATTGGGGCTTAGCATTCTCTGGCCGGCCTGCTGGACCGCCCTGCCGATCAAGATGGCGTTTGCCATGTTGTTTATGGCGATGGGGACGATCCATCTGGAAACGAAACTCGGCATTACCTTCCTGATGCTGCTCATGACTCCGGTGAGCGTCTTTGCATTTTTCGTGATCTCGCTAGGCGTCGGCTTCCATTTCGGAGAAGGAACCGGCCTCCCGTTATTGTTCCTGGTCTGCATTCCCGTCGACATTTGGTCGCTGGGCCTGGTTGCCCGTACCGTATTTCTGGAACGTCTGCGGCTTGAGCCCCCTGCCTCACTGGGTGTCGGCTTGTGGGTTCGCTTCGCGGTCGCCGGGGCCATCTATCTTCCCTTCTTGTGGGTAGTGCAGGGCGGCGCAACGGATCTCGCTCGTTCGATCGTCAAGTCCATATTGGATACGGATATGCTCAAGCATATGCCGGTTGCTGAGCGAATCGGTTTGGAATTTACGGCCTGGGGCAGTGCGTCATTGGTGGTTCTCCTGGCCCTGACCTATATCGGCCTTTCGATCCTTGGAAAGCTGGTTGAAGGGCGCGCTGCCAATGCCCAACCGGCCGGGGACACTTACCAGGAACTTATCTCGCGCTGGGATATGATCCGCGTGCCCGCTGATCAGAGCTTGATGTTGACTGCCTTTACGGCCGCCGGCGCAGTGCTGAGTATCCTATTCTGGGCCGTGCTTCCGGTCTCCACTCCGCACCCGCATGAATGTTGTAAGCCTGCTGCCGAGACGGTGGCTCCGCCCTTCGACGCCCAAAAGTCTCTCTCAAAAGGCGAGAAGGCATTCAAGGATGCGGAACTGAAGATTGCCGCGATCGAACAGCGATCGGCAGAAGACGAAAAAGACAAACAGAAGGGCGGCAAGGACAAAGCCGGTGTTAAGGAGAGCTCTCCCAAGAACGAAGGCAAGCCTGCGCAGCCAGCAGCCGGAAAACCGGCGGGAAGCGGCAAATGACATCATGGCGAATGACGAGGTGAGAACAATGATGAACCAGGGTCAGATCGTCACAAATCACGGGCGCCAACTCGCGGGCCGAGCCGCCCTCCTGGCCGGATGTGCTGCACTGGTGGCATGGGCGGGGATGCCGGACGTCGCTTTCGCTCAGGAAGCCGCCCCACAGGCTCCGACCGCGTATCGCGATATCCCGTATATCGGCAGTCGAAACCTTGTCTGGATCATCGCCCAGCTCCATTTGCTGCTCGCCGGCTTCGTGCTTGGCGTGCCGATCTTTGCCTGGTTGTGCGAAATCGTCGGCTGGAAATCAGGCGATAAGCGTTATGACAAGCTGGCCAAAGAGTTTACCAAGCTCTTGACGTCTTCATACGCCACGACGGCCCTGTTCGGCGGAATTCTGCTGTTCCTGCTCATCGGCTTCTATCCGAAGTTGATGGCCTATCTCACGGATATCTTTTTCCCATCCTTTCTCGTCTACTGCGGTCTCTTCCTTGTGGAAACGGCCACACTGTACTTGTACTGGTACGGGTGGGACGCCATGGCCGAGGGTAGCGGGAAGAAGTTTCACATTTTCTTGGGATTCCTCCTTAATGTGTTCGCGTTCTTCATCATGATCGTGCCCAACTCGTGGGCGACGTTCCAGTCCAGTCCGGTGGTGATTTCGGAGGGCAGCGATTTCGCACGGGCCTGGGCGGCGACGTGGAATCCGACCTGGTGGCCGGTGAACATTCACCGCTTGATCGCCAACGTGGTGCTCGGTGGTTATATTTGCGGCGCGTACGCCGGCATCCGGTATCTGTCGGCCAAAAGCCAGGAAGAGCGCTATCACTACGATTGGATGGGCTACGTCGGAAACTTTATCGGCGTGTTCGGCCTCTTGCCTCTTCCGTTCGCTGGGTACTGGTTGATGCGTGAAATTTACCAGTACAACCAGCAGATGGGTATCACGCTCATGGGCGGATTCCTTTCCTGGTTGTTCATTCTGCAGGCAATGTTGATCGGTGTGCTCTTCCTGGGCTCCAACTACTACTTCTGGCTCGGAATCACCCATCGAATCCCGGGGTCGGAAACGCAATATCGCAAACCGATTATGGCGATGTTGATCATTCTTCTGCTCTGTCTCGGTGTGTGGATGACCCCGCACTCCCTCGTTGCCAGCTTGGAAGAGGCCCAAAAGATGGGCGGCACGCACCATCCCTTGTTGGGCGTATTCGGTGTCATGTCGGCCAAAATGACCGTCTCCAACCTCATGGTGCTCGTCACCTTCATGAGCTTCATTATGTATTGGCGTGCGGGTAAGCAAGACACCGCCGGATGGGCCAAGGCCGCAAAGGCTCTGATGGGTGGTGTGCTCGGGTTGGCAGCCATAGCAGTCATCGTGCTCGGTGTCTGGGGTTACTTCGTTCCCGCTATTATCCGTATCAATTACTTCTCTACGTCTCAGGTGGGTATCGTCATCTTTGTGATGCTGACGATTACTCCGCTCACCGCGCTCCTTCTCAAGAGCGCCAAGACCACCACCGAAATGGTGTGGGGAAGAATGCCGCCCCGCGCCGGCTATGCGCTGGTATTGAACGCGGTCATGGTCATCCTGCTCATGACCCTCATGGGCTATGCGCGTTCTTCATCCCGCGTTCACTGGCACATCTACGGTGTGATGCGCGATTCCTCCCAGTACGCCTTTTCTCCCGCCCTTGGTTATGCGGCTGCGCTCATGGCACTGAACACGTTCTTGTTCTGTATGTTGGTGGCCTTTATTTTCTGGGTTGCCACGATGGGAGACAAGGCCAAAGCCGCCGCCGGCACCAAGGGGTCGGTAGAGCCGGGAGCCATTCCCGCGATGGCCGGCGGGTCGCCGGCGCTGGATGGGCCTGAGGCCGATGCTTCCGAGGAAAAACGTCCGGTCTGATCGGGAAGATGATCTTCCTCTGGTCACCAGGGGTGGGTCGTGATCATTATCCTTTGTTGAGGACTTATGAGTGAAGTAGTCAAACTGCAGTTAATCGGTCTCTGTGTCATCGGACTCGGAACAGTGATCCTCCTGTTCATCAAGGGGCAATTCATTCGGGTCATTGGTTTCGTGGCGATCGTGCTGGGACTGTTTTCATTGGTCGCTCTGGCCGTTCCCCAGATGGCTTCATTGCCACCGGCTGAAGAAAGTATCAACATCGCCGATATCAAGACGCCGACGGACATGGCGACGATCGGGCAGAAGATTTTCTTCAGCAAGGGCCAGTGTGCGCTCTGCCACTCCATCGGCCCGAGCGAATCGGCACGTTGTCCGGATTTGAAGGGCATCGGGGCCAAGCTCTCCCGCGAGTTCATTTTTGAGAGTTTGACCGAACCGCAAGCGTATCTCTACCTGGACTACCGACATGAGGGCGTTCCGAAGGAGTATCCGGCCCGGATGCCCTATATCAACAAGAATCCAATCGGTCTGTCGAAGAACGAAATTTTATCTGTCATCGCGTTCCTGCAACAGATGAGCGGAGAGCCGATCAGTGTGAGTCCTGCGGAATTAGATTTGCCGCGGCCGACTCCGACGCCGGTAAAAGCAGCTGATGCCGGGGCGCTCACGATGGCACAGGCTCGATAGTTCTCGGTGAAGTAGAGGAGGGTGGTTATGGGAGGCGTACTCGTTCGACCGGTTATTCTAACGGTCTGCATTTATCTGTTCTTAAAGTTTATCGTCCCGAATCTGCCGCATTCTGCGCCGTTGCCTTCGAGCTTGATTTTCCTGTACTTGATGCTGACGACTGCCGGAATCGTCATTTTCGCCACTCTGAGCGGCGCATCGAAAGACGCATTTTTCGGCCCGATCCTTCGCTTCCTCACCGGCGAAGGCGGGGGGGCTCTGAGCAGTGCGCGGTATCTGGTGCTGGCATTATTTCCATTATTGGTCGGCTGGCAGACATACGGCAGCACAGCATCGAGCGATGCCCCACCGGGTGAAAATCGCACGATTCATCCCGCTCCTCCCGGTGAGTATACCGGTCTTTCCAATCCCGTTCCGAAGACGCTGGACAATATCAATTATGGCAAGGGGCTCTACGCCTCGCGTTGTTCGCCATGCCACGGCAACTTCGATGGGAAGGGTTTCGCTGCGGCGGGATTCACGCCGCCGCCGGCTAACTTTAAGGATCCGACGACGATCGCCATGCTGCAGGAAAGCTATCTCTTCTGGCGGATTAAGAAGGGAGGCGTAGGCCTTCCTGTCGAAGGGATGCCTTGGAAGACGGCTATGCCGCGATGGGAACTGGAAATGTCCGATGAGGATATCTGGAAAGTTATTATGGGCGAATATGACGGGGCCGGACAGAAACCAAGAACGTGGGATGAGTCCGAGTAATTTCTCCGATCAGGGACTGCTGAGCAATTAAGGGGAGCGTATGGCACGAGTGAGGAGACCAGGAACGAGTTGGTGGGTTGGGGCCGTCGGCCTTGTGGGACTGTGCGTGGCCGCCCAGGTGCAGCCGGCCTATAGCCAGCAGAGCGTGTCGGTGCGCGCCGCGCTCGTGAAGGGATCCCTTCCGGCAGATGATCCGACGGCAGCGGCCTGGGCGACCGCTGCGGTGTCGGAATTCCCGATGTCTCCTCAGGTCCATTGGCCGGTCCGTATTACCGATGTCACGGCCAAAAGCGTCAAAGTTCGCGGACTTCATGACGGGACCACCGTGGCCATCATGGTGGAGTATACCGATCCATCCGAGGATCCTGATGATGCGGCGGCCCTGGAATTCATGGTCGGCGACACCAAGGCCCATTTTGCCCACGGCCAGCCGATGGCCCAGGTAGAGGGCGGCCCGGTCAATATCTGGTATTGGAAAAACAAGGACGGTAAGGGCGCAGACCTGGGAGCCAAAGGTTTCGGCACGCTGAAACCGCACGGCCACCAGGATGTGAAAGCCAAAGGCGTCTACCAGGGCGGGGTCTGGAAAGTGGTCTTCTCTCGTACATTGAACACGGAGCACGTGGCCGAGGATACGCAATTCCAACCCGGGCAGTTCGCCAGCATCGCGTTTGCCGTCTGGGACGGTAAGAAGATGGAGACCGGGCAGCCGAAGGAAAAGGGGTCTGAAAAGGCCATTTCATCCTGGTGGTATTTCCGGGCCGATGCGCCGCCGGACTATTCGCCGTACATGTATGCATTACTCGCGGTGGCCTTAGCGTTGGGCTTTGAGTTGGTCCTCGTGAGACGTTTAAAGAAAGGGTCGTGAGCATGAGGGCGTGGCGAAGAATACGCGTATTTGGAGCGGTCGCAGTGGTCGTCGGACTCTCGGGCCTCATCGGAGCCGGGGGTTGTTCGATGTTTCAGAACGAACAATCCGCGAAGGGCAAGAAACTCTATGCTCACTATTGCATGCATTGCCACGGTGAAAATGGAAGACAGAATGAGGGGTTCAATTGGTCCTCAATGACCGACCCGAAACCGAAGGACTTGTCCAATAAATCTGAAATGGGCACGTTCAAAGACGAAGATATCTTCGCCACGATCTCGCGCGATATGAAGGATACGAGCCCGAACGGCGATAAGATCGGCGACGATGAGTTTGCTGTTCCCACCATGCCGACCTTCAAGTACACGTTGTCAGAGGAAGAAATCTGGGGCATCGTCGGCTATGTGCGCTCCTTGCATGGTAAGAAGTTGGAATTTAACGTCGAGGGTCGCAAGAAAGAGCTCCAAGACGCCCAGCAGTCCGCTGAGCAAAAGTATAAAGAGGCGGAGCGGTTAGAGCAGGAAGCCGAGAAGAAAGCCAGCGACGAGGCAGACAAGAAGGGCGTGGAAGTCGACGATAACGCCTACGCCAAAGAAATGCAGGCGATGGGCCAAGCCAAAAAGGAACTGGACCTGGCGACGGCAGCGGTGACGAATTTCACCACCCGGCCAGGAAAGGGCGTCAATATTGCCCGTCCCGACCTCAATATGAAGCCAGATGCGGCCGCGAAACTGGTGGAAGTCGGCAAGCAGATTTATGTCACCAAGTACGGCTGCAACGGATGCCACAAGATCGGTGACGAGGGTGGGAAGGTTGGTCCTGCGTTGGATCGTGCCGGATACCGTTTGAATCCAACCTGGGTCTACCGGTGGCTGCGCAACCCGCAAGCCATGAAGCCTGATACGCGGATGCCGAGCTTGGGATTGAATGACGCGGATGCGAAGGCGGTGGCTCTCTATCTGAAAACCCTTCGCGCTCCGAAGCCCGATCAGCCACTCGGGAAAGTGGGCGAATAGCCGACTAAGGAGTGTGAGTTAGGGTTCCGATCCAGATACCGACGAGGATTGCTACGCCCGAATAGACATGCTGTTTAAACATCGCGAAAGCGATTTGGGGACTGACGGGCGCTTGTAATCGTCGCACTTGCCACAGGAAGACTCCGGTCGGCATGGCCAGCATTAGATAATATCCCATCCGGAGGCCGGACAACCGCCCGGCCACTACCAGACACACTACCATTCCCACCAGGAACAGCCCCACGGCTACCGGGACGGCCTCTCCGAAGAGAAGCGCGGATGATTTCACGCCGATGCGGCGGTCATCCTCGCGGTCTTGCAGCGCATAGATCGTATCGTACGCGATGGCCCAGCAGGTCGTTGCGGCAAAAAGCCACCATGCCGGCGCCTCGATCGAGCCGCGTGAGGCAGCCCAGGCCATGACGGCTCCCCAACCGAAGGCAATGCCCAGCACCCCTTGCGGAATCTGAATCCACCGTTTGCTGAAGGGGTAGATCGCCGCCAGCAAGAGCGCGATAGGACTCAATAGCATCGTGATGGGATTGAGCGTGATCACCAGCGCGGTCGCGATCAGTGTCAGGCCCAGTGCGACGAGTAGTGCCTGTCGGGGTGCAAGTCGACCGTCGGCGAGCGGTCGAGTGCGGGTGCGTGCGACATGCTTATCGAAATTGCGATCGGCCAGGTCGTTCAGGACCACGCCGAGACTGCGCATCACGAAGGCCCCTAGAGTAAAGACGGACAACAGCCACATCGGCGGTCGGCCCTCATTGGCGAGGACTAAGGACCACAGGCTGGGCAACAGTAAGAGCCAGGTGCCGGATTGATTCCGCAGTCGGATCAGGTCGGCCACCGCACTCCAGGACCATGCGGGCGCTGAGCGGTGAGTTGAAGGACTCGCGTTCACGCGCTGGACCATAACCGAGCACAGGAGGACTGTCAACGCGGCATCGCGTTGGTTGTTATGTCTTCGTGAGATTGGGTATAACGAAACTATTGTGCAGTTATCTATGTGCCGAGGAAGAGGAACACGCGTGAGGCAGCGGTCGAGGTCTTCCCTCGCCTTTCTGCTGCTTGCGCTATGCGTGTCGAGCGGATGCCAATTCTTCGGTCAGCGGGGAAACCTGCCCACTCATTACAATCTTCCGCTTACCGTCCAGCTTCGGATGGATCAGAGTATCGCTGCAGCGTCGCTGGACTATCGCGATGCTTGTGGCCAGGCCCTCGCGCTGCCCATTCGTGACGGGTTAGAAACCCAATTGAAAAAGCGCATGGGGCAGGTCTTCGAACGAGTACATCTTGCGCCAGGTCCATCGACGGGCGCCGTGGATGGGGTGGTGGATACCGCGTTAGGATTCCGCCAGGTCGATCTGTTCATTCCTCGTAAGGCCAATAAATCCTATCCTGCGACGGTCACGCTGGGGATGGAGTTTTCGTATACCGACGACCGTGGTGCGGTCCTCGTGAGCAAGAAATTGCAGAGCGCTGCAACCGGGGAGGTCGAGGCGCGGGCGGAAAGCTGTGCTATCAGCGGCCTCGACAAAGTGGCGGAAGAGGCGGCCGCCAAGCTTGTGGAAGGTATGGCGCAACAGCTGGGGACTGCCACCAAAATTCGCGAGCAGGCACAGTTCAGAAAGGGTGGCGACAGGGGACCCCTGCTGCCTGCTTCCGTGCCGCCTGCGGCACCGGCAGCAGCTCCATTGGCGGCCACACCGGCGGTTCCACCTGTTGCCGGCTCCACGCCGAAGGCCGCAGCTCCGGCTTCGGTTATCCCATCCGGGTCGACCCAACTCTCGTTCCGCACCATCATCCGGGACGACAACCAGAATCATGTCCTTGAGCAACGTGAGTCGTTCAGTGTGGAGTTCGAAGTCAAGAACGAAGGGGCCGTAGTTGCGGAGGGGGTCGAAGTCGAACTGAGCGGTCATGCCGCGATCGTCGGTGGCCTGAAGTCGCCGGTCTCGCTGGGGACGCTGCAGCCGGGTGAAGTCCGCCGCGTGGCTGTTGACGGCAAGGTGGGTGCGGTGGCCGACACCGAGCAAGCCGAGTTGATCTGTGCCCTGCGAGCGTCTGCCAACGTCCTGCTCCCGTCGGCCAAGAAATTTTTTGTCGCGATACGTCCTGATGCCGGTGCCGCTGTGGAGGTGTTATCGGTCGATGTGGACCAACTCCCGAGCAGAAATGGAAAATCGGCGCAACCGAACAGTGTCGGGATCGCAATCGGTGTCGGCGCGTTCCGGGATCCGGCCGTGCCGGCGGTGAGGTTTGCGGCACACGATGCTGAGGTCATGGGCGGGTACTTCAAGACCGCTCTGGGCGTTCCTCCGCAAAAGGTGAAGGTGCTGTCCGACGCCAAAGCGCTTAAAGACGATTTGATCGAGGTGTTTGAGCAGTGGTTGCCGAAGCAGGGCGGTCCGCAGGCGACCGTGTATATTTATCTGTCCGGCCGGGCTGTGGTGGATCAAGAGACCGGGGTTGTCTCGTTGCTGCCCTACGATGGGACGCGGGCCGCGGCCTCCCGGACGTTTTCCCTCGCCCGGCTTCAGCGGGCGCTGACCAAGGCCTCCGTGAAGCAGGCCGTGTTGATGCTGGATCTTTCCCTGGAGCCGTCGTCCGGTTCCGACCCGGGCCGGGTGGTCCCTCCGCGATGGACCCAACAGGATTCAGGCGGGGAGCCGGACCGGACCATGCTGATGATCGGAAACTCCGGCATGCAGGAAGCGCAAGCCTTTCAGCCTGGACAACATGGGTTGTTCACCTATTTTCTCTTGAAAGGGTTGCGAGGGGCAGCCGACCTCGACAAAAGTGGAAACGTGCTGACCGGAGAGCTGTGCGCCTATGTGCATGGACAAGTCAGTGCCGTGACCCAGACGCAGGCCGGTAATCCGCAACAGACGATTTGCCTGCCTGCGGCCGGTGAGGGGGCATCTCTTCGGGGAATCTCAGTGACGAAAACGCGGTAAGAGCAAAACGCTGCGGTCAGTGCGTGCTGTTATGGAGACCTCTTGCGGGAAGCCCCGGGAGGGTACAGATGGTCGATTTCTTTTGTGGCAAAGTGTACAAAGATCGCATCTCTGCATTGACAGGTGTTTCACGTCCTGAGTAAGATCGCCCTTCTGATTCGCGAAGGACGTATTGTGTTGGGCAAGCCGGCGTAGCTCAGTTGGCAGAGCAGCGGTTTCGTAAACCGCAGGTCGGTGGTTCGATTCCACTCGCCGGCTCCATAAAATCAGCAAGATAGGCGATTCGACTGACACTACTAATAAGCCGAGTGTTCAGCAAATGTTCAGTGCTCGATAATCCCGCAGTTGCTTCAGGATTATAATAGTAAGTTATGACCATTATCGCCTTTGCGGTGGCAATTGCTGGAACAGGACTCATCGCTAAGGTGTTCCCCAAGGCGATGACTCGGATCTTCGAGCGCTATCCTCAACATTTCAGACCTCGGACTTACAGCCAGAGCTGACTCACTCGTTTCGCCCGCTATCTTTCATTAAGCTGCAATAAGCAGGAACGCGGCCATGCGTGGGCTGGTCGGTGTACGGCTGCAGCCTCATGCCGACTGACGCCTGAGACGCCCGATCGATTATTCTTCTTCCTGATACGGCAAAGCTTGGTGCGCGTCAACGCGAGCAGGGTTTGTACGAGGGGCTCTCGGTGCGCCATCGCGACGGCCGAGGCTTGGCCTTTCCCTCTCGCTGAAATAGCGGTGGTGGATCCGATTCCGGCGAAGAACGCGTACGAGCCAGGCATGGGTGCGGGCGTCGTTAATCCGACTGATCTGGTTCATGGGCCGCTTGCATATTCCGCTGTTGAGAAAATTCTTAACTGCCCAATTCAAAAAATAAGTCGGGAAAAGCTTCGGGAAATGAGGCCGCTGGTAAAGGGTCACGCCGCCCTTTTAAGGCAGGCAATCCATCACCAAACCATTACTTAAAGTCTGAAAAAAATGAATTCGGCTCCCTTTTCTTGGAAAAATCCGCTCTGGACGCCGTCATGGCTCAATGTCTAGATCCTGGGAATACCTAGATGGAATACTTGTATTTCCCCCTCTGCCCACCACCTTCTCGAACGCAGACCTACAGTCCCGCTCGCCGCGACAATTAAGCAGTTTAGCTCCGATGAATCATGCATTGACAAAACGATGGCGTTTTCTTACCGTACCTCCAACTTTACGCCCAAAGAGGTTCCTATGCCTAACTACCTAATTTCAATAATTATTGCGATAGGCGGTCTAATCTCCTCTTGTCAAACTGTTTCAGCAGACGGAACTAAACGAGACTCTTTGCCAGTTGATGAATTACTCACAAAAGTACAGGCCGCTCTTATAACAGTTCAAGATGAAGCGGAAGGTGAGGCTTTGCCTCCGCTCTATAGCGTCAACCTCGACATATCGACACAGTTCGTCATCGATGGAACTGGCAAGATCAATCTATATGTAATTACTCTCGGTGGAGGCGGAGGAAAGGAGTCTGGACAACTGTTAAAGCTTACCCTGGTCCCCCCGAAGCCGGGATCTAAAATGCCACACTCCACAGATAACATCTCCGTTGGTTTGGCCAAACTAATTCTTTCGGCAGCTGAAGCCGCAAAGAAGGCGAAACTACGAAAACCCCCGCTGACGTTAACCGAGATGTCGGCTCAGATACGTTTCGTTGTTAGGCTGAATGCAGAGGGCGGGGCCAAATTCGAAATAGCTCCTGTAGGATTTGAATTGGGAGGAAAAGTCAATTCGACCGAAATTCAGGAACTGACCGTCTTGTTTAAGGAAAAGCAGGTAGACAAATGAGGCTACACAATCGAGTGGTCCTAATACTATTGTCTGCGATTTCACTGATTGGTGCACCATGGGCAGTGAAGTCTTATGCTCAAATGTTCGACCCCTTCGAATGTGGAGAGTTCTATTACCGATGGTTTAGTGATCCATTTGAGGCGCTCAGGCTTGTGGATTCGGGATTGTTGAGAATCAAAATTAATGGCGAGCTCGGAACAGGCTTTTTGATCGACGAAAAGAGGGGTTATGTCTTGACCGCCAAGCATGTAGTGGCTGCAGCGATAGGGACCACAACGCCTCCGAAGATTACAGGTGCATTCAAATACGAGCCTGACAAATGGTTTGTACTAACGTATGACAACGAAGCTCAGAAGGACGACGTAGCCCTTCTGAGGTTTGAACCAAACGACGCTTCGAAAAATGTGAAGCGGTTGGACCTGAGTCTCGAATTGCCCCCCGCAGGGACGCAAGTCGCTATAGCAGGATTCGCGTTCGGGGATCCGAAGCTTACTAGCGATACAGGAAGAGCTTCAGAAATTTTGAACCGACAGTTTGAAGTGCGGGCAAATACTTTTCAGGGAGATAGCGGGGGGCCCGTTATTGACCACTGGGGACTTGTTGTAGGTGTAATAACGGACGGAAGGCAACGCGGGATTGCGGTTGCATCTCCAACCGTCGCCTTTAGAAGCCTTTTGATGGATAAAATACCTCCCAGTCAAAGGGCGAAAGAATCCATGTCAATAATTGCCTCTGGCAAATTCTCCAAGAACTTTGTAGATACCTTTCGTCCAACACATCCAGACGGTGCGACCACTGCAAATCTAGATCTGGTACAGCTCATGACCAGCTTAAGTCAGGATGATAAGATCAAACTGAATGATGACTTCCGAAAAGCGGTATCGTGCCCTGTGCATAGAGCGGCTGAAGATAGACAATTATCCTTCGCTGCTGCTGAAACTATAGCTCCAATGATTGCCAAGTTTTCGAGCCCTAAGGATGCGGCAAAGAGTTTGTTGTCGAGCGCACTTATTCTATCTAAGCTGGGAGAGGCTACAACTGCTTCGACTCGCTTTGACCAGGCTGAGAGTGCATATTTCAATGCGATGCTGGCTTACGTCGACAATAAAAAACCAACACTTCTCGACGCTTGTCCCGCTACTCGGCCTACGGAGGTTGGTACGGTCTTTTTAAGAGACCTCCACATCTTTCAAACAGACGCCCCGTCAACCGCTCAAACTGACTGCAAACTGCCTTATCAAGATCAAGAATTGGCAGATCTTATAGCCAGTTACAATTCGGCACGTCTTTGGCGAATAGCCAATAGCATGAAGCCAACCCCACAAATCGACGTTCAGGCAATTGAAAAGAGCTCAGCGTGGGGAGCATTGATGGCTACCGATACCACAACGTACTCAAGGAATATCATCAACATAGGAGGCAGTTCGTTGGTAAAGAACGATCGGAAAACTGCACGGGCAGCTTTTGCTACGTCATGGCAGGCAGGCATTAGGACAGAGGAAGTTCTCAAGAATTACCATGCCGCCACACCTGAGCATTCCGGAGAATCGTATTCGGAATCCGCAGCCAGTATAAATTCTGCAAAAACTTTATCCAGTTCCGATCTTAAGATACTTGCCCGGTAGCTTTCTTGGAGCCGGATACATAATTTTCTTCAGTCTGCCGACCACCCCTCTAAATGAATCCAACCTCCACGTTGCACTTCACGAATGTGACTGACGTCCGCCCCGAAAACCACGGGAGGTCACAACTTGAATGTCAGAAGTAGAGGTACACATCAGCTCAGGCAGCGTATCGATTTCGATATGTGCTTCAATGGCCAACTTCTAAGCTGTACAATCCTGGATTACCCTTGACCTTCCCCCCGAGAACTAGACCATTGGCTAGGAAGTCAGACTGTGCTGAGATGGGGTCCACAGGAGGGGCCCATGACACGGAAACGGCAGACGGAGGAACAGATCATTGCAGTGCTCAAGGATGCCCAGGCGGGCATTGGGGGCCACGAGCTCTGCCGCAAGCACGGCATCTCAGATGCGACCTTCTATAAGTGGCGAGCGAAATATGCTGGGCTGGAAGTCAGTGATGTGAAGAAGCTGCGCCAGTTGGAAGACGAAAACCGTCGGCTGAAACAGATGGTCGCGGAGCAAGCGCTGGACATCCAGGCGCTGAAGGCCGTCACCGCAAAAAACTGGTAGCGCCCAAGGCGAAGCGAACGGCGGCCCAGTGGATGGCCGAGCGCTTTGGGCTGAGTCAGCGACGAGTGTGCCGTTTAATCATGCTCGATCGGAACGCGCTGCGGTTCGCAGTCTTCGCAGTCGACGCAAGGAGGATGCGGCCCTGCAGACGTGGATTCGAGAGATTGCGGCAACCAAGCGGCGCTATGGGTGTCCCCGGATCTATGTCCGGTTACGGCGGGAAGGCTGGCGCGTGAATCATAAGAAGGTGGAACGGATCTATTATCCCGACGAGGGGCTGTCGTTACGGCGACGGCGGCGGAAGAAGCTGGCCGCGGTGCCGCGGGTCGCGCTCCCACGGCCGACGCAGCCGGGGCGCTGTTATGCGCTGGATTTCGTGCATGATCGGCTGGTGACGGGTCGACGGTACAAATGCTTGACGATGACCGATCTGTGTTCCAAGGAAGTTCCGGTGATTGAAGTGGATGTGTCGATCGGCGGGCACGGGTGTGCCGGATTCTGGATCGGGTGTTTCTGACTCGCCCGCTGCCGGAGACGCTGATCCTGGATAACGGGCCTGAATTCGCGGGAATGGCACTCGATGCCTGGGCGGCGCAACATGGCGTGCATCTGCACTTCATTCAGCCCGGGAAGCCAGTACAGAATGCGTTCATCGAGAGTTTCAACGGCAAGTTTCGGGATGAATGTCTCAACGAACACTGGTTTATGACGTTGCAAGAAGCGCAGCTTGTGATGGAGGCGTGGCGGCGGGAATACAATGAAGAACGGACGCACAGCGCAATTGGGGATGTTACACCCCAGCAGTTCATTCGTAACCATCAAGCCGGGGCCCATCGGACACAGGACTCAACGACCTTGACCGTGGTGTAACAAACGGGGGAAGGTCAACACAGGCATCACGTATGAACTGGCAAAGATTGTCCAAACAACCGGAGCCACTATCGAGTCTACTGATGCGATGATCTGCCTAAAAAGCCTCTGAAAAGGCCATTCGTTCATCGAACGGCAATCTTAGTTCCCATCATCTGTGATGACCGCCAGTTCTTCCAACTCTTGCCGCGTCAGCGGTCTGACTCCCGACGTGGTCGTCGCGAAAATATGATCGAGCAGTTTGCTGCTCACTCGGCGTTGCTGCACCATCTGCATCCAACGTCTGCTCAGAAGTGCGGATCTTCGCTCGATTTCCTGCAGGTCGCCCTGGATATATCCTCCAAGAAGCTTGCAAAGTAAGTATTCTCCATTTTTGTTGAGCTGTGCGATGCGAGACTGCAACTCCAGTAGCTGCGAATTGAGGTGGGGTACTTCCTTCGCAAGGGCCTCTGCATTCTCTGAATCCTCTGAATAGACCTTGCGCACTTTCTCTTGAGACAATTGTGGAAGCTTTCGTACTGTTTTCAGCAAATTGCAGGCAAAGCCTGCTTCTCCCCCACTCGAGAACCCCGTGAATCCATGGACCTCATAGCTTCCGTTTGGATGAATAGTTCTTCTGATGCCTCCCAAGAATGCAAGGGTACAGGCACTAATGCAGCGGCTACCGGCAGGAACATGTGTGTGAAATCGATAGTCCGCGATTGTTTGGGCGATCTCAAACGCTGCCTCCACATTACCGCCATCCGATGTAAACTCAATTCTCGTGATGGCGCGATGTTTGACGAGGCAGGATTCGAGTTCTGTCTTGAAGCGTGGACCATCAGTTGGACCAAACTCGTCGTGCACCGCCAAAATGGCTCCTGATGGCTTGTCGGGAATGCAGGTGAACTTGAGTCCTTGCGGCTCAGAAGCGGGAGCAGCCCACACATCGGCGTAGAGCAATAGCGTCACAAAAAAAATCGCATTGATCAGCACTAGAGTATCACGCAACCGCGTCCCCATCTGTGGTCTGTGTAAATCTTATGCGGGTTTAACGTCGACCCGTTGGTATTCGCCATTTTCTCCCATACAGGCGGTGGAGACCTGCATCACTTCCTTTCCATCCTTGGTTACAACTTCGCGAATTTTCGCACAATGTGACGTCTGTCCGGCCTGAGCAGCGCTGGATGGAACCGAACCGATGTAGACGGCCTTGCCGCTGGTAGTGCCTTCAGCCCACGCCTTCGCCGCTTGTTCTTTATTAGCAGCGTCGTCCATCTCGCGTACCTTCTCTTGTTCACGAACCGAACGTTCTGGTTCAGTAGCCGGTGGCGGTAAACTCTTATACCGATCGGCCACCTGCTGGCGGGCTTGTTCGGCTTGCGTAGCGCCGTCACGAGCCGCCTGTTGGAAAACTTCTTCCTGTCGCTTTTGTTCGCGTTCATTGAGTATCTGACCGATCCCGGTCACGGCAAGCCCGACCGCACATCCGGCTGCTCCGATAATACCTGCTCGCTTTAGACTTTCGCTTGTAGGGCCCGAAACTCTAGATTTGGAAGATCCGGATTTGTTCGCGCCTTGAACGTTCTTCCAGAGATCCCACGCCAAGCTAGCCCCTGCGCCCAAGGTTGCACCGCCCACGCAGGCCCCGGCATAGTTGGGGCTCCCCTGGTTGTTCTGTCCAGAAAGCCCTTGGCAACTCGTAAGAAATAGGCAGCCCGCTAGCCCAAGGACCACGCTACGTCTGCCGCAGATCCCCATCGAAGATTTCTCAGGTATGAACATCATGATTCCTCCATTTGTACAAGCGACGCATGATCACTGGCATCGTGACGATGATAACGACTCTGATTCAATGGATGTCGATGCACTTTTCCGGAGGCGATCCACTAGAGCTACTTGGTGACGCAACTTCGTTTCGGTGCCGTCCAGATGGTTCTTGGTGTCTCGATAGGTAGAAGTGAGGCGCTGGCAACGTTCCAGCTCTCGCCGGGGAGTCGCTTGTATCTCTTGGATTTCTTTTTCCCATCGAGCGGTTTCTTCAGCAAAGGCCTGGACCACTCGTGTCTCACACTCTCCTGTCAATGCACGAAACCGAGCTATGGTGGCTTCATAAAGCATCCACCGCTCCCCCTCTTCTGGCGCGATCCGGAAGGCATGGACCTCCCTGGGGCCTGGTCCTATGTGATAATTCATCCGTTTTTGTCTGGCTGTCTGAGACGCGTGAGTCTTCCAGACTTCCGAACGGTTGACTATTTGATAGTATGTGGAAGCGGTGGGCCCAAGCAGTTCTTCCCACGCGGCGGCGCATACGGCTGCTGCCAGAGGTCCGCGCTCTGTTTCGACAACTGCATCTATCGGCCGTTCCGGCAATGACAAGGTCCCACTTTCCCGACACTGTTCCGGCACCCGAGCGTCAAACGCACCTAAAGTGCGTTCTGCTTGTGTAATGGCATTGCGTGCTGCGCGCTCCTCGGCGACGAGGTGTTGGGCCTCCTGTTCAGCCTGTTTGACGGCAGCCATTCTCAGCAGTTCGGCCTCCCAGAGACGGTTCCGGAAGGTGTATTGCTGTGGACCTGATGCTTCCGATCGGATTGGAATGGGGCCCCCGGTCCCGACGATCATCAGGCAAATTCCCTGCGTGCCGGACAACCCATCGGGGAATGGCAGGGCAAACCGCAAGGCTCCCGTTTTGGGATCGATGTCGGCCCGGCTCAGCGAAGAGGTCCGCGATCGGCCATTTTGCCAGTCTGCGGCATTGATCAACGAATAGGCTCCATAGTACCGGTCCTTCTCAGCCATCGGCCGTAGAATCACGGTGTGACTCGTGCCTGTCAGATTGGAACCGCAACCTGCCGTTGCACACAACAGCAGGCCGACACAGAGAACCTCAGCGAGGTGCCGCTCAGCTTTGCGCATGCTCACGTAATGCTTGGCTAAGGTTCTTGCAGGCATGAAAGTTCGCATTCTCATCAAGTATGCTCTGGTCCGTAAAGTTGCCTAGGAAGGGCAGTTTGAACTGATTCATGTTTCCTTCCCCCTGTACAAAATATTTTGCGCAGAGGGTTGCGGTATACCGAGACTGAAAATCCCGCAGCAAAGTGGAGTATTCTCCCCTCGTCTCCTCTCCGAACAGGCTAATGACCTTCCAGTACAGAAAAACAGAATCGGACTCAGCGGAGTGCCCTGCTTTTTCAGCTACTGTGCTGCCCAGAAGATAAAAGATTGTCGATGGATTTCCTGTGAGCCTGGCTTCCATTTGGTTTTGAACTTGCGGCAAAAACTGTGAGGATCTCCGCATTTGCCGTACCACCCCTTCGAGCGCGTTCGATTGAATGGCCAAGGCTTGGCCGAACGTTCCCTCTAACAGATACAGCAACATCTCATATTGCTTTTGGGTGGTGATGCTCTGCTTCAGCTCGTCAACAATCTCCTGCGTCTTGAGGAGCTTGAGCAATTCGAGACATCCGACGACGTGCCTTGAGGAACGGTCACGTTGATGAACCAGTGGCACTCTGGTCATCCAGTCATCGCAAAACACGAGGTCGATGGTCACGCTATGGGACAGGACTTGGTGCCTGGCGAGCGCGGAAAAATGCCGCTGGATATGGGGCCGCAACGTAACCGCGGACTCATAGACAACTTGGTTGAACTTTCTCGTATTTTCGTTCGGGTGCTGAACCAGTGAGGTGGGCGGGTCCGGAACTCGCACGATCGCTGGGGCGCCTGCCGGCTGACTGCCAAGCTTTTCCACAGCTGCCGTTTGAGTAGCCAGGTCATCAAACTGTTCCTCTGAAATTGACCGATAGGCTTGTTCGCGGACTCGCCCCACGGATAGTCCTTGCCTCGCCACTTGATAACGGCTGTTGGAAAAGACGATCTCATCGTAATCGTCACCATCCTCGGAATGATACAGGGTCCGTGGTGATGTGCTTCCTGTAAGCGGAGCAAGATAGAGCGGGTGATGGTTGGCGGGAAAGCTGGATATCATGTGGAAACCATCGGCGCCTCCTTGCACCACAAAGCCCAAGCAGGTTGATTGAAGTGCGCAGGACGAATCGTGTTGCTTGAGAATCACAATGGCATCGACGAATGCATCGCGGTTCAAGTGCACCCAGTGGACAAATGGTTTGTACCCCGCGCGCGACTCTTTTCGCAGGTTCAGTTCGTTCGAGATGAGAGCAGCTAATTGTTTGTGTCTGACGGCAGGGTCATTCTCAGCGCGGCTTGCCGGTGGGGTTACAATCTGTAGTGCTGTAATGAGGAGCGTGGATAGTAATAGAAACACCAGGAGGTTTATGCGGGGTTCTGGTCGCATAGCACTATGGACAATGTCCCACTCAGAGTCTCAAGATTATGGGCGAGCAGTATATTCCAAACCAGGTATTTTTGTGCAATAGAAAATATGACAGCTTTGTAGTTCGATCCTCACAGAGGGGAGGAAAGTTTATTAATGCAGTTCAATATTTGATTTCGAAGCGTGTCGGATCCTGTCGTCACGAGAGATATGGAGCCAGAGGGCGAGACCCCGACAATCTCTGCGCGGGCGTGACCAAGGTCTGTCGGAATGAGCCGGAGTTGAACCCGACTTGTGCCGATCTGGCCCAGGACTACGGGCTTGCCGTGATCTCAGCCCTTCTTCAGTCTGGCCGAACTCAACGCCGCGCTGGCCGCGCCCCTCGACGTCTTGAATCGCCGTCCCTTCAAGCAGCGCCCCGGATGTCGGCAGTCCGTCTTCGAGACCGTGGACCAGCCGGCGCTCCAACCGCTCCCGATTGAGCCCTATGTCTAGGCCGAGAGGCGCACGGCGCGGGTGACTATCGATTCGCACGTGGGATTGAGGGGCGCTACTACAGCGCCCCCTCGCCCTTAGTGCATCGGGCGCTGGATGTGCGGCTCACGGCGACGACCGTCGAGTGTTTCCACAAGGGCCAGCGGGTGGCGAGTCATCTGCGAAGCGGACATTTATATAAAAATGGTTGGATTTGCTTGAGCAAGAGGTTGATTCCTCCTGAGGGAAAGAGTAATCTGCGCGCGTCTCGATGCATGCACTGCTGGTTGCTCTGGGATTGGACACCTGGAGGGAACGGTTAGATGAGATTAAGATCTCGACGCTGTTCCATTCTGGCTGCTCCCCCGATCCTTTCGCACGCGCCCCTTCTGTTTCAGACCCTCGGAATCTCGATTAATGTTTGCTGCCTGAGTGGAACCGAATTGGGGGACCTCCCGTATCTCCCTGAAGCCCTCGCCATCCCGAAGCAGTCCTGGGATTCTATTACCCATTGGTCTGATAGTCTCTCTTCTGAAATCTTAGATTTTATTTTCAGGGCAGGATCTGTGAGCTTTTCTCAAGGAGGTGGCTCATGAAAATCATACCCGTGCTCTCATTGGCCGCATGTGTTAGTTGGCAAATACCATGTGTATCATCCTGGGCTGCACCCGCCTATCCTGAACCATCTGAACAAGAGATGCGCCAGGCGATTGAACAGGCGATGGTTCAACGGGGAGGCACGCAGACTCGTCCCGGTGAAATCAGCGTCGATAATCCTATTAATGGAATGACGATGAGCATCACTGCTTTTACAAAGTTAGGCTGTGAGCCGGCGAATCGTGGACCAGGGTACGTGTGCTCGTATCATGTCAAGACGAAGATGAGCGCGCATTCAAATGAAGGGTCGCGGCAGGGGGATAATCATGCCGCCGCAGTCAATCAATTGCTGCGAGCCATGATGGGGGGGCAAGAAGATGTGGCTGATACTGCGACCCGCCGCTTCTTGCGAATGGGGAATGAATGGGTCATATCGAGGGAGTAACAAAAAACCGTCCTCGAGAAGGGTAGTCACAATGTCGATTACCGACGCGCTGATCCATCTGTTGATCTCGGTGGAAGAAGGCAAGACCGCTGCCTTTGCGGAAAATTCTTCCGATCGAGTTATTCACGCGGAATGGATCCGGCATCTCGTGCTGGGATTGCCATGGCCGATCGAGGTGCATGAGCGATGGAAGCAAAAGGATTCCACTCACATAATTCCGGGGGGCGGCAGCTCCGTGCCGATCGGTCATACCGGACTGCGTATTCGTAACGCACAAATTATTGGCTCTCTCGATCTTTCGGGCTGCGGTTCGACGCAATCGCCACTGCCCGCGCTGTCCCTTGAGGAGTGCAGCTTCGAAGGGGACGGAGACGAAAATCCCAGTATTGATTTGTCCAGGGCTTCGCTGTGTGGCCTGAATCTCAAAAAGTCTCGGTTCCGGCATTTGCGAGGCGTCGGTATGACGGTAACTGGATCGGTCGATATATCTGGTCTTCGCCCGATTGAGCAAAACGATCATGCAATATGCTGGTGCAATATGTCTGCATCCATTATTCATGGCAGCATCCTGGCCGACGCCGTTGAACTATGTGCTCCAAAGCGTACGGACTGCGACGGGCCTCATGACTACTCGGAAATGGATTGGACTCTAAACTTATATGGGAGTCGTATCGAAGGCTCCGTGAGAATCCGTAATAACTCAGCGGTAAATGGCGGTTTAATGTTGGATAGGGCTCGTGTCGCAGGCGACATTGCGCTTAATGAGGTTGAAGTGACTCCGCGCTTTGAAAGTCCCGCTGTATCACTCGATCGCACTCGTGTTCATGGGAACCTCACACTGATTAATTTGCGTTGTAGTGGTCTGCTTTGGCTGTTTTTCTGCGAAGTTGATGGATCATGCGACCTCATGGGGGGAAAGATATCCGGAAGTATACTGAAAGGACCTGGAATATCGGCTTCACTTTACGCAAAGGGCATGTCAGTGCGAGGCTGGACAACCTTATGGGGAGTCAATGTCGATAAGCCAATTTGTCTTGAGGATGCAAAGATCGGTGGCAATTTGATTGTGAGAGAGGTCAATGTGTCGCCAAGCGTTGAAGTTGAGAAAGGCCCATATTCGGTCAAGGAAGGTGGACTGGTTGCGTGCGGAGCGCGCGTGGGGGAAACTCTCATTGTGCTGGGAGATAATAAGTTTTCGAAGGGTATCAACCTGACGGATGTTCACTGTTCTATGCTGCAAGATGATCCATCGGATTGCGAGAGGACTAAGCCAATTCGGATTGACGGATTTCGATATGAGCGGATCCATGATGAGAAAGGTTCCATTAATGATCCTCTACAGGTTGAGGCCCGGCTCAAGTGGTGGCTGCCGAAGGACGACCTGTATCGTCCTCAACCTTACGTTCAACTTGCCCAAGTGCTCGCAAATCACGGTCAAGATGCGTTCGTTAGAAGAGTATTAACTGCGAAAGCCGAGCAAGATGCCGCTCAAGCATGGAATGACAAGCTAAATCAGCCTCCTCCACGTAAGGGGCAACAAGATGCAGGTCAAGCATGGAATGACGAGCCGAAACAGGCTACTTCATGGCGCGAGCAATCCGTGAAATTAATAAAATGGTGTGGTCGCAAGGCTTTCTACTATTTTATCGTTTGTCCTTTTGGGTTCTTTTTTGACTTTGGTCTCTCACCGACCAAGGCTGTGGCCACTGTGATGGCGTTCATCGCGATGGGCTGGGCTCTATTTGCTTTCATGGACAGTCGAAATGCTTTGGTCGTTGCGCAGACCCCGGTGACGACCCTGGTACACAAGGACGAGGCGGATCCTAATAAATTCAAGTTTGCATCTGCCTTTGTGAGTAAGGCAGTGCCCAGGAGCGAGTCAGAAGCAGTGAATGGCCCAGCGTCGGTGCAAAGTCCCCTGTCCAGCAATGTCTCGACGCCTTCGAAGAACTCCGTACCTACCAATAAGCCGGCGCCAGTCGAAGGGCGGGTATCAGCGCAAAAGCCGGTAACCGTGAAAGTGCCCCCGCCAGTGATAAAACCGGCGCCAGTCAAAGAAGAGGCATCGCTCGCAGCACTACAGCCTGTTCAAAAGCCGGTAACTGCGCATACGTCGGCAGGAGGGAAGGAAAATCAACACAACGACTACTCCGATTCCGATGTTCCCTGCAGAGACAGCATCCGTTTGCTCGTGTATGCGGCTGATGTGTTTATCCCATTGGTTGACCTTCGGGAAGAGGGGAAGTGCGATATCGACCAAGCTAAAGGATCGGAGGCGTCTAATTTAGAGATCACGGCCTTTCGCCTCATCAAGGCCCTTTATGCTATCCTCGGATGGTTAGTAACCGGAGCGGCGGTAGTAACCGTCTCCGGCGTCATGCGGCACCGCTTATTGCGTGACTAGCGGCCTTGCGGCTGTGCCCAAGCTAACCGTGTACGGACCCCGAGTAGTGAAGCCGTTACTGATCGAGTTGCCGATGATGTAGGTGTTGCCGTTGAGAGAGGGGGCTTTCTTTAACCTTACAACCTATAAGGAGGAAGAATATGGACCCAGCAAGTGCGGAGCTTATCAGAGCCAGGATTGATGCATTGCAAAACATGTCAAAGACCGAACCACATCTTCGCAACGAGATCAGAACGAATGTGACCGGATTTTTTGAGAAGCACGGCCTTATAGACAACAACCACAGTATCGAGCGTACACGATCTGAAGCTCGTCACAATGCAGGCGCTATCCACCTTTGTCCCTGGCACACCTGCGCAGCAACCCGGCATGGTATGCCTCAGTCGTAAGAATTGACTTCCTCTCGGCGGCAATGCGTGGCGGAAACCTTTTCCGCCACGCTCGAGAAATGTTCGGCAAACCTTCCTGCTCATTGGCTCACCTGTGATTGGGCTCAAGGCTCCCTCTCCTGGCGCTCGTTCTCACTTTCGGATAGGTTGCTTCCTGCACAAGGCTGGAAACTGCACGTGTCGGCAGGAGCGGCCGAGGCCGCCGGTATGTACTCATTGGTCATTCCCCGTCTCCTACAACTAGAAGCTGCCTTCAAGGTCGCCCGTAACCTTGATGACGTTGTCTTTATTAATTCGGGGGATGGAGGCGTGACCCAATTGGGAAAAGTGATGACCATCTACCCAATGAGTGATCATCACGCCAGAGAAATTGTGCTGGAGGTCGATCGTGTTTGGCCGCGAAGTCGTGGTCCCGAAGTTCAGAGCGATTTGCACATCCGGCCGGGATCGGCCGTATCGTTGCGTTATGGAACGTTCACTTCGCCGACGGTCGTAGTCAACGAATCCGGACTATACGAGTTTGCGTTGTGTGGTTCGAATGGCACGCTGGTCCCTGATAGACGACAGAATCAGGGAGAGCAACCGCAACTTGCGACGCCTCCACCTATTGATGGTTGTCGGCCTCGTCAACATCCAGTAAAGCTCCAAGTTCCCTTCATCGCCAACGAGAAGGAGTTTGTTGCTTTAACGTCATTGAGCGAATCCCCTAGCAAGCAAATATTTCTGGGCCTTGCAATCGACACACTTCAAAGTGTGATCATTAAGGTGGGTATTCCGGGAGTTGCCGGCGATCACAGAGGCCTCGATGTCAGGGATCGCCTGAGGAAAGAGTTTTCCGTTCTCTCGGCGCTTTCAGGAGAAATCGGGCTTGCGCCGAGACCACTTGAGTGGTTCGAGCATGAATGGCCGATAGCGGTTACGGAAGATTTTAGAGGTAGAATCGTTGCGGAGCTGAGTCGAGCGCAGCAGATATCATCTTTGACTTCCCTTGCACATGCAGTGGTTCGGTTGCACGGAGCCGGGTTCGTTCATGGTGACATCAAGCTTGAGAATGCGGTGCTTCGAGGACAACATGTGGGACTGATCGACTTTGAGTTAGCAGAGCATGAAGGCGAGGTGGCAGGGGTAGGAGGTACAAGAGGGCATTTGGCAGCAGAGGTTACGGCCGATGCTGAAGCGGCCTTCTCGCGGGACATCTACGCCCTTGGTGGTTGTCTGGCTCATGCATGCCTGGGGGTTCCGCCAGGATTATTGCCCGCCGGCATCGGGAAGCTCAGAGGATTCTTGCAACTTGAAGGTTTACAGCCGGCCGCTAAGCTGATCAGCGATTTGTGTCACGCCGATCCTGTAAGGCGCCCAAGCGCTAAGGATGCTGAAGATGCGATATCCGTTCGGATCACGCCGCTCTCATCACGGTCGATAACCCGCGGATGGCCGAGCAGTAGGGAAGATCTCAACTGGTGTCGTCGGTCAAGTATCGGCGCAGGTGGTTTGGCGGCCAGATATTGGCGAGAACAAGGGGGGGGAGGATGGAGTAACGACCATTTCATGCGATCCTTTATCTGCGAGGGCATTAATATTGGTGCGGCTGGCATTGTGCTCGGTCTCATTGCTATTGAGACAGCCCTTAACCGGTCTGATTTTAGTGGACAGATACTGCAAGGAGCGGAGTGGCTAAGCGCAAGACCACCTCTGGGCAAAGCCGTTGGATTTTTCACGGGGGATGCTGGAGTCGCGGTTGCCCTGGCTCTTTGCGGACAGCGCCTCCATAACCAGAAATACCTTGTTGCTGCGAAGAAACGGTTCGAATCGGCCTGCGCGAATTCTCGTGAACTTGACTTGTTTTCTGGTACAGCTGGAGTGCTGTGGGCAGGTTGTATCCTGAACGATATTTTGAAAGCATCATGGCCGTTAGAGTCAGTACGTGATCGTGTACAGCATATAAATCGATACTTGCGTAATGCAGATGGGATTCCGGTTTGGTCGCTAGAGCTAGGATCGGATGTTTCTTACTTGGGATGTGCGCACGGCTCTGCTGGCATCGCCATGGCACTTGGATGCTGGGGGCAACGCGCCGCAGACCAAGATTGCAGTGAGATTGCCATGCGAACGTTTCAGCAGATAGCGAAACAGGGGCCGACCGAAGACGGGCGGGCATTAAGAATGACCGCCGACTCTCAGCGGCATCATGCCGCTGGGAATTGGTGCCATGGGGTCGCTGGGTACCTGTGGGCTATTCTGCAAGCTTTTGGAGATACGCCCGCTCTTCGCGAGGAGATCGACTGGGCGGTGGGCATTCTCAAAGAGCAGCCATCAGTGGGCACTCCTACCTACTGCCACGGATTGGCCGGACAGCTCGAATTGTGGCGTATGCTCAGTGGAATCCGGCGTTTCCAAACATTTGCGGCGGCCCGTGCAGTAAAGGTGGCGCGTGCTCTACGCTGTGCCCATAGCAAACAGGACGGAGCGTGCGTTTGGGTTTCTGATGATCCTGACGTGGTCACTCCTGATCTCTGGATCGGCTTTCTTGGGCCTGCAACTGCATTGGCCCTTCATGCATCCCGAAGCTGCTGGCCTTTGTTATCAGGAGAGTGGCTGACTGCCTGCTGTAATTCAGAAAGTCGGCACGGACAAGATATGTCGGTAGTAGGAGGGAAAAAAGCTGATACGAATGGATGAGTATCAACACACATTCCTTGTTGATGGCGTAGTTTACATCAGCAAGGCTCTTGACCAACGAGGGATCGAGGCTGCGGAGGGTGCTTTTCGTTGGACGTTAAGCCATCCCGGACCGGGAGCCAGATACGTGTTGGCAGGCCGGCCAGGTGCATTCTTTCAGGATCACGCTAACCCGAATGCGATCACAGCCTACCGCTCTCTGCTCTGTGAAACGCCACTGTCCAAATTAGTGGCGGATGTGCTTGGCACTCAGAATCTTTGGTTGCTCTACGAACAGATCTGGCTCAAAGAAGGCTGTGAAACACTTCCAACACCCTGGCACCAAGATCTGCCGTATGTTCCGATGAGCGGGGAGCATCTGGCTACGGTCTGGCTCACATTGGATCCTGTTCGTAAAGACAAGTCTCTTGAATTTGTACGCGGGTCACATCGTGGGCCTCTTTTTAACCCCACTGCGTTCAATGCTACCGACTCCACCGCCGCGATGTTTGAAGCAGGAGTATGGCCGCCTTTACCCGATATTGAGTCGAAGCGCGAGCAATACGATATTGTTTCCTGGGCGGTTGAACCTGGCGATGTGATCATCTTTCACCCCGCCATACTGCACGGTGGTGCACCGACTTGTTCTGGAGAAAAACGGCGCACAATCTCGCTTCGTTTTTTTGGCGATCACGCCTTCTGTGCTGAACGACCGGAGAAAGGCGTGGCGGAGGTAGACCGACTGCTGGTCGAGCAAGATACTAGCGATCCAATGAGGCAGATGGCCAAGCTCCAACCCGGTACGCTGTTCCGCCACCCGGGATTTCACAAAGTGGTGTAAGTTCGTGCTTCGAATGGTTGATGGGAATGTCTCAGTGCGAATGCGGGCTCTCTCAGTGAATAGTCGAAATTAGTGCCTGAAGACCAGGACGGGATAATGGGGCTATGATGCGCTTCCGCAAGCTCGGCGGGGCATTGGGTGCCGAGGTGACAGGTCTTAACCTGCAGACACCTCTTGGTCGGTGCGAGGCCGACCAGTTGACGAAGGAGTGGTTTCGACACGGTGTGCTGGTCTTTCGAGGGCAAATGATCACCGATGAAGAGCATGTGCGCTTCGCCCGTCGTTTTGGTCGCCTTGAAACTTTCACCCAGCCAAACGGTATTGCTTCTTTTGTTCCCGAGATCTTTTGCTCGGCCAACACGGACGAGTCAGGGCGGCTACTGCCGTCCGACGATGAGCGAATCAAAATGCTACGGTTGAATTGGCTGTGGCACATCGACAGTTCTTATCGCGCAATGCCTGTTAAGGGGGTAGTCCTGCGGGCCCTCCATGTAGCCGAGGAAGGCGGCGATACGATCTTTGCCGACAATGTCGCAGCGTTTGAAGCATTACCCGGCACCATAAAGACACGTATCGAGGGTCTCAGGGCGATCCATAACTTCGCGTATCTAGTCCGCCAGCAAGGAGGCGATTTGCGCCCGGAGGAGGTGGCAAGTTTGCCGCGTGCTGAGCATCCCCTAGTCCGTCGGCATGCGGATGGACGTCGATCGCTGTATCTGAGTCCGCCCTACATGGAAAAGATCGTGGGATGGAGCGAGGCCGACAGTTGTGCGTTGCTCCACGAGCTGATGGCCTGGGCAACGCAGGAGCGGTTCCTCTTCCGTCACCGCTGGCAGCTGCATGATGTGATCATGTGGGATAATGCGTGGACCATGCATTGCGTCACCCCATACGACGTTGCTCGTCACAGACGCGTCGTACACGGTGTCACGATTCTTGGAGAGGAGCCTGTCCTTCCCATGAAGGCTATTCCACAACCTTAGCTTTCAATCACTAATAACGAATGCAATTGCGGAGAAACCGGGTATTGCCTTGAATTTGTATTGAATGCTGGTTACGAGTATTGCCAAACATGTGTTTGGACTTGCGAAGTACGTAATCGTGCTCTACTCAACCTGCGATAGTCCGCAATCGGTTTCCGATACTCGACGGGTTTAAGGATGATCGTTCATGTGATCGCTGCGGGATGGGTCGTGCTCATCTGCCAATGGGGAGGTGAGCAGCGCCAGTAATCCCAAGACGAACTTATCGTGGATATCCTGCCGATAATACGATCCGAGGGCAGTGAAATAGGATGAGACTCGCGATGCCGGGTTTTGCGTATCGATGAGGAATTCGGATATCTGGCTTAGTTGGCTGAAGTAGTCTCTCGGATCGGCAGCGTGGTCGCATTGGAGGTAGCACAGGCATCGCTGGCTGCGCAATTGAAACGCTGCCTCTCGACAGGTGGACGCCAACTCACTGTAATTGGAGCGACCGACGGTGGCGGGATAGTTATCAGTGATGCCGCTGCCTTCACGTGAGACTTGCAGGAACGCCTTCCCCGAGCTGATCATCAGGCTAGACGTGGCTTGACCTTCAAACAGCCCTGGAAGCGCACTTCGCACATAAAAGGCGTTGTACACATCCGCCGGCACGGGACCGAGCAGCGCCATAATGATATCGTGATGGGTGGCGAGGCTCATCGTCGTTTCGAGAGCCGACGAAATATCAACCGTGCCACACTTTGAGTCGTAACCCGACAAATATGTGATACGGGAACCTCGTTCAATCCAGGGCCTCGCATGTCGTGCCGTTTCGACGACGAACTGGTCCAATCGCTCGGCTGACAATTGATCTTCACTACCCTGAACCCTGGCATATTCTTGCTTGAGCGCAGTCCGAAAGGTACTGAGTTCAACATTCCCAGACGCGAGATCGTGGGCGAACGGCGTTAACAATGCCTCGAAATGTGGAATGGCTGTTGGCTTATTAAAAAAGCAAGCCATGATCGGGCGCCTAAGGGTTTGTTGAACACTAAAGGCAATGAAAAGGATGTTCATGGCCATTTCGGCGATCTGGTCGCGAAATTGGTGCAGCCCGTAGAGTGGCCAGAGGGCAAGGACGCTGTTTTCTTCCCAGGCTCGGCAGACGGCTCGTGCATTCCTCGTGCTGATTTGGAGGTCCTGGTCGAAGTCTTGGATGGTGGAATACCAATTCCAGGTCTGCTCCGATACGTTGGCGCACAAGGAAGGTGGAACTGTAACAGGGAGGTTCCGAAAGGAGGAATGGGCATCCACCATATAGAAGTATTGCCCCTGGGGCGTTTCAACCCTGGAACTTGCATAATGTGGATCGGCCTTCTTAGATGCCTCATCGTCCCAGAGATATGGCTGGAGTCGAAGAAAGCATGTAACCTTGAGCTCTCTAGCGAAGTTGATCGACATGTCGTCCGCTCCACCGGTGAAGCCCAGGGGCACTTCGACCCTGAGGCGGTCACGGTCTCCGTAGGGAAGAAAGGAGATGTGGCGACATGGGCCGTAGGTCAGTACCGATGTGTCGATCCATCGCGGATCCAACCCCGGCAAGAGCACGGCTAACTTGTACGCTGTGCTGTTCGGTGGCAGGTTGAGGTTTTCGGCGAAGATAATGCGGATTCGTCCGGCATAGCCTGTTCTGTCAATCAGTCGTCTCATGAGGTTGACTGAAGCGGCCTGATGGCCAAAATGGTGTGTCCCGTCTATGAAGAACCGAATTTCTTTTTGATCGTTGATGAGCGAGAACACGTCCTGGAGAACCCGCGTCGTCTCAGGATCTTCCCCCATTTCCATTTGCAGGAAAGTCTCAACAATGTGTCTAAAGTGCTCCATGTGATCGGCGGACAATCTTTTCACTTCTGAGCAAGGGTGGGTTCTAGGGTAGACTGTTTATCATGGCGGAGACGAATGGCCAAGTGCGTGGGCGAAATACTGCTTTATTAGAACCTGTCTCAAAATAGCTGAGCTTATGAGAAAGCCATTTTCATGGGCCGACATGTTGCCCCGATGCAATCCCAACAACAAATCCGTGCTTCGCCGGTTCTAACACTGGTGCCAATTGATGTGCGGTGCGAGATTCTGGCCCAGTTGGCGAATACGTTGCGCGAGGAAGCGCCCTTGATGAGCGCGAGAGTTATCGATGCCACGTTTTCGACAGCAAAGGGCGATGCTGGGCGCCTCACCAGTGCATCAACTGAAAGCCTTGGGATTGACCGGATTCGGCGAGCGCTAGATTGAATTCAGCATCTCTGCCCTCAAAGAGAAAGCACCGAAACCGTCAAAGGGATATTTGATTTTGCCGGCAAGTGAGAAGGCGGATAAAAGCTAAAAATAGCATGGTTTCGGTCAGTGCAGGTTTGATTTATCCCGCATTATGGACGTGACAAAATCGTGACGGGCTATGCCGGAATCGGCAGGATCTTGTTTGAAAATTGTTAATCTCATGTTTTGATAATGTCCGGGAGACCATTTATAAAATCAATACGTTATGGTAGTAACGTGCCGGTTTCGTAAACCGCAGGTCGGTGGTTCGATTCCACTCGCCGGCTCCAGAAATATCCACGACGTTTCAACCAGTTGGCGGTTTGCGACACCGCTGCTCTCGCCTCTGAATTCTGCCAGTGTAACCGCGAGTCTAACGGTCTGGTTCTCGAAGTAGGCCGGATGTGTGTGCGCCCCGCCAAGAGCGAGGCGCGCAATGATGAGTATCGCGCGGCATCGATGTGCGTCAGATTCTGCAGTTCGAGATTCACCACAAGACTCGTGTCACTTCAATCCGAGCCAATCATCTTCATGCTGATCACATTTCGTCCAGGCATGTAGTGCGGCGCCCATTCCTGCTCCCACCATGGCGAATGGCATTGCCACAACGAAGAGCGGCAGCCCGATCCCGTAACCGACCCACTGCAGCGCGACATTGTCACGTTTCTCGCCGTTGGCTATCACGCGTTTTGCGGGGTAGAGGGGGAATGTGCCGTATGCCGCACCGAGGCTGGCACTTTCACCCACCGTTCGGCAGCGTCCGTAGCTCAGTTCTGGTAGCAGCACGAGTAGAAGCATGAACATCAGCACATTCAGTTTCATGTCGGATCACTCCCGTCGCGCATCGTGGATATATGAACCCCATATTTGAGTGAGTCGCCAAATTTAAAGAACGCAAGATATACGCCACAACTCTGATCGCTGCTTACGCGGGCTTCACGCGCAGCATCAATCGGTCTCATCTTCCCCTCCGGCGCGGTTGCGTGCCATGTGGTTCCGCGACCTGTACTGCAGCATGGTGTTTCTCGGCCATACAAGGTGAGCGATTTTGCTCGCTGCGCTCAGGGCGATCCCGCTCGGCAAGCTCGCTCCCTTCGATTTCGAGTGCGAAAAACTGCCGCTCGATGTGAGGAGGCCCCGAGCCATTCGATGCCAGATCCGGCCGAACCGGTGAAGGAAGTGGTGCTGTGTGTGCGATAGGACAGGGTCGAGGCGAGAGGCAATGCGGCCGCCGACTATGCGCAGGCCCGCTAGGGATCGATGTCAGAGGCTGGTGTGGCCTGAGTGAAGGAATCGTCGATCACGGAGAGGTTCGGCTCTAATAACTGCAGAGTCCCGAACCGGTGGAAGACCTATAGAAGGGTGGGGGCGACGAATCTGGTGCCTCGTCCCGCTGATGGTTATTTCCGTCAGCACGCCCCCATCGTTCTCTGTGGCATGCCGGCCGAAGCTCGGATCCGACGTGATCAGGCCTGCCCTATCTTTCATGCTCTCAATGGATGGATAGTCGCTACGCAAAAGGTGAACGGCCTGTACCACCATTTCTCCGAAGCAGAGGCTGACGGTAACAAGTACAAGAACGATGGTGCCGGAGGCGAGGATGGTAGCAGGTCGATTGGATGAAACTGGTGCTTCTTCACTGACGGATGGCCCACAGCAAGGGGTATCTGACGGACCCTTGGCGTTCTGGTGCGCCCCATTGCGTTTCATCGGGAATATCCGTCCATGTCGAGGCGTGCTCGTGAGGAGCGATCAGTGTTTGGCCCCGATCAGTTCGAGGACGAGAATGGCAACGACAGCAAGAAACAGAATGGCAGATGCCAGAGCCAGTTTTTTGTATTGGTGGTTCTTCAGGCTCAGTTCACTGAAGGTTTTAGGCGCAGACATGAGTCGTGTCCCTCGGTAACGTCTCTTGAAGGCGAGCGGATTATGCGTTGTGGCCCTGCACATCCGACGCCAAGGCACGGAGTTGCCGGAGCGTCCGGTCGAGGATGTGGAAGCTATCGGCAACCTGTTGTGCATGCGGCGGAGCATCCGGACGTTCCGGCTGTTTCCCAAGTTCGTAGAGGCGCAGTGTGATCAACGGAAGAGTGTGTCTGATCTCAGCGTGCAAATCGCGGACAAGTGCACCCCGTTCAAATTCCCCGGCCTCTTGCAGACTGTGAGAGAGAACTCGTAAGCGATCGTTGGCCTCGGACAGTATCGTCGTGGACGCCATCTCCAGGTGCTCCAGTTCGGTCAGTGCAGCCTTCATCGATTCCGAGTCCATTGCGGCTTTGCTCTCTCTGATGGTCCCATAATACTAGCCGCTGGTAGGGTGCCATAATGGGCCATACCGGCGGAATCAGGGATACCCTGGAAATCGATCCAATTACACCTGAGGATGGGTGGGACTTCGGCGTTGCGGGGGCTAGTCAGACTGGACGAGACCGGTGCGAATGGCGAGCCGGACCAGTCCCGGTACATCGTGGATATCGAGTCGCTCCATGAGCTGCGCGCGGTGGGTTTCGACGGTTTTCACACTCAGATCAAGACGTTGTGCGATCTGCTTGGTCGAGCATCCCTCTGCGATCAGTTGGAGAATTTCACGCTGGCGACCGGTCAGCCGTGCCAGAGGGCCTGTCTGCGCTTCACCTTGTTGACAATAGGCATCGACGGCAAACTTGGTCATGCTCGGTGTCAGGTAGGTCTCGCTCCGCCATACGGCTTTGATGGCTAATTCCAGTTCATTGCGATCCGCGTCTTTGAGCAAATAACCGGCGGCGCCTGCGCGAAGCGCCTCTTTGAGATACTCCTCGTTTGTATACATAGAGAGCATCAAAATCTTGGTCCTTGGAGACTCCTGTCGAATGCGGCGGGTCGCTTCGAGGCCGTTCATGCCCGCCATGGCAATATCCATGAGCACGACATCGGGGTCGAGCTCCTTTGCGAGCTTCGTGGCGCTTCGACCGTCGCTGACCTCTCCGATCACGAGGATCCCCTCGATTTTTTCCAGCAACACCCGGAAGCCTGCGCGCACCAGCGTGTGATCTTCGACAAGGAGTACCCGTATGTTATTCATGTTCTGTCTCGGCCGACTCAGGACCTATCGGAAATGTCGCGCGAATTTCAGTTCCGGTCGACGGGGCTGATTGGATCACCATGTGTCCTCCTGCAAGACGCACCCGTTCTTCCATCCCGGAGAGCCCCACACTCGTCCCCGCACGAGCGCCCGTGCGGATGAGGTTCGAGTCAAACCCGATCCCGTTGTCGCGGATAATAAGGTCGAGTTGCCGGCGACCCATTTCAAGACGAACTTCCACGACTGTTGCTTTCGCATGCCGCGCGACATTCGTCAAGGCCTCCTGGGTGAGCCGAAAACAGGAGATTTCCACTTCCGGAGAGGGGCGCGTCATCACCTCATCGGCCAGAAACTGAACCTTCCATCCGGCACGTTCGGCCTGTCTGCCGATATACCATCTCAGCGCAGGGACGAGGCCCAGTTCATCAAGCATGGAGGGCCTCAAGTCCAACGCCAGGTTGCGTATGTGCCGGAGCACTTGATCGAGGATTTGCAGGCTGTCGGAAAGCGGTTTGCCGTCTGCCGCGGCCGTCGAACCGTCGCGCTGCTCGCCAAGCTCACGCAGGTTCATTTTGATGGCCGTCAACGCTTGTCCGATCTCATCATGCAAATCCCGGGCGATCGCGCGACGTTCCAACTCTTGGATTTCCATCAGCCGCCTGGAGAGGATGCGCAAGCGGCTATTGGCGTCACTCAATGCCGCCGTGCGTTCCGCCACACGATGCTCCAATTCTTCATGTGCGGCTGTGAGCGCCTCTTGCGCCCGTTTTTGTTCGGTAATGTCCGTATTCAGCTCGAGGCTTGCGCTGGCTGCGCCATCTGAGTTTTTGAGCAACGTCCACCGGCTGGAGACGGTGATCCTCCGGCCGTGTCGAGTCGTGTGCAGGAGTTCCCCGGCCCAGTAGCCCTTCGCCAAAAAGGTCTTTTTGATGTCCGCCAACGGCTGCGGAAACGTGGTTTTTAAAAAATCATGGATATAGGCGCCGGCGGCTTCCTTGCTGGTCCACCCATAGAGGCGCACCGCCCCGTCATTCCAATAGTCGATCGTATCGCGCTCCAAGTCGCGGACTAGAATCGCATCGTTGGCGAGGTCGAGCAGTTTCGCGTGATGCTGGAGCACGTCGTTCGACCGTATCTCTTTGCGAATTTCCTGAAGCACCAGGACATAGCCCGCGATCTGACCTGATCCGTTCGGGAAGGCGCTGATCGAGAGGTGAACCGGAAGGGTGTGGCCATTGCGGTGAAGATAGGTCCAATCATGCTCTGTCGTATGGCCCGGTTCGGCGTTCGCGACGATGATTTGAAATATGTCCGTCGTCCCGGTTGCCGGTTTGGATGTGCATGCGGCAGCACGTTGCTGCAATTCACTTGGATCATGTAATGCCGCGAGGGGAAGCGCCCCCACGACCTCTTCCGCGGAATACCCTAAGAGGCGCTCAGAGGCCTCGTTGAAGCTCGCAATAATTCCGGTCGGGGAGGTTGAGAGTATGGCAAGCGTCTGCCGCCGGTTGCGATGTCTCTCGCCCATCTCGCCCTCCGTTCCTTCCGCTTCCATTTCTGGAGGAATATGGTGGTTGTCCGTCAACGGGCACTTCGTAGGCTAGCATTAGATTTCTTCCAATTGCTATCGGCGTCAGATGACTGTCGGCTACGGCGCCGGGCGGTTCCATCCCGGTGTTCATCATCAGGATCGCAATGGGAAGGCACTGAATCAAAAATGATCGAGTCGAAGCGGTCAGAGGCCTCTCTGCGGCACGGGTAGCGGCCGGGGCGTTTTCGTGAATGTCGATGGGTCAGGACGCACGCGCGGTGACAGCAGCGGCTGGGTCGTCATATGTGACGGACGTGTCCGTGTCGTGCGGGAAGGACGCGCCCAACTGAATCTTGCGCGAGGAGCCATGCAGGGTCACCCGCATCGCATGTCCGTCCCATCGCCAATCGATTGAGCCGCCGGGAAGCGCAAGATTCGAGACCATCATCGAGTGTGAGATCCAGGCCTGGGGAACGCCTGCGCCGATCACCACGGTGGGCTCCGCCGCGCCGTCATCCACATAGGCCAGCATGTCTTGCTGCAACAGCAAGAGCAACGCCGCCGTCTCATAATCGGGAGACACGACGGACTGATTGCGCCACCCTCTGACGTATTGCCAGCCATCCGCCACATCGGTGGTCGCCGGCCGCGGCATATCCCACGTGTACAGCCCGGGCGATGCCTGTTGAGTCCAGAGTCGGTCCAGCGAAGCCCAGACGGCGTCCGGTTGCCCCTGTCGCAAGGCCAGATGAGCGTCGCTCAGTTGGGCCGCGATAGGTGCGTGGTCGGAAGAGGGCCGATAGACCGTCAATGTTTGCCCCAATTGATCGCGACTCGACGGTGTCGACGATGCTGTTCCCAGGCTGACCGTCGAGACCCTGGCGTCGGAGCCGCCATTGCGGTTTCGGCGTTGCCAATTGTTGCGTAACGTGTGGGCATGATTCCGCCAGCCTGTCGCGTACCGGTGCTTGCCCAGCCGTTCGGCAAATTCGGCCGCGGCAAGCAAGCCGCGATAGCTCACCGCATTGACGTACAGCGAGGGCCACTCGTCCCCGACACGGCCTACGATCAGTCCGTCGTGTGCCGGTTTGGCCAGCACACTTTTCGTTATCTGCTGTCCGTGTTGGAGGTCGTACGGAGAGGGTACGGCAAAAGATTCTTCGATGGGGGCGCGAGCCGTCAGCATGGCCTCAATGCGTTGGGTCTTGCGGAGCACATGAGGCCACAACCACTGATCGTGCTCATGATCGGCAATGTAATTCGCGGACGTGGTCAGGGCCCAGATGGTCAACCCGGGCGCATCGGCTTCGGGCCCGTTCCCACCGGCAAAATCGTGTGTTGCCAGATATTGGGCCAGTACGCGGCTGACGCGAGGATCACCCGCTCGCGCGAGGGCGGTCGCGATATAGGCCCCCTGCCTCTGCCAGGCGCGATAGAAAAACGTGGGGTCTCCGGGTCTGGTTTCACGGCCGATCAGACTCATCATCAGGTGATCGATTTGCGCATTCATGGATGCCTGAAAGCGTTGATCAGGAAGATCGAGCCGGACTCGCTCAGGCGAATTTCTGTACCATCGCTGCATTTGAATGGGAATCCGTAAGTCGGACAAGATGAGCCGGTATTCCTCTCCCGCCTCCGAGACGGGCCCCGGTAGCGCAAGACGCGCGTAACCCCAGCCGGACGCATCGGCCCAGGACCGGTTCGTCGATACAGACGTCATCCAGTTCACGGTCTGCTCGTCTCCGAGAGCGACCTTCGCAGGAGCAGGCGTGACGCGGACGGTCCAACGACGATTGATGTCGAGCTGCTCGCCGTCCCAGCCCAACTCGGTGACCGGTCCTCCGGCGGGCCCGACGCTGCGAATCACAATCACCGGGGTGTGGGACGTACGGTTCTTGAACCGCAGCTCCCAATGGGTGGCGTCCAGTCTGGTCCAGGTGGCGTCATAGTAGGGCGTCCGGGTCGCGATGGCGGGAACATGAGGATGGGGGGACGGTTCGAATGTCTGCTGAATGTCTTTGAGCGGCACCGACTGGCTGGTGACGAGCGGGCGTCCCTCGGCATCGCAGAGCCAGAGCGAAACACCGAAACTCGGGGCCTGCGGACTGAAGTCTCCACCGGGCTCGTGATAGGCATGTTCGGCTTCAGGAGCGCCGGGCACGCCCATCGGGATATGCCCGACCGATCGGGGCCAGGGGCGGTCCGGATCGTTCCGCATCAGGCTGGTCATCGCGTCGCGTTGCGGTGTGAAGTGGGTCGCGGACTCCGTGGCCTGCCGGAATTGCTGCCAGTTGTTGATGCCGGCGCACAGGGCGAGGAGGCCCGCAAGGACGAGCACCGCCCGGCGTCCCGGGCTGAGTGTCCCCAGCGCGGCGAGGGCGATGAGAAGAGGGGTGAAATTCAGACTGTAGGTGAAGGTTTCTTCCCCGTAGACCATGTGCAGCGACAGTTCGAACAACAACAGGGTTGCCAGCACGAGGCGGAAGCGCACCTGGCGATCCATCGTCACCAGCCGCCAGAGTCCGTTGAGGAGTAAGGCCGACCACAGGCAGACGGCGATCAACCCGAGCGAGCCCGCCGACCCGGGAGGGGAAAATTGAAACGCCAGGCGTTGCGCCAGACGAACGGAGTCGTCGCCGACCTGAATGTACCCATCGTCATCGATGAACCGTATCGCCGGAGCGACAAGGGTGTGGAAGACAAACGACGAGGCGATGTTGCTCGCGTGTCCGGACTGGGGATGGTTGATCCAGTTGGCCTCCTTGCGGCTGCCGATGAAAAACTCCGCGGAGGGGAAGATGAACTTTTGCGCGCCCCACAAGAGCACCACCAGGCAGAAGGCATTGATGGAGAGTTGTACCGCCTGTTTGAACGGCCAGCGCGCCAGCGTCGTCAGGAGGCCGGCCATCCAATTCGTGACCGTGATGCTGAGGGTGAAGGCGCTGGCGAGCACATAGGGCAGGGCGCCGACTCGATGCTGTTCGGCGAGCAAGAGCAGGGCGAGCGCAACCATGATCGACCAGGAGCCCCAGGTGTAGGAGTTGGGCACAGGAAGCCAAAAGATGGCCGAGGCACTGGAGAGCCCGAGTGCCGTGAAGACGCAGGCATCGAGCGTCCGGCAGCCGAGCAGGCGCAGCAGGAGATACAACGTCCCTATCCAGATGCCTCCGAGGATGCTGGTCACGTACAAGACGGCTCTGAGCGGAGGGATCGCGAGCGTGTGCTTCACCAGATAGACGGGGACGAACGTGAGGATCGAGAACAGGGGATGGACGGAGGTCCGTGAGTGGTCATCGGTGGTGGAGGTCATGTTCGAGACTTCACGAACCGTGTCTGATTCAAACCAAAAGTCCATCGATTGCAGCAGGAAGGCAGGGGTCATATCGGCAATGAGGAGACAGGCCATGCCGACCGAGAGGGTCAGGCCTGCGGCAATCACCCAGTCCGTTCGCTTCAACCGCGCGTGATGATGCGGTTGCTCAGGGGCGGGGGAGGGCGAACCCTCGGAGTCCTTGTCCGGGAACTCCGGCTCCGGATAGGGAAGCACGCGTGCTGTATTGCCGTCTCTCACGAAACCCATGTCTATTCAAGTAGTTAGAGCGGGGGTGCGATGCGGCACAACCCCGACAATAAGAAATCGGTTGTTTGGGTTGTGGACTGAAGCAGGGAGGAGTCGCGGATCGGGTACGGAACGGGGAGATGCCGCAGCAGGTTCGGGATCAGGCGCCTCTCTATCCTGGCCGTGAGTTGGAGCGTCAGGGGGTCGACGGGACATTGTGTATACTTTGAATCAGATGACCCCGACTACACCGACTCCTCCGGGAGCGACATGCTGCGGCCTGGATCGGGAACCGGCCCGGTTGCTGCAATGCCTCGGGCCGACAGTGTAGACAAATCCTTCCTCGGTGGCGCTGAGACAGGACGGGCGAGATAGGCGGTTAATTCCATGCATCAGTATGCGATCTTTTATGGAGCAGCTGCTCTGGCAGTGGTGGTGTGGTGTTTCACGTTTCGATATGGTTCAGCCCGAGCGCCCTTTCTCGCAATCCTGGGCGTCATCCTGAGCGGTCTTGTGTTTTGGACCTGGCAAGTCTCCGAGCCCTCCGTTCTGTTTTCCGATTTCAACGTCGCTTATTACCCGGCCGGCCGCGCGATTCTTGAAGATCTCCCTCACCTGTTCGTACGCTGCTGGGATACGCCGGTGTGCGGGTTTGTGAATATTCCCATTGTCGCCTTTTTCTTTACCCCCTTCTCATTTCTGACGCTTCGGCATGCACAGTGGTTGTTGATGGGCCTTTCGGCGGTGAGCCTTGTCATGAGCCTCGCCCTTCTCTGGTCGCTGACGGATCGAACCTGGTCCGGAAGGTGGGCCATGCTCCTGCTGTTCGCGATGAACGGGCCGCTCGTCTACAGCCTCAAAGAGGGCAATCTGACTCACTTCGCCCTGTTGTTGTTGATTGCCGGTGTCGTCTGCCTGGACAAAACGTGGGATCGAAGCGCGGGGAGCTGTTTTGCGCTGGCGGCGATCATCAAGCTGCCGCTGTTGCTGTTTGCGGTGTATTTCTTCGGCAAGCGGCGTTGGGCTGCGGTGTTCGGCTATGGCCTGACCCTGTTGACCGTGACGGGTCTGTCGATCTGGTACGCCGGGTGGGCCAGCCATGTAGCCTGGTATCGGGAGGTGATCCTGCCGCTGTCCGACAAGGGAATTGCCGCGTTTAATGTGCAATCGGTGCAGGGGCTGCTGCTGCGGCTGCAGGATGGTGTCCGGTTGTACGATTGGAAGCCTGTGCCGGTGCCCGGGGATGTCGGAGTGGCAGGGCAGGCCTGTGCGGCTTTGTTCGTCGGGTTGTCCGCTCTGCTGTTTCTTCGGAGTCCCGGTCTGCAGGTTCGAGAGACGACGAATCTTGAGTTGTCGATGGTGCTCTGTCTCTCCTTGATCATCAGCCCGATTTCCTGGACGCACTACTATCTGCTGCTGTTGCTGCCGTTGTCGTTGTACGTGGGCAACCGCCTGCCGGTCGCAAATCATGGCGGATGGGCGGTGGGGATGACGTTGTGCCTGTTGCTCATCTCGCCTCCGGTCACGTTTTCAGGGCCGGATCAAGCGGCCGGCGACCAGATCGCGACGTTGTTTCTCTCTCACTATGTGATCGGGGCTATCCTCTTGTGGGGGCTGTGCGGGTACGCCCGTTGGTCTGTTGCGAATGTCAGCCGTCTACGACTGGTGGCTGCACGTTCAGGGCCTCCCGCTCCGGTCAGGGCAGATCGGCCGCACGAGTCTGACGAGCCTCAGACGCGATCTGCCTAAGCAGGCCCATTCATGAGTCCTTTCCACGTGGTCTGATCCTCTCGCCAAGCGGGTCGTTTCTCATTCGACTTCCTCGAAGAACGGCAAGCAGGACTGTGCTCATGAACATCTCCCACGGCAGTCAGGAATGGCCGCGATCCAGGACCCGCTCGGCCCGCACCACGTAGCGTAGCGGCCCGCCGGCTTGGATCGCATCGAAGGGAAAACAGGTCACCAGCACCAGATCCTCTGTGTCTTGACCTGTCGGAATGAGCTCTCGCCGTGAATCCATGACTCGCTGTTCGATGATTCGATAGTGCAGTGTGGTCCCGTCGGTTCCCGTCAGGTCGAGCTGATCGTTCGGGTGTACTGCTCTCAAAAAGCGAAAATGCGTGTCGCGGTGACCGGTCAACATCACCGTGCCCTCCTGCCCGGGCAGAGCGCTGGAGGTGACGTGGCCGGGACCGAATGCCAGGGTCCGGCCAGACGCGCCGGCGAGGACGATCAAATCTACCGACGGGTGTTGCATGCGGAGCCGCGCAACCGGCCAGGTATCGGCCCATGGCCAGGGTTTCGGCATCGGCTCGCCCGTCAGAGCGCGGGACCAGGCCCGCTGCAGCAGAACCTGCGCGAGCCTGGCCTTGGCATAGATCCACGATCCTTCCCAGACCTGCCAGCCGCCGATGGCGAGAAGTCCCGCTATCAATATCGTCAGCAGACGGGAGCCCGGTCTGAATCGACTCATACGACTGCCCGGCGGAATGGCCACAGCAAGCAGGACAACAGAAGTGCCGCTGCCCCCATCACAATGTGCAGGTGTCCGTCGGTCGCAGTTCTCGGGAGGTTCGCGAGCGCGGTGAGGTCCTGCGTCCGCGCCGGATTAGTCGTGTGGTCGCGCTCAGCAGCCGGGGAGTCTGTCGGTCTGGCAGGAGTGATATCGACAGCGACCAGACTGGTGTATCGGCTGACCAGGTGGTGGGTAAGGGCGACGTCCAGCACGGCCTTTCGGATCGTCTCTTCAGCGCCGCCCTTGTAGGTCTCATCCATGAGCGCCGCAATCTTTTGCCTGGCCCAGTAAACCGAGAGCCCTCCATGAGCGGTCGCATTGTTGAACGAGATCGGGAGTGACCAGGCTGCGCTTCCGATCCGTCCGTGCAGCATGGCCTGGGGAGGCAGCGAATCGGCTTTCAGTGCCAGCACGATGGGTTCGCCCTCATAGAGATCCGTGATGGTTGCCGGGAATTGTTCGAGTCCCGACCATCCGGTTGCATCGAGGGTGATGTCGTTGAGCACCGGATGCTCAAGTTTTCTGAACAGACCATCCAGCTTGTCCTTTACCTCATTCACATTGCCGATGTAGGTGAAGGTGCCGCGGCCTGTTTCGGCAGCTTTCCGCATCAGATGACTGTTAGGCGTGGAGCCGATCCCGATGGTGAACAGGCGTCTGCTGCCCACGCGCTGGTGCAGCAGTTCGAAGAGCTCCTCCTCATTGCCGACCTGTCCGTCGGTGATGAGAATGATCTGCTGGAGCCGTGCGCTGTCCTGCGGGCTCTTGAGGGCCTGTCTCAAGGCCGGAAGTATTTCCGTTCCCCCGTCGGCCGCGAGGTGTTCCGTGTACCGGATGGCTTGTTGCATTGATTTGGTCGTCACGGGCTGCGGTATGGGGAACAACGACCGGACCGTGTGGTTGAATTGAATGATGTTGAAGCGATCCTGTGTGGTCAGCCGCGAGAGGGCGGCCGTTAATGATCCCTTGGCCTGTTCGATGGACGCGCCGGCCATGGATCCCGATCGGTCGATGATGAAGGTGATGTCCCGCGGAACTCGCGCCGTTGTCTCACGATGCTGTGTCGGTGGAACAAGCATCAGCATGGCATAGCTTGTGCCGTCTTTCTGTTCGGTAAAGACGGTGGCCATCGGTTCGGTTCGCGGCGCCGGATGCCAGATGAGTTGGAAATCCCGATCAGCCGGGACCGTATCTTCCCGGAGACTGATCTGGTATCCGCCGTCCTGATCCTGAAGGCTGATGATCGGGTGAAACGGCGACTCCACCCGGGCAAGAGGAAAGCCCGGGTGGAGCGAGAGCGAGAGGCTTAGGGGGTTGATCGTGCCGTCCTCGGGTTGGTGTATGGGCGGCGTAATCCGTGAGGCATCGGGGACACGATCGGTGCCCGGACTGGTGCCGGATCCCTGAGGATCCTGTCCTTCGACGATCACCGGGACGCCTGGGATGTACCGCGGCCCGATGGCCATGGGGAAGCGGAGTTGAAACCGGTCATTCTCGTAGCGGACGGTTTCCTGATATTCGAGCTCGATCGTCACATGTTCACCGGGTCCGATATTCGCGACTGAAGTGGTAAACAGATTCGGCCGTTCCTGTTCGACCAGGCCGGTCCGCTTCCCATCTCGCTTGGCCTGGTCGTAGACCTTTTTCGCCTCCGCCCGTTCCTTGATCCGGCCTTCAATGATCCGCTCCCCGATTTTCATGCGGAGATAATCCACCGCGGCCGTCTCGGGCAGAGGGAACACGTAGATCCCTTCCAGCCAGTCGCCTTTCTTCCTGCTCGGATTGGTAAAATCCTGCCGTACGGTCGCGCGAGCAATCGTCCCGGTGACCGCAATGTGCACGTCCGTCTTGAGGATGGGCGCCGGTGTATAACGTCCGGCTTGGTCGGTTCTGAACATCAACGTGCCTTCCGTCACATCGGTGAGGCCCATGGTGGGAATGATGCCGGTATGGAGGGATTCATCCGGTTCGGCGCAGGAGGTGGCCGGAAGGGGAGCGCCAAGTGCCAATGACAGAAAGAACGCACAGAGCGTGAGGCGGGCTGCAGAGGTTGTTGCGCGCTGTCGGAGAGGGCAGAAGCGGTCATTCAGCATAGGATCCTCGTTTCGTCATAGTTGTGGATGATCGATTGACGGCGGGTGTCCCCGGGAAGGACCTGGTGTCGTTCCCGGAGACAATCCCCGGCAGCTGCTCAGTTGCCGTCGGTTGGCTCGGAAGTGAGTTCTGCCGGCTGGGAGGTTGTGAGCGGAAGGCTCTCGTTGCTCGCGTCGCTCGCGTCGCTCTGCCCTGCTTCAATTGAGAGGTCGAGGTTGTTCGAGAACGGATCGGCCGCCGTTTCAGGGGCGACGGGAGGAACCACCAGGTGTTCCTGGCCGATCTTTCGCATCTCCACGTGTACCCGCCGGTTCATCCGGCGGCAGACGTCGCTGTTGTCGATGCAGAGGGCGCCTTCTTCACCCAGGCTCACGGTGCGGATCGACGACTCCGGCACACCTAGCGCCATCAAGTGTTGTTTGACGGTCTCGGCGCGCTTCATGCCCAGGATCTTGTTGAAGCTTCTCGAACCCTGTTGATCGGTATAGCCCTGGAGCAGGATGCCCCAATCCCGCTCGCTCTTGAGGAATTCCGCGTGGCGCTGCAAGGCGGCCTTGCCGTCATCGGTCAATCCCTTGCGGCCGATTTCAAAGTGAATATCGTCGTGCAGGATGTCGGTACTTCGAATCGCCAACGGGGCTGTGTCCACATGGGTCGTTGGAATCGAGGCTGAGACCGGCGCGTGGTCTGTGGAGTCTTTCAGGACTTGCGAGACCTGGCTACTATTGAGGGCTTCTGCCGACGGGTTGCTATGGGCTGCCTCATCGGCCTGGGAGTAGTACCAGAATGCGGACACGACGACGGCGAGGAAGAACACCAAGCCGCTCATGATATAGACATCCTTCACGTCCTTTTCCGGTCCCATGACGGCGGGAGAAACTGGTCCTGCGCTGACACTGGCTACGGGGGCTTTCTGCATGATTGCCTGCTCCTTGTGTTATAGGGCCGGGGTCTACCGGCCCGTCGGTTTCTGATAGATGAATCGACTGACCCTTGTGTTGCGGGGCCGGCTTGGTGATCCTCACCTCCTTCCTGCCGGGCTGCCCGCCGTTGGCCGGTGGGTAGAGCAAGGCGGAGGCCAGCGACCCTAACGAGGATGACGATTGGAAATGGCAGTCAAAACAAAGAGTTGCGAAAGCGTTGTCGATGCGAGTGAACAGCGATTCATGCGGGGATCAGCGGGGATGCGGGGATAGCCCCGCATCAAGAAGCCTGGTAGACGAGGTGGAGTAAGAAGCGACCGCGTACCTCCCGCGAAGGAAACCTATCCGGCCCTGGCGTCGTTGCTGGAAATGTTTTGTGAGGGTCCGCTGCTGCGGTAACATGGCCCGAAAAGCCGCCGACACCTGTTCGGAACAGGGATAGGGATGGGGCGTGAGGAGTCGTTGAATGAAAAAGTCTCTTCTACTGTTGTTGCTGCTGTGGGCCGCGATGTTCCCTTTGGCACAGGCGGGGGATTACCAGTTGATCATCGGCGAGCAGGTGGACGTGTGTGAAGCCTGTAAACGCAATCTGGAGGGGATGACGGTGCATCCGGCTTGTGAGCGGGATTATAGCGATCAACTTGGACTGGAAGCTCCTGAGTGGAAGCCGTTCGATGTGGGCGGCCATATCGGTGCGATGGAACGAGTGCTGCGGTATCTTGCGACCGGTGATGAGTTTACCGATGACAGATACAAGTCGGATGATGATCGAGACGCAGATCTGGTACGAAGAATCGGTATGAAGGAGGAGCCCTGGGCCTATTGGGCTCAGGTTGATATCAACAACGACGGGAAGGCTGAACCGGTGCTGAAGCTCCATTCGGCGCTCTGCAAACTAAGAAATGGCGGATCTATCGGCCAAGCCTATTCTGCTCCCATTGTGGTGCTCAATGAGGATCTCAGTGGCATCGATCGTGCCCTGACCGATCTCGTGGTTCAGAACCCTCGCAAGGAGGAAACGGTGGCCGGCACAACCAATTACCAGCTCTACGGAGTGTTCAGCTTCAAGGGGGAAATGTATTTCGACCGTTGGAATGACACCGACAGTGGAGATGAGAGCGAGCGCTTTACCCTGAGTATTTATGAGGCCAAGGGGAACACCACTCGAACGCTGTGCCAGATGAAAGAACTGCAGGTGAGAAGGTGGTCGCCCGGCAAGCCCTGCGCATTCCGCCACTGTCCCCCCGCGAAGCCGTTTCCCGTGCGTCTCACCCCCTGATTCAGCCGACTGTCGCCATTCTTCCCGGACGAACCTCGCTCATCGAATCCCCAGCCGCCAGAGCGATGTGATCTCTGCCGCTCGAGCGGCGCGGAGCGGATCGGCCTGATCGGAGGCGCGGGGATGATGCGGCCGGATATCGGTCTTGCCGAGGACGACGAGTCCGGCTTGATCGAACATGGCGAGCAACTCCGCCCTGGTTCTCAATTCCAGATGTTCGGCCAGGTCGGACAGCAGGAGCCAGCCCTCTCCTCCCGGTTCCAGGTGAGCCGCCAGCCCGTTGAGAAAGCCGGTCAACATGCGACATTCCGGATCGTAGATCGCCTGTTCGATCGGGGAGGTCGGCCGTGCCGGGACCCAAGGCGGATTGCAGAGCACGAGTGGCGCCTTGCCTTCAGGAAAAAGATCCGCCTGTACGACTTCCACGCGATCGATCAGTTCCAGCCGGGCAAGATTTTCACGGGCGCACGCCAGGGCGCGAGGGTCTTGGTCGGTGGCAACGATGTGTGAGACGCCACGGCGGGCCAACACAGCCGCCAACACGCCGGTGCCGGTGCCGATGTCGAAGGCGAGGACACTGGAAGGTAGCGGCGCGTCGGCGACCAGATCTACGTACTCGCTGCGAATCGGCGAAAACACGCCATAGTGGGGATGGATTCGATCGCCGAGGGCAGGGACGACAATTCCGTTCTTACGCCATTCATGCGCACCCACCAGTCCCAGAAGTTCTCGAAGCGACACCAGGGCCTGCCCTTCGCCGGGACCATAGGCCTCCGTGCAGGCGAGTCGAAGATCGGGAGCGCGGCGGAGCGGAATTTCGTAGTCTCCCTCAAGCGGCACCAGGAGCATGCCTAGTATGCGGGCGCGGCGAGACTGAGTCTGCCGATGAAAATGAAAGGACTCTGACGGCGACGTGCCGGGTTTGGGGGGATGGCGGTCCGCGCGCCTCGCCATGGCGTTGAGTAACTGCCGGGCATTCTGGAAATCGCCCCGCCAGAGCAACGCGGTTCCCTCGCAGGCCAGGCGGTGGGCCGCGTCGGCGGTCATGCTGTCGTCGGCAATGGTCACACGCGCGGGCGGCGGGGCTCCCCATTCCGAGCGCCAGCGCGCGGAGCAGGGCTGACCTGCTTCGGTCCAGCTGACCAGTGGAATCGCACTCACGACAGGACCTTGTCCGCGGTGCGTCGTACGTTTGAACGAATGTCCGGCACGGTGTGTCTCCTCAATAGAGGTCAGGTCTGGAATGAGCGTCGGTGAGTCGAGGTATTCTACCCGAAATGTTGTCGGACCAGGGTCTCGACGGATTTGAAATGCCGTTCGGGGAGATTTTTGAAGCGTCGCTTACAATCGAGCAGGGCTTCTTCCGCGGTGGTGAAGGGCGTGATCGTGTCCAGCAGATGGCCGTAGTAGTCCATCAGCTTGAGTTCGACGGTGCGTAGTAACGATGGATCGCCTGCCAGAGCGGAGGCTGCTTTGGTCTGATCTCTTCCCGACTCCACGAGTGCCTGAAAGCAGAGGCCCTTCAGCCGTTGTGTGACGGTGCTGCGATCCCACCCCAGAGACTTGGCTGTCGCCTGCATATCGAACCGGTGTTGGCGCAACCGGCCCAGCACCGCGACGTCGCCGGCCGGATCGGGGAGGAGCGGTATGGCCCCGGTCGCGGCGACGGTGGGCGAAGGCTGCCTTGAGAGGCGGAGGTCGGCTGTAGTGATGATCGGTCCGTCGGAGAGCGCGATCGCCTGTTCGAGACACTGGAGGAGCTCTCGCACGTTGCCTTTCCAGACCTGCTGTTGGAGCGTCGTCATCGCTTCTTCGGAGAGCCGGATGTTTGTGTGTGCCGGGTGCTTCGCTGCGTCCCGCACACAGGATTCTGCGAGGGGCGGAATGTCATCGGGCCGGTCCCGCAGCGGCGGCAGGTGCAGGACGAGGCCCTTGAGCCGAAAATACAGGTCCTCACGGAACCAGCCTTCCGACACGCCGCGCTGAAGATCTTTGTTGGTCGCGGCCACGATACGGACATCGACCGTGGTAGGAGTCGTCGCGCCGACGCGATAGAAGGTCCGGTCCTGCAGCACTCGCAACAGCTTGCTTTGATGGTCGAGGCGAAGGTCGCCGATTTCGTCCAGAAAGATGGTGCCGTGATGCGCGAGTTCGAAATAGCCTTTGCGATCCGTCAGCGCGCCGGTGAAGCTACCTCGCACGTGGCCGAAGAGTTCACTCTCGAAGAGTTCCGGGGAGATCGCCGCCATATTGACGGCGATGAACGGCTTGGGTGCCCGCGGGCTCAGACGGTGCACGGCGCGCGCAAACAACTCTTTGCCTGTTCCCGGTTCGCCGGTGATGAGGACTGTGACGGTGGTGCGGGCGCCTTTCTTAAGATCGCGAAACATGGTCAGCATGGCAGCGTTTCTGGTGATGATGCCCAACGGCCCGCATTCCCGGCGCAGGAGTTCCTGTTCCGCATTTCCCAGAGGCGCTGAAGCAATCGTTGCGGCGCGCATGCTCTGAAGCTGCCGTTCGAGCTCATCCATCCGCTGCCGCGTGGCTTCTTCCTGCGCCTGCGCGTCGGCGATTTTGAGCTGCAGCTCGGCGGCGAACTTGGTCGATTCGGCTTCCCTGGAGGCCGAATGAGACATGCCAGCGCGGGCCGATTCCAGGTCTTCTTCCAGGGATTCCACTACTGTCTCCCGGTAGATCAGTGCTTCACGAACCGCCACCAGATTCTGCTGAACCTGCAGCATATCCTGCTCCAGTAGTGCCAGGCGCCGGGTTGCGACGATCTGCCCCAGCAGACTGGTCGCCACCAGCACAGTAAGAGCGGCGGTGACAGGCATCACAAAGGGCAGAACCCAATGGGCCTTGGTGAGTGAGACCAGACCGATGGCCAGATAGAGCAGGAGGCTGCCGGTACCCAGGAGCAAGCCCCTCCAATCAGGCCACCGGAGGACCATCCAGGCGACAGAGAGACAAAGGGCAATGGTCAGCAACAGTCGTTGCATCGGAGAAAGCTCCCGTATCCAGTCCTGCGTGAGCAGTGTGTGGAGCAGGTGCGCCTGAGTGAGCATGTCCGAGGCATCGTCGCCGGAAGGGAGAGTGCGTTCCGGTTGCGTGCGTGGTTGGGTGAGCAAAAAGACGACGTTGCCGTTCGCCAGCGTGCTGAGCGCCTCGTTATCCTTCCGGTCGAGGAGGCGGGAAAGTTCCAGCACGGTGATGGTGTGGAACGCGGCGGGACGTTGCTGTCCGGCGAAGTTGAGCAAGAGTCGGCCTCGACGGTCGAGCGGCATCGTCAGGGAGCCCGTCGCACCGCCGGGCCACCGCGCGTTCTGCACTCGAACCTGTCCGGTGCGGCGTTCCACCTGATCGAAGGGCACCTGCCAGAATGTGGCGGCTAACGAGAAGCCCAGGGCAGGGAGTTCGTCCGTCCCGGTGCCGTGAAAGAGCCCGGCCCGGCGCGCAATGCGATCGGGGTCCAGGACCGGCTGTATGGCGCTTCGGCCCGGCGTGAAGCTGCGTGGGGGAACAGCGGAGGGAGCCGTCTCCTGTTCGCCCGGAGCCGTCGAAAATGCGGGATAGGAGACGGTTCCGGCGGAGGTTACTGCTTCGGTCAGTAAGGCGTCACTGACGGCGCCGCCGAGGTTGGGAGGGCTCGGGAGGTCGAGCGGAATATCGACCCCGATCGCTGCCGCTCCCGCATCGTGCAATCCTGTGATGAGCCTGGCGGGAAGACTGCGATCCCACATGCCGGCACCGAACTGTTGTTCGCTGGCCTGGTCTCTTATGACCAGAAGCAGGTGCGAGTCGGGGGCCGGCTGCGAGCGGAGTCGCATCCAGGTGTCGTAGGGTGCCCATTCGAGCGCGTGGTAGGTCACCGGCGCCGGCGCCCATAGGATTTCGGTGAGGGCGACGGAGGCCAGCGCCATGACGACGGCTTGCAGCCAGACATTCCTGACGAACAGGCGAGTGGCTATTTGCATGGGTCGTGGCGACTAGCGGGATGTTAAACAGGTCCGTTGATGTCCACATCCATCGCCTGCATGGCGCAATGGGTTCTGTCGAACGGACTGTGCGAACATCCTGCGAGCGGTGCTGCTCCTGCCCGTGAGACATACCGTCCGGCATGTCGAGGCCATTGAAATTGTGTCCAACAGCTTACTACGGTTTCGGAGTCTCGGGGGTGATTTCGTCGAGAATACGTTTGACCTCTTCCCGCGGCATCCCCTTCAGATAACTTTTGGCCTTGGCGAGGTCCGGTGCCAGGCCGAGCCCTTTGGCGTAGATGCGAGCCAGGGCCGTGCGTGAAGGAATCGCGCCGTCGGCCGCGGTGGATTCCAGATAACTCAGAATCCATTGTCCATGGGGGGGAAGCTGGCCGTCGAGGCCCTGCTCGTAGAGCTGGACCAGTGCCGCGTGCGAGATGTCGTTGAGCGCATAGGCTTCCCGCAGCAGGACCGGCAGGGCCTCGCCGGTGCGCCCTTGCTTGAGCAAGGTCGTGCCGACGGTTTCTGTGGCCTGGTCCCCCCGGTCCAGATCGGGGAAATCCAGCCAGAGCTGATCGCAGTAATTCTTGAAGGCTTCCGCCGCCGCCTTGGATTGTTTTGTCTGCAGATTCCCTTTGACCGCTGCCAGCCGCCGGAGTTGGGTCAGCGCCTGAGCCGCTTCCGGCAGTCCCTGCTCAAAGGCCCGCGCCCACCAGGTGATGGCCATGATCTGGCTCTTTTCCACGCCCTGGCCTGAGCGGTAGGCGTTACCGAGAAAGTATTGAGCTTTGGCCAATCCTGCCAGCGCGGCGGATTCCAGTTCCTGCGCCGCGTCCTTGTCCCGTCCCGCCACTTTCAAGACCAGTCCGAGCCGGTAGTGAGCTTCGGCAAAGTCCGCTTTGAGTCGCAGGGCTTCCTGATAGGCCTTGATGGCAGATTGGACATTGCCGCGGGTGTAATGAATCGTCCCCATGCTGTAATGGGCCTGCACGAGGGTCGGATCCAGGCGGACGGCTTCCTGGAGTTCCGTCATGGCGTTGCGCCAGTCTTGCTTGGCCATGAGTGCGGTGCCCAAATCGAGATGAGCCTGCGCAACGGTCGGATGGAATCGCAGGGCGGTCCGGTATTCGTCGATGGCGCCATCGGTATCGCCCAACTGGAAAAGGGTTCGGCCCAGCGTGAGGCGTGGCTCCTGGGCATCGGGTTCGAGGTGTAAGGCTTGGCGAGCCTGGGTCAGGGTCTCCAACAGGCTGAGGGGCACGGGCGCTGGAATCGGCGTCGGCAATGCCGGCTGAGCAATGGATTCAGGAGGGAGCGGCTCTTCTCGAATCGGTTCCGGGGCCGGGATCGCCGAGGGGTCTTCTTGCGCGCCGGCCCAGGCCGGGTGGATGAGCAACGCCACGGCCAGGATCACAGGCCACCCTCCCTTGGTGGCGTGGTGCAGAAACATAGGTGCTGGCAATCCTCCACATGAAAAAAGACGTTCCTTTATACACATAGACGAAGCGGAAATTCCACGGAATCTCGTATGAAACATCTGCCGGGATAAGGTGCGGGGAGTATTCAATGGTTGAGGAATGCGAGCGCGAGGACCATGGCGGCCAGCAGACCCAGGAGGCCCAGTATCAGGTAGCGCCACCAGGACAATTGATCCTGAACCGGCATGAACCCCAGGCTGACGCCTTCCGCCAGCAACCAGTTTCTGAATTCCTGCGGGGCGACGAGGTTGAGTCCCCGTTCCGTGCAGGAGGTCATGAATCGATCCACAACCACGCCCTGCAGCGCCGTGCGAATCAGCCTTTCCAGCCAACGCGGGAGTCTCAGGCGGTCGGCGGTCTGAGTCACGCATCGGTCGACCATGGCCTCGTATTCCTGTCGAGCCATGGCAAGACTGCGTCCTGCCGAAGTTGACCCCGACTGCATGGCAGGCAAGGCATGGAGCCATTCCCGGAGCGTGAGTTCCAGCCGCTCCACCGTCTGTTGGGCTGCGCTCAACACCCCCGCAAGGGCGCCGCCGACCAGCGCACCGACAACGTACAGGGCCGTCAGCGACCAGCTGCCCACTGCGGCCCATGTGCCATGGGAGGATACCGTGCTGCTGTAATAGGCGGCAGCCCCTCCGACGACGGCGATCGAGACAAGCACGTGCAGGGGCAGAGACCAGAGCAGAGCCCGGAGGAATGTGCGGGGCCTCCTCGCGCTTGGTAGGGAAGGCTGATTCGCCATCGTGGCCAGTCGACGATCTCAGAGGTTTACGGGGGACTGGTTTGGATGAAACGGCCAGATTTTCCTGAGGCGGTCGATTTCCGAAGCGAGTGCATCCGGTGCGAGTCGAACCGGTTCGTGCGCAATACGCCACACCGGTTCGAGCGGCGCGGGATCCTGAGGAAGGCGCGGAATCAGATGCCAATGAATATGCGGGAGCTGGTTACCGAGCAATTCATAATTGATCTTTACGGCCTGCCACTTTTGCGCGAGCAGGGCCGCGACTCCGGACACTTCCTCCATGAGGCGACTGCGTTCGTCGCGAGAGAGGTGAAAGAGTTCCGTGGCGTGGCGTTTCAGGACGAGCACGGTCCAGCCGGGGAAGAACTGGTCGTCATGCAGGTAGGCCCGGGTGAGTTCGCAATCGGCGATCAAATGACTCCGGTCGGGCCAGGTGCCGACACAGGCCTTGCAGGCTGGGGTGCTCATGGTTGACTCAGAGACTGGGCTTCTTGCGGCGTGATCAGGCCTTTTTTGATCAGTAGTTGAATCAGCTTGTCCGTGGTGGCCTTGTTCGGTGCGGCCGCGGTGGCAGCGGCCGCCGCCGGGCTCTTCTGTTTAGGTGCGTCACGTTTTTGCCCCATCACCCGGAAAGACGGGGTAAAGACCGCGACATAGTCCCGGTTCCGAATGCGGACGGTCACAGGGAGGCTCTCGCTGTTTGGGGTGAGGTCCGGCCCCGATCCTTGCGGGACGCGAAAAAACGGTCTTCCGTCCTCAGTGGTGCCGTCCTGGCCGATGATTTCCATTCTGTTCAGGAGGGATTCGCCGGTCAGGTTCTCACGATCCTGCCCACCGATATTGGTAATGCGATCCAGGACGATGATCAGGGAGTCGGCGATGAAGAGATCGGCGGAATTGTTGCGGACCGTCACATCGTACCGGTATTCGCTCGAAAAATTATCCCGGCTGCGTAGGGTGACGAATGCGGCGGCTTTGCCGCTCAAATCGATCAGTTCGGCTGCGGCGGCGACCAGGGGCATGAACGCGATGGCCAGTAGGAGGCAGGCGCTTCCCACAACAATGTGCATGGACCGCGTCTTCCCCATGATCCCCTCCCGGTTGTCGGTCAGCATCGGCCTCAGAATAACAAAGCCCCGCAATGAGTGCGAGGAAATCCTCTGCCCGGGTCGTGGTTTGCTTGACACGTTCTTTTCACGGACGATATTCTGCCGTTCGGTCATCGACTGCGACTCATCACCCCTGCATGGCACCTACACGTACGACGTCTCCTCCGCTGCTGGTTCCGCGGATACTCGTTTCTCAACTGCTGCATCTCTATGACTATCCCGACCCGCGCCGACCCGGGCGGCTGATCAAGGGCTACGACTGTCCGCATGCTCTCCGGACGGCCCGGATGTGCGCCGCCGTGGCTCAGCGCATGGGACACCCGCCGGCGCGAGTCAAACAGTACCAGATCGCCTGCATGCTGCATGATCTAGGCCGAGCCGGACTGGATCGACGGCTCTTCGGCCGGATCTGGTCATGGGCTCGCGCGCAGGGAATTCCCACCAGGCCGCGTGAATGGCGTGCGCTCCACCCGGAGACCCGCTATGGACGGGAAACCGAGGCCTTTGTTTCGCGATATCGAAGCGCAATGGAAGCGGCCGGCATCGAACTGAATCCCTGGGCCTGCGAGCAGGTGGAAATGCGATTGGGGTATGCCCGCAGATTGGCCGCCCGCTTACGCACCGTCAAACCGCGTCTTCGTGAACTTGCGGTCACCTGGTCGCCGTGGATGAGCCGGATCATGCTGTATTACTACTATCCCGAGAAGCTGAAAGGGGCGCAGCCCTGGGTCCGGGAGCTGGCGGAAATCCTGGTGGCCTGCGAACAGTTCGAGGCCTATAGCAATCAGCGTCGCGGGCGCGATTATTATGTGCGGAAGCGTGAAGATGTGTCGGAAGCGTTTGCCTATTTGGATGCCCTGCAAGGTGAAGGGATCATCAGTCGTCCCGTGGTCCAGGCCTTGCGGGCGCTTGCGGCGGAAGGGGTCTTCGATCGCGTATTGGAAGAGGCCAGGGGGCGGTCGTTGTCGAAACGCGAGCGTACGTTCCTGCGCCGGGCGGGTCAGGAGGCAGTACATGCCGGTTAGAAGTGTGTCGATGCAGGTGAAGATGCAGGGCGATTGCCGGGTGGAGAATATTACCGGGCAGGTCCAGGCGGCGTTGAAACAGACGCAATTGTGTGCCGGCATTCTCACGATTTTTATCAAGCACACGACCGCTTCCGTGTTGATCATCGAGGATGAGCCGGGTATCCGCGCCGACACGAAAGCCCTGTGGGAACGGTTGATTCCGGCCGATCCGGACTGGCAGCACAATGTGCGCAACGCGGGAGAGGACAACGGCCACAGCCACCAGCGCGGTCAATTGCAGGGGCAATCGCTCACCATTCCCTTCAACGACGGGGCGATGACGCTGGGCACCTGGCAGCAGATCGTCGTGCTGGATTTCGATACCCGCGCACGAACCAGGGACCTGGTGCTGCAGGTCATCGGTGAATAGCATGCGTCTGAGCCGGGCGAGGCGGAGAGGACAGCGGTTGAGGGCTGCGTTGGCGGCGGCGCTGACGATGGTGGTGTCATCGCCGGGCTGGCTTCCGGCTGCGGAGGGCACGAACGGGCTGTTGATTGCGCAATCTGCCGCGCCGACCGAGCTCAGTCCGGAGGAACAGGCGACCATCGCCGTGTTTGAACGCGCCACCCGGTCCGTGGTGTTCATCGCCAACACGGCGATGCAGCGCGATCCCTGGTCGTTCAATCTGTTCGAAGTGCCGCAAGGCTCGGGGACGGGCTTCGTGTGGAGCCGGCAGGGCCACATCGTCACCAATTATCATGTTATTTACGGCGCGGATGCGATCACGGTCACCTTGGCCGATCGTACGGAATTCAAAGCAAAAGTCGTGGGCGCCGATCCGGATCACGATCTTGCGGTGCTGCAAATTCAGGCTTCCGAAGCCGCGCTCCAGCCGGTGATCATCGGCAATTCCCAGTCGCTGCGTGTCGGTCAGAAGGTGCTGGCCATCGGCAACCCTTTCGGGCTCGACCATACTCTGACCACGGGAGTCGTGAGCGCTCTTGGCCGTACGATCAAGTCGATGAGCAACCGGACGATCGAAGGTGTGATTCAAACCGATGCGGCGATCAACCCGGGCAACTCCGGGGGACCGCTGCTGGACAGCGGCGGCCGGTTGATCGGCGTGAATACCCAGATCATGAGTCCGAGCGGTGCGTTTGCCGGCATCGGGTTCGCGGTGCCCGTCGATACGGTCAACCGGATCGTGCCTGAATTGATCAAGCATGGAAAGCTGATCCGACCCGGACTGGGCATCTCGCTAGTGCCGGATGCCATGGCCCGGCGTTGGGGTGTCAAAGGCGTGATCATCGGAAAGGTCGGCCGGGGGAGTATTGCCGAACGGATCGGGCTGCATGGGGCGCGTGAGACCGGCGGCGGCCGGATCGAGCTGGGCGACATTATTGTCGCGGTGGACGGCAAGCCGGTCGACACCATCGACGACCTGATGGATCTGATGGAACAGCACAAAGTCGGCGATGAGGTGACGATCGAGTACGTCCGGGGCAAACGTCGGCTCCAAGTGATCGCGCCGCTGCAGGCGGTCAATTGATCTGCGGAGCCGCGGGAGCCGCAGAGGCTACCGCGACAGTGGAGTTGTGCTCTGTGTTAGGATGACCGGAGTTGGACCAGCCGGAGGAATTGATATGAGCGACCATCGAAATCCGGATCAGCCAGAGTCGGGCGGGCAACAGTCGCCGCGCCGTGAGGCCTCTGCCTCGTCTGATCCGATCGAACTGATAGAAGAATGTCTGGCGGCATTTCCGGACGGCGATCCGCGCCAGAAGCTGCTCTATAAATTGCGCCATGTGGTGACGGCCCAGTCGGTTGCGAAGGACCGGCGCGACACCGAGTTGAAAAAACTCAACGAGGTGGTGGCCAAGTTGACGGCGCCCGCCAATCGAGTCGGTCTGCTGCTCGAAGTGCCAGCTGAAACTGTGGCTCGCATCGTCGTCGGAGGGGCGGAGTACTACGCCAACATCGACCCGCGTCTCCCGGTCGAGGATCTGAAGATCGGCACGCAAATTCTGGTGAATGAGGCCTATACGGTGATCAAGGCCCTGGGATACGACCGCAACGGACCGGTGCTGAAGGTGGCCGAGGTGTTGCCGGATGGGCGCATTCGTTTCGAGCAGGATATGGGCCGGCAGGCGTTGATTCTGCAGCGGTCCAGCGATTTACTGGGGGTCGATCTCAAAGCCGGCGACGAAGTCCGGATCGAGCCGACACACCGGATCGCCATCGAAAAGTTTGAAAATCGCCAGGCGAGGACGCACCTCCTCGATGAAGTGCCCAGTGTGACGTGGGAGCAAATCGGCGGGCAGCATCAGGCGATCGAAGCCATCCGGAAAGCCATCGAATATCCGCTGCTCCATGCCGACACGTTCACGAAATATCAATTCACGCAGCCGAAGGGCTTCCTGCTCTATGGACCGCCTGGTTGCGGTAAGACCTTGATCGGGCAGGCCGCAGCCGCCAGTCTGGCTCAGCTCGTCCGTGAATCACAGGGGCAGGCTGCTGCGGATGGCAAGTCGAAGAACCCGCCGGTCACGAGCGGCGCGTTCCTGCACATCAAGGGGCCGGAGATTTTGAACATGTGGCTGGGCGAATCCGAGCGGATCGTCCGCGACCTGTTTGCCAAGGCGCGCGCCAGACGGAAAGAGGGGGCCTTGCCGTTTATCTTCATCGACGAAGCCGAGTCCGTATTGGGGACCAGGCGGTCGATGCGGTCGTTCAACATCAACAATACGCTGGTGCCGATGTTCTGCGCCGAAATGGACGGCATCGAGTCGCTGCAGGATGTGGTGATCATTCTGGCGTCCAACCGGCCGGATCTGATCGATCCGGCGGTCCTCAGGCCAGGTCGAATCGATCGAAAGATCAAGGTCGCGCGACCGAGTCGGGAGGCGGCCGTGGAGATTCTTGCGGTGTATCTCACGCCGTTGTTGCCGCTCGACCGCGAGTTGCTGGAGCGGAACGGACAGGACCATGAAGCCGCCCGCCGCGCCGTGATAGAGCAGGTGGTCGACAGTCTGTTCGCGCGGACCGATCAGAATCGCGTGTTATCCATTCGGCTTCGGAACGGCCAGAACAAGGTGCTGTATCGCGGCGATCTCGTCAGCGGTGCGATCCTCTCCTCGATCGTCCAGCGGGCGAAAGAGAAGGCGATCGAGCGGGTGGTGGCACAGGCCGGGGCGCCTGCCGGCGACGGGATCCGCGCGCAAGATCTGCTCGATGCCGTGCAGGAGGAGTATCGAGAAGGGGAAATGTTGCCGCCCGACGATGCGGCGGAAGAATGGTTGAAACTGCTGGATCATCACCCGGAACAGGTCGTCGGCGTCTCGTCGTTTCGCCGCGGTCGGCCGACGGAAGAGCGATTGGTCAACCAGATCATCTGACACGGCCTATGCATCTCTTCGGCATTGAAACGGAATATGGCATCACCCGCGAGGATCTGGATGCCGTCGACCCCGTCGAGGAATCGATGGAACTGGTCCGTGCCCACTTGCCCGGCAAGTTTGAACGGCGCTGGGACTATCGAGGTGAAGATCCGCATGAGGACGCGCGCGGTTTCCGAGTCTCCGGTCTGCAACAGGACAAGGAGGAGGACGACTTCGCCAAGGTCGATGCGCATCGACCATTTTCGTTTCACGAGATGAAGAGCGATCTGGTCCTGCCGAACGGTGCGCGGTTTTACAACGACCATACGCATCCGGAATATTCCACTCCGGAATGTCGCACGCTCAAAGATGTGTTGGCGCATGATCGGGCCGGAGAGCGTATTGTGCAGAGGGCGGCGGATCGGCGGAATCAGCAACTCGGCGGCGCGCACGTCCAACTGTATAAAAATAACACCGACTTTCACGGCCACAGTTATGGCTGCCACGACAATTACCTGGTATCGCGTTCCCTGCCGTTTCCTCAGTTGGTCAGCGGCCTGTTGCCGTTTCTGGTGAGCCGGCAGTTGGTGGCCGGAGCCGGGAAGGTCGGGATGGAGGCGCAGGAGTCGGGTTACGTGCCGGGGCCATTTCAACTCTCACAACGGGCCGACTTCATGGAGGCTGAATTAGGCGTCGATACGATGCACAACCGGCCCATCCTGAATACGCGAGATGAGCCCCATGCCGACCGAACTAAATACAGGCGCCTACATCTGATCCTCGGCGACGCGAACATGTGCGAATACGCGACTGCGCTCAAGGTCGGCACCACCAGGCTGGTGCTGGACATGCTCCAACGTGGGGCGGCTCCAAGCCTGGAATTGGAACAGCCGGTGGCCGCGATCAAGCAACTCTCCAGAGATCCTGACTTGAAGACAACGGTGCGATTGAAGGATGGCCGGACGATATCGGGACTGGCGATCCAAGAGGAATATTGGCACGCAGTGAGTCGATGCTGTGCGGGCAGTGATCCGGACGCCGACTGGGTGTTGCGGGAATGGCAGGAGACTCTCGGTGTGCTTCGTCAGGATCGCACGCAATTAGTCGGGAAGATCGACTGGGTGACCAAGCAGTGGCTGCTTGAGACATTCGTGCGGGAAGAACGGCTGGCGTGGGAAGATCCATGGCTCGCCAGTTTGGACTTGGAATATCACAATGTGAACCCCGACCGTGGCCTGTATCTGGGGCTCGAAGCGGAAGGGAAGACCTGGCGCATGACGAGCGAGCGTGACATTGCGCAGGCCCTGGTGGCGGGCCCTTCCGATACCAGGGGCGGGCTTCGCGGATTGTGTGTGAGACGGTTCCCGGAGCAGATCACGGGGATGCAATGGGAGCGGGTGCAGTTTGCCGGGGGGCTGCGTGCGCGGACGCTTGAGATGGGTGACCTCTTTGAGCCGGATGCGGTGCAGGCCTGCGCCGCGGTGTTGGAAGCTGCCGCGTCTCCAGCCGATGCGCTGGCGGCGTGGACGAGACGAAAGGACGGGTAACCATGCGATATATGTTGATGCCGGAACGTCGTGAGGCGCCGGGCGATCCCATGCCGAAACCGTCGGGGCCGTCGGAAGAAGGCGGAGGACCTCGGCGGCCTGAAACGGGCTCGCCGGACAAAGATAATTTGCTGAAGCGGATGCGGAAAGTCGATCCGAAGCAAGCGGAGCGCTATCGACAACGAACAGGAGAGTAAGGCGCGTTCGGGTACAGAGTCAGGCGTAAGGGGGTAGTTCATCGATCTGGCGGCCCGACGCTTCACGTTTCACGCTTCACGAGGGGTTTGTGTAATGGGGATGCAAGGGGACTTTTTTCAGCTCTTGAAGGAGCAGGGGTATCAGTTCGGGAATCCTGTTGCGGCGGCGGCCGGGATGGAAGTTCCCACTGCCACCACGATTCTGGCGTTGAAGTATCGCGACGGTGTGTTGGTCGCGGGCGATCGCCGGGCGACGGCAGGCAACATGGTGATGTACGACCGCACCGACAAGGTGCTGGAGATCGATCGCTACAGTGTGATGGCCATCGCAGGGGTGCCGGCGACGGCGTATGAAATGGTACGGGTGCTGGAGCATTCATTCAAATACTACCGGCGCACGCAATTGCAGGAGTTGAGTTTCGAGGGCAAACTGCGGGCGGTCTCCAAGTTGCTCAAAGAGAACGTGCCGGCGGCGTTGGCAGGGACCGGGGCCGTGGTTCCGGTCTTTGCCGGATATGACCACGAGCAGGAGTCTGCGAAGATTTATTTTTACGATATTCTGGGTGCGGAGTTTGAAGCCGTGGAGTATGCCGTGTCCGGTTCTGGCTCGCCGACGATTCGCGGTATCCTGCATTATGTAAACACATGGGGCCCGCAGCCCCTGGCGACCCTCCCTGAGGAGCAGGCCACGATCCAGGCGCTTCGGTTGCTGTCCAGTGCGGCGGAGTTCGATTCGGCCACGGGCGGGGTGAATCGGGAGCTGAATCTCTATCCGGTGGTAAAACTCATCAAGGCGTCCGGTGTGCAGACCATCCCGGATGCCGATTTGAAACGATTGCACGAGAGCGAAGTGCTGCGCGGACGCTGACAGATAGACGGCTGGTTATTGACCCCTATGGTGAAGGTGGCACGTTATGTATGAAGAACCCTATCGGTGGATCGAGGCGGTCGGCAATCGACGCCAGTATCTCGATGAACAGTTTGCGAAGGGCTCACCGGTCGTTGCGTTGGCCTATGCCGACGGGATACTGATGTTGACCGTCAGCCGCGGAACGCCCAAACTCTACGAGATTTACGATCGTATTGCGCTGGGCGGAATGGGGCACCCGGCAGATCTGGAGAAGCTGCGTTTTTCCCTCCTGGAGATGGCCCATGTCGAGGGGTTCAACCGATCGCCCTCCGATGTCACGGGCGCCAGGCTGATGAAGTATGGGCTGGCACCGACCATCAAGCAGGCCTTTGAAGAAATATATAAAGCGCCCTTCATCGCCAAAATTTTGCTTGCCGAATTGGGCGTGAAACCCGAGCGGGACCTGTTTCTGTCGATCAACTACGACGGAAATTTTGAGGAGAGCCTGGGCTGGGCGGCATTGGGGGCAACGTCTTCCGTGCAGGGCCGGATGCGACGCTATGTTGAATCGCAACCGGCGTTTGCGCAGGCCTCGCTGGCGCAGGCCGTGGAACTCGCCCTGTGCACCTGGGCAGTCGGCTCGTTGGCGCAAGCGGCGTCCGAGTCCCCGGCTGCGGAGTCTTCCTCACCCCGGGTATCGGACGAACAGACGGAAGGGGACGGGTCGAGTCTCCCTGACAAGGCGGCGCTGCTGGCGCATGTGCGTCAGACCGTTGCCGAGAAATCATTGGAATGTGTCCTACTGGAGCGCCGCGGGCCTGGATCGGCTAAATATCGCGCGCTTCGTCCCGCTGAACTGGGCGGTCTGCTACCGCCGGCCGTCAGCGAACCGGCCGCCACATAACATGCTGAACCGTATCTTCGGCCTTGAAACGGAATACGGCCTCCTGGTGAACCAGGAGCGGCCCGACCATTCGCCCTCCTGGGTCGCGCAGCGGATTCGTGACCACATTTTTCAAGTCGAGCGGCAGGGAGTCCTCGACTTGCACCATCGTGGCCATGACGAGCCGCCCGGCAACGGGGGGTTTCTGACCAATGCGGGCCGCATCTACATCGACATGGGGCATCTGGAATATGCGTCTCCGGAGTGCACGACCCTGGCGGATCTGGTGGCATCGGATCGTGCCGGAGATCGCATTATTCAAGATGCGGTGACGGCGCTGGGGCTCGACGAGACGGTGTCGCTCATCAAGAACAATATCGATCACGAGACCGATGCGACATTCGGCTCGCATGAGAACTACCTCGTCACGCGACAATTTCCCTTTTCCCGTCGCGGCCTCGGTCCGCTGGTGACGTTTCTGGTCACCCGCCAGGTGTTCACAGGGTCCGGACGGATCGGCTGCGCGAGCGACCCCAACGAATGGGTGCAAGTCGGAGGACTCATCCTGCATCGGCCCGGCCTGCGGGATGCGCAGGATCGATCGATCGTGCCGTTCCAGATTTCTCAACGGGCCGACTACATCGTCAACGACTTCTTCGAGTGGGTGCAACACAACCGTGCGATCGTCAATACACGCGACGAGCCGCTGGCCGATCCAAACCAATACCGCCGGATTCATCTCCTGTGCGGGGATTCGAATATGGCCGAATACGCCACGGCGCTCAAGATGGGGACTACCGGGCTGGTGCTGCAACTGATTGAGGCCGGTCAGGCCCCGCGCGGTCTGGGGATCCAGGAGCCGGTCGAGGCGCTGCAGGATATTTCTCGCGACCCGGATCGTCAATGGATCGTCCGCCTGGAGTCGGGACAGTCGATGTCTGCCGTCGATATTCAGGAGCAGTTTCTGGCCGCGGCCCAGCGCCATTGCAAGGGGCAGGACGAGGAGACGGATTGGGTGCTGGAGCAGTGGGAGTCTGTACTGACCGATTTGCGCGGCGGGTACGAGAAAGTGGTCGGACGGATCGATTGGGCCTCGAAGCTGTGGTTACTGGAGACCTATCGGGAGGCCGAGCGGTCTGCGTGGGACGATCCCATGTTGAAGAGTCTCGACCTTGAGTATCACAACCTGCATCCTGAGCGGGGACTCTGCTACGGTCTCGAGGAGGAGGGGCGGGGGCCGCGCCTGACGACCGATAAGATCGTTGCCCTCGCGCAGGTGCATCCGCCTCGCAACACACGGGCGTTCGGACGCGGTGAGTTGGTCAGGCATCTCCTCGAGAGCGGGGCGGCCGGAGTCGTGCCGGATGGGCCGCTCGATTTCGAGGAGCAGATGGCCTGTGAGTACATCATCAATTGGTCGAATTTTAAACTGCGTGGAACGGCGCCGTTTTTTATGGCGGACCCGTTCAAAACCTACGTGCAGGATGTGCGTAGCCACCTGGCCGCTCGATAGGCTCCCCCCTACCGCTTCAATCCCATCCGTTCCAGGGCCCCTTTCGACACGTCGAACGCGAAGCGCAATTGGACTGCGTAATACTTTTGAACCAAGCCGGACTGGTCCAGTGGCCGGTCTTCTTCGCGGTAGAAGGCCAGTTCCGTATCCTTCCATCGGACGGCGATGCCGACGATCCAATCGAGCTCGGAAGGGTTCAGGGTGTTGCTCGCTTCCCGGTCGGTGAAGAGATTCATATCTCCGTACAGGACGACCTTGTTTTTGTAGACGTCCAGGTCGGCATGGGCGACGTACCGGAACAGGGCGCGGCCGGTGTTGTTGGGGCGGGCGAAGTATTGACTATTGTGGAAGAGCCATCCCGCGCCGGCGTAGGCCGTGAGATTCTGGTTCGGGAAGGTATGCCGCCACCAGCTGGAGTCCTGAATGGCTTGAAATCGGGCTGTGACGAGCGCATCGGCGTAGGCCTGTTTCAGCCCGCGACGGTCCAGCGGGGCATCTCGTTCGTACTGCAGCCGCCAATTGAAGCGATCGAGCACGCCGGTGAAGGCAAAGGTGCCGTCCCATTCCGTCAATTTGATCCATCCGTCAGTGCGGTCCGAGAAAAAGTTCTGATCGGTGTAAAACGTGAGATATTGCTTATAGAGGTCCGTTTCCAAGTGCAGCATGTGGCGCATGCCGACGAGTCCGGTATTGTCAGGCCTGGCGGCGAAGGTCGGATTCTTTACAAAGGCACCGGTCAACAGATAGCCGCCGAACAGCGTTTCCTCTTCCTCGCGCGCTTCATGTTCCGGCTCATCCATGGAGGGGAGCGGGCGCCCGTATTTTTCCAGCCCGAACGCCGGTTCCGGCCAGGGCACAATCAGCGCCAGTAAGCCGGTGAGCAGTACCAGCCAAGTTGGAGCAGAACTCCTGTATTGCCGGGATATCATTCCGGGCAGTTGGCGAAGATCTCTTCGCAGTCGTTGGAGGCATCGACTGAACTCGGTACGAAGCGATACCGCACCTGGTCGACTCGTTGGTGCTGGATCACGACCGTTGCCCAGCAGCCGTGATGCACGGTGGGTCGGCTGCTCTTCGAGGACACCATGGATTCTTCCAGCAGGGGGGCTTCTCGATAGTACCGGAGCATGGTCACCGCTCCCTCTTCCCGTTCTTGGAGGGGGGGGCCGGCGCAGGCCAGCACCAGTTCCTTGGTGTGTCCTCGTAGTGCCTGCTGATGAGGATAGCCCTCGGTGATAGGCGGCGTGCTCTGACAGCCGAGCAGGATTCCGGCCAGGAGGGTGATCAACATGCCGCTGTGAGCACGACTATGAGGTGGGCGCATCGTGAGTATTCAGCCTGACCTATCGGGGACTGTGAGTAGCATACCTGCGGGGTCAAAGCAACCAACTCGGACCGATTCTCCGATGCCTGCTTTCTCGTCGAGCCGGCTTGCGCTGGGCCGCGATGTCGGTCACTGAGAAGGGGCGGCTCGGCGAGCCGATGCCCGTGGGCATGGCAAATTCTGCCGCGTGAAATTCCTTAATGGCTGTGGCTGTGAGGCGGAGATGAGCGTCTCGCCGGATCTGTGCGGGGCCGTTGCGCGAAGTGAGGAATCGGCGTCAGGATCATGACGGTCGTCATCGTTCTGACTTGCTGTGGTGTCTTTCGTGCGCCGAAAGGCATGACGAAGCGAGTCGTTCGGCCTGTTGCTATCATCTAAGTTAATTTTTGTAGGTAACTGCATTTTTTTCATGCGGATGAGTTGACAATTATGTCTAATTCCCTAGAATAAGCTTCGAACATTGGGTTGTTATGACAGCCGCTGTGTGCCAACTCTGAGGCCGTGCGTGTCGTTAATCCTTCCCTTGTTAGGCCAGCCGACCCCCTCCCGCATCTTTGGAATCGTTCGTGCGCTTGCAAGAGTCCAGCCTCGCCCGGAGCGAGCTCTGTGAGCGGGCGACGACGTCCACACGTTATCCAATTCGATGCTGTGCAACACGCAGCACTCAATACGGCGGGAGGGAATGTATGTCGAAGCACATCGCTACGCGCAATGAGAGTGAGTCTGTGATCGGCCTGCTTGGCCAGGAGACCGGGCGGCAATCTTCGGTGACGGACCGGAAGAAAACCAGCGATGCCTGGTCGCTCTCTGTGGCGGAACGGCGGGCTTCCCGGCGCCTCGATACTCGCATCTCGACCCTCCTTCACTTTCAGGATCATGCGTGGAGAGGTCAGACGAAAAGCCTGAGCGTAGGCGGGCTCTCGATGGAATTTGCCGAGGACATTCCCGCCATGTTGAATCAGCAGATTGTGTTCAGTCTGAAGCCCGGGACCGAGCAGCCGGACAGTGCGGGGATTGTGTGCGGGATCCGCGTCTCCGAAAGTGTTCTTGATTCAGGTCGGACCAAAAGAGGGGTGATACTCGCCGTTCAGTTTGTGCGGTTGAGTCCAGGCGATGAGCAGGTGGTCGCCATGTGGATGAGCGAAGGCCGCGCACGGCCGAAAGGGCTGCATCTCGTCGCCGCATTAATCGCCCAGGAGAGTGAGGAGGCCCTTATCGACACCGAGGCCCGGCAGCCGGTCGTTTCCCAGACCGCGCGCCCGCGCGTAGCCCGGGTGCCTGAGTGTCCGCGGCAGGAGCGGCGGCGTCATCAGCGGATCACGGTGGGATTGAGCACTGAGGTCAGCCTCCGGCTGGGAGGCGGTGGTCGGGTGTTGCCGGGGGCGTTGACGACGGATTTGACGTCAAACGGGGCTTGTGTGTGTCTGTCGGCCGAGGAGGATTTGCTGGGTTCAGAGTTGGAACTGAGATGGGTATCACCGAGTGTCGCCCAGCGAGTGTCTTCTGCTTCCATGCCGTTTGTCGGCTGCTCCGTGGTGGGCGAAGTGGTATGGACAAGACCGGGAGAGGCCGGTGCTCTTTCCGGTTATCGGCAGGTTGGTGGGCGGACGGTGTTGGCGGGTGTGCGATTTCTCCCGGTTGCAAAAGAGGCAGAGGATATCATCGAGCACCTGCTCGGGCAGCAGCAGGGCGAGGGTGTCGCGGCCAGGGCGGAAGGGCCTTCCGTCATCAGTGAGTTCTCGGAGTGTGTCCGCCCGTCCGGTCACCGTATCGCGCTCTGTCACGATCGGCCTCGAACCGATCTGTCGGACGATGCACCGATTGTGGTGTTGGCTCCAGGGTATGGGGAGAGCAAACGCGATTATGTGCCGTTGGCCTATTACCTGGCCGGTAATGGGTTTCATGTCGTGCGCTTCGACAATGTGAATCATGTCGGAGAGAGCGATGGATTGGTGACGCAGTTTCGCCTGGAGGATATGGAGACCGATCTGGAGACCGTGCTGGACTATGTGGCTGCTCAATGGCCGGGCCGATCCATCGGCCTTGTCGCGACCAGCCTGGCCGGTCGCGTCGCGCTCAAGGTTGCGGGGCGAGTTCCTCACTTGGGGCTGCTGGCGCTGATCAATGGAATCATGGATGTTCAGCATACGTTGCAGGCCGTCCATCAAGAGGATCTGATCGGCGAACATCTGGCCGGTGCGCGCAAAGGGGTGGTCAACATACTCGGCCTGACCATCGATGCGGATCGTTGGCTGGAGCATGCTGTTCAGGGAGGCTATGCCGACTTACGCAGCACCGAGCAGGACGCCGAGCGCCTCCATGCTCCCGTCGTGCTGTTTCATGCCGAGCAGGATGCATGGGTCGATCCGTCCTCCATCGAGGCCGTCGGCGCGGCGATGGGTGAGAATCTCCGCCACTCCTATGTGGTGCCGGGCGCTTTGCATCGACTGCAGGAGAGTCCCCGGAAAGCCCGCACCGTCTACCGCCAAATTGCCCTGTGCTGTCAGGAGGAGTTGTGGCCGGCAAGGTCGATGGCGCGGACGGTCGAACCATCGCATCGAGAAATCGGCGTACAGAACCGCGCGGAACGCGAACGCAGCAAGAAGCGTCGGCCGATGGGCAAGTCGGATCATGTGGCGTTCTGGCAGGAGTACTTACATAATTTCCAGACAATCCCGAATGTGGCCGATTTTTGGCGGCTCATGGATCATGTCTATCGCCTGATGGGCGACTGCCATCACGGGGAACGGATTCTGGATGCCGGGTGCGGCAACGGGAATCTCGGTGTGTTCCTGCAGCTCAATCAGGCGTTTCGCCAGCGCTATGCCCGGCGCGGAGATTTTCGCTCGCCCGACTATGTCGGGGTGGATTTTGTCCCGACGGCGCTGGCACAGGCCATGACCAACTTCGAACAGGTGGGGGCGGCGCTACAGGGACAGTTTTATGAAGGGCTGCGAGCCTATGTGCCGATGTCGATGCGGGTCTGCCGGGCCGACCTGGAGTCGCCGCTGCCGTTTCCCGATCGTTCCTTCGACCGGGTCGTGTGCAATCTTGTGATCGGGTATGTGCGCGACCCGCTGTTCACGCTTCGGGAATATCTGCGTGTGTTGGCGCCCAATGGACGGTTGGTGATTTCCAACCTGAAGCCGTATGCCGATCTCTCGGCGATTTATCGCAGCTTCGTGGAGACGGCTCAGACGCCGGACCAAATCGAAGAAGGGCGTCGCCTCCTGGACAATTCTGGTAGAATCAAAGAGCGGGAAGGCGAAGGCATTTTTCATTTCCAGTACCAGGCGGAACTGGAAGGTCTGTTACGCGCCGCCGGCGTCACGCATCCGCGGGTCTATTCCACGTTCGGAAACCAAGCACTCATTGCCGTGGCCGATAAGGGCCTGGCGAACCTTACGGTGGCGGCATGATGACACGGCCTCGGCCCTACCAGAGTACCTGAGATGAAAGTGCTCGCGTTCAGCGCCCTGGTGAATGCGTTGGCGGCGACAGGGCTCGGAATGTTCGTCTACTTCCGGGATCCTGCCGCCGCGCGCAACCGGATTTACGGGCTGTACTGTCTGAGCATTGCCTTTTGGAGCGTCTTCTACTGCGGCTGGCAGCTCACGGAATCCAAAGACCTTGCGCTGAGCCTGCTGCGCTTGGTGATGGCCGGCGCATCACTCATTCCGATTCTGTATTTTCACCACACCGTCACCTTTCTTGACATTACGGCGCGCCACGCCAAAGCCTTGAAGATCGGCTATGGTCTGGCGGCACTGTTTCTGCTGGCCGATACGACGCCCTGGTTCGTGGCTGGGGTGCACCCTGCGATGTCGTTCTCTTTTTGGCCGGTTCCCGGGCTCTTCTTCCATCCCTTCCTGCTGTATTTTCTCTGGTATGTCGTCTACGCGACCTCGCTCGTCGGGGTCGCCCTTCGGGATGCGAATGGCATCCGACGCCATCAATATGCGTACATGCTGGCCGCCAGCATCATCGGGTATGCGGGCGGGGCCACGAATTTCCCTCTCTGGTATGGCGTGCCGCTGTTGCCTTACGGCACGGTGCTCATCACGATGTATACGGCGTTGATGGCCTACACGATCGTTCGGTACCGGCTGATGAATATCAGTGTCGTCCTGAACAAGGGGCTCGGGTATGCCATCGTGCTGGCGATTATTGTCGTGGCGACGTCTATCGGTGCGGTGCTCAGTAATCGGGCGACCGGACATTCCACCCCGCCGTTGCTGGCCGGAACGCTGTTTCTGATTTGCGCCTTATGGGTGCTCAGCAACAATCCCCGTTCCACGTCGAATACCATCTTCAGCGCCGTGTGTGGGGCCGCCTGCCTCTGGTTATTCGGCTGTTTCATGCTGTTTTCTGCGTCACGGGAGGATGAGGCGCTCTTTTGGGTTCAGGTGATTTACACCGGAGTGGTCTTTTTGCCTGCGTTGACCTATCACTTTGCGCAGAGTCTCTCCGGAGGGGCGGCGCATGACCGTCTGATTGTGTGGAACTATGCCGTCGGCGCGCTTTTTTGGAGCCTGTTGTTCACGCCGTATCTGGTTGATGGCCAGTATGTCTACTATTGGGGTCGATATCCCAAGGCCGGGGTGCTCCATCCCTGGCTGGTCGCATACGTGGTGGCGGGCGGGGGGGTGACGGTTTATCGGCTGTATCAAGGGTATCGGCTCCACCTCAGTTCCTCCCCGCTGCTTGGCGCCCAGCTGAAATACACGGTAGTGGCCCTCGCACTGGGATTCCTTGCCTCCCTCGATTTCCTCCAGAATTACGGCGTGGGATTCTATCCGGTCGGGTACTTGTTGGCCGGCCTCTCGGTCACCGTCGTGGCCTATGCCATCGCTCGATACGAGTTGATGGATGTCTCGTTCGTTCCGAGTCGGCCGAAGGTGATGTTGTCGATCAAGTTGATGGGGCTGATTCCGGCCTACATGATGATTTTGTTGGTGATTCGGATCTTTACCGGGACGTTCCATTATCTTCTGGCCGGGGTGCTGTTCGGTTTATTTGTGATCGTGTCGAGCGGTTTGGCGAACCTTCAGAAGGGGGTTGAGCGGGCGATCGGGCAGACACTCTTTCGAGAGCGCTACGATGCCTACGATACGTTGGTGCAGTTTTCGAAGTCCCTTGTGGCGATTCTTGAATTGAAATCCCTCACCAAAGAAATTGTGCAAACACTCGCGCGGGTGATGAACATTAAAACGGCCTCCGTCTACGTGCTCGACAAGGAACAAGGGATCTACAGTTTGACCGCCTCTTACGGGTTCGTCACGCGTGAGGCCGTCGTGCCTCCGATTAAGATGGAGGGAGAGTTTCCCAAGACCTTGTTGCGAACAGAGACCGCCCTTGTCCGCGAGGAAATCGAATACGACAAGGCCGATACGGAACATCTGCGATTGCTCGACACGCTGAAAGCGTTGGGGTCCGAGGTCTGCATTCCGCTGATCAGCAAGGATCGGCTGGTTGGTTTTTGCAACTTAGGGCGACGGGCCAATCATGGCATGTATTCGACGGAAGAGTTGGCCCTCCTCAAGACGCTGGCGCAGCATGCGGCGATCGCAATCGACAACGCGCTCTTGTATGAAGATCTCCGCCGCTCACAATTGTTGATGCGTCGTACCGACCGGTTACGATCGCTTGAAACTATGGCCGGCGGGTTTGCCCATGAGATTCGAAACCCGTTGACCTCCATCAAGACGTTCGTTCAGCTGGCCCCTGAACGCCGTGACGACGTCGAGTTTATGGAGCAGTTCAGCCAGGTGGTGTGTGAGGACGTTGAGCGGATTGAGCGGCTAGTGCACGAGATTCTGGACTACGCCCGTTATATGACGCCGAAGCTCACGCAGGAAAGCTTGAATGATGTGGTGTCTTCCTGCCTCTACTTTATCGAGGTGAAGGCGAGCAGCAAGGCCATCACGATTCAGAAAGAACTGGCGAGCGACCTGCCCTATGTGAGGCTGGACCGTCAGCAGATCAAGCAGGTGTTACTGAACTTATTTATCAATGCGATGGAAGCCATCGGTGGCGACCAGGGCGGCCGCCTCTCCGTTCGCACCCGAAAACTTGTGAAGGCGGTGAATGAGCCGTGGGTTCAGATCGAAGTCGAAGATAGTGGGCCTGGAATCGACCCCCAGGATCTAGACCATATCTTCGATCCGTTCTATACCACGAAGCACGAAAGCGGGGAGCGTGAGGGGACCGGGCTCGGCTTGACCATCGCGCACCAGATCGTTCAGGAGCATGGGGGGTACGTTGAGGTAGCCAGTGAGGTGGGCCATGGTACGAGATTCATGGTTAACCTTCCCGTGAACCCACCTATCGCGGAGTGGCAGGCTGCGCAGCCTGCCTTCGATGACGGAAGAAAGCTTGCCGGAGCCTTTCTTGCCCGCCCTCACCTCGGGTTGGATGAACAGTTTGGCAAGCCGCCTGCGCCCATCAAAGCGACTCCCTGACGCCGAAGCGTAGCTGGCGGTGGTCGCTATTCGACCAAATCTGCTCTCTCCCACATGGGTATGGAGGTATGCCGCAGATCTCGGAAGACGGCTATGTCTATGCCGTGACCATTCGAGTTACCCATTCGAGGATTCTATTTTCCGCCCAAAACCGATCCTCCTGCGGGCACCGTCGCTGAAAAAATCCACAGTGTCCTCCGTAGCGTAGCAGCATCAGTGTGATATGGGAGTTGTGCCGGATCGCCGGCGTGTCGAACATGGTAGCGGGAATGAAGGGGTCGTCCTGCGCCGTGATGATCAGTGTGGGAACGGTGATCTGGTGGAGCACGTGACGGGCTCCTGCCCGGTCATAGTAGTCGGCGACATCGCGATAGCCTCCGTCGCGGGCGGTGTAGGCTGCGTCAAACTGGGTGATCGTGTTCATTGAACCCAGCGACGACACATTCCATGTGTCGGGGAAGAGCGCTGCCTTTCTTCGCATTCTCGCCTTTAAGCTCGACAGAAAGTGCCAGTGGTAGAGCCAATTCCTGGGTTGCTCGAGGGCTGCCACACATTGCGTGGGATCAATATTCGGACTGACGGCCACCACGCCGGCTAGTGCCGGATTCGATTGGCCCATCTCTCCTGCTGCTTTCAAGACGAGATTTCCGCCCATCGAGTATCCTACAAGCCATATCCGAGACAGGCGATCGCGTTCCCGCAATTCCTGGATGATTGTTCGATAATCGTTACTGAGCCCGCTGTTGTACAGAGTTGGAGTCAGGTGGTCGCTGCCGCCGCAGGTACGTTGGTTCATGCGGATGACGTTAAATCCAGCGCGGTAGGCTTTGATCGTCATCCCGCGCATGTAGTGGGAATCTGCGGAGCCCTCAAGCCCGTGGAGCAGGATGAGGGTCGGGGAGCTCTCGGGGTGAGACTGCCAGTGACAGAAGCCCTGCAACTGAGTTTCCGGTTCGGTGGTGAATCGACGTGTCACTTGAGGGAGGGGTGCTCCTATGGCCTCCCGAGGCCAGTAGCGAGGTACCAGGGTCATGAGATGCGGATTGCGGAGCAGGAGTGCGGGAATGAATCCATCCAGCGAAGTCATATCCGACTCATCATAAACAAATGGCCTTCCCCACGCACTTTTCATTTTCTGTAGGGTCGGTGCCTTCTCCTCTCAAGGGTTGCGGGTGAGGAACCGATAACAGAAGTTGGAAAGTTGGTTCTTCAAGGGAGGCGGGTATGTTGACTGCAATCGGCGATGTGATGAGGCGAGTGTACGAACGAGGGTGGATTACGACGCGGGACGGTAACATCAGCATGCGGAAGCGGGCGGGCAAGTATCTATATATCACACCGTCCGGATGGCGCAAGACGATTGTCCACCCTGAACACATTGTGCGCTTGGAGGTTCTGACTGATCCAGTGACCGGCCAACTTGTACCAAAGGTACGTGACGGGCAACAGCCATCCGGGGAGCTGTGGATGCACTGGAACCTTCAGCGAGACACGAAGAAGACGAGGACGGTCGTTCACGTCCATGCGACCCACATCGTGGCCGCGATCTATGCCGGAATCGATTTGCAGGCGATGAGTGCAGAGTTTCCCGAGATCTCACGTTATACACGTGTAGGCCGCACGGTCCCTGCATTGCCGGCCTTGTCACGTGATCTGGCCGATGTGACGGCAGAGTGCTTGGGGCTGAAGAAGGATGGGACACTGGAATTTGACATTGTGGGGCAGATGAATCACGGTGTGTGCGCCGTCGCGACGGACCCTTGGGCCGCCTACGAACACATTGAGCGACTCGACCATATCTGTGAGATCGTTTTGAAGAGTGGAGTTGTTTCGAAGCCTTTAGGGAAACAGTCGTCTCAGTGAAGAGGTAAGACAGACCAAGGAAAAAGAGAGAGGGGGCTGACGGTGTTGTCCGTCAGCCCCCTTTGTATTGTGTATATTGTGGCTCCCCGGGCAGGACTCGAACCTGCGACCAGCCGGTTAACAGCCGGCTGCTCTACCAACTGAGCTACCGGGGAACAAAGAGATTCAAGATGGTCGTCGGCATTCTAGCAAAACTAAAGAGAGAAGGGGGAGACTTTTTTAGATGCCGAAATCATCAGTTTCGTCTTCGTCTGATGAGGCGTCCGTATTTCCTTCCGCCAGCGCGGCAAAATGTTTTGCCCAGGTGAGGTAGAGATTGCCGCTATCCCGCATCGTATCGGCGGCTTTGATGAGCTTCTCGGCTAATTCAGGGTCTTTTCCTCCGGCGTGTATGGCCGCGGCTTGCCGCTCAATCGCCTTGGGATATTCGTTCAGCAGGCCGGCGATATCACGAAGCAGTTCATCGAGCACATTGTCTTCACGTTCCATGGGATCCTCTCAGTGCTCAGTTCAAGAAAAAGCCCCATAGCGTGGAACGCTATGGGGCCTTGCGACAACGCGACTCGCTACCCTTGGTAGGCTTGGCCGAGGCCTGCAGACTCGCCCTTGTGGCTCATCAGCTGCCCAGTGGCGCTGACTGCCTGCATCTCAATCGCTTCGTGTTTGGCGGCGTTGCAGACAACGACGCAGAGTTCGCATCCCTTACAACGATCAATTGTGACTTCCGCCACCATTTTTGTCGAGTTAAGGTCCAAGCAGTTGGCTTCCGGGCAATACATGATGCAGAGGCGGCAGCCCTTCTTGGCCACGCACTTCTCGTCGATCACTTGCGCTACGTTATACATGCGACGTGGTTCCTTCTCTCTCGTTAAGCTGCAACGGCAGGATTGCCAACCCGCAACTCGACCTTGTTCTTGTCAGCCCATTCGCTTGCGATTTCGTAGGCTCGCTTGACTGTTGCCAGGTTCTTCGCCAATAGCATTTCTTTTTTGGCGAACTTCTTCTTAATCGCTTCGTCCAGGGATGCGGTACCGCCGGATGCCACGAACTTCTTGCCGAATCGCTCTTGCAAGGCACCGTCGAGAGCTTCCATTGAGACGCATTTGGTAATACCTGCGACCGAACCAATCATCGACATATTCGTCGAGAGTTCGGTGCCGGCGACTTCGATCGCGAGCTCGGTTCCCGCAATGTAGAACAAGGCCACATTCAGGTCCTTGAGGCGATTGATATCTTCTTCTGATAGGAGAGGCTGGGCTGAGTTGATGATGACAACCCCCCCTTCTTTGACACCGGAGTAGAAGGGCATGGTGTAGCTCTTGCCCATCGTAATAACTTGAGGATGAAATACTTCGATCACATCGGGAAATACCAACTCACCCCGGTCATAGATCCGCTCAATCCCGATCCGACAGTAACTTTCTGCGGGAGCCATTCGCTTTTCAGCGCCAAAAAAGGGATTCGAAATGGAAAATTTTCCGTCTCGGTTGGCGGCCATGGCCATTACGTGGGCTGCCGTCACGGCGCCTTGCCCACCCAGCCCGGACATGCGAATGTTGAGTCTCTTCTTGATCATGAGCGACCTCCGATTTCTTAAGCTTTTCCCGCCAACTGTTTTGCGGCGGCTTTGCGTTCCTTGTCCTTAGCAGCCAGTTCAGCCAGGAACTGCTTCGCCGGCTCGCTGACATACTCTTTGTAAGCAAATCGCTCAGTTGGCTTTTCAGAGTCACGCATTTCCTGGAGGCCTTCCATGCTGTTCTTGCCGATTTCAAGGATGCACGGCGTGTACAGCTGGATATACGTAGGTCCAATTTCGCGTGCGATGAGGACGGAATTCCGAATCACCTTTTCCACTAGTGACGGCTTGCTCACTGTGCAGTTAACGACGTAGTGACAGCCGGACTCTCGGGCAATTTCAGGCAAACGGACTTTGTCGAATAGTTTTCCAACCGGAGCCATCTTGGCTACGAAGCCTTTTTGCATCAGGCCACTTTCCTGGCCACCGGTATTGGCGTACAGCTCATTGTCAAAACAGATGGTTGTGAACTTTTCCTGTCGGAACCAGGCTTGCAGGGTCATGTCCAGGCCGATATCGACCGTCGCACCATCTCCTGCCAAGACGACTACGTCTTTCACGCGGTCGGGGAATCTCACGCTCAGGGCTCGCTTCAGCCCGGATGCAATGGCGTTTTGATTGCCAAAGAGGGAGTGAATGTTGTGTACCGCCACCATTGGGAATACGAGGCTGGTGCAGCCTGTGGAACCGACCATCACCGTATCCTCAGGGTTTGGGAGTGAGGCCAGGATATAGCGGAAGGCCATGGATTCAGGGCAACCGGCGCACAAGGAGTGCTGCTCAATCAGTTCTTTAGAGGTTCCAATATCTTTCCAGCCACGGTCCTCTTTCCCGTAAGTCGCGCTTTGAACGAGGTCCTGGTAGTCCGACGGCATGATGTCATATAGGTCCGGCGAAATTTTGATTCGCTCTTTGCTCATGTATGCCTCCTTAAGGCTTGTCTATCATGTAATGATGGCTTAATTGATGGTTTCACAGCTCAGATACTATCAGCTCCCTCTTCCAGCGAGTGACTCGGAGCGCAGGCCTAGAGCCGTTTTGATCTCTGAAGCGATGATTTCTGGCGGCATCGTCATTCCGCCACACACGTGCGGGCCGGCATGAACACGCTCGCTGTTAGGGATGGTGGCTTTGATTTCTTTGGCTAACCAACCCGTCACGTTAAACTCCGGCACAAAAATGTGTTTTGCATTCTTTGTGGCCTCGCGAATTTCTTCTCCGGGCCAGGGGCGGAGTGACTTCACCTTCACCAGTCCGCAACGCACGCCCTCGTCTTCGAGCAGGCGGATAGCTTCTCGCCCCTGTGAGACCGCAGTGCCTGACGCAACAATCACGACTTCAGCATCAGTGTTTTCTGTATCGATCAGGCCATTGATCCACTTGATCGTGTGCTTGCGCGAGCGTTCAATCGCCGCCCAAATTTCTTGTTGCCAGGAAGCGTGGGTGGCATAGCTGATGTAGTTGCTCTTCATAATGAACGGGTCACGCATCATTCGGACCGGCGGACACTCCATGTCCATGCAAGGCACGGGTGAGCGGTAGGGATCGTAAGGGGGCAGGCACATATCGGCTGGAGTGAGGTTCACGACGTCTTTCGTATGGGTCACAAAGAAGCCGTCACAGCATAACGCCAGAGGTAAATGCACTTCCGGTTCTTCCGATACCATGAAGCCTTTGAGGATCCAATCGAAGAAGTCCTGTGCCGTCTCTGCGTGCCAAACTAGCATGCCTGTATTTAACAGGTAGGAAATCTCAATCGTATCCGGCTGAATCGACAGCGGAGAGTTGATGCCTCGACATGTGACGATCATTTGAATCGGCAGACGCGCACCCGCCCACATAGGAAAGTTTTCCATCGCGCGCATCGTGCCAGGCCCGGCGGTCGTCGTGAACACCCGTGCGCCACCAAAGGCGGCGCCGGCACATTGGGACATAACGGCAAACTCGCTCTCGCCGCGGAAGTAGTCACCGATGTAGCCTTCGGCGAACAATTCACCGATGAGGGCTGCAGCCTCGCTTTGCGGCGTAATGGGGTAGGCAATCATGACGTCGCAGCTTGCCCGACGCAGGGCCTCCTTAATGACCTCGCTGCCGGTGTAAAAGGACGGGTTGCGAGGGGCCTCGTGCATCATCTTCCACGCATCTGTATATGTCTGGCCCTTTTTATTCTGTGTCCCGATGTGGGATTTTATTTCCGCCATGGACTCGGCCTCCTTTTAATCGTTAGAAGTGCTTGAAGCCACTTAGTTTGACGCGCTGGTCTTTGCTGTGGTCAGCCGCGGTTTGACCGTGCCCTTGAGTTTACGGATCCATTCGCCCAGCTTGAGGATTTTCTCCACAGAAGCATCTCTAAAGGAGAGCATGGCATCTTCATGTCCTGCCTGGGCGCACATCGCAACGGTATAGCAGGATGTTCCGCCCCGGATGATCTTAAGCGATAGATTCGCCTGGTGGCAGTGCACGCCGATGAACATACAGCAGTCAATCTTGTTATGCCAGATGGTCAGGTTCGGGTGGTTGGGATTGATTTCCACTTCGGGGTTGATTTTGGGATACTTAGGGCGATAGTCCGGCATAGGAATCAGCATCGGTTTCTGCCCGGGCTGAACGCACTCCTTCAAAATTTCGTAGAGCTTTCTGACGGCAGCTGCCTTCTTGGCGGCCTTTTCGTTCCAGGCCCACAAGACTAAGGGGCCAGGGAAAATGGTCGGCACCTGCGCCATCAGGAACTGGCGCGCCGCTTCTTCGTAGGCTTTTTCTTCTGGAACGATCACGCCGTTGATATGTGCCTCGCCTGGATTGGGGAGATAGATCCCCATGGAGGCTGCTGCCGGTGGCAAGAAGTGCTCTGGGCCTGGTAACACGCGATACTGAGTCATTCGAACCTGCTCTCTTTTTGGGGTTAACAACTTGGAGAAGGGACACCCTCGGTTAAAGCGTGGGGTCAAGTCACTCTATGCTTTCTCGATGTTTCTCTGCAACACGGCAGAAGGCCCACTTTGGGAAAATTTAGGGCCAGCGCTGGAGAAGGCTGTTAGGTCTTTTGAACTAGAGTGATTCGACCTTCACAAACGGCGCTAAGTGCGCATTATAGGTGGCGATCTTTCGGGTTGTCAATCTAAGGGATATGCGTGACGGTTAGGCGGTATTTAGGCGGTGTTAATGAGACGCAGATGCTTACTCCTGCTGGGAGCAACTGATCTGCGGTCTCGAAAGAACCTGATTATGTGTGCGATTGTGAGGCGGGAAGTACCTGCAGGAAGGGATGAACTTCCACGCGTTCGAAGATTCCGTGCACTGTGTAGGGGTCTTCGTGGGCGATTTGCCTCGCCTCTTCGAGAGAATCTGCCTCTATGATAATCAGGCTCCCTGCCTGATCAGTGAACGGGCCAGCCAAAACCACTCTCCCTGCGCGGTTCAGTGGCTCCAGTCCGGCCAAATGCGCGGTGCGGTGGATTTTGCGTTTTGCTTGGCCGTCGGGCCCATCAAAGCCAAGGATAACGAATGTCATGGAGGGCACAGTCCTTTGCTACCTACCTAGAGCTTTCGTCAAGCGGGTGGCGATCTTTGTATCCACAGGAGGTCTCGTGCCACCATCGAATTTCATCTTCACCGAACTTCCAGCACAGATAGACTACACGACCCTCAAGCTTATATGGAAAGTCACATAGTCCGAGGTCGACGTCTTTGATGACCACGCCGAGTTCGTGAACCGCCTGTAGGCTTCCGCTAATCTCGTGCAGGGCTCGAATGTAAAGCGCTCCAACGGGGCTTCCGCCCCCTGAGGCGGCCTGCGCGCTGGCCTTGCTGACCTCTTCCTTGGTGCTCGCAATCACGGTCTTGGCTCGACGTACGGCGGCAAATCGCTGATTGAGTTGAGGAAGGAGTTCGTTGGCTTCGGCCAGCGTGAATATGCGATCCGGTGTGTCGTTGTCTGATTTGGCCATGAATATTTTCCCGTGCGATCTTTAACATATCACTTCACGGCCTGCAACCGAAACGCCCAGCCACACTTGGGTTTGACTTATGAGAAGACCTGTATGTGGCGATCGGTACGTTATGGAGTTAGCAAGAAGGTGTGTTGTGGTTCGAGGGACGACGGATCAGGCGTTAATGTGTTGACAATGTTCGATGTCGGCGCTAGAATCACTTCAACTTCGCGATTTGTACAAATTGCTTTACCTTCTGTGCATCAGCTTCCGAGACCCATCTCAATCATAAATTCCCAAGGGCAGTGCAGCATCAGTTCTGGAATAGCGGGTTGTTTCCATTTCCGCAAAATCTAAATCGACAACATCTTCATCGAACCATCCTGCCGTAGACAACCAGCAGGTCGACATCTAGACAATCACTTCCGTGAATTCGTTCATGACCATTAAATCGTTTTTCTCATTTTGGGGAGCTGTCGGGTTCAGAGCCCGATAGGGAAGAGGTATGACACAGGTTAAAGGGGAAGTTATGCATCTCGCGGAACTCAAGCAGAAGTCGATTGCCGACCTGAATGAGGTGGCGCGGGATCTGAAGATTGAGGGGGCGGCAAACCTGCGCAAGCAGGAGCTCATATTTGCCATTCTCCAAGCACAGACTGAGAAAAACGGTGTTGTGTTTGGTGAGGGAGTGCTGGAGACCTTGCCGGATGGTTTTGGGTTTCTCCGCGCACCTGACTCGAACTATCTCCCCGGGCCTGACGATATTTATATCTCCCCCTCGCAGATTCGGCGATTCAACCTCCGGACGGGCGATATTGTGTCGGGGCAAATACGTCCGCCCAAGGAGAGTGAGCGTTATTTTGCCTTGCTCAAGGTGGAGAAGGTTAACTATGAGGATCCTGAAGTCGCACGTGACAAGATCCTGTTTGATAACCTGACCCCCCTCTATCCTGAAGAGCGTCTCAATCTCGAATTTGACCGGGAAGAGTACTGCACGCGGGTGATGGATCTCACGACTCCGATTGGCAAGGGGCAGCGTGGCCTGATTGTCGCCGCGCCGCGCACCGGAAAAACCATGTTGCTGCAGGCGATCGCCCGCGCGATTCTGAAGAATCACAAGGAAGTCACGCTCATCGTCCTGTTAATTGATGAGCGACCTGAGGAAGTCACGGATTGGCAGCGGCAAGTAAAAGCCGAAGTTATCAGCTCCACCTTTGACGAGCCAGCACAGCGCCATGCTCAAGTTGCGGAAATGGTCTTGGAGAAGGCAAAGCGGCTCGTCGAGCACAAGAAGGATGTCGTGATCCTCCTCGATAGCATCACCCGATTGGCCAGGGCCTACAATACGATTGCCCCTCCCAGCGGGAAGGTTCTCTCGGGCGGGTTGGATTCGAACGCATTGCAGCGTCCGAAACGATTCTTCGGCGCCGCCAGAAACATTGAAAACGGCGGGAGCTTGACGATCATGGCGACCGCGCTGATCGATACCGGCAGCCGCATGGACGATGTGATCTTCGAAGAATTCAAGGGAACTGGTAACATGGAAGTACACTTGGATCGTCGTCTGGCCGACAAGCGTTTATTCCCGGCGATCGATATCAGTCAGTCCGGGACCCGCAAGGAAGAGTTGCTGGTCGACCGCGATCGCTTGAACAAGATGTGGATCCTGCGGAAGGTGTTGAGCCCGTTGGGGACGATGGAAGCCATGGAGTTCTTAATGGATAAGATCGGCGGCACCAAAACCAATCAGGAATTTTTGCAATCCATGAATCGTTAGGTGTCGCGCTTGCCAGTGCGGGGCACTCCAGTGTAAAGTCATGCACCCTGGCGAGCAGGACCGGGCGAGTCAACGAATCAAGGGGTAGTAGAGGAGCTCGTATGCAAAAGGGAATTCATCCAGTCTATCGTGAAGCTACAGTGCATTGTGCCTGCGGGAACACGTTCAAGACGCGATCCACCATCGGAAACATCAAGGTCGACATCTGTGCCGGGTGTCATCCCTTCTTTACGGGAACCCAGAAAATCGTCGATACCGAAGGACGGGTCGAGCGGTTCAAGAAGAAGTACGCCAAGAAAGATAAGTAGGCCTCAGTCAGGACATCATGGAGACCCTGCTTCCTTTTGGGGCAGGGTCTCTTGTTTTTTGGGGTAAAGCGGGCTACGGCCGGAATGGGCGGGACATGGAAGACGGGCTGATCAAGAAGTGGGAAGGCATGGCTGCGCGCTTCCAAGAGCTGACCAATCAGCTCATGGATCCGTCTGTCCTGAATCAGCCGGGAATGATCCACAAGCTGAACAAGGAACGGACAGAGTTGGAAGAGCCGGCGCTGCAATTTATCGCCTACTGCGAGGCGAAGAAGCAGCTGGAAGACGTATCCGCCTTGCTCCAGGACGCCTCGACAGGGGCGGACATGAAGCAGCTGTTTGCGGAAGAAAGTGACCATCTCCAGCAGCAGGTGCTGGAGATTGAGCATCGCGCTAAAGACTTTCTCACTCCGAAGGATCCTCGCGATGAGAAGAACATGTTTTTGGAAATCCGGGCAGGAACGGGCGGGGACGAGGCAGCCCTGTTTGCCGGAGATCTGTTTCGGATGTATCTCAAATATGCCGAACGCAATCGACTCAAGTTAGAAGTCGTTGATGCGTCCGAGACCGGAATCGGTGGGTATCGAGAGGTAATTGCACTACTCGAAGGGAAGGGCGCGTACGGGCGTCTCCGGTACGAAAGCGGAGTGCACCGTGTGCAGCGGGTACCGACCACGGAAGCCAGTGGAAGAATTCACACCTCGACGGTGACGGTGGCGGTCATGCCGGAGGTGGATGAAGTCGAAGTGCATATCGACCCGAAGGATTTGCGTATCGACACGTTCTGTTCGTCAGGTGCGGGCGGGCAGAGTGTCAATACGACCTACTCGGCGGTCCGTATTACCCACATCCCGACCGGCGTGGTCGTCAGCTGCCAGGATGAGCGGTCGCAGCTCAAGAATCGAACGAAAGCCATGCGGAATTTGCGGGCGCGTATTGTCGAAGCCGAGCGTGAAAAGCAGGAAGCGGAAATCGCACAAAACCGGAAATCGCAGGTGGGAACGGGCGACCGAAGCGAAAAGATCCGCACGTACAATTTTCCTCAAAACCGTGTGACGGATCATCGCATCGGACTGACGGTGCACAAACTCGATCAGGTCTTGGCCGGGGATTTGGAAGAGATTGTTCAGGCGCTCCGCGCACACTATGAACATTTGGCTTCCTTGGAAACGAAATGAGCACGGATCAACTCGGCATCGCCGATTGTCCCAGAGGAAGCATCGGTGCTGTGCTGGCTGAAGCTGAACGGAGTCTACGTGTGGCCGGTATCGAGGAGTCTGCATTGGAGGCAGCCTGGCTGTTGGAGCATGTGCTGCATGTTTCCCCGCTCATGCAAAGGGTGCAGGCCGAGCGTCCAGTGACTGCCGTGGACTATGCGAGCATGCAAGAGTTGGTCGCACGGCGAGCCAACCGTGAACCGCTGCAGTATCTGCTGGGCACCCAGGAGTTTTGCGATCGTGAATTCCGTGTCACATCCGCTGTCCTTATTCCGCGGCCGGAGAGTGCCTTATTGGTTCAGGAAACGATCCGTCGATGCAGGCAGAATCCCTCCGCGATAGTGGTGGATGTGGGGACTGGGTCCGGTTGCCTGGCTGTGTCTGTGGCCTCGGCCCTTCCCGACGCGCGAGTGCTGGCGATCGATGCCTCTGCTGATGCATTGGCTGTGGCGCAGGCCAACATGGAGCAATTCGGATTCGGTGCGCGAATTGAATGTGTACAGGGAGATCTGCTGGCGCCGTTAGCCCAACGCGGGGAGACGAGTCAGGTGGACGTGATTGTGTCCAATCCTCCGTATATCGCCGATCTCGATCTGGTGACGCTCCAGCCGGAAGTGCGATGTTTCGAGCCGCATTTGGCCTTAGCCGGAGGGCCTGATGGCATGGATGTGCATCGCCGGCTTCTGCAGCAAGCTCCCGTCTATTTGAAGTCTAGGGGTGTGCTGCTGATGGAAGTGGGCCTCGGTCAGGCGGAGTTGGTCTGTCGCGAAGCCGAGAAAAGCGGATGGTTCCGCACCTACGATGTGCTGCGAGACGAAGGTGGCATTGACCGCGTGGTTTGTTTCGAGAAGACGGAGGAGAGGTCGAAGCCCTTGATCGTCAACTAGGCATGCTAGCGGCAACGAGCGGGTCATCTTCTTAATTCTCATGGACCAGATCATTATCCAAGGCGGCAGGCCGCTACGAGGAGAAGTCCGCACCAGTGGGGCGAAAAACGCGGCCTTGCCCATTCTCGCATCGACCATTCTTGGAGGCGGCGAATGCGTGCTTTCGAACATGCCTCGGGTTGTCGATGTGCTCACGATGGGGAAGTTGCTCGGCATGCTGGGCATTTCCGTCGCGCAAGAGGCGAATCATACGATCGTGGAGGCTCAGGCGGTTGCTTCTACGGAAGCGCCGTACGATCTTGTGCGAACCATGCGGGCGTCCGTCTTGGTGCTGGGCCCCCTCGTGGCCCGGTTAGGTGAAGCGAAGGTGTCGCTCCCGGGCGGTTGTGCGATCGGGTCTCGACCTGTCAATTTCCACCTCGCCGGTTTGGAAAAAATGGGCGCGACCGTCGAGATCGAGCATGGCTACATCAAGGCGACGGCACGTCGATTGAAGGGGGCTCGCATCTACTTCGATACGCCCAGCGTGACCGGCACTGAGAACCTCATGATGGCAGCCGTACTGGCCGAGGGAACTACGGTGCTCGAAAATGCGGCGAAAGAGCCTGAAATTTCCGATCTCGCGGCGTTCCTCACCAAGCGCGGCGCGCGCATCACCGGGGCGGGCACGGACATGATTACGATTGAAGGTGTGACGGGACTGCACGGCGCGGATCATGCCGTGATTCCCGACCGAATTGAGGCGGGTACCTATCTTGTCGCCGGAGCCATTACCGGCGGTGAGGTGGTGATTGATGACTGTCGCCCCGAACACATGGAGCCGTTGTTGATGAAACTGCGGGAGAGCGGCGTGGAGTTGATCGAGGAAAAGGAACGGATTCGCCTCAAGGTTACCGGTCGTTTGAAGGGGACGAATGTCCGGACCAGCCCGCATCCTGGGTTTCCCACTGATATGCAGGCGCAGTTTGTCGCGCTCATGTCGGTGGCTGAAGGGACCAGCGTCGTGACGGAAACGATTTTTGAAAGCCGGTTCATGCATGTGGAGGAGTTGCGCCGCATGGGCGCGGATATTCGAGTCGAAGGAAACCGGGTAGTCATTACAGGGAAAGAGCGGTTGACGGGCGCACCGGTCATGGCTTCGGACCTTCGCGCCAGCGCCGGGCTGATCGTGGCCGGGCTCGCCGCCGAGGGTACGACGGAAGTGTCGCGGGTGTATCACCTCGATCGAGGCTACGAGCGTCTCGAGGAGAAGTTCAGAGCATTAGGCGCCAGCGTGGAGCGGAGAAAGGGGAAGTGACCGTGGGGGCGACGAAATCGCGCAACAAGAAGTCGCAGGGCCTGACCATTGCGCTGTCCAAGGGCAAGTTGCTTGGGCCCGTGCTGCATCTACTGAAGCAAGCCGGCTACCACAGTCCGGGCCTGTCGACGGAGAGTCGTAAGTTAGTATTTGCCTGTTCGTCCAACGATGCCACCTTCCTGATCGTCAGGCCAACCGATGTCCCCACCTACGTTGAGCATGGGGCGGCGGATGTCGGGGTGGTCGGTAAAGATGTGTTGCTGGAGCAGGGGAGCGACGTCTATGAGCCGTTGGATTTGAAGGTCGGAGCGTGTAGAATCTCCGTCGCCGCGCTCCAGGGGCTGCCTTCGCCGGACCGGTGGTCGTCGAAGATTCGGGTTGCGACGAAGTATCCCAACGTTACCGAGCGGTATTTCAATCAGCGTGGGGTGCCGGTCGAAATTGTGAAATTGTATGGGTCTATCGAACTCGCGCCGATTGTCGGATTAGCCGATCGAATCGTCGATCTGGTTGAAACGGGCAGCACGCTCAAGGCGCATGACCTGGCGGAGGTTGAGGTGATCACGCACTCGACCGCCAGGTTGATTGTGAACCGGGCAAGCCTCAAATTGAAACATGAGCCGCTCAAGGTGTTGATCGAGCGATTGCGCACCGCGGTGGCGGTGGAAGATGGGAATCGGGCCGCATCGCGCGCATAAGTGAAAGTCTCTGACTTCGTGACGGGTGTCGAAGCGGCGGAACGGATGATATGACCATTCTGACGAACACCGATCGGGCGTATGACAAGGCGTTGCGAAAAATCGTGACCCGCTCGCGCACGCAAGGCGCAGGCGTGGAGAAGAGCGTACGCACGATTCTGAAGGCCGTGGAGCGGGGCGGGGATCGTGCAGTCCTCCGGTACACGAAAAAGTTCGATCGGCTCGCCTTGAAGCTCGATCACATGCGTGTGACCCCTGAAGAAATCAAGGAGGCCTACTACCACATTCGCAAGGATGAGGGGGATTCCCTCCGCTACGCCGCGGAACGTGTGCGGCAATTCCATGAGCGCCAGCGCACCAAAACCTGGATGTATCAGGAGCAGAACGCCACACTCGGTCAGATGGTCACGCCGCTGGACGCCGTCGGCGTGTATGTGCCGGGCGGCAAGGCCGTGTATCCCTCGTCGGTGCTGATGTGCGCGATTCCTGCAAAAGTGGCGGGCGTTCGGCGTATCGTTATGTGTACCCCGACCCCGAAAGGGGAGATCAATCCCTATCTACTGGTGGCCGCGGACATTGCCGGTGTCGATGAAATCTATCGCGTGGGTGGTGTGCAGGCAATCGGCGCGATGGCGTTCGGGACCAAGACCATCGCCAAGGTCGATAAAATTGTGGGGCCCGGCAACATTTTCGTCGCTACGGCCAAGCGTCTGCTCTATGGCACCGTCGGTATCGACATGGTGGCCGGTCCCAGTGAGTTGCTCGTGGTGGCGGATGATGACGCCAAGCCGGCGCATGTGGCGGCGGATCTGCTCTGCGAGGCGGAGCATGACGAAGATGCGCAGGTCTATCTCGTGACAACCTCCGCATCATTGGCCAAAGAAGTGGTGCGTCTGATTCAGGTGCAGTTGAAGGGCTTGCAACGAGAGAAAATTGCGGCGAAGTCGATCGCCCGGCATTTTGCGGCATTCGTCGTTCCGACCATGGATGAAGCCATTGAGGTGGCGAATGCGATCGCGCCTGAGCATCTCACGCTCTCGGTTGACCGGCCGTTCGATTATTTGGAGCAGGTGCGGCACGCCGGAGCCCTGTTCCTGGGCCGCTACACGCCGCCCGCGGTCGCAGACTATGTCGCAGGTCCGAACCATGTCTTGCCGACCGGGGCGACCGCCCGCTTCTTTTCACCGTTGTCGGTCAACGACTACGTGAAGGTGAGCAACATCGTGCACTACACCAAGGAAGAGTTGACGAAAGCCAAGGATCATATCGTCCGACTGGCGCATATCGAGGGCTTCGATGCGCACGCCAAATCAGCCCAAAGCAGGTTCGCATGAAAAAGAACGGTCCTCCCAGGCAGGCCTCGCTTCACCGTGCCACCAAGGAAACGGATATTCGCGTTGACTGGAGCCTGGACGGCACCGGCCAGGGCAAGGTCGACACCTCCATCCGGTTCTTCGACCACATGCTGGATTTGCTTGCCAAGCATGGGTTCTTCGACCTGACGGTCCAGGCCAAGGGCGATATTGAAATCGACGAACACCACACGGTGGAGGATGTCGGGATTGTCATGGGGAAGGCCCTGCACCAGGCGTTGGGTGAAAAGGCGGGGATCAAACGATTCGGATTCGCCTCGGTACCGTTAGATGAAACCCTCGCGCAGGTGACGGTTGATCTGAGCGGGCGCCCCTATCTCGTGTACAACGTCAATTTGCCGGATCGAAAGATTAAGACCTTCGATCTCGGCCTGTTCGAGGATTTTTTTCAGGCCTTTGTGACCCACGGTGGGTTGAATTTGCATGTGAATCTCCAATACGGACGCAATCCGCACCACATCATGGAAGCTATCTTCAAGGCGTTGGCCCGAGCGTTGGATCAAGCCACCACGCTGGAAGAGCGATTGTCAGGGGCAGTCCTCTCCACGAAGGGAAGCCTCTAGGTAGAAACGGTGGCGCGAGAGGGGCAGTGTCTGCCGTCCTCTCCGTCGTCTTTCAAGTCCCCAGGGACCGTCTTCGAGCGCGATATATGATTGCCATCATCGATTACGGCATGGGTAATTTGCGGAGTGTCTCCAAGGCCTTCGAGGCGGTGGGGCATCAGGCGGTGGTCACACGCGAGGCTCGCGTCATTGCTGATGCCAGTCACGTGGTATTGCCCGGCGTGGGAGCCTTCGGGGATTGCATGGCGAATCTGGAGCGATATGAATTGATCGCGCCGATTCACGCCGCCGTTCAATCCGGGAAACCGTTTCTGGGTATCTGTCTGGGACTGCAATTGCTGTTTACGGAAAGTGAAGAATTCGGGGTGCACAAAGGTCTCGGTATCATACCGGGTCGGGTAAAAAAATTTGTGCTGGACCCCCCGCTGAAAGTGCCGCATATGGGGTGGAACGAGATCCAAATCGTGCACTGCGCCCCGCCGTTTGCAGGCATCGCGCCCCGCAGCTATTGTTATTTTGTGCACTCGTATTACGTCGAGCCCGTTGAGTCTTCGGTGGTTGCTACCATGACCGAGTATGGGCGACCCTTTGCGTCTGCCGTGTGGAAGGACAATGTCGTCGCATGCCAGTTTCATCCTGAAAAAAGCCAAGCGGTCGGACTGCAGGTGATCAAGAACTTCGGGGCTTGGACGTGAGAGACTGGTCTGTGCGGGTGCTATTGGTTCCGTTCGCGTTGCTCCTGCTGGCGGGCTGCAGCGGGACAAAAGTCACCTCCAAAGCTTCGTCGCAGTTGGGGAAGTATCCGGTCCGTACAATTGCCCTCATTCCGTTTGAAACCATAGCGACTCCCCAAGCGATCGAGGTGTCCGGACCTGCGTTTCCCGTCCCGTCCGGCGCAAGACGATCCGACATGACTGTTGGGGTTTCTCCGACGACCGATCAGTCCGTGCGCCAGACTCATCGCGTGCCGGCCTCCGCAGGGGAGAAAATCACGGATTTGATGTGGACAAAACTCAAGGCCCGATCGGGGTTGCGACTGCTTTCTCCCAACGAATCCGTAAGAGTTGCACGGGAAATTTCCGCGGGGACCGCGACGGAGCCGATATCTGCCCACACGATTGCGCAACGCCTCGGAGCCGATGCGGCCCTCAGCGGCAAGGTGCTTGTCTATCAGGAGCGTGTCGGTAGTCGGCTTGGCGCGGACCCACCGGCTGCCGTGGGATTCGAGGTGAAACTGGTCGCGCCGGACGGCACGATCCTGTGGGAGGGCAACTACTATGAGAAACAGCGGCCGATGACGGAAGACTTTTTAGGCTTTGTCCAGCGCTATGGCGTGTTTGTCACTGCCGAGGAGCTAGCCGCTTATGGAGCGACCGAATTGGCGGATGCGTTTCCCTATGGCGGCGCAGCGGGCGAGGCAAAATGAACGTGTGGCGACAGGTGGTGGTATGCGTGTAATTCCGGCGATTGATCTTAAAGACGGTCGTTGCGTCCGATTGCGGCAGGGTGACATGGCCGCTGAAACGGTGTATTCCAACGACGTGCCCTCGGTGGCCGGCCGCTGGCAGCAACAAGGCGCCGATCTTATTCATGTCGTCGATCTGAACGGCGCCGTCGATGGAGTGCCGAAGAATCTTCCCCAGATCGAAGCCGTGATGAAGACGGTCAGCGTGAAGGTGCAAGTGGGGGGCGGGATTCGGACCATTGAGACCGTGCGGCGATATCTCCATGCGGGCGTGGCGCGTGTGGTCCTGGGCACGGCCGCCCTCACGGATCGAACGTTTCTTGTGCAGGCCTGTCAGGAGTTCCCTCGGCGTATCTTGTTGGGACTCGACGCGCGAGACGGGAAGGTCGCGGTGAAGGGCTGGACTGCGGTGTCCGAAACGAAGGCCATCAATCTGCTTAAAGAACTGGCCGGTCTTGAACTGGGTGCCGTCATTTACACCGATATCGCCAGGGATGGAATGCTGAGTGGGCCGAACCTGGTTGCGTTGGGGGAAGTCGTCGAGTGTTCGTCGTTTCCCGTCATCGCGTCCGGGGGCATCACGCGCGTGGAAGATCTGCAGGCGGTGCACGCGCTCGGTCCTCGGGTGGAGGGGGCCATCGTCGGCAAGGCCCTCTACGACGGGAAATTGGACTATGCGGCCGCGGTTGCAGCAATCGGAACACGTTGAGGAGCTTGCATGAGGCTGTGCGCAACGAGAGGCGGCTCGCTTCAGATGATGCACCTCACGCGTCACGAACTTCTATGCTGACCAAACGCATCATTCCCTGCTTGGATGTGAAGGATGGTCGAGTCGTCAAAGGCGTGAGCTTTGTGAATTTGCGGGATGCCGGCGACCCGGTCGAGGTGGCGACCATCTATGATCGTGAAGGCGCGGACGAATTGTGCTTTTTGGATATCACCGCCTCACACGAAAACCGCAAGACCATCATCGAGGTGGTGGAGCAAACCGCTGCCCGCGTGTTTATGCCGCTGACGGTCGGAGGCGGGGTGCGTACGTTGGACGACATTCGGACCTTGCTCAATGCCGGGGCCGATAAAGTCAGTATCAATACGACGGCGGTGCAGCAGCCGGAATTTGTTCGCGAGGCTGCCCAGCGATTCGGTACGCAGTGTATCGTGGTGGCGATCGACGCCAAACAGTCCGGTCAGGCGGATCGCTGGGAAGTGTTTACCCACGGGGGCCGAAAACCGACCGGCTTGGACGCAGTCGAGTGGGCGCGACGGATGGAAGGGTACGGGGCCGGAGAGATCCTCCTGACCAGCATGGACCAGGATGGCCGCCAGAACGGGTATGATCTGGCTCTGACTGCGGCGGTTTCGGAGCGTCTCTCGATTCCGGTGATTGCCTCAGGCGGGGTGGGGACCTTGGAGCATCTCTACGACGGGTTGGTGAAGGGGAAAGCGGACGCCGTCCTGGCCGCCTCGATTTTCCACTATCGAACTTATACCATTCAGCAGGCCAAGGCGTATCTGCGAGACCGCGAGGTACCGGTGCGACTGGACCCAGCCTAGATGGAGCAGGATGTGATGTCGAAAGAGAGTCGAACTATGACGTTTGACGGGCAGGGGTTGATCCCTGCTGTGATTCAAGATTGGCTGGATGGCACCGTGCTGATGGTCGGGTATATGAATCAAGACGCCATTGCCAAGACGCTTCAGACGAGGTCCGTTCACTTCTGGAGCCGGTCTCGCCGGAAGTTGTGGGAGAAGGGCGAGACATCCGGACATTTCCTCAAAGTGAAAGATCTGTTCGTCGATTGTGATCGTGACACGATCCTCGTGAAGGCGGAACCCGTCGGACCGACCTGCCATACCGGTGAACGTGCCTGCTTTTTCGCCCGGATGACGGAAGAGGGGCAGGCCGGTGAGGAGAAGACCCAGGATGCCGGTGGGGGGATCCTGGATCGGGTGTATCAGACCATTTTGAGCCGGAAGGCCAGTCCGCAGCCCGACTCCTATGTGTCGAAATTATTGCAGGGCGGAGCCGATCGCATTCTCAAGAAGGTGGCTGAAGAGGCGGGAGAAGTGATTATTGCCGCAAAAAATCAGAAGCGGGAAGAGATCATCTACGAGACGGCCGATCTGCTCTTTCACGCCTTGCTGGTGCTGGGGTACCACGGTGTGACGCTGAACGAGGTGTATCGTGAACTCGGGACCCGCTTCGGAAAGTCCGGGATCCGGCCCTCGGCTGAGGGGGGATCGCGTGGATAACTGTATTTTTTGTCGCATCGTCGAAGGCGGTATTCCTGCCAAAATTGTGTATCAGGATGATCAGGTTCTGGCATTCGAGGATATTAATGCTCAGGCCCCGGTTCATATCTTGGTGATTCCGAAACGCCATGTGGCGGCTGTGCAGGACTGTCGAGAGGGAGACCAGGCGCTATTGGGGCATCTCCTGTTGACCTGCTCAAAAATCGCAGGCATGAAAAACCTGGCTGAATCAGGCTATCGGATTGTGACGAATACGGGAGCGGAGAGCGGGCAAACCGTGTTTCATCTCCATCTTCATGTGCTGGGCGGGAGACATATGACCTGGCCTCCAGGATAATCCGTTCCCCTCCTCGATTGACACTTGTGCGAGCCGTTTGTTAGGGTGAACGGTCAACTTTCATTCGCGTTCAATGCACTCCAGCCAGCTACAGTCTGGTTGGATCCCTGCGGGCACAAGCGAGGACCGCCGTGGGCCAAGGCCTGATTTCGGACGACGTCATTAACCAAATCAGAGACCGAGTGGACATCGCGGAGATCGTGGGTCAGCACGTGGCATTGACCCGAACCGGCCAGAATCTCAAGGGGCTCTGTCCGTTCCATCAAGAAAAGTCTCCCTCCTTTACGGTCAGCTCTTCACGACAGATTTTTCATTGCTTCGGCTGTGGCGCCGGCGGCAATGTGTATACGTTTCTCATGAAATTGACCGGGGCTGGCTTTCCTGAAATTGTCCGCGATCTGGGTCGCAAGGTAGGGGTGGATGTTCCGGAATCGGCCGGGGGATATTCCAGCGAGGCGCGCACGCAGCTCGGTCGGATTGAGCGGCTCAATGCTGCGGCCGGAGCCTATTACCAGCGCATGTTACTGGATCACACCGCCGGTGCCCCTGCCCGTGCCTATCTCGACGGGCGCGGCATTCATCACAACACGATTGCCCAGTTTCAGATCGGCTATGCCCCGCAGGAATGGGATGGATTGACCAAAGCCATGTTGAAAGAGGGCTTCACCCCTGCGGATCTGGTTGCAGCGGGTCTGTCCATTCCGCGAGATCAGAGCGGACAACAGAAAACCGCCGCGTCAGGCCACTACGATCGGTTCCGCTCCCGGGTCATGTTTCCCATCGTGGATTTGCGCAAGCGGGTGGTGGCGTTCGGCGGACGGATTCTCGGAGAGGGGATGCCCAAGTATTTGAACTCCCCTGAGACCCCGTTGTTTAAGAAGGGGCAGACGTTGTTTGCCCTGGAGGCAGCCCGCGAGGCGGCGGGGCAGCAGCACACCTTGATCATTGTCGAAGGGTATTTCGATGCCGTTGCGTTGCACCAGGCCGGCATCCGTCATGTGGCCGCCACATTGGGCACAGCCCTGACCGCCGAGCACATTACTGTGATCAGGCGGTTTGCCTCCAATGTTGTGCTGTTGTTCGATCCTGACCAGGCCGGGGTACGGGCTGCACTGCGAACGTTGGATTTATTCGTCAATAGCGGGTTGAGCGTTACGGTTGTCTCACTGCCGGAGGGAGACGATCCCGATACATACGTGAGGAAATACGGCGCCGATGGGTTTACAACCTTGCATCAAGCGGCCCCGAGCCTGCTGGATTTTGCCGTAGAACATAGTCTACGCACCGCCGAGTCCGGCACCGTGGAAGACCGGATCCGCGCGGTGGATGCCGTGTTGCGCATTCTTCAGAAAAGCGCCCATCCGATCGAGCGGGAGGAGCGTATCCGTTTAGTCGCGGAACGGTTGGGACTCAGTCAGCAACGATTGATCGATCGCTACCCGACGCTTGCATCCGAGGAGACGCGCCGCCCTTCTCCGCGGCCGGCGGTCACGCCCGCTGTCGCGTCGCCGAAGCCGAAAGCAAATCCGGAGGAGCGTGATTTGGCGCACCTCCTGGTGCAGGGAAGTTTGTCGGCCGAGGATCTGCGGAGGTTGTCGCCGGACGCTTTTTCCGCCTCGGCCTATCGCCGGCTCATTGAATGCGCACTTCAGCATCGTGAGCAAGACGGGCGGGTCTCTGTCCGGGGCCTGTTGGATACCCTGATCAACGATCAGGAATGTGGTTCTTTGGTTTCAGAACTGTCGATGTCGGAACAGCATTATGATGATGTCCCGGCGCATATTGCTGGATGTTTGGACACGCTCGAGCGGAGAGGTCGTGAGCGGACCATGGGTGCGCTGATTCAGGAGTTGAAGGCCGCCGAACGGGAGCGGCGTGAAGCGGATGTGCACCGCCTGAACAGATTGATTAACGAGATGCGGATTCGGAAGGCCGGCGTGATGCCGGCTGCGCTGACGTCTGCGGTGAAGGAGTAGGTATGCCGAAACAAGAATTACTCGGCGAGGTGAAGAAGCTCATCAATCTCGGCAAGGAGAAGGGCTTTCTCACCTACGACGATCTCAACAGCACGTTGCCGGCCGATGTGGTGTCATCGGACCAGTTCAGCACGATCATGACGATGTTCGGTGAAATGGACATTGAGATTGTGGAGTCTGCTGAGACCGAGCGGGCCCCGAAGGCTGCGGAAGGCGAAGAGGCCATCGAGGAGAGCGAAGAATCCGAGGCGTCCGAGGACAACGAAAAAGAGATCGACCTGACACCTGGGGCCCTCAGCCGAACCGACGATCCTGTCAGGCTCTACCTGAAGGAGATGGGAAGCGTCGCGCTGCTGAGCCGCGAGGGTGAAATCGAGATTGCCAAGCGGATCGAAGAGGGCAAGAAAGATATCGCCACGGTCGTCTACGGCCTGCCGATGACCCTGGAGTTCGTGCTCAATCTGCGGGATCAGCTGAAGAACGGCAAGATCGATGTGCGGGAGATCGTGCCGGTGGTCGAGACGGAAGAAGACTTTGAAGAAGAAGCCGTCGAGAAGGACTATGAAGAGCTGCGGGTCAAAACGCTGGATTCTCTCAATGCGGTCCGTAAGGTCTCGGCCTCGCTGAAAGACTTGTACGACAAGGCCCGCCATGTGGGCGCCGACCCTGAGAAGCAGAAGAAACTGCGCAAGCAGATCGATACGGTGCGCGGCCAGGTCGTCGACAAGATGGAGTCGGTGAATCTGCACGGCGTGTTGAAAGACCGGATGACGCAGCGGGTCCGTGACCTCAATCTGTTGTTTCGCCAAGCCGAGCGCGAAGTTACGAGCTGCCAACGTCGTCTGGGTGTCGGCGGTGAAGCCGGTGCGGAGCTCTTGCGGCGGTTGTGCCGGACACACAAGGATCTTCTGGCGGTCAAACGGCGGACCAGCCTTTCCGAAGAGGTGCTGCAGGATATCAAGAAGCACTATCAGGCGGCCAAGGGCCGGATTCGCCAGCTTGAGACGGAAGAGGCCTTGATTTCTGCGGAAGAAATTAAGGACGCGGTCAAGCACCTTGATGTGGCCGAAGAAAAGGTCAAGCGAGGAAAGGCGGAGCTTGTCGAAGCCAACCTGCGGTTGGTTGTGAGTATCGCCAAGAAGTACACGAACCGGGGCCTGCAGTTCCTGGATTTGATTCAAGAGGGCAATATCGGCCTCATGAAGGCGGTCGACAAGTTCGAGTACAAGCGCGGGTACAAATTCAGCACGTACGCCACCTGGTGGATCCGGCAGGCGATTACTCGGGCGATTGCCGACCAGGCCCGGACCATCCGCATCCCGGTCCACATGATCGAAACGATCAACAAGCTGATCCGGACCTCGCGCCATCTGGTGCAGAAGCTCGGTCGCGAACCGACCCCGGAGGAGATCGCCGAGCGCATGGACTTGCCGCTCGACAAGGTGCGAAAAATTTTGAAAATCGCGCGCGAACCGATTTCTCTCGAAACCCCGATCGGCGAGGAAGAAGACAGTCACTTGGGGGACTTTATCGAGGACAAGAAAGCCGTCTCGCCGCTGGAAGCCGCGATCCGGTATGACTTGCAGCGCCAGATCAACGGCGCGCTGGAAACCCTCACCCCTCGAGAGGAAAAGGTCTTGCGCAAACGGTTCGGGATCGGCGAGGCCACAGATCATACTCTTGAGGAAGTGGGGCAGGACTTTGAAGTGACACGTGAGCGCATCCGGCAGATCGAAGCGAAAGCGTTGCGCAAGCTTCGACACCCGAGTCGCAGCAAGAAGTTGCGCAGCTTTGTGGAGAGCCTCTAGTCGCGCTGCCCGGCTGGTTTGACTCTGCCTGATCGGCAGCCTAGAATCGAGCCCGCTCGAATCAGGTGCCGGCGGCGTGTGTATGCCTGATGACCGGCCGGCATGAGGGATGCCCTCATGCAATCTGTGTCCAGGCGACTGGCTCGTAGGGCTGGGCCCATAGCTCAGGTGGTTAGAGCGGCTGACTCATAATCAGCTGGTCCTAGGTTCAAGTCCTAGTGGGCCCACCAACCTGAGTGCCTCACGATGAATTCCGTGCGAACGGTGTCCGGTCGACATCGGTATCGCATAACCCACAAGGAGCCCGTTGAACCTACAGCTTTCCCCCCTCATTGAATTGCAGAAGCTCGATCTTCGAATCGCCGATCTCAAGGAGCAGCGGCGGAAAATCCCTGAGCGGCTTGAGGAAAATGAGGCGCCGCTTCGCGAGGCGAAGCGGTTGTTTCAGGAGGCGTCCGCGTCCGTCGAGTCGCTCGTGAAGGATCGCCGGGGGCACGAGAAGGATCTCGAGGCGCACGAAGACCGTATCGGTAAGATGAAGGACCGCGCCGCCCAGTTAAAAACGAACCAGGAATATCAGGCGCACCTTTTCGAGGTGGAACTTGCCAACAAGAAGAGGGGCGAAATTGAGGAGAAAATTCTGCTGGCCATGGAGCAGATCGAGCAGACGCAGCGAACCATTGTCGAGGTGCAGGCAAAGCTGAAGGAATCCGAAGCCCTCTTCGTCAAAGAGAAGGCAAAGTTGGACGAGAAGGATCAGGTGCTTGCAAGCGAGCTGGCAGAATTAGAGGTCAAGCAGAAGCAGCTCTCGGGACAAGTCGACAAATCACTCCTGGCTCGATACAACAAGCTCAAAACCACGAGGAAAGAGCAGGCGCTGGCTCTGATCAAGGACGGCATTTGCGTAGGGTGCCGTCTCCAATTGCCGCCGCAGCTGGTCTCTCAGGTTAAGCGCGGGGACGATGTCCATACCTGCCCCTATTGCTATCGGATGCTGTATTGGGAAGGTGATCCGGCCACTGAGGTGAAGGGGGCCGTGGAGCACGATCAGGCCAAGAACCTGGAAGTCGGTGAATCCTTCTAGGCTTCTCCCAAGACCTGCTTCGTTGTCTTGAAGTGCAGCTTGGCGACGCTCCCCAACCGGTCACGTCCATATTTCTTGACCACCATTCGCCCGGCCAGTTCCACGGCAGCCGACGCGCCCTTGGGCAGCGTGGTGCTCAGTTCTTGAGAGAGTCGATCGAGACGCTGAAGAAAATCCGCCCGAGCCAGGATTGAGGCCGCTGCCACAGCCAGGTCGGATTCCGCTTTCGTACGTTGAACCAGCCGGATCTGTTTTCCCTTTTCTTGCAGTGCATTCAAGATCAATCGCTCGTCCCCGAACTGGTCCGCGATGGCCAGGTCACAGTCGACTTGCTGGAGCAGATTTTCAAGCGCACGGGCATGTCCCCAGGCCAGGAGGCGATTCAAATTTTTGATCTTGGCATAGAGCTCGTTGTATCGCTGCGGCCCGATGGCCACGAGACTATGGGGGCAGAGCAGGCGGATGTCTGGCGCCATCTCAAGGATTCGCCCATCGGAGATTTTCTTGCTGTCCCGGACTTGCATCAGGGCAAGGTCTTGCTCCAGTGCCGGCGTGACGAACACCGCGGCGATGACCAGCGGACCGAAGTAGTCCCCCTTGCCTGACTCGTCGATTCCGATGCGATTGAGCGATGAGAGGTTGGTGGCGGCAGGCACTCGGTGAAACTCCCATGTAGCAACTGGCCGGGCGGCGCGGTAATCTAACAGAGCTCACCGGACTGGTCAATTTGCGGAGGTGCGATGGAGGGTCAACGGAAGATGGTCAGGATACGGACGTTCATGATGCGATCGAACATGCTGTGCCTGGCAGGGGCTGTGCTCGGGATGCTGGTGACCACAGGTTGCCAGACCAACCCTTACACTGGGCGCTGGCAGTTGATGATGATGCCGATGTCTCAGGAAACGCAGATGGGCGTCCAGGCCTATGCCGAGGTGAAGAATGATCCGAAGATGAAGCAGTCGACCGATCCGCGGGAGATTGAACCGGTCAAGCGAGTAGCCGCGCGTGTGATCGAGGCCGCCAAGCGGTCCAAGTACAGTGAGATGGCGAATCAATTCGAGTGGGAAGTGACCGTCATCAAGGATGACAAGACGATGAACGCATTTGCGTTGCCGGGCGGAAAGATCGCCGTCTACACCGGTATTTTTCCGGTGGCCAGGACCGAGGCCGGACTTGCGGCCGTGATGGGCCATGAGGTCGTGCATGCGTTGGCACGGCATGGTGGTGAACGGATGAGTCAAAATACCTTGGCGCAGACGACGCTGCAGGCAATTGGAATCGCGCTGGGCGTCAGCGGCGCCAATCCGGTGGTCTCGCAAGGAGCGATGGCGGCATTGGGTGTCGGTGCACAAGTCGGGGTGTTGCTTCCATTCAGCCGGAAACATGAGTCCGAGGCCGACTATGTCGGCGTGTTGCTCGCGGCAGATGCCGGATATGACCCACGGGAATCGATTCAGCTTTGGACGCGAATGGGCGAACTCTCCGGCGGCAAATCGGCGTCTGAATTCATGTCGACCCACCCCAGCCACGAGACTAGAATCGAGCAGCTGGAGGAATGGATGGCGGAGGCCATGCCGATTTATCAGTCGAAGCCACCTGCACCGAATAGCGAGTTGCCTCAATTGCACTGATCGAGTGATTGGAAGGGGCCTACGCGTCGGGGTAGGCCCCTTCCCGGCTAAAAGTATGTTGCGGCAGAGAGGACCAGCGCATTGTCGTGAATGCGTTGATTCGTGTTCGGATTGAATGCCCGTGTCCCGAATTGATAGGAGACTTTGAATACGGTGTCCTCAATAGGGCGGAAGTTCAATCCAAGGCTGAGCTGCTCAAGGTCACCGAATCCCCCTGCTGCATCTCGATTCGTGTTGATCTTGTCCCACCGGACTACTGCGGTCATTGTGGATCCTTCCGAAAAGCGTTGAGGCAGCCAGTGCCGTAAGACTTCCGGCATAAAATGATAGTTCCCCTGAATGTAGTAACCGTTCATTCGCTGCGGGCGCAGGCGTCCGGTATCAGGATCGATGGCAGGGGTACCGTCCAGATTGCGGGAATTATTCTTCATGTAAGCCCAGGCGGCTTCACCGATCAATTCGAACGGGCCTCGTTGGAGAGTCCAGTCCAGGACCACGATTGAAAGGGATCGTTTGCTTTCCGGATCATAGGTGCCGTGATAGCCCGACCCCGCAATTTCGACCCCCAAAACAGGGCTGTAGGCCACCCGTCCCACGACAGCTTTTCCTCGGTTGTTGTCGAATCCATCGTCGGTTAAAGACTTGCGCTGACGAGAATTCTTGAGGCCACTCGCCTCACCGATTCTGGCGGTCCCATCGGGCTGATATCCGTTGGGTCCCTGGGTCACATAGAATTCATAGTCCATCTTGGCCTGGCGTCCCGGGTAGAAGGTTCCGTAGAAGCCGGCACCCGCTTCAGATAATGTGGTGGGAATGATGTACTGGTTGACCAGTGGACGGTCGGTCAGGTCGTTTAAGGGGGAATCGTGGAGGAGATTAAATTTGCCGACCGGTAGAAGGATAATACCTGCTCGAAGGTTGACCGGCTCGCTGAACAGGTAGTCGACGTGAGCGAACTCCAGGCTGACCTCCGTCTCGGTCCCTTCACGGATGCCGTGCTCGATTTCGAGTTCGGATGCGAATTTCACATGCTCCGTGATGTCGGCGTAAATAAACGGGACGAATCGCTGTTGATCGAAAGAGCTATTCGTCGAACCGATGCCGGGGTGGCTTCCGGGTGATCCGGCGCCATTGTCGATGACATCTTTTCTATGGTTTCGATATTGGAGGTCAAAGTAGCCACCGACAAAGGCCTTCGGGGCCGAGACGAACGGCTTGGCATAAATCATGGTGCCCGAACCGCCGGTGCTGAAAGAAAGAGGCGCCTGCTTGGGGCGACGCAAATCCTTTCCAATATCCGGGAGGGCTGTCCCCCCGGATGTGGGCGATGACTCAGCCCCCTCGGTCGCGGGTGACGCAGTTCCCTGTGGCTGGCGATGTTCCTGCTCGATGTCGCGCAGTTTTTGCTCCAGCTTTCGTATGCGTTCTTCGAACTCCATATCGTCGGCCATAGCCGGGGTCGCGATCGCCGAACAAAGACACAATATCCAGAGAAACGGCTGAGCCCTCCTCATCATCATTCTCCTAGGTCAAAATGTGAATGGAATGGTGTGACTCGGGACTCTAGTGGTCTCTGGTCTGGACACGTGTGGAGCAAGTGGTCTGCGAGTGGCGCACCTCCTGTAGTGAGAGTCTTCGGGCAAGGCCCGCGGAGTCGTTGGTGCAATGCAAGAATCGAGCAGGTTCGTTTCTCGGCGACATGGTCGGATCTGTCAGGCTTGGCGCGATGTCGACCGACGACGGAGAGGAGCAGGTGTTGCTAAGTGTTGGAGCAGAACATGATGGTGCGATTCTGATCGGTGCGCATTGTGCGATATCGCCCGCGATGGAGGGTGGATGATCCTGACGCTATCTTGAAACAGGCGTGCTTCGACCGTATACTTTCATTGCGCGCTGGGGGGACACGGGTGCTCGCCCGTTGAGCTTGCTCGACGGGAGGAAAGTCCGGACTCCAAGGGCAAGGACGCTGGATAACGTCCAGGCGGAGCGATCCGACACCAGCACCACAGAGAACAAACCGCCGATGGCCGGTACGGGAGACTTCGGTCGAGTGCGCCGGCTCAGGTAAGGGTGAAACGGTGGGGTAAGAGCCCACCGCGGTGATGGCGACATCAACGGCACGGTAAGCGTCGTCCGGAGCAAGACCAAATAGGGGAACGCCTGTGGGCTCGCGAGAGCTCGGCAGAAAGGCCGGCCCGGCCGAGGTTCCCGGGTAGGTTGCTTGAGGCTCGAGGTAACTCGAGTCCCAGAGAAATGATCACCCCCGCGTGAGCGCAAGTTTCACGCGGGACAGAATCCGGCTTATAGGGTTTCTCCAACGCGCTTTTTTAATCGCTTCGCGCAGCTCTCCACCGGTCACCTTGCCGGAGAACATTTCCCGATCATTGATCAACAGCACCGGCACGCGGTCGCTGTATTGCTGGCGGAGGTGTTCGTTACTCTCGATATCGACTGTGATGAGCTCAAAGGGCAGGTCTTGTTGCACCTGCCTGGCCAGCCGAGTGACCACCCGGCAAAGGTGGCATTCATGTCGGGACATGATCGTGACGCGTAGGGAATTCATAGGCAACGGGATCAATGGGTCGCGAAACTCCTATACCACGTGACAGGAGCCGACACCAGTCTGCTCGGCGAAGGGGCGCACTTCGACTCTCTTGACCTCGCTTGAGAGCTGGTGATACGATCCGCCATCTTACCCGTTGATTTTCCAGAAAGATTGTATCAATCTGTGTCGCGTGTGTGACGCAGAGAGCCGAGTGTTTCGCAGTTAAGGCATCGTGTCCTTCGTCACGACGTGCGAAGGGGAGGGTGATATGAAGTTGACAGGGTCGGAAATCCTGATCGAATGCTTAAAAGCCGAAGGCGTGAAAACGATTTTCGCCTTGCCGGGCGGTGTGGTGTTGAAGATTTTCGACATGCTGCACCAGCAAAAAGATATCGAAGTTGTCTTGACCCGGCACGAGCAGGGCGCAGGGCATATGGCCGAAGGCTATGCCAAGGCTACCGGCAAGGCCGGTGTATGTTTGGTGACGTCCGGGCCTGGTATGACGAACGTGATCACGGCTCTGGCCGATGCCTACATGGATTCCGTGCCGTTGGTGTGTATCAGCGGACAGGTCTCGACGAGTTTAATCGGCAACGACGCCTTTCAGGAAGCCGACAACATCGGCCTCAGCCGGCCTTGCACAAAATATAATTTCCTCGTGAAAGATGTGAACGACCTGGCGACGACCATTAAGGAAGCGTTCTATATCGCCACGACCGGACGTCCCGGACCGGTCTTAGTGGATATTCCTAAAGACGTGTCCATGGCCAAGACAGAGTTCACCTATCCCAGCTCAGTCTCAATCCGCGGATACAATCCGACCTACGAGGGGAATAAGTGGCAGATCAAGCAGGCGGCCGAAGCCATCATGAAGGCGAAGAAGCCGATTCTGTATGTCGGCGGGGGCGTCGTTTTCTCGCAGGCCTCCAAAGAATTGCTCGAATTGGCCGAGATGACCCAGATTCCGGTGGACATGACGCTGATGGGGCTTGGGGCGTTCCCTGGGGAGCATCCGCTGTCGTTGGGGATGCTGGGCATGCACGGCACCTATTCTGCCAATATGGCCGTCCATTACTCCGACTTGGTCATCGCGGTGGGGGCACGCTTCGATGATCGTGTGACGGGGAAGGTGTCGGAGTTCTGCCCCTTCGCGAAGGTCATTCACATCGATATCGATCCGACCTCTATCCGGAAGAATATCCACGTCGATATTCCCATCGTGGGCGATTGTAAGGCCGTCTTGCGAGAGTTGAATCAAATTCTCCGGGCCACCGTGAACGGGAACCAAAAGGATCTGCGTAAGCCCTGGTGGGATCAACTCCGCGAATGGCAGCAGGCGCATCCGTTGGTCTACCAGCAGGAGCCCGATGGGGCGATTAAACCGCAACATGTCGTCAAGCGGTTGTATGAACTGACGAAGGATCGTGATCCGATCGTGGCGACCGATGTGGGCCAGCACCAGATGTGGACGGCGCAGTACTTCAAGCTTGCCCGCCCGAATCGCTGGTTGACCTCAGGCGGTTTGGGCACCATGGGGTTCGGGTTTCCGGCTGCCATGGGGGCGCAGGCTGCGTTCAGAGATCGATTGGTGCTCTGTGTGGCCGGCGACGGCAGCATCCAGATGAATATGCAGGAAATGGCCGCCGCGGTGGTGTCGAAGCTGCCGGTGAAGATCATTATTCTGAACAATCGTTTCCACGGCATGGTTCGGCAGTGGCAGGATCTGTTTTACGAAGGGCGGTATGCGTCGAGCTACCTCGACACCACGCCGGATTTCGTGAAGCTGGCCGAAGCCTATGGGGCGGTCGGCTTGCGCGCAAGCAAGGTGGAGGATCTGGATGCCGTGTTGAAGGAAGCCATCGCGACCGACAAGCCCGTCGTCGTCGATGTGCCGACTTATCCCTATGAGAATTGTTATCCGATGATTCCGGCGGGCGGGTGCAATCACGAAATGATTCTCGAAGATCCGCCTGAACTGAAGCGACGAATGGCCGGCGCGCCCAGCACCGGGTCCGACGAAGACAAGGACACGATCTTAACCGCCTAAATCACGCTGTCAGCCGACAGCTATCAGGATAGAGTTTTCCGATGGAACATATCATTTCGGTCACGGTAGAAAATAAGTTCGGCGTGTTATCCCGCGTGGCCGGGCTGTTCAGCGGCCGCGGCTTCAATATCGAAAGTTTGTCGGTCGCCCCCACGCTGGATCCCTCGATGTCGCAGATGACCATCGTCACGTCGGGGGACGAACGGATCGTGGAACAAATCGTCAAGCAGCTGAATAAGCTGATCGATGTCATCAAGGTCGTGGATCTCAATGAGAGTGAATTCGTTTCGCGGGAGACGGCGCTCATCAAGGTTCATACCAAGGCAGAAGACCGAGCCGAGGCGCTTCGGATCGCGGACATTTTCAGAGCCAACGTGATTGACTCGACGCCCTCGACCTACACCATCGAGGTGACGGGTGATCCAAAGAAGCTTGAGGCCATCATCAATCTGCTCCAGCCGCTCGGCATCAAGGAACTGATTCGAACGGGGCGAGTGGCGATTGCGCGTGAGGCGATCCGGCCGGCCCTCAGCCAACCCAAAAAGATCGCCCGGGAATAATTCGCTCATCCCCTGTGTGCAACGGTCGTTTCCACCCATGTGCCCTATGAACCTTCAGGAGTGATGTATGAAGATCTATTACGACAAAGATGCCGATTTACAGCTCATTCGCGGAAAGAAAGTGGCCGTGATCGGCTATGGCAGCCAGGGCCATGCCCATTCGCTCAATCTCAAGGAAAGCGGCGCCAATGTCGTCGTGGGGTTGCGTGAAGGCAGTTCCTGGAAAAAGGCGGAAGCGAGCGGACTGAAGGTCATGCCGGTGGCCGATGCCGTCAAAGCCTCCGATGTCATCATGATTCTGGCTCCGGATGAGGCACAGGCAGCCATCTATCGCCAGGAAATCGCCCCGAATCTGAAGCCCGGATCCTATTTGGCCTTCGGTCACGGATTCAATATCCATTTCGGCCAGATTGTGCCACCGGCGGACATCAACGTCTTCATGGTGGCGCCCAAAGGGCCGGGTCACCTGGTGCGGTCGGAATATACAAAGGGCAGCGGCGTCCCCTGTTTGCTGGCATTGCATCAGGATCCCAGCGGCAACACGCGCCAAGTTGGTTTGGCCTACGCCAGCGCCATCGGCGGCGGACGCGCCGGCATCATTGAGACGAACTTCCGCGAAGAAACCGAAACGGATTTGTTCGGCGAGCAGGCGGTGTTGTGCGGAGGGTTGACCTCCTTGATCCAGGCCGGGTTCGAGACGCTCGTCGAGGCGGGGTATTCGCCTGAGATGGCCTATTTCGAGTGTCTGCATGAAGTGAAATTGATCGTCGACCTGATCTATCAGGGCGGCATCGCCAACATGCGCTACTCGATCAGCACCACGGCGAAGTACGGCGACATCACCCGCGGACCGCGCGTGGTGACGGATCAGACCAAGCAGGAAATGAAGAAGATTCTGGGCGAGATCCAGAGCGGTCAGTTCGCGAAAGAATGGGTGTTGGAGAACCAGGCGAACCGGCCGGTCTACAACGCCCTGCTGAAAAAGGGCGAGGGCCATCCGATTGAGGAAGTCGGCGCCCGACTTCGCTCGATGATGCCCTGGTTGAAAAAAGATCAGCTCGTCGATAAGAACAAAAACTAACCCTGCGACCGGGCTCTTCGTGATAGCATAATAAAAGGGCCTGGAGGTATATGGCTGATCGAGCCGTCGGGATACCGATCGTAAAAGAAGGCCTGCCGTTTGTCGGTGGTCTTGTAGGCGCGACGCTGCTGTTCGGGGCGGCTGGTTGGATGATTCCTGCCGGGCTAGCGGGCGGGTTCACGCTGTTTACGGCGTGGTTCTTTCGAAACCCCAGTCGGACGATTCCACAGCAGCCGAATGTGGTGGTGTCGTCAGGGGATGGCAAAGTCATTGCCATCGAGGAAGAGTTCGAGCCACGCTACCTGAAGGAAAAGAGCATTCGGGTGACGGTATTCTTGAACGTCTTCGATGTGCATGTGAACCGGATGCCCTGCACTGGAACGGTTGAGGGTGTGAGTTACCAGCCCGGCCAGTTTCTGGTGGCGAGTAAGCCGGAGGCCACGCTCCGCAACGAGCAAAACGCGGTGATGTTGAAGACGGAGTCAGGGGCGAAAGTGCTGTGCGTGCAGGTTGCCGGGCTGATTGCCCGCCGGATTGTTTGCTGGGTCGGGCAGGGTGATCGTGTACAGCGGGGGGAGCGGTTTGGACTGATTCGATTTGGGTCGCGGATGGATACGTTTCTTCCGCTGGGGTCCAAGATTTGTGTCTCCTTGGGCGACCGCGTCAAGGGAGGCGAAACCATCGTGGGGGAACTCCGATGAAATCACCGGCCATGCGAGCTCCGTTTGCGAAGGGCAATCGAAAGCGACAGGCGATGTACCTGATCCCGAACCTCTGCACGACCGGAAATCTGTTCTGCGGCGTGTTTGCGATCCTGTCGGTCTTTAACGGTCAGCATCTGGTGGCCGCGATCGCTATCCTGGTCGGCATGATTTTCGACATGCTGGACGGAAAATTGGCCCGGTTGACGAATAGTACCGGTCAGTTCGGCATCGAGTATGATTCTCTTTCCGATGTGGTGTCGTTCGGGGTCGCGCCCGGTGTCTTGATTTATTCATACGCGTTGAGTGGGCAGGGGATGTTCGGAGTTGCCGTGATGTTTGCCTATGTGGCCATGGGAGCTGTTCGGTTGGCAAGGTTCAATGCGACCGTGAGCAGCTCCGACAGTAAATACTTCACGGGTCTGGCTATCCCCGCTGCTGCCGGTGTCATCGCGTCGTTGGTGATTTTTGATCTCCACATCACCCAGATGGGCTCGGAAGTGAAGCCGTTGTTGATTCTGGTGATCACGTTCGCGCTGGCGTTCTTGATGGTCAGCACGATCAAGTATCGCAGTTTCAAGGACATGAAGTTCCGGCGTGGGGATCATTTCACCTATCTCGTGTGGGGAATTCTCGCCTTGATGTTGATTGTCGCCTGGCCGCAGGCGATGTTGTTCGTGACGTTCACCGGGTACGCCGCGTCGGGTCCTTTGGCGCGTCTCTGGACGATGGTTTCTAAGGGGGCAGGGAAGCCGGTGACCAAGACGGACGCACCGGTACTCGATTCGAGAGAATAACAACAGCGACGACGAGGAGTAGTAGGCAGCGTTGGCCGAACTGAGAGAGCTGGTGGATGGTGCGAACCAGCCGGTGATCTGCCGAACTCGCCTCTGAGCTGGACTTGTGAAACCCTTCGGGGTGGTAATAGGTCCCGGATGATCCGCGTAACGGATTGAATGAAGGGCGGTTGGATGAAGGACATGCTTCATCCGTCGCTGAATCAGGGTGGTACCACGAAGCTCGCAAGGCCTTCGTCCCTGTCCCGGGGCGGAGGCTTTTCTATTTTCAGGATGCTGAAACAGGTGTCCGGCGGCGTTCTCGGCGAGGAATCGTCCTCGACGTATCTCAGAGGGTACGCCTCCGGTGCTTCCTTCGCCTGCGGCCTCGCCGGCCGACCTGTTTGAGCATTCTGTGCAGTGTTGTTAACCGAAGGAGAGGTGCGCCATGACTAGGATGATCAGAATATTCGACACGACGTTGCGGGATGGTGAGCAATCGCCGGGGGCGAGCATGAACGTCGAAGAGAAACTTATGATTGCCAAGCAGCTGGCGCGCCTCGGCGTGGATATCATCGAAGCCGGCTTCGCCTATAGTTCGCCCGGTGATTTCGAAGCAGTCCGGCGGATCGCCTTGGAAGTTGAAGGCCCAGTGGTATGCAGTCTGGCGCGGGCCAGGCCGGAAGACATCACGAGGGCGTCGGAAGCGTTGAAGGGCGCGCCACGGGTGCGGATTCATACGTTTCTCTCAACGTCGGACATCCACCTCAAGCACCAGTTCCGGATGACCCGAGAAGAAGCGAAGAAGCGCGCCGTGGAGATGGTGCAGTTGGCGCGCACCTATGTGGATGACGTCGAATTTTCACCCATGGATGCGAGCCGATCGGATCCGGCGTATCTGTGCGAAGTGATCGAGGCGGTGATCGCGGCCGGGGCGGGAACGATCAACATTCCCGACACGGTGGGCTATGCCGTTCCCCAGGAGTTCGGTGGCCTGATCAAGCGGATTAAAGACAGCGTCCCGAATAGCGGGCAAGCCGTCATTTCCGTCCATTGCCACAACGATTTGGGGTTGGCGGTCGCCAACAGTCTGGCGGCGGTGGTGGCAGGGGCCGGGCAGGTGGAGTGCACGATCAACGGGATCGGTGAGCGGGCCGGCAACACCTCGCTGGAGGAGATCGTCATGGGGCTCCGCACGCGCAGAGACTGGTACGGGGCCGATACCAAAGTCGTGACGGAGGAGTTATCCAAGACCAGTCGCCTGGTGAGCAAGATTACCGGTATGGTCATTCAACCGAACAAGGCTATTGTCGGGGCGAATGCGTTCGCCCATACGTCGGGCATCCATCAGGATGGGTTACTGAAAGATAAGACGACGTACGAGATCATGCGGCCAGAATCCGTCGGTCTTGAGCAGGTCAAGCTGGTCATGGGGAAGTTGTCCGGGCGCCATGCCTTTCGTCAGCGGCTGGAGGAGTTGGGCTACAAGTTGACCGAAGACGAAACGAATCATGCGTTCGAACGATTCAAGCGCTTGGCGGATCAAAAGAAAGAGATTTACGAGGAAGACCTCGAAGTCATCGTGTCCGAAGAAGTCGCGAAAATGTCCGAACGGGTGGTCTTGAAATCCTTTCAGGTCGAAAGCGGAACCAACAAGACTCCGAAGGCAACGGTGGAATTGGAAATCGACGGGAAGCTGGTCTCGCATAGCGGAACGGGCGACGGCCCGGTAGATGCGGTCTATCGGACCATTGCCGCCATGACCCAAACGAAGAGCAAGTTACTGATGTTCGGGGTCAATGCCATCACCGGCGGAACCGATGCGCAAGGGGAAGTGTCTGTGCGGCTCGAAGAAGATGGCCGAACCGTTTCAGGCCATGGCGCCGATACCGACATCATCACGGCGGCTGCACGGGCCTATCTGAACGCGCTCAATAAATTGGCGTACTTCGCTGCAAAGCAAGCGGAAGGGATTCAGAAGGTCAGCTTGATTTGAGCCCAACCTGCGGGGTAGATTCCTCCGTCCGGTCCGATGCGTTCGTGTCGGACTGGACGGAGCGACAGCGGCTGTCATTCCTACTACGCATGTCGGTGTACGATGGTAAACACGCATCTTCAGCGATGCCCGGAGTTCTTGGCTGGCGATCACACCAGGTTGCGGGAATTGCTGCACCCGGCAAAGGCATCGCTCGCGCTTGGATATAGCCTGGCGCACGGACTGCTCGATCCGGGGCAGCAGAGCCTCTGGCATCGCTTACAGTCCTCCGAAGTGTATTACTTCATTGGCGGCCGCGGCATAATGAAGGTGGAGGAAGAATCGGTGGTTGTTGAGGCGGGTTCCGTGATCTATGTGCCCCCGGGGGCCAAGCAATCGTTAGTGAACAATGGAACAGACCCGATTGAGTTTCTTTGCCTGGTCGATCCGGCCTGGAGGGCCGAGGACGAGGCGGTTGGTGAATAGTCGAGAGGAGATCCGTACGTGAATGCGAAAATCGCAGTCCTGGCCGGTGATGGAGTCGGCCGTGAAATTGTCCCGGAAGCGGTGAAGGTGTTGAAGGTCGTTGCAGAACGCCACGGGCATACATTTGAATTTATCCCGGGCAATGTCGGGGGCCATGCGATCGATAAAGTCGGGGTGCCGCTTCCGGCTGAGACGCTCGCTATCGCTAAGCACAGCGATGCCGTGCTGCTCGGCGCCGTCGGTGGCCCCAAATGGGAAGGTTTGGAATATAGTCTTCGCCCCGAGCGGGCGCTGCTGGGACTGCGGGAGCAACTCGGGCTCTATGCGAACCTGCGACCGGCCAAGCTCTATCCCATGCTGGCCGATGCGTCTACCTTACGACGCGATGTGATCGAAGGCATCGATATGCTGGTGATCCGGGAGCTGACCGGAGGCATTTATTTCGGCAAACCGAAGGGCATCGAGCCATTGCCCGGCGGCGGAGAGCGTGGCTTCAATACCGAAGTCTACACGACCGAAGAAATTCGTCGCATTGCCGTGGTGGCGTTCGACGCGGCCCGCAAGCGCCGCAAAAAGGTCACGTCTGTGGATAAGGCCAATGTGTTGGAGTCCTCGGAATTGTGGCGGCGGGTGGTTACGGACGTCCATAGAGGGTATCCCGATGTGGCGTTGAGTCACATCTATGTCGACAATTGCGCGATGCAGCTGGTGCGTAATCCGCGGCAGTTCGATGTGTTGCTGTGTAACAACATCTTCGGCGATATTCTCAGCGACGAAGCCGCGATGCTGACCGGGTCGATCGGCATGTTGCCGTCCGCCAGTGTCGGCGCCAAGGTGGGGTTGTTCGAGCCGATCCACGGCAGTGCGCCGGATATTGCCGGCAAAAACATCGCCAATCCGATTGCAACGATCGCTTCTGCCGCGATGATGTTGTCCTATGCGTTTCAGCTCGACAAAGAAGCGGCGGCGATCGAGCAGGCCATCGTCAAGACGCTCGAACTCGGGTTCCGCACCAAGGATATCCATGCCGAAGGCATGCAGCTGGTCGGCACCGTGGAGATGGGCGATGCGATTGTGCGCAACCTTCCCTCGTAAGTCATGACGACACGCACGACACAATCCGGAATCATCGAGACCCTGGCAGGCAACGGCGAGCCGGGTTATGCCGGTGACGGCGGGCCTGCCGGTGCCGCCTCACTCAACGAGCCGAAAGGCTTGTGCGTTGATCGGAAGGGCAACCTCTATATTGCCGATTCCGAAAACCATGTCGTGCGCCGTGTTGATCGGGCCACAGGCATCATTACGACCGTGGCCGGAGTCTGTCCGTCAGGAACGACCGGGCCGGCAGTGCCTGAACCGCCTGCGGCGGAGGAGACTAATGACGACGAGGATCCCTTTGCCGACCATTCCGGTGACAGCACCAAGGCCTACACGCAAGTGACCGATCTGAGCGGCACCGTCCGGTATGTGACCGGAGGGCGTTTGACGGTCGAGCACGATTCGGGTGACGGCGGCCCTGCCAGGCGAGCGCGACTCAATTTCCCCAGCGCCGTGGCGGTCGATCGTGCAGGTAACCTGTATATCGCCGATACGATGAACCATCGGGTGCGAAAGGTCGATGGGGCGACCGGGATCATTACCAACGTGGCCGGCACAGGCCAGGCGCGGTATTCGGGCGATGGCGGACCGGCGGTGTCGGCCGCGATCAATGAACCGACCGGGTTGGCCGTCAGCGACGAGGCGTTGTACATCGCAGATCAAAGCAACAATCGTGTGCGTCGAGTCGACCTGGCGACCGGGGTCATTACCACGGTGGCCGGAGATGGAACGGCGGCCTATAGCGGAGACCAGGTGTCGGCCGTTCAAGCGAGTCTGGCCGGACCCAGCGGCGTGGCGTTAGGCGGGGATGGCGTCGTCTATGTGGCCGATACGTTTAACAGTCGGATACGGTCGGTCGATCCGGCAACCGGACAGATTACGACGATAGCGGGAGACGGCGGGACTTATCGATACCAGGGACCGGCTGAGCCCAGTTCGCCGAGCCTCTCCAGGCCTGCGGGTATTTCTGTCGGGTCCGATGGAAACGTATACATGACGGATTCGGACAGCCACTTAATTCGGGTGTGGAACGGGCAGACCAAGACGATTTCTCGTCTGTCCGGTACCGGTGTCGCGCAGTTCGGGGGTGATGGCGGCGATGCCTTGGCAGGAAGTCTCAGTTATCCATTCGGTGTAGCGGTGGACGCGTCCGGGACCGTCTATGTTGCGGATACATTCAATCACCGCATCAGGGTTCTGACCGTGACTGCGTAAGGACAGCATCATGTTGAAGAAGAAACAGGCCTATACGGTGGCGATTCTCGGTGCGACCGGGGCCGTGGGAAAAGAAAGTCTGGAGATCCTGGAAGAGCGCAACTTTCCGATCGAGACGTTGCGCCTGTTCTCCTCCAAGCGGTCGGCCGGCGACGTGTTGTCCTGCCAAGGCAAGGAGTACAAGGTCGAGGAGTTGACGGAGGCCTCTTCCTTTGCCGGAGTCGACATTGCGTTCGTATCCGCGACCGATACCATCAGTCGGGACTACGGGGCACGGTTGGGTGCGACCGGGGTCGTCGTCATCGATGACAGCGCGGTCTTCCGGATGGATCCCGATGTGCCGCTGGTCGTCCCGGAGGTGAATGCGGCAGCGTTGCGCTCGATGAAGCGCGGGATCGTGGCCATTCCGAACTGCACCACAACTCCCTTGGTCATGGCACTCAAGCCGCTTCGGGATATTGCTGGCATCAAGCGGGTGGTGGTGACCACCTTTCAGTCGGTATCGGGCACCGGCTCTGCGGCCATGGACGAGTTGGTCGATCAGACCAAGGCCTTAATGGCCTTCCAGGATGTGAAGGTACAGGTCTATCCCTATCAGATCGCATTCAACCTGTTGCCGCAGGTCGGTTCATTCGGTGACGGCGGTGACTGTTCGGAAGAGGTCAAGATCGTTCAGGAGACCAGGAAGATTCTGGAGATGCCGTCGTTGCGGGTCACGGCGACTACGGTGCGGGTGCCGGTGTTGCGCTGTCATTCCGAGGCGATCAACGTTGAACTGGATCGTCCGTTGAAGGCGAACGATGCGCGGGCGGCGCTGGCGGAGATGCCTGGCGTGATTGTGTACGACGATCCCGTCAAGAAACTGTATCCGATGCCGTTTGATGTGTCGGGCAAGGACGAAGTCTATGTCGGGCGGGTTCGTGTGGACGAGTCGATCACCAACGGGTTGAATCTCTGGGTTGTGAGCGACAACCTTCGGAAGGGCGCCGCCCTCAACGCCGTGCAGATCGCCGAATGTCTGATACAATGAACGATGGCAGCGTGGACTGGTATCGGTCGATCGTTGATTGTGGCGGGCCTGGTGTTGGTCGCCGTCGGGCTGCTGCTGACGCTGGCGGAAAAATGGCCAAGCCTTGGCTCTGCGTTCGGGTGGATCGGTAGACTGCCCGGTGATCTCTCGGTCACGCGAGAGCGATTCAGTCTGTATGTTCCGATCGCAACCAGTCTCGTGTTCAGCATCCTGCTGAGCCTGGTGTTCTACTTCCTTTCATGGCTCTTTCGCCGCTGACTCGACATCAGTCATCCAGCTTGGCCGCAGCGGGGGGCATGCTGCTGCTGTCGCTGTTTTGCGCACCAGCCGTCTTGGCCGAATCCATTCGCGTCCTATTGGCCCAAGAGGCGCCGCTGGTGGAGGTGCGCTCAGAAGGCGCTCTCGCCCTGGTGACGGAGACGGGCGATACGAAGATTTTGCATGCCCCGATCCATCTCAGGGCCCGGGGAGACGGCGTGCATGTCGATGGCCAGCGCGCGATGGGCGGACAGGTCCTCATCCGTCCGCTTCGAGGGAACCTCTCGTTGGTGATTGGCAGAGAGGGGGGCGCGACCACAGGAGCTCCGTTGGCGCTCAGCGGGGTTGTGCGTCTGTCGCGCAAAGGGCATGGACTCTCGGTCGTCAATCAGGTCGATTTGGAGGAGTATGTGAAGGGGGTGGTGCCGTCGGAGGTCAGTTCGGCCTGGCACCCGGAAATGTTGAAGGTGCAGGCGGTGGCGGCACGGACCTATGCGTTGTATAACAAGATGCTCAGTTCGGCACGAGACTATGATGTCGTCGCGACCATTCAAGATCAGGTGTATCGGGGCCGTACAGGGGTGGACCGCCGAGTCGAAGACGCCGTCGAATCGACGCGAGGCATTGTCGTCACCCACCAACAGGCGCCGATCTATGCCGCGTTCTCATCCACCGCGGCTGGCCCGACGGAAGATGCCGTGAATGTCTGGGCGAACAAAGACCTGCCCTATCTCAAGGGGGTGGAATGCCCATTCGATCTCGAGTCGCCCTATTATCAATGGCGGGCCAGTGTGAAGATCGATCAACTTGAGCACAATCTGCGGCATCAGGGTTTCTCTGTGGGAACGATTGCCACGATCACTCCGATTGCCTACAGCCGGGCCGGACGGGTCTCGCGCCTGCGGATTTTGCACTCCGGCGGAGAGACGGTATTGCGTGGCGAGGATCTTCGGAAGGCCGTAGGGTACACCGTCATTCCCAGCACCCAGTTCGAGGTGGAATCGATCGGTGCCGAGGTGGTGTTTGCCGGCTATGGAGCAGGTCATGCCGTGGGGCTCTGCCAATGGGGCGCGAAAGAGTTGGCCGAGCTGGGCTATTCGTACAGCAGTATTCTGCAGTATTACTATCCTGGAACCGGGTTGCACAACGCGGCCCTCTCGCAGTTGATGATGCCGGTGATACCGACCCCCTGATGTTACTCAGCGAGTTCGATTTCCCCTTCGATCCAGTGCTTGTGGCCGATCACCCGGTGATCCCGCGTGATCGTGCGCGGTTGCTTGTGCTGGATCGGCAGGGAGGAGAACGCTTACACCGGCAGGTGGCAGACCTTCCGTCATTGCTGCAGTCGGGGGATCTCGTGGTGGTAAATAACACCAAGGTGATGCCCGCCCGTGTGCCTGCGCAGGTCCGGTCGAACGGAAGACTCCTCGACTTGCTGTTTGTGGAAGATCTCGGTCAGGGGCTATGGGAGGTGCTGATCAAGGGACGCTTTCGGCCGGGCGCGGTGATCGAGTTTCCTGGCGGCGGTACCGGAGAAATTGTGGAACGCAGCCGGCTGCGAACGACGGTACGGGTGTGGGGAGTGACGAGCGTCTACGAACTCATGCAGGCCACGGGCACGATGCCGCTTCCTCCGTATATCAAGCGGGAGCCGTCAGCGGACGATCAGGAATGGTACCAGACCATGTTTGCCCAACATGAAGGGGCTATTGCGGCGCCCACAGCCGGACTACATTTTACGCGCGAGTTGGTGCAGGCCCTGACGGGAAAGGGAATCGAGCTGGCAGAGGTAACGCTACACGTCGGTCCCGGCACATTTCGCAGTGTGAAGACCGAGCGAATCGAAGACCATCGCATGCTGGCCGAACGAATCGAGGTATCGGCGCAGACGGTGGAACAAATTCGACGGGTGCGGGAGCGGGGACATCGTGTGGTGGCAGTGGGCACAACGGTCGTACGCGCCCTGGAGACCGCGGGGCGAGGCGGGCGCGGGATTGAGCCTTTCCAGGGACAGGCCGAACTGTTTATCACCCCGGGGTTTGAATTTCAGGTGATCGACGCGATGGTGACAAACTTTCACTTGCCGCGAACCACCCTGCTGATGCTGGTGTCCGCCTTTGTGGGGGTGCAACCGCTCCGCGCCGCCTATGAAGAAGCGGTAGCGGAACGGTATCGATTCTACAGTTATGGGGATGCGATGCTGATCGGGAGCGGCTGGGCGACCGTTACATAAGCTCTTTGTGAATCTTCACGGGAACTTTGCTCTTCATCGACTCCGCGTAGGCCATCAACGCCCGTTGCTGTTTCTGAAACAGAAGGCTCTGGAAAACCCGTTCCTTGGCCGCAGCAGCCTTGGCCGGATCGGCGTCCCCTTCGCGAGCCGCGAGTGTCTGCGCTTCCGTATATTCAGCCGGCGTGAGCGCGACGGCATCCATGATGACCAGCCGTGCTTTGTTGGTGAGAATATCCTTGGCTTCCATGGCCTCGAATGAGGCCGGGGTCAAGCGATTCGCCGACAGCAATCTCTTGTACGCGTCGGGATCGAAGCTCCCGTTCTTCTGAAATTCCGTGCGTTGCATGATCGCTTTGCGCAAGTCTTCGTCGGAGACCGTCAGGCCCATCTCCTTCGCCACATGCAGCCACATGCGATTGTCGATGAGTTGCTCCAACACAAATTGTTTCAGAAACTCATCCTTGATGTCGTTCTGACCCTTGTCCTTGTAAAAGCGATACGTATTTTCATAAGCCCGGCGGTATTCATCCAGGGGAACGACCTGGTCCCCGACGGAGGCGACGACATTGCCGCTGCTCTGGCCGAAGCCCCACCAGCCCATCGTAATGACGAACGCGAGGGCGAGCAGGCCCATGATGGATTTGAGGAACCACGGATAGTCGTGAGCAGCTTCGCGTAACAGTTTGATCATTGAGCGCGCCTCTTGTCGGCAAAGTTTCGCGGATTCTACTCAGGCGACGAGGATAAAGGCAAGAGGAAGACGCATGGATGGCGCGTGTGGAGAGATTGCGACTTTGTTTGTGCAGGTGAAAGAGATTTGCTATAGTGTCGAAGAATTGGAGAGATCTCCGGTGGTGGAGGAGGCAATCGGGCACAGCCCGCTCGAACTGGGCGTCTATCCCAAGGCCCAGGTGCTGAATCGCTTCATTGCCAAAATGATCGATCTCCTGATCGTCGCAGCGGTGAGTAAGTTGGTTCCCCCGATCGGTGTCCTGGCCGGACTTGCCTATCTCTTGCTGGCCGACGGATTCGGCGGCGGTCGCAGTGTCGGGAAGCGGCTCATCGGGCTCCAGACCATCGTGCCCCGTACCAGGGACCCGGCAGGGTTCCGAGAATCGATCATCCGTAATCTGCCTTGCGGCCTTGCCCAGTTGGCGTTTGAAATACCGTATGTCGGATGGATCGGATGGGGCGCGGTGCTCTCGTTGGAAGGGTTGCTGGTCATCGGGAATGAGCAAGGGCGGCGGCTGGGCGATGAGATCGCCAAAACCCAAGTGCTGGAGAGTGGACAGCTGGATGTCTCGGATTGAGCGGGACGGTGTGGCTGATCGCAGGAATCGTCTGAAGGGAGAGTCCTAGTGGGCTTCATGAGTGACATGTTCGGGTGGTTCTCCAACGATCTGGCGATCGATTTGGGGACGGCGACAACTCTCGTGTATGTCCAGGGAAAAGGCATCGTCTTAAACGAGCCTTCCGTGGTCGCCGTAGAGAAGAAGACGGAGCGCGTGATGGCGGTCGGCGCCGACGCGAAGCGCATGCTGGGACGCACTCCGGGGAATATCCTTGCGGTACGCCCGATGAAGGAAGGTGTCATCGCCGATTTCGAAAAAGCCGAGGCGATGCTCAGCCACTTCATTCAAAAGGCGCATAACCGAACGGCGTTTGTGCGGCCCCGCATCATCATCGGTGTGCCGTCGCGGATCACGCAGGTGGAACAACGGGCTGTCCGTGATTCGGCCGAACTAGCGGGAGCCCGCGAAGTGTATTTGATTGAGGAGCCGGTCGCGGCGGCGATCGGTGCAGGACTTCCGATCACGGAACCGTCCGGGAACATGGTGGTGGACATCGGCGGCGGTACGACGGACATTGCGGTCATCTCGCTGGGCGGCATCGTGTATAGCGAGTCGGTCAAGGTGGCCGGAGACCGGATGGACGATGCCATCATGAACTACATTAAGAAGAAGTATAATCTCCTCATCGGGGAGCATATGGCCGAGCGCATCAAATTCGAGATCGGCTCTGCCTATCCCTTCGAGGAGCGCAAGACCATGATGATCAAAGGGCGCGATCTGATTTCCGGTATCCCCCGCACGCTGGTGGTGGATGATGCCGAGGTCAGAGAGGCGTTGCAGGAACCCATTGGAACCATCGTCAATGCCATCAAGGTGGCGCTCGAAAACACACCGCCTGAATTGGCCGGAGACATCATCGATCGCGGTATCGTGCTGACTGGCGGCGGATCCTTGCTGAAGGGAATGGACACTCGGTTCCGTGAAGAAACGAATCTCCCGATCATTACTGTCGATGATCCGTTGACCTCTGTGGTCTTGGGGGTGGGGAAGATTCTTGACGAACTGGATCTCCTTCGCAAGGTATCGGTTATGTCGCAGTGCAGTACCTCTCGATGATCTCCATCCCGAGTGTGGATGGCTATATCGCGCTCAACATACGGCACTAGACGTCTTGCCATCGTGCTGTTCGCGTGCTTGCTCGTCGCCCTCTTCCTTCTTCCTAGTCAAAGCCAGAGGCTGCTTCAGTATGTCGGCGGACCGCTCGGTCAGATCCTCAGTGTCCCCCTCGCCGCGTTTTCTTCTGTCGATCACGGCATTTCAGAAACCTGGAATGCCTATCTTGCCCTGCAGAGTGTCCACGAAGAGAACCGACAGCTTCATCGCGACCTCGAGTTGCTCAAGGGACAGAACAATCAGCTTCGCGAATCCGTGGCGGCCACGCAACGGTACGAGACGTTGCTGAATTTTAAGCAGCAATCGCCGTCCCAGACTCTGGCGGCGCAGGTGATCGGCCGAGACGCCACGAATTGGTACGGCGGGATGATTCTCAACAAGGGCGAAGGCGACGGAGTTCGCGTGGAGATGGGGGTAGTGACTCCCGCAGGTGTGGTGGGACGAATCGTGAAGACCAATTCCACATCCTCGGTGGTCCTCCTGGTGACCGATCCCAATAACGCGATTGCGGGCGTGGTGCAACGGACTCGCGATGAAGGCATCGTGGAGGGCACCAGCCATGGCCGGGCGCGGCTCAAGTATATTCCCCTGTTGTCGCGGGTTCAGGCGGGCGACCGGGTCGTCACCTCAGGATTGACGGGCACCTTTCCGCGCGGTCTGGCGATCGGGGGGCTGACTCAGGTTGAGAAGTCGGAGGGTGATCTGTTTCAGTCGGCCGAAATCGAGCCGGAAGTGGACCTCTCCAAGCTGGATGAAGTCCTCATTATCACGGCTCCATATGAGGATGCCGACTCAGCGCAAAAACTGCTGCAGGAGATTCGCGGGGACCGAAAAAAGCCATGAAGTTTCTCCTGTATCTGCTCCTGGCGCTGGTGGTCGTCCCCTTTCAAACCACGTTGTTGCACTACTTCAGCATCTTCGGTGTGCGTCCTGACCTCGGTCTGGTGGCGGCCTGTCTCGTCGGGTTTCTCGGCGGCGAGTTGGACGGATTGATTCTGGGGCTCCTGCTGGGGTGCTTTCAGGATATGTTGTCCGCGGGAGATCTCTGGATCAATGTCGTGACCAAAGGCGGGGGCGGGTTTCTGGCCGGGCTGGCGGGCCGCCATATGGCCCATATTACTCCGGCCGTGCTGACTGCCGGATTAGCGATCATCTCCTGCCTGTCCAGTGCCGTGTTTCTCTACTCGATGAATCCGGCGGGTATCGATGAGGTCTGGATGGGTGTGCGTTCGACGGTGCTTGTGCAGGCCGGGTTCGACGCCCTGGTCGGGGCCGGCTTGTATCTGTTGTTTCGTCAGCGTTGGTCCGACGATCGAATGGTGACGGAGGGGGCGTTGTAATCGCGTGGGGGTATCCCGGCAACCATCGGAAACATCCTGGCGACCATGGCTTCGATAGGGTTTAACGATTCGGACCTCCTCGATCTCCAGCGGAGACTGGTCATTCTACGTGTGGGCCTGCTGCTGGTCGTGGCGTTGCTCGCCTTGCGTCTGTGGCATCTTCAGATTCGGGAAGGCCCCTATTACCGGGACTTGTCTGAAAACAACCGGACGCGCTCGGTGGTGTTGGAACCGGCCCGCGGTCTCATCTTCGACCGGAACGGTGTGTTGCTGGCGAACAATGTGCCGAGTTTTGCCCTCTACGTCACGCTGGAAGATGTGAAGGATCGGCCGGCCTTGGTTGCGCAATTGGCCTCGTTGCTCAACCTTGAGCCGGAGGTGATTCAAAAGAAACTGTCGACCGGCAAGGGCAGCAAGCTGCAGCCTCGTAAGGTAAAAGATCGATTGACGTTGCGCGAGGCGACGTTGATTGAGTCTCATCGGTTGGATCTCCCCGGTGTGATGATTCAGGTAGAGTCGCAACGGAACTACCCGGGTGGGCCGGTTGCGGCCCATTTGCTGGGGTATGTGGGAGAAGTATCGGCGGATCAACTTGAGAAGGCGGACTTTGCCGACCTCCATCAAGGCAGCGTGGTCGGGCAGTATGGAGTGGAGAAGTGGTTCGACCGGCAGGTGCGCGGGCGGGCGGGGCAGAAGAGCGTCGAAGTCGATGCACTCGGCCACGAAAAGCGCGCCGTGGTGTCGGATAAGCCGGTTGCCGGAGACGATCTGTATCTCACCATCGACGCCCGGCTTCAGAAAACCGCCGAAGATCTTCTTGGGGAGGAGTCGGGCGCCATCGTCGCGCTGGATCCGACCAACGGGGATATTCTGGCGATGGCCAGCCGTCCGGGATTCGATCCGAACATGTTGTCGAAAGAACTCACGAACAAACAGTGGGTGGAGATCGTTCAGAACGAGCGGCGTCCCCTGAATAATCGGGCCACGCAAGGGCAATACCCTCCAGGCTCGACGTTCAAAGTCGTTATGGCGGCGGCGGCGCTTGAATCGAACACCGTGACTCCCTCGACCATGGTTCGGTGTAACGGCGGATATCAATTCGGGAATCGACTGTTTCACGACTGGAAGCAGGGTGGTCATGGATCAGTCGATATGAACGAGGCGCTGATCCACTCGTGCGACGTCTATTTCTATACCGTCGGACAGCGAATGGGGATCGATACGATCGCCGAGTATGCGAAGCAGTTCGGACTCGGGCAGGAGACTGGAGTCGAACTCCCGTCCGAACGTGTCGGAATCGTGCCTTCCACAGCCTGGAAGCAGAAAGCCCGCAACCAACCCTGGTATCCCGGTGAAACCATTTCCGCGGCGATCGGGCAAGGATATGTCACGGTGACACCCTTGCAGATGGCCAGTGTCATCGGCACGGTGGCCAACGACGGCCTGTCGATCAAACCGCGTCTGGTGCAGGCGGTGATGAATCGGGCGACGGGAGAACGGGCCGAATTCCCTCCGACCGTGCGCGGCAAGGTGGCGGTGAAGCCGGCCACCATTGCTTTGATCAAGGAGGCGCTGGCCGATGTGGTGACCAAAGGAACCGCGACACGAGCGAAGTCGTCCCTCGTGACGATCGGAGGAAAAACCGGGACCGCTCAAACGGCGGCGCTCCGCACCGGTCCGGAGAAGGATATCCCGAAAAAGCTTAGAGACCATGCTTGGTTCGTCGCCTTTGCGCCCGTGGAGGCTCCGCGCATTGCCGTGGCAGTCCTGGCTGAGCACATGGGGCATGGCGGATCCGCCGCGGCCCCCTTGGCGAAAGATGTGATTGAAGCCTACGTGAAGGCCTATCCCGAGGTCCTGAATGGAGTGCCTACGGGTGGGCGATCGAAATCCGCTGACGCGCGACCGAAGACGTGATGATTGATCGGGTGATCGACAGTCGAGGGCTGGATAGTTTCGACCTCCGCTTCATGGGGTTGATCGCGGTCATCCTATCGGTCGGGGTGCTGTCGATCTACAGCGTCACGCATTCTCAGGACTCCGCCTTTCCTTTTTATCTCAAACAGCTCGTGTGGATTCTGTTGGGCACGATCGCGTTCCTGGTGATGTACCTGTCCGACTATCACAAGATTGCGCGCCTGGCCTATCCGACCTATGCGGTGATTCTGATCATGTTGGCGGTCGTGTTGGTCATGGGTAAGTCCAGCCGTGGTGCCCAACGGTGGATTCCGATCGGCCCCTTCGCCTTTCAACCGTCTGAATTTGCCAAACTGGTCCTGGTGTTGGTGCTGGCGAACTATTATTCCCGGGTGTCGCGGGCGGGGTGGCTGCATCGGGTGGTCCTGCCGGGGTTGATTGTGTTACCCGGTCTGCTGTTGATCCTCAAGCAACCGGATTTGGGGAGCGGGTTGAGTTTTCTGGCCGTCTACGCGGCTATGTTATTGATGGTCGGTGTGCGCTCGAAGACCTTGGGTGTGATTTTGTTGCTCTCCGTCATGCTCTTCCCGTTTGTGTGGGAAATGGTCTGGGCGTCCCTGCATGACTATCAGCGGGAGCGTGTCATGGCTTTTGTCGATCCCGATTACGATCCGGGAGGAAAAGGCTATCATGCGCTCCAGTCCAGAATTGCCATCGGTTCCGGAGAATTGTCGGGAAAGGGGCTGTACGGCGGCACACAAAGCCAGCTGAAGTTCCTTCCCGAAGGCCACACCGACTTCGTGTTTGCGGTGTATGCGGAGGAATGGGGCTTTGTCGGTGTGCTGGTGCTCTTGGCCCTCTTTATCGCGCTGATATGGGTGTCATTGGAAATTGCCGCGCGTGCGAAGGATACCTTGGGGGCGTTACTCGCGGCAGGGATTGTGGCGATGCTCTGTTTTTGTGTGGTCGTCAACATCGGAATGACCGCGGGGATGTTTCCCATTGTCGGTATTCCACTTCCGTTGGTCAGTTACGGAGGAAGTGCGACCATCATGACCATGGCTTCGTTGGGATTATTGTTGAACGTTAAACGACGTCGGTTGACCTTGTTCTATTAGGCTATGCCTGGACAGGGGCCGACTGGGTATGAAATAACCATGTGAACCGGATTGGCGTCGGACTGACGGCAAGACGAGAAAGAACCCGGACTCTGCGTCCGCGTTCGTCTGCCGATCCGACCGATCTGAGGGTAAAGGAGTGTTTATGGGTGTGGAGATCGCAATCAGTATAGCTCGGGAAGAAACCCGTGTAGCGGTACTCGACAACGGGGTCGTCACCGACCTCTATGGCGACCGCGCCAAAGATCAGGATTTCGTCGGGAATATCTACAAGGGGCGTGTGGCGAAAGTCCTGCCCGGCATGCAGGCCGCGTTCATCGATATCGGGTTGGAAAAAGCGGCATTCATGCATGTCTCCGACCTCTCGATGGATGTCGAGCCTGGGGATACCCTCGTCGAGGGCGACGATGACGACAACAAGGACTCGGAGGTCCCCAAGCCCAAGCGGCAAAGCTCGAAACCCATTGAAGAGTTGCTGTCCGAGGGGCAGGAAGTCATGGTGCAGATCTCCAAAGGTCCGATCGGCACCAAGGGATCGCGCGTGACGACCTATGTGTCTTTGCCGGGCCGGTACCTGGTGTTTATGCCGACGGTCGAGCATATCGGGGTCTCCCGCCGTATTCCCCGTGATGAGGAGCGGGCACGCCTGAAAGAAATTATGAAACGGGCGCGGCGTCCGGGGTTCGGCTACATCGTGCGAACCGTCAGTGAAGGAGTCAAGGAAGAGGAGCTGCGCTCGGACGTCGAGTTCTTGCACGTCTTATGGCAGGACGTATTGACGAAGCGTGACCAGCAGCCGGCCCCGAGCCTCTTGCACAGCGACTTGAGTTTGAGTTTTCGCGTCGTGCGCGATCTCTTCGGTCGTCGGGTGGACCGCCTCTTGATTGATTCCCGCGAGGAGTACAACGCGATTAAGGGGTTCGTCCAGCGGTTTTCGCCGGAGCAAACGTCGCGTATTCATTTCTACGACAAAGAAGAAAGCTTGTTCGATTACCTGGGCGTGGAACAGGAAATCGCCCGTGCGATGAGCCGCAAGGTGTGGCTCAAGTCCGGAGGATATTTGGTCATCGACCATACCGAGGCTATGACGGTGATCGATGTGAATACCGGCCGGTTTGTGGGGAAGCGCGATCAGGAAGAAACGATCCTGAGAAACAACCTGGAAGCGGCGCGTGAAATCGCCTATCAGGTGAAGTTGCGCGGGATCGGCGGCATCATCATTGTGGATTTCATCGACATGGAGCGGGAGAAAAATCGCGACAAGGTCTACCATGCGCTGGTGGACGCCATGTCGTCGGATAAAGCCCGCACCAGAATTTCCAGGGTGTCCGATCTCGGGTTGATCGAAATTTCCCGTGAACGGGTGCGGGAAGATCTGCTGCGTTCGTTGTCCGAGCCCTGCCACTATTGCGACGGTCGCGGGTACACCAAGTCGCCGATGTCGGTGGCCTACGAAATTTTCCGTGAAGTGCGGCGGCTCGGCCACGAGATCGAGCAGCAACGCGTGGTCGTCGGGGCGCATCCTGCCGTCGCGCTGCTCTTGCAGGAACAGGAGCAACCGGGCGTCGAAGAACTCGAACGGCGTTATAGCGCAAAAATTCTGGTCACTCCCGACGATCGGTTGCATCTGGAGCAATTCGATCTGGTCGTGATGTAATCCGCCGAGCGACCGGGCGTGACCTGTTCCAAGTGGGCATCCTGCCGCTGAGCGCGGTCTTTCTCCGGTACAACGGGCATGAGCATCGCACCGACGACGTGTGATGAGTTGAGACGACAGTGAGTCATCGATCTCTCCGTCCCTGGTTGGTGCTACGCGCTATTCCCGGTGTGGGCGACGCCATCCTCCTCAAGCTTGTGCAGGCATTCGGGGCGCCGGATGCTGTGCTCTCGGCGTCGCAGTCGGCCTTGGAGGAGCTCGGATGCCGACCTCCTCTGGTCGAGGCCATTCGTCGCGGGCCGGCTCCGGATGCGATCCGGGAACTCGACAAGGAATTGGATCAGTTGCAGCGCCGGAAAGTCACGGTGCTCACATATCTCGACACGCACTATCCCGCGCCGCTCAGGACGATTCCGGACCCGCCCCCGCTGTTGTATGTTCAGGGCTCGTTGCTTGAGACCGATCGGCATGCCGTGGCGATTGTCGGTACGAGGAAAGTCAGCGCGGCCGGACGCATTCTGGCTGAGGAATTAGCGCGCGACTTGGCAGAGATGGGTTTTACGATCGTCAGTGGTTTGGCGCGTGGAGTCGATGCGGCCGCGCATCGCGGGGCCCTTGTCGGCAAGGGGCGAACGCTTGCCGTCATGGGCTGTGGACTGGACCGGACCTATCCCGCGGACCATCGGCAATTGCGTGAGACGATTGAACAGCACGGAGCCGTGTTGTCTGAACTTCCGTTGGGGGCGGCACCGCACGGCTATCACTTCCCGCGGCGCAACCGCATCATCAGCGGATTGTCGATGGGAGTCGTCGTGACGGAAGCGGCCATCGAGAGCGGGTCTCTGATTACGGCGAGATTGGCCGGTGAACAGGGGCGGGAAGTGTTTGCAGTGCCGGGTTTTGTCAAAGCGGAACAGAGTCGTGGCCCCAACAGTTTGATCAAGGATGGCGCCCGTTTGGTTGAGTCGGCCAAGGATATTCTGGAGGAATTGTTGCCGCAGCTTGATCCGGCCTTCCGTGCGCGGTTGGCAGAGGGAGCAGGGACCGTCGCCCAGCCAAAGGAGCCATTCAGCTTGGATGAAACGTTGGTATACGATGCCTTATCCGTGTTGCCCCAGCCGGTTGATGAGGTGATTCGGCGCAGTGGGTTGCCTGCCGCTCAAGTGGCCGCGATTCTGCTCTCGCTCGAGTTGAAGAATTGTATTCGTCAGTTACCCGGCAACGAATATGTCCGTCTCGCACCGGGCCTGCATTGAGAGATTAGAGCTGACAGGAGCTCGATATTTGTTATAGTGGGTGTGGTAGTCTGGGTGTAGGTACTGAGGAACGTGGAGCCACATGGCCAAATCGCTGATCATCGTTGAGTCGCCGACCAAGGCGCGCACCATCACGAAATATCTCGGTCGTGGCTATTCCGTCATGGCCTCCGTCGGCCACGTCAAGGATCTCCCTACCAGCAAGCTGGGCGTGGATCTCGACAACGATTTTGAACCCCAGTACGTCACCATCAAGGGCAAGTCGAAAGTTCTTGCCGACATTAAGAAGAAAGCTCAGGAAGTCGACACCGTGTTTCTGGCGCCGGACCCTGATCGCGAGGGCGAAGCGATTGCCTGGCATATTGCGCAGGAATTGCACGGCAAGGGGAAAAAGAAAGACGGCAAAGTCTATCGTGTATTGTTCAATGAGATTACGGAATCGGCGATCAAGCGGGCGCTGAAGTCGCCGGGTGAAATCGATATGAAGCTGGTCCAGGCTCAGCAGGCGAGACGAGTCCTCGATCGCATCGTGGGGTACCAGGGCAGTCAGTTGCTATGGAAAAAGGTGCGCCGCGGCCTCAGCATGGGCCGGGTGCAATCCGTGGCCGTGCGGTTGATATGCGACCGCGAGAAGGAGCGCGAAGCCTTCCGGGCGGAAGAATACTGGTCTATCGTCGCGCTGTTGGCCGGCGACAATCCTCCGGCCTTTGAAGCCAAATTGCATTCGATGAACGGTCAGGATGCCGATATCGGCACGGGTGAGCGGGCCCAGCAGATCCTCGATGCCGTGCAGGGGAAGTCGTTCGTCGTGCAATCGATCGAGCGCAAGGAAAAGAAACGCAATCCGGTCGCACCGTTCATCACGAGCCGGCTTCAGCAGGAAGCCGCGAGAAAGCTGCATTTCAGTCCGAAGAAGACGATGACACTGGCGCAGCAGTTGTATGAAGGCATCGAAATCGGGGCAGAGGGGCCGACCGGTCTCATTACTTATATGAGAACGGACTCACCGAGGATTTCGCAAGAAGCGACCGAAGACGCCAGAGTTGTGATTCGGGAGCGGTTCGGAGTGGAGTATTTGCCTGCTACGCCCAATGTCTACAAAACCCAGAAAGCCGCGCAAGAGGCGCATGAAGCCATCCGGCCGACGTCCGCGGCGCGCGACCCCGAATCCATCAGGCAATATCTGGAGCAGGACCAGTACAACCTGTATAAGCTGATTTGGAATCGCTTCATTGCCTCACAGATGGTTCCTGCGATCATGGATGTGACGCGTGTGGATTCGTCTCCAATGGGAACGCCGGATCGATATGTGTTTCGCACGACCGGCACCGTGGTCAAGTTCGCCGGCCATACGGCGGTGTACTTGGAGGGAACCGACAAGGAATTGCCGTCGCACAAGCCCAAGAATGAGCAGGAGACTGATGACGAATCCGATCGCCAGCTGCCCGCATTGCGCGAAGGTGAATCTTTGCATCTGGTCGCTCAGGAAGCCCAGACCTTGCCCGGGCTCGTTTCTAAACAGCATTTCACTCAGCCGCCTCCCCGGTACAATGAAGCACTGCTGATTCGAGAGCTGGAGGAAAAGGGGATCGGCCGGCCGTCCACCTACGCTTCGATCATTTCGACGATCCAAGACCGGAAGTATGTCGAGAAGGTCGAAGGGCGGTTTCTCCCGACCGAAACCGGGAGAACGGTAAATGACTTTCTGTTGAAGGGATTTCCGGATCTGCTGGATACGGAATTTACGTCCCACATGGAAGAGCAGCTCGATGAAGTTGAAGAGGGCACCAAGCCCTGGGTCTCAGCCGTGCGCGATTTTTACACACCCTTCGTGAGGGAAATGGAACTCGCTCAGGGCATTCCTGGGCCAAAGGATATCGTCGAGCCGCCCACGAATCTGCCCTGTGAAAAATGCGGCCGCATGCTGGAGATCAAATGGGGACGAAATGGGAAGTTCCTCGCATGCCCCGCCTATAAGGACGATCCTCCCTGCAAGAACACGCAAAATTTTGAAAAATTGCCGGATGGGACGATTAAGATTGTTCCTAAGCTGGAAGAGACGACGGACGAGAAGTGCGAAAAGTGCTCCAGCCCGATGGTGGTCAAATCGGGCCGCTTCGGTAAGTTTCTGGCCTGTTCCGCGTATCCGGAATGTAAGACGACCAAAGCCATTGCTCTGGGTGTGAAATGTCCTCAGCCAGGGTGCGGGGGGGATCTGGTTCAGAAGCGCACGAAAAAGGGTCGCAATTTTTATTCGTGTAGTCGTTACCCGCAATGTGAGTATGCGCTTTGGGACCGCCCCATCAATAAGCCCTGTCCCAAGTGTCAGGCGCCGTTTCTTGTTGAGAAGGTCAGCAAGCAAGCCGGTCGTTCCGTGCAATGCCGCAATGAAGATGAGTGCGGCTATCGGGAGGCTGGCTAGTCAACGCGTATCCGTGTTCCTCCCTCCATTCGCTCGCTTCGCTCAATATCTTCTTCTCCCGTACGTCGCTCTCCTTGATTCCGGTTCGTTTCGCCGTCGATCGCATACGGCATCCTTGCTTTCCCATCCTGTCCTGATGAGAAGAATGAGAAGCGTTCTCGGCGATGTTGATAACCCGCCTCATTTATACGTACTTCTCTTGTTGACAAGGGCTTCGAGAATCTCTAAGTAAGGTATACAATCAAAAGTAAGTCGATCGCACGTCGCGTCGGCTTCAACCAACAGGCCGGCAGATACCACAGCACTCCAAGGCCGGAGGGAGGGACCTATGAAAGCCAAACAAGGGGTCATTGAGATTCTGAATAAAGTCCTCACTGCGGATCTCACCGCGATCAATCAATATTTCGTCCATGCCAAAATGTGCTCGAACTGGGGTTATGAGCGGCTGCATCACAAAGTTCGGGAGCGTAGCATCGATGAGATGAAAGATGCGGACGAACTGATCAGTCACATTCTGTACTTGGAAGGGGTGCCGAATGTTCAGCGTATGAACACGGTGCATGTCGGGGAAACTGTCCCCGAGCAGTTGAAGCTTGATCTCAAGGCCGAGCAGGAAATGCTCACCCTTCTGAGCGACGGGGTCGTGCATTGTACGAAGGTGGGAGACTTCACCACGCGCCACATGTTTGAGGACATGGCGAAGGATGTGGATGAGCATATCGACTGGATCGAAACCCAAATTGAGACGATCAAGCAAGTGGGGCTTGAAAATTACCTTGCTGAGCAGATTCACAAAGACAGTTAAACGCGCGCCGGCCCGGCGTGGTATTGGGAGTATGCATGAAAGCGAAAGAGGGCGTTCTCGATATTTTAAACAACGTGCTGGTGAGTGAACTCACGGCGGTGCATCAATATCTTCTGCACGCCGCCTTGTGCAAACATTGGGGCTACAACAGGCTGCACGAGCATTTCAGTCACCTGGCCCAGGAGGAAGTGAGTCATTCCTCGGGCTTGATCGATCATATTCTCTACCTGGGTGGCGCACCGGAGATCGATCATCTGGATGAGGTTGCGGCCGGCAAGAAAGTGTCTGATCTGCTGGAGGCCGATCTAGCCTTCGAGCGTGACGACGCGGACGTCCTCCGCGACGGGATTGCCCATTGCACAAAGGTCGGCGACTTCACCACCCGTCATCGACTCGAAGAGATGATCGTCGATACGGAAGAGCATATCGACTGGTTTGAGACTCAGCTCTGTACCATTAAGCAGGTGGGGTTGGAGCGTTACTTGGCCGAGCAGATTCATTCCGAGAAGCCGTAGCCCCTGCACGCGGAGGTGTTCGGCCGGCGGGATCCCCTAAGGTCCCATCGGCCGACATTCCTCTGTGTTGTCGTCGCTCCCAGCACACACATACTTTGCTGAATTTCCCTGTCCGATAGTCTGAATCACCCGCGCATTCATTCTTCCCTGATTGCCGCGAAGGCACTCGCTCGTTCTGTATTCCATGGCCATTCGGAGACAGTGTGCATTCCACGTTCTCCTAGCCGTGAAGCCGTGTGTTTGGAACCGGCCGTGGGCTACAGTGCTTTTTGCATGGCGTGGACCGTCAGCCGGGATCGAATTTCCCTGGGGGAACGCCCGGTCGCGCGCTTGAAGAAATGGCTGAAAGCAAACTGATCGCTGAACCCCACCGCTGTGGCAACTTCTGCCAACGTCTGCGCGGTTGTGGTGAGGAGTGATTGAGCCCGCTCGACCCGATGTCGTCTCATGTATCCAGAAAACGATTCGCCCATGATGCGATAAAACAAGTCCGAGCAATACTTCTCCGAGTAGCCCAGGAAATTCGCCAGGACTTTGAGGGTCAGTCCACGATGGAGATTTTCGTTGATGAAGCGTGTGATGCGTCCGGAGAGCGTGTGTGTCTCATTCGAAGATTCTTTCTGGGAAGGCAGGGCATGGGACAGGTTGAAGAGATCGCACACGAGATTGCGTAGGTCCTGTTCCGTCGTGGCCTGCTCAAGACGATCAGCCCATTGTGGTGATTGTGCGCGAAGCTCGGACGAGAGGGTGCGGAGGCGGTCAGTTGGGATTGTGAGGTCGTGGGCGTCGTTCATCATCATTCAGCTCCATCAGTGAGGCCAATTGCCCGTATGCCGGGCATGGACTGTTTTTTGTCGGACTCCTCAGAATATTGAAAAGGGCATAGGCTGGTGACTCGGCCGTTCGACGGTCGGATCAACGGCGAGAGCGGTGTCATTCGCGTCACCGAATGGCAGCAGCGCGAATTGGTCTTGATTGTGAAGCCGTGCACAAAATGTGGCGGTCAGTATCGGGTCAAATTGGGAACCTGCCGATACTTGCAGAGTTCGCAGGGCCCTGTGTAAGGAAGTTGAGCGAATGGCAATGGCGTCGAAGACGTCCGCAATGGCCAGAATTCTGGCGGCCATGGGGATGTAGGTTCCGCGAAGTCCATACGGGTACCCGGCGCCGTCCCATCGTTCGTGATGATGAGCGATCAGGCGTGCGGCCTCGGAGAGGAATGGATAGGGGCTCAGGAGTGCGGCGCCTTCACGGGGATGGCTTTGGATCAGGGCATAGTCATCCAAGCTGTGGGCTGCTGTCTCGTCGAGGAGTCTACCGGGTAACGTGAGGAGTCCCACATCGTGCAATAGGGCTGCATAGTGCAACTCGATCTGCTGGTACTCGGTCAGGCTGCTGGCCTCGCCCAGCAAGCGGGCATAGTGTGCGGTGCGCTCGCCATGTCCGAAGTGCCCAGGAATAAGGGTTTCGATCCTCCGGGTCAAGCGGCGAAGTTGTAGCAGGCGAACAGCATGCAATGATTCTTGGGGAAGCTGGAGCGAATCCAAGGCCTCAAGCTGTCGGGCTACTTCTTGGATGAGCTGCGTTGTGGCATTGATCGGCAATATCGATGGCTGCATGGGAATCCTCCGAAAAAAAAGAGCCCAAGATCGTATGTAACGATCTTGGGCTCTGGGCTGAATACCTCTGGCCGCAACGGGGTCAACGGACTTTTTCTAGGCGTTCATGACTCTTCCCCTCGCTTTCCGGCCATCAGCGGTTGCTTCAAAATCCACATTTCGTAGAGCGGGATAGCCATCATGGCGAGAAAGCTGCCCATCATCAGAGTGTCCCCGGCCAGCATGGTAAGCACAAAAATAGGCGAGACGTAACTGATCAGCCAGGGGGAGAGAATGTCCAGCGCCACGCCTCCGAACGAAAGCCATGTCAGCCAGACTTGTGTGGCATGACTGGCCTGCGTGAGATAGAGGACATGAACGAGAATCATAAATACGACCGGCATGGTGAAGAGGTGAAAGTGCGTGACCTCGGCCAGCTCTCGAAACGACATCGGTTCGCCAAAGGTCGCGTCAGAGCCGCGGTAGTGGTCGGCGATACCTTGTGGGCTCAAGCTGGTCATGCTGTGCGCCCAGAAAAATGAAAAAAGAAACCCCACCAGCATCAAAAAGAGGAATTGCGTATACAACAACCTGATGTGACGATCCGAATCACGCAGGCGGAATCGAGCATTAAAATTTCGCATGTCAGTGCAGTGTCCCGACGGCCTTAGTTGCCGAAGAGGGTCCCCAACAATCCTCTCTCGGCCTTCTGCACTGCGACCGTGTCACTGCCTAAGCCGGCCGGCTTCAAGTAAAACTCATCTACCAGTACCAACACTCGTTTGACGCCGGCGTTCATCGACCGGACGGACATCGTGGCTCCACTAATGTTGATAATGTCTTTGTTGATTCGAATGGGATCTGTGACAGTCTTGCCGTCATACTGAGAGTTAAATCGCTTCTTCCCGACCTCGCTGCCCTTTGCATCCCGAAACACCAGCAATTCGACGTCGGTGCAATTGCCTTTGGGATCTACTCCTACCATGTAAGTCATGGGCTTATATTTGCCGATGGTGTTGTGGATCATCGCATACCCATCGACCTTGTCTCCGGTCTCCCCGATGTACAGGTCGAATGAGTCTTCAGGAAACTTCCAGCCGATGCGCTGTTCGATGAGTTCCTTCCTGTCCTGCGTGAGTCTGATCAGTTCCTTGCGCACACGTTGCGATTTGGGGAGGATGGTCTTCACGGCCTCCTCCTCGCTCATGAACTCTTCGTATTTGAAGTCATCGTCTTTCAGAAAGCGGCGCAATTCGTTGTCCCAGACTTTCTCCGTCGCCAGCGCCGGGATCGACGATGCCAGAAGTAGTGCCACTGCGGTCAAGGTGCGGTACGCACTCAATGTACTGAACATCCATGCTCCTTCAATTTGGTGTCCAAGCGGTTCTGCACGTCGGTCATGATTTCGGTCGAGGGCTCGGTGTCGGTCCAGCCGAATAGGCGGGAGCCGCCACGGAATGCCCACCGTTGTCTCTCTTCGATGAATCCGATCTTTGTGACGTCGTCGAGTCGTTTGACTGTCAGGGAAATCCTGGACCGATCTTTGCTGTCCCCCAGGTCTCGCTGAAGAGCACCAAAGGTCCGTCCCGGCATGGGTATTTCAAGCCACGCGGTGTCGATCACGCCCGCGGCCTTATCCTGCCGCGCTATCGCGCGATCTTTGACCGCATCAAGCGCAGTTTCCCAGGCATGGTCGTAGCTGCAGACGGCGAATCGCTCCTGCATGCCGCCCAGCGATGCGCAGGCAGTCAGGAGAGCTGGAATCAGGAGGATGCTCAGTCGGCCGTAGTGTCGCGTCATATCCGTTCTGTCGGTCCAGGCCGTCCCGATCGGGACGGCCTGGACGAGGAGCCGGTTAGAAGTACGTGGCTGCTTGAATTAAGAATCCGTTTCCGTTCATCGGACTGCCTGCAGTGCCGAGATCTCCGGCGGCGACAAGTCCCTTTGGGTCTTTCTGGGTATTGAATTGCCAGTCGAATTTGATCACCGTGTCTTCGATCGGCCGGAAATTGAGACCGAGGGTCAAGCGCTCAAGCTTCCGCTGGCCTCCCAGTGCGTTCTGCTTGGTGCGATCGTCGGTGTCCGTGTTGACCTGTTCCCACCGGACGACTGCCGTGAATGTGGAGGCGTCGGTGAAATGGCTGGGCGCCCATTTCTTGAGGAATTCCGGCATGAAGTGATAATTCCCCTGAACGTAGTAGCCTTGCATGCCGGCCGGTCCGATGACCCGGTTGGCGACGCCGGTCGCATTGTTGTTGCTGATTCTCGTCCACGCGGACTCTCCGATGATTTCGAACGGGCCTCTTTGGAGAGTCCAGTCCAACGCGAACATATCGATATAGCCCGCCCCCACGGCTCCGGCAGCCGGCTTATACGCTCCATGGTAGCCGGATCCGGCGATTTCAATGCCCAGCATCGGGCTGAAGGCGATGCGGCCGACGACGGCTTTGTTGTCGTCGCGATCCCGAGAGACGCTGCCCCGCGCGCTTCGCACCCCAAGGTCGGTAATGCCGCCGGCCGTCTGGCTCATTCCATTGACGGCATAGACTTCGTAGTCCAGCTTCGAGCGTGACGAGGGATACAGGGTTCCGTAAATACCGGCACCGGCTTCGAACCAGGTGCTGGGGATGACGATGCGAGAGACCATCGGCCGATCGACGAGATCGTTCAAGGGTGAGTCGTGCAGCAAGTTAAACTTGCCGACCGGCATCAGCAGAATGCCAGCGCGGAGGTTGATGGCTTCGTTGATCAAATAGTCCAATTGGGCGAATTCGATCTGCATGGAGCCATCGCCGCTCTGCGGAGCATTCTGGCCCCCGCGTTCGATCTCGATTTCAGTGGCAAACTTGATATGGTCGGTAATATCCGCATAAATAAAGGGTACCAGCCGCTGCTGGCCGAATGAATTGCGGCTCGGGTTGTCCAGGTTCTGACGAGACAGGGAGTTGTACATGACATCGGCATATCCACCGACCGTTGCTTTCGGAGCGCTCAAGAAGGGCTTGGCGTAAATGAGTTTGCCGGATCCGGTTGATCCGAATCCCAATGGGATCTTTTCCTCGCCCTTTCGCTCGACTCGAATGTCGGTCATGGGACCGGATGCCACAGGATATTGCGGAGTCGAGGCCGCTTCGCCCTGGCCTTGTTGCATGCCGCCTTCACGTCGTTCGTGTTCCTGAAGCCGTTTCTCGACTGCCTCATCCACCAGTTTTTTGATGTCCTCCGGGGTCATGTTTTCCGCCAGTGCCGGCATTGCCGGTAGACTGACTAAGACGAGAGCCCCGAGGATTGCCCTGATTTTCATGGGTATCCTCCATCCGCGAGTAAGGGTTTGGTTGGACTCGGGACTCAAAGGTCTCTGGTCTACAGGAAAAACAAGTGTACATAATCGATGCCCTGGGGTGTGCCTGGTGGTGAGGCCTCCTTTCATATATCGAATCATGCTGTGACGGTGCCCCAGCCTTCGATTGAGGTGAAGGGGATGACGACGATGCGCTTGCAACGTTTGCATTTGAGCTCAAGGCCTTGCCCGCGGACCTTGGCAATGAGTTGTCCACACTCGCAACGCGTCTCACTGTCTTGGCAGGAAGGGGATGCCAAACTTTTTTCTGTGATCATAGCGGGTGATCGGTCCCGTTAGTGAAATTGAGAACGATTATTAATATCCCGATCGGCGGAGAAATGTCAAGTCTGGCGACCAATTAAAAGTTGGCGGCCTTTTGGTGTGTTCCTCGCGCCTGTCGGACTTGATTCTGGAGGATAGCCTGGGCTAGGGAAAAGGAGTATGCGCCTCACCAAGGGCCGACGACGACATTTGCATTTTGCAGGCGTCCCGCAGAAGATGAATGCCTCGACGCGAAAATCAGCGCCGGGTCGCGCAGATGAAGTTGTGTGAACTATTGAGTGCCAAGCATGGTCTGTTTGTCCTATTCGTCGGAGGTGGTGAGGTGTCGATCAGATATCGTTTTGCAGTCATAAGCGGGATCTTCCTGATCTTATTCTCGTCCGCATGCACGACTACCAGGTCTGAATCCGCTCCTATCGTCGTGAAGCGAACGCAGATGCAGATGGGTACGCTCGTGACCATTACTTCTGTGGCGCCTGATCGCCGGCGGGCGCAGGATGCGGCATCGGCTGGGTTCCAAGAAATCCATCGCTTAGAAGAGCTAATCAGTACTTGGATTGCGACGAGTGAGCTCTCACGGGCGAATGCTGCCGCCGGCAGGGCCGCTGTCTCGCTCAGCCGCGACACGATGAAGGTGCTGGAGGCCTCGCTCCAAATGGCCCGGATGACGGAGGGAGGGTTTAATATTCTCGTCGGCCCGGCGGTTGAGGCCTGGAGTGTTCTCGATCGGCCGACCATTCCATCCGATGCGGTCTTGCAGGCGGTTCGCCCACTGACGGATTTACGTGAGCTACATCTGAATGTCGCAGAAGGGACGGTCTACCTGGCCAAGCCTGGAATGCGAGTGGATGTGGGCGGGATCGGCAAAGGCTTTGCCGCGGATATGGCTGTCGCAGCCATGCAGAAGGCCGGAGCCACTGCAGGGGTCGTTGCCCTCTCGGGGGACATCAGGACCTTCGGCGGACTTCCGGGCGGTGTGAAATTCCCCTTCGGCATCCGGCATCCGCGGCATGAAGAAGCTGTGCTGGCATTTATTGATCTTCAGGATGAGGCGATTTCGACGGCCGGTGACTACGAACGGTACTTCGAGCGGGACGGGGTGCGCTATCACCACATTCTCGATCCGATCACTCTGCAACCCGCTCGTGACTGTCAGAGCGTGACCGTCGTGGCCCGTGATGGGATGACAGCGGACGGCTTGGATACCGGCATCTTCGTGATGGGGCGGGAGCGGGGACTGGCGTTGGTTGAGCGGTTGCCGGGGGTCGGTGCGGTGATCGTAGATCGCGACGGCAAAGTCTGGGTTTCTTCGTATCTCAAGGGGAGGGTGAGGATGAATGATGGTATCGAGTGATTCCGTCCAAGGCGGACGTTCCGGAGGGGGGATGGCCTATGGTCGGTGCTGGGAAGGTATGCTCGCAGGGATAGTACTTGGCCTGCTCGTATTGAGTGCATGCAGCGGTAGCTCCAAGTATTTTCACGATGCGGTTAACGAGGCGACGCAAGAGATGGTGGGGAAGCGATATGGATCACCGCATAAGACACAAGCGGCTGCAGACGGGGGAGAAATCTGGACCTATTTCGAACGCGGCAGCGGGACGGCAGGCTTCGGTGGTCAAGTGCGGGGAGGCAGCTGCCGGGCCTATGTCTTGAAGTTCGACAAGCAGGCGGTCTTGCGAGGCTGGGAACAGCAACCCTGCCAGGGATAACTCCTGCGGCTTATCGATCCAGATAGTAGCCGAGCGGTATTTGCATCGTGACCGAGGACTTGTCAAGCGGCTGGGACAGGGTGAGCGGTGAGGCCTGCCGAATGGTTTCCAGTGCTGCCTGATCGAGCACCTCGTGCCCGGAGGTTTTTGCGATGGTGGCCGATGTAATGTGTCCGTTTTCCTGAATCACGATCCGTACAATCACTCGACCTTCCAGGCGATGCAGCCTCGCCGTGACGGGATATTGTTTGAGTGCTTCAATCCGCTGGAGCAACGGTCCTGCGAGCCAACCATAGTCCGGTTTTCTGGCAACCTGAGTCGTGCTGGTCGATGGACTGAGCGCTGCCGTTTGTGCCGGAGAAGTGGCGGGCTCGGAGAGCGATTGCGATGTCGTTCCTGACATGTCCGGAGCAAGAGGCGCGTCTGCAAGTGTGGGATTCGCCATCTGGGGCAGTGAGCGAGGATCAGGGGGGGCCTCGATCACTGCTGACGTCGCATGCAGGGAAGGCTGAAGGTCGTCCTTCGTTTCCTGAGGTTCGGGAGGACTAGAGACCGCAGGAGTGCGTTCAAGTGGTTGTGCGGGAGCCTGCTGAGGTGGGGTGAGGGCCGGTTCGATTGTGTCACGCTCGGCCGTTGCCGGAAAGCTTGAGGTAGTGGCCGGCATGGTCGATAGCGTCGACTGAGATGGTGTGGGACGCAAGGCTGTCGCCGAAGTGTTACGTTGGGCCGGTCGGATAATAGCTGCAACAGGTGGTGGCGATCCGGGTGCGACTTGGGCAGGCGTCGCCGGAGGTTGAGAGACGACGACGGTCACATCCCATTGAAAGGATGAAGAGGGAGGTGCCAGGCCGATTCTGGCGACGAAGAGTCCGGCCAGGAGTATGGCGCTGCCATGCAGGCCGAGCGAGATGATCCATCCGCTCGCATGGAAGCGGATGAAGGGGTCTGATATGCCGGGCTGGCGGGCCGTCACAGCCGTACCACCTCCAGACTGACGGACTGAAACCCCAGACCTCGTATTTCGTCTACCACCGAGACAAACCGTTCCAGTAGTGTAACTTTGTCGGCTCGTACGACCACCAGCGATTCGCGAGGGTGCGCCAGCATGACAGTCTTCAGACCGTCCGGTGGGACGGGGCGGTCGTTGAGGAACAGATCGCCGTTCGCGGTTAAGGTCACCACGACGGGGACATCTTTGTGATCTCCGGCCTCTTTGGCCTTGGCGAGATTCACAGGAATCTGGCCGGTACTGATGAAGGTGGCAGTGGTGAGAACGATGACGAGCAGCACGAGCATCACGTCGACCAGCGGAATGACGTTGATTTGATTAACCTCGCGTTCCATGTTGCACCTTATAGATCGTCAGCAGTTCGGTCACACGCCGGCGGAGAATATTGTTCATCACGACGCAGGGGATGGCGACGAGCAGGCCGACAGCCGTTGCCTTCAGGGCCAGGCTTAAGCCGATCATAATGGTATTCACGGCCATCGTGCCGGAGGTTCCCATCGTATGGAAGGTCATCATAATGCCGAGGACGGTTCCCAGTAATCCGATGTAAGGGGCATTTGCGGCAACCGTACCTATGATGACCAGGCGTTTGGTCAGCGCCATTTCAAACGTTTGGATGTCCGTGAATTGGGTCAGGTCCACGCGACGATAGTAGAGCCATCGCTCGACCGCCACCGCCACCGACCAGATGCTGAGCGCGATCAGCAGGCCGATGATTCCATATTCTACCGCATTCTTCAGCAGATCCATTCGTCGATCCTCCGCCTCTCGCTGTTGGTTGTCTAAGGGGGCACCCCCCTGCCCTGTTCTCGGCATGGAGGCCTGAATTGAGCCTGGGGTTACGGGGGTGGAGCGTTGCCGTGTCCTGGGTCCTTCTTTCCCGACGATTCGAGTGGTTGCGGGAAGAGGACGGTATGGGTTGCCACCACCCGAAGCGCAATTGCCGTGCCGACTTGATAAATGCTCAGAGACGACTCGCTGCTGTGGACGATCTGTCCGGAAGGGAGCTGAATCGTGTACACATTTTCGGAGCCTTTGAATTGCCTTGCCAGAATATGGGCATCAGCGCCCTTGGTCGGGACGATATGAATGTCGTCGGGGCGAATCATCACGACCACACTGGTTCCAGTCGCGAGATGCTGCGTGTTGGGGAACTCACCGATCTCGGAGGTCACCACATCATTGGTTACGACCCCGGAGATAAAGTCTGCCTGTCCGACGAAGTCGGCCACGAAGGGAGTCGTGGGGACGTGGTAAATCGCTTCAGGCGTATCGAATTGTTCCAGTCGCCCCCGGTTCAAGACTGCGACGCGGTCGGCCATGGAAAATGCTTCGTCGTGGTCATGAGTGACAAGGATGGCCGTGGTCTTGGTCTGTCGAAGCAGCGCGTGGAGATCTTGTCGCATGCGGCTCGCCATGTCGGGATCGAGATTGCTGAACGGTTCGTCGAGCAGCAACAACACCGGGCGCAGGGCGAGGGCGCGGGCAAGCGCGACACGTTGCTGTTGCCCCCCTGAGAGCTCATGCGGATACCGGTGTTCCAGGCCGCGCAAGCCGGTGAGGGTGAGGAGGTCATCGACGATGGCCTTCTGCTGTGGGCGGGAGAGGTGGCTGAGACCGAAGGCGATATTTTTCTCCACGCGCAGATGAGGAAACAGCGCGTATTCCTGGAAGACCATACCGATGTGCCGCTGTTCAGTCGGCACCATCACGTCGCGCGATGACACGAGCCGGCCGGACAGCGAAATGCTTCCGTCGGTTATCCGCTCAAATCCTGCAATCGCGCGAAGAATGGTGGTCTTGCCGCATCCGGATGGCCCCAGGAGGCAGAGAATTTCGCCCTGGTGGACCGTAAGTGTGATCTGTTCGACAGCAGGGCGATTGGGCTCGTAGGCGCAGGAGATCCCGCGAAGCTCAAGGACGGGAGACTGCCCGGCGGCGAGATCCATGGCGTCAGGCCTCGTGGACGCACCTTGTGCCTGGTGCTCGCGGATGTCTGAGTTGTTCACGGGGTTCAAGTAACGACCTCTTGGTCACGTCCGCGCCAATCCTTGGATACCAGTAGCAGCAAGGCCGGCAGGCTCAGAATCACGATCAACAATGCGGCGGGCGCTGCCAGCTGATAATACTCCTCGCTGGCTTCGAGCCATACACGAATCGCCAGTGTATCAAATCCAACCGGACGCAGCAGCAATGTGGCTGGAAGTTCCTTCATGGTCTGGAGGAACATCAGGACCCAGGCTGCAATGAAACCGTTACGAATGAGCGGAAGGGTCACGCGCCGGAGGGTCCGGCGAGTCGTGCAGCCCAGGGTGCGTGCCACCTCTTCCACATTGGGGGTGATTTGTTGGAGCGCCGGCTCCATCGACTGCAGGCCGACCGGGAGAAAATGCAGGATGTAGGCCACGAGCAACACCGCGACGGTGCCGTACAAGACCGGCACGAAGTGCGTAAAGAGCACAAGGACTGCCAGGGCGGCGACAGGACCGGGCAAGGCATAGCCGGCATAGGCGGCTTGGAGGCAGGCGAGATTGAGTCGCGAAGGTCGGCGGCTGGCGAGGTAGGCCAGCGGAAGTCCGATGATCACGGCTCCGCAGGCAGCCAGTGCCGACAGGAAGCTGCTGTTCCAGATGAAGCCGAGAAAACGCGTATCCAGGGCCCCCTGTGCAATCGCTTCGATACTCCATTGAATCAACATGGCAGCCGGAATTCCGAATGCGGCCCCGAACACCAGTACGACGTACCCGGTGATGAGTGCCGTTCCGGCGGGGCCGGCGTGGTGCCGGGTTGCCCGACGGTAGCGGCCGGATGTTTGGTAGAAGCGACTCCGCTGGCGAAACCATCGTTCCGTGACTAGGAAGATGATTGCCATCACGACGAGGAGTAGGCTGAGAATGCTGGCGGCCGTATGGTCGTAGCGGCTGGTCATCTGTTGGTAGACCGCATAGGTGAGTGTCTGGTACCGCAGCAGAGAGACCGCCCCAAAGTCCGAAATTACATACAAAATCACCAGTGCCAGTCCTGCGGCAATGGCGGGGCGGATGAGCGGGAGTGTGACGCGCCAGAGCGTGGCCCAAAGGGACACGCCGCAGACGCGGGCCACTTCCTCAAAGGAGCTGTTCAGATTCAACAGTGCTCCTCGGACCAGCAGGTACACAAATGGAAACGTATCGAGGGCCATGATCAGTGTGACGCCGACAAAGCTTTGAGGGGAGAGCAGTCGCGCGTCTGGCCCGAGGAGTGTCTGCCATCCTTGTTCCACCGGGCCGCCCATTCCCAGAAGATGGGCATACACATAGGCCAGGACATAGGTCGGCATGGCGAGAGGCAAGGCGAGTGCCCATTCCCAGACCCGGCGACCAGGAAATTCATATCGAACGGTGATCCAGGCGAGGGAGACGCCCAGCAGCAGTGTGGTCAAAGCGACGCCGGCGGCCAGGGAGAGGGTGTTCCAGAGAAGTTCGGGAATGCGCGTCGACCAGAGGCGGCTCCACACGGTCGGAGCGGCGGTGAGCGCCACATAGATGATGTAGCAGGTGGGCAGAACCAGAAATGCGGCCGTGATCAGGCTGATCCATTGCAGCGAAGAGGGGGCGTGAGCTCTTGTGGCGGTAAGCATGCGCGGCTACACAAGGGCTTAGCGAAGGCCGACCTGTTCGATCAGCGTAAGGGTGGCCTCGCGTAATTCGGCCAGTCGAGCCAGGGGGACTTGCGCCGCACGGAACGTGCGCCGGTCGATGAGTGTCGGATCGGCTTTCACGTCCGGATGGAGAGGGTATTCCTTGTCCAGATCCGCGAACATTTTTTGCCCGGCCTGGGCAACCAGGAATTCAATCAGGAGTTTGGCGCTCTCAACGTGTTTGGACGCGCGGGTGACACCGATTCCGGTCACGTTCATGATGGCGCCCATGCCGCCTTCCTGCTGATCGGTCATGACCGCGGCGATCGGAGCGGTGGGCTGCGTGGCAAGGTGCCGATAGATATAGTAGTGGTTCACAATACCTGCCGCGACCTGCCCCTTCGCGACGGCCTCCACAATCTGCGAACTTTTTTGATACACCTGCGTGCCCGCATTGGCCTTGAGTCCTTGCAGAAACTGCTTCGTCCGTTCGTCTCCGAAGGTGGCTTTGATGACTGACACGCCGGCCTGAAGATACTCGCTGCCGGAATTGGGAACGGCGATTTTGTCTTTCCATTGCGGCTGGGTGAGGTCGAACAAGGATTTGATCTGATCGGGCTTGACGAGATTGGTGTTGTAGACGACGATCCAGAAGCGGCCTGAAAGGCCGATCCAGCTGTTGTCGGCCGCGCGGAATTGCGACGGGATGGCCCGTTCAACTTCTCGCATGTTCATGGGCCGGAGGAGTTTGAGCTCACGGGCATGTTCAAGGCTCCCGGCATCGTTCGTCAGGAAAACGTCCGCCGGGGTATGGTCCCCTTCGGCTTGTAACCGGTTGACCAACTCGGTGGTGCCTGACGACAGCAATTCGATTTGGATACCACTCTTGGCCTGAAATTCGTCCAGCACAGGCTTGATGAGCCGTTCTGCGCGACCAGAATAGACGACGAGTTTCTCGGCGGCTTCCGCGGTTCCGGCGGCCCACTGCGGAAGCGTCAGCGCTCCGAGGAGCAGCGTCAACGCCAAAAATGTGCGACAGGATGAAGCCATGCGGCATGCCTCCGGAGTGGGGACAGCCTGGATCGGCCATCCTAGTTGAAATTGATAAGCTGTCTCAAGATAGTACTGGATGCGGACGCGATCCGTCAATGGCGGCAGCGCGCACAGAGGCCGTATAGCTCCAGCCGGTGGGTTTGGATCACAAAGCCGTTCTTGGTCGCGACCTCCTCTTGTAGCCGTTCAATCTCGCAATTTTCGAACTCTACAATAGTCCCACAGCCGGTGCAGATGAGATGGTCGTGATGGCCCTTATGCGAGATATTGTCGTATTGCGTCTGGGTGCCGAAGTGGCGGGCTTGGGCAATGCCCGCTTCACAGAAGAGGTTCAGCGTGCGGTAAATGGTGGCGAGTCCGAGGTGGGGATCTTTCTTCGCCAGCTGATGATACATCGTCTCGGCCGTGACGTGTTCCTGCCGCAGGAACGCCGTCAGGATCAGTTCGCGTTGACGAGTCAGCTTCAGCTGATGCTTGGCCAGGTGCTGGCGAAGCACGTCCATTTCTTTGAGAGTCTTGCTCATGGCGCGTGAACCGGCATGAAAGACGCCCATTAAAGACGAAAGTGCCTCGGCGGGTCAAGAGGGGAACCGACCGGTACGATCATCAATTGACGAATCGAAACCTGCCTGTTTATAGTCCTGCCGGTTGTGGACGATTCAGAGGAGATTCAACAGGTGCGCAAATCTCATGAAATGACGATCGATCGAGCGTTACTGCTGTACGCCTTATCGCTGGCCGAGCCCTATGGCTTGTTGAGCGACGTCAAGCTGCAGCAGCTCTGTTTCCTGTGCGAATTGCAGATGTTCGGCAAAGGGATGAAGGGGTTTCATTTCGAGTTCGTCCGGTTTGCCTATGGCGCCTTCAGCCGCGATCTGGACAACGACTTGACGTCCCTTCGACGCAAGGAACGGGTCGAGAATTTCAGCCCATCCGACCAGGTGCGCGACGAGGTCCTTCCTCTGCTGATGAACGGCATCGAGGGAAACGAAACCAATGAGAAAATTCGTGACCTGATGCAGGCGGTGATCACCACCTACGGACCGCAGGATGTCACTGCCATTACGCAGTCCGTCGAAACAGTCGAACTTAGTACCCCGCAGCAGCCCGATTTCAAGATTCCCATCCGCGATATCGTGTTCCACACTACGCTGCTCGTTCCTGCCCGCATCGAAGCGTCGGCAGAGTTTCTTCTGCCTCCAAGCCAGTTGGCGAAGCTCAATACGGCCATGGGATACTGAGCCGGAGGCTTCCGGTCCGGTAAGACGTCGGCGCTGACGTGTCGTCGCAGCGGCTGGGTGGCGGGCGACCGGTGAAAACGGGTCGATCTAGGGTCGTTTCGGAAGGGCGAGCGCGGACTGGATGGTATGGAGCATGGCGCCGGTCTCAATCGGTTCCAGCAAACAATACTCGATCTGGAGTTCGCGAACGACGCGCTGAAATTTCTCGCCTTCCAAGGCAGGGTCGTGCAGCGCCGCTGTAACGATCAAGCGGGCGGTCGGGAAGGTTCTGCGAAGTTCCATCAAGTCTTCCGGCCCTTGATCGTCGCCCGCGACGAATCGACTGACCACCAAGTCCACCTTGGACGGCGCAGACTGAGCGCAGGCGGTCTGCAGGGTAGCGCTGTATTGAACAAAATGCTCCATGCCCGGTAAGGCCAGCTTGAGAAGCCGCTTCAGATTCGCGTCGGCATTGATGATCAGAATATTGGCCATAGTCCTCCGACAGTGTCAGACCAACTGCTGGTCCAGGGCGTAGCGAATCAATTCTGCCGTGGTTCTCATGCCTAATTTGATGAGCAGCCGGGAACGGTAGGTGCTCACCGTCTTGATGCTCAAATTGAGTTGCTCCGCGATTTCCGTCAGGCGTCGTCCCTGTGCGATCCACTGCAGCACTTCGATCTCGCGATCCGAGAGGGTTGCCGGGAGAGTGTCGGGGGAGGAACCATTTCGGTGCGGTCCTTCGTCCAGGCTGTGTTCGGTTTCGGGAGACGGCAGGTAGTGTCCGCCCTGAAGAATGCGTGAGACCGCCAGTCGAAGCTCCTGTGGCCCCCGCTCTTTTGTCAGGTATCCGAGTGCGCCGGCTCGAATGGCACGAGCCGAGTAATGTTCTTCAGCATAAATGCTGACAACCAGGACAGGCAGGGCCGGCCGCAACGATTTGAGAATACGCAGGACTTCGAGCCCCGGCATATCGGGTAGATTCAGGTCCAGAATGACTAAATCCCAGGCGCCTGTGCGGATGTGATCGATTGCATGGCGGGCAGAGGTTGTTTCGACAATGTCGGGCGTCAATCCGTCCTCAACGAGGAAGTCCCGCAGGAACTCTCGCAGGCCGCGACGGAGTAAGGCGTGGTCGTCCGCGAGCAGAATCCGGACATCGGCTTTCGCCGGGGGCAAGTCTTGGCATGCATCCATGGCCAGCGTTCCACTCATGGAGCACCCCGGAATTCAACTCTACCCGTTTCGGGCCGAGCGGAGGGAATGAACCAATCCGCCTTCGAGTCGGCGTCGTCATGGGGGGCCGTCAATGTCTGGGGCGTACGCGCAGAGAACACTCGATGGGCTCCTGTATGTCGTCTAGTCGTGGCAGCCACTGATTCGGACATCGACGTTGACGACCTCGTTTTGCCGGATCCCATTCGGGCCGACGGGAACCTTCGAGGACTTCTCTGTCGATTCCTAATCCCACGTGCTCAGCCGATTCATCCCCTGGAGCAGGGTAACAAACTAAGAGGAAATTCCTAATTCATGTAGGTTGGAGAACTACCATGAACGCCGATTGGTCGAGTAGAGCTAAAGGGCCCTGTTGTGGCCCTAGAGCGATGCCTAAACGGTCGCCATCGTTGATTGAGCGGGAAGGCTTCAGGGTAAGAGGCCGGGGGGCCGTAGGCTAATGGAGGGTGGCGAGAGGCCGCCTCCTAGGTCAAAGGCGGTATAATTCCCCGTACTTCGTTTCGAGGTAACGGAGAAACGGCTCGGGGTTCACTCCGCTACCCGTCACCCGTCGGGCCAGATGGTCGGGCGTGAACATCCGTCCCCAGCGGTGAATTTTCTGCTCCAGCCATCGCCGAAGCGGCAAGAGGTGACCTGCCCGCATCTCCTCCTCCAGCTCAGGGAGTTCGAGTGCGGCTTGTTCGAAGAATTGTACGGAATACAGGTTGCCCAAGGTGTACGTCGGGAAATATCCGAAGGCACCCATCGACCAATGCACGTCCTGTAGAACGCCCTCGGCATCCCGTTCCGGCACAATACCCAAATACGACTGCATTTTCTCGTTCCAGAGGCCGGGGAGGTCATCCGGTTCGGCTCGGCCTTCAATAAGGGCCTGTTCGATTTCGACGCGTAACATGATGTGCAGGTTGTAGGTCAACTCATCGGCTTCGACGCGGATCAGCGAGGGCGCGGCCCGGTTGATGGCTGCGTAGAACCGCTCGAGCGGCACGTCGGCCAACTGTTGCGGGAACGTGTGCTGCAGCAGCGGGTAGAAGCAGTGCCAGAACGCACGGGACCGGCCGACACAATTTTCCCAAAGGCGGGACTGGCTTTCGTGAAAGCCGAGCGACACGGATTCGCCAAGGGGTGAGCCATAATAGCGAGGGTCCAAGCCTTGATCGTACAGGCCATGGCCCCCTTCATGGATGCAACTAAACAGGCACGACGGCAGATCGTTCTCAAAGACCCGTGTCGTCACCCGGACATCGGTCGGATGAAAAGATGTCGTGAAGGGATGGGCCGAGAGGTCGAGGCGCCCGCGCTCGAAGTCGTAGCCCATGGCGGTCAGCACAAGCCGACCGAATTCCACCTGTTTGGACTGATCGAAGCTCTGGTGCAGGCAACGGTCGTCGATGGTGACGGTACTGCCCTGAACGCGCCGTAGGAGGGGGACAAGGCGTTCCCGCAATTGTGTGAACAGCGGCGCGAGTTGGGCGATGGTGGATCCTGGCTCATACGTATCTAAGAGCGCATCGTAGGGCGAGTTCCGATATCCCAAGTACCGAGCCTCATCACGTTTGAGGCCGAGGATGGTCTTCAGTGAAGGAAGAAATTTTGAAAACCGGCTTTCTTCCCGTGCCGTCACCCAGGCCTGCTGCGCCAGGGAACACTCGCGGCTGAGGCGAATCACAAAGTCGGATGGAAGTTTCTTGGCGCGGCTGAAATCGCGCCAGGTTTCGCGCAGCAGCGACCGGGAAGGTTCATCCCAACTGTCCGCGGCCTGTCCGGTCACGGGGTCGACCCATTCGGTGAGCAGCGTTTCGAGTTCAGCGGACACGAGTCTTTGATGGGCAAGGCCTTCGAGCGTCGCGATCTGCTCCGCGCGTGCCGCCCCGCCGCCGGCGGGCATATACGTTTCCTGGTCCCACGAGAGCACTGCGGCCGCGCTCTGGATGCGCCGGATTTCCAGCAACCGTGTTATCAGCGGTTCCAATGTCGTCAGTGTCTTCACCATCAGGCTCCTTAGGCTCCTTCTCCGGGCATGTCCATGGTATGATCCCGCGGCCGGTGCGAATTGTCGCACAACTCTCTGCCGGAGTGAAACCGATGACCGATCTCGTGTTGCCGAAAATTGATGCCTACGCGGCTGCCTATTCATTGCCCGAAACTCCCATCCGCCGCGCGCTTCGCGAGGAGACGGAACGGACGATGGAGTTTGCGCGTATGTTGGTGGGGCCCCTCGAAGGGGCGTTCTTGCATATGATGACCCGCCTGGTGCAGGCCACGCGAGTGCTGGAAATCGGCATGTTCACGGGCTATAGCGCACTGTGTTTTGCCGAGGCCTTGCCGGATCACGGGCGGGTCACGACGTGTGAAATCGATGACGCGTCCGCGGCGGTTGCCCGGCGATTTTTTGCGCAATCCCCCCATGGTCGCAAAGTCGACATTCGCATGGGGCCGGCCTTGGAGACGATGACAGGACTCACCGCTCCATTCGATCTCATTTTTATCGACGCCGACAAGCAAAACTATGTGAATTACTACCGCCGCTCGATGGAGTTGCTGTCCCCGCGCGGAGTCATTCTCATCGACAATGTCCTGTGGGACGGCGATGTGCTATTGGAGCCGCCTCCGGACGAGCGTACGGCGGCGATTCAGGAACTCAACCGGGTCGTCAGGGCGGACGCGCGGGTGTCCGCTGTGTTGGCGACCATCCGGGACGGGATTTGGATCATCACCCCGACACCGTTCGCCTAGCATCCGGTGCTCGCGGCCCGTGGCAGGCCACGTGTGTCGTCGATTGAGGAATTCCGTCCATGCAGAAACCATCGGTATTCGCCGCCTATGCCGCGTTGACCACCTCGGCGCTGGTTTGGGGCGGGTCCATTGTGGGACAGAAGCTGGCGCTTGGCGTATTTTCGGCAGTGGAGACGTCCCTGCTGCGCGGCTTCGGCGCGCTGGTGATCCTGATTCCGCTCTGGTGGTGGCGCGAAGGCGGTCGCACGACATGGACGGCTCGCGATCTCAAGCTGTTGTCGCTGCTGGGGCTCGGGGTGTTGGGCAATCATCTTCTGACCCTCTTCGGCCTGCGTTATATCGGTGCTGCGACCGCCGGCGTCATTATCGGCGCCAGCCCGGCCATTACGGCGTTGCTGTCGTCTCTGCTCGTGCGCGACATTCCATTCAAAACGGTGGCGGCCGGTTGTGCGGTCTCCTTTGCCGGAGTCGCACTCGTGTCCGGTGTCGGAGGGGGGGCGCCGAGCGGGGATAGTCCCTGGTTGGGCGGCACATTGGTGTTGTTGGGATTGGTCAGTTGGGCGCTGTATTCCATCGGTGGTCGCCAGGTGATGGAGCGGCTCTCTCCGCTCACCGTCAACTGGACAACGCTGCTGCTGTCCCTGTTGTTGCAGATTCCTCTGCTGTGGACCGATCAGAAGCTGCTGCTGACCGGAGCGACTGCGGTTCCGATCTCCGGGTGGGTGGCCTTAGTGTATCTGATCGTGTTCGCCACGGCATTGGGGCAGCAGGCCTGGTTGTACGGGGTGCAAGGGGTGGGTCCTTCGCGGGCCGGCGTGTTCGTGAATCTCATCCCGGTATCGGCGCTGCTTCTGTCTGCGCTCGTGTTGGGTGAGGCGATCGGCATCCGCGAGATCGTGGGCATTGCGCTCATCCTTGCCGGCGTCTGGTTGGTCGGTTGGCAATCGGCCCGACTCACACGCGCCGGCTGATGCAGCGTCCATTCTTCACATGGAGTTTCTTCCCGCCTCACAGATCTGCACAGCATGTGTTTGCGGTGTCATCGGTTTAACTACGCAGTTCTCACTCCCATAAAGCAGCAGTCTCGACACACCTCCTGTAATCCGCTAGAGTGAACCAGTGAGCCCACATGCCTGCCATGGCTCTCATCCTGTGTGAGCATACCGTACACGGTTGTCGGCGACTTGTCGCGAAGGGGTCTGATTCCGTCGCGTCAGACACGACATTTTTTGCAAGGTGACGGAATGACCAAATTAAGAGTGGGCGTCATCGGGGCCGGAGCGTTTGCCGAAAGCTGTCATGTGCCCGGCGTGCAGTCGCATCCGGAAGCGGAGGTTGTGGTCCTCTGCGGGAGAGACTCGGCACGGACCCGTGCGGCGGCGCAGCGGTTGGGTGTGCCGGAAGTATCGCTCGACTATGAGGAGGTCTGCGCACGGACTGACATCGATGCGGTCACGATTGCAACTCCGAATGTAGTGCACGCCCGTCAGGCCCAGGCCGCGTTTGCTGCCGGGAAGCACGTGTTCTGTGAAAAACCCCTCGGGATGAACACGGAGGAAGCGGCTGACATGCTTCGGGCCGCGGAGCAGAGCCGAAAGATTCACCAGATCGCGTTCACGTATCGCTACTTGTACGGGGTGCAGGAACTGAAGCGCCGACTGTTGAACGGGGAGATCGGCGAACCGTATTATGTGGCGGTGCATTATGATTCCTGGGACGGCCTGAGACCTGGTTCGAAGATTGGTTTTCGCGAACACCTCGATTCCGCCGGAGCCGGGGTGTTGTACGACGTCGGGTCCCACCTCTTTGACCTTGTCGGATTTGTGCTCGGGCCGATCGAGGCCGTCTCAGGAAATACCATTCTGGTTCCACGGACACGGATCGATGCGAGAACCGGCGCGCTCGCTCATGTGGAAACCGACGACATCGCATCGGCGGCGTTTACCTGTAGCGGCGGGATTCAGGGGCAGTTGTTTGCGAGTCGCGCGACCCCGAATTCCGGGGACAAGGCGTACATCGAGCTGGTCGGGCGACAGGGGGCCCTGAAGGCTTCATTGAGCCGTGGGTCGGTGGATGTCCTGACGATCTCACGCCCGTCGCAGCCGACCTGGGAAGTCGTGCCGTTGCCGGTCCAGGCCTCGGATGGCCAGCCTCATTGTCTTTCCCGCATGATGCATAGTTTTGTCGATGCCTGTCTTCGCGGAAGGTTGAATGGGGAGGTCGATGCGTCCTTTCATGACGGACTCGCCGTGCAGCGTGCCATGGATGCGGTGCGACAATCCTCAGCCGAACCCGCTGCGATCTCCCTGGACGCCGATTTCGATTCCACGGCTTTCGGCGGAGTGGCATAACCTGACCGATCATTCATGTGGTGCGGGCCGTCGCGCGGCCTGGCTCGGACGGGGTGCTGCCTGTCACTGCGCATGCATCAGTCGCTCCGCGGTCCTGGGAGGGGCGGAGCAAGACCACGGTGGAACTGCACGGTATGATCGGAGCGGGTGATGCTGATCCTAGCGAGCATGCGAGGTGGGGCCGGATGATGATACCGCAGGACGGTGTGCTCGATACGGGAAGCGTCGCGGTGGTGGTGCCTGCATACAACAGAGCACACTTTACCCGGGATGAAGAACTGTCGTTTCGCCATCTGGAACATTTTCTCGGCCGGTACGACAAATTTCTGGTGGTGCCGCGGAGTCTAGAGATTGAGCGACCGGGCTATCAGATTCAACGGTTCGACGACGGCTATTTCGGGAGTGCGATTGCAAACGGGAAACTGATGCTGTCGCCTGCCTTTTACGAGTCCTTCCGGAAGTATCGCTATATTCTCATTTATCAGCTCGATGCCCTGGTGTTTTCAGATCAGTTGTTGGAATGGTGCGCCACGGATGTCGATTATATCGGCGCACCGTGGGTGCAATGTGCCGACAGCCCCTGGGTGGGGACGCCGCGTGTCGGAAACGGCGGGTTGTCTCTCCGAAAAGTCTCGAGTTTTCTGCGCGTGCTCTCGTCGGAACAGTATTGGATCCATCCTGACGTGTATTGGCAGCGAGTCGTTTCGGGGACACCCTGGTACGTGCGAGGGGTGTATCTCCCGAGGAAGTGGTTCAAATATATCAAACGATTTAATGGGGTAAAGCGACAAGTCGCGCAATGGCATCTACGTCCCGATGGAACCAAAAATGAAGATCATTTCTGGTCCGACGAGGCGGTGCGCTATGACGATCAGTTCAAGGTCGCCTCGTTCGACATGGGACTTCGGTTCGCCTTCGAGGTTGTTCCCGGGCATTGTTTTGAACTCAACAATCGGCGACTCCCTTTCGGCTGCCATGCCTGGCCGCGGTACGATCGTGCCTTTTGGGAGCCCTATCTCCTCAAATCGTAGTACTGTCCCGCCACATCGGTCTGTCAGGCAAGCCCCCTCCGTAGTTCGGGGCCGCATGCAGGAGCCGACCGACTCATCGCCCCCGTCCTTTCTCCTTGTCTCACATGATGTGATCGTGTGCCTGTCTGCCGTGAACGTGACGGGTTCTCTTTCAACTTCTTCTGCTCATTGCTCCACGGAATAGGGCCGTACTAGGGCCGATTGCCGGGGTTTACCTCAGTGAATCAGGGGCGTATCTTACGGAGGATTTAGGGGAGACCCACTTGCGAATCGGGTATTCGTGCGGAGTTCTGGGGAGAGGATTCTAAGGATGCTGGCTGCGATTTGCCTAGTGACTGCGGGAATCTTCGTGTTGGATGCGGCGGTTCCGCTGGGGCATGGGATTTGGCTTTTGTACCTGTTGCCGCTCTGGCTGAGTTCGCGGCTGGCTCCGCCCGCGGCTCCCCTGCGATATGCCTCGGTATGCACGGTCTTACTTGCCGGAGGATTGTGGCTTGCGCCTCCCGGTGTCGACGTGACGGCGGTGATGTTCAGCCGTGCCATAGGTACGGTCATGATTTGGGGAGCCGCCTACCTGCTGTCGCAGCGGCGTGAAGCCGAGGACGCACTTCGTGCCGCCAATAGTCGCCTGGAGTTGCGAGTGGCGGAGCAGACGAAGAATCTGGTTTCTGCCAACGACCGGCTAACGGCTCAATTGGTTGAGCAGCGGCGGATCGAAGCCGAGCTGCGCGAGAGTCGGGAGCGGTTCGAATTGGCCGCGGAAGGTGCGGATGTTGGGGTGTGGGAGTGGGATCTGCAGGAACACACCGCCTACTATTCGTCACGCTGGAAAAGCCAGCTTGGATGTGCCGAATCGGAAATCGGGGGGACGATCGCCGACTGGGAGACGCGTCTTCATCCTGACGATCGCGCGCGGGCGCTGGCGACAGTCACGCTGTTTCAGGAAGGGTATACCAAACAGTATCGCTTGGACCATCGCCTCCGTCATCACGACGGGTCCTATCGCTGGATCTCCTCGCTGGGCGCGGGAGTGTTTGATGAGCAGGGGCGGATGATCCGGATGACCGGTATCCACCTCGATGTCACCGCGAGGACGCAGGCTGAGGAGGCGAGACGGGAAAGCGAAGACCGATACCGCACATTGGTGGAACAGGCCGGCGATATCATCTATCGGACCGATGCCGCCGGGAGGTTCATCTACTGCAACCCAACCTCGCTTCGAGTCCTGGGCTATCTCCCGGAGGAGTTGCTGGGTCGGCACTACTTAGAGATCGTCCTGCCGCAGTGCCGTTCGCAAGCCGAGCGGTTCTATGGCCGACAGTTTGTCCGTAAAACGCCTCGTACCGTCTATGAGGTACCGGTGGCCACCAAGGACGGCCGGGAAGTGTGGTTGGGGCAGCATACGCAGCTGTTACTGGAGGGGGGCGTCGTCAGCGGCTTTCAGGTGGTGGCCAGGGATATCACCGAACGGAAGGGTGTCGAGCAGGCGTTGCGCGAAAGCGAGGAGCGCTTTTCCAAGGCGTTTCATAGCAGTCCGGCGGGGATGGCGATCAGCCGGCTTGAGGACGGTCGGGTGCTGGACGTGAATGAGGCGTTCGTACGGGTGTCCGGATTTTCCCGCGAAGAGCTGATCGGCATGTCCTCGCTCGATGTCGGAATCTGGGTGAATCCGGAGGATCGCCGGCACTTGGCTGAAATCTTGACGCGCGACGGCTTTCTGCGACATCTGGAAAAGGAGTTCCGCACGAAATCCGGCGAAGTGCGGCACGGGCTGTTCAATGTCGAGCCGGTGTGCATCGGCCGGGAGACCTGCGTGCTCACCCTCGTGCTGGACATCACGAGACGCACGGAAGCGGAGGCGGCGTTGCGTCGCAGTCAATCGGTGCTGCAGGCGCACCAACATGCCTTGATGCGGCTCACAAAAAGCCAGCATATCGGATCGGGGGACTGGCAGTCGGCGCTGGAAGAACTCATGCAGACCTCGGCGCTGGTGCTGGCCGTGGATCGGGCGAGTGTCTGGTTGCTGGATCGAACCGGAACGATACTGGATTGTGTGGAGCTGTATGAGCAAGGTCAGGCGAGGCATTCACGGGGGCAGCGATTGAATGTGGCCGAGTACCCTCGGTACTTCGCCGAATTGCTCCAGGAGCAAGTGGTCGACGCGTATGATGTCGCCGCTGATTCGCGTGCGAGCGAATTGGTGCAGCCCTATCTCGGGGCTCTCGGGATCGCCTCATTGTTGGACGTGCCCATTTTCTTCGGCGGCCGATTGGCCGGCGTGGTCTGTCATGAGCGGGTCGGCCTGCCCCGTGAGTGGACGCGAGAAGAAGTACAGTTCGCCACGTCCGTCGGGAATCTGGTGGCACTGGCCTACGAAGCGAAACAACGGCTCGAGGCTGAAACTGCGTTGATGTCGGCGAAGGAGGCGGCCGAGTTCGCAAACCGGGCCAAGAGCGACTTCCTGGCGACCATGAGCCACGAGATCCGGACTCCGATGAACGCGATCGTCGGCATGGCGGATTTGTTGTCGGAAACACCCTTGAACGAGGATCAGCGGGAGTATGTGCAGATTTTTCGCGATGCCGGGAGCAACCTGCTCAGCCTGATCAACGATGTGCTGGATCTGTCAAAAATCGAAGCCGGCCACTTGGATCTGGATTTGGTGGACTTCGATCTCAACGACCTGGTGCAACGGGCGGCTGAGCTGGTTGCCGTGCGTGCCAGCGAGAAAAACTTGGAGTTGGCCTATCAGATTCAGCCGGATGTGCCGACATCGCTGGTGGGGGATCCGAATCGTCTCCGGCAAGTGCTGCTCAACCTGTTGGGCAATGCCATCAAGTTCACCGATGAAGGCGAAGTGGTGTTGCGTGTGGAACGGGACCCGCAGGCGGACGGCCCCGGGACCATCCTGTTTACGGTGCGGGATACCGGCATTGGAATTCCCACAGACAAGCTGGCCGCCATCTTCGAACGATTTACCCAGGTGGATTCCTCGACGACCCGGCCGTACAGCGGCACCGGGCTCGGGTTGACGATTTCCCGGCGACTGGTTGAGCGGATGGGCGGCAAGATGTGGGTGGACAGCGAACTGGGCAGGGGGAGTACGTTCAGTTTCACGGCCAAGTTTGCCGTGCATGTGCAGCCGGCTTCGGCGGTGCCGCCGGCGCAGTGGGAGCAATTGGCGAGCTTGCGGACCTTGATCGTGGACGACAATGCGACTAACCGCCTGATTGTGCGGGAAACGCTGGCGGGATGGGGCATTCCCGCGGCCGAGGTCCCTGGTGGCGAGGAGGCGCTGTTCGAGCTGCGTCGCGCGTTGAAGGCCGGTGTGCCGTACCGGTTGGTGATCCTGGATGTGCGGATGCCGAAACTCAGCGGGTGGCAGATCGCGGAGACGATTGCCCGTACCCCGGGGTTGGCGGGGGTATCCATGATCATGCTGACCTCCGAGCGGCGCGCCGGTGACCAGGCGCGAGCCCGCGAGTGCGGAGTGGTGCGCTATCTCACGAAACCGTTTCGACGATCGGATTTGTTCAACGGCATGATGGCGGTGATCGGCAAGGTGGCGTTGGCCGAGAGCCATGCGCTGTTGCCTCAGCCGCCGGAGTCGACCGGGGACATGCCGGGGCTGAAGATTCTTCTGGCCGAAGATTTTGTCGACAACCGCCGTATGATGGAGTTTTATTTCAAATCCACCCCGCATCGGGTTGAGACGGCGGCCAACGGCCAACTGGCCGTCGAGATGTTCCAGAGAAGCTCGTACGATCTGGTGCTGATGGATATTCAAATGCCCGTGCTGGATGGGTATGCGGCGACGAGGGCGATTCGGTCGTGGGAGCAGGCGCAGGGCCGGAGTCCGGTACCGATTTTGGCGCTGACGGCCAACGCGTTACAGAGCGAAGTCCAACGGAGTCTGGAGGCGGGGTGTACGGCGCATTTGACGAAACCTATCCGTAAGGCTCGCCTGCTGGAAGCCATGCAACTGTATTTTCAAACTTCCGATCCGGTCGCGCCGCCGTCATCGGATGCGTCGTCCGAATCCGTCGTGTTGCAGGTCAGCGGAGAGTTTGAATCCCTGATGCCGGGGTTCCTGGAGCATCGACGACAGGAACTTGTCCAGCTTGCAGACGCATTCGATCGAGGAGATTTTGAGACGATTCGCGAGATCGGACATGGGCTCAAGGGGGCCGGGGGGACCTATGGTCTCGAAGCAATCAGCGCGTATGGGCGGGCGTTGGAAACGGCGGCGGGTGAGAAGGACGGCGCGTGCGTTCGCGAGACGCTCCACAGGCTGACCCGTTTTCTGGAGCGGCTGCAACTGGTCTATGTGTAAGGAGTCCCCAAGCCATGCGTGTCTTGCTGGTGGAAGACCACATCGATATCCGGCGCCTGTTCGAACAGGTCATTGAGGCGCGGGGACATGACGTCACGGCCTGTGCGGATGGTGAGTCGGCCTGGGAGGCCTACAGTCGGCGGCCCTATGAACTCGTGCTGCTCGATTGGGAGTTGCGGGGGGACGGAATGGACGGATTGCAGGTCTGTCGGACCATCCGATCGAGTCCCGGCGGCGATCGCTGCGTCATTGTCATGATCACCGGGCATGACTCTCCGGAATCCTTGCGTACGGCACTCCAGGCGGGAGTCAACGACTACCTGGTGAAGCCCGTCGGTGTCGAGTTCTTGAAGCTGCGGCTGACGATTGCGGAGCAGTGGGTGGAGAGCGTGCGACGGCGTTTCGCGGCGGAAGATCAAGCGCAGGCCTTGCAGTCGCAGTTGGCCGATCACGGCAAGTTCCATGACCTGATCGGCCGGAGTCCCGCGATGGTGGTGCTCTACGAAGAGATCCAGAAGATCGCGGCCGTCGATGCGACGGTGTTGATCGAAGGCGAAACCGGCACGGGAAAAGAATTGGTGGCCCGCGCCATTCATCTCTCCAGCCGCCGCGCACCTCATACCTTTCTCGCCGTCAATTGCGCCGGGTTCACCGACTCCATTCTGGGCAGCCAGCTCTTCGGTCATAAGAAGGGGGCCTTCACCGGCGCGATCGATAATCAGGAGGGTGTGTTCGAGGCCGCGCAGGGGGGGACCATATTTCTGGATGAGATCGGCGATATTTCTCCCGCCGTGCAGACCAGCCTCCTGCGTGTGCTGCAAGAACGTGAAGTGACCCGGTTGGGAGAATCCAAGCCACGCAAGGTGGATGTGCGGGTGGTGGTGGCGACACACCACAACCTCGCAGAAGATGTGGAAAAAGGTACCTTCAGACGGGACCTGCTGTATCGTATCAAGGTGGCGCGAGTTCAGCTCGCCCCGCTTCGTGAACGGCCGACCGATATCCCGCTGCTGGTCCATGCCTTCCTCGGACAGTTCCGATCCGTGATGGAAAAGCCTGTCCTGCAAGTGAGTCTGGAAGCACTGCAGGTCCTCACCAGGCATTCGTGGCCCGGCAATGTGCGAGAACTCAAGAGTGCGGTGGAGTCGGCCCTGATTCATTGCAAGGGGACTGTCGTACGGGTGGAGGATCTTCCGCCGGAGGTCCGGAATCCGGAGCCAGCGGCGACGTATGTGCCGCTTCAGCGCCAGGACGAACGGACTCGCATGGTCGGAGCGCTGCAGCAAACGGGTGGTAACCGCTCGGAAGCCGCACGGTTGTTAGGGATGAGCCGGCGAACTTTCTACCGCCGCCTGGCTGAATACGATGTGTCCGCATTGGGTGATGGGGGGGATGCTCCCCTTCAGTAAATTCGTCTCGATTGCCATCTAGAAGCGAGGTCCCGCACCTCCGTGTCAAATAAATCGTTTTTCCGATCTACCGTTCTTACTTTTTTCGCCTGACGGGCCATTTCGCGCGCCTCAGATTCAGCTTGGGCACTCCCGCGTGCGCAGGTATTGAGACTGTGTGGCGAGGCAACATGGCACAGGTCTGGCACAACGCATTGCGCCATGTCCTTGACGCGCGAAATGGATGGATTGTCGATCGATCAGCGCAAGTGCCTAGTATTGCTTGATCCTTCACCCGCCATCTCTGATGGCACGATCTTTGATATGAGAAGAGGCATGCGAACGAGTTGCTACCGGACCTAACGAGTCGAACGGCGGGGAGAGGCCAAAGAGGGGACCCCTATGGATGTCGCAGGATTTTTACTCTCATACGATACGGATCAGGAAGTGTTGGTGACGATTCAGCCCTCGTCCCTCGGTCCCTTCGATCAGCCTGATGTGAAAGAACAGATTGACGGATATTGGATCGATATGTCGCGAGTGCCGCACCGAACCTGGACGGATCGAACACGGGCAGTCGGAGCGGTGCTGACCTATCTGCGAGGGTTGTCGCCGATCTCATCGGGGTTTCCGATCGCGACTCGTGAAGGAATGAAGGGCCTGAACTAGAACCAAGGAGCGCACCATGTGGAGTGAACAGCAGAGTGTTGTGCAGGTTGAACGTGACGCGAACGCGCAGGGCTCAACACCGGGGATCCCGAAGGCGTTGGGCGGTGGCCTGCCGACCAAGCGGCGGCCTGAAGAGTTGACTCCTCGCGAACAGGAAATCTTGCAGTTGGTTTGGGCCGGCCTGACGAATCGCACGATTGCGGAACAGCTGCATATCAGCATCAAGACCGCGGAGGCTCACCGCGCCAATATGATGAAGAAATTGCGTGTCTCCAACATTGCGCAACTCTTGAAGACCGCGCTGGAAGAGGGGCTGCTCGCCACCCATGCGGGCTGAAGGGGTTCGCGGCGGCCTGCGTTCTCGGGGGAAGTCCCACTCCCGGCGACGCAGCAGCTCCCCGCGAATCCGCCCCCTCATAGTAGAAATGAGGCTCGCGCCGGCGAGGGTGTTTGCAGTAGAATGCCGCACCGTTGCAGGAGCGAGCCGTGGTCGAACAGCGTATCGAAGAAATCACCCGCGCCAATCTCGCCTTTTATGCCGCCTTTGAAAGTCTGGACATGCTCCAGATGGACAAAGTGTGGGCGCATCTCGAATACGTCACCTGCATTCATCCCGGGTGGAGCCTCCGCAGCGAATGGCCGGCGGTGCGCGATTCTTGGGTGCTCATCTTCAACAACACCTTCTCGATGAAATTCGAGCTGTCGGACGTGCAGGTTCAGGTCGCAGGGGACCTGGGGTGGGTCATCTGCACCGAACATCTCACCAGCCGTCAAGACGACCAGCCGGTCGAAACGCGTGTCCTCGCGACCAATCTCTTTGAGCGTATCGGCGACGAGTGGTTGATGATTCATCACCATGGCTCGCCGGTGATGGGCTAGCCCCATCGCTGCGGAGGCTCCGGATGTCCGGCGAAGATCGAAGGACTGTCGGGGCCGGGCGGTTGGCGCTGGGCCTCCTCTTCCTCGCCGGCTGTACGAGCGTCGCTCAGGTCACGACGTGGTCGGATGAAGCCTGTCGGCAAAAGGTCAGAGACCAGCTGCAATCGATCCTTACGGAGGAAGGTGAGCCAGGCGATGTCGCGAATCGCCTGGCCGTGAATACCACCGTGGTGTTGGCGACCGGTTCGTTGGGCCCCCGTCCTTTCGGTGTCTCGTCGCCATCCGGCGCCGACTATAGTTTCTTCGTGCAGCGTAAAGGCGAGGGTTGCCTCCTGCGATTATTCGGCCGTCAGAGGGGGTTTACCCGGTACAGCAATAACCTCACCTATATTTCCACTCGTTCCCTCGACGGTTGTGCTTGCGCTGAGTGACCCTCGCCTGACCGTTGCACTTCCCGCTTTCCTGCCGCTCTCGTTGGCTCTGTACACCGTCGTTCCGATCGCATTCCGCAAACTCCCTCCGCCTGCTCAGCATCACCGGAATCTGTTGCGCTATTGCCGGCTCACTGGGCCAATCTGTCGCCAGAAGTGTCTCACGATACTGTCTCACGTTTAAATTCTGGCACACTCTTGTTTCTTGTGGCACACCCTGCGGCCTGCTGGGCAAATCAGGAATTATTGCACAACATATTGTTTTATATAGAACAATGTCCTTCTGGCGTCGCTTGGCACAGCCCTTGATCTAGTGGAGATATGTCTCGTAGGGCAAAGACCTTGGGGACTTTGATGGAGTTGGGCAGTCGAGAGTCCTGAATGTGCAGAAGAAAGGGAGGAGTGATCATGATGGTGAAGGGGTTCTTACTCAAAGACAGGGAAGAGCAGGAGTATCTGCTGGCCATTCAACCGGCCACCCACGGCATGTTCGAGCGGTTGATTGTTCGGCAAAAGGTCGATGGGTGTTGGGTCGAGCTCAACGGGAATGCGCAAGGTTCCTGGCAGCCGCGGACCCAAGCCATTACTGCGGTGTTGGGGTACCTGCAACGGCTCTGGGACACGTCCAAGCCTGCTTTGGCGCGGGGGAACTAAAGAAGCGACATCCTCCGCGAAGTAAAGTCTGCGGAAAGGGTGCGAAGGAGGGACTTGATGTTGGCTGAGAAAAAAGACAGCCGGGTAGGGAATCAAGAGGTGACGGAGGACGGGGTCTTTACGACACATCGTCCATCGTCCGACGCTCTTGCCGCGGCCGCCGTGAAGCGAAGGCCGGAGGATCTCACGCCGCGTGAGTTGGAAATTCTTCGCCTGATCTGGGATGGCCATACCAATCGAAGTATCGCAGAGCAGCTGAATATCAGCATGAAGACGGCCGATACTCATCGCTCGAATATGATGAAGAAGTTGCGCGCCTGTAACACTGCCCAATTACTCAAAGCGGCGCTCGAGGGAAATCTGCTGGAGACCGACTCGGACCTGAGGCGTTCCGGTCGGGGAGGCCAACGCTGAGGACCGACAGCCGGGAAACCGGTTTGACTTGCCTGACCTTCCGTCCGGTGCAGGACAGGAAGGCGCAGGTGAAGCAGGGAGACTTACAAGCCGGGAATGGGGTGGGGCAGGTCTTTAGTGCCGAGGGTCTGGAGCCACTCACCCGCGATCGCATCGCGTTCTTCCATGGTCATGCCGGCGTATTTACGAAACATCTGCGGGCCCCGTCGTCGTCTCCACGTGAGAAAACCGAGAAAGTGATCCTTGCAGATAGAATGGGTGCCTGCCGGCGCATAGACTCTCGCCTGACATCCGTCGATTAAACAGCTCTGTCCGCTCATCGAGATCCTCCCTTGATTGCGGCAAAGTATGCCGGAGATCGAACTGTAAATGCAATGCGGTGACTAGGCGGGCGCGCGCCGGTGGCCCGATCGGCGCAACGCCCTGCAGTGATGCGCGACCGCATCGGCACGAACTCATCAGCGTCTTCTCGTCCCTTTCCCCGCGGGGAATTTCTGCTTGCAATCGTATCTAGCAGCCAGGTACCGTACCCCGTTCTCACGCGGCGTCTGGCACGAAGTGCGCGAGCCATACCATGGCGATGCAAATCATATCGGTGGTGGGAGCGTTGATGGTGCTCGTGGCCTATGGCCTCATTCAGGCCGGCACCTGGCGTGAATTGGACGCGGGGTATCTGGCGCTGAACATCCTCGGCTCGTTGCTCCTGGGAATTGTCGCCATTGAAGACCGACGGGTGGGTTTTGTTCTGCTGGAATTCGCGTGGGCCGGCATTGCGCTGGTCGGGGTCGCCCGGGCGATTCGCGCCAGGCGGGCTGCGCGTAGCCTCTAAATCGCCCATAAACAATAAACATCGGGCAGTCTTGTAACGAAGGAGTAGGGAACTATGGCAGGGTTGTTGTCAGCAGATGAAATCTTTGAAAAGGCAAAGGATGCGGCGGTCGGGGCGACCACGGCCGATGAAAAGGCGCTTCAGATCGATTACGACGCTTTGCAGCTCAAGTTCCAGGCAGCCTTGGGCGATCGCAAAGTGGCACGGTGCCATATCAATAAGTTCCTGCCCGAAGGGTACGAAGATCAGGGACGGTTCAATCTGGTGCTGCTCACGGCGGGCAACGTGATTTTCGATATCGTCATCGGGGATTCCTATTTCCGCTACGATGTCGTGTCCGTCGGTCAGCTGGATAAGGTGCAGGTCATCGATGCCATGTGGGATAACCGCGAAAAGCGCCGGGAAGAGCCCTTCTTGAGCCTGCGGCTGATGCATGCCGAAGAGACGCATCTCCTGTTGGCGTTGGATGATGAGGAGCGGAAGAGTCTGCTCGGATTCGCGTCAGCTGTGTCGGCCGTGCGCAATCCTGAAAAGTAACACACCTCTGCCGCTCGAAAACGTGTAGCTATTGGTTCGAGTGATCGACGCCCGAAGGGCGTTCAAAACGGCCGTCCGGCAAGGCGCGGAGGGTGAAGTGCTGACGCGTATCTTCAGAGTCGTGTTGAGGCGCTGAACGACGCAAGCACGACGCCGGCGAACGTGTTCAACCTCCTGCTACGAGTGCTTTTGAAAAGGTAGGGCATGGACGGCAGCCGAATGGCGCGTCCCTGCCACTTCGACCGTCAGTGTGGTGTCAGGGGAAGAAAAGTCTCGCAAGGGAAACCCGAAGGCCAGGACGGCATTGCGTTGCGGCGAGAAGACGGCGCTGCTGACCCATCCCACCTCCCGATCTCCGCTGAAGAGTTTCGATCCCGCAGGCGGGACCGCTTTGTCCTGGATGATCAATCCGACCAGATGCCGACGCACGTTCCCATAGGTATCCATTCTGGCCACGACTTCCTGCCCCGGGTAACAACCTTTTGAGAGGCTGAACGCCTTGCCTTCCAGGTTGGCTTCCGGCGGGACAATCTCCTCGTTGAGATCCGGACCCGCCTTGGGCAGACCGGCTTCGATGCGCAATAATTCGCGTGCCTGTGTGCCGACGGGCTTGATGCCGAATGGTGCGCCCGATGTCATAAGCTGGTTCCAGGCGGCGGGGACCGCATCGGCCGGCAGCAAGACTTCAAAATCCTGTTCGCCGGTTTCTTCGGTCCGCAGGATCAGCGCCTGCTGCCCGTCGATCGTGGCGGGGAGGGTGTGCAAGAGCTGAAGGGCGCGGACCTCGATACCGAATGCCGCGGCGACGGCCTCTGCTGATTTCGGTCCGCTCACCAGTAACAAGCCCCAGCTTTCTCCGCAATTCTCCATCTTAGCCTTGGTGCCGTAGAGGAGAAACTTTCGCAACGCCTGAAATGTGGCATCACCCACCTCGCCCACATCTTCGACCCACACGGCATCGGCTGACACATACACCCGGAAGTAGCCGAGCATTTTCCCCTTGTGGGTCAGGAAGCTGGAGTAGCGCCCCTGGCCGGGTTGGAGTGGGAGGATGTCGTTGCTGATGATGCTCTGCAGCCACTTGATTCGATCGTCGCCGGTCACCCGGATTTTCCCGCGGTGCGACAGGTCGGACAGGCCGACGGCGCCGCGGACGGCGGCATATTCCGCTGCGGGATCGCCGTAGTGGGTCGGCATCGACCATCCTGCGGTGTCCTCGAAAATGGCGCCCAGTTGCTGGTGCTGATCGTCTAGTCGGGATTGTTTCATTGGATTCTTGCTCTCTGCTCTCAGCCTTCAGCATTTGGCGCTGAGCGGACCGGTGATTGCTGACCGCTGTTGGCTATGATGTCTTCAACCAGCTCTCTGGTTCGCGCGGAGAACTCATTCCTGGAGACAATCTTCGTCACGCCCAGTTCCTTGGCGCGGCGCCAGGTGTCCGTTTCTTCGTGATTGGCAAAGGCCAGGATGGGAAGCGAGCGCAACGCGGGGTCGGCCTGGAGGGTTTCGAGCGCTGTGAAGGCATCGATCGCCAGGTCGTTCATGTTGAGAATCAGAGCGGCAGGCGAAGCCGAGGCGGTTTTTCCCGCCACCTCGTCCTGGCTGCGGATCCGCTCCAGCGTGTAGCCCTGCGGCCGCAAGGCATCGCGTACCTTGGTGTAAAAGAAAATGTCGGTCACGGCCACTAAAATCGTAGTGCTCATCCGGTTCCTGTCCGATAGTTCCTAATTCAATGAGCTGATGAGCCGACCCAGAGCCTTCTTGGCTAAGGCGTAGTCCGGGTTCAGGGCGAGTGCCTGTTTGTAGCAGTCGATTGCCTCGCTCCACTTGCCCTGACGCTCGTAGACCCGGCCCAGATTCAGATGCGGGAACGCCGGGCTCTCATACCGTCTGGCCTGCATGGCTTTTTGAAACCAGGGAATCGCCTCATCCAGATCGCCCTTTTCGATCAAGTAGGCGCCGATGTCGTTATAGGGGTTGCCGAAGTGCGGATCGCAGGCGATGGCCTTGTGGCATTCGTCGATCGCCTCGTCCAGCTTACCCATGAAGCTATACGTCCACCCGAGAAACGTATAGGCCTCGGCGGTTTGATGCGTCGCGAGCGACAGTTTGTAGAGACTAACCGCTTCTTCCAGCTGCCCCTTCATCTGCTGCTCGTAGGCTTGCTGAAAGAGCTGCCAGGCTTCGCGCTTGTCTTCTTCGCTGCCGTCGCCTTGTATGAGAAAATCTTGTACATCCATAAACGGCTTCTGAAAGAGGTTGCCGGCTGCGTTCTCGGGCGCTCAATCAATTCGACGTGCCAACACCGTACGCCTCATCGATTTCGCTTCCTGCGGCCTTGACGGTAACCCGTTAGAGCAGCCGCAGGGTAGTTGTGGGTTAGCGATTCTTAAGTTTATCTCTGATCAATTCCGCGCCGTACCGGCCGGAGAGCAACATCGATCCGAAGGCCGGGCCCATTCGTGGTGTGCCGAACACGGCTGCGACGGCCAACCCGATCACGAAGCAATTGGGAGAGACTTCCCCGGTCCGGTCCATCACTTCTTCTTCCGACCGCGACACCCACATCGCGCCGTTGCCCGGCACCTGCTGGTAAAGCCCGCGCTTATGCAGGAGGTTGACCACCACCGCATCATGCCCGGTGGCATCGACCACGATTTTACTCTCCAAGGCGATCGGATCGACATGGATAATATCGTGGCCTGCCATTTCGGCTGTGGTGCTGTTGACGACGACGCCTTCGAGCACGCCTTCGCGGCGCAGGATCAGATCGACGACCCGCGTCAGGTTCATGATCTTCGCGCCGGCGTTGTAGGCGGCGGCAATCAGCGCTCCGGTGGCATGCGGAGGATCGACCATGTACATGCCGGGGCATTCCTTGATCTGCTTGCAAGGCACGCCCACTTCTTTGAGAATCTTATGCGCGGGGGCGCAGATGGTGGCTTTGTTCATCAAATACCCGCCGGACCAGAAGCCGCCGCCGAGGGCCAAACTCTGCTCTACGATGAGGGTCTTGATGCCCATCCGGCCAAGATCGTGGGCGCAAATGAGGCCGGATGGCCCGGCGCCGACGATGATGACGTCACTCTCGATCAGTTGATCGAACTCTTTATAGTACTCCCGCGCAATCTGGCGGGTGATGTCGCGCTCGCGTAACGGCGCCGGTTTTGGCTTCCCCATGCGGTATTCCCCTTCAACGGCTGTTGAACATGCCTTCCGGCTTCGTGCCAGCTCTTCCACGCCCTCAACGCACCCCTGAGGGTACGATTCCTGATTGGCCTCGGCCGAGACCTCGCCGGGCCGCCATATTGACCAACCTTATAGATAGATCTCGGCGCCGGCTTTCTTGAACTCTTCTGATTTTTCCTTCATGCCGATCTGGATGGCCTGCTGCTCTTCCAGCTGTTTCTGCGCGGCATAGTCGCGGACGTCCTGCGTGATCTTCATCGAACAGAAATGCGGTCCGCACATGCTGCAGAAATGCGCGACCTTCGCGGCATTGTCCGGCAGCGTCGCATCGTGGTACGAGCGGGCGGTATCCGGGTCCAGCGACAGGTTGAATTGATCTTCCCAGCGGAACTCGAAGCGCGCCTTCGATAAGGCGTTGTCACGCGCCTGCGCACCCGGATGGCCCTTGGCCAAGTCTGCCGCATGGGCGGCGATCTTGTACGTCACGACACCGACCTTCACGTCTTCCTTGGTCGGGAGGCCGAGGTGTTCTTTCGGCGTGACGTAACAGAGCATCGCGCAACCGTACCAGCCGATCATCGCCGCGCCGATGCCGGAGGTGATGTGGTCATACCCCGGTGCAATATCCGTCGTGAGCGGCCCCAGCGTGTAGAACGGCGCCTCCTGGCATTCCTTCAGCTGCTTTTCCATGTTCTCTTGAATCATGTGCATCGGCACATGGCCGGGACCTTCGATCATTACCTGGACATCATGTTTCCACGCGATCTTAGTGAGTTCGCCCAAGGTCTCCAACTCGGCAAATTGCGCCTCGTCGTTCGCATCGGCGATCGAACCGGGCCGTAAGCCGTCGCCCAGGCTGAAGGCCACATCGTAGGCTTTCATGATTTCGCAGATCTCTTCGAAGTGCGTATACGCGAAGTTTTCCTGATGGTGCGAGAGGCACCACTTGGCATGGATCGAGCCGCCGCGGGAGACGATGCCGGTCATGCGCTTGGCCGTCATCGGCACGTAGCGCAGGAGCACACCCGCATGGATGGTGAAATAATCCACGCCCTGCTCGGCCTGCTCGATCAGCGTATCCCGGAATATTTCCCAGGTCAGGTCTTCCGCCTTGCCGTTGACCTTTTCAAGCGCCTGATAGATCGGCACCGTACCGATCGGTACGGGTGAATTGCGGATGATCCACTCGCGAGTCTCATGGATGTTCTTGCCGGTGGAGAGATCCATCACGGTGTCGGCGCCCCAGCGGATCGACCAGATCATCTTCTCGACTTCTTCCTCGATCGAAGAAGCCACGGCGGAGTTGCCGATGTTGCTGTTGATCTTCACGAGGAAGTTCCGGCCGATGATCATCGGCTCGGTTTCCGGGTGGTTGATGTTGTTCGGGATAATCGCGCGTCCGCGGGCCACTTCGTCGCGCACGAATTCGGGGGTAATGGTGCTTGGAATACGCGCGCCCCAGGCTTGGCCGGGATGCTGCAACACGCCGCCGCCGTGGCCGTTGGTCGAAGTCAGGAGTTCCTTGGCCCTCGCGCGGGACTGATTCTCCCGGATCGCGATGAATTCCATTTCCGGCGTGATGATGCCCTTCTTGGCATAGTGCATCTGGCTGACGTTGTGTCCGGATTTGGCGCGGAGCGGCTTGCGAATATGCGTAAACCGGAGGTCGGCCAATTTCGGGTCCGCGGCTCGCTGACGCCCGTACTGGGACGTGACCTGCGGAAGTTCTTCCGTATCCCGGCGACTCTCGATCCAGGCCCGGCGCAAGGGCGGCAGGCCGGCGCGCACATCGATCGTCACGTTCGGATCGGTATAAGGGCCGGAGGTGTCGTAAATCGTGATCGGCTGGTTGGGCGTGGGGCCCTGGCCGTTGGCTGACTGCGTGGGGGTCAGGCTGATTTCGCGCATCGGGACCCGGACGCCCGGGAGAGCGCCGTCAACATGCACCTTGCGCGAGGCCGCAAAAGGGGTCGTGGTGAGGCGTGCGGTCGAGGGCTTGGAGCCGTGACCGTTGCTGGAACCGTTCTGTGTATGGGCCTCGCTCATAGCGAACATCCTTTCGTCGGAGGTGAGCGTCTGACAGCCGAAATAAAAAAAGCCGCATCCAGCGAGGGTGCGGCTTGAATCGATCACGAAGCCAGTCAACCGGTCGCTTCCCTACGCTGGTATTACCCAGGTCAGGTTGTGAGGGTCGCCCGAGCAAGTCGGACTCTCAGCCGGATGGCACCCCTAGCTGTCGAAGGTGATCGTACCGACCTGTGGATACGAAGTCAATGCGCTGGAAGGCCTAGGGGCTGAGCCTTCCTGGACGTGAGTTCACGACTGTCCGACCCCAATCGACGGGGCGCGAACCGACGGACTACAGTGTGACGAGTTCGGTCTCTGGCCTTCCAAGGTTCAACGAACCAATCCTGACGAAAATTCCGAAGCGGCTATGGAGTAAAGTCGCATGGCAGGAACGAAGAAGGTGTGTACAACAGCGAATCCATTACGCTTTAAAAAAGCTTGGTCCCAACTCCTCGTACTGTCTCCGAGATCATATTGCTATTGCCGGACGTGAGGATCACAAAGACATTTCCTGGATATGTAACTCCTGCTCTCAATCGTTCCAGCACCGCTTCGCGTTTTGATTCAGATAAAAGCCTTCGTGGTTGCGCAGATAACACGTACACGGGGCGAGCCGGCAGGATCTTAATATCTTTCTCGCAAATCCATACGGATTCCACCTCCGGAATGACTTGCAGTTGTTGTCTAAGTGCCGCAAGCGCCTCATCGGAAAGTGACGTTCTCTTCAGACGGTCCTGAGGCGAAAGGAGTGTTCGCTCCTGCCGACTCAGGAGTTCTAGATCATAGTGCTGCTCTGCACGTCGTTTCCACTTTTCAGCCAACTGGATGTCGTTGCTGTTCTCTGCGTACCGGAGGGCATATTCGCAGGCGGCGTTGACGAGATGAAATTCGTCGGCAGCTCGTTCGAGATGCTGCAAGCCGATTTCATTGTTGCGGTGAAGCAAAAGCCGACCGATAGCAAGATCGGCTGCGCGATCAGTCGGATGGTCGGCTTTGTAGCGTTCATAGGACGGAAGGGGATCGAAGTCGGGTCGCAACTGCTCACTCAGCCATATGAATTCCCACTGTTCTTCTCGGGTCTGCTTTGCATGATCTATCTGGTCGAGTTCGGCCATTCGCATGGTCATTCTTTCACGGCGAGCAAATTGTTCCTTCCAAACTTCTTCATTGGCTTGTCGCCACTGCCGGTCGAACTCGGTGAGAATCGGACCTATCATTGACCCGAGCCACTCGTCTGCTGCGCGTGTATCCCCAGGTAGAGATAATTCCATCCGGGCTCCTAAGGCCGAGAGTCGATCCGGCAGGGAAGGGTGGGTGTCTGAAAGATTCGTTTTTCGGGAAATAAGTTTGCTGAGAAGTCTCCCATACTGAGTCGGGTCTAGTGTCCGATGTTGAACATGTCGGGCAAATTCTGAGACCGCCGTGTCCGGCGGGGTCGGCTCGGCACCTGACCGTTTACAGAGCGGTTCCCAGTATTGTTCATGATCAAGGGTGGGGAGTGCGGCTACTGCTACCAAGGCTGATGCCGTTTTGTGAGGCGAAGTCAGCACGGCCGCGATTCGGTCAGCTTCATACTCATTCGCTCGTGCCAGCGCAAAACTATATGCGGTGAAATAGGAGGCGTACCACTCAAGGAACCGGGCGGGAACTTCCCAGGAACGATGGTTCATCTGCGCGAATGCATCCTGTATGCGACACCAAGAGAGCCGGACGCGATAGATCCAGCCTCCAAATCGACTATGATTGCCCGAAAGGTGCCCGAGTTCGTGAGCCAGGACGGCGCGTGCTTGCTCCGTTGAAAGTTCGAGGAGCAACGGAAGCCCGAGCATGAGGTAGTTGCGTTGCCAACCGAAAATTCCCAGCCTAGGCACTTGACTGATCGCCGCATTGAAATCATTGACAATCAATATGCGATGAATGCGCGGTGTTTGAAGCCTGGAACTCAGATGAGCGACTTCCTGGAATAGGCGAGGGCATTGTGCTTGTCGAACCCGATATCCAGTAGGTGCCTTAATCCGGACCCACAATGAGCGCAAAATCAGCAGACAAAACGCGGGAAAGAGCCAAATCAGCTTAGTCTTGATGAGCAGCAGCCACCAAGCATGACCGGACCAGGCCGCCCACACGCACAGGAAACCGATTAACAGCAAGACGCCCAGGATTCCGAAAATGACAAGATATCCAAGGATAGCCAGCAAAGCGATCGTGATGCGGTATTTTCGAGGGTTGGCCCGCATTGCTTGTTCCGCTTGTAAAACAAACGCTTCAAACCGTTCCCGTCGCTCGGTTGTGGACTGCGTTTTCATCGACAATTCTCAGCATTTCCCGAAGTCTGATGTCGTGTCAGGCCGCTGAGTTCCTGTAGGAGGGAAATGGTGAGTTCATGGTGTGAATGGGGGGATACTGGCCGCATCAATAGGCGATATCGGATAGTTGGACCAAGACTTGAGCGCTCAGCGTCAGGGAGGAAAACCGACGGATTGCTTTAGCGTACCTACCCAGCCAGAACTCACTGATTTCAACCAATTTCTTCATGGGTTCTCCCACCACGGCTCGGCATCTCAAATCACGGGAGCTACCAATCGAACCCCACCTTCTTAACGTGCAGCGGCAGCGCGAAGATATGCCCGGTGTAACTGCGCGCCTGTATCGCATCAGATACCGATCTCGTATCGTATCGGATACGAGATCGGATGCCGTAACGACGCCGCTGTTCCGGATCTTCAAGGTGTATCTGTATAGCCGCTCGCAGGCGGTGAGCCGGGCGCGCCGTATTTCACAGACTTCCAAATACCTGCTTTCTTTTTGCAGTCGTTGAATGCGCCCCTGTCGAATGCGGTACACGGTTTGCTCTAGAGATACCTTTGGAGCGCTTCCCCGCAACCGCCACATTGCGACGATCCGGACGAGGTGAATCGTGTTGCTGCACGTCGCACTGCAAGAGGGTTTTCATCATGATGAGGTGCGTGTGTCGGTGGATGCCCGGGAGGTGTTGGTGAGTGCCGACCTCACGACGCGTCGGCAAACCGGGTATGCGGCGGCTGTGGAAGTCGACGTTGCACATACCCCGGTCGTCGTGGAGGTCGTTTTGAGCAAGCGGGGAGTGGCTGACAGCCAATCAGTTTCAGTGGATCGTCCGACCTATCTCGGTGTGTCACTCACAACCGAAGGGAACCTCACCTGGAAAACTTCGTACGAACCCTTCGGGTACCTGTGACGGGACGTACCGAAACAGCGTGATGCCTGAAGGTCGTGACCTATCACAACAGGAGGTAGCGTATGAAAGAGCAAGACCAAATCGATCAGGAGTATCGAGTCGAAGCCGCCGAAATTGCCCGTCCTGGCATAGAGCCCCTCATCCCGATCATTCCCTGGCCGCCACGTCTCCGCGTGAGCGGATTGTATGCTGCGTCCCGGATCGTGACGCCCGCTATCCCGGCGCCGGGTCCCCTGCCGATTCAACCCGTTCCAGTCGCGCAGCCGATGCCGGGCATGGCGCCGACAGCAGCCGCTCCGTGGCAAATTGAGGAACTGCTCCCATGGGGTTTTCTTCGTGAAGAGCTGCGGCTCGATGTCGACGGGCGTTATCCGCAGATGATGGCCAGCGGAACGCTCTATGGCGTGTTGGCCAAACGTGTGCACTGGATTGCCCGTCTCACCGCATCCGGGCCGAACGCTTGGACCGGTTCGATTTGGTTCAAGGACGGCGACGTCGCCAGCTTCCCTTACACGATGGTCGAAATCACGACGACGGCGACCTTTCTCTCCAGCCAGCGCAAGGCGGTTGTCCGGTTCTCAGGCGGCGGCACGTCGGTCCGGACGAGAACGCTGGCGTTCAAATCTCCGTATTTCAGACAGGTGGAATTCGAGTTCGACTGCGCCACCGGTGTCACCGCGACCACGCACATCGGCACCCATGATCATCCGAACCGTCCGGCTACGTTGCCGGGCGAGACGCTCACTATCGAGGAGGTTTACCGGAGGGTCGGGTTCGACGTGCGGAAGTCCGGCAGCGACAGCATCGTTCCCATCGGCGATGCGGGTACGAATGCGCGTTGGAGCGACAACGAAATGCATGATGCGATGCAAGTGTACTGGTCGCGATTTGCCGGCAAGGCGCAGTGGTCGCTGTGGGTGTTCTTCGCCCGGTTGCACGAGCAAGGCACGAGCCTGGGCGGTATCATGTTTGACGACATCGGGCCGAATCATCGCCAGGGGACGGCGATTTTCAACGAGTCGTTCATCTCGACGGCGCCGACCGGTGATGCCAATCCGGTCGCGTGGGCCAAGCGGATGCGGTTCTGGACGGCGTGCCACGAAATGGGACACGCCTTCAATCTCGCGCATTCGTGGCAAAAGCAACACCCGCCGGACTGGGGTACCCCGTGGATTCCGTTGGCCAACGAGCCGGAAGCCCGCAGCTTCATGAACTACCCCTACAACGTGTCCGGCGGCCAGACGGCGTTTTTCTCCGACTTCGCCTTCCGGTTCAGTGACAATGAGTTGATATTCATGCGCCATGCGCCGGAGCGGTTTGTGCAGATGGGGAATGCCGATTGGTTCGATCACCATGGATTCGAGCAGGCGAGTGCTTCACCGGAGCCCGCGTTAAAGCTCAATCTTCGCGTCGATCGGGCCCAAGCCACGTACCAATTCCTCGAACCGGTCGTGCTTGAGCTCAAGCTCACCAATATCGGTCCGCGTCCGATGGTGCTGGAAAAGGAATTGCTGTCCATGACGGATCACATGACCGTCATCGTCAAGAAGCGGGACAAGCCGGCCCGGCAGTACCTGCCCTTTGCGCGCTATTGCCACGACATGCAGGCTCAGGTGGTGATGCCCGGGGAATTTGTGACCGATTCGCTCTTTATCTCTGTCGGGCGGAACGGCTGGGATATTGCCGAGCCGGGCTATTACACGATCCAGATCGCCCTCCATATGGAGACGGAGGATATTGTCTCTGAGGCTCTGACGATCCGTGTCGCTCCTCCACGGGGCTACGACGAAGAGTTTATTGCGCAGGACTTCTTTTCTGATGACGTCGGCCGCATCCTCAATTTCGACGGCAGCGCCATACTTCGTCGAGGGAACGATACGCTCAGGGAGGTGAGTGAGCGGTTCGGTGATCGTGCGGTGGCCAATCATGCGCGTGTGGCCCTGGCTGCGCCGCTGGCCAGGGACTACAAGGTGCTCGACATGGGCGATCGAATGGGAGAGATGGCCTCCGCAAAGGAGGCCGGAGGACGTCTCCGTCGAGCCGCCCCCCGTATTGAGGAGGCTCGGCAGCTCTATACGAGCGCTCTGCTTGAGAAGAAAGATCAGGCGATTGCGACCTTGGGACGGACCGACTATGAATATTATCTGGGCCGGTTCAGAGAGTCATTGATGGAGCATGGAGCCGTGCTGAAGAAAGAGCCGCGGGACGTCAAACGAGATGCCAAGCGCGAAAAGAACGGTGATATCGAGCACACGATGAGAGTGATTAAGGAGACACTCTCCAGCCTCAAAGATCAGGAGCCGGTCTCTCGCTAAGCCGGCAAGGGCGGTGGAGAAGCGGGCCGTTGCCGTGAGGCATCGGCCCGCTTCCTCTGAGCGTCTACAAGGGTTCAGCGCGGCCCGGATTGAACGTTGTGTTGCCTACACCGCTAGGGCCAGATGATACACGGAAAATTGTTCGTCGCGGTTCCATCCCGCTGAGCGGTAGAGCGCCTGGGCGGCGTCGTTCGTGAGCGCGGTTGAGAGCGAGAGGCGCACCGCACCGAGTGAAACTGCAAAGGTGGCGGCAGCCGACAACAGTGAAGAGGCCACGCCGGTTCTGCGAGCCTGCTCCTGCACGAACAGATCGTTGAGAATAAAAATCCGCGCCAGCGAGACGGACGAAAAGCTCGGATAGAGCTGGGCGAATCCGATCGCCATCTCTCCCTGATGCGCAATGAACAGCGTCGACTCCCTGCTTGCAAATCGGGCGAGCAGGAACGTCCGCGCGGCGGCCACATCGCTGGTCCGACCGTAAAACTGACGATAGGCGTCGAAGAGTGGAACGAGTTGTTCGACATCATCGACGGTGGCTTGCCTGATGGTATGTGTCATAGATCTCCGGCGGGCATTGTGAGCAGCCTGCTAACCCGGATTATTCATGAATGCCGTCGCGAGGCGTTCGGGACCGAATCCCGCCGAGGCTGCTCGCCCGTGAGGCGAACGCAAGCGTACTCGCAGTCCGTCGAGGAGGCCGAACGAGAACAGCCCCGCCGGGCGAGAGGATCGGACGCCGGAGCAGGCATTGATGAATAGTCCGGGCTAGAGGACGCCTCGTTCGATCTCTTCCAGATACAGAAAGTCCGGCGCTTTTACCCCGGCTGCTCGCCTCAGTTCGACCAACTCCGGTGACTCGAAGAAGCGCCGGGCGCTCTCTAGCGAAGACCAGGCCGAGAAGTGGACGATGCGGTTGGCATCTTCGTTGTAACGCAGGAGTTGGTAACTGATTTCCCCGGCACGTTTTCGCAGATCCGTCGCGCCATCGAACACGGCTTTCCAAGCCGGGTAGGCTTCGACTTCGTGAATAATCAACACGTGGGGCATGTGAACTCCGAAATGAATGGTGCGGCTCAGTGTACTGCAAAGGCAGAGGGGGATGCATCACGATGGAAGCGAAGGGGGCACGATGAAGGGGCTGTCGGGAGGGTATGCAGAAACGGGAAAGGTGTTACATGAGGGGAAGGGAAATGTTCAGGGCGCAATGTGAAATGGCCAGCGCAACCTGGCAACACAGGACCACCCCGCGCCGTGAACTCGTTTCGGGCGCTTGTTTCTTTCGCTACGTTTTGTGTTTGAGCAAGTCGGCGAGATGGGCGAAGGGCGTGAAGGTTGACGGTTGATCCTGCTTCCGGCTCGGCGGTGTCTCCCCCGACATGTCCGCCGCCAGATACCGCTGGTGCTCATTGTCGTGACAATAGAGACAGAGCAACTCCCAGTTGCTCCCGTCGGGCGGATTGTTGTCGTGGTTGTGGTCCTTGTGGTGGACCGTGAGCTGGCTCAGCTTCTTTCCGTCGAATTCACGCCCGCAGTGCGCACAGATCCACGGCAATAATTTGAGCGCGCGTTCTCGAAGATTATGGTCGCGCTGAGACTGGTTGCTCCGTGTCATGCGAGCCTCCGTGGGGAAGGCGACTCGTCACAAGGCTATTTTAGCGCAAGTCTGAAAGGAATGCCTGCTACCGCCGTGAAATGGGACTAGCGAATCAACTGGTCATATTCGGCGTGTATTCCAATCCAAAACCAGACGATTCCGTCCGCTGCCTCTACTCCCACCGCCCGGTAACTGAGACTCACACGAGCGGACCAGTATCGACCTACCTTTTTGAAATGCAAAGACGGATGCTGAGGTTTTGCCTTCAGGAGTGCAAAGGCTTTGTCGGCTTGTTCACGGATCGGAGCCGGGAGGGCGTTATAACAGGACCAAAACTCTGGTGAAGCGTGATGGTTCAAAGTTTCGTTGACTGCCCGGAAGTGTGGGCACGAAGCGCCTTCTTGGCCAGCGCATCAAGCTTGCCGGCTTGGACATCGGCCTCGAACTGGCGGTCCCAGGCCTCGGCGTCAAACGCGGCATACCAAGAACGGAACGCGGCAAGCTCTGCGGGAGAAAGCTTCTCAATCTGCTGCTCGATCGCTTCGACGTTGCTCATCCATCACCTCACTGCCGAGTATACCAGCCTCCAAAGCGAGTGTCAGCCACTTCATGTGGGGCCGCCACGTGCTACGAAATGATTCCCGGCACCTTTTATCCACTTTGACGTGCTACCGTTTTTCAGGCGGGATAGCTCGAATCGCGGCTGCGAACGACTCATGAGCCGCGAGATCAACCGGCCTGTGTTTGACGGTTGTGTTCGCCGGGTCCTTACCAAGAAAGTTGTCACCCTTCCAGTTGTTCGACGGTCTGATGGGTCTGGGAGCGAAGCCGCCACCACAGTTCGGGCAGACATTGCCCAACACCTGCTCCACACAGGCGGCACAAAACGTACATTCATAGGAGCAGATGCGCGCTTCACGCGAATTGGGTGGCAGCGATTTGTTGCATTGCTCGCAGGTCGGCCTGAGTTCCAGCATGGCGATTCCTTTTATGTGGAGCGGCTCGCACAGAGGTCTGCTGTGGCAAGTCTACTGCAAAGTCGGAAGCGTATCCATTGCTGCGGAGGTAGGGGGGAATGGGGGGAATGTTCAATGATCAATGTTGAATGGTCTGGATAAGCGGCGAGGGGCACCTTACAGATGACGAAGGAGCCGGTCCGCCACGCGCCGCGAAATATTGATTCAATAAAAGATTCCCGACCCCTTTTCTGTCACCGAACAACTCCGGGGACTCGAAGAAGCGACGGGCGTTCTCCAGTGAAGACCAGGCCGAGAAGTGGACGACGGTGTTGGCATCGTTGTCGTACCGCAGGAGTTGGTGGCTGATTTCCCCTGCACGTTTTCTGAGATCTGCCGCGTGATCGAACACGGCTTTCCATGCGGGATAGGCTTCGACTTCATGAATGATCAACACGTGGGGCATGTGAGCTCCAAGTACTGGTGGCGCGGTCGGATCTCATAAGTAAGTACGGTCGGCCAAGTGTACTGCAAAGGCGGAGGCGTATCCATCACTCCTGAAGCGTTGGTGGCGTACTCCTACAGCTTTCTAAGCGGAATGTCGGAGACAATGATTTTCTTTTCTGGTTCTGGTACCTCAGCATCTATAAGTAGCTTGAGGAAGGCGCTGCAGATGACTTGAGGGAATTCGCAAGGTCCGATAATGATTCTATCTAGCAGATCAGGGATGGCTAAACCGACAAGACCTTTCTCGGGGTTATTCTGCAGATTAAGCTTTAGCACTGGTTGAGGTGTCCCGCGAATGATCTCAACGCCCAATGTCGCGTGGTCTGTGGGATGCATTTTGGGCGACGCTACGTTCCGCCATTCTCGTTCCTCATGGAACCCAGGATGTTTCGTGCAGAGGACAGCGAAGCGAAGCATGATGAACACGATCTGTTTCACTGCTTCCTTGCCGAGACTCTTAATGAAATCGACCTCACTTTCCATGTTCTTCGCTATCTGTTCGAACTGGGCGGCGAAAGCGTCTGGATTGAGGTAGTTTATTGGACTAGAAAACACGTTAAGCGTATTGGATTTACTGAACATCACCGCGCCATTGATAACGAGTGCAACTCCAGCCTGTCCACCGTAAGCCCTCCACATCGAAAGGCGCCCATGTTGATCTTCTTCTGGTAAGTGTTCGGACACGCAAGCGATAAATGTATCCTGCCTGATGCTAGGCCACCATCCATTAAAGAAGTCTTTGACTTCATCGGCCAATCCGGGGAAACAGGCATTGAGCGTAGCATTGAAAATGTTGCCAGGCGCCGCATTGTAAGAGGCGTTGAGGCAATTGAATCCGTGGTCGACTTCCGAATAGTCATTCATCGTCGTGGTGTTTCGCATCCAAATCTGTTTATTCGTGAGGATGCAAGTCGCAGTTTCTGCAGTCGTGTAATAGACGAAGCGTCCTCCTGCTTCCAGGACTTCCTGGGTTTTACGTTTGAGGTGCGGAAAGAAGATGTGGGTAATTCGATCTTGATCTGCTGGCGAAAATGACATTTAGTTTGCGCCTCGTTTACTTACTAAAGGAGACTCCCGGGATTGATCATCAACTAATAGGACGAGAACCATTCTACTTTTTCAAGGTAGTCCCGTCTATTTCTAAGCGCGCGCATCGGCCGAGCAGCGCCGGTTGCATACAAGGTTCGATAGGTTTGGCTTGCCGCGGCTCGCGTGCACAAGGAATCGCCAGGGCTGCGCTATCTTCCCGTCCGACTGATACCATGATCCTGGGTGACGCTGAGCACTCCAGATTCCGGTTGCTACCGAGCCTCTCCAGGGCCCCTTCGGCCCATCTCACCGACTTCCCCTAGGCCCTCTTCTCAGCGGTGGTTTCATTGATTGTGCGGGAAGGGGTGTCGTAGAATTATGCAGGGCACAGCGGCCCATAATTCTGAGTGTCTCATTCAACTGAAAGGCTGCAGGTGAAAACGGTCGCCACGCTTCCCCGTCCCATTACCGACTATCAATCCTTGTCTGCCGAAGAACTCTTCGAACGGACCCGCGCGGCCAAACGGACCCTCGGCGACCGGGTGATGATCCTCGGCCACAATTATCAGCGCGATGAAGTGATCCAGCATGCCGACTTTCGCGGCGACTCCCTGATTCTTGCGCAGGTGGCCGAGCAGCGTTCCGATCGTCCGTACGTCGTGTTCTGCGGTGTCCACTTTATGGCGGAAACCGCCGATGTGTTGAGCCGTTCCAATCAGACGGTCATTCTTCCTGACATGGCGGCCGGCTGTTCCATGGCCGACATGGCTGCGATCGAGCAAGTCGAACAGTGCTGGGACGCACTCGGGCGGGTCGTGCCGGTCGAAGAAACGGTCATGCCGGCGGTCTATGTGAACTCAGCCGCGATCTTGAAGGCGTTCTGCGGCGAACATGGCGGGCTCACCTGTACCTCGTCCAATGCGCGGAAGGTCATCGAGTGGAGCTGGGCGCGTCGCGAAAAAATTCTGTTTTTCCCCGATGAGCACCTGGGCCGCAACACGGCCAACAAAATGGGCATTCCTCGCGAGCAGATGATCGTGTGGGATCCTTACATGCCGCGCGGCGGTAATTCGGTTGAAGCGATTCAGCGGGCCAAGTTGATCCTCTGGAAGGGCCATTGCAGCGTGCACCAGATGTTCCAGCCGTCCCATGTGGACTATTTCCGCAAGCAGTACCCGGACGTGAAGGTCATCGTCCATCCCGAATGCCATGAGGATGTGGTGAACCAGGCCGATCTGGTCGGCTCGACGGAGTACATCATCCGGACAATCACAGCGGCCCCGGCGGGCACCACCTGGGCGGTCGGGACGGAACTGAATCTGGTCAATCGCCTGAAGCATGAGCAGACCGATAAGAAGGTGTTCTTCCTGTCGTCGATCGTCTGCCAATGCGCAACCATGTACCGGATCGACGCCCCGCATCTCTGCTGGGCGCTGGAAAACCTTGCCGACGGTCATGTCGTGAACCGGATTGTGGTCCCGGATGACGAAAAGCAGTGGGCGAAGGTGGCGTTGGACCGCATGATGGCGCTCAGCTAGCAAGCTGTGGAAAAGGCCGCCTGCGGCGTTCTCGCGTCGATCGCATGTTCAACGTACCGCAAGGGTACGCCTCACATGCTCCCTCGCTGCGGCCTTGCCGGACGACCATTCTGAACAGCTTGCAGGACAGCCAGATCCTACCAGTCACTTTGCTAAATGGCTCCGGCTGCCAACAAACCACTGGTTCCTCTCGCCTCGTTTCGGTATAGTCCTATTTTTACGCGCACTTCATGACTCTTTTGTTCCTCAGATAGATCATCCTATGGACTATAAATCGACCCTTAACTTGCCCAAGACCGACTTCCCGATGAAGGCGAACCTGCCGCAGCGGGAGCCGGAGATGCTGGCCCGATGGACGCAGGAAAAGCTGTACGAGCGTATCCAGGAGTCCCGCCAGGGTTTTCCGCGCTATGTGTTGCACGACGGGCCACCCTATGCGAACGGGCGGATCCACATCGGCCACGCGCTGAACAAGATTCTGAAAGACATCATCATCAAGTCGAAAACGATGTCCGGCTATCAAGTTCCCTACGTGCCCGGCTGGGATTGCCACGGTCTGCCGATCGAGCATCAAGTCCTGAAGGAACTGGGGGATAAGAAGCGGGATTTGGATGCCCTCGCCATCCGCAAGCTCTGTAAGGAATATGCCGAGAAATACGTCTCGATTCAGCGGGAAGAGTTTCAGCGGTTGGGTGTGCTGGGCGAATGGCAGCAGCCGTATCTCACGTTGAACCCGGCCTATGAAGGCACCATCATCCGTGAGTTCGGTCGCTTCGTGGAGCGCGGCGGGGTCTACAAGGGCCTGAAGCCGGTCTTGTGGTGCACCCAGGACCAGACCGCGTTGGCCGAAGCGGAAGTCGAATACGACGATCACACGTCGCCCTCGGTCTATGTGAAGTTTCCGCTGGTAAGTCCCCCGGTTGTCTTGAGCAAGCGGTTCGGCGGGCTTGCATTTCCTGCCGATGTGAAGAGCGCCTCCGTCCTGATCTGGACGACCACCCCTTGGACCCTGCCGGCGAACCAGGCCGTCTGTCTGCATGCCGACATCGACTATGCCTTTGTGCAGGTCGGCGACGAGCTGCTCGTCATCGCCGAGAAGTTGGTGGAGTCGGTGGCGAAGGCCTGCGGTCTTCCCCCCTACAACGTTGTGGGCGTCAAAAAAGGCGCTGAGGGGTTCGAAGGGTTGGAAACGCAACGCCCATTGACCACCGGCCTGTCACCGCTGCTTCTGGGCGACTTCGTCACGTTGGAGCAGGGAACGGGTTGCGTGCACATCGCGCCGGGCCACGGTATGGAAGACTATCTGCTGGTGTTGGATCACAATGCCAAGGCCAGCGTCGGTGAGCGGCTGGAAATCCTGGCGCCGGTGGATAACGGCGGGAAGTTCACGGCCGCTGTTCCGGAGTTCGCCGGGCAACATGTCTTCAAAGCCAATCCCAAAATCGTGGAGCGCCTCAAGGAAAACGGCCGCTTACTCGGCCACGGATCGCTCAACCACTCCTATCCCCACTGCTGGCGTTGCAAGCAGCCGGTCATCTTCCGCGCGACCGAACAGTGGTTCGTCTCGATGGAGACGAATGAGTTGCGGAAGGAAGCGCTGGCGGAGATTGAACGGGTGCGCTGGATTCCCGCCTACGGGCGCGACCGGATCAACGGAATGATCGAGAACCGGCCCGATTGGTGCCTCTCGCGCCAACGTGTCTGGGGCACGCCGATCCCGGGTTTTACCTGCGTGAAGTGCGGCAAGGTGCTAGCGCATCCGCGGGTGATCGATCATGTCGCCGATTTGATCGGCCAACATGGGACCGACTATTGGTTTGCCAACCAGGCTGCCGCATTGCTGCCTGACGGGACTCAGTGCGAAGGCTGCGGCGAAGCCGAGTTCGAGAAGGAGCGTGACATTCTGGACGTGTGGTTCGAGTCCGGCGTGAGTTATGCGGCTGTGCTCAAGTCCCGGCAGTGGTATCCGGCGGATTTGTATCTGGAAGGATCGGACCAGCATCGCGGCTGGTTCCATAGCGCCCTGTTGGCCGGCGTGATCACCGACCATCGCGCGCCATATAAGGCCGTGCTGACGCATGGATTTGTATTGGACGGGGCGGGGCGGAAGATGTCCAAATCGGCGGGCAACGTCGTGGCGCCGCAGGATGTGATCAAACAATCGGGTGCGGAAATTCTCCGCCTCTGGGTGTCGGCGCAGGACTATCGTGAGGATCTGCGGATTTCCCAGGAGATCCTGAACCATCTCATCGAAGCCTACCGCAAGATCCGCAACACCTGCCGGTTCCTGCTGAGTAATCTCTACGACTTCGATCCGGCGCAGCACCGCGTGCCGTTCGAGCAGTTGCCTGAATTGGATCGTTGGGCATTGATGCGCTTGGGCGACCTGGTTCCGCGCGTGCGCAAGGGCTACGACGAATTCGAGTTCCATACGATCTTTCATGCGCTGAACAACTTCTGTTCGGTGGATTTGAGCGCGGTCTATCTCGATATCCTGAAGGACCGGCTTTATACGTTCCGCAAGGATTCGCCGCTACGGCGCGGGTCGCAGACCGTGTTATTCGATATCCTGGTGGCCCTCACGAAGCTGATGGCGCCGGTGCTGAGTTTCACCGCCGAGGAAATCTGGCGGATGCTGCCGGAGTCGGTGCGGGCGGATTCGAAGGCCGATAGCGTGCACCTGGCCATGTTCCCGGAAGTCGATCCGCGCTGGGCGGACACGAAGCTGGCTGAACGGTGGGAGCGATTGCTGGAAGTGAGAACGGCCGTCCAAGCGGCGCTGGAAGTGCAACGGCGTGAGAAGGTGATCGGCGCGCCGCTGGAAGCGAAAGTGCTGATCGACGCTCACCCTGCCCGGTACGACCTTTTGAAAACGTACGGCCAGGATCTCCCGGCGTTTTTCATCGTCTCTGATGTGGTTCTGCAGTCTGTGCCGCAGCTGCCCGAGAAGCCAGGTTTTGCGATTACCGTGGAGAAGGCGACGGGTGTGAAATGCGAACGGTGCTGGAATTATCGTGCAGCCGTGGGAAGCTTCCCCGACCATCCGACCCTCTGCGACCGTTGCGTTGAGGCGGTCCGTTGAGCAACTCCGTCCGTTATCTGCTGCTTGGTGTGCTCAGCCTGGCGATCGTCGTGCTGGATCAAGTCACCAAGCTCTCCGTCATGGAGTCCATGCGGCTCCATGAATCCATTCCGGTCATCACCAACTTCTTCAGCATCACTTACATCCGGAACCCCGGCGCGGCCTTCGGGTTTCTCTCCTCCAGCAGCAGCTCGTTCCGGTTCGTGTTTTTTGGAGTGACCTCGGTTTTTGCCGTGGGTCTGCTCGGGACGATTCTGGTTCGCATGCCGAAGGATGATTGGATGGGGCGGCTGAGCGTGGCGGCGATTCTCGGCGGGGCGATCGGGAATTTACTGGACCGCTTGCGCTACGGGGAAGTGATCGACTTTCTGGACTTTTATTTCAACGCCTACCATTTCCCTGCGTTTAACGTCGCCGACTCGGCGATCACCGTCGGGGTGGCGTTTCTGATTCTGCACTTCGCGTTGGAGAAGGAGCCGGAGGCGACTCCGGTGGTACCCGACAACCCTCCTTCCTGACAGGATGCTGGCGAATCCCGCCGGCAGCGTTCCCGCGTCATTCTTCCTAATCAGACCGGCATCGTGATGATAAAGCCGCCTTGTTCCCGGAATTGGCGCTGCTGCTCTTCCGAAAACATGACCAGTGGTTCACTGTGGCAGAACTGGCATTCCTTAAGGGTGATGACCGCGTTCGGTTCACCGATTCCCACCAGATATTGCTTGGCGAGGACGAGGGCCTTCTCCTGATTTGTGGTCATCACGTCGAAGTGGAGCTTGCCGTTCTTTCCTTTGACCCAGGTATCGTAGACGTGGACGCTGTCCGTTTGGTTTGCCATGGTCATTCGGCTCCTTGGTATGAGTGTAGTTAGCGGACGACCAGCAGCACGATGACACCCAGTACCATGCGGTAATAGGCGAAGACGCTCAGGCTGTGGCGTTGCACATAGGTGAGGAAGGCGGCGATGACGGCCCAGGCGACGGCGAACGAGACCACCAGCCCGATGCCGAGCGCCACGTAGTCGTCCTGGCTGAATGCGGCTTGGGATTTCAGCATCTGATAAATGGTGGCGATGATCATCGTCGGCAGTGCCAGGAAGAAGGAATATTCCGTGGCGACGCGGCGGTCGAGGCCGGCCAGCAGTCCGCCGACAATGGTTGCGCCGGAACGGGACATGCCGGGAATCAATGAGGCGCATTGGGCCAGGCCGACCCACAAGGCCAAGCGAGGCGTGACCTGGAGTAGTTCCTTGACGCGCACACGATCCCGCATCCGTTCGACCACTAGTATGATGATGCCCCCCACGATCAGCGAAATCGCCACGGTCGTCGGTGAGAAGAGATAGGCCTTGATCGACTTATGGGCGAGGAACCCCACGAGCGCCGCGGGCAAGAAAGCCAATCCTAAGCCGATTACAAACCAGAGGTTCGGCTGGGCTTGAATGGACTGTTGAATGAGAGTTGCCCACGAGGCATTCCCTCGGGCGGCCACGAGCGACCGGAAGTCACGCTGTTCACGGAATGCGTGCGAGGCCAGCGAGGCCAGCTTGGTGCGTTCGTAGGCGATGATGGCGAGGATGGATCCCAGCTGGATCGAAATCTCGACGTTTGAGGCGATGTCCCCGGTGAATCCGAGCGCGTGGCCGACGAGAATGAGATGCCCCGTCGAGGAGACGGGAAGAAATTCCGTCAGCCCTTCGATGACGCCGAGAATGATCGCGAGCTCCGGGCCCCAGTTCATCATAATAGTCTGATCAGGATGGTCTGTGAGTGTGCTGCTGGTCGGTTACGGGGTTGTGCTGAACGGTGTTTGCATATTCCCAGACTGCTCCCTGGCAGTCAAGTGTCGTCGAAATTTGCGGAGTCGCCGCGGACTGTGGGCGACTCACCGGCAGGCACTTGGCAATCGGCAAACTTGTTGACAAAGTTGAGATGATGGCATACACACAACAAGAGAGAAGAGGTCCGATCGGTCCAGATCGAACAGGGGAGGGTCGCATGAGGCATGTGTGGATGGCTGGGCTCGCGCTGATGAGTGCGATGGCCGTCAGTGGGTGCGTAAGTGACAAGAAATACCATGAGGCGCTTGCCGATGCCGACACCGTCCGGGGAGACCTGGAGCGGGCGCGGGCGCAGAAGAATGCGCTGGAGCAACAGGTCAAGACGCTGAAAGATCTCAACGCCAAGTTCGGTTCGGAAAGCCAGATTGCCCGGGATGAACTACAGCGGATCCAGCATGGCCGGGACAAGGAGCGCGATACCATTGAGGTCCGGACCAAGGAATTGGAAGACAAGGTCAAGCAGCTGAGTGCGCAGAATCGAAACATCAAGCAGGAGTATGACGAGGCTCGCCGACACAATGAGCAGCTGAAGGCGCTGGTCGCGCGGTATCAGAAAGAGATGAAGGAGCGCTCGCGGTCGCTGAGCTCCTCGGCCCCCGCGGAATTGACCGCGCCGTTGTCAGGCGGTGCGTCCTCGGCGAAATCGGCGCCATCGTCGAATCCGTTCGGTGGACCGGTTGAGGCTGCGGCTCCGCCGGTGTCCTTGCTGAATATCAACAAAGCGCCGTCGACCGATTTGGTCCTGACGCTGGGTGTCAGCCAGGATGTGGCCGACCGGATCGTGAGTAATCGCCCGTATCGCGTGAAGGGTGAGCTGGTGGCCAAGAATGTGGTTCCGAAGGACATCTTCGACGATATCAAGGACCGCATCACGGTCAGTCCCTAGTCGTGCGCTGAATGTCCGCTCATAGCGGACCCATGAGTTCGAAAGGCCGTTTGCCGTCATAGGCAAACGGCCTTTGTGTTTTCTGCGTCGGCGCTGTTCTACCGTGCCCGACCGGGTGGCGGTGCTGCATCGCAAAATCGTTTCCTGCTAGAATGGCCGCGTCATTCGAGGGAGAAGGGGCCTGTCCATGCGTCGGATCGGAGTCATCGTCGGAGTCCTTGTGCTGGGCCTTGTCATCGCCGGGTATGTGTTTTTCAACGGCGAGCGAAAGGCCGTTGTGCGCTACCGCACGGTTCCTGTCGAACGGGGCACCATCGTCTCGCTGGTCACGGCGACGGGGACAATCAATCCCATCACCACGATTCAGGTCGGCAGTCAGGTGTCGGGCATGATCGAAAGCCTCCATGCCGATTTTAACTCCAAGGTCACGGCGAATCAGGTGGTGGCCCGTATCGATCCGTTTCCCTACCAGGCCAGACGCGATCAGGCGGTTGCGAGCCTGGCAAACGCCAAGGCGGCGTTCGATAAGGCCCGGATCGATCTGGCCCAGCGGCGACGTGAACTGGACCGGGCCAAGTCGCTGATCGGCCAACAATTTATCTCGCAAAACGAAGTGGACGTCGCGTTGACCGCCTCCGAAGGCGCCGTTGCGCAGGTGAAGGTCACGGAGGCCGCCGTTAAACAGGCGGAAGCGATGCTGCAGGCGGCCGAACTAGATCTGAAGTATACGGTGATTCGTTCACCGGTCGACGGGGTGGTGATTTCGCGTCTCGTCGAGGTCGGGCAGCGGATCGCAGCCAGCTTTACCATTCCCATGCTGTTTCTGATTGCTGAAGATGTCACGAAGATGCAGGTCGATACCAATGTCAGCGAAGCCGACATCGGCGGGATCGCCGAAGGGAAATCGGCTTCGTTCACGGTGGACGCCTACCCCGGAGAGCAGTTTCACGGGCGGGTGCGCCAGGTGAGAAATGCGCCGATCAACATCCAGAATGTGGTGACCTACGACGTTGTGGTCGAATTCGAGAACCCGGTGTTTCGCCTGAAGCCTGGCATGACAGCGAACGTCTCCATTGTCGTGGCGAAGAAAGAGAACATTCTCAAGGTGCCGAATTCGGCCCTGCGCTTTACCCCGCCGAAGACGGTGCGCGAGGAACAGGTCTCGGGAAGACCCGCCAAGAGTGAGGGCGGCGGCCGTATGTCCGGCGGCGGGGCCTCTGAACCAGGGACCCGCCAGTTGGCCATTTGGAAGCAGGGGGTCGACGAGGCGTTGGAGCGAGTCCCTGTCGAGATGGGCATTTCAGACGGGGCCTACGCCGAAATCAGCTCCGCTTCGGTCAATGAGGGGGACCAGGTCATTATCGGGATCGACTCTCCGCGTGGGGATCGCAAGGGCGGTGACCTGCCGCCGGGATTCGGGTCCGGGCAACAGCGCGGGCCCCGGCGTGATCGTGGTCTCTAGCTGGGGGCGAAACGCTGTGTCCGTGCCGTACTCGCGTTGCTGGATGCCTCTAGTGAGTCTTCTGTTCACTGTCTCCGGCACTGCCGTGATTTCGGGTTGAGCCCCGGCGCAGTCCCGTTCCATCCGCTCCTGAGGACAGCATGGCTCCGTTGATTGTTTGCGAAGACCTCTGGAAGATTTATCGTGTCGGCGACGTTGAGGTGCAGGCATTGCGCGGCATCAACCTCACCATCGATCGCGGTGAATTTGTGGCGGTCATGGGTACATCCGGATCGGGCAAGTCGACCCTGATGAATATTCTCGGCTGCCTCGACCAGCCCACGCGTGGTCGATATGAGCTGGATGGTTTGGATGTGGCGACGGCAAAACCGGATCTCCTGGCCGAGCTTCGCAACCGGCAGATCGGCTTCGTATTTCAAAGCTTCAATCTGATTCCCAGAACCAGCGCGTTGGAGAATGCCCAATTGCCGCTGTTTTATCGAGGCCTTTCGATCAAGGAACAGCGAAAACAGGCTGCCGCAGCGTTGCAGCGAGTCGGGTTGGCCGGTCGGGAGCAGCATTATCCCACGCAGCTCTCCGGAGGCCAGCAACAGCGTGTGGCCATTGCGCGGGCGCTGGTCGGGGCCCCTTCGATTCTTTTTGCCGACGAACCGACAGGCAATCTGGATACGGCTTCGAGCCGGGAGATCATGAGTATTCTCGAAGAACTCAACCGCCAAGATGGCATCACCATCATTCTGGTGACCCACGAATCCGATATCGCCGCCTATGCCTCACGCGAACTGGTCATGAAAGATGGCCGGATCACCCAGGACGTGCGGCGGGCCCCGCATCTGACTGTCGTGCAGTAGGACGCCCATGCCGGCTTTTATTCTCCTCACCGTGATGACCGCGCTACGGATTCTCAGCCGCAACCGGCTTCGCGCCGGGCTGACCATGCTGGGCATCGTCATCGGTGTGGGCGCGGTGATTGCGATGGTGAGTATCGGGCAGGGCGCCCGCGCGGCGGTGCAGGCGCAGGTGGCCAGCATGGGGACGAATGTGATCATCATCATGCCGGGCTCCACCACCGTCAGCGGGGTGCGGGGCGGTCAGGGCGGGGCCGTGACGTTGACCGTCGGAGACGCAGCCGATTTGAAAAAGCGGAGCCCCTTGTTGTCGGACACCGGCTGGGCCAAGCGGGATGTGATGCAGATCGTCAACGGTAATCGCAACTGGAACGGTCCCGTCAACGGGATCTCTCCGAGTTATCTTACGATTCGGGACTGGTCGTTCACCGGCGGAGGACCGTTTACCCAAACCGACTTGGAGAGCGCGGCCCGCGTGGCGCTGATCGGGCAGACGACGCTGGAAAATCTGTTCGATCCCGGCGAGGAGGCGATCGGTGCGACGATTCGTATCAAGAATGTGCCGTTTCAGGTTGTCGGCGTGCTGGCTCCAAAGGGGCAATCGGCGCAGGGTTCGGATCAGGACGATGTGATTTTTATCCCCTTTACGACCGCGGAGCGGAAGGTGTTCGGCAGTCAGTTCTTGGGCTCGGTCGGGGCCTTGTTTGCGTCCACGGAGCGGAGCGCCGATTTGCCCGAGGCGGTCGATCAGATCCGGGAGGTCTTGCGGGCGCGACATCGCCTCCAAGGCGAGCAGGCGGACGATTTCACTATTCGGACGCAGGTCGATATCGGAAAGGTGCAGGAGAGCACGAGTCAGACGCTGACGGTCATGCTCTTTGCCATCGCCTCCGTATCGTTGCTGGTCGGTGGGATCGGCATCATGAATATTCTGCTGGTGTCGGTGACGGAACGGACCAGGGAGATCGGGGTGCGTATGGCGGTGGGCGCCAAGCGGCTGCATATTCTGATGCAGTTTCTGATCGAGGCGGTCACGCTGAGCCTGTTCGGCGGTGTGATCGGCGTGGTCGTCGGCATCGTCGGCGCTCGACTGACCACTGTGATTGCAGGATGGCCGACCATCATCTCGCTCGATGCGATCGTGAGCGCCTTTGTGTTCTCGCTGGGTGTCGGACTGTTTTTCGGGCTCTATCCCGCCAACAAAGCCGCGCGACTCAATCCCATCGAAGCCCTGCGTTACGAATAACGCTCCAGACTGAACCGCGGGTCCTTGGCCGCGAGATGGATCCGGCGGGGTGTGAGCGGAGCTGGGAGGGGATTAGTGAAACGCTCGTTCGAATTCCGGGGGAATGGTGCCCAGCACGGAACGTATTCCCCGGGGAGGGGCTTCTGCGTCCTGGTTGGCAAGGTCGATGACAAGTGGGACGATGTAGGGTTGCCCCGAGGGATCGTGGGTAATGGTGACAATGGGCTGATGGAGCTTTCCTGAGTTGATGACTGACACGATGGCCCGCTCGCCGGTGGTCAGCGAGACATAGCTATACACCGGATAAATCCCCATCACTTTGACGAAGAGCGAGATCAGCCGGTTTTCGTATCTGCCTTCCTGTCCTTCCTGGTAGAGCCGCTGTAATGACTGATGCGGGGTGAGGGGTGAGGCGCCGCCGAATCCAGTCAGCAACTCGTCGTAGCGATCCGTGACCATTACAATCCGTGTCATGTCCGAAGTGAAGGCGCCGCCGGTTTCTGCAGGAAATCCGCTTCCGTTCAAATACGCATGGTGCTCTGCCACAATCTGTTCCACCGACGGGGAGAAGCCGTTCCGGCGTTCGAGCAGAATGGCGCCTGCGCGCGCGTGGGCTTCATAGGCCTGCCGGTTCTGTTCGGAGAGGGTGGCCGAGGTGTCGTGAATCCGTTGGAGAATATTCGGCGGGACCTGCATGAGTCCGATGTCGTGAAGGAGCGCGCCGGTGGCTAACTCCTGGATGGCCAGGAGGTTGTAGTCTGCCGCATGGGCCAGAATCATCGAAAAGCTGCAGGTGGCAAGGGCGTGCTGGCTGAGCGGGGCATTGCCCGCGCGCCCTTGGTTGAACGCCATGAAAAGGGCATGAGTGTTGAGCGCTTGGGCGACGGCACTGATCGCATGCACGGTGTGTGTGGCTTCCTCCGGATCGACGATGCCTGTTTGTGCGATGCGCGAGAAGGTGTTCTGCACCGACGCTTCGAGCTGTGCACGAGCGGTTCTGGCCGTCAGCAGTTCCTGCGTCATCGCGGCGAGGGAGCGCACTTCCGTCGCGGGGGGAGACGGGGTGTCCAGCGGCTTGGTGGTGCCGTTCGGTTCGTCTTGTACCGACGTGGAGGTGCCTGGGATATCCAGGCCCCGGGCGGGGTCGATGGACAGGTGTTTCACCCCCGCGCGCCGTAATTTCTCGATCTGTTCGTCGGTCCGGATCAGGAACGAATGCCGCATGAAGGGCGAACGGAACCAGGCTACGTCGATTTTGGCGACGTGCATGCCGATCTGGAGCGCATCGATGTCGATCGGTCGGTATGCCATAACGTATGGGCGTCGCAGGCCCGCCGCTCTTTTGCGGTCTCCCTGCGCTAGGTTACCGGTCTCGCCGGCTGTCGGATCGAGGGGCCGGACGCACCACTAGCGGGCCTCAAGGGAGGTGAGACAAGTGGCATCGGGTGCTGCCGGCGGCACCACCGACAACCGTAGTTCCATGCGAGGATTGTCGCGATCCTGATACTTGTAGAGGTGAGTTTCGACCACCCGATTATCGTTCAGTCCCAGGCCCTCACATAAGGCGTCTTGTGCGATCTTGAGTCCTCCGTCGGTATCCCGACGCAGTGCCGAGGCGAAGAAGAATTGTATGGATAACGAGAGGTTCGCCTGGCTCAAGGTTCGTCTTAGAGTACCACGATGAGATGATTGGGCAAGCGCAACCAGAATTTGTTGCCCGACCAGTTCCTTGAATGCACGGCCTTTGGCGGAGAGCAGCCGGCGCCCGTTGACCGTGGCATATTGATGATTGACGCTGGGTGGAACGGGCAAGGTGAGGGCAATGGAATCTACGGTCACTCGAACGGATAGTGGGGCGGAAGCGAGGGGCGTAACCGGAGCGCGCGCGCGGATGGACATGCGCGCCAGAGTGGGTTGCTGTGCGGAAAGGGCTGCCTTCTGAGCCGGGGGTCTGAAGGAAGTCGTCCGGATCGGGATGGGGGATTGTCGAGGGCGGGACACGCGGCGCAAGGGCCTGCCTATCAACTAGAGAAGATTTTGGATCTTCGCCATATCCTGCTCGTACCGGTCTTCCGTCCTGGTGAGATACCGTCGCCATTCCGACGGGCCCCAGACTTCCAGACGGTGATACATGCCCACGAGGAAGATTTCCTGGTCTTCATCCATCGGGACGAGCTTGCGAAGACGGCTCGGGATCAGTACGCGGCCGGCCTTGTCGATATCCGAGGTGCCGGCTTGCGACATCACATGGTGCATGAACAGGCGGCTCTGGTCCTCATCCAGGGTGATCCTGGTCCGTTCAAGGACCTTTTCCCACTCCTTGGCTGAATACATCCAGAGTGTCTGCTCGGTATTCTTGACGAACATGACCTGATTGCCCTCGGCTTCGAGACGTTCTCGAAGGGGAGAGGGGATCAGAAAGCGTCCCTTGTCATCGACTTTGCAGAGGTATTCGCCGGCAAACATTATCGGCAGCCTCGCAGTTGCGGGCGGCTACAGTGAAGAGTTGATGGAACTGGACGTAGGCGCATGGGAATCAGCCGGTTAGCCATTTCTTCGCTGATGGTAGGAGACAAGGCCAATCCTGTCAAGTGAATATTCATGACCGGGGCGGTCACTCGAAGTCGGTCTGGTCCATTCCAGGTGGAACAGCGTCCCCCCCTTCCATCGCCGCTTCGACGTCATCCCCGAGGTCTTCTCCCATTTCCTGCCCCATTTTTTTCATGAGCCGGGCCATGCTCTGAGGGTCGTTTTCGTCAAATCCGCTCAGATTGCTTGGATCGGACAGGGCTTCAAGGCGTGCTTCGTCCGATTTCGGAGAGGCAAACCGGGAGAGCAGTCGCTCCAGATCAGGACTCTGGCAGTGGCCGCATGTCTGTTGGGGCGCAGCGCTGATGCTGAGGATCAATCGGGTGGTTCGTTTTCCACATTGGCGACAGCGATATTCGTAGATCGGCATGAACTAAACCCTCAGTGCTTGAGGTTGATCGACGGCCGATGGAGGCAGCCAGGTCTCCGGCACCATGCCGGTATCCAGGGAACGCGCGAGCGTGAGCACCGCGACGTCTTTGGCACCGGCGTTGAGCAGGACTTTGGCGCATTCGTTGGCGGTGGTGCCGGTGGTAAAGACATCGTCGATGATCAGGATGCGTTTGCCGGTCACTTCCCCTGGGGCGCGCAGGGCGAACGCCCGGTGAAGGTTCTGCAGGCGTGACGAGCGGGGGAGCGTGGTCTGGGGGTCGGTATCGACGATGCGAACCAGGTTCCGATAGGATACAGGCCTTCCAAGTACAGGCGCGATGCGGTCGGCGAGGAGCAGGGATTGATTAAACTCTCTTTGCCGAAGGCGGTTGGGGTGGAGCGGGATCGGCATGAGAAGATCCGCCTCCAGATCTGCGGGAAGAGCCTGGGCGAGCAACGCACCGAGCGCATCCGCCAGGACCACCTTGCCGCGGTATTTCAAGAGGGCAATGGCGTCCTGAAGCGGAGAACAGTAGGCATAGGCCGCCCACACCTGTGAGTAGCGCGGTGCGCGGGTCCGGCAGTCGTGGCATTCGTGGGTCGGGCTATGGAGTGTGGCGTATGGAGAAGCGAAGGGGCGATGGCATCGGGAGCAGGACGGCCCTTGTAGCGGTCGAATCAGCCCCCAGCATTGGCGGCAGAAAAACGGTGTGGGGTCGTCCGTGAGGGGCTGTTCGCACGTGGCGCAGTCCGACGGAAGCAAGAGTCGTGTGGCCTGCCTGATGATGCCTGCGAACAGTGCGTGTGAGCTCATTGTCTGGGTCCAAGAGGCGTGACGGCCGCGCGTCGGGATTGTGTACGGAAGACCCCTCAGCCGTCAAGGTTGTGGGGTGCAAACCGGGTGTGGTATAGGACCATTCACCTGCATCTGCCGCACTCCGTTAGGGCTATCGATTCCCATCATGCAAGATCCCGCCAACATGCTGGTACAGGTGCAGAATCTTTCGAAAGCATATCGCCGCGGGCAGACGATTGTGTCGGCGTTGCAGGACGTGACCCTCGGCGTGAAGGCGGGAGAGTTCTGTGCCTTCGTCGGGCCGAGCGGGTGCGGGAAGAGCACGCTGCTGAATCTCATCGGTGGGCTCGATCGGCCCACCTCGGGAGCCATCGCCATTGAGAACCGGCCTGTGACCCATGCGAGCGCCACCGAATGGACCCGCTTGAGGCGAGAGTTGATCGGAATTGTTTTTCAGGCCTTCCACCTTATTCCCGGCCTGACGGTTGGGGAGAATGTCGCCTTGCCTTTGCTGCTGAGGGGGGAACGGGGGGCCGCGGTGGCCGAGCGGGTCAACGAAGTCTTGGCGGCGGTGCGGATGGACAGGCGACGTTCGCACCGGCCGGGTGAGTTGTCGGGAGGGGAGCAGCAGCGCGTCGCGATTGCCCGGGCGATCGTGCATCGACCACGACTTGTTCTGGCGGATGAACCGACCGGGAATCTCGATTCCAAGCAAGGGGCGGACATCGTCAGCCTGTTCCGTACGTTACCGCAACGGTTTGGTCACTCGGTCTTGCTGGTGACGCACAGTGAGAGCGCGGCCGACGCAGCCGACTATGTGTGGCATATGCGGGACGGCCGATTGGTGAATTGTGTCCGGCACTAGGCCGAACGGTTGTGTACTATGTCTGTGAAGGCGGCTCGTCGCTCGGAGAGAGGCGTCACGACTAACGCGTCGCGAATTTCAAAGAGAACGGGGGAGGAACGCCAACGGGATTATTCCACGTCCTGTCGGGAGAAAGGAACAGCATGGATTTAAGCGTCACTATTGCGGGAGTAAAATTTCCGACCTGTTTCATGAATGCCTCCGGAGCGCTCTGTGTGACGCGGGAGGAACTTATTACGCTGGGGCGTTCCCGTGCCGGCGCCATCGTGACGAAATCGATGACCCTGGAGCCACGGGTTGGTAATCCTGAGCCGCGGTATTACGGATTTACGGGGGGCTCCATCAATTCCATGGGGCTGCCGAATCTCGGGTATCGAGCCTACGCGGAGATGATCCCCGAACTCACCCGTTTCGGCAAACCCGTGATCGCCAGCATTGCCGGCCTGTGTGAGGACGACTTTCTCACGATGGCGCGTGCGATCAATCAGGCGCGGCCCGATCTCATCGAGGTCAATCTCTCCTGCCCGAATATTCCCGGTAAGCCGCAGATCGCCTATGATCCGGTCGATTCGGAACGGTTGCTCAAGCGGGTGCGACCGCTCATCACCGTTCCAATGGGCGTCAAACTCCCGCCCTATTTCGATCCGGCACACCACGCGGTGATGGCGGAGGTGATTCGCCGCTGCGGGGTCGATTACCTCAATTTGATCAACTCTGTGGGGAACGGTCTGGTTGTGGACCCGAAGCACGAAACGCCGGTCATCAAGCCCAAGGGCGGGTTCGGCGGGTTGGGAGGATCGTTGATCAAGCCGGTCGCGCTGGCGAATGTGCGAGCGTTTTGGAAGTTGTTGGAGGGACGGATCCCCATCATCGGGACCGGTGGAGTCGTACAGGGCGTCGATGCCTTTGAGCATGTGCTGTGCGGTGCGTCGGCGGTTCAGGTGGGGACGGCGCTGGTCGAAGAAGGTGTGGCGGTGTTTGAGCGATTGGAACGCGAGCTGACGGCCGAGTTGGCCATGCGGGGCAAGCAGTCGCTTGAGGAATGTCGGGGAAAACTGAAAGAGCTGTAAAAAGGTGCGCCGGTTCCGTACACGAAACCGGCGCATGGAGTATTTATCGGAAGGCGAAGTTCTTCGGAAGGAATCCCTGTTGCAACGCCTGACGGAGCAGCTGTGCGACGTTGCGGACTTTCAAGCGCCGCATCAGATTGAAGCGATGCACCTCAACGGTGCGCACGCTGATGTCCAGGCGGCGAGCAATGTCGCGGTTGGTATTTCCTTGGGACACCAGTTTTAGAATTTCTTTCTGCCTGGGCGTTAGCCCCTCGGATCGTTTCGTGCGCACGGGCGCGGGCTTTACGACCCTTGCAGGTTTTCTCTTCTTGGTCGGTGAAGCGGCCTTGGTGGTCTTCGCGGGCTTTCTGGCTTGAGGTCGTTTGCGTAGTGCCATATAGATATTGTACCCCAAATTCTACTGAACGTAATCTTAGCATATCTGGGTAAATCTGTAAAAACAATTACTAGAGTGTTGTTCCGGTAGGTCTGCCGATGCCGCTGATTTCCTCTGCCCTATTCGAGGTTTGTGCCCGTCTTGGATGGACACATTTGTCCACTCATCCCGGTCGCACGCTCCTTACGACGATCGGCGTCGGCTTGGGGGTTGCGGCGACGATTGCGGTCCAGACTGCCAACGTGGACGTTCTCCGATCGTTCGAGGATTCGGTCTTAGCAGTGGCCGGTCCGGTCACCCTGGAGGTATCGGCCGGAGAAGCGGGCATGGACGAGCGCCTGATTGCTTCCGTGAGAGGCATCGCCGGTGTGGATTCAGCGAAACCAGTGGGAGAGATCGGGGTTCGAGTGGCCGGCCGTTCTCAATCGTTCCTCATCCTTGGACTAGATCTGCTGGAGGAGTTGAATTCTACGCAAGGGCGCCTCCCTGCGACGCTAGAGACTCTGTGGCGACCAGGCGAGGGGGATGAAATGGAAGGCCTCCTGGCTCCAAGCGGACTCCTGCTCGGGCAGGGTCTGGCCTCTGAATTGGGAGTCGGCCCAAAGGCGCTGCTAAACCTGGAAGCCGCTGGACGGGAGGTGTCCGTTGTCATCACGGGGGTGATGGGCCGTCGGGCGGAGGGGCCATCGGCATGGGACCGTCTGGCCGTGATGGATATTGCGGCCTTTCAACGGACCTTCGATTTGGGCGGCCGGTTGGATCGAATCGACGTGGTGACGCAGCCCTCCTCGTCGGTCGAACAGGTGGCCGAGGCGATCACCAGGATCCTGCCTCCCGCTGTCACGGTGCGACGCCCGATCCAACGCAGCCAGCAAGTCGAATCTATGGTAGGCGCATTTCAATTGAACCTTTCCGTGCTGAGTATGGTCGGGCTGCTGATCGGGATGTTCCTGATTTATAACACCGTGTCTTTCACCGTGGCGCAACGCCGGCGGGAGGTGGGAATTCTGCGCGCGATCGGGATGTCGGAGCCTATGGTCGTGGGCCTGTTCCTTGCGGAGGCGGGTGTATTCGGTGTGGCCGGAGGGGTCCTGGGGGGGAGTCTGGGACTGGTTTTGGGAAATGTGCTCGTCGGCTTGGTCGGTCGGACCATCCAGGACCTCTATGTCCCCATGGCTGATGCGCCAAGAACCTTTGGTTTTCCGCCGGGATCTGGCCGGCTGTTCATTGAAGCGATTGTGATCGGTGGCGGAGTGTCGATATTGGGAGCGTTGGGGCCGAGCCTGGATGCGGGACGTACGATGGTGGTCGCGGCCCTTGCCCCCGGGGAATACGATGTTGCCCAGCGAGTTCGTGCTGCCTCATTGGGGGTGGTGGGTGGAGGCCTGCTGCTCTTCGCGCTGGGATGCGCACTAGCCGGACCAGTCGGCGGGGTTCCGGTCTTCGGGTATCTGGCGACGTTCTGTCTGCTGGCCGGTCTCTCCTGTCTGGTTCCGATTTTCATGCAGTGGGTTTGCCGCACCCGGGAACTGGGCACCGCTTCCCATTCGCCTTCGTTGGGTGGCGGCATTCGCCACATTGCGCGGGAGCAGACGACGCGGGGAATCGGCCGGAATGCGGTGACCGTCTCCGCTTTTCTCGTCGGGGTGGCCATTATGGTCGGGGTCATAGTGATGATCCGGAGTTTTCGCGACACGGTCGAGGTTTGGATCGATCAGACGGTCATGGCCGATTTCATCGTGGCTCCGGCCGGGTGGCCGCATGTGGTTCGCGGTGGGTCGTCGAGCCAGGCCCTCCCTGGTTCCTGGCGAACCCGCCTGGCCGAGGCTACGCATGTGTCGGCGGTCGATGCGTACCGCGATGTGCGCATCGAAGTGGAGGGGCGGCCAACCGCGTTGGTATCCCGAGATTTAGCGCTCCATGCGGCACGGAGCCGATATCTCTTTCTAGAAGGTGACTCGGCGGCCATCCTGAGTCGTGCCGCAGCAGGAGATGGGGTCATCCTCTCGGAGGTGGTGGCCAATCACCTGCATGTGGTCAGGGGTAATCAGGTCTCGATTTCGACGCCGGTGGGGGAAAAATCGTTGTCGGTCCTGGGTGTCTTTTACGACTACGCGACCGATGGAGGGAAGATCGTCATCGACCGGTCTCTGTATCAGCATTGGTGGAACGACGACGGCGTGACGGTGTTTCCTGTGTATATCGATCCGGGAGTCGATCTGGAGCAGGCCAGGGCTGCCCTGCTTGAAGCGTTGGCTCAGGGTTCCCGCGGGAGTCTGTTGCCGACGGTATTGAGCAACGGAGAATTGCGTCGGGAGATCCTTCGAATTTTCGACCGGACCTTCACGTTGACTTATGTCCTGGAGGCCATCGCGGTTATTATTGCCATGCTGGGGATCATCAATACGTTGGTCACGTCGGTGGTCGAACGGCGCCGGGAGTTGGCCACGTTGCAGGCGCTTGGCAGCAGTAAGGGACAGATTACGGCCCTGATTCTTTGGGAAGCCGGCTATCTGGGCCTTCTGGGAACGGCGATGGGACTCGTTGGGGGGATCGCGCTGGCCTGGATCCTGATCCGGGTCATCAATCGTCAATCGTTCGGCTGGACGATCCAGGTGTCATGGCCCCTAGGGTTGATGGCGGAGGTGGCCGTCCTAGCTCTCATCGCCTCAGTGCTCGCCGGGCTCTGGCCGGCCCGTTGGGCCGCCAGGCAACCGTTGGTTGAGGGGCTCCGTTACGAGTGAAGGTCCGCGACTGGCTCTGAGGCAGCAGTGGATCCCTGCGTGGTCGGCACTGCGTCCACCTGGATTTCGAATCCCAGGTCTTCAATCATTCGCCACACCTCTGCCGCCGGTTGACCCGGCGTGGTGAGGTACCCGTTTACAAATACCGAATCCGCCGGATAGAGCGCAAGTGGCTGCAAGCTGCGCAGGTTATGCTCGCGGCCTCCGGCGATACGGATCTCCGTTCGCGGGTGCAATAGCCGGAAGAGACACAGGGCCTTCAGGCATCGCTGCGGCGTCAGCGGGGCGCAATGCTCCATCGGAGTGCCGGATGCCGGGTGAAGCGTGTTGATGGGAATCGAGTCCGGTTTGACCTCACGGAGGGCCAACGCGAGATCGATCAGGTCCTCATCGCTCTCTCCCATTCCGACGATACCACCGGAACAAATTTCGAGTCCGGCCGTCCGCGCGTGGCGGATGGTGGCCAGCCGGTCCTGGAAGGTGTGCGTCGTGCAGATTTCCGGATGGTAGGCTTCGCTCGTGTTCAGGTTGTGATTGATTCGGTCCACCCCGGCGGCTTTCAAGTCCTTGGCCTGGCGTTCGTTGAGGAGCCCCAGGGAGCAGCAGATCTGAATCGGAACTTCCTGCTTGATGGAGCGCACGGCGGAGGCGATATCGGCAATGTCCCGGTCGATCGGGCTGCGGCCGCTGATGACGATACAGTACCGTTGGGCCTTTGCGGCTGCCGCGCGGCGGGCGCCGGTGACCATCTGGTCTTGCGAGAGCAGTCCGTAGCGTTCGATCGGAGCTTTTGAGATGGCCGATTGTGAACAGTAGCCGCAGTCTTCCTGGCACGCGCCGCTCTTGGCGTTCAAGAGCATTTGCAGGCGAACCGTCTTGCCGAAGTAGCGTTCACGGACGGTGAAGGCCGCCTGCAAGAGTTCCAGCAGTCGGGAGTCCGGTGTCTGCAATACGGCGAGAGATTCCTCGTGGGTGAGTATTTCGTCCCGCAAGGCCTTGTCGGCCAGGATCGTGAAGTCAGTCATGCACGCTACTCCTCGAAAAGACAGATCGAACCTTGATTCCCGTTCGGTGTACCCGTGGGGCGGAGACCTGGTCTGTGAAAAGAAAAAAGGGCGGAGAAACCCTACACGGTTTCAAATGGAGATGCAATGCCTTGGTAGGGGACGCTCGGGATGCGCGAGGCCTGGCCGTCCTGGCCGGTATCGGGTTGGCTCGCATCCCGCCAGGGAAGGGCGACGTAGGTGTTCCATCGTCCACATCGCCGGCAACGGCCTGACCATTCGGCCAGTTCATGGTGGCACTGGGTGCATTGGTAAGGCACCACGACCCGTTTCTTAAAGCCCAAGGCCTTCTTGAGTTCTCCCACGGCCTCGTCCATGTGCTGCTTGCGCAGGTACAGGTTGGCCATGATCTTGTGGTAATCGACGAGTTGTTCCTGCGTTCCGTCGAGTGTGGCGAGCACGTCATAGGCCTCATCGACCATTTCGAGTCGATAGTAGAGTTTCCCGAGATAAAACTGGATCACGGCATTGTGAGGGTCTTGCTGGAGAGCCTCCTGGTAGGCGCGGATGATCTCGTCCGGCTCGCCCAGCTCCAGAAAGAGTTCCTCCAGCCGGTGCAGGATGATGATGCTGCGTGTCTTGGCATAGATCTTCTTGAGAATTTCGACCGCGTTCTTGGTTTTTCCTTCACGGACCAGAATCTCACCGATCCCGATGTAGGCCGGGAGGAACGTCCGATCTTTCTTGATCGCGCCACGGAAGTAGCGACGGGCTTTGTCAGGGTGTCCGCGTTCCAGGAGTTGCCGCCCGACCTCATACATACAGCCGAGGAGCAGATTGGATTCGGCGCGCCGCTCGCTTTCTGGGAGGTTGGCCTTGACCAACCGGTGTTGGATTTCGAGCGCATCGCTCCATTTTTCCAGTCGGATTTGCAGATCGCGTTTGCGGATCAAGGCCATTAAGTTATCCGGCTCGATGCGGAGAATGTTCTGAAGGGTTTGAAGCGCGTCCTCGTATCGTCGGGCGCCTTCCAGATCCTTGGCCAATTCGAGTAGGACTTCCACATTGCGTTCTTCAATGCGGTGGGCCTGCTGGTGGAGTCGGATCGCTTCCGTGTAATTGCTCTCGGAGCGGTAAATGTTCCCCAGCCAGAGTAGCGAATCCGTTCGATTCGGATCGATCACCAGCGCACGTTCAAAGAGGTTCACGGCATCGGCCGTCCGTTTGGACATGAAGGCGTGGGTTCCATCCCGATGCAGGGCGTCGACTTTCTCTTTGCGGCGGACTAGGCGATTGGTGCGCCAATTCATGAACACATGAGAGGTTTCTTTGATCGTGACGATGAGGGCTACGAGTGTGGCGCCCAGGGCCATCGAGAACAGGACTAACGAGACGGGACTCAGTTCGAACAGCGCGTCAGGGCTGGTCCGAACCGTAATCGTACCGGGGTTGAGTTCGCGAAAATAGCTGTAGAGAAAAATGCCGACGCTGACCAGGAAGATCGTGGAGAGGAGCCGAAACATGCTAGACCCGTTTCCGGGTGCGCGCCGGACGTGTGGCGGTTCGTGTCGGGGGAGCGGCTTTTACGGCCCGCTCTTCCGGCAATCGAATTTGTCCCGCGTCGCCCCACAGTCGTTCGAGGGCGTAGTGTTCGCGAATATCCTTTTGGAAAATGTGGACGATCACGTCACCAAAGTCCATGACGACCCACTTGGCTGACGATGCACCTTCAGTGCTGAGGGGCCGGTGGCCCTGCGCCGTGAGCACGTCGCCCACGTGGTCCGCCATTGCCCGCGCCTGACGCTCCGAGTCCCCGGAACCGATCACCAGATAGTCGGCGACAGAGGTCAGTTTGGCGATATGCAGGATAAGAACATCGGTGGCTTTTTTGTCCAGGATGGCGCTTGCCACCGCGAGAGCTTTGGCCTTTGATTCAGAGACGCTCACTGTCCTCCCTGTATAACCCCTCGCGAAGTATATAGGATTCGACAGGGGTGGGCAACAGATTTGCCAGAGAGGCGCCGCTGCGCAGCCGTGCCCTGATCTCCGAGGCCGACACGTCGCAGGGGGGCAACCGCAGGAATGTCAGTGCCGGCCCGTTTGTAATAGCCACGTCAGCTCGTTCCTGTCGTGCCTCGTCCAGCGCGGTCAAGGTGTCTGTCGGCACGTCCTGGAAGAGCGGGATTGCGGCCATTGCCCGAAAGCTGGTGGACGGTCTTGAAATGACGACGAAGTGACAGATCCTCAGGAGAGTTTCCGCTTCTTTCCAGGAGGGCAGGTCGAGAAACGCATCCAGTCCGATAATGAAAAAGAGGGCGGTCTCGGGGCCGTATTCCTGCCGGATCGCGCGGACAGTGTCGATAGAGTAGGATTTGCCGGAGCGTTGGATTTCAATGTCGGTGAGAGCGAACTCGGGGGTGTTCTGGATGGCGAGCTGGACCATGCGGTGCCGGTGAGAGGCTGCGGCCAGCGTGCCTGGTTGTTTGTGCGGGGGATCACCGGTCGGGATGAACAGGACTCGATCCATTTGTAGGAGCTGTCGGGCAGATCGTGCAATCGAGAGGTGGCACCTGTGGATCGGATTAAAACTACCTCCCAAGAGTCCCAGGCGCATATCGAACGGGCTCCATGCAAACGTCTGTGTGCGGCGGACCGGTATTCAGATCGGGTGTTGGTGACATCGCGCCCGAGCCATGTATGGGTGGTCGTCAGCCGGCTAGAGGATCACCAGGTTGTCGCGGTGAATGACCTCTTCATACTCCTGAAGACCGGGGATTTTTTGGATGTCGGCAGTCTTGAGCCCCTTGATTCGAGCCAGGATCTCTGAGGAGAAATTGACGAGGCCCTTGGCGCATTCTTTTCCGTCAGGACCGGCGCAGGTCACCGGATCGCCGGCGTCGAAATGGCCGGTAATATCGAGGATGCCCGATGCCAGGAGGCTTTTGCCGTTCCGTACCAGGGCCTCGACGGCTCCCTGATCCAGCTGCACATGGCCGCGCGGCCGCAGAGTAAACGCAATCCAGTGTTTGCGACTGGTCAAGCGTCGTTCCCGGGCGAGAAACAGGCTGCCGCCGGATTGCCCGGACAGCACGTCCGGAAGCAGTCGTGTCCGGGTTCCATTTAGAATCAGGGTGGCGACGCCGTATTCCCCCACCTTCTTGGCGGCGCGTACTTTGGTGGCCATGCCGCCGGTGCCTTCGAAGGTGGACGACATGCCTGCCCGCTGTTCGATATCTTTGGTGATCTCTGGAATCAGCGGAATCAATGAGGCCGTCGGATCCTTCCGTGGGTCCACGGTAAAGAGCCCGTCGACGTCCGAGAGGATGATCAACAAATCCGCATCGACCAGGTGGGCGACTTGTGCCGCCAGCGTATCGTTGTCTCCCACGCGGATTTCCTCGACCGCGACGGTATCGTTTTCGTTGATGATCGGAATCACCCCGAATTTGATCAGGGTGGTGAGGGTGTGGCGGGCGTTGAGAAACCGTCGCCGATCGGCGAGGTCTTCATGGGTCAGCAGTACCTGTGCGACCCGGAGAGTGAGGCGCTCAAAGGCCTTCTCGTAGGCCCACATGAGGAGGCTTTGGCCGACCGCAGCAGCGGCCTGTTTGAGCGGCAGGCTTTTCGGGTACTCGCGCAGCCCGAGTTTTTTAATGCCGGACACGACCGCACCGGACGAGACCACCAGGACCTCGCGTCCCTGCGCCCGCACCTCGGCGATTTCGCCGGCAAGGCGCTCGATACGTTCGGCACTCAGGCCGGTTTCACGCGAGGCGACCAGGCTGCTCCCGATCTTAATGACGACGCGTTTGGCTTGTCTTAGGAGTTCGTCTCGCACGGGGTTTTCCGAAGCAGTTCCACTTGCTGGCCCATGTAGCGTATGCACTCGTCCAGTCCTTCTCGCGTGGCGGCCGAAATCGCAAAAAATGGAATCTTGCGTCGCTGACAGTATTTTTTGAGCCGTTCGAGCCGCTCACCTGCTCCCTTGACGTCGAGTTTCGTGCCGACCACGGCGAAGGGACGCGCCGTGAGTGCGTCATCATAGGCGGTCAGTTCGTGGCGCATGATTTCCAGGCTCGAGACCGGGTCCTCGGTGGCCCATTCTGAAATGTCGATCACATGGAGCAGCAGGCTGGTTCGCTCGATGTGGCGCAGAAACTGAAATCCCAGCCCCTTGCCTTCATGCGCGCCTTCGATCAATCCGGGAATGTCGGCAATGACAAAGGTTTGCTCGCCGGTCCACCGTACCACGCCCAGGTTGGGCGTCAGGGTGGTGAAGGGGTAGTCGGCAATTTTCGGGCGAGCGGCGGACACCGCGGCGATGAGTGTCGATTTCCCGGCGTTCGGATAGCCGACTAGTCCGACATCGGCCAGGAGTTTCAGGTCAAGTCGAAGCAAGCGCTCTTCGCCGGGAGTCCCTGGCTCGAATTGTGTCGGTACGCGGTTGGTCGATGTAGCGAACTGGGTGTTTCCTCGGCCTCCCTGGCCACCTTTGGCGATGACGCAGCTCTCGCCGTCTTTCGTGAGGTCGGCCAGCAGTTCTTGGGTGTTTTCGTCGAACACCATGGTGCCGACCGGGACGGGAATACGCACGTCGGCGCCCCGGCGTCCATGGCAGTTGCTACCGCCACCGGTCTCGCCCTTTTCGGCCTCGTAGTGCTTCTGGTAACGGAGATCCAGCAGGGTGCTGAGGCGAGTGGTGGCTTCGACCACGACGCTGCCGCCGTCTCCCCCGTCTCCGCCATCGGGGCCACCGCGGGGGACGAACTTTTCCCGCCGAAAGCTGCAGGCGCCGTTGCCGCCGTGACCGGCCTTTACCAGAATTTGGACTTGATCGACAAAGGTAGACATGACAGCGATCCCCGAGCCGGCGTGGTTATTCAGAAACAGCAGTATAGCGTATTCGCCGGCTCATGGGGGATGCTGTAACGAAGGGCACCTGTTCCGCAGGAACAAAGGTATGGACTGAGGAGGGATCAGGCCTTCGCTGTGACGGGATAGACGCTGACCTTCTGACGGCCGCGGCCACCTTCGAACTTCACGACACCGGACACATAGGCATAGAGGGTATGATCCCGGCCCAAACCGACGTTGAGGCCTGGGAAAAACTTCGTTCCCCGCTGGCGCACAATGATGGAGCCTGCCTTGATCGTCTCTCCGCCGTAGGCTTTGACGCCGAGGTATTGTGGGTTACTGTCACGGCCGTTCCTTGTCGAACCGCCGCCTTTGTTTGTTGCCATGGCAAACTCCCCTTCGAGTCGTTACTTCGTTTCGATCCCAGTGACACGCAGCTGCGTAAAGCCCTGCCGGTGGCCTCTGGTACGGCGATAATTCTTGCGACGGTGCTTCTTGAAGACCGTAATGGATCTGGTGCGACCCTGGCGGATGATTTCCGCTGTGACGGTCGCTCCCGCCACCACCGGCTGGCCGACTACCAGTCCGCCCTCGCCGTGCAGCAGCTTGACCTTGTCGATCTGCACAGAATGCCCGACATCACCCGGGAGTGACTCCACCTGGAGTACGGTTCCGGTTTCCACTCGATACTGTTTTCCGCCTGTCTCGATAATAGCGTACATGTGCGTCTTTCTCCTCGTCAGCAGAACGTGGGTGTTTATCATAGCGGCGGAGAAGGTGTCAAGAATTAGTGCGTCCGTGAACGAAGCTGCTGGACGCCCGACGGCTGAACAGATGCGGGAGCGGCAAATATTCTGGAGCGAAATGTCTGTGCGAGGTTGTCTTGACGGTCGTCGCGAGGCGCTGGTATTATCCCGCGCATGTTACAAACCAGCGAAAAAATATGGATGGATGGGAAGTTTGTCGCCTGGGCTGATGCGCAGGTCCATGTGCTCACGCACTCGCTTCACTATGGGTTGGCAGCGTTTGAGGGTATTCGCTGCTACAAGGGGAAGAGCGGGTCGGCTATTTTCAGGTTACCGGAGCACGTGGATCGTCTCTTTGAATCCGCCCACATCGGCTTGATCGAAATGCCTTTCGACAGGAAGCAAATCTCGGAAGCGATTGTCGAAACCGTCCGGGTCAATCGGCTGGAGGCTTGTTACATTCGTCCGTTGGTGTACATCGGGTATGGTGCCATGGGGCTATATCCTGCGGAGAATCCCATCAAGGTGAGCATCGCAGCGTGGAAATGGGGGACTTATCTGGGCGATGAGGCTTTGTCCAAGGGGATTCGAGCCAGAGTGTCGTCCTTTACGCGTCATCATGTGAATGTTTCCATGACACGCGGGAAAATTTCCGGCTATTACGTCAACTCCATTCTGGCCAAACGGGAAGTGAAGGCCGATGGCTATGACGAAGCGATCATGCTGGACCCGGAAGGGTATGTCGCGGAAGGCACGGGAGAAAATGTGTTCATCGTGCGACGTGGCGTCTTGAAAACCACTCCCTTGACCTCCATTCTTGAGGGGATTACGCGCAACTCCATCATCCAATTGGCGAAGGAGCGGAATATTCCCGTGGTGGAGGAGCGGTTCACGCGCGATGAAATGTATGTGGCAGAAGAAGTCTTTGTCACCGGGACTGCGGCAGAACTCACCCCTGTGACGGAAATCGATCAGCGGCGCATCGGCAGTGGAAAGCCAGGGCCGATCACGCAAACCTTACAAAAAGCATTTTTTGATGTGGTGGGCGGGACTGATTCCGCTCATCGGCAGTGGCTGACTTCCGTCTAGCAGTCTCATCGATCACATTCCCCCACGAGAATATTTCAGTGGCATGCGAGTTCGCTACAGCCTGTGGCTGTGGCGAATAGGCTTTCGTCACGTATTCGGCTGATACCTGTGGTGCCGTAAGAGCCGCGAGGCGAGGAAGCTAGTGCGAACCCTCGCCGGATGGATGGGATTCAGCGGCAGGGGTGGTTGTGGTTTCTGCCGGCGTGGAACTTGGAGTTGTGGCGGCAGGTTTCTTATTCAGATCGATGACTGTGGAGGAGAAATTCCGGTCCTTCGCGATGATGGCCAACGACAATGAGGTGAACATGAAGACAAATGCAGTGATGACGGTGAACTTGCTCAGGAAGTTCGCCGGCCCTCGGCTCCCGAATACGGTTTGGCTGGAGCCACCGAATGCCGCACCGATTTCAGCGCCCTTACCGGATTGCAGCAGAATGGCTCCAATCATGAGCAGGCAGACGATGACATGAATGATGATGAGCAGTGTGTACATGTTGAGTCTTTAGGCCGTGGTGGGTTTGGACCCGATTGCGACTTTGGCGAGTGTAGCAAAAGAGACCGGGTCTAAACAAGCCCCGCCGACAAGTGCGCCGTCGATTTCTTCAGATGCCAAGAAGTCGGCGATATTGTGCGGTGTGACGCTTCCTCCGTACAGAATGCGGACGTGGTTTCCTATGTCCGCTCCGCCCAGTTCGTTTAGGGTCTTGCGGATGAGTCGGTGAACTGGGACCGCTTGCTCCGGCGACGCAGCCCGTCCTGTTCCAATGGCCCACACTGGCTCATAGGCGATCGTCACGGTTGAAAGCGTCTGTGACTCGATCCCGGAAAGTCCGGCACGAAGCTGTCGTTGAATGACGAGGTCGGTCTGTCCGGACTCACGATCCTGGAGTGTTTCTCCCACGCACAGAATCGGTTGAAGGCCATGCCGGAGGGCGGCCAGAACTTTTTTATTCGTCCAGCCGTCCTGGTCTCCGAAATACTGTCGTCGCTCCGAATGGCCGACGAGGACAAACTGGCAACCGATGTCTTTCAGCATGGTCCCGGACACTTCGCCGGTGAATGCTCCTTTATCTTCCCAATAGAGATTTTGTGCGCCGAGGAGGAAGGCTGAGGCCGGGCCCAGCGCTTCGCGTACGGCGTGCAGCGCCGTAAAGGGCGGTGTCAGGCCGATTTGGATGCCGGCATGGTGGGTCAATTCCTGTGATAGGCGATGAACGAACGCCCCGCCTTCGGAAGCGGTCTTATTCATTTTCCAGTTGCCGACGATGAAACGCGTTCTCACGGATCCTCTCGCGTGGGAAGGAAACGGTGGACGATGTCGTTATGCCGAACGGTTAGGAAGGGCTGCGAGTCCCGGAAGGGTTTTCCCCTCGAGGAGTTCCAGCGCCGCTCCACCGCCGGTTGAAATGAACGAGATGCTTTCGGATTCGCCGGCCCGATGGATCGCGAGGGCGGTTTCGCCTCCCCCGACGATGGTCAAGGCGTAGGCATTGGCGACGGAATGGGCCATCGCAAGGGTCCCTCTGGCAAAGGCATCGACTTCGAACATGCCCATGGGACCGTTCCAGAGAATGGTCTTGGCATCCTGAACGGCTTCCGAGAAGAGTTTGACCGAGGCTGGGCCGATATCCAGTCCGTACCAGCCTTTGGGAATTTCCTGAACCGGAACGATCTTGGTTTCAGCCCCCGGTTCGCGGCTGGCTGCGACCACACAGTCCACCGGGAGATAGAATTTGACGCCGCTTGAAAAGGCATGGTCTTGCACGCCCTTGGCGAAGTCGAGCATGTCGTTTTCAACCAGCGACTGGCCGATCTCCAGCCCCATGGCTTTGAGGAACGTGAAGGCCATGCCGCCGCCGATGATGACTTTGTCGACTTTCTTCCCGAGGTTCTCGATCACGCCGATTTTTCCGGACACCTTGGCTCCGCCGAGAATCGCGACGAAGGGTCGCACTGGATTTTCTACGGCGCCTTCGAGATATTCGATTTCTTTCTTGAGGAGATAACCGGCGGCCGCTTCGGGAATGTATTTCGTGATGCCGACGGTGGAGGCATGGGCCCGGTGAGCGGCACCGAACGCGTCATTGATGTACACATCGGCGAGGGACGCCAAGGCCTTGGAGAACCCGTCGTCATTCTTCTCTTCTTCCGGATGGAAACGGAGATTTTCCAATAACATGACATCGCCGGGTTGCATCTTGGCGACGAGACCTTCGACCGCCGCCCCGATGCAGTCCGGGGCGAAAATCACTTCTTTGCCAAGCAGGCGCTGGAGGCGTTTTGCAACGGGAGCCAGGCTGAATTTCGGATCGAACTTGCCTTTCGGCCGACCGAGGTGGGAGCAGAGAATGACCTTTGCACCTTCGTCAACGGCACGATTGATAGTGGGAAGTGTGGATCGAATCCTGGTGTCGTCGGTTATCTGCAGTGAATCATCGAGCGGGACGTTGTAATCGGCGCGAATGATGACGCGTTTCCCACGAAGCTGAACATCCTCGATGATTCGTTTGCGAATATTCATGACAGACCTTCACTCCTCCTCTGGTGTATGCAGCCCAGTCCGGATGGTAGCGCTGATTTGTGCTGCACGTCAGAAAAGCGCGCTGTGCAGGAGTCGGATCACGCCCCTTTGGCGACGATGTATTTGATCAGGTCCCGCACGCGGCAGGAATAGCCCCACTCGTTGTCGTACCAGGCGGTGACCTTGACGAGTCGCTTGTCGATCACCGCGGTTAACGGAGCATCGACGATCGCGGAGTGTGGATCGTCTTTGAGATCGATCGAGACGATCGGAGCATCCGAATAGGCCAATACATTTTTCATGGGGCCTTCGGCGGCTTTCTTGAATGCGGCATTCACCCCTGCCACATCGCAATCCTGTTCGGTTTCGACTGTGAGGTCGACCAGGGAGACATTGGGGGTGGGGACCCGGATGGCCAGTCCGTCCAATTTCCCCTTCAATTGCGGGATCACCAGGTGGAGCGCCTTCGCCGCTCCGGTGCTGGTCGGGATCATCGACATACCGGCCGCCCGCGCACGGCGGAGGTCCTTGTGGGGGAGATCGAGCAACTGCTGGTCATTCGTGTAGGAATGAATCGTCGTCATGACGCCGTGTTTGATGCCGAAGTTTTCCAGCAAGACTTTGGCGACCGGGGCCAGGCAGTTGGTGGTACAGGATGCGTTGGAGACGATATGGTGTGCCTTCACATCGAAAACTTGTTCGTTCACGCCGAGGACCACTGTGGCATCGGGGTCTTTGGCAGGCGCCGAAATGATCACGGTTTTCGCCCCGGCCGAGAGATGCTTTCCCGCTCCTTCGCGGTCGGTAAAGTGTCCCGTCGATTCCACGACGATCTCTACGCCGAGGGCCTTCCAGGGAAGCTCCTTCGGATCTCTGACGGCTAAGACCTTGATGGCCTTCCCATCAATAATGAGCTGGTCGTCTTTGGCCTCTACGGACGCGTCGAGGGTGCCATGGACCGAGTCGTACTTGAGCAAATAGGCCAATGTTTTCGCATCGGTGAGGTCATTGATGGCGACAAATTCCAGGCTGGGATCTCCCAGGGAAGCACGAAGAACGTTGCGGCCGATGCGTCCGAATCCATTGATGCCGATGCGTGTGGTCATGGGGCTAAATCCTCAAGAATTAAACGGGTGGAATTGATTGAGTCTGGGCCGATAGTACTGACCGACTTTCTGTGTGTCAAGCATACAAAAAGAGGGAATCGACTGTGGTGATCGGGTAACGGTGATTGTTGCGTAATTGTCACTCAATATGGTTTGCGCTTGCCTTGCCTGTGCCTGGGCGGTCGGGTAGAGTCTGTTTTTTCGTAACCATCAACCGGCAGTCGGGGTGCGATGCAATCTGAAACCTTACAGTCCGAATCGTGCAACGTGCTGGAATGGGCCACGCTGCTGGATCACCTGGCCTCCTATGCCCAGTCTGCAATCGGGACAGAGCGATGTCGATCGCTGGTTCTGGAAATCAACCTGTCGCAAGCTCAAATGCGCCAGCAGGAAACGTCGGACATGCTTCGATTGAGGTCCGGGGCCGATCCCTTTCCGGTCCTACGATTTCCCAATGTGGCGGAGTGGTTAGGCCGGGTCGCCAAGGGTGCCTGTCTTGAGGTGCACGAGTTGAGGGACATTGCGTTGGTCTTGGGATTGATCGATGACGTGCAGCGGTATCTCCTGCGTCATCAGGCCGATGCCCCGGCCGTGTGTGCGATGGCGGTGCAGCTTGGACCGATCGAGGAATATCGCCGGCTGACCATTGCGTTAAATGCCGCCATCGATCCCGACGGATCGATGAGGGAATCAGCCAGCCCCGAACTGCACAGGTTGATGCACCGCGCCAAGGACCTCAAGCAGCAGATGCGGCATCGCCTCGACCAGATTCTGCACTCGCGCCGGTATGAGGAGGTGCTGCAGGAACACTATTTTGCGCAACGGGAAGGGCGGTACGTGGTCCCGATTAAGGCCGAGATGCAGGGGCGAATTCCCGGCATTGTGCATGACATCTCGTCGAGTGGAGCCACTGTGTTTCTGGAGCCTCGCGAGCTGGTGGATCTCAATAACTCCATCAAAGTGGTGGATTTGGACATTGAGCGTGAGGTACGGAGAATTCTGCGGGAACTGTCGGCGATGGTGGCGCCTCATCAGCCGGCGCTTGCCGGCAGTGTGGCGGTGCTGGGCGAGCTTGATGCCATTTCCGCGAAGGCCGGGCTGAGCCAGCGGCTGCAGGCCGCTCCGCCGCGTCTCAATGAGCAGGGGCGTATCCTGCTCAACCGCGCACGGCACCCGTTCCTGGTCCTGACCAAGGAACAGGTGGTGCCGAATGACCTGGTGTTCGATGAAACCGTGCGAGTCCTCATCATTTCCGGACCCAACACGGGCGGAAAAACCGTCACGCTGAAACTGCTGGGATTGTTCGCATTGATGGTGCGCTGCGGTCTGCATCTTCCCTGTGCGCCCGAGTCGGAGATGGCGATTTTCCCTTCAGTCTATGCGGATATCGGCGATGCGCAGGATCTGGCGCGGGATCTGTCCAGTTTTTCGGCCCACATCACGCAGATGGTGCAATTGCTGAAGGAGGTGTCCGAAGGGACCGACCCCGGCACTTCGCCCTCGCCGATACACCCAGGACGGGCATTGGTATTGCTTGATGAGCCGGTCACGTCCACGGATCCGGCTGAAGGCGCGGCATTGGCGAGCGCTCTGCTGTGCCGGTTGGCGGCAGCGGGTGTGAAGGTGGTCGCCACCACGCACTACAGCCTGTTGAAAGGGTTGGCGCAAGAGACGTCGGGCTTCGCCAATGCGAGTGTGGAGTTCAACATCGACACCCTCTCCCCGACCTATCGGCTGATCCAGGGGCAGCCGGGAGGGTCGGCGGCTATCGAAATTGCCGGGCGTCTCGGCATGGATGAGTCGTTGCTGCAGGATGCCCGTGCCCGGCTGCAAGGCGATAATCGGCTACTGGAGACCTTGCTGAATGATTTACAGGACAAACAGCGGCGTATGAGCGAGGACCAGGCTGCAGCAACGCTCGCCAGGCAGACTGCCGAGCAGGCGGCCCGCGAATCGCAAGAGCTTCTGACCTACCTGCAGGAATCGGAACGGGACGAGCGACAGGGACTGAAGAAAAAGCTCTCCCAGGAGTTTCAGCGTGCCCGGGCGGCGGTCCAAGCGACGCTCGACGACCTGAAGCGCGATCAAAAGTTGCTCAAGGCCAAGGAAACCAAAGTCCGACTCATCGAACTGGAGCAAGCCGCCGGCCGTGAAGTGGGGGCGGCGCAGGAGCCGATTCCTGTGGATCGGCTGTCGGTGGGGGCTGCGGTGGAGGTGGTCGGGTTAGGCATGACGGGAACCTTGCTCGAAAGCCCGCAGGGGAAAAAACGTGTGCGCCTCAAAGTCGGAGAAGGCGAAATTTTAGCGAACGTGGGAAGTCTGGTCGGCCTCGCACGACTGCCTCAGCCCGCTCGGAGCGAGCCTCGTAAGACGACGGCGGTGACGTACCGGCGAACCAGTCAGACCCTGGCCCCCGAGGATATCCAGGAGACGTTGGATGTGCGAGGCCAGGCCGCGGACGACGCACTGGATATCGTGGTGGCCGGGCTCGATCGGGCCATTTTGGGCGGGAGCCCGTTTGTGCGCATCATTCATGGGCACGGGACCGGCCGACTGAGGGTTGTTCTACGAGACTACTTGAAGGCGTCTCCCTACGTCGTGAGTTTTCGACCGGGTGATCGCGCGGAGGGAGGCGATGGTGTCACCATTGTCGAGTTGCGATGACCGCGAATTGTGAGGCCTATGTTCGGCAACCGAAATTTTGTATGCTGAAGGGGTAGTGAGTGTACGCCCGAAGCAGTGGGGTTCGACATGACGTAACCGATATGCGATCCGGCTGACATTCTCTCCCGGCAGAACTCGCTGCCTGGTCCAAGGAGCCGGTCGAGTCGCTCCTTTTAATGGCCTGCCGCCATGCGTCAGCGGGTCAGTCTCCAGAGTTTGATTACCCTCTCTGTGCTATCGGTAGGAATCCTTTCCGGCACAGTCGGCCTCGTGTATGCCTACTGGCATGCCAAGCAGTCGCTTCACACCACCGTCGGCATTACCTTCCAGGAAATAGCCCGCCAGAGCGCGGACAAAGCGGCCCTGTTGCTTGCCAAGGAACTCGAATGGATGCAACGGCTCAGTGCGCTTCCTGAGATTCGATTATCGGTGGAAGGGGCGTCCTCTTCGAAACAACCTACATTGCAGTTCGAGCAGTGGCGAGAGGAGCAGCATCGTTATTTTCACTCGCTGGTGATCGTCCGGTGGGATGGCCAACTGGTCGGAGGCCGGCAGAGCGAATCCGCACGGACTTTTTATGCGCAGCAACCATGGTGGCCGGTTGTGTTCTCGGCACAACGTGCCTGGGCCGGTCCGCTGGCTGTTGACGAGAATGGGCGAGGTTTCTGGGAAGTTGCAGTGCCGATCGGCGGACAGGGGCAGCCGGTGCGAGGGGCCCTGAAGGCCGTGATCGGGACGGACCGTATCCTATCCTCGATTGTGGGAAGCCGCATCGGCCGGACAGGACACATGATGCTGCTGGCCGAGGACGGTGTAGTGCTCGCCTGTTCCATGCTGGCCCCCAATCTTCACGCGACCCTCCGGACACAATCTATGCACGCGCCAGCGGACGCTCCCGCCGCTCGATGGTTTCAGTTGGAGCAGGATACTCATGGCGGGAAGCAGAGCATCATCGGTCTGGCCCGGGTCGTCCTGCCGGCGCAGATCGAGCAGGCCCGTGGCTGGTTCATCCTGATGCAGCAGGATCCGTCGGAGACGTTCGAGCCGTTGCTGGCCCTCATGGGAAAACTGGGGGCGTTCTGGGTCGGAGCCGTCGTCTTCATCGTGTGGCTGCGCTGGCGGCTGGCCCGACGCATCGTGCGTCCATTCGGCGATTTGATTCAGCGGGTCAATGTCTTCGGCGGCGCATGGCCGTCGGAACCGCTGCCGTCTCAGACCCCCTCCCGGCCCAGCGGGATTGTCGAGATCGATGCGCTGGCCGCGAGCTTCGACGATCTCGCGCAACGATTGCAACAGGCGTCCCGAGTGAAGGCGCAGTATGTTCGACGGTTGGAACAGGTGAATCTTGATCTTGCCACGTCGGAAGAGCACTACCGGCTCCTGTGGAACCATTCGGTCGATACGAAAATTCTGATCGATCCGTCCGGTACCATTCTGGACATCAATCGACGCGGGGAGGTCATACTCGGGCGGCCGGCCTCGACCCTCGCGCGACGCCCGTTCACGGAGCTCGTCACTGCGCCGGAGCGGCCTCGCTTGCTGGAGCAGTTGGAGGCGGTGAATCGAAGCGGGGCGGACCTGTCGGGTGGGGCGATGCATGTCCCGATACCCACCGGTGATCGGACGATGGAAGTGGATTGGGTGCCGGTCAAGAAAGCGGGCCGCCTTGAATCGATCATGATCCAACTCCGCGACCTCACCGAGCAGAAGGCGCTTGAGCGGCAAGTCGTTCGGTCCGAACGACTCGCGTCGTTGAGCCAGTTTGCCTCGATGTTTGCCCACGACATCAGGAATCCGCTGGCCGGGATCAAGAAGACGCTGGAGTGGCTCGGAGGCTGTCCGGAGATGGGGCAGGATCCGCCGCGTCGCTGTCTGGAGGACCTGCGGTTCACCACCGATCTCCTGCTGGGCATGATCAACGACATGCTGGATGTCTATCAGGAGAACTATTCGGGACTGCCGTTGAGTACGTCACCGGTGTCGCCACGTCTGTTGATGAACGAAGTGTTGCGACTTTTTCGCTCCGAAGCCGAGGCGCAAGAGGTGCGATTCAACGTGCAGGTGCCCTCGGAGGCGGTGTGGATCATGGGGGATGGTCGGCGCTTGCAACGGGTGCTGATCAATTTGATCCACAACGCGCTGAAGTATTCGCCGGCACGGGGCGCCATCATGATTCGCGTGCAGGTGAATGGGGGACAGGTCTCACAGGGAGAAACTGTCGACGGGCCGGATGCGTGTTCGACCGTGACGATTCAGATTCAGGATGAGGGGCCTGGAATTGCGCCGGAGGACCTGCCGCATCTCTTCGAGATGTTTTTCAGGAAAAAGGACGGGCAGGATTACCGGATCGGACGCGGCCTGGGGCTGCACTTCTGCCGCTTGGTGGTGGATGCACATGGCGGGCAGATCACGGCGGCGAATCGTCCCGAAGGCGGCGCGGTCTTTACGGTCGCGTTGCCGGTCAGGCAGGAGCAGGTATGCCCATCACCATCGTGATTGCTGAAGATCAACGGTTGTTCCGGCAGAGCCTGCGCCTGCTCCTGGAACATGAGCGGGATCTGATTGTAGTCGGGGAAGCGATGGATGGCAGGCAGGCGTTTGATCTCGCGGTGGCACACAAGCCGGGCATCGTGCTGATGGATGTGGACATGCCCAGATTGGACGGCATCACCGCCACGCGATTGATCCGCAGCTGCGTGCCGGAGAGCAAGGTGCTGATGCTGTCGGTACATGACGACGATGCCCGGATCGTGGCAGCCGTGCAAGCGGGCGCCTGCGGGTACATCCTCAAGGACGCCGACCACCAGGAGTTTCTGCGCATCATTCGCGCCACCGACAAGGGGGAACCGGTACGGTCGCCTTTCATGCCGGATGGATTTGCGAAGCAGGCGGTTGCGTTGGTGAATAAACAGGAGGAATTGAGCGGGGGCGGGCTGTCGCTTCTAACCGACCGCGAGCATGAAATGCTCGCCTGCGCGGCTGCCGGACGGAGCAACAAAGAAATCGCCGATCAATTGTGTGTGTCCCTCGATACCGTCAAGACCCATCTACACCATATTTATCAGAAGCTCCGTGTGAGCGGCCGGGTTGAAGCCGTGCTCACCTATTTGCAGAGCCGCTAGATCCCCGTTCATTTCCCACGTCCTCACTCGAAGGGTGGAGGGAAAATCCACCCTCCAGGCAATAGGCCCCGTGTCCCGCTTCCAGTACCGTTCTAGGTGCTGCCGCAGAGTGTCTGTGTAATGCGGTCATCCTTCATGGAGGAGGGATACATCATGGAAACGGAATCACGTATCAAGTTTGTGTGCGTCATTGTCGTCGGGTTGGGCCTGGGTCTGTTGATCGCGTCCGGGGGGCAGGCGCAAGTGATCCATCCCGACCAAATGATCGGAGTTCCCTCGCCGCAAACGGAGATCGGTTCCGGCGAGAGTCCGATATTCTCCGAGCCGCCGGCAAACGACATGGAGAAGGGGTTTGATCGTCAAATGATGGTTCCGGAGAGCGGCGCATCCGGAAGCATGGACATGAACAAGCTGAAGACGCCGGACGCCACCGATGCGGAGAACGCGCGCGAATCGGACCGCCAGTCGTCGGTCTCCTTCTGACCCTTTGTGGAGTGGTGTACTGAGAGGAGGCGAACCATGAGCAAGCAACATAGAGACTATCGATTCCGTACCTTGTCTGTTGGGCTGTGCCTCGGTGTGGTGGTGTTTGCAGCAGCCGCGTTTGCGCAGCAATCGGCATGGGTGGATGAAATTAACAACTCGCTCAACTTCTACAAAACCAGTTATCCAGGCTCCAATTGGGAGCCCTACAGCCAGCGGCTTCAGATCGTAAAAGAGGCGGTGGATCGTGCGGATACCCGGACGGTCAAATCAGAAATGGGCAAGTGGTTCAAGATGCTCAGGGCTCGTGATCAGGGCATCCACGATGTCGCCGCCGACGAGTTGTTCAACTTTGCGTTGATGGTCACGCCGATCCTGGAATACGGCATCACGGTTCCACCGATGCCCGGCGGAGGCACCGAGCCGGGTTATTGAGTCGCTGCCTGGATGTGAGTCGGTGCGAAAGGAGGCTGTTATGAGGTGGAACGCGTGTCTAGCCGTCGCTGCGATAGGTGTCTTCTTTCCGGTGGCATCCGGATGGGCCGATTCGACCGACAGCCCGCTGTTGGGTGTGCGTTCGGCGGTCAGCGGGCAGATTGCCAAGATCGAGAGCGGATTATTGTTCGTCAAAACCCCCTATGGGTTGCAGCTGCGGACGATCAGTCCCAACAAGGCCGATCGGGTCGGGCTGCACGATGCGCGGGTCGGTGATGAGGTGTGGTTACTGGTCGATTCGGGAAACGTGTTGCTCGATGCGGCCAGGCCGGGCGGTGAACACTTTGCCAATCATAAGGTCGTGGCCGGCCGGATCCACTATGCGGACCCTTTCTGGGGAGAGATTCAGATCTCGACTCCTGAGGGATTCGAACGGTTTGAAGTCGACGCGCTGGCGGGAAGCAAGCTGTCGGTATTTCAAGAGGGGATGCCTGTGACGATCGAACTGGACTCGGACAACGTCATGATCGACATCCAGGCCGATCGGTAATGTGACTGTCGCGCGTGTCGTCGTCTTGACTTCGTCTTGAGAGGCTCGTACGATTTTTTCATGACGCGCGCTCCTGCCCGGCAATCACGATCAGGAGCGCGCGGTTCCTACAGTCCGCAACGCGAACGCACCAGAGGCGGCTCATGCGACGTCTGCCGTGGATGCTGGCGTGCCTGGTAGCAGCAGGGTGGCTCCCGGCCTTGCCGTCTGCCCGGGGGCTTGAGTCCTCCGACCGGTCGACTATTCCCTTTCACACCATTCTCGAACTGGAGCAGACGGCTCGCCTGTTGGCCATCCTGCTCGACTCCGGCCGCGCAGTCGTCAATGACAATCAAACCCTGTTGGATGACCCGACAAAGGCGCACAAGGGCTTCACGCCGGAGGCTTTTGAAGGACAACTGCGCGACATGTTTCGAGGCCGTTCCGGCATCAACCTGGAGGAGTTGGCCGGCGGTACGCTATCCCCTCGGAGCCGTCATCTGCTCCAGGAGCTGGTGACGGTGAGCAAGCAGGTGATCGCGGATGCTCAAGCGGAGCTCAATCGGCAGGGGGCCGGGTTCAAGGGGTTTATTCCGGCCGTGTTCGGAGCGCGCGTGTCCACGCGCTTCACCGCGGTGACAGGCGTGCGACTCAAACAGACGACCTTGGATCCCCGGAATCCCGCCAATCGCCCTGACTCGTACGAACGGGTCGCATTGGAGGCTTTTGCCGACTCCGCCTATCCTCGTGAGAAAGTCATCAGTGAAATGGCGGCCAACAGTTCGTCGCTGCGTCTGATGTTTCCTCTCTATGCGACGAGACAGTGCCTCGATTGCCATGGCGGTCCGAAGGGCGGGCTCGATCGCACAGGCTATCCACGGGAAGGCCTCACGTTGGGGCAGAACGCCGGTGCCATTAGCGTGTTGCTGCCGGTCGGAAAATGAAGATCTACCTGGCTCTGCTGGTCCTGTTGTTCGCGTCTGTCGAAAATGGACGGGCCAGCGAGCGTCCGCCATTGCCGGTGGAAAAGCCGGCCGGCAGCGGCGTCATTGTTCATCGTGATGGGTATGTCCTCACGGCCCACCATGTTGTCGCCAATGCGAAGCGCATCACGGTGGTGACGTCCGGGGAATTTCGGGCGCCTGCCGTACTGGTGAGCGTGGATGCGGAACACGATCTGGCCCTGCTGAAGGTCGAGACCGTCGGTCTGTCGGAGGCGCTGCTCGGATATGCCGGGGCGGTGAAGCTGGACCAAGAGGTCATTGCCGTCGGGTTTCAGTTCGGCTTGCGTGAAATCACCATCACCCGTGGCCACGTGGCTGCCGTCAGGACCAAGGGCGTGCAACGGGTCTTTCAGGTCGATGCCGCGGTGAATCCCGGCAACAGCGGAGGTCCGGTGTTCAACCGGAAGGGCGAAGTCGTGGGCATCCTCACCACGAAGTTTACCCATCCTTCCGGGATCGTGCCTGAAGGGATGGCCTTTGCGGTGCCGATCAGTTACGCCACGCCCTTATTGGCCAACATCCCGGATTTCGATTTCTCCGCCATCGGCAGGGGTCGGAGGGAGTCAGCCAAGGGAAAGGGCAACGGTGATCTGGTCACGGAACTCACGCGGACTTCCGTGCGCATCGAAACCCTGCGTATGTCCGAGGGGCCGGCCACGGTCATTCAACCTGCGCCGATGCTTCCGTCTTCCGACCCCCGGCGCAGTGCCCAGCCGTCCGTCACCCATGTCCCGGTGCCGCCCGCTCGTGTCCCTGAGCCGGTTCCCTTGGCCGGAGACGAATCTATTGATCGCGTGAATGCTCAACTGTTGGCAAGCCAGCAGGAAGAGCTCAAGCGACTCGTCGATCAAGGACTGACACCTCCCGGCGAGATGGTGTTGATTCCCGCCGGCGAGTTCCTCATGGGCATGGAGGATGGTTTGCCCGATGCCCGTCCGATCCATCGGTTGTATATGAGTGCCTATTGGATCGACCGGCATGGAGTGACGAACGGGCAGTACCGGGCCTGTGTAGAGGGCGGGGCCTGTCTGACTCCAAAAGTGCGCGATGCCTTCGATGATCCGCAGCGAACCCAATGGCCGGTGACCAATGTCACCTGGTCTCAAGCCCGGGCCTACTGCCAATGGGTCGGTAAACGACTGCCCACGGAGGCGGAATGGGAGAAGGCGGCAAGGGGAATCGACGGCCGGCGCTATCCCTGGGGCAACAGCGACGAGGTGATTCAGAAAAGCCGGGTTACGCTGACGGACGGGAATTCTAGCAATGGCGTCGATCCGTTGGGCCTGCCTTCGGTCTCCGCGTCACCCTATGGTGTATTCGGCATGATCGGGATGGTGTCGGAATGGGTGAAGGACTGGTATGCGGAGGATTTTTATCGCACCTCGCCGGCCCGGGATCCGCAGGGACCGTTGCGCGGGACGTTTCGTGTCTTGCGAGGCGGCAGTTGGGTGGAGCGGCCGCTCGAGTTGCGTGCCAGCTACCGGGGCTGGGACGAGATGACGTACTGGGGGCCGACGCTCGGGTTTCGTTGCGCAACCGACGTTCCCTAGCAGGGGGCTGAAAAAACCCCCCAGCAGCGTGCTCGCATCGTTCAAACCTTCAACGTACCCCTGAGGGTACGCCTCAGGGTTTCCCTCGCTGCGGCCTTGCTGACGGTCTTTTTGACCACCCTGCGCGGTCCTCTCCAGTCGTACCGAAGAACCAGTGTTAACGTGCCCCATTGTCCATCACAACCGGCTGGATTGATCGAGCCGATCGCATTCCTATCGCCCCCTTTCCCTCTGCGACATTCTCACGTACGATAGCCCGATGGTCGGCGCGCTATTGATCGTGCAATCGCCTTCATGACCTCCACTCCCTTTCAGAAAAAGGTTCTATCGGCGGTCGCGGTGGGCCTGACGGTCTTTGCCCTTGTGGCCGGGCTCCGTACCTCCCGCTGGTTCGAGGTCGCAGAACTCAAAGCGCTGGATCATTTGGTCCGACGCTACGCGGATCCTGCCAAAGCCGATTCGAATCTGGTGTTACTCGCGATCGATGAATCGAGCCTCGAGGCATTCGGGCGCTGGCCCTGGCCTCGCGATCGGTTCGGCTACGTCGTCCGGTATCTCAAGCAAGCGGGCGCCAGAGCCGTCGTGTTTGATGTGATGTTCTTCGAGGCGGACGAGAATGCGGAAGAATTCGACCAGTCGTTTGCCGATGACCTGAAAGCGGCCGGCAACGTGTTCCTGCCGATGTTGTTCCAGGCGGAGCCCGCTGCGATCCCGCCTGAGGCGCAGCCTCGCGCCACGGTCACGGTGGAGTCGTCGGAGGCGGGGCATGTGCCGGATATTCATGCCGGAGTGAAACTGCCGATTCCGATGCTGGCACAACAGGCGCGCGGGCTGGGTGTCATCAACCTGTCTGCCGACGCCGACGGCCCGACGAGGCGGGTTCCGCTGCTGGGACAGGTCAACGGCAATGTCGTCCCGCATCTTTCCCTGGCGGTGGCGCAATACCTGCTCGGCGCGGACCGGCTGTCGATGCGTGACGGGCGTCTGCAGATCGGCACGCAGCACGTGCCATTGGGGGACGACGGGAGCCTGTTGATTGACTGGCATGGATCCCTGGAGCAGACCTACCATGCGAAGCGGTATTCGATCGGACGAGTCTTGCAGGCGTTCGCGCAGCAGGAGAAACGCGAACGGCCGTCGCTCGATCCGGCACTGTTCAAGGATAAGATCGTATTTGTCGCCGGCACGGCGGCCGGGCTCTACGATCTTCGCGTCACGCCGTTCTCTGCCTCGACGCCCGGTGTGCTCATTCATATGGCGGCGTTGGACAATCTCCTGCACGGGCAGGGTTTGCAGGCCGCTCCAAGATGGTTCTCGCTGACGACCCTTCTGCTGCTCTGTCTGGCCTCTGCCGGCACGTTCATGTTGTTCCGCTCCTACCCGGTCAAGTTCGGTGTCACGATCGGATTGGCGGTGGCCTACTATGGATTAGTCGTGCATGGGTTTGCCGGACATGAGCGGTGGCTGGAACTGGTGTTTCCGGAAGCGGCGCTGGCATTGACGTTCGGCACGGCCGCGACCGTCGAATATGTGACCGAAGGCAAGCAGCGCCGTCTCATGCGGGCGGTGTTCGACAAGTACATGTCGTCCGATGTGGTCGAGGAGATCATGCGGAATCCCGAGGCCATCAAGCTCGGCGGAGAGAAAAAAGAAATCACGATCTTTTTTTCCGACATCGCAGGCTTTACGACGATCTCTGAGAAGATGTCTCCCGAAGACCTCGTGACATTGCTCAATCGCTATCTGTCGGCGATGACGACCATCATCAAGACCACCCATCGTGGCAATGTGAACAAGTATCTCGGGGACGGGATCATGGCGCTCTTCGGCGCGCCGCTGGACGACCCGAAGCATGCGTCGCTGGCCTGTTACGCGGCGCTGGACTGTCAGGTCGAGTTGGCCCGCCTCCGGGAAGTCTGGAAGCGGGAGGGGCTTCCGGAGATCGGCGCCAGGATCGGCCTCAATTCCGGCCCCTGCATCGTCGGCAACATGGGGTCCGAGGAGCGCATGGAATACACGGTGACCGGTGATAGTGTGAACCTGGCCTCGCGACTGGAGGGCGCCAGCAAGTATTACGACACGCTGATTCTGATCGGCCAGCGGACGGCCGAACTGGCGAAGAACGACGTTGAAGTGCGGGAGATCGATCTGCTACGAGTGAAAGGGAAAAAAGAGCCGGTTGTCGTGTTCGAACTGTTGGCCCGCAAGGGGCAGCTGGATGACAAGAAGCGGCGCGTGATTGACGTGTATCTGGAAGGACTGACGGCCTATAAGATGCGCAATTTCTCAACGGCGTGTACCAGGTTTTCAGAAGCCGTTGCTCTGGATCCGTCGGATGGGCCTTCGCGGGTCTACCTGGAGCGATCCACGAATTATCGACAGATGCCCCCGCCCGTAGAGTGGGACGGCGTCTATGAAATGACCTCAAAATAAGAGGCAGTGTCGGGGGGGGAGGAAGCTGTGATACCACCACGTTCGTTTTGGGTTCCGCTCATTGCCCTGTGGATCGGTCTCTTCGTGTGGGGGACGGAAGCCTGGGCTGAAACCGTCTACGTGCACGCCAAGACGGCTCAACTTCGCGCAGGAAAAACTTCGCTGGATGCCGTGGTCGGGAATGTGAAGTTCGGCGAGTCGCTGGAGGTGGTCGGTCGCGATGGAAGCTGGATGGAGGTCAAAACTTCAGCCGGCACGAGAGGGTGGATCTTCGCCAACAAGACATCGACATCGAAACCGTCCGGAGGCAATGACACCCTGGCCCGGCTGGGTCAGAGCATGCGGGGCGGAGACGCCTCCGCGACCACCGCATCGGCGGGCGCCAGAGGGCTGGACAAGGCCTCCGAGGGTTATGCCGACCGGGCCGGCGTGTCCGCGCGGGATCGGGAGGTGGTGGATCGCATGACGGCCTATCAAATCCCCGACCAGGACGTCGAGGAGTTTATGCGGGAAGGAGGCCTGGGCGAATATGCGAAGTAACGGGATCTGGATGACGAGCCTGATGGCGCTTTCGATGACGGTGGCTGGTTGTGCGGAAGTGCAGCGGGCTGCCGAGGATGTCGCACGACAATCCGGCAATCCTCGATTGGCCGGCGTAATCCATGGCGCAGGCAATGTCGTCGGCAGCCTGTTTCCCATCGGCTACGAGGAGGAATCCTCGATTGGGCAGGCGATAGCCCTGCAGGTCGTGGCACGATACGGCGGCGTCGTGGATCAGCCCGAATTAGTGCGGTATGTGAATTTGGTGGGGAAGGCGGTGGCCAACACGTCCGACCGGCCCGATATTCCGTACCGGGTCGCCATTCTGGATCACGAATCGATCAACGCGTTTGCCGCGCCCGCCGGTTATATTTTTGTGACCCGGGGCTTGCTCAGGCAAATCAAGAATGAGGCGGAACTCGCCGCCGTCCTGGGACATGAAATTGCGCACGTGAGTGAAAAGCACATCCTCGATGTCATTCAACGCAGCAAGCGCCTGGCCGGGGTAACCGAAGCCGGCCTCTCCTATGCGACGAGTAATCCGGCTGCGTTCAAGGGCGTGATCGACGGCGCGGTCAAGAAGCTGCTTGATGAAGGTCTGGATCAGGAGAAAGAAACAGACGCCGATACGGTGGGTGAAGTGTTCGCCGCGCGGGTCGGATACGATGCGGAGGCCTATGTGGGCCTCCTGACGCGGTTGCGCGATCTCAAGGGCGATGACCGTGCCCTGTTTAAGACCCATCCCAACTTTTCTGCGCGTATCGAGGCGGTGCAGAAAACCATTCGCACCAAGCACCTTGCCTCCAACGGCTTGGTGTTGCAGGAACGATTCTCCCGCATGACCAAGCGCGTGTAGGAGGATGCTGAAACAGGCCGCCAGCGGCGTTCTCGCGTCGCTCAGTGGCTCAAGCTACCGCAAGGGTATGCCTCGCCCCTTCGCTTGCTGCCTCCGCGCTGTCGGCCATGTTGAACGGCCGGTGGGAGAATACATCTGAGGATGTTCAATCGCCCAGTTCCTATTGTGCGACGCTAGCTTGCCGGATGAAAGCAGAGGCTGAAGGTGGTTCCCATTCCCTGGCTGCTGGTCACTGCCAGAGTTCCGCCGTTATCTTCAACGAGCCGTTTGACGTTGGTGAGGCCGAGGCCGGTTCCATAGGCTTTGGTCGTGAAGAAGGGCTCGAAGATTCGCGACAGATGTTCCGGAGCGATGCCGCTTCCCGTATCGGCCACCTCAATTTCCACCTTGTTGCCAGGTCCGGCTCTGGTCGTGAGGGTCAGGGTTCCCCCTTCCGGCATCGCTTCCCGCGCATTGATCAGGAGGTTCATCAAGGCCTCCTTGACCTGCTCCGGGTCGACCTGAATCGAGGGCAGGGCATTCCCGAATTGCTGCTCGATCCGGATGCGTTCATGGCCACCTTGTGCTTCCCACTGTCTCAGCGCGGCGCGGACGACGGCTTCCGCAGGTTCCGCCTTCAAGTCCGGCGGCTTCTGTCTGGCATACCGGAGAAAGTCGTGAAGTCGCAGTGAAAGTTTATCCACTTCATCGATGATATAGCGGGCCATTTCCTGGCGGATGGGTTCTTCCTGCGGTCCCTCCAGCACGACTTGTGCGGAACTCCGGATGACGCCCAGGGGGTTCCGAAGATCATGGGCAAGGGCGGCGAGCAGTTGTCCCACCGACGCCAGCTTTTCCTGCCGGATCAGCTCGTGTTGCTGTGACCGGATCGTCCGCAGATTTTCCTCCAGCACCCCCCACATGGCTGCGAAGCTGGTGGCCAGGTCTTCAATTTCATCCCCGGTCTGATAGCCGGGCGAAAGCAACGGGGTCAGGGGTCGGTTCGCGCTGCCGTGCTCCGGTAAGGCCAGCGTGAGGCGCAGGCCCTCCGCTTCGCGCTGGAGCGCCACGATCGGTGTCACGATGCGGTATCCGACAAGGAACCCGAAGGCGGAGAGCACGATGACCAGCCCGAACCCGATGACGCCGACCGTCAGCAGCAGGGAATAGATCGGCGCATAGGTTTCCTCGGGCGCCTGCCGGATAAACGCATACCATCGGTTGCCGTCGAGGCTTCCCGGCGTCAACGCATGAGTCAGTTGGACCGGCGCCGCCCCGACGATCGCATCGCGGCCGCCGTGTGCATCATCGTCTGCGACCAGCCACAAGGGGCGATCCAATGTCAGTCGGTTCATCAAGGTCGATGGAATCAAATGGGCGGTGGGCGGCAGGACCGGGCAGATCAACGGCGTGCCTTGCGTGTCGAGCAGCATGGCGTGCCCCGTGTTCCCGATCTGGATGGGGAGGATCATTTGAGTCAGCAGATTGCGACGGATGACGAGGCCGACGACGCCGATGGTGGACCGGCGGGTGTCGTCAAGGATCGGGACGGCAACATGGAAGACCATGTCGTTCACCTGAGGATCGAACATCACGTTACTGACATAGGACGCACCGGGTGCGGCCTGTATGGCTTCACGCCACCAGACTTCGCCCGCCTGTTGCGGCGGGAGCCGCGGATCTGTCGAGGCGACGACTTGGCCCTGCCGGTCCGCAATGGTGACACGCACATAGTGCCGGGACTCGCGTGCCCATTCGTCGAGGTAGCCTGTGGTGTCCTGGTCTACCGCGGGCGGGTTGTTGGATTTCGGATGGGCCGGCGATGGCTGATGGTGTGTCTTATCGGCTGTAGTCCCGGCCTGGTGGTTGGCGAGGACGACTGGCTGACGGACGTGCAGGGGGACGAGCGCCAGTCGGATGGCGCGATCGATTTCATTGTCGACGGCGGTCGCCAGGCGAATGGAGGTGGAACGTGCAATCTCCTGGAAGCCTTCACCGATGGCTTGCTTGAGGGTGGCGGTGCTGGATCGGTAGGTCGCCCAGAGCGCGACCATGCCGGGCACGATGCCGACAATGAGCAGCGCGACGAAGAATTTTCTCTGGAGTCCGCCGGTTCGTCGTAGGCGACGCATCAGCCTGGAGGCAGCGACAGGTTGTGTTTGGCCATTCGATACCGCAACGTGTTGCGTGTGATTTTGAGCAGACGGCTGGCTTCCGACACGTTGCCTCCGGTTGTGCGCAACGCCTCCTGAAGCATCGCCTTTTCGACTTCCTCAACGGAGAGTCCCAGCGCGAGGAGCGACGGTGTGGCGACCGGCTTCTCTTCGTGTGTCGGTGGAGCGGCCTTGAACGAGGCCGGCAGATGCTCGGGCGTAATCTCGTCCTGTTTGCAGGTGATGGTCAGCCACTCCACGACATTGTGCAGTTCTCGCACGTTGCCCGGCCAGGGATACTGTTTGAGGATCGCGAGTGCTTCGGCGGACATTCCCTTGATGCGGCTGCCCCGTTCCCGACGCGCCTGGCTCAGGAACTGAGTCAGAATCGGCTCAATGTCCTCCGGTCGTTCGCGCAGAGGTGGCATCCGGAGCTGGTAGACATTCAGGCGATAGTAGAGGTCCAGGCGGAAACGACCGGCTTTGATGAGGTCGGGTAATTCCTGGTTGGTCGCGGCGATGACGCGGATATCGACGGCGACACTGCGCACGCCGCCCAACGGTTCCACGACATGCTGTTCGAGGACGCGCAGGAGTTTGGCCTGTGCCGTCAAACTCAGTTCCCCGATTTCGTCCAGGAACAACGTGCCTCGGTCCGCCATTTGAAAGCGTCCCGGTTTGGATTTTTTCGCGTCGGTAAACGCTCCCTTTTCATACCCGAACAGTTCAGATTCCAACAGGTGCTCGGGGATGCCGGCGCAGTTCAGAGCTACCATCGGGCCTTGGGCGCGTGGGCTGACGAGGTGGATGGCGCGCGCGAGGAGATCCTTGCCCGTTCCGCTTTCGCCGGTGATAAGCACCGTGGCGTCGGTCTGCGCCACTTCCCGGGCGAGCCGCTTGATCAGTTCCATCTCTTTGGAGACGCTCACAATGCGGTCAAAGCCGAACTGTTCGTGCAACCCTGCGCGCAGGATGCGATTGTCCCGGGCGAGCTGGCGGACTTGCAGCGCGCGGGCAATGACGATCTTCAACTCTTCATTGTCGACGGGTTTGGAAATGTAGTCGTAGGCGCCTTTCTGCATGGCCTCGACGGCCGACTTGACGGTGCCGTACCCGGTCACGATCAGGACCGGCACATCGGGCAGCTGTTGCCGGGCTGCTTCCAGCACGTCCATGCCCGAGACGGTTCCCAATTGGAGATCCGTGATGATCATGTCGAAGGATTGGTGTTCCTGGATCATGCGGAGGGCTTCGTCCCCCGAGCGGGCCAGGAGCAGTTGATACCCGGCAGGTTTCAGCACCAGCTCGAAGAGCCGCCGCATTCGTTCTTCATCTTCGACGATCAGGAGGGTGGGTGCCTGCATGGCCTCGCAACCGGCTGAGGTGGGTCCTCACATGAGGGAGGACATGAGACAGTAGCCTACCACTATCGGCCGGGGAGAAACAGTGGGTGGGGCTTAGCGGGGATCGTCGCTCGGCGGAGCTGCGGGGCTGTGGCGATCGGCGGGTGCGGTTTCATTGGAGAGCGCCCAGGAGAGATTGCGTTGGAGTCCGGCGTATTTTGCACGACGGATGGGACTGTGTGTGAACGTGGTGGCGAAGGTCTGCTCATCCATCTTCGTCAGGGCCAGCAGCGACGGGGCGGCGGTGAGCGGGGAAGGTTGGAACCCTGGTTCGGTGGTTGGTCTGGCCTGGACGTTGTAGGGGCAGATGTCCAGGCAATCGTCGCAGCCGAAAATCCGGTTGCCCAGCTTTCGCCGGAGCTCCTCCGCGATCGGCGGTTCGGTGCCGCGAAGTTCGATGGTCAGGTAGGAGATGCAGCGCCCGGCATCGACGACGTACGGCTCGGTGATCGCGCCGGTCGGACAGGCCTGGATGCAGAGCGTGCAGCTTCCGCAGAGATCGCTTCCCGCCTCATCCGGCTCCAGTTCCAGGGTCGTCAGAATTTCTCCCAGGAGCAACCAGGAGCCGAAGTCTGTCGAGACGAGGTTCGAGTGTTTGCCGATCCAGCCGAGCCCGGCCTGCTGGGCCCAGGCCTTCTCCATGACCGGTCCCGTGTCGACATAAGCCCGGTTGAGGCTGCCTGCAGCCAGCGTGCCGATGCGCTCGGTGAGTTGGGCCAGCCTGTCGCCAAGGATCTTGTGATAGTCACGGCCCCAGGCATAGCGGGCAATGCGTCCGTTTCCCTGGCGTTCGTCGGCCCGATAGTCTGTGTAATAGTTCATCCCGACAGAAATGATCGATCGGCAGCCGGGCAGTACTCGGGTGGGGTCGGCTCGTCGTTCTGGATCACGGACCATCCAGGCCATGGTGGCGTGGTATCCGCGCCTGAGCCATTTTTGGAGCCGGTCGAGCAGGCCAGCTTCCGGATCCTGGTGATTTCGGTGTGTGGCTGGGTTCGCTTGAGTTGGAAGGCGGCTGATACCGACCGCGTCGAAGCCGAGTTCGCGGGCGGCTTGTTTGATGGCGACTGTGAGGGATGCGGACATTACGGCTTCGCGCACTCGAATCGCACCATGAATTGCCCGGTACAATGGCCGGAATCGCAGCGAGTACATTGGCCGGTAATCCGCGTCTTCCAGTCCGTGCCTTTCTGATCGAAGGTGCAAAACGTGCGACCGGCCTTGGAGATGGTCGTCCATGGTTTGTCGGTTCCCGGAAAGCGGGCGATGACGCAGCCGGCGGGAATCGGCACCTGGCACTGGTGGGTGGGATCGCCCTTTGCCATGCCGAAACTGCAGGACTGTTCGGTCGTCGCGGAGGAGTCGGGCGGCGCTTGGGCTTGCCCCTCGTCCGGAGCAAAGCTCCATGCGAGGGCACAGCCGAGTAGGAGCGGAAGGATCGAACGAATCAGCCAAGACATGTTGGATCAACTCCGTTAAAGAGCGGCATGGTATCACAGCGGTCATTTCCGCAGCGAATCCTCCCCATAGCGCTTGTTCCACGCCAGTCCTGTCTACTACCGATTCTGTCCAACGACTGTTCAAAAACCCCCGTCGGTGTAGGGGGGCAAGAATCCGGCCCGGCGTAACCTGATGCCAGTACAGGGAAGGGAAGGTGGCATGTTAGTTGCGTTGGCGTGGGGTATCGAGCGCCGTGCGGATACGTGTGTAGTGCGCTCGAGGGGGGTGGAGTGTGCCCGGCGATACACATTCTTCAATCTTGTTTCATCGGGTTGCACTATGGCGCAGGCAAAAATTTTGATCGTCGATGACGAAGTGGTCGTGGCTGAAGACATCAGACGCCAGCTGCGCGCACTCGGGTACCTGGTCGTGGGCGTCGTGGCGTCCGGGGATGAGGCCGTCCGGCTGGCCGGAGAGCATCAGCCCGATTTGATTCTGATGGATATCAAGCTGAAGGGGTCGATGGATGGGATCGATGCGGCCCGAACCATCCAGTCCCGGTATGGCACGCCGGTGATCTACCTGACGGCCTTTTCGGATGAAGAGACCCTGGAGCGAGCGAGGGAAACCCTGCCGTTGGCCTATTTAATTAAGCCGTTTGTCAGCAGCGATTTGCGCGCTGCGCTGGAACTGGCGCTCTTCCGTCAGCGTGTGTCGCGTATTAGTGAACAGCGCGGGCGGTGGTTGGAGGCTGTCGTGCTGTCGATGGAAGATGCCGTTGTGACGGTCGATCAGCAGGGGCGAGTGACCATGCTCAACCCGGCCGCTGAAGGTTTGACCGGCTGGGCGCAGCCTGATGCGCTGGGGAAGGCCGTTCAGGAAGTAATGGTGTTGTTGGAGCCGGAGAGTGGGAGGCCGGTGCCGAGCCCGGCCATACAAGTGCTGCGTAAGGGAACGCCTGCCGGTCTTGGCGGGCGCCCGTTCCTTCTCGTGAGTCGCAACGGGCACGAGCATCGGATCACCGACAGCGCGGCCATGATCCGTGATGAGCGGGGTAACCCGTCAGGAGTCGTGTTGGTATTTCGCCCTGTTTCTGCGTAGCCGTTCAGATTCCCGCCGTTTGTCACTGTGTGATCATCCGGTCAGCAGGCCTCTTTGTATTCGCTCTGCCGTTGCGCTCGCACTGCGCGCATTCAGTGAGTATACTTCGTGAGTAGCGCTGCAGGCCGGTGAGCGATTCCGGTCGCCCGGGTGTTGAGACAGTTTCAAGGTGTGGAGGCACGCATGAGTGTTGGTTCTGCAATTTTTCGGGTGCGACGTCCGTCTGAGGAGCGCCATTTCGTCAGCTCCACGAACCCCACCGTTATACTGTGATGCACAGACTACGATTTGTCCTGAGCTGGGTTTGGTTGGCATCCGGCTGCCTGCTCGCCCTGATGACCGTGCCGGTCGGGAGCGTGATGGCCGGAGAGGTGGGTTCAACTCATCTGCTGCGGGCCCTCGTGGTGCAACCGGATCCTGACGGCGGTGTTCGGGCGACGGCCACGCTGCTCTTCCCCGGCAGCCCCGCCGTGCTCCAGTCGATTCTCTCCGAGTACCGTAAATGGCCCGAACTGTTTGAAACCCGGATGCGGGTGGCGCAGGTTGAAGAACGGGACGGGCGAGTCCTCACGGACATCTATATTTCACATGCGCTCCTGCCCGGTGAACAACGGCTGCTCTGTGAATCGCAGGCGTTGCCCGGCGGCGGGCTCATCACGCACCTCAAGGGAGGGGATTTCACACGGTACCATCGGGAGTGGAGGCTGCAACCGGCCGGTGATGGCACGCAAACGCGGGCGGAATTTGACCTGTTGGTCGAGGTGAAGACGCTCGTTCCCGATTGGCTGGTTGCCGTCGCCATGGAGCGGGAACTCAATACCCATTTTCGACTGGTTCGAGAGCGGGCGTTGGATCGGATTACGAAGGAAAGGTGAACGTCGATAGTTCGGCCTTTTCGACCCCCTGTTTGACGAATGTGCTGATCTCCAGGCCCCGTTCGATGCGAAGGATATCGTCCGGCTTGGTTCTGGTGCTCGGGTGTAACGGCACGAAGAGCTTGCAGCAGTCTTGATCCGGCTCGATCGATGTTGTGAAGCTCCCGATCTGTTGCGCCTGCTCGGTAATTTCGATCTTGTCCATCCCGATCAACGGGCGCAGAAGCGGGAGTTCCGCGGCCGCCTCCACCACCGACAGATTCTCAGGTGTTTGCGAAGCGACCTGGCCGAGGCTATCGCCGGTGACCAGCGCCCAGCAGCCATGACGCCGCGCAAGTTCTTCCGCGATGCGCACCATGATCCGCCGATACAAGACGACGCGAAAGGCGGCCGGGGCGTTCGCGACGATCTCACGTTGAATCTCGCCGAAGGGCACAATGTAGAGCTGCGAATGGTATTGATAGGCCGTCAGCAGCTGGACCAGCTCCTGGACCTTCTCTTCGGAATCGCGACTCACCAGCGGGCGTCCGGAGAAGTGCACGAAGACTGCCTTGCAGCCGCGTTTCATCATCCGGTAGGCCGCCACCGGGGAGTCGATGCCGCCGGAAATCAAGCAGGCCACTTTTCCGCTGGTGCCCACGGGCATGCCGCCCGGGCCTGGGATCTTTCTCGCCGCGATATGGGCTTCTTTGGTGAGCAGCTCGATATGGAGCGTCAGGTCGGGCTGTTTTAGCTTCACGGCTTTGCCCGTCACCTCGTGGAGATAGCCGCCGACTTCGCGTTCGACGTCCATTGAGGTCAGAGGCAGGCGCTTATCCGCTCGTTTGGCCGTCACTCGGAACGAGTTGAACGTCTGTTCGGAGAGTTGCCGCTCGGCGACCTGTTTGATGGTCGTCAGATCCGGCGCCGTGAGATCCAACGGCACGGATTCGGTCAGCAGAAAGTTTGAGACTCCGCACGTGCGACGAAGTCGCTCAATGACCAGGTCCGACGCGATTTCATCGGGAATCGTTACCCGGATGCGTCCCTGCAGCGACTCGATCCGCCGGATCTTCAGATCCTTCAGCGCGAGCCTGAGATTGCGGACGAGCCGTTGCTCGAAGAAGTCGCGGTTGCGACCTTTGAGGGCGAGTTCGTGGTAGTGGACAATGGCGCAACGCATCGGATTATTGCAGGATGCTGAAAATGGCCGCCAGCTTCGTTCTCGACTCACCAAAATCCTCAACGTACCGCGAGGGTACGCCTCCGGTTTTGTTTCGTCTGTGGCCTCGCTGGACGTCCATTTTGAGCATCCTGCCGGAGTCACATTCGAGAATCATTCGTGTTCCAGGCATCGCTTGATGTCGATGGCGTTCTCGGCTCGCTAGAATTCTCAGCATACCAAGGGTACGCCTCCGGTTGTCGCTCCGCTGCGGCTTTGTTGGATGCCGATTTTGAGCATCCTGGCCGATCAGATGCAACGGTCATTGGTGCTCCAGAAATCGTTCCGCATCGATGGCGGCCATGCAGCCGGAGCCGGCCGCGGTGATGGCCTGGCGATATTTGGTATCCTGCACGTCGCCTGCGGCGAAGACACCCGCCACGCTGGTGGCCGTGCCTTGCGAGGTCAGCAGATAGCCCTTTTCATCCATGGCCAGTTGGCCCTTGAAGAGATCGGTATTCGGACGGTGACCGATGGCGACGAAGACGCCGTCGCAAGCGAGTTCCGAAGCTGCTCCGGTCACGAGGTTCTTAAGCCGGGCCCCGGTGACCAGGTCAGTTCCGAGGATGTCCTCGACGACGGAATTCCAGGCGAACGAAATTTTCTCGTTCTTCATGGCGCGGTCCTGCATGATTTTCGAGGCCCGCAGTTTGTCCCGCCGGTGGACCACGGTGACGGTTCGGGCGAATTTCGTGAGGAAATTGGCCTCTTCCAGCGCGCTGTCGCCGCCGCCTACGACCAGTAAATCTTTTCCGCGAAAAAAGTAGCCGTCGCAGGTTGCGCATGTCGAGACGCCGTGTCCGATCAGCCGTGATTCATTCGGCAGGCCGAGCGCAATGGCCGACGCGCCCGTCGCCAGAATCAAGGTCGCCGCTTCCACCGTCTGGTCCCCGTCGATGGTCAGGCGAAACGGCCGCTGTGCGAGATCGACGGCTGAGACATCTCCGGTCAGGAATTCGGTGCCGAAGCGCTCCGCCTGGGCGCGCATCTCCTTCATGAGTTCGGGGCCCATGATACCCTTGGAAAATCCGGGATAGTTTTCGACTTCTGTAGTCGTCGTCAGTTGCCCGCCGGATTGCCAGCCTTCAATGAGGAGTGGCGAGAGATTGGCTCTGGCTGCATAGATGGCGGCGGTGAGGCCGGCCGGACCGGACCCGATAATGACCACGTCGTGCATGCGCGGATGCTAACACACCGAAGCCGCGAGGGAAAAGCCGCGATCTAGGCCAGGGTGTGGAGCTTGTGGTAGAGCCGTTTGACCAGCGTCAACAGGCGTGGTCTGGGTGTGGTGCCGTCGAGCAGGTCATCCGCGGCTGCGGTCTTCTGCTTGAGAGGCATTTGGCTGCGAATGCGGCGGAGGGCTTCGGCGCGGGTGAATCCGTTGCGTTTGTAGAGGCGGGCAATTTGAGTTTCGCGGTCGGCGGTGACGACGATGACCCGGTCCACGCGCTTGTCGATACCGGCTTCGTAGAGGAGCGGAACGTCATAGACGACGACAGCCTTGGGATCGTTGCCTGCGGCCTGCCTGGTGAGTCTGGCCTGTTCACGCGCGACGCGGGGGTGAATGATCTGTTCCAGCCGGCGCAATTTGGATGGGTTTCGAAAGACGACGGCGCCCAGGGCCTGGCGATTGAGGGTACGATCGGGATTAAGGACGCCCTTGCCGAAGGTCTTGATGATGGCGCGCCAGGCCGGTTTGCCCGGTTCCACCACCCGGTGAGCCAGCGCATCGGCGTCGATGACGATCGCCCCGCATCGCTCGAACATCTTCGCCACCGTGCTTTTGCCGGTCGCGACGCCGCCGGTGAGACCCACAAGAATCATAGGGCGGGAAGATACCATGGGGGGTGAGTGCTCGCAATGACGCTCGATTGACTTCTCGCCATGCCCGGCGGTATGACCATTCGTATGAAAAACATGAAACAGTGCCTATTCGCCGCGCTCTTTGTGTGTCTATCGGCCTCGGTCGGGGTCTTGACCCTCTCCATCGCTCAGGCGGAGGAACCGGTTTCTGCCGAACGGCAGCCGCTGGTGGTCGCTTTGGATGGTTCGGGTCAGTACCACTCGATTCAGGAGGCGGTGGATGCCGCGAAGAAGGGTGACACCATTCTCATCCGGCCCGGCGCCTATGCCGAGGATGTCACCATTCATAGCAAGGAAAACGTTCGACTCGTCGGGGCGGGCATGGATCAGGTCACGATCCTGGGCCGTGAACGCGTTGGAGTCTTCCATGTCGGAAAATGGCCCTATGGTGCGACGAATATCGAGATCTCCGGCCTTACGATCAACGAACATGGCGGCCACGCGATGGGGATGTTCAACGGCCGTGGCATCACCCTGCACCATGTGCGGGTCAAGGGTATGTTGTTTACGCAGCAGGTTGAAGATGTGCGCATCGAGGACTGTATCATCGGCGGCAGTGAAACCACCGGGGTACAATTCGCGAATTCTCAGGCAGTCATGCGGAGCAATTTCATCCATGACAACGACCATGGGGTGAGCGTCGCGGGCAAGTCCACGGTCCGACTCGAGCGAAACGTCATTACCAGAAGCCTGTTCGAGGCGGTGATCGTGAACGATCAATCGAAAGCCGCGCTGGTCGGGAACACCTTTGTGAAAAACGGGGGCGGCGCGGCATTTCTCGGAACCTCGCAGAATGAAGCCTCGGGCAATATCGTCAGCCTCAATGCGTACGGGTTTGTCGTCGCGCCCTCCAGCCGGGTGCTCTTATCCTACAACGCCATGCAGAATTCCGGATCGAACTACCTCCGGCACGGAACCCCCAACCAGCCCGCTCCGGAACTGAAGCCCGATTCGGATTTGACGGTGGACCCACGCTTTGTTGACACCGCCCGGGATGATTTCAGATTGCGTGCGGATACCGCGCTGGTCAAAATCGGTGACTTTCCTTACCTTGGTGCCCTCCCTCCCCTTGCGGAATCGCACTGACTTACACAGTAAAGCATAACAAATTGAGAGGTTAGCGCTGTTACTCAGCCCCCAAATTCCCTGTGCTATGCTTCAGTGAGTGCACGGCATTCAGCTGTCTCCGGTGTGGCTCAAGAATTGCTGCACTACGACCGACAAGGGATTGGAGGTAACAAGTGGCCAGCTTTCGATTCGACCTGGAAAAGCGGAGTACCGACGGGATTCCCAACCTGGCGGAGCTGGAGTCCGGCAAACTGCTTGGGGCGATCCTTCCGATGTCCGAGCAGGCGCAACTCCAGTTGCGGGACAGTATCGAGGTGATCGACTACCTCATGAATCAGGAAGGTGTCGTCTGGAGTTAGGCTCCAAGTCCTCCCGCTGAGTGTTCCTTTCCCATTCCTGTTCCGTCCCTTGTCATCACCCCCCACATCTTTCGCCGAATCTCGTAAGTATCGGTCTGCTGACTCGATGTCTGTCGTGCACGGTCGGCACTGCCTCGCTTCCTGACCTGACGCCCTGGAATCTCAGTTGAATCTTTCACGGGCCGGGCGCATGCTGGCGCCTGCGGCAACCTGCGTCGCGTTCAGTCGGGAGACCTCGTGTTATGTCGACATCGCCGGGAGAGGGGACGGCACGTCCGCGGTCCGCTGAACAGCAGCGCCTGGATGACGACGATCTGCGCCGGAAACACTGGAAACGCTGGGGGCCCTACGTCAGCGAACGGGCCTGGGGAACGGTCCGTGAGGACTACAGCCCGTACGGGACGGCCTGGGAATCGGTTCCCCATGACCATGCCCGTTCGAAAGCCTACCGTTGGAATGAAGACGGATTGGCGGGCATTTGTGATCGGCACCAGTTCGTCTGTCTCGCGCTGGCGCTCTGGAACGGGCGGGACCCGATTCTCAAAGAACGGATGTTCGGCCTCACGGGAAACGAGGGCAATCACGGGGAGGATTCCAAGGAATATTATTTCTACCTTGATTCCACGCCCACGCATTCCTACATGAAATTTCTCTACAAGTATCCGCAGGCGGCGTTTCCGTATGCGCGGCTCATCGAAGAAAACCGCCGTCGAGGCCGGAACGATCCGGAATTCGAACTGCTCGACACCGGGGTGTTCGCCGACGATCGTTACTTCGATGTGGGCGTCGAATATGCCAAGGCCTCCCCGGAGGATCTGCTCATGCGGATCCAGATCGTTAATCGCGGCCCGGAGCCGGCGCCGATCACGGTGCTGCCGACCATCTGGTTCCGTAATACCTGGTCGTGGGGCCTCGATGTGCGGCGCCCGCGGATGCGGAAAGGCGAGTCGACGTCGTCGGTCAGTATCGTGGAGTTCGATCATGAGTATTACGGCCCGCGACGGTTGCTTTGCGAGGGTGGGCCGGATCTGCTGTTCACCGAAAATGAAACGAATACCCGGCGTCTTTACGGCGATGTGGACGGCGCACGATATGTGAAAGACGGAATCAATGACTACGTCGTGCAGGGCGACAAGGGGGCGGTCAATCCCGACCAGATCGGGTCGAAAGCGTCCGCGCACTATGCGGTGACCGTATTGCCGGGACGGCCGGTGACGATTCGTGTGCGGTTCACGAATGGGTCCGCTGCGGGTGCTCTCGATCCGCAGGCATTCGATGCGGTCTTTGCCGCTCGTCTCGAGGAAGCGGATGAATTCTATGCCGCGCTGGCCCCCGCGAACGTGTCTGAAGATGCGCGAATGGTGCAGCGGCAAGCCTTCGCCGGGCTCCTGTGGAGCAAGCAGTTTTATCACTACGACGTCGATCGTTGGCTGAAGGGCGACCCGGCGGGACCGGACCCCCCCAAGGAGCGGCTGCATGGCAGGAACGCCGACTGGACGCAGCTCTACAATGCCGATGTCATTTCGATGCCGGATAAGTGGGAATACCCCTGGTATGCAGCCTGGGACTTGGCGTTTCACTGCCTGCCGATCGCGCTTGTCGATCCGCGTTTTGCCAAGGATCAGCTCGTCCTCATGTTGCGCGAATGGTACATGCATCCCAACGGGCAGATTCCCGCCTATGAATGGGCCTTGGGCGATGTGAATCCGCCGGTGCATGCCTGGGCGGCCTGGCGGGTGTACAAGATCGAGAAGAAGCGGAAGGGCGTCGGCGATCGCATTTTTCTGGAGCGGGTGTTCCACAAGCTCCTGCTGAATTTTACCTGGTGGGTGAATCGAAAGGATGCCGAGGGGAAGAATATTTTTCAGGGCGGATTTCTGGGACTGGATAACATCGGCGTGTTCGACCGCAGCAAGCCGCTGCCGACCGGCGGGCATATCGAGCAATCCGATGCGACCAGCTGGATGGGGATGTATTGCCTGAACATGTTGTCCATCGCGTTGGAACTGGCCCGGGAAGACCGGGCCTATGAAGACGTCGCCAGCAAGTTCTTCGAGCATTTTGTGTACATCTGCCGGGCGATGAACAACATCGGCGATGCGAAGATCGAACTCTGGAACAAGGCCGACGGCTTCTTCTACGACGTACTGCACCTGCCGGACGGGAAGACGTTTCCCATGAAGGTGCGGTCGATGGTCGGCTTGATTCCGTTGTTTGCGGTGGAGACGCTGGATTCCGAGCTCATCGACCGGTTGCCCCGTTTTAAGCACCGGATGCAATGGTTCATCGAAAACCGGCCGGATTTCAGTCTGCACATAGAAACCCAGTCGCAGGACGGGGAGGTGCGCCGGTTCTTGTCGCTCGTCAATCGTCACCGGTTGCCCAAGGTCCTGCGGTACATGTTGGATGAGCAGGAGTTTTTGTCGCCGTATGGCGTGCGCGCCCTGTCCCGTTATCACAAGGACCATCCCTACGTGTTCTCGATGATGGGTACGAGCCACAGCGTCGAATATCAACCGGCGGAATCCACCAACGGCCTCTTCGGGGGGAATTCGAATTGGCGGGGGCCGGTCTGGTTTCCCGTGAACTACCTCCTGATCGAATCCCTTCAGAAGTTTCACTATTATTTGGGCGACGGCTTTACGGTCGAGTACCCGACGGGATCCGGGCATAAGCGCAACCTCGCCGACGTTGCGGCTGAGTTGTCCCGGCGGCTCACGCACACCTTTTTACGCGGGCCGGACGGCCGGCGTCCCGTCTACGGCGGTGCGGAAAAGTTTCAGCAGGATCCGCACTGGCGCGATCTCATCTTGTTCTATGAATATTTCCATGGCGACAACGGCGCCGGGATCGGCGCGAGCCATCAAACAGGCTGGACCGGGCTGGTGGCCAAGTTGATTCAGCAGTCGGGCGAGTAAGCCGGAGGCACGGGATGACCATTGATTCAAGGCGCTGTCAGGACCTTGACCGGGCGCTCAGTCTGGAATGGCTGGAGACGAACGGGCGGGGCGGGTATGCTTCGGGCTCCGTCGCCGGCGCGAATACGCGACGCTATCACGCGTTGCTGCTGGTCGCCAGACGCCCGCCGGTCGATCGTGTGGTCCTGGTGAATCATCTCGAAGAATCGGTGGAAGTCGGCGGCCAATCCTTTCCGCTCTCGACCAATCTGTATAGCGGCGCGGTTCATCCCGACGGGTATCGGTATTGCGACGGGTTTTCCTCCCTGCCGTGGCCGAACTGGCGTTACGCCGCCCATGGAATCCGCCTGGAGCGTGAACTGCTGTGTCCGGATGGTCGCGACATGGTCGTCGTGCGGTGGCGGTTGCTAGGCGACGCCCCGTCTGCCGTCGTGCTGCGGGTCAGACCGATGCTTTCGGGTCGCGACTTTCATGCACTCCATCAGGAGAACGCCGGGGTGCGCAGTCAGGCCTCGGTTCACGGGGGTCGTGTCACGTGGCAACCCTATGAGGCCTTGCCTGCCGTGCAGGCGTTCCACAACGGGGAGTACCTCCATGGGCCGGATTGGTACCGCCACATTCACTATCGGATCGAGCGCGAACGTGGCCTTGACTATACGGAGGACTGGTGGTCGCCGGGCGAATGTGCGTTCACGCTCACTCCGGGATCGGTGGCGGAACTTCTGTTCACGACCGAACAGCTTGAGTCGGTCGATGTCACGCAGGTGGTAGAGGCGGAGCGGCGGCGGCGCGCAGAGTCTCCGGTATCGGCGACGACGGGCGATGCGTTGGCACAGGGACTTTGGGCTGCGAGCAGCGCGTATCTTGTCCGGCGGGGTAACGGGCAGACGGTGATCGCCGGATACCCCTGGTTTGCCGATTGGGGGCGAGACACATTTATCGCTTTGCCCGGGCTCTGCCTGGTGACGGGTCGTTACAACGTGGCCCGGCAGGTGATCGAGGCGTTTGCGTCTCATGTGTCGCAAGGGATGGTACCGAACCGATTTCCCGACGTCGGCGAACAACCTGAGTACAACACGATCGATGCGTCGTTATGGTTTATTCATGCCGTGGACCGCTATCTCCACTATAGCCGCGACCTCGACGGAGTACGCCGGATTGCCTGGCCCGCGATCAAACAGATTGTGGAGGGGTATCGTCGAGGCACGCGGTTTGGCATTCACATGGACGACGACGGGATGATTACCGGTGGCGCGGAGGGCATTCAGCTCACCTGGATGGATGTCAAAATCGGCGATTGGGTGGTGACTCCCCGGCACGGGAAACCGGTCGAGATTCAGGCGCTCTGGGTGCGGGCATTGGCGGTGGCTGCCGAACTGGCGGCGCAATTCGGGGAACCGGCGTACGCGGCACAATGTCGGGAGGATCGTGCGAGGGCCACCGAGTCGTTTCGTGTCCGCTTCTGGTATCGAACCGGAGGTTATCTTTTCGATGTGGTGGACGGGCCGATCGGAGACGACGCCTCGCTCCGCCCGAACCAGATTTATGCCCTGGCGTTGGATGATCAGCTGGTGACGGAGGCGCAGGCAAAACACATTTTGCAGCTCGTGAAAGAACGATTGCTCACGCCGATGGGTTTACGCACGTTGGCGCCGGAGGACATCCGGTTCTGTGCGTCATACGAGGGTGGGGTCTCCGAGCGAGATGGCGCGTACCATCAAGGCACCGTATGGCCGTTTCTGCTCGGCCCGTTCGTGACAGCCTGGGTCAAAACCTATGGCGATAGTCCGGCGGTGCGGCGGGATGCGCGCCTGTTTCTCGACGGGCTGCACGAACATTTGCACGACACCTGCCTGGGGCAGGTGTCGGAGATCTTCGATGGTCAGCACCCGCATCGAGCGCGTGGATGCGTGGCGCAGGCCTGGTCCGTGGCCGAACCCTTGCGCGCGCTCATTGAAGACCTCGGCGCGGGGCATGAGCGATCATCGAACCCGCGCTGACTTGTGCCGTTGCGGTTCCTTCATCAATTACCGGTTCCATGCGGACATGAGCGCGTGAGTGCACCTGTCCCGTCACGTTCCTTCCGGATTCTGCTCCGGAAATCTTGACAGCCAAAGAAGCGATCCGGTAAGGATAGAGAAAATGCATCAGCACAAATCGGTCACAATTGTTGCTCTCCTGTCCGTCGGGTTGTTCTTGACCGGCTGTCAGCTGTTCGATTCCTCGACGCGTCAGCCGGCACCTCGATCGGCTTCCGTGATGTCGATGTGGGAATTGTACCGGCATTGCCAATCGAGCGGCGATGTCGAGACGGTCTTGTCGGCAGCGAAACAACTGCAGCAGTCCGCTGATACGCATGTGGTCCCCGCCCCGGATGTTCCCAAGAGTCTTGACCGGTTTGTGACGCGCCAGCCGGTTCGCACGACGGTTGATCCCAAAGCGCTGGCCGCTTCGTGCACCTTGCAGGCGGCCCGCACGAGCTTGAGCGCCGGGCGTGAGCAGGAAGCCGAACAGCTTCTCTATGCTGTGGTGTTGAGTTATCCGGAAAGCGACTATACCTTCTACGTCGCCCAAGCAAAGGTCTGGATCGAGGAATTGCATCGTCCCGGCACGCTGGATGCTGTCGTCCATCCCATCTCCACCTTCTAGCAGGCCGTTCAAAAAGTCCGCCGGCGTCGTTCTCGCTTCATTCAGCGCCCCAGCAGCTCAGCATTGTTGAGCTGATTTCCTTGATCATGACGGAGTGATTGTCTGATGCGCAGGCCATTGCGGCTCGGATCTATCATTGGACCCGATGTGAGATGGGTTCAGAGCTCTGGTGCGAGGCCGGTATCCTGTTGCCGGCGACCGGACTTCCGTTGCTCATTTTTGCGCGAATCGCAAGCGGGGATGATGTGAGTCGAGTCGGAGAATGGCAGGCCCTGTGGCGTGGCAAAACCGGCCTGCAGCTGGTGCGCAGTGTGATGGTCTACGTCTGGCCCTTGTCGATCCTCGGCCGGTTTTTCTATCGACTTCGCTGGTCTCCTCCTCTGTAGGGGGTGATCAATCGTCGATCTCGGCGGGTGTTCCGGTCGATTCCGCAGGTGGTTGGTCCGCATGGTGCCGAGGCGGTTCGTGCCCTCCACACCGACGGGATCTTTCGCACCACCGTCAAGGCGCTGGCGCAAGATCCCGCGCTGTTCCGGGATCTGGCGCGGGATGCCGGGATGATGCTCGTCGGGCAGGATGTTCAACGGAAGATCAGGCAACGATACAATTCGAGCGATATGAAATGGTACGTGGTGCGGGCGATCGGACGGCGCGCGAAACGGCCGCCCATTCCGTCATCGTTCGTCCGGTTCTTTCTCCATCCGCAGCTGCTGAGTATTGCCAGTACCTATCTCGGGTTGCAGGTCCGTCTCAACTACTTAGATGTCTGGCATAACATCCCGGTGCGAGAGGGTGAACCGCCGATCTCCGCGGAGTTCTGGCATCGCGACCATGAAGACCAGCGTATCATCAAGGTCTTTGTGCTGCTGACCGATGTCGATGAGACAATGGGGCCCTTCAATTATGTGAAGGGGTCGCAGGCAGGCGGGGAGTACGGCACTCTCTTCCCCGCCATTCCCCCGACCGGTCGATACCCGAAGCAGGAGGTGCTCGACCGACTCATCAACGAGACGCCGTTGCCGTCTGTCTCCTGCATCGGGCCGGCGGGCAGTGTCATCCTCTGTGATGCGAGCGGGTTGCATCGAGGCGGCCGGTCACTTACGCAGCCGCGAATCGTCCTGGTGGGCGTCTACACCTCCAATGCCGGTCTCGACGCGGCCCGTTATTCCCTCCCTCGATCGGTCGGCCATGAACAGTTATCCCCTGCCGCGAAGTTCGCTCTGTACTCCTAGCAACCCGATGCCTGTCCGTGGGGCCGAACGCGTGAGCTCTGAGATATTGACAGAGCGGGGTGATGGCCGTACCCTCGCACGTCATACGCAGATGCGGAGGGACGGCAGATCGCGCAGGGCATGTAAACCTAAGGAGGCCTGTAATGGTGGGGACGATACAAGCGTTGAAACGGGGCATAGGGCGTGTCGGCATGATGGCGGGAATTCTGTTCTTGGCCGGCGGGTGGCCTATGGCGGCGTCGGCGGCGGATGAATTACCCAAGGAAGCCGTATTGCCGGCGACACTCGCGGGCAAAGCCGTGCAGGCAGCGCTCGATTTCTGCAAGAAGGATGGCTATCGGGTCAGTGCGTCGGTCGTAGATCGCGCAGGCGTTCTGCGGGCCATGATGCGGGCCGACGGAGCTGGTCCGCATACCGTCGATAGCAGCAGAAAAAAAGCCTATACCGCTGCCAGCTTGCGGCGCGCGACGAGTGACTTGGCCGACATGATTGCCAAGCAGCCCGCGTTGCAGGCATTGCGAGAGATGAATGAGAGTATCTTGATGGTCGGTGGCGGGTTACCCATCGAAATCGCCGGTGAGGTGGTCGGAGCGATCGGCGTCGGGGGCGCGCCTGGTACGCATCTGGACGATGCCTGCGCGGAGGCGGGTCTTGATGCAATCGGAGCAGCCTCGAAGATGCCTACGGCGAAATGATGAGGCGACGAGGAAGAGGACCGGGCTGGGCTCTGATCGGTCTGGTCCTCCTCTTGTCGGCCTGCAATAGTGATCGCCCTGAGCCGGCCGAGTTCGATCTTCCCTCGGCCGGGCTTCGCCTGAACCTCACCCGCCTCGCCACGCACCCCTTTCTCTCCCGCTATCGATTGACCCTTCGCATTGAGGGGCCTCGCGGCTGTTCGGCCACGGCGGAATTGTTTCCCGACACGGGGTATGCCGGGCGGCGGAATGTCTACCAACAGCCGTCAGGCCTTATCACGGTCTTGGGGCAGTACGATGCGCGGGTGTTCGATCCGGCCAACTGCAGCCTTCGCCTGGTGGAGTTTCAATCGCTGGTCGGTCAGGCCACATTTCTTGGCGCGTTCGACGTCGATGCCCAGAAGCGGTGGCGATTTCTTGATGCGTCCGTGCGACCGGAGCGGTCGTTCGAAAAACAGTAGCAGGGAGTTGGTCCCGAGCTCGGGCCTCATGCACTGCTGCGAGGGTGCTCGGTGCCGCCGTGACCGGGGCGCTGCTTCCATCCGCGGAGTGTGGGGCGTCAGATCGTCAATGGTTCGACCGGTCTTTGAAGGTCAGTTCGGCCACCGCCGATTTATCCAATTCCCCCTTGCCGATGTCGATCAGTCGCCGATATTGTTTATATGTCGCGTTGGCCAGGGGGAGGTCCAAGCCTGCCTGTTTCGCCAATGCGCAGGCGATTCCCGAGTCTTTTGCCGCGTGGGCGGCTGAGAAATAGCAATCGTGGGCCCGCTGTTGCATGTCCTCACCGTCGGTTTCGAGCACGCGGGAGTTGGCGCCGGTTTGTGAAAAGACCTCGCGAAGCATCGTGAGGTCCAGGCCGAGCGCCGCCCCCAATCCCAGCCCTTCGGCCAGGGCGGCGGTGTTGGCATTCATCACCATATTCACCAGGGCCTTGACCTTGGCGGCTTCGCCTGCAGGTCCGATATACCGCAGGTGTGCGCTCAGATCCTGCAAGAGCGGCTTCGCCCGTTCGAACGCCTCGGGTCGTCCGCCGCACATCAAATAGAGGGTACCCTGACGCGCTTGTGTGATGCTGCTCGCCATGCAGGCTTCGAGGCTTCGGCCGCCCTGTTGCTCGACCAACGCGTGGACTTCCTGTTGCAGCTCGGGGGAGAGGGTGGCGCAATTGATGAAGAGGCGATGAGCGGCATGACGGAGAAGACTGTCCGCTCCGGCCGGTGAATAGATGTGGCGCATGGCGGCATCGTCCGATACCACTGTCAGCACCGTGTCAGCTAACTCAGCCACACGCGCCGGAGTCGTGACCGCCGTGCACGCGAGTTCCTTCGCGAGCGCCTTGGCGCGTTCCGTGTCGGTGTCATAGACCGCGACGATCGCATAGTGGAGGTCGTGGAGCCGCCGGGCCATGTTGGCGCCCATTCGCCCTATTCCCACGATGCCGATTCGAAATGCTGACTGTGCCATCCGCAACCTCCTGGAAAACATGCTACTCTGCCGGGCGTGGAAGTCTATCACAGTCGCTACGGATGCAGGTATCCACGCGTCCGGTTCGGTCAGGTGAGTGCGTCAATTCATACCAGCGGCACGAAAGATGGGGAGTCCGGCATGCAACAGGCGATTATCGGGTATCACCAGGACGACGAAGGCCATTGGGTGGCCGACCTGCGCTGCGGTCATGGCCAACATGTGCGACACCAGCCGCCTATGACGAGTCGTCCGTGGGTATTGACGGAGGAGGGGCGGCGAGCGTTCCTCGGAACGGAGTTGAACTGTAAAAAGTGTGAAGAGGGGGGCGACGGGTTTGACCCCACCGGGGCTCAGTCTTGAGGGCGCCGGTGGGGCTGATACGGCGATGACACGCCAGGATCAGGGCTGACGGAGAGAAGCGCTGAGTACCATCCCTAGGCCCAGATCCAGTCGAAGAGGGATGTGAACCATCCCGTCACACTTGAGAACCAGGAGTCGTCCTGGGGGGCTGCTGCGGTCGCGGGTCGCGGGGCTGGTGGCGTAGCGGGTGCCTGCGCGGCCTTTGCAGGAGTACTTGCTGGAGCCGGGGCTGCGACGACCGTTGCGGGCTGCGGTACCGCCGGTGTCGTGGCGGCACTGGCGGCCGGGGGCGTCGATGGCTGCGATGCGATCGGCGCAGGGGCTGCGGGGGGCGGTGTGGAATCAACCTGTGGCGTTTGAGGGGTGATGACCGCGATCATGTGCGGCTCCTGCGGGCTTCCGTCCACTGTGGTCACACGGGCCTCCGGGCCGGATTGTGATGTCGCCATCGTGTGTTCGTGTTGGGCCGTGAGCGCTTCCAGCCGTTTCTCGATCCGTTTGGTCTCGCTGATTTCCTTCAACATGGCCTGATGCCGGGCGCGCAACGCGGCGATGTTGTACTCGAGAGCCGCGAGTTTGGTCTGGTTGCTCTTGTGGAGCTGTTCGTACGCGAGCTGGATCTTTTTCAGTTCGCCCTTGAGAGCGGCAAGAGAGCGTTCTTCACGCTGATTGGCGAGGTGCGTCTCTACTCGTTGTTGTTCGAGGCTCTGAATGTCCGCCTGCGTCTGGACGAGTTCAGCGGCCCGCGTTTTGACCTCGTGTCGGGCTGTATCATAGGTTTGTTGTGAAACACAGCCCCCTAGCGTCAAGGCCGCGAATCCAAGCATCCAACAGCGTGCGATGGGTCGGATGTTGCGGGGAGACGCGGTCGCGAGTATCGGGCGTGGCGTGATTGCTTGCATGGGACCTTCCTCCCGGGTACGTACAGTGCCAGTCGTTGCGAACGGTGAGCCGCCTGCGCGGAGCCGCTGTGCCTGAGGATAATTTTTCAGAAAAGTGGAAAAACGGCAAAATATTTCGGGAAACCTGCAGCGCATTGACGGGGTTGAGAATCAGAGAGCAAAGAGGGTTGCGTGAGGAGGTCCGGATCCGTGCTATTGGACGGTGATGCGTTCTGCGGGACAAGGGATCTGCATATCGAGTCCGCCTTCAGGCCAGGGCTGGAGACGCGGGCCGCTATATCGATACCCTCCGGTCACCGGGTCGGATGAGAGGAGGAGCGGTGTGTCCAGATCCAGCACATCGAAGCCGCCGAGACCCAGCACGAGACTGAATGAGCAGCCCATGGCGATACGGGTTTCCAGCATGCCGCCGACCATGAGACGCAGGCCCGCGGAGCGGGTGAAGCCGGCGATACGCCACGCGTCGATCACGCCGGTTTTCATGATCTTGATGTTGATATAGTCGGCGGCCTGCATCCGGACGACCTCGCGCGCGTCGTCCAGTGACCGGACCGACTCATCAGCCGCCACGGGGATGCCCGTCAGGTGCCGGATCGCCTGTAGTCCTTCGAGATCATCGCGCACGACCGGTTGCTCGAGTAACACCAGCCGCCCGCCGAACTGCTTGACTCCATGGACAAATCGGAGACAGTCCTCACGGGAGAATCCCTGATTTCCGTCGCCGATAAATCCGATCTCGGGGAGCGCGTTGTGCACGGCTTGCAATCGGCGAATATCCTGTTCGACATCCGTCCCGACTTTCATCTTGAAGAGGCGGAATCCCCTGGCGTGCCAGCCACGTGCGAGTTCCAGCGTCTTTTCCGGACTGCAGATCGGGATGGTGATGTCGGTTTCCCGCTCGCGCACGTCCGCGGCTCCCCACAATTGCCAGAGCGGGATGTGCTGCGATCGACAATAGGCGTCGAGCATCGCCGTTTCCAAGCCGCAGCGCGCGGCAGGGTGGAGTGAGGCCTGTTCGTTGAGCCGGTCTGCCAGGGACTCGTAGTTCCCGACCGATTGGCCGATCATCGTCTTCGCCAGTTCCGTGGCCGCGGCGAAGCAGGTTGCCCGATCTTCGCCTCCGACCTCGGGAAAGGGCGCGGCTTCTCCCACACCCTGAGTGCCATCCCGCAAGGTGACTCGCATGAACAGGTTTTGCGCCGTCGCCCGTGACCCCGTGGCGACCACGAAGGGATCCGTGATCGGAATATCGACCGGCCAGATTTCAACGCGCTGTATGATGGATGGGTTCACCGGAGAATTGCGTTCGCTCATCCGTAACGGTCATTCTGCCAGGGGAGGGCGCTGTTCGAATAGCCCCGGACTTCCCAGAACCCCTTCTCATCGTGGTCGGAGAAGGTAATTTCCTTGATCCACTTGGCGCCTTTCCAGGCATACCGTTTCGGGATGATCATGCGGACCGGGCCGCCGTGTTCTTTGGTGAGCGGCCGGCCGTTCCATTTGTACGTAAGTAGCACGTCGTCATCCTGACAGGCGAGGAGCGGTAGATTCGTGGTGTAGTCGTCGTACGATTTGAAGAGGATGAATTTGGCCGACGGGAGCGGCTGGACGACAGCCATCAGTTGTTTGAAACTGACCCCTTCCCACTCATTGTCGTAACGACTCCAGGAGGTCACGCAATGGAAGTCCGATACGTCCTTGAATTGCGGTTGCGCAAGGAAGTCTCCCCAGGTCCAGGTGGCAGGCGTGGTCACCGCACCTCCGATGGTCAAGCTCCATTCCGACAGGGGAATATCGGGCTTTTGGCCCAGATCGAGTACCGGCCAGGTTTCCACGAGGTGTTGGCCAGGAGGAAGCCGATCATCTCCCTCGTAAAAGACCTCGCGTTCTTCCCCGCCGCGTCGGGCCTTGGCCCAGTTTTCTTTGGTCTTGATTAAACGGTCATTCTGATCCATACCCAGCCTCCTGGAGACAGAGTAGGACAAGAGGCTAGGAGCTTACAAGCCCGGTATTTGGGAGCGGCCGGCGCGGGTGGTTCCTGATCTGCCTGCTGGAAAATGAAGGAGGAGAGATGGAAAAGCTCAGTATTGCCGGGAAGTTGGGCCTGCGGATTGAGCGTGAAGAACAGGATGGTCGGGAGAGTGATTCGAGTAATCGGATGGCATAGGTAACCCCCGGCCTGCAGATAGCCTGGCCGTTGGTTCTCTTCACGAGGATCAGACGTGCAGTCTGGTCTCTCGTTCAGACCAGCGCTGCGGACGCATCAACGTGCCCAAGGCCGCGATGGCGCAGATTGTCGCCAGAAGAAGGAAGCTTGCGAAGAGAAAGAATCCACTTTTCATGTCGTGCACCGAGAGCGGTCCCATGACGTCACCCCCTTACAATGATCTAATTCTACCACTTCACTCCGCGCGCCAACCGCATCCGCAACGCCATGATTCTTCAGGGGATTTTTTTCTCAGGCGCGAGGAGCAGTGAGGGCAGGGGCGCATCCACACGTGTGAAGTCGTCTCATAGACGGGGTGCGAGTTCTGGGACTGCTGTGAGACCGAGTGTGTTGTCAGCATAGCCGAGTCCAAGAGTTCAATCAGCGCATGCATCTGGAACATTACCTCCACTGGCACCCTGTCTTCAAGAGTTCTTTCGGAGGGACAAGGCGGGGACTTGAGGTCCACGGGTTCTGGAAGAGAGAGGCGTGTCATCAGAGCGTCATTCAAATGGTCTGAAAGTAAAGGCAAGGGGCGATCGACGTGCCCGTTCCATAGTGCTTCATCATCGTGTCGGTGGGCAATCTATTCTGATTCGCTCTCCGTATACGGTGCAGTGTGGTGACAAGCAGGCTCCTCCCTCTGTAAGGTTGGTGACATTCTTTCAGCTACGAACGGTGTCTTGTGCGCGCAGGCGAGTCCACGATTGACACATGAGTGAGGAGGCAGGATGATACCGCCCCAAGGTGCCATGACCACATCTGTAGAATCGCCCTCATCTTCAAAACGCGCCGGGCTCGGCAAATTGATGCTGGGGATTTTTGTCGGGTTGAGTCTCGCCGCATTTTTTTACTTTGATCTGGGACAGTACCTCTCGCTGGATGGGCTCAAGTCTAATCGGGCTCGTTTGCTTGCGTTCACAGAAGCCAATTATCCGGTGGCAGTGGCCATGTTTGTGCTCGCCTACTGTGTGGTGGTGGGGCTCTCGCTGCCCGGTGGGGCGATCATGACGTTGGCCGGAGGGTTTCTCTTCGGCAGCCTGTTGGGCACGCTGTATGTCAATGTCGGTGCGACCGTGGGTGCGACGCTGGCGTTTTTGGTGGCCCGCTATCTCCTCAGGGAGTGGGTGGAGCAGAAATTCGGCAGTCGGTTGGACGCGATTCAGGAGGGATTTGCCAGGGACGCGTTCAGTTATCTGATGACGCTGCGCTTGATCCCGTTGTTCCCGTTTTTTCTAGTCAATATGGTCTCGGGGCTGACCAGAGTCAATGTGGGGACCTACATGGCGGCGACATCCTTGGGCATCATTCCCGGCAGTTTTGTCTTTGCGTATGCCGGCCGCCAACTCGGCACGATCAGTTCACTCAAGGAAATCGCCTCGCCCAATGTGTTGCTCGCGTTTACGTTACTCGGCCTGTTGGCGCTGGTGCCCATTCTCTATAAAAAGTTTACCCGTGGGCCGGTCTAACCGCACGACCGCTGCCCTGCTTCTTCACCAGAGGGAGAATCCGACGTCAATGAGCGCTCCTGTCCAAAGCTTGGTCTTGCCGGATGACGAACACAACCGGGCATTGGTTGCAAATGTGCACCCGCCGGACTGGATGAATCCCGAGCCTGTCGGTCGCTACAACATGGTTGTAGTCGGCGCCGGCACTGCGGGGCTGATCACGGCGGTGGTGGCGGCGGGACTGGGCGCAAAGGTCGCGTTGATCGAACGTCATCTGATGGGAGGCGATTGTCTGAACGTCGGATGCGTGCCCTCCAAGGCGCTGATTCGTGCGGCTCATGCGTGGGCGCAGTTGCGGGATGCCTCGGCCTTCGGGCTGCATATCCCGCCGGGGGTGACTCGTGACTTCGGTGCGGTGATGGCCAGGATGCGAAAATTGCGCGCCGGGATCAGCCATGTGGATTCCGCTCATCGCTACACGTCGCTGGGGGTCGATGTCTATATCGGGCAGGCTCGCTTCACCGGCCGGGATGCAGTGTCGGTGGAGGGGCCGTCTGGAAATCGGGCGCTGACCTTCGTCAACGCGGCAGTCTGTACCGGGGCCAGGGCCTCGGCGCCGGCCATCCCGGGGTTGGCAGAGGCGGGATATCTCACCAATGAAACGGTGTTTTCGCTGACGGAGTTGCCGGCGCGTCTCGCCGTGATCGGCGCGGGACCGATCGGGTGCGAACTGGCGCAGGCCTTCGCTCGTTTCGGGAGCGAGGTGTCACTCATCGAAGCCATGCACGGCATCATGCCGAATGAAGATCGGGACGCAGCGGAGGTGGTGCAGCAGTCCATGACGCGGGACGGTGTCAGGCTGCTGTGTTGCGGGAAGAATCTGAAAGTGGAACGAACGGCCGCCGGGAAGCGGCTGCTGGTTGATTCACACGGCCGGCACTACGATGTCACGGTGGACGACATTCTGGTCGGCGTGGGGCGTACGCCGAATGTCGATGGGCTGGGGCTGGAGTCGATCGGGGTTGAGTACGACAAAACCGGCGTGAAAGTGAACGATCGCCTCCAGACCACGAACCCCCGTATCTACGCCGCCGGCGACATTTGTTCCCGGTACAAATTCACCCATGCCGCGGATGCGATGGCGCAGATCGTCATTCAAAATGCATTGTTTCCGCATCCCTTCGGGCTTGGGTATGCCAGCATGGATTCGCTGATCATGCCCTGGTGCACGTTCACCGAGCCCGAGATCGCGCATGTCGGCCTCTACGAAGCGGATGCCAATAAAAAGGGCTTGGAGATCGAAACGTATACCTACAAACTCGGTGAGGTGGATCGAGCCATCCTGGACGGTGAGGAGGAAGGGTTTGCCCGCATCCATATTCAAAAGGGTACCGACACAATTCTCGGAGCCACGATTGTGGCGGCGCGGGCCGGTGACCTGATCGGAGAATTTTCGGTGGCAATGAAAGCCGGTGTCGGCGCCAAAACGATCGCTGCGACGATCCATCCCTATCCCACCCGGGCGGAAGTCAACAAGAAGGTCGTCAACCTCTGGCGCAAGGCGCACTTTACCGCGCGGACCAAGATGCTGTTAACGAGGCTCTTTGCCTGGTTGAGGCGATAGGGGGACAGGTAATGCGGCTCGGCTTTGTCCTGCTCATATGCTTGTCGGGCACGGCGATCGTCGCACATGCGCAGGGCTCTGCCAAGCTGGAAGTCGGACATTTTTCGGTCGCGCCTGAAGGCGCCGTATGGCCCGATGGGTGGGCACCGCTGACGTTCAAAAAGATCGACCGGCACACGATATACGAGCTGGTGAAGGACGGACCGGTTTCCGTGGTGAAGGCTGTGAGCGAGGCGTCCGCTTCAGGCATGACCAAAGCCGTGGCGATTGATCCGCGTGAGTATCCGATCGTGCGCTGGCGGTGGAAGGTGGAGAATCTTCTGCAGAAGGGCAATGTGCATCGCAAGGACGGTGATGACTATCCGGCACGTCTCTATATTACGTTTGCCTATGAACCCGCGAAGGTGAGTTTCGGACGGAAATTGAAGTACCAGGCCGGTCGGGCGCTGTTCGGTGATATTCCAATCGGCGCACTGAACTACATCTGGGACGGCAAGAGCCCGGTCGGGACGGTGGTGGACAATGCCTTTACCGACTTTGCGAAGATGATCGTGGTGGAGAGCGGGCCGCAGCGCATCGGTACGTGGGTCGAGGAAGAGCGCAATGTGTATGAAGATTATCGAGCGGCCTTCGGCGAAGAGCCACCGGCGATCAGCGGCGTCGCGATTATGAGTGATACGGATAACACGAAGGAACGGGCTGTGGCTTATTACGGTGACATCGTCTTCGTCAAGGCGTTGAAGTGACGGGGAGGGGGAACGGCCGGAACCAAGAAGGCGGGGAGGCCGACCTGTGCAGGGTCGGCCTCTCCAGGACACCGGCGAGCTGATGCGGGTTCGCAGAGTCAGGGGATTACTGAATTGAATTTGCGAAGCCACCGTGGGTGATTTCAGCCCGAATGGTGTCGCCCACTTTTTTGTTGCCCCGAAGGTGCCTGGTTCCCTGTCCGACGTGCACCTTCATTTGGCTGCCATCGAAGTCTTCGACTGTGTACGTCTCACCGTGAATTTCTTTAACGGTGCCGCCCACGGTCTTCCAGGCGACTCCCGGTTTGGAGTCATGTTGCCCGGGTTTCGGCGCCGCGGGCTGCTCAGGGATTGATCCCAGCAGTGAGGCGGCCGCGGCTGCGGAGGTGGTGGTTGCATGGTTCGTATGTTTGCCGGCCTTCACCCTGTCCTTTGCCGATACCGGGGCCACGACAAAAGCGACGGTGACGAGGGCGGCCGTTGCGATGGTGAGCATTGAGTGCTGGCGTTTGGTGTTCATAACAATTCTCCCTGGGATGAGTCAGGCTGCAGTGTAGAGAGTCATTCAGCAAACCGTATGCCTGGAAACCGGTTGCCTGCAGTGCAGAATTGCCTGGATTGATGCCGATTGTGTCGCGTTGTGCTGAGTCGGATGAGGTGGAGCCGGAGGGAAATGGCATCACTTGTTCAAATATGCTCACCCCCGTGAGTACCTGCCAATCTTGTTTCTGCTCGTGATGCCGGCTGGCTGCCGGCCGCTCTGTCCGCCATGCGTTGTTCTCTCTCGGGTCCATCTGCGCTCTCCATTTGAAACCGCCAATTCGATTGTCAACCAGCCGGGGTCCTTGTACGTTGGAACGGATGACAGTGCAGCGGGGGCAACCAAAGGAGGATGTATGAAGCAGGTGATCTGGAGTGCGGCATTAGTGGCGTTGTGTGTCCCGTCGTTCGTGTTTGCGCAGGCGGAGACGCCGAGGATCGATCAGCGGCAGGCCAATCAGGAGAAACGGATCGATCAGGGGATTGCCGGCGGTCAGTTGAACGAGCGTGAGGCCACTCGCTTGAACAACCAGCAGGAACACGTTAACAAGCTGGAGGACAAGGCGAAATCGGACGGTGTGGTGACGAAGAAAGAACGGGTCCGTATCAATCGTGCGCAGGATCGCACGTCGCGTCATATTGCTCGCCAGAAGCACGACCGCCAGCAGCGATAAACGATATCACCGATGCCGGACGTGCGGTCGAGCGACTGGTTCGAGCCAGCCAGGCATCCGCGCTCGCTCATTCTGTCGAGTAATCCCATGCCGTCCACACTTCTTGTGTGGACGGCATGGTTCCTCTCCATCCAATCCTCTCGGTTTGTGCACAGCCTCCCTTCTCCTTTGTCTCCTCGGCGGGACTGAATCGATTCGCTCGATCCTGTTAGAATGCCGGCATGGATCTGATCACGACACATCTGAATGCAGACTTCGATGGACTGGCTTCGATGGTGGCTGCCCGGAAGCTCTATCCGGGAGCGGTCCTGGTGTTGCCCGGCGGTGCGCAGGAGTCGGTGCGAGGGTTTCTGGCCACGCACCATCTGGACATCTCTCGCCTCAAGGACGTGGCCCTGGAACGGGTACGGCGGTTGATTCTGGTGGACGTCCAGGAGCCGGAGCGGTTGGGTCCATTGAAGGTCCTCAGTTCACGCGCAGATGTGGAGGTGCATATTTTCGATCACCATGGAGTCGACGATGGGCCGGAGCCGCAGATTCGATCTCAGTGGCCTTTTCTCGCTGAACGGCACATCGAGCCGGTCGGCGCCACGACTACGCTGTTGATCGAACGCCTGAAGGCGCAGCAGATCATCCTCACGGCTGCCGAGGCGACGGTGTTGGCGCTTGGTCTGTACGAGGAGACAGGGTCATTGGCCTATCCGTCGACGACTCCGCGCGATCTGGAGGCTGCGGCAGTTGTGCTGCGCGCCGGGGCGGATTTAAACGTCGTGGCGGAGGTCTTGCGGCATCCGCTGGATCCCGATCTGATCGCCTTGTTGAACGATCTATTGCAGTCCGGATCAATCTATTATCTGGAGGGCCGAAAAATTCTTGTGGCCTCCAGCACCTATGACCGTTACAAGGGGGATCTCGCGGAGGCCGTCCACCGGTTGGCGGAGCTACAGGGATTCGATGCCGTCATCGTTGCCATTGCGCTGGATGAGAAGGTCGAGGTGATTGGCCGGAGCCGGCGTCCCGAGATCGACGTGGCGTGGATTGCGCGCGAATTCGGCGGCGGCGGACATGCCGTGGCGGCAGCGGCCAGCGTGAAGGGCCGCACGCTCATCGAAGTGCAGGAACGACTGACCCGTCTCCTGACAGAACGCTATCGCCCGACCTTGTTGGCTCGGGATGTCATGACACAGCCGGTCAAAACGATCGTCGCGGATGCAACCGTAGCGGAGGCCGAACGATCCATGACTACATACGGGGTCAACGTTCTTCCGGTCGTCGATCAGAAGGACCGCTATGTCGGGACGATTTCACGGGAGGTCGTTCAGAAGGCATTGTTTCATCGACTCGGAGCGCAACGAGTCGAGGATCTGGCCAGACACGATCAGTACAGCGCAGAGCCGGAGACCCCCTTTCACGACATCGAAATGCGGATGATCGAATTGAATCAGCGGTTTGTGCCGGTGCTGTCCGGCGGCAAAACGGTGGGCGTGATTACCCGAACCGATCTGCTCCGCAGCCTCCATGAAGACGTGATTGCGTCTGTGCGAGGGAAAGCCAAATCGTTGATGGACCTGGAGTCCTCCGGAGCAGTGCGCCGACGCGATGTCGGGGGACTCCTGCGGGATCGCTTGCCGCGCGAAGTGCATGACCTGCTACAGACGGCAGGCGAATTGAGCGAGCGCCTTGGCTACTCAGCCTATGTGGTCGGTGGATTTGTGCGTGACCTGCTGCTCGGCATCGACAACCTCGATGTCGATTTTGTGGTGGAAGGCGACGGGATCGCGTTTGCCCGCGCCCTGGCGAAGGAGCGGGCAGGCCGGGTCAAGGTCCACGAGCGGTTCGGGACGGCTGTCGTACTCCTGCCGGACGGATTCAAGGTGGATGTGGCAACGGCCCGCACGGAGTATTACGAATATCCGACGGCGTTGCCGACGGTCGAGCAGAGCTCCATTAAGAAGGACCTCTACCGTCGGGACTTCACCATCAACACGTTGGCGGTACGCCTCAATCCCCGCGCGTTCGGCCAACTGATCGATTTTTACGGCGGCCAACGCGATCTCAAAGAACGCCTCATCCGGGTACTACATAGCTTGAGTTTTGTGGAGGATCCGACGAGAGTCTTTCGCGCAATTCGTTTCGAACTGCGTTTCGATTTTCACTTGAGCAAGGAGACGCTGGCGCTGATTAAGGGCGCGGTGAAGATGGAGCTGTTCCATCGACTGTCCGGCCAGCGGCTGTTGGATGAACTGCGGTACTTATTTTCTGAGCGCACGCCACGCCATGCGGTTCGCCGATTGGCGGACCTGGATCTTCTGCGGTTCATTCATCCGACATTGACGTGGTCGAATCGACTGGATCGTCGGCTGAGCGAAGTGGAAGCGGCGTTGGAGTGGTACAAACTGTCCTGTCTGGATCGGCACATCAGCGGATGGCTGGTGTATGCCATGGCGCTTACCGAGGCGATGCCGGACCAAGCCGTACACGAGATGCTCGAACGATTTCCCTTCACGGAAGCGGAACGGGGGGCTATCACTGCGGCTCGTTTCCTTACGCAGCCGGTGTGCCGGGCTCTGAGTCGGCGCGCGCCGCTCAGGCCTTCGGACACGGTGGCTCTGTTGGCCGGTCTGGCAGATGAAACGCTCGTGTTTCTACTGGCGAAGAACGCCTCGGCATCGGCCAAGCGACACCTGTCTCTGTATCTGACGACGTATCGCGACGTGAAACCCGCCTTGACCGGGAAATCCCTCCAGGCGCTTGGATTCAGACCGGGCCCACTCTATCGCACGATTCTCGAGCGTCTGACTACGGCAAGGTTGGATGGCGACGTGAAGACTGAAGCGGAGGAGCGGGAGCTCGTGAAAACCTTTTCTGATCAAGGCCGTGGGAGAGCGAGAGACTAGCTTCCCGCATTCGGGGAGGGAGCAAGCCACATCGGTAGCGCCGCAGAGCGCGGACAACCTCGGGAGGTCGCGCTGAACGCCTCCCGTGCCCGATGACACGACGCGGGGAGGTTAAGCCAACGGCTCAACCGGCTCGAGTTCGTCGTGCATGTCGACGGTCCGAGCATCTTTTCCCATTGCGGCGAGGAGGCCGTCATAAACGATGCGAGCCGCGTCCGACCATTTAGGATTGAATGGGCGACCAGCGAAAGCGGCTTCGGCCGCCTTTTTCTCATCGTGGGTAATTTGTCGAGGAGTCAGTGTGGTGTCCATACGAATAATAATAGATCGCTTCAGGGCATTGTCAAGGACTCAACGGAATGGCAGAGTCACTGTTGTGTATCAGACATTGCTTTCTAGCGCTGCGGCATGCTTAGCCTGAAGCGGCAGGACTAAGGGAATCTCCTCAATCACGGTACGGCGGCAAGCGCCGGTCAAGTTCGGCGTGAACCGACCGAAGCAGTGTCGATGCCGTCTCGTGCGTCACCACCACGAACGAGAGTCTGTCTCCCGGCGATAGTTGAGCCGCGAGAGCGCGATCGGCCGCGATCATCGTCGCGAGTTTGGCATATCCCCCCGTCGTTTGGCAGTCGGCCATGAGCAGAATCGGCTGTCGATCCGCCGGCACTTGAATGCTCCCGGCACTCACGGCATCGGACACGATGTCGGCCGAGGTGCGGTGCGGCAACCCCAATCCTTGTAACCGATAGCCCATCCGGTCTGATTCAGAGGCGAGTCGGTACGGTTGGCTCGCGAGTATCTCCAGCGCATCGTCCGTGAAACGATCGGCCTGTGGCCCCGGTATCACCCGTATCGTGGCGGTGGATTGATACCGGGGGCGTTGTGCTTCAGGAAGTGTTCGTCCTACGTATAGTTTGCCCGCAACTCGTGCCGGTCCGACATTGAGCCGATCCCATTTCCTCAGCGCGCGGCCTGCGACGCCTCCTATTCCACTGCGCACATGGGTCGATCGGCTGCCGAGCATCAACGGCCCGTCGATGCCGCCGGCCACGGTGAGGTAGGCACGAGTGCCGTGTCGGCGCATGCCGAACTCAAGGCGACTCCCGGCCGGCATGCGGACAACGGTCCACATGGGCAGTGCGACGCCGTTGCTGGTGGGATTAAGGTCCGCCCCGGTGATGGCGATGGAGAGTGCGTCTTCGAACAACAGTTCCGGTCCGTGGAGGGTGATCTCCAGGCCGGCGGTCCGGTCGGGATTGCCGAGCAGGCGATTCCCGACCGTGAGCGCCCAGGGATCCATCGCGCCGCTTACGGACACGCCGAACCGTTGGTATCCAACACGACCGAGATCCTGAATGGTCGTGAAGAGGCCGGGACGGACGACGTGGATGGTCGGCTGCTTAAGAGGCATGATCGATACGGACTGCGGAAATCCCTCCGTCGTCGAACATCGTCCGGAGCGCATGAGCCAGTCGGACCGCGCCAGGAGTGTCGGCGTGGATGCAAAGTGTGTCGATATGTAGATGAAGCAAGGAACCGTCGATTGCCGCGATGGTGTCGTCGTGAATCAGCGAGTGCGCACGCGAGACCACGGTCGATTCATCGTGGATCAGCGCGCCTTCCTGCCCCCGAGGCACTAAACGGCCGTCGGCCTGGTAGGCCCGATCGGCAAATCCTTCGGCGGCAACTGCGAGACCGCGGGCTTGGCCGGCGGCGAGGAGTTCCGATCCGGCCAATCCCACGAGGATCAATCGGGGATCAATGTGTGCAACCGCTTCGGCGATGGCGTCGGCCAGCGCGGGGTCGCGAGCCGACATGTTGTAGAGCGCCCCGTGCGGTTTCACATGCGAGAGCCGAAGCCCTTCGGCCTGACTGATGGCCATCAGTTCACCCACCTGGGCCAGGATCAAGTCCTGTACGAACGAACGGGAAAGCGGTTGTTCACGACGACCGCCGGAGTCCCGATCCGGCAATCCGGGGTGCGCACCGATCGCCAGATCATGCTGTCGGGCCAGCTGCACGGTGCTGCGCATCACGGCCGCATCGCCTGCATGCACCCCGCACGCGATATTTACCGACGTGACGTAGGCCATGATCCGGGCTTCCACGTCCAGTTGCTCCGGTGTCGCGGCCTCTCCCAGATCGCAATTAAGATCGATGCTACGTTCCTGGTTCATCTGTGATTCTCGAACAGCGCGTGGAATTCTGTTTCCCCGATCGGCACGAATTGCACCTGGTCTCCCGGTGCCAGTAAGAACGGTCCAGGTCGGGTCAGGCTGAACAGCGGTACCGGAGTGCGTCCGATGATGCGCCAGCCGCCCGGACCGGCATGCGGGTAAATGCCGGTTTGTGTGCCGGCGATGCCGACCGATCCTGCCGCGACTTGTTTGCGAGGCGTCGGGAGTCGCGGCGTCGCGATGCGATCCGGCACGGTGCCCAGATAGGGAAAGCCCGGGCTGAATCCCAGCATGTAGACGCGGTAGACCACGGAAGCATGCAGGGCCGTTACCTGTTCGGGAGGGAGTGTCGCGCGCTTGGCCACGTCGATCAGATCGGGCCCTGCGCTACCTCCATACCACACGGGAATAGTGTGAGTCGTGGGGGCACGTAGCGGGGGCCTGTTCGTTGCCGTCATCAAGGCACGGAAATGCCCGGTCATCGTGGACACATCGGTACGGAACGGATCGAAATAGACCGTAGCGGAACGGTACGTCGGCACCACCTCCAGAAAGCCCGGGAGTCCGGCCTGTTCCACGGCGGTGGCGAAGGCCAGGACCGACTCATTCGTGCGTGGATCGATCGTCTCCCCGAATTCAATGGTCAGCGCGGACTCACTCAGTGGCACGATGCGCGGGATCGTAATCTCAGGTTGTTTCATAATAGCCGGGCAGTCGGCCCGCGAGATGTCATTCCGGTAACGGCTTTCCATTCGTCTCGGTCGCGAAGGGCAGTACGGCCAATCCCAACAGATAGATCAGCGCGATGGTGCTCGCCGCGTTGTTGAACGACCCCAGCAGGGTGACGAGCCACCCGGTCACGAAGGGCGCGGCGGAGGCGAGCACGCGGCCTGCGTTGAAGCAAAATCCTGAGCCGGTGGCGCGGAGCCGTGTCGGATAGAGTTCAGGCAAGTAAATCGGAAAGCCGCTGAAAATGCCATTGTTGAAGAATCCCAGCAGAGGGAGCAACAGCAACACTTCCGCATAACTGTGCGGGACAAAATAGGTCGCCGGCAGCATGATGAAGCTGCCGAGGCACATCAATCCGAATACGGGCAGGCGGCCGAACCGTTCGGCCAGCGGTCCGAATCCCAGATACCCGAACAACGAGCCCGCATTGAGCGCCATGATCGCGTAGCTGACCTTCTCTGTCAGCGTCGCGGCATCCTGCCCTTGGAGGTCCGGCATGGCCCGGATCAGGGTGGGGGCCCAATTGGTCGCGCCCCACAGGCCGAAGACCGCCACGAACGCCAGGGTTGAGCCCACCCAGGTGTTGCGGCGTAATGCCGGTTGAAACAACTCGGCGAGGTGCAGGAAGCTGGTGCGTGCGGATTGCGCCTCCTGTTCGTGGGCCTGTACCCATCGCTCCGGTTCTTTGACCCACCAGCGGACGAGTAAGGCCACAAAGGCAGGCAGGATGCCCACGAGGAAGAGGAGTCGCCATCCGTAGCTGCTCAGAAGCAGGTTGAAGCCGGCGGCCAGGAAAAATCCGGCGGCCCATGCAGACTGTAGAATCCCGGCCGCCCGGGCACGTTTGTCCTCAGGCCAGGTCTCGGCCACAATGGCCGCGCCGGCGGCCCATTCACCGCCGATGCCGAGGGCGGTCAGAAAGCGATAGATGGCCAGATGCCACCATTCTTGAGCCAGCGCGGCGAGGCCGGTGAAGACGGCATATATCAAGATCGTGATGATCAACGTCTTGGTACGGCCGAAATAGTCTGCGGCCATCCCGAAGCCGATTCCTCCGATGGCCCACCCGATCAGAAAAATAGAAAACACCATGCCGCCGTACCACCCGATCTGTTCGTCCGTGACGGCTCGGCCGGCGGCCCCGGCCTGTAGAAGCTCCTGTAGGGCTGGATGCAGCACGATCGCGTAGATCGTTGCGTCCATGGCGTCGAATACCCAACCCAGCCAGGCGACGAACAGGACCAGCCATTGATACCTCGTGACGCCTTGTGCCCACGCCATGCCGAACTCCCTCTCCTGGGAACAGACTGCCTCCGCGCCAGGCTACGGGGGAGACCCGACGCTGTCAAGGTGAAGCCGGCGAAGCGGCATGGTATAGTCTCGGCCTGTATGCCTCGCGTGGATTATTATCGTGTCCTCGGTGTGTCGCGCGACATCTCCGACGACGACATCAAAAAAGCTTACCGGAAGCTCGTATTCGAGCACCATCCCGACCGCAATCCCCACAACAAGCAGGCGGAGGAGAAGATCCGCGAGATCAACTCCGCCTATGAGGTCCTGGGCGATCCCGAGAGCCGGAGAACCTACGATCGCCTGCATTGGGGGGAAGAGGCGCGGGCCGAGACGGTGGATCCGTCTCTGATCCTTGAGGAGATGGAGAAAAAGCTCTTCGACGAAGGGCGGAAAGAAGTGTTCGCCGCCCTGATGAAGATGGTGCCGCGGATCAAATCGGAACTGGCCCTCATTCGCGAGCGCACGGTGGCGCATCAGGGGTATGACACCTTCAAGGAGTCCATCGTGGAGGCGCGCGGGGCGGAAGTCCTGGATGAGTTCGTGACTCCCGATATGGAGCAACGGAAACAGCGCTTGCTTGAGGTCGCGGTGCAGATGATGGTGTCGCAGGCGGTGGTTGCGCGGGGAGACGAGGGCGGGATTCGTGCGCTTCGCGGCCGGTTAGAGGAGATGTTCCGCAAGGGCCGTATCAACGGCTTCGCGACGGCCTTGGAATTACTGTATGAACGACGGTAACGACCCGCGTCTTTCGTGTCGCGGTTCACGTCCCTGAGAGCGGACCCGCCACGAATCGACCGCGCTGCATCACTGCCGCAATCCGCTCCCGTTTCAGCAGTACTCCGATATTTCTGAGAGGATTACCTTCCACAAACAGCAGGTCCGCCTGTTTTCCCGCCGCGATGGATCCGATCTCCTGAGTCAGGCCCAGTAATCGCGCGGCGGCGGAGGTGCTGGTCATGATCGCGTCCATCGGTGTCATGCCCAGCGCGACCATTCGTTCCAATTCCTGAGCATTGTCCCCGTGATAGTTGAACGGCGTTCCGGCATCCGTACCCAGGGCGATCGGAACACCCCGGCGCAGGGCGGCACGGAAGCTTCTCTCGTGCTGCTTCACCATGTTCCTCGCCTTGGAGCGGGCGCTGTCGGGAATGCCGCAGCCGGTCGGGCACGCCGCTGTCGTAGCGAGGGCCGACAGTGTAGGTACCATGTAGACGTGGCGCTGGGTCATCATTTCCGCCGCGTCATCGTCCATGAGGGTGGCATGTTCGATGGAGTGGACGCCTGCACGCAAGGCGTTCTTCATCCCGGTGGCGCCGTGGGCATGGGCGGCCACGTGTCGTCCATGGGAGACGGCCACTTCGACGGCAGCGGACAGTTCTGCCACGGTCATCTGTGCGTCGTCCGGAGAGGTGCCGGGAGTGAGCACGCCGCCGGAAGCAATGACTTTGATGACTTCGGCGCCGGCATGGAGTTGATCCAAGACGGCGGCCCGGACGGCCTCGACCCCGTCGGCCTCGCGTCCGATGAAGCGCGCATGTCCGCCGGGCATGCAGATCGCGAGACCGGCGGCGAGAATCCTGGGCCCCGGCGTCAATCCGGCCTCGATGGCCTGTTTCAGGGCAAAGACCGCATGGTCCCGGAATCCCACATCCCGGACGGTGGTGAACCCGGCGTGGAGTGTGCGGCGCGCCAGCTCGGCGGCTTTGAGCAGCGTGACGGATGAGGATTCCCCCTCCACCGCAGCCACGACATCCGCCTCCGCTCCCAAGCAAAAGTGGACGTGGCAATCGATCAGGCCGGGAAGGACGGTCAGGCCGCGGCCGTCGATTCGTTGCGCGCCCTTGGGGAGCCGAACGTCCTGTTCCGGCCCGACGGCCTGGATGCGGGTGCCCTCGATGAGGAGGGTACCTCGCTCAATCCGGTGACCGAGGCCGTCCAGAATGCGGATGTGGCGGATGGCGATGGTCATGGCGCCTCGCTGATCGGAATGGTGACGATGACGCCGCCCATGATGTCGTTGAGTTTGTAGTCCCGTCGCGGGCTGTTTACGTGGGCATTGTGGCAGCTCACACAGCTTTCGGACACCGCCCGGTCTGCGTAGATGCCTTGGAAGTAGCGGACGCCCGCCTGCTGATAGAATCCGGTGAAGGGTTTTTCGGGTGCCTTCATGACGACCTCAAGCCCGCGCCGTTCGAACTCGCTGTTCGGTCCGTTCCACACATATATCGGGGTGAGGCTGGCCAGACGGAAACTGAGTTTCATATCCTTTTGCGCCACCAGGCGCCCGGATTCGAGGAGGAATTGGGCCGGGAGCGGGAGGCCCTTCTCCTCCTTCCAATGTTCGAGTGCCTCGACAACGCCCTGGTTATGGAGCTTGTCCACGACGTTCTGGGTGTAGTTGGCGCGATTTGCATCGATGACCGCATGAATAAAGCTGGTCACGCGCTCGGGGGAGACCATTTCCGCCTTGTGTGATTCTGCGAGCGCGAGGGCGATGACCCAGTAGGTGATGGCCGCCACGAAGCCGGCCACTCCTGCCGCCACGATCCATAACCCGTTTCGACTCATGCACCCCTCCTCGCCGATCCTAGTGAATGGGTATACACTTCTTCCGCTGCCTTGACGGCGCGGCCCGGCTGTGCCGGCCGTCCCTGGCCTGCAAAGATCTCTTCCAGGGCGTTGAGTAGCGTCAGCACGTGCGCCTGTCGGCACGATTCGCCCATAAGGCCGATACGCCAGACCCGCCCCCGTAAGGGTCCCAGTCCGCCGCCGAGTTCGATGCCGTACTGTTGCAGCAGGTGCGTCCTCACCATCGCCTCATCGATTCCGTCGGGCAGCGTGACACAGTTGAGCATCGGGAGTCGATGGCCCGGTGAAGGCAAGGGGCTCAAGCCCAGAGTTTGGAGCCCGGCCATCAATGCATCACTGTTGACCTGATGCCGGGCGATACGCGGCGGGAGGCCCTCTTCATGCACCAGCCGCAAGGCCTCTCGAAGTCCGTAGAGCATCGAGATCGGGGCGGTGTGGTGATAGGCACGGCTGTGATCGTTCCAATAGTCCGCGATGAGCGACAGATCAAGGTACCAGCTGTGGCAGGGCACTTGCCGTTTTCGGATAACACCCATGCCTCGCGGACTGACGGTCAGCGGGGCCAGGCCGGGGGGACAGCTCAGGCACTTCTGCGTACCGCTGTAGCAGGCATCGATTCCCCAGGTATCGACCTCGACCGGGATGCCTCCCAGGGAGGTGACGGCGTCGACGATAAATAGTGCATCGTGCGCGCGGCACAGCGCCCCTACGTCCTCAAGGGGTTGGCGGGCGCCGGTTGACGTTTCCGCATGGACCAGGACCACGGCTTTGACCGGAGCAGAGCGCGCCAGTTCCTGTTCCAGCGCCTCGATGGGAATCGTCGCTCCCCAGGGCGCTTCGATGCGAATCGGGATGCCGCCGCTTCGTTCGATCATGGTCGCCAGCCTGGAGCCGAACACGCCGTTGACTCCCACGATCGCACGATCGCCGGGCTCGATAAGATTGGCAATCACCGCTTCCATGCCTGCCGATCCGGTTCCGGACAAGGCAATCGTAAACTCATTTTCTGTGTGGAACGTGGCACGGAGCAAGGCTTGAATCTCGTTCATCAGAGCGAGAAAAACCGGGTCGAGGTGGCCGAGCAGCGGCTGACCAAGGGCCTGCAACACCCGGGGATGGACCATGCTCGGGCCAGGGCCCATGAGCAGGCGATGCGGCGGAACAAAGTCCTGATACCGGGAGGTTGTAGTCATCGTCGGTGCCGGTTGTCGTTGTTGGTCCCGGGAGGTATCACCCTGTAGGTCACGGCCTGGTACTCAGAGGGGCCTAGCCCGGACTATGCCTGAATGCCGGCTCCGTTGTCCGATCCTCTCGGCCGGCGGGGCTGTTCTCGTTCGGCCTCCTCGACGGACTGCGAGTACACCTCCGTCTGCCTCGCTTGCGAGAAGCCCCGGCCGGCTTCGGTCTCGAACGCCTCGCGACGGCATTCAGGCATAGTCCGGGCTAGTATAACGAAACCGGATGGGATTCAGCCATGGGATTATCCGCAGTTCCCGCCTGCGATCCTTCACTGTGCTGCGCCAGTTTCGCCTCTTGAATGCCGGTGGTATACTCCGGCGCCAATCACGCCCCGGAGGACCTGTGGCCGCAGACGAATCGATCGACTCGACATCGCAGACGCCCGTATCTCCGCTGCCCTGCGTCGGGGCGCCTCCTCCCCCACATGCCTACGATCCCGGCTTCTCCCGCGCCATCACCTGGTTGTCGGCGGTCGTTCTCAGTGCCTCGATTGCGGTGGTCGCGTGGTTATCGTTCGATGTGCCGCGTGTGGATCGGGTGCCGGATGCCGAACGAGCGCTCAGTCATATGGTCGGGCGCTTGATGGATCAGGAAGAGGGGCTCAAGACCCTGCCGGTCTGGGAACAGTTTCTCTATGAAGTCACGATGGGCAGTGACGCGAACGATCGCGAGCAGGCGATTGAATGGTATCGCGAACTCGCTGAAGAATCGTCCGACCCCTCTGTCGATTTGCATCTGGCGATCCTGGAGGGAGAATCCGGGCACCTGGCGGATGTGCAACAGAAAATGGCTCGATGGGTTCGGCAGGGTGAACCGTACCCGACCTTTACCAGGCTTCTGCAAGCGGGATATGTGGATGCCCGTGTGACTCCTGCTTCGGGTTTCGAGTTGCAGGCCTATCTGGCCGAGCAGTCCGTGTCAGGATGGTTCTACAGCCGCCTGGCCACTCGAATCGCCGAACGAGCCGGAGACCGGCCCTTGCTGGTGACGATTGAGACTTCCTCGCAGCAGCGGGTGGAGGCAGTGCTGTGGCGTTCCCGGGTGTTTGCCTTGCTCGAATCGACGCTCATGATCGTGGGGTTGTTCGTGCTGGCGTTGTGGGTCCGGCGGGGGCAGGGCACGGCAATGTTTCGCGTGGGGTCCGCGGAGCTTCCGCCCCTCTGGGCCGGCCGATTGGGCGCGGGGGTGTTACTGCGCGGGGGGGCGGTGGGCGCCCTGTTGACGGTGGCGTTTCTCTATATCGCCGGCGATTATCCATCGTTGCGGGTCGTCGCGGTGCCGCTGTCGAACCTTCCCCTGTTGGCCTTGGCCTACTACCATCTGCTCCGGCCCCAGCGGCAGACGTTCTGGCGTGGATTCGGGTTGCGCATCGAACCGCGCCATCTGGGGCAATTGGGGTTAGCGGTACTGGCGGTCGTGGCCGCGGGCCTCGTGGGCGAATGGGTACTGGGCCGGATCGCGGAACCGTTGAAATTGATCAGTCACTGGACCGAGTGGTTCGATGCGGATCTCGTGTGGGGCTCGTCGCCGACCCTCATGGTCAGCCTGATGGAATACGTGTTTTTTGCGCCCGTCTTTGAAGAATTGGCTTTTCGCGGTTTGTTGTTCGGTGTGTTTCGTCGCCGGTTTCAATGGGGCGTGGCCGCCATGCTGAGCGCGGCGTTGTTTGCGATCGCCCATGGGTATGGGTTGATCGGCTTCCTCAGCGTCTTCTGGAGCGGGATGATTTGGGCCTGGGCCTATGAACGGACCGGCAGCCTCTGGCCCGGGATGATCGGGCATGCCATCAATAATCTGCTGGTCTGTTTGAGTGTGATGGCCTTATTACGGGCCTGAACACCGGTCGTCCGCGGCCTCACAGTCTGATCGGGGGCTGTCTGTGCGCTTCGATCGACTGGAGGGCGTCATAGAATTCCGGGTGCTGGAGCGTATACCCCACATGTGTCAGGATCTTGTGATTCCGGATGCGTTTGCCTGATTCGCTGCGATCCGCCTGTCGAGCACTCACCACTCCCCACCTGCCGGAGACTTCCGCACAAATATCGGCCCACCGGCGCGGGTGTCCATCGCTCACATTGTAGGTGTCTCCGGCCTGTCCGCGTTGCAGCGCCAGGAGACAGAGGTGCGCCAGATCTTCGACATGGATGAGGTTGACGAACTTGTTCGTCGGACCGACACGCCCTTGCCGGATCCATTCCACGGGGTTTCGATTCGGGCCGTAGATCCCGGCGACGCGTAAAATAATCGCTTCGTGATGCGTACGCAGGTATTCCTCGCCCTGCACGCGGGGAAGGCCGGTATTGACGGGATGGGCTTCGTCGATCCAGGGAGGAAGGTCATCCAGGGGGCCGCCTTCCCGGTCATACGCAGAGGTACTGCCCAGCACCACCAACCTTCCGGGAGGGCGGCAAGAGTGTCGGGCAAATGCCCGGACCTGTTCGAGCGGCGTGGCGGGAAATGTCCAGATCAGGTCTGCGTCGGGAGGAAGTCCGGACCAGGTGCTCGGTTCCGCCAGGTCGAATCGAATGCGTCTTGACGGCTCGACATCACTCAAATGGCGATTGGGGTGACGGCTGCTGGCCAGGATGGGCAGGGATTGTTGCCTCGCCAATTTGTAAATCCAACGGCCGGTATACCCGGATCCCAGAATGACGAGAGCGCGCGGCGTGGTCATCGGCACATCATACCTGAACGGCTGATCGGTTTGCTGCCGTCGACCCCTGCTGATTCTGGTTCTGGTCTCCGGCGAGCGACGCATGCTAAAATCCCGCCCCTATGGGACCCTTCAGCGCCAGGCAGGAGGAGACGAGGGAAGGGAGCAGGCATTCGGCCGGTGACCCGTTGCATCGCCGACAGCGTCTCATGGTGGGGGCGGCGGCCCTGCTGGCGTGTCTCTTTTTCATTCTGGATCTCCAGTTGCCGCTCGGAGTGGCGAACGCGGTGCTGTACAGCGCCGTCGTCTTTCTGTCCGCGGCCAGCCAGTACCGATGGCTGCCGATCGGCACCGCCATCACCTGCTCGCTGTTGACCATCATGGCCGCTCCGTTCAGTCCCCGTGTGCCGGGCCTTCCGGCATGGTTTGAGTGGGGCAATCACCTGTTCAGTCTGTTCGGCATCTGGACTCCGGTCATGTTTATCTATCAACGACGGCGCACGGAGTTACTGCTGAAGGAAGTCAACGAGCGGCTTGAGCAAGGAGTGGACGCGCGCACGGCGGACCTGGCCGCCAGCCGTCTGGCCTTGGAGCGAAGCGAAGAACAGCTGCATACGTTGACCGGTCGGATTCTGACGGCACAGGAAGAGGAGCGCCGGCGGATCGCCCAGGATTTGCATGATGACGTGAATCAACGGCTGGCCTTGCTGATGTTGGATTTACAGACAGTTGACCGACAAATCGGGTCCGCCCCGGCAGAAGCTCAGGAGGGGATCCGCAACGCTTTGAAGGGGCTGGAGGAGCTGTCGGACGATGTGCGCTTTATGGCCTACCGATTCCATCCCTCCATCCTGGACGATCTAGGGTTGAAAGCGGCCTTGCAGCGGTTGCTGGATGACTTTTCGAGCCGCACGGGGGTGAAGGCGCTGTTTGTGCACCAGCCGCTCGATCACCAGCTCGACAAAACCACATCGACCGCCGTCTACCGGGTGATCCAGGAAAGCCTGTCGAATATCGCGCGACATGCCAAGGCTACCCGGGTGGAGGTGGAGGTGACCGTGGAAGACGAGGGGCTGGCTGTGGTGGTGCGTGACGACGGCAGAGGGTTCGATCAGCTGGCGATCGATCGGGCCGAAGGCGGCTTGGGGTTGTTGAACATGCGAGAGCGTTTGTTGGCGGTGCAGGGATACTGCGAGGTGGAATCCAATCCGGGACGTGGCACGACGGTGTCGATGTATGTGCCGTTAGCGCGGGTGGCGACATGACCCTGCCGCGCGTGCTGCTGGCGGATGATCACACCCTGGTGTTGGAAGGGTTTCGGCGGCTGCTGGATGACCAGTGTGAACTGGTCGGGACCGTCGGGGACGGGCGTGCCCTGCTGGAGGCCATTCCGGAGTTGAAGCCGGATATCGTGATTCTTGATATCTCGATGCCGGTGCTCAACGGAATCGATGCGGCCCGTGTTCTGAAGGTCAAATTTCCCCAGGTCAAAGTGGTCTTTATCACGATGCATGCCGATCCGGCCTATGTGCGGGCGGCCTTCGAGGCCGGGGCTTCCGCCTATCTGCTCAAACGCTGCGTGGGCGAAGAATTGGGGCAGGCGATACGGGCTGTGCGGAGCGGGAACTTTTATGTGACCCCTCTGGTGACCAAGGATGTGGTGGAAAGTATGTTGCGCGGGATCGATGGCGGGGCGCCGTCCGGTCCGGAACTCACCACCCGTCAGCGTGAAGTGCTGCAATTGCTGGCTGAAGGCCATACGGTGAAGGATATAGCCGGCACGCTCAACATCTCCCCGCGCACCGTTGAGTTCCATAAAGGCCAGATCATGGAACAACTCAATCTTCATACCACTGTCGAACTCGTCAAATATGCCTTGGCCCAGGGATTAACCAGTCAAACATAGCTGCCTTCCTCCCGTTTCCCTCCCTTGGTCCCTTGAATTACTAGTCTAGGCGCAGGTATTTTTTGGCTGAAATGACCCGCGTTATTACGCGTGTGGTTTTCCCTTCACTTGCCTACTATACGCCTCCATTTTCTAAGCAGTGACTCGTAGGAATATGAGAAAGAAGATGTCGCGTCCACGTGTCCTCATCGGCGATTCCTCGCGGGCTATGCTGGCCTTTCTGGAGATTTTGTTGGAACCTCAATTCGAGGTCGCGTCTTCTGAAACCGAAGCGGAAGCCATTGTATTGACTGCAAGAAAGATCTCCCCGGAGTTGGTCATTCTGGATTTCTCCCTCTCGTTTCTCGAAGGGCTCGGGGCTGCCCGGCAGCTGTATGAGACGATGCCGAACAGCAAGGTCGTGTTTTTCTCTTCGCATGAAGACCCTGTCTACGTCACGGCAGCATTCGAGGCCGGTGCCAGGGGGTATCTCGTCAAGCATCTCACGGTCGACCTCGGGCATTATCTCGGCCGCGTGTTGCAAGGTGAACGGGTCTGTTGTCCGGATGGTCTTCACACGCGGGTGGCTCGCACGAAAGACACCTGACCGCCTGCTGTCCGGCCATGCGATGGATTCGCGCAAAAGGAGACCGACGATGGTTCGAGTCGTACCGATGTGTGAGTTGTGCCGCCGGGTTCGTGATGAGGGGGCCTCGACCTGGGGGACCAACAGCTGGGTCGATTTTCCCAGTTACCTGGCACGACATGTCGTGCCGCCCTCTCAGGTGCGGTTTTCACGGGATTATTGCAGTGAGTGCCGGCTCTCCTGCGACATTTTGAAGACCTACGGGGGGTAAGGATGCGAAAGCCCTCGCGCGACACATTCTGTCCAAAGCATCCGCCGAGCATCATCGGTCGTGCGGCATCCTACCAGTCCTGATCGTCCCGGTCGCTCTGTTCTGTCCATCCCCGTTGTCGGAATCGCCGCTGCCTCATCTTTCATCTCCTCAATCCGCGTCCGTGGCGGCTTGCGCGATGTGTTGTCGTTTCCTGTTGTGCTACGATGATTCTCTGATGTCTGCCCTGCCGTTTCATCCCATCGTTGCCGAGTGGTTCTCGACCCGATTCTCCTCTGCGACGAATGTCCAGATGCAGGCCTGGCCTGCGATTCAATCCGGTCGTGACGTGCTGATCTCAGCGCCGACGGGGTCGGGGAAGACCCTCGCGGCCTTTCTCTCCTGCATCGATACTCTCTTTCAGCAGGCGGTACGCTGTGAGCTGCGGGATGAGACGCAAGTGCTCTATGTCTCGCCGCTGAAAGCACTCAGCAACGATGTGCAGAAGAATCTGCAACAGCCGCTCAGCGAGATCGGGCAGGCCGCGTTGGCTGCCGGCCTGTTGCTGCCTGAGTTGCGGGTGGTCGTGCGTACCGGCGACACGCCTATGGCCGAGCGGCAACAGATGCTTCGGCGTCCGCCGCACATTCTGATCACGACGCCCGAATCGTTGTTTATCCTGCTGACGGCGGAAAAGAGCCGGGCGATGCTGAAAACCGTGCGCACCGTCATTGTGGATGAAATTCATGCCGTGGCGCCCAATAAGCGAGGGGCGCATCTGGCCCTGTCGCTGGAGCGGGTCACGGCGCTCACCGGCGCCGAGGTTCAACGTATCGGCCTGTCGGCAACGCAGCGTCCCATCGAAACCATTGCGAAGTTCTTGGTCGGAAATAGGAACCCGTCAAGCGTCGACGGTCACACGTCATACCAAGACGTCAGCCATCAGCCATCAGCCATCGGCTCTGCGCCTTGTACGGTCATCGACGTGGGCCATCGCCGCGATATGGATCTGGCCGTTGAAGTGCCGAAGGATGAACTCGGCGCTGTCGCGACGAATGCGATCTGGAGCGATATCTATGATCGTGTCGCCGCGCTGGTCGAAGCGCATCGGTCCACCCTGGTGTTTGTGAATACGCGACGGCTGGCTGAGCGGGTCTCGCACTATTTGGAAGAGCGGTTGCGGCATCTTGGGGACGAAGTGGTCGCGGCGCATCACGGCAGTCTGTCTCGAACGATCCGCCTGTCGGCCGAAGATCGATTGAAAACGGGCGCCGTGCGCGTGGTGGTAGCCACGGCATCGCTGGAACTCGGCATCGATGTCGGAACCGTCGATCTCGTGTGCCAGATCGGGTCCCCCCGCTCGATCGCCACCGGCCTCCAGCGGATCGGTCGGGCGGGCCATTGGGTTCACGCCATTCCCAAGGGCCGGCTCTTCGCCACTACGCGCGACGAATTGATCGAATGCGCCGCGTTGATCCGGGCGATCAGGGCCGGGGTGTTGGACCGCATCGAGGTGCCCCCTGCGCCGCTGGATGTATTAGCCCAGCAGATCGTAGCCGCCGCGGCGACCCAGTCGTGGGATGAGGCAGAGCTCTACGATCTCTGCCGGCGCGCGATGCCCTACCGCGATCTGGATCGGTCGACCTTCGATGCCGTCGTCACCATGCTCGCCGATGGGTACGTGACCAGCCGGGGCCGGGGGCGGGCCTACCTCCATCACGATCGCATCAATCGTCACATACGGGGTCGTCGCGGGGCTCGCCTGGCGGCCATTACCTCAGGCGGTGCAATCCCCGACACGGCCAACTACGCCGTGATTGCGGAGCCGGACGGCACGGTGGTGGGGTCGGTCGATGAGGATTTCGCGGTCGAGAGTCTGGCCGGAGACATCATCCTGCTGGGCAACACGTCCTGGCGGATCAAAGGTGTGGAGACCGGCAAGCTGCGGGTCGAAGATGCGCAGGGCGCTCCGCCGACGATTCCGTTCTGGCGCGGGGAGGCCCCGGCCCGTACGGCGGAACTGTCCGCGGAAGTGGCGCGTCTGAAGGCCGACATCGACCATCGACTTGCTGCCGACCAGGCGCTCTCCATGGCTTCTGCACCGCCCGTGCAATGGCTCAGGCAGGAATGTGGTCTCGACCAGCGGGGGGCGCAACAGGCAGTCGAATATATCCTGGCGGGCAAGGCGGTGCTGGGGACGGTCCCGACGCAGCAGACCATCGTGGCGGAGCGATTCTTCGACGAAAGCGGCGGGATGCAGCTGGTCATCCATGCGCCGTTCGGCGGGCGGGTCAACCGAGCCTGGGGCTTGGCATTGCGCAAGCGGTTTTGTGTGACATTCGACTTCGAATTGCAGGCCGCCGCCACGGATGAAGGTATCGTTCTCTCGTTGGGGGAGAAGCACAGCTTTCCGCTCGAGACGGTGTTTGCGTTTCTGAACGTCAACACGTTGCGGGAGGTGCTCACACAGGCGGTGCTGCAAGCGCCGATGTTCATGACCCGGTGGCGGTGGAATGCCTCGCGGGCCCTGGCGTTGCTTCGGTTTGTCGGAGGGAAGCGGGTGGCGCCACAGATCCAACGAATGCGCGCCGAAGATCTCCTCGCCGCGGTGTTTCCCGATGCGATTGCCTGTCAGGATAATTTCCAGGGTGCGCGAACGGTCCGGCAGATTCCGGACCATCCGTTGGCGCAGGAGACGATCCGTGATTGTCTGACGGAAGCGATGGATCTCGACGGTTTGATCGCCGTCCTGGAGAAGATCGAGCGCGGCGCGATGACCTGTCTGGCCGTCGATACGCCGATGCCTTCGGCCTTCTGCCACGAAATTTTGAACGCCAATCCCTATGCCTTCCTCGATGATGCGCCGTTGGAGGAGCGCCGGGCCAGGGCGGTGGATATGCGGCGCAGTTTGCCGCCTGAGCTGGCGGGTGGCATGGGCGCGCTGGATCAATCGGCCGTCGATCAGGTCAGTGAGGAGTCCTGGCCGGTGGTGCGGGACGCGGAGGAATTTCACGATGCGCTGTTGTCGCTGGGCTGGGTGCCCTGCGAGCGAATGCCAGGCTGGGACTTGCTGGTGCCGACGCTGGCGGCGGCCGGTCGCGTCGCGACCCTCTGGCAGGGAGAGACGAAGCTGGGGTGGCTGGCAGCGGAGTATCGTCATTACGCTTGCCTGCTCTTTCCCGATGCGCGGATCGATCCGGCGACCGGCCCGGTTGATTCGACGGAACAGGTGGAGCAGGAAGAGGTCCTGAACCGGGTGGTGCTGGGATGGATGGAGAGTATCGGCCCCACGACGGCCGGGGAACTGTCGCAGACGCTGCATCTGTCCGAGTCGGACGTTCAGTCGGCGTTTCTGCGACTCGAGTCCCAGGGCCATCTGCTCCGTGGCCGATTTTCGCCTCACGCTTCACGAACGACGAGTGACGTCGTTGAGTGGTGTCATCGCCGCCTGCTCGCCAGGATTCACCGGTTGACGATCGGGCGGTTACGCAAAGAAATCGAGCCGGTGACGGCTGCCGAGTTCATGCGGTTCTTGTTTCAGTGGCAACATGCGGCGCCCGGCGCGCGTCTACACGGGGAAGCCGGACTCCTTGAAGTCGTCAAACAACTCGGTGGATTTGAGGCCGCTGCCTCGGCCTGGGAATCACAGATCCTGCGCGTTCGCATGGCCAAGTATCAGCCCGAGTGGCTCGATCGGCTTTGTTTGAGCGGCGCACTGATGTGGGGTCGCCTGACGCCGCATCCCCGTCTGATGCAGGAGTTGAATCCTGTGTCGGGGCGCCGGGTGATTCCGACCCGGGTTGCGCCCGTCGGTATCTTTGTGCGCGAAGATGGACCGGTCTTGCTGGCGGCGGTCGGTGAGGAGTTGGCGCGTCTCGATCTGTCCGCACGCGTGAGTGGTTCGGCGCAAGCCATCCGACATTGCCTGCAGGCGCGGGGCGCGAGTTTTTTCAGCGAGCTGTTGCATGGGACGCGGCTGCTGGCCTCCGAAGTGGAAGACGGGTTGTGGGAACTGGTCGCGGCCGGCCTGGTGACCGCCGACGGGTTCGACAATCTGCGTTCGCTGATCGATCCGAAGCGGCGGCGTGCGGAGGCGTCGGATCGAAGTCGCCGGCCGCGCCATGTGGGGGGACGCTGGTCGCTCCTGAGATCGACTGAGAGCAGTCCGCTGTCGGCCATCACCGCTACCGAGCATTTGGCTCGGCAACTGTTGCAGCGGTATGGAGTAGTGTTTCGAGATCTCCTGGGGCGGGAGTCGACGGTCTCGTCCTGGCGCGATCTGCTGGTCTGTTACCGGCGGCTCGAATTGACGGGTGAAATTCGCGGGGGGCGGTTTGTGAGCGGCTTTACCGGCGAGCAGTTTGCCCTGCCAGGCGCATTGGAGTCGTTGCGGGCGCTCAAGAAGCGGCCTGGTGCTGCGACTCAGCAGGATATCAAAATTTCCGCCGCCGATCCGTTGAATCTCGCGGGGCTCATTCTGCCTGGGCCTCGTATTGCCGCGGTGCCGTCGAACTTCGTGGTCTTTCGGGATGGGGTGGTCGTTCGTACGGTGACGGGGCGCGAGACGAACGACCGGCCCGGGTCGCCGGTCGTCGAGGTCGGTCGCGTCAGCGGATAGTACTCAGGCCGCCCTACGTGGCCCGTGTCTCAGATCAGTTTGGCCGGAATTGCCAGCAAGGGGCAGCGCGCGCCTCTGAGCACGCGTTCCGTGGTGCTGCCGCGCAGCATCTCCAGTAAGCTGTCCTGCCCTTTCGTTGCCATGACGATCAAGTCCACATCGAACTCTGCGCCTGCCGCTAGAATCCATTCCACCGGATCGCCTTTGCCGAATAACTGATTCCAGGACCAGCCTGCTTTTTGAGGCAGTTCCAGCTGGTTGACGTCCGATTCTTTCCCCGCATGAACCAGGGTCAGCTCGACGGGAGGGGCGCTCAGTTCCGAGATCAGCGCGCTTGCGGCATCGATGGCGGGCTGGGAAGGCGGCTGGATGGAAATAGGCAGGAGTAAGCGCTGGAGCGTGGTCTGGCCGGTCTGCCGGGATACGAATCCCTCCACGTGTGACGGGACAAACAACGTCTTCACCTGCATTTCACGGGAGACCGGTTCCGCGAGCGCGTGATGCAGCCACCGGGCGAATCCTTCGTGCTGATGCGTGGCCAGCACCATCAGGTCTGTCGGCGACGTCGTCAGATGATGCATGATGGCTTGTTTGGCATCGGAGGCCAGGGCGCGCACCTTCCTGATCCGGATGCCCAGTTTGGTCACATCACCTTTGGAGCTGGATTCCGGCAGCAGTCCCCATTGAGCCAGAGTCGGGCGAATACGGGGGAAGTCTTCGAATCCCTCCGGAGAGACGGCCGGGTCCACATGCATGATCGTCAGCTCGGCACGAAACACCAGCGCCAGCTTGAGTGCATGGGCGAAGGCCACCTGGCTGTCCTGCGAAAAATCTGTCGGGTGGAAGATCCGATGAATTGTGAACGGAGGGCGCAACGCATTCATGTCGATGTCGAACTCCAGTGAGGTGCTGTGATCAGCACTGCTGCCGGTTGCCCACGGCCCGCACGGAACGGCTAGCGCAGCGACGATTGAAGATGGTTCACCAAATCGGTGGTTGAAGTGCTACCGGACCGGATCCATCGAGCGAATGAATCCTGCGCGGACGGTTGAAATACCGATGCGTGGGAGGCGCCCGTCAGGCGGTCCAACGAGGCCAGGTACTCGCCTTGTCCGCGGGCCGTATCGGCTTGAAGATTGTCCGCATTGTAGGCGGTGAAGGCCGCAACCTTGTGTTCGGATTTCAGCAGGCCATCTTCGTTCCACCAGATGCGTCCGGATGTGGTCCCGGTAATGTTCGAGGTCGTGTCCGTCGTTTCCTTGAAGGTGGCTTTGAACGAGCAGGCCGAGAGCAACAAGACGAGAGAGAGCCCTCCGAATACGGCGAGGATCGGGCGATGATTGGAAAACATGCGTAGACTCCTTTCGGGAGGCGAACAGAATTGTGCCGCGACTATACCATAGTGGAGACCAAATTGAGCCAGCTGAGAGCGCGGATATCCTCGCGCAAGTCCGGATCGTTCGCGGGCCGTCGCCGTTGACAATAGCGGCGAGCATGAGCACAATCGCCAAGGCCTTGATGGGGCAGAACTTCGGGCGAGGCGGTCTGGGGAGAGCAGCGGACCCAGGGGCCGGCGCACCCCGGAAAGATGAGGAGGCTAGAAGATGAAGACACGCGTGTTGCTATATGGGCTTGTCGGCGTCACTTTCGGTGTTGCGCCGGTGCGGGCGGAATCGGTTCCGATGAAGCCGGGCGAGTATCAAGTCACGGCGGTCACGGATGCCAGCAACGGCGAGGCAGGGAAACCGGACACCCGCACTCGCTGCGTGAGGGAGGAGCATCTCGCCAATCCGGATGCCGTCTTTAACTACTACGCCTTGAATGGGTTTCAGCCCAACCCGTCCAGCAAGGTGGTGAATGTGTCGATCCAAGGCGGGAAGGTCAGTTATGACATCGAAGGCGTCTACGCGGTCACTCGTGTGGAGGGGACGGTGTCTCCCACTGGATTTTCCGTGGTACGGAAAGCGACGCCCAAAGGTGATCATGCGCTGTCGGTGACCATGAAAGTCGACGCGAAACGAACCGGGGATTGTCCCGGAAAGTGATGCCGTTCAGGCCGCGTGTCGACGCTACCATATGCCTGCTGATGCGGAGGCCGGGTTGTCCCGGCCTCCGGCGTTTCGACTGCTGCCGTTAGTTCACCCATAAGCGCTGATACCATTTCTTCTCCTCGCCGGCCGGCACCGAAGCGATGTTCATCGTCCGACGGATGTCGCCGATGTTCCAGCCTGTCAGTGACGCCAGCGTGTGCGCCTCCCGCTCATATCGCTCCCGCAGTTGATGCCGGTACGCCGTGGCGGCGGCGCATTCATCGGTTCCACTCCAGGGATGGCGAAGGATATAACGCGCCTGAAAGTTACTGCGATCCGAGGTCTCCTGGAACATCAGGTCTTCAGGAAAGTGCGCGGCGTCGTAGCGCACGTGCAGCCGGGTGAGGAACACGTTCTGCGCCATCGGCATGCTCGTGCCCGTCCGTCCGGTTCCATCCTGCCAGAAGACGCCCAAACCGCGGAGTTCGTCGGCAGTGAGCGGATTGGCCGCGCAGGGGTCGCACCAGTTCATGTCCCAGGCATACTCCATGAACAGGCCGCGTTCGCTCTCCCGTTTCACCTGCTGCGTGAACAGGTCGCGGTAGAAGTCCCCGAATTTGTTTTTCACGTAGAGCGGAATTTCCTGTGCCTCGGGGAGTCGTACGGTCCGGTAATTTGTCGTCTCTACCCGGCCCTGCTTCGTCAGAAAATAGATAAACAGCTCCTGTGCGCCGTCGGCATTCACCGTGCCGAGCCGGATCGGCAACATGAACTTCGGCGATTCGAATGCAATCTGAAGCGGTCGGAGGTGCGTCAAGCCGAGCTTCGTCTGCTCGCCCAGATTCACCTTGGCGACGAAAAATTTCATGCCCTGTTTGAGATAGCTGTGGAGGACGACCGACGCCCCGTTCGGGATGCGATAACCGTTCTCGGTCAGCCAGCTTTCGAGCCCGTTGCTTTCCTTAGCCGAGAGAATCAAGATGTCGTACTCTCCGACCATGTATTCTGCTTCGACCGTGACCCCTAAGGCCTTGTCACGCTCACGGGCCGGCGCTGACGCGGGCGCCATGCTTTTCATCGCGTCCATGCTCCGGCGCTCCATGAGTTCATGACGCAGGCAGGGATTCTCGTCGAAGTATTCCACGAGCCGGGGTGCCGAGTAGTCGGCCAGGTGCTTCAGCACCGCCGGATTGCCGACGTGGATCTGCTCCCTCTCCAGGAGGGTCGGCACCGGCACCACCAGCGCAAACTCCTTCACATCGCCTCTGAAATCGTTTGCCATGGTGATGACCGTTTTGTTCTCGTGTCGCGCGATGGCCACTTCCGAAGCCTTGTTGAAGAGTTGGGTGTCGGCCTTGCCGACGTAGAAACCGCAGAAGGCCGAGGCCTCGCCGCTCCACGCGAGCAGGCCCAGGGTGAGTAACAATGAAGGAACGATGACGCGTCTCATGAGAACCTCCTTGGTTGGTGACACGAGAGAAACGGGGGCAGAACGAGGATGACTACCGGCTGAGGGGCGGGCATTGATGTGTAACGACGAGTTTGGTGATGCGCAACCTGTCGATGCCCTAGTCCAAGCGTAACGAGCACCGGGAAACAGATGGTCGAGTACCGGGACGAGTGGTGTGCACGCGATCAGTCCCCACAGCGGCCCATTCGGGCGGAATAATCCGAACTGAACGTAGAGCGCGGCGAGGGCGATGCAGAGGGCATAGGCCATTCGCCCGGTGCGGGAGTCGGGTGTGGTTTTGGGATCGGAGATCATGAAAAAGGCAAAGATGAGCAGCGCGCCGCTGTCGATCTGGTGGAGGGGAATCGTCAACGGATCGCCGAGCCGGAGTGCGCGAGCAAAGAGGAGGCCGACGTAGACGGCAAGGAAGGCGAGCGTCACATCCGCCCTCGCCGCGCGGGTCACGACGAGGCTGCCGAGGCAGGCGACGAGGAAGCCGAACCAGACGACCTGCCCCCATTGTCCCGGCGAGATCCAACCCAGGCCGGTGGCGAGCATGACGGCGAGGGCGAGATTGGTCGGATTGAACAGGTGCTTCTCTTGCCAACGAAAGACGAACTTACTGCCGACGGCGACGACCGAGGCCAATGCCGCGATGGCGAGGTGATCGGTGCGGAGCAGGATGCAGAGCGACAGGGAAGAGATGAGGGCGCTCTTAGGATCAAAGCATGGAAGCTTGGCGTAACGTGTTCCGGCATATTGTGTGAGCAACGCTGTTCCGATCGTGACGGCGATCTGCCAGAAGCTCAGGTCGAAGTTGAGCCAGAAGAGACCGTAGATCAGCAACGTTCCCAGACTGGCGATTTGATAGAGGCGGGGATCGCGCCGGTGAGTCGATGGGTTCGATTGGGATGTGCCCTCGATGTGTTCCATGTGTCCTCCCTTCACAGGAGGGTATGGGGTGATGGAGGGAATCCTTTCAGGCGTTGAGAAGGTCGGAGAAATTTACAGGATTGTAAGAGGTTAGGAGGGCAGCGGCCCGGTGGTCCTTCTTGCTCGCCTCCCGCGCACCATGGGTCTATCCCATTTCCAAGTTATGGGCGAGGCTCGGTCAATGCGCGCAGTGCAGGACCACCGGGCCGCTGCCTCGAATAGCCTCCGTAGCGCATCGATTAGGTGCGTGCCCATCTTTTCCAGGCAAGCTGGGGAGGGCGGGCGTTGATCGGAGATTCAGCGAGGAAGGATCGGGAGGCTATGACGCAGAAAGGCGCTTGGCGACTGCCTGAGGGAATTGCTTGAAGTCGTAGAGGTGATGCCGGGAAATTTGGAACACGATGCTCCAGTCGATCGCCTGATAGCTATGCACGGCGATGTTTCTGAATCCCACGGTTTTCTTGAGGCGTTGGGCCAGGGCGGGCTGATGATCTGTAGATGGTCGAGACTCTCAAAGTGCTCCGCCACTGTGGATGGAGCAGGGGAGTCGGACTCGGCGATCAGGTGGGCGGCCAGATCGACAGAGGTTTGAACCGCGCGCTGAAGATTGAGCGCGATGATGTCCTGCAAGTCCGGATCGTGGCTCAACTGGTCGGCGGACGCCGGCGTTTTCTCTGCGATTCGGTCGCCGCAACGCCGCAACGATTCGAGTTTGGCCTCGACTATATTCCGATCCATGTCTGCCTTCTCTCCGAGAGGATCCGGCGATAGTAGGGCATGACGTCGGCCTCGTCATAGGCCACGCGCCGCAACAGGTCGGCATAGAGCGTCCGGTTCTTACACAGAACCATGCGCCCCCTCGTCACAATCTGTTGCAACAAGGGGCCGTGTGCCTGAGCGAGGTCGATGAGATCGACCGGTCGACCGATTGCAACGGCGAGATCTTCGATGAGTTCAATTTTGGTTTGCGGGGTGAGCGGATTGGCGGTTGCTACTGCGAGATCGCGGTCGCTTTCCCTTCGGCCATGCCCGGCTGCGAGCGAACCAAACAGGAACGCCATGGTTACGGAAGGATGGTGAACGAGAACATCAATCAACTTGTGATCGAGGCCGGTTGGGGATTGAGATAATCGGCGTTCCACAGTCGATGTCTCCTCTGGTTCCTGAGTATCATGAATGGCCTGTACGTGCAAGGAGAGGGCGGAGAGGCGACCGGCCTAGGAAGACATGAACGGCTCACCGGCCCGTCGGCGTCCACAAACGTGGCGCTCGTGATTCTTCGCGCCCTCAGAATGGTCTCCTTCGACGTGCACTGTAACGCCCAATCCAGCCGCCGTGCCGGGGATAAGAACAGGAGACGAATAAAGAGGTGAGGTATTCGGGTGAGCTGGTTGACGGTATTCTGTACATAAAGTAGACTGGCCGCAAACGAATAGAGGGGACACCATGGCCATCACATCCAAAGACATCATTTCGCTGAGCCAGGCCAGGGCGAAGTTGACAGAATTGTGCGAAGAAGTGCGCACCAAGGGAAGCGAAAAAATCATCACGAAGAACGGCGGGAGCTGCGCGGCCCTCATCGATGCGGAGCGGCTCGATCACTACCATCGCCTCGAACGAGAACAAATCCATATTGGATTGCTTCAAGAAGCCATCAAGGGAATCGCTGATCTGAACGCGAAGAAAGTCCTTAGTCTGGCTCAACTCAAGTCACGACATGGCCGTTAAGCGACCGGTCTTCACCGAAAACTTCTCCGCGAATCTGGCTGCGATCGGGGTGTTTCTTGAGCCGGATGGGCGGGCTGCATTCGATCGGCTGTTGGACAAGCTCTTCGACGAAACCATCCCGACTCTCTGCAGGTTCCCGCAGTCCGGGCGGACCTTTCTGAATCGTACCATCAAGTCTACAAAGGCCGAAGAGTTGGTAAAGCGCCTTCGCGGGCTCATCAAGAAAGACGACGATCTTCGAGAATGCCTGAAGGACGACCATCTGATCCTCTATTTAGTGCGGCAGGACAGAATCGTTTTCTTGGCCGTCAAGCACCATCGGCAGCTTTCCTTCGATCTCAAACATTTCTGGCAGGAAGAATAGAAGTCAGGCGCGAGCAGGTTAGGAGAGCAAAGAGGGCCGCCTTTAGTGCATTCTTGTAGAGAACTGTTGTGCGGAAATTGTTTGGACTCAGGTCCCAACGCTGGCAGTATACCGGGTGCTCCAAAGCCTCATTCTGAAAAGGTCGACAGCTCGAACGGAATCAGTAACTAGAGAGTTGAAAGATGCAGCTTTCGTGGAATGAATACAAGGCTCGGGCATCAGAGGATCTTGCGTCGGATGGAGCGTTCATCTATCGCGGTCAGCGAGATGCCAGGTGGAGTCTTAAAACAACTCTGCACCGTACGGCGCTCGTGAGCACAGTACGGGACATGAAGACTTACGCAGATGTCGTTTTGCCGCAAGTACATGAGGCTATAGAGGCTTGGGTCGGTCGTAGTTGGGATCTAACGAATCCACTTGGCATGGCCGAATTCGTAGCCTTCCTGCAACATAACGGTTTTCCTACTCCGCTTCTCGACTGGACATACTCGCCATATGTGGCCGCCTATTTTGCTTTCGAGTCAGTGAACCACTTCCACCCTCAGATAGATGAGGTGGCTGTTTTCTCATTTAACAAGCGATCGTGGACTGCGGCTTATCGACAGGTTTATGACTATGCTGACCACACCCCGCATGTGTCAGTGCTTCAGCCGCGCATGGTTGGTAATCACAAGCTTGCCGTTCAACAAGGGTGTTTCACTTGGTCGAATGTTGAGGATATTGAAGGCCATATTCGGCTCAATGAGAAAGATGGTAAGCATTTTCTTGTGAAGTGCACGTTTGATGTGCGTGAACGACCGAAGGTGATGAGGGAATTGAGCTTGATGGGAATCTCTGCAATCCAACTCATGCCGTCTGTCGAAGCTGTTTGCAAGAAGGCACTTGAAGATCTGATTGGACTGAATTCAGTTGGAAAGAAAATGTCGGAAGTCACTCCATGATTGAAAGCCCGTGGTCGGCTTCCCTCTCCCTCGTCTTGCCAATTTCCTCCGTCCTGCTAGAATCCCCGCGCCGATGACAGGTTTGGTTCCCATGGGCGGCGCAACCTGTAACGTGCGCTGCGGGGGATAGACCTGTGCCACACAGAATGTTGCACGCGAACATCAGCGGCGGCTGCCTGACGGTTGCTTGCACGTCAGGCTATGCCGATCACTGTTCACCAAGGAGACCTCACCATGCTCTTCATCACCAGCAGAATGCCGACGGTCAATACCGAACCCGAACTGAATCCGAACTTCGTCTTCGATCTGCGAAACAATTCGTCCAGTCGTGGATTTTTCTGCTGCAGCCGGAACAAGAACGGCGCGATTGAGGAAATCGGCAGTAAGAACTTTTTGACGGCGATCAAAGAGTCGCAATATCGGCAGGTGCTCATCTATATCCACGGCTTCTCGAATCTTCCAGAGGATGTCTTCAACGATGCCGAGGAGTTTCAATCCCTCTGCAATAAGGAGAAGCACGGGGAGTTGCTCGTGGTCCCCATCATCTGGCCCTGCGATAACGATCTGGGACTCGTCAAAGACTATTGGGACGATCAGAAAGCGGCGGATCAAAGCGCCTTTGCCTTCGCCCGCATGTTCCAGAAATTCATGGAGTGGAGGAATTCATCCGACGCCAATCCCGACGAGGATCCCTGCCTCAAGCGGATCAATGTCCTGGCGCACTCCATGGGCAATCGCGTGCTTCGTCAGACGTTGAGCCTTTGGCAGAAGTACGATCAACCGGGCGGGTTGCCGCTTCTGTTTCGAAATACCTTTCTGATCGCTGCGGATATCTTGAACGAGTCTCTGCACAAGGGCGAAGCCGGGGAGCCGATCAGCCATGCCTCGCGCAACGTGGTGGTCTATTACGCCTCGGACGACCTGGCGCTTCGGGCAAGCAAGGTCTCAAATCTCAAGAACGCGGAAGCCTCTCGTCGCCTCGGGCACACCGGCCCGGAAGACATGGATCTGACTCCCAAGAACGTCTATGCCATCGACTGCGATGACGTCAACACGGTGTACGATCCGCCGAAAGGCCATTCATATTTCAGATCGGGGCGGAGAAAGGGTCAGCCCGGCGTGGTGTTCGACCATATCTTTGAAACGGTCCTGACCGGCCGCGTGTTTCCGAACGATGAGTCCAGGAAGTCGAGTATTCTGGAATTGCCCCGATCGAGGTCCAAGGCCTGATTTGGATCCCTGGCCCGGCAGATGGCCGTATACTCCATCCCATGCTTGAATTGCTCCTTGTCCTCGCGACTGTCATCGGCATCGCGCTGATCGGTCTGGTGACAGTCGCCATGACACCACCGCTCATGGTTGAGTTGGGGTTGTGGGGGCTGGCCGCCGGGCTGCTTATCGGGATCCCCACGGGCTGGTGGTACCATGTCGTGCTCTACCGGACATTGGCCCGACGTATGGCGCTTCCGCGTCGCTGGTGGCGAAGGCCGGTGTCACTCCATCCATCGCTGACGCCTGACGAATACCAGAGCGTACGACCCTGGTTTGTCGCGGGTGCGCTGGGGTTTTTTCTGTGCCTCGCCGGAGGAGTCTCGGCGATCTCAGGCTTGTTGGTGCTCCGGTTTTATCCGTGATGGGGGCTTGTGGAGGTAAGGAATCGCTCGGATTACTGACTGATTGGAATATCGACGGCGAGCTGGGCGGTGGGTGATACCTCGGGATTCACGACGTAGGTGGCCTGTTCCTGTTGCCCGGACGTGTCGGCTGGAGAGGCCGATTCAACGAGGAGGTTCGCCGAGAACCGGTCCAGCATGCCGACTTCTTGCATGGTCAGTGGCCCGAACGGCTTCGGTGACAGACGGATCGTCAGCGCCAGCAAGCCATTCTCAGCCGGAGGAGGCAGTGGAATCTCGCTTCGTTTTCCCTCCGGCAGTTTGAGAGAGATTTTTCCCGTCTCCTGTGGCGGCCACCAGAGTCTGGTGCCGGCGGAGCCGAGATTTTGAAGGATTTGCAGATACGCATCCTGAGTCGTCTCCACCGTGATGCGCACCGGCTCTTTACTTCCGGCAGCGATTGCGGCACTCACTTCCCGGCTCTGTCCGTCGGGGCCCCTTGTCACAAAGCTGTAGCGCAACCCCAGCGGCTTCACTTGCCCGAGTTGTTTGGCCTGTTTGCTCTCTTGCGCGAGACTGCCCGTATCGGCACGGGGGGACGGTTCGCCATAGAAGAGGGCGCGAGCACTTTTCTTCGGGGCGGCGACACTTGCAGCCGGCGCTACCGCTGGGGCTGGAGTGGCAGGAGGGGCCTGAACACCGGCCGAGAGTTTCTTGTCCGCCAATGCGGTTGCTTGTTCCGCTATCTTGCCCGGTGCCGTGAGGGGCGCTTGGGCCTGTTTCCGAGATTCATCTCGCTCGCGTAGCGGCACGGCATTGTCGCGTGCAGCTTTGGCGGCAGGGTATTGTTCCTCCGTCGTCGGCGCGGAACGTTCTCGCTTGGTCGGTTCGACCGGTGCTTTCGCGTTGAGTCGTGATCTCGCATCGGGCGATGGGGGTGAGTCAGCCGATTGAGGTGCCTGGACTGATGGCCTGGCCTGCTTCGCGTCTTCGGTCGTGATTGATTGGGCGGCTCGATCGAGACTTTCCTGATAGATTCTCGTGCCGAATGCGAGCGCGAAGATCACGGCGGCGAGACCGCCTGCGAAGGCGAGTCCGGCCGGCCGCTTGAACCATACCCACCAGGGAAGTGATCCACCGGCTTCGGATGTGTTGAGCCGCTTCAGGGCCTCCAGTAGCCTCCGGCGCACGGCGGGATCGGACAATAATTCCTTCAGCGCCTGTTCATCGGCCATGGCGTTAAATAGTTGCTGGTCCTGTAAGGCGGCCTTGTAGAGCAGCGAGCGCTCCTCCGGCGTCAGCGTATTCGCTGCGAATCCACCGAGCAATTTTTCGAGATCGCGTTGAGGCATAAAGAGTCGTCGTTCGTGAAGCGTATCTCGTGAAGCGATGGACCTATCCGGTCATATCGCACTGAGCCGGAGGTTCGTGCACCTACCCATCATTCCCACGTGCCGCCCATCAAACTCAACAACTGTTTTCGGCAGCGGAGATCCCAGGTGTAAATGGTGTTGATCGAATGCTGTCCCATGCGCGTTTGAATCTCCGGGAAACTGTTTCCCTCCAATTTCAATTGAAAGAGATCGCGACAGCGTTCTCCGAGTTGAGCGACGGCGGCTAAGAGTCGATCCACTCGCTGTTTTTGATCCAGCAGTGTCGCCGGATCGTCACCGGGATTGGCCAACGGCAGATCGTCGACTGATTCCTGATTGTATTCGCCCCGGCGGAGTGACTTACGATGGACATCCAGCATTTTGAACCGGAGTACTTGAAAGGCCAGGGGGACCAGTTCGGTCAGTTCAGTGACGCGGGCATACTTTTCGTGTAACAGCATCAACACCTCCTGCGTGAGATCTTCGGCGAGATCCTTCGATACACGTGATGTCGCGAAGGACAGAATTCTTTCGCGCAGGCTGATCAGTATCTCGTCTCGCGTCATGGCAAGAATGCTCAGTGGTCCGCCATTGTCGGTGAAGGGGGGAGCAGGTCTCCGAGGGATCGGAAGCCGAGCCGCAGTCCGTGACACACCTCGACTTGACGGTCGAAGCGGTTCTTGGTGGCGATCATCTTGCGCAATGATCCGAGTGCGACCCGGCCCCAGGCTGCCATATGGAACACCGACAACGGATAGTCGGTGCCGAAGAGCAGGCGTTCGTGCACCTCCGGATACGTCCGCAAGTGCAGAAGCATTCGCATCCGGTTCGGTAGGGTCAGGGCGGAAATATCCGCATAGAAATGCGGATAACGTGTGACGAGGTCGCGCAGGGTCGGAAGAAATTTCTCATAGAGAATCAAACCATAGCTGCAGGCGTGGGCCGCGATGACGGTCGCGCCTTCATCCAGCGCCAGGCGCAACCGGTCGGGTTCGCCCACGGACTGGTCCTTCCCGATGAGGCTGAATTCGTAGCCGACATGACTGAGAAACGGCAGCTGCCGTTCTGCCAGGGCGCGGTAAAAGGGTTTGTATTTCTGATTGGCCGGGTCGAACTGTTTCGCATTCGGGAGCACCTTGACAAGCACCGCTCCGGCATCCGCGCAGCGATGCACTTCATCGATGGCATCCCGCCGTTGCGGATTGATAGAGACGCCCGCCAGGAATTCAGTGGGATGGGCTTGCGCGGTCTTGAGGACATAGTCGTTGCCGATGAGAAAGTCGGTGTGTGCCCGGTTGAGATGCCCGTTGTGGTCATAGACGCCGTCCATGCCGAGGAGCACGGCTTTGTGCACGTGGCGTGAGGCTTTCAGTTCCGTCAGGAGGTCGGAAAGATATGTGTGATTCGCTTCGCGTGGCCTATCCGGTGAGAGCCCGTGTTTCCACAACAGAAACCGGAACAGCGGGCTTTTGAGCGTCTTGGGTGAGATATAGCAACCGTTGTCGCCGTCCGGCAGCGCGGCCAGATGGACATGGCAATCGATGAGCGTCTTTCCTTGCGGCGTCGCCTTCGGGAGCGGATCTCGCCGTTTGTCGTTCGTCTCTCGTTCTCCGTGCGTCACGTATTAGCCTTCATGCTCCCCCAGCCGTTCCATCGCGATCCGCTTGAGGGCCCTGAGATCCAGCTTGCCCGTTCCCAGGATCGGAAGCGCGTCGACTTTGATGCAGTGGGTGCGCGAGGGCAGGAATAGATTGGGGAGGCCGCCGGCTGTGGCCTTGGCAAGGATGTGGGGGATCCTTTCTTCAGGAAGCGTATGCAATACAGCTAGCTGCTCACCTTTGCGCTCATCCGGTACGCCGGTGACGGCGCAGATTTGCAATTCCTCGCCGGATGCCAGTTGGAGCGCTTCTTCCACCCGTCGATGCGGGACCATTTCACCGCCGATCTTTGAAAAACGCGAGAGCCGGTCGGTGATGGTCAAAAACCCATCGTCGTCGAGCGTGGCGATGTCACCGGTAATATACCATCCGTCGCGCATGGCCTGGGCCGTCAAATCCTCGCGGCCGAGATACCCGTTCATGACGTTCGGCCCTTTGACGAGCAGCATGCCCGCTGTGCCGGGCGGGAGGATGGCAAAGCTGTCCGGATCGACGATGCGGACGGAAACGCCGGGAAGCGGCTGGCCGACCGTTCCACGTCGGGAGGCCGGCTGGAAGAATCCGGCAGCCCGGAAGTCCGGGCAGTTCACGGCGATGACCGGCGCACATTCGGTCACGCCATACCCCTCGATGGGTCCGATACCGAACCGGTCTTGGAAGGATTCGCACAGCCGCAGGGGTAATTTCTCCGCCCCCGTGAGGACGACCCGTAGCGTGCTGAACTGTTCCGGGGTGCAGCGCCGTTGATAGAGCTGCAGAAAGGTCGGGGTGCAGACCAAAAACGTCAGGCGATGTTTGGCGCAGAGCTCGCCGATCGCCGTCACATCCAGTGGCGAGGGATGAAACACGGTCGCCGCCCCGTTGAGCGTGACGTACCAGAACACGAGGTAGCCGAACGAGTGGAAGAGGGGAAGAATACCCAGGATTCGATCGTCTTCGGCCAGGGGGAGCACCTGCGAGACGGCCTGTACATTCGCGTCGATGCTGAAGTGAGACAACATTACGCCTTTCGGCTCGCCGGTGCTGCCGCTGCTGAAGATGATGGTGGCGATATCATCCATGGTAACGGGCCCGGTCTGTCCGCAGGCCGATTCCAGAAAACGGAGCGGAGCCAGTGCGGCAAGGGCCGCGGCGGTGAGTTTCTCTTTCGTGCCGATGGTGCAGCCGATGTCTTCCAGCCACAGAATGGCAGGACCCTCCGGGAGTTCGAGCTTGGCCTTCTCGATAAACTTGCGACTGGTCACGATGGTACGCAGCTGCGCCTGGCGTACGGCCGATTCCAGTCCGGACTTGCCCACCGTATAGTTGAGGTTGACGCAAGTGCGACCGGCGAGCGTGGCGGCGACTGTGGTGAGGGCTCCTGCTACGGTCGGCGGCAACAGCAGGCCCACATTCTGTTGGTCCTGCCAGTGGATTTTCAGGGCGCGTGCCAGGGCGATGGCCCCGATCAAGGCCTGCAGTGAAGACACGCGGGGTTTTGTCGCATCGGCCATGGCCAGGCGGAAGGGATGTCGGCGCATGGCGCTGATGAAGGCCTGGTGCAACGGGCGCCGGGTCGGCTTCCTCAACTGCCAGGCTGTCTCGCCAAGTTCGCGGACGAGACGGCGGAGTTCGTGCGCCGGGGTCTCGGCGGGAACCGGAGTGCCGAACGAGACGGTGACCGGATACGGGAGACGCTCCGGCCATTTGGTGACGAATCGGCCCCCGACAAAACTGAACATGCTGCCCCAGACGCGATCCAGGTGAACCGGTACGACCGGGACCCTGCGTCCTTTCACGATCCGTTCGAATCCGCGGCGGAACGGCAGGAGGTTCCCGGTACGGGTGATTTGGCCTTCAGGAAAAATGCAGACCACGTCACCGGCGTCGAGCGCATGTCCCGCGTCGCGCAGGGCGCGGAGAATCACGCGGGGGCCGCCGTCGGACGAGATGGGGATGACCTGCAACGCGCGCATGAACGGCTTAAAAATCGGATGATCGACATACTGGGCATCCACTACGAACCGGATGGGACGATCCAGGCTCGCAATCAGGAGAAATCCGTCGATGAAGGAGATGTGATTGGGGACCAGAAGGGCGCCGCCCGTCACCGGCACCTGCTGCTGCCCGACGATGCGCAACCGGTAGAGGCTATGGGTCAGCAGCACGAGCACCAATCGCAGAAAGGTTTCCGGCATGAGCCACATCGCCCAGGCTGTTCCAATGGTCGTAACGAGGGCGGTCGCGAGGAAAATGCCGACGGTCGAAAGGCCTGCGTTGGCCAGGATACCTCCGCTCAGCGACCCGAGCAGGATACCGGTGAAGACACAGATGTTTTCGAGGGCGATGACCGATCCCCGCCGGTCGTGGGGCGCTCGCCACTGTACCAGGGCGTTGATGGGGATGAAGATGAGCGCACTCGACATGCCTAATGCGATCATCAGCGCGAGGGTCCCGCTGAACGGGGGGATCCACCAGCCGAGGATCAGGAGAAAGGTCGCGACGCCGGCGGCTCCCAGAGGCACCAGTCCGTACTCCACGCGGGATCGGGAGAGGCGGCCGACGACCAGCGCGCCCAGTCCGATACCCACCGAGATCAAGGCCGAGGGGACCGTCGCCAGGGCATCGGAAAGACCCAGCACCGCTTTCGCATACACGAGTACGTTCTGCACGACGAGGCTGGCGATGGTCCAGAAGAAGACCGCGCCGGTGATGGCGAGACGCAGTAGGCGGTCCGCCTGCAACGCCGACAAGGCCCCGCGCAGCGTGTCGAACAATCCGCCCGTGTCGCGTGCCGGCGGCACCGGGGGAACGGCCCAGGCCGCCGCGAATCCGGCCAGGGCCAGCAGGGTCAACGCAAGCGGGGCAATCCAGGGTTGTGTGCCCGCCCCGGCCAGTAAGAAACCTCCGGCGGTGGTGCCGGTGAGGATCGCCAGGAAGGTGAACAACTCCAGGATGCTGTTCCCTCGCGCGAGTTGTTCGTGCGGGAGCAGTTCGGGAAGAATGCCGTATTTGGCCGGACTGAAGATCGCGCTGTGGACGCCCATGCAGGCGAGCACGACGAGTGCCCAGAGGCCTCCGGTCGGGTTGGCCAGCAAGGCGAGGGTTGCGCCGGCCATCAGGAGCGCCTCCGCCGCTTTCATCGTGATGATGACGGTGCGTTTGCTGATACGGTCGGCAAAAAACCCTGCCACGAATGACGTCACGACCAGCGGAAGAGTGAACACGACCATGGCGAGGGTCGTCTGGGTCTGCGATGCCGTTTCGAGATCCTGGCCTGGCGCGAGCGTGGCCGTGGCTGCCCGGATGCCCAGGAGCGCAACCATGAATTTCCAGGCGTTGTCGTTAAAGGCGCCGCAGAACTGCGCGATCAGGAGCCCGCGCAAGGGAAGCCGGGCCAGTGAGGAGTCTGGCTGGGGGTCGATAAGTGCCTCCTGTGCCTGTATGCAACCGTTTCTGTTCAGAATCGAAGATGCAGTCTGCCGAAATTGGCGGAATGATGCAATGCGCTATCGCGATGTCGTTGAGGGAGGACTGTCCACCGGGAGTCCTTCGAGCGCCATGATCCGCAGCGCATTGGTGGTGGGGCAGGGCCCCGGTTTCAATCGATAATCGAAGTGCAGCGCGCCTTCCGCGACCGTTTCTTGAAAATGCACGTTGGTGACGGTGGGGAGTCGGCGCTCCAACTCAGACAGTTCGAGATCGTGGGTGGTGACGAGGCCGAACCCGTTTCCTCCCGCGAGGGCCGCAATGAGGGCGCGTCCTCCGATGAGCCGCTCCCGGTTGTTGGTGCCTTTGAAGACTTCATCGATCAGCCAGAGGACGGGCGGTCCCTCCAGGTCCCGGGTGCTGTCGAGAATTTTCTTGAGCCGTTTGACCTCGGCATAAAAAAAGGAGAGCCCGCCGTCGAGGGAATCGTCTACGCGGATGCAGCTGGCGATGCGCACCAGCGACCAGCGGAAGGAGGTGGCACAGACGGGGCCTCCGGCCTGCGCAAGACAGGTGTTGATGCCGATAGTTCTGAGAAAGGTGCTCTTGCCGGACATGTTGGAGCCGGTCACCAGGAACATGCGTCCGCGCTCCTGAAACACAATGTGATTGGCCACGCGGGCCTTCGCGGGGATGAGCGGATGCGCCAGTCCCTGCGCATCGAGGATCGGTCCGGCGCCGTTGCGATGGGCGGCGTCATCCGGCTGTTGCAGCGAGGGCCATGGGTAGTCCGGATGCAGGTAGGCGAACGTTGCCAGGGAGGCGGCCGCGTCCAGTTCGGCCAGCAGCTCGAACCATTGCGGCGCGACGGCGGCAATCCTATCTTGTAGGTGCTGGAGGCGATAGGTGTGGTAGAGGTCCCAGGGACCGAACGCGTTGATGAGGTAATGTACCAGCGGATGGGCCCGAACGCTGAGCCGGTTCATCAAAGAGGCGGCCTGTTTCAGCGAGGTGGACGGGCGGGTGTGCTGTTGCAGGAGCGGCCGGCACAGCTCGGCCAATCGGGGAGTGGCATGGTACGATCGCCGTTCCAGATAACCCAGGACTGCGCTGAGCCGCTCCAGTTGCCGGTGCAGTGATTGGGCATGATCGAAGATTTCTTCCGAGCGGCTGCGAACGGACAGAAACAGAAACGCATACAGCCCGAACGACAACATCCAATAGTTGCCGATTCCGGACAGGAGATCGGCTAGCATGAGCCCGGCTGTGGCAAGCGCGAGAAAGGTTTCGGTCAGCAGCATGGGCATGAAGCTGGGACTGTCGACCCGCTTCTGGAGTACTGCGAGGAGCCGGCGGCCGTCGATATCGGCGTCTTCCACCGCCTGTGCTTCCAATGACAACCGGTCCCGGAGCAGGGCAAGCGGTGCCAATTCCCTGATGAGAGCCTGCCGGCTCGCCCACGACGCGGGGGTCGGCGGTTGATCGAACAGCCACGAAGCGAGCCGCTCCTGGCCCTGGGAGGAGATGGTGTTGTTGATGAGGTGCAGGAGCGAATGGGGTCCGGCGAGGTCGAGGTCGGTCGCGTACCCATGTCGTTCGGGTACGGATACCGGGCGAAATGGAATCTCGGCCCAGCCCAGACGCATGCGCGCGAGGTGCACTTGTTTGATGCCCTGCCAGCGGCGGAGCCGGTGCAAGCGATCTTCGAGCCTGTTATGATACCAGGCCACAATGAGGAACAGCATGCAGCTGAATGCGAGTATGACGTTGCCGAGCTGGGTCCAGCCCAGTTTATGTGGAATGATGGAGCCGAAGAGTCCAACGGCAAAGATGGTGAGCCGCCACCTCGTAAACCCTGCGCTGGACCGGCGGGCATTCGTCTCTAGCTGCGCCGCGCGGCGCAGCATGCGCACGAGGCTGTGTTCCCGCGTGGGCGACCTTCGCGATAGTGTCAACTCTGTGTCGGGTTTCATCGTACCGCTGACGATACTGGGAGTCTGAGATGGCGTCAACCTCGAAGACAGATGAGTATCCCGCTGACGTGTCCGGCACGCCGGGTCCTGGCGACTGGATTCAAGTCGATGTGCAGACATTGCTCGATGCCGGTGAACTCCTGGGGGTCTTGAACGATCCGGATGTGACCGGGGCCTGGCAGGAACAGGATGGCATCCATCTCTACTGGCCCGCAGCCCGTTGCGGACCGGATACGTGGCAAGGCCTGAGGCTTGCGTTGACCCAGCTCGGGCATCCCGACCCGGCCGGTGCCCTCACGATCAACCATTTGGCGGACCGCGACTGGAACGCCCAGTGGTCGCGCCTGGTTGAGCCGATCAGAATCGGGCAGGTGGTCATCAGGCCAAGTTGGAAGTCTCTGGCGCTGAACCCCGGCGACATCGAACTGATCATCGATCCCAAGCAGGCATTCGGCACCGGCCACCATGCGACGACCCAACTGTTGATCGAATGGCTGCAAGAGGTCGTGACGCCGACCGATCGCGTCCTGGATGCGGGAACCGGGAGCGGGGTGTTGGCGATGGTGGCGATCCGGCTCGGGGCGGCGGAGGCGGTCGGGGAGGATTTCGATCCTGTGGCGATTGAGTGCGCGCGGGACTACGCTCAGGTCAACGGGTTCGACGCGCGGCTGACGCTGGCGGTGGAATATGCTCAGACGCAGAAGTCTCACCACGGATTCGAGCCCACTCTGGTTCTCGCGAATTTGGATCGGCAGACCCTGCTCAATGCTGCGGAGACGCTCTGTGGATATGCATCGGGCGGCGCGCGCCTGCTGCTGTCCGGTCTGTTGATCGATCAGCGGGCGGAGATCGAAGCCGCCTATGCCGAGCATGGAGTCTACGTGAGGGCATCGAGAGAACGAGACGGATGGGTCGCCCTGGAGGCCACCGGAATGGAATCCTGTGACGGCGGGCTCTGTTCCTGATGATGAGATGGCGCGATTGGCAATTCCATACGTGCATCAGGTGAGCCTGTCCGACGGCGGAGTTCCAAAGTCGGCGGTACCTTCTGCGCAGGTGACGCGTGACGGGTTGGTCGGCGATCGTCAGCGCAACCGGAAGTATCACGGCGGTCCGGATCGAGCGGTCTGCCTGTTTTCCCTGGAGGTGATCGACGCCCTTCGCGCTGAAGGTCATTCGATCGGGCCTGGTTCGTCCGGGGAGAATCTCACTCTGGCGGGGCTCGACTGGTCCCTCATGCAGCCCGGTGATCGACTTCAAATCGGTGAGCAGGTGCGGCTGGAGATGACGAGTTATACGACACCCTGTCGATACAATGCGCAGTGGTTCAAGGACGGGGACTATGAACGAATTGCCCAGGAGACACATCCCGGATGGAGCCGGCTCTATGCGCGGGTTCTTCACGAAGGGACAGTGCGGCCGGGAGATCGTGTTGTGGTGGAACGGGCGACCTAAGCAGGTGGGGTGATCGATGAAGCGCGTGCTGGAACCGGAGCTGATGGACGATGCGCCGCAGGCCCGTGCCTATGCGCAGGCCGATTTTGCTGAGGAGAATCAGGGTTTTGTCGATCGTTTTCGCGAATACTTTCCCGATTGGGCCGGCGGCCATGTCGTCGATCTGGGATGCGGACCGGCAGATATTCCGATTCGTTTTCTCCGTTCCTTCCCGGACGCGCGCGTGACGGCCGTGGATGCCAGCCGTCCCATGCTGGACTTGGCGGCCGAGGCGATCGCCGGTGCGGGACTGGCGAATCGTATCACCCTCCGTTGTGAGCGGTTTCAATCCCTCGAATTGCCGGAGCAAGCCGATGCTCTGCTGTCCAACAGTCTGCTGCACCATGTCCCGAATCCGCTGCAGTTCTGGTTTCGCCTGAAGCAATTGGCCAAGCCCGGCGCTTGTGTTCTGGTCATGGATCTCTTGCGACCGGACTCTCCTGAGGCGGCTCAGGCCTTAGTGGATCACTATGCCGGCGACGAAGATCCGATCTTGAAACGAGATTTTTACAACTCGCTGTTGGCCGCTTTTACCGAGGATGATGTCGCGGCGCAATTGGCCGAGATGAACCTCTCCCGGCTCCTCATCGACGTGCCGGATGACCGGCATTGGGTCGTCGGTGGAGTCCTTCTTTAATCAGTCTGGTGAAAACGAACCCCGGCTGCCTTCTCACCTCGGTCACATCCTCACGTACCCCTGATGGCACGCCTGCGCTGTGGTCGTCGGCTGAGGCCCTGCTGGATGCCCGGTTTGACGATCCTGTGATGCGATAACTTCTTCCCCGGTCTCGCAGAGCACTCGCGCTTGAGGGTCTGTCTGTGTATGCTTCCCGGCATGCGATTGCTCGCGAGTCTCCTCATTCTGTCTCTGTGGATTGCCGGTTTGGAAACCGGCGATGTAGCCTACGCCCAGCTTGAGCGGTTGCGGAAGCACAAAGACATTCCTGCTGCGCCGATTCCCGACCCGCCCATGGTCTCGATTCCCGAAGGAGACTTTCTCATGGGGGCGAATGGAATGGATGCGTTAGAAGACGAGAAGCCACAGCACCGGGTGTGGCTGGATTGGTACCAGATCGATACGTACGAGGTGACGACGGGGCAATATGCGGCGTTTCTGGTTCAGGAGAAAGTGTCGCCGCCCTGGCAATGGGAGTCGGTGGATCCGGCCCAGCATCATGATCGTCCGGTCATCGGCGCCAGTTGGTTCGATGCAGAGGCCTATTGTCGCTGGCGGGGTGCACGGCTCCCGACGGAAGCCGAGTGGGAGAAGGCCGCAAGGGGGAGTGATGGGCGATTGTTCCCCTGGGGCCATCGGACTCCGACTGATGAGGAGGCGAATTTCGGGCTTGGCGCCAGATTCAGTTACAGTCAGGTCCTCGCGCCCGTTCAGGGATATCCGTCTGGTCGCAGCCCCTATGGGCTGCATCAGATGGCGGGAAATGTCGGGGAATGGGTGGCCGATTGGTACGGGGCGAATTACTATGAAACCAGCGCCTCAAAGAATCCTGCCGGACCGGAACGGGGGACATTTCGTGTCGTGCGTGGCGGGTCCTGGTCGGATTTGCCGAAGTACCTGCTGACCTACGGCCGGTCGAAGCTGCCGCCGGAGACTCGCAATAGCTATACGGGATTTCGCTGCGCCAGGACGGTCCTTCCACTCGCTTCACCGTAAGCTGGGCGCCTGCTGCGCGCCAGCTCACGGTCTCTTGCTCTTCTCTCGTTCGCGTTTGCTTAGAACAGGCTCTTGCTGACCTCCGCAGACTTGGCGCTTTCGTTCCCAGACTTGTCGAAGGCCGATACGGAAAAGAAATAGGTCGCACCGACCGGCAGATTCTGGATCGTGAAGCTGGTGCGGCTGGTGACTTCGAAGGGCCCTGCAAATCCATAGCTGCCCGATCGCGTGCCGACGTAGATTCGATACCCGGCGAGATCCGACTCGGTATTCGCATTCCAGCTGACCGTGGCGCTGGCGGTTTTGGGTGCCGTCGACGAAGGCGTGGTGGCTACCGGGAGCGGCGACGGGGGAGTGGGGGGCGGAGGAGGCGGCGCGGTGACCGCCGATTGAGTCGGCGCCGACGGTGCTGCAGCGGCTGTCTGTCCGGCAGCAATCGTGAAGGTGACCGGAATGCGCAGCGTGTTGGAGAAATTGTTCGGGCCGGACTCGACGATATACACCACTGCTGAATACGTTCCTGCCGCGAGACCGGTGGGTTTGGCCGTTACGACAATCTGATCTGTTTCAGTGGAGATCGTCTGAGTACTCCCATACGGCGGATTGAGCCACACCCAGCCCTGGCTGGTGCTGAGCGAATAGATATGCTGGTCTGTTCCTGTTTTGCGCAGGCTCAAGGTGCCGACTGCGTTGGCGCTAGTGAGTGCCAGCGAAGACGGACTGGCCTGGATCGGCCCGGTGGCAACCGGGGAAGGTGCCGGCGGAGCTGGAGCCGGCGGAGGCGGGACGGCCACGGGGGCGGGCGGCGGTGGGGGAGGCGTCTGCACGACGGGTTTAGGCGCCGGCGGGGTCACGGCCGACGGCGCTGCGGGCGGCGGGGGCGGCGGTGTCGCCACCGGCGAGGCCGTGACGGTGAGGGTGACCGGGATCCGCAGCATATTACTGAAGTTGTTGGGGCCTGATTCGACGATGTAGATCACGGCCGAATGTGTTCCAGCCGGCAGGGCGGCGGTCTGTGCCGTGATCACGAGTTGGTCTGTTTCTGTCGTAATGGATTGTGTGCTGCCGTAGGGCGGATTCATCCAGATCCACGACTGGTTCGTGCTGAGGGAGTAGGTGTGCTGAGCGGTGCCGCCTTTGCGGAGAGCCAAGGTGCCGACAGCCGGCTGTCCCTTCGCTGCCGTCAGCATGAGTGCGACGGGGGTGGCCACCATCCCGGTGCCGGAGACCACCGGCGGTGCCGGGGGAGCGGGGGCCGGCGGAGGCGGCACCGCTACAGGAGCGGGCGGTGGGGGGGGCGTCAGCACGACCGGTTTAGGCTGCGGCGGAGTCACGGCCGACGGCGCTGCGGGCGGCGGGGGCGGCGGTGTGGCCACCGGCGAGGCCGTGACGGTGAGGGTGACCGGGATCCGCAGCATATTGGTGAAGTTATTAGGGCCCGAGTCAACGACATAGACCACCGCCGAGTGTGTTCCGGTCGGCAGGTTGGCCGTTTGCGCCGTGATGACCAATTGATCGGCTTCGGAGGTAATGGACTGGGTGCTGCCGTAGGGCGGGTTCATCCAAATCCACGACTGATTCGTGCTGAGATAGTAGGTGTGCTGATCCGTGCTGGACTTCTTGAGCGTGAGCGTACCGACGGCAGTGTTGCCCTTCTGAGCCGTCAGGACCAGCGCGGCAGGGTTGGGCAGGATGGGTGCGGTTCCGCTGCCCTGGGCTTTCGTAACAGCTGCCGCAAGGGATGGTTGTTGCAGCAGGCTCATCGTGGTGGCGCTGTCCGCGGCCACCGCATATGAAGCCCCTCCTGTCTGGAGCAGGGCGGAAGACAAACAACCGACAGCACCCATCACAAGCACGCTCGTTGACGTCTTCATCGTAGTTCCTCCGGGAAAATCGAGACGCTGGATGAGCAACCAGTGTGCCAGGAGCCGAAGTGGTGCGATCGCCAGAAAGCCCCGTCACGAGCCATTTTGCGGGCAATCGAGCTGCGGGTTTCTATTCGTTATTTTTTGCTGTGCAAGATGGAGCAGTGGCTGCAGGAGAAAGCCTCCGGCGGGACGCTCTTCTGCAACATCGATGAGTAACCGGGATTGTGAACGAGGTTCGGGAATCGTCGTCGGTCGGTGATGTAGGAAAAGGCCGGTATCAGGTCCTGGGGTGGCGAGCGACCCATTCGGTGAGGAGCGTCAGCATCCGCTGAAAGTCGGAGGCTTTCGTGAAGCGGTGATCGGCACCTGGAAGAATTTCCAGCCGTTTAGGTCCCGGCAAGGCCTCGAAGAGTCGCTGGCTTTGGTGGAGGGGCACATATTCATCATGATCACCCTGCACGATTACCGTGGGAACGGCGATGGTTCGAGCCGGTTCATACGCAATCCGGTTGAGGCAGTCCTGGTAGAAAACATAGTCGAGGGGGAGGCGAGTGGCCCCTCCGTGAAGATCAGGTATCGTGTCGGTTTGTTTCCATTCTTGAAGGCCGTCTTCTCCCAGCTCCAGTCGAAGCTCTTCCCCGAAGTCGACCACGGGGCATTTCAGTGCGAGGCAGGCCAGTGGCGGAATGGATGCCGGTTTCGAGGTGTGCATTCTTGTCCAGTCAGCGGCGGCGAGAATCGACACGAGACCGCCGAAACTGGAGCCTACGAGTGCCAGCCGGTGGTATCCCCGTGTGAGGAGGTAGTGCAAGGCGGCGAGCGCTTGGCCGACTCCGATGGTGGTCGTCAATTTGGCGAAGGGGCCATCGCTGTCGCCATGTCCGAAGCAATCGAACCGGAACGTGGCAATCCCCCGGCCGACCATGAGTTCGGTCAGGGCCTGATTGCTCGAACTGTTTTTATGGGAGAGAAACCCGTGACACAGGACCGCGACGTGATCGGTTGCCTGTTCAGGCCTGGCCAGGACGGCTGCGATACGGTGGCCGAGCGTGTCGTGGAAAAAGACCGGTTCTTCCATGGGCCCAATCGTTGGCATAAGAGGTGATCCGAGTCTGGTTAGCGCGTGGCTGCGCGGTCGCCGGTCGGCATCGTTCCGACCATCTGCGTGATTTTTACAGTGACCATCGTCAGGTGGATCAAGAGAAGTCCCAGACTACCCCAGGTTCCGGCCTGGATCCAGATCGAAGAGAGCGGGAGATTCCAGGTCAGTGAGGCGACGAGGACAAGTCCCAAGGTTCCGAAGCTGAGCGTGGACACCTGCAGCGCCCGCCATCGGTTCGCGATTTGCGCAAGGGTCTCCTGATAGGCGGACCGCTTTTTGTGACTGGTGATCCGTTGCGCTGCCAGCAGCGCGGGCAACGCATAGAACAGTCCGGAGACGGTCGCTTGTAGGAAAAATCCCAGGAGCGCGGTGTGGGTATAGGCGACCAGGTGAAGCGTTCCGTAAGGCATCATCGGCGGAGTCCACAGGACATTGATCCCGACCGCCATCCCGATACAGGTCATGATGAGCAACAGGCATAAAGCGATCATGAGGTGGTCGGTGGCGGCGGAGCCAGGCTGGCCGGCCTGGCTCCAGGTGCGCAGGAGATTGATGCTGCCGAGTGCCAGTGTCACCAGAAAGCCAGCGCCGGCGACCAGTTGGATGTGAACGGAGGACAACAAGAATCCTGTGATCAATCCCGCGGCGCAAGCCGGCAGAAGGAGCAGGACCAGCTGCCCGAGGCCGGCGCTGCGCAGCGGGCGGTTCATCAGCCCGGGCATCGCCGTTTGCATCGCTCCGACGACCCCCAGCGTGAGGAAGAGCAACAGGCCCGTGTGCAGATGGCCCAGACGCAGGATGCCGTGCCAGGTGGGGAACCAGGCACCGGCCAGGAACTCGCCCAGGACCAGGGTGCCGAACAGTCCGCTAAGGCTGACGCCAAAAAAGAAGGCCGACAGTGGAGTCCAGCCGGAACTGGTCCGAAGTCCCGTCATCAGATGACGCGCCAGGGGAACAAACAGCGCGGCCAGCAACAGCCCGGCCCCTATGGTCAGCGTATAGTCCCGCAACCAGGCTCCGGCGGCGAGTCCGAGGGCGGAGAGATTCATGGTGACGAACAGCAGGCGGTGTTTGGGTCCTTTGGTGTCGTGCCCGGCGAGGGCGACCGCGGTGAGCGCCAGGCCGGTCATGATCTGGAGGAGTCCGCCGATCAGCGCTCCGTGGACGTGCAACAGGCGTAGCCCGTAAGGCAGCGGGGAGCCGCGTACGATGCCCAGGAAGGTTGCCAGTCCGATCAGTGACGTCAGCAGCAGCCAGCTCCATCCGGTCACCAGAAACGACAGCGGGGATCCGAACCCTCGACTCATCACGTTAGCCTTGATTCAAGAAATAGAAATGGTTGGTGGGACCCTTGCCGTGTCCGATGGCCAGGCTGTGTCGGATGGCCTCGGTGAGATAGGTCTTGGCGGATTGAACGGCGTCGGGGACGGTTTTTCCACGGGCGATATGCGCCGCAATGGCTGACGCAAAGGTGCAGCCGGTGCCGTGAGTATGCGGCGTATCGATGAACTCACCCTTGTAAATGTTGAAGAAGCGGCCGTCATACAGCAGGTCGGTGGCGCGGTCGCTCGCCAAGTGTCCTCCTTTGATCAGGACGTTGGCGCAGCCGAACTGGTGAATGGTCTTGGCGGCCCGGCGGGCATCGGCGAGCGAGGTGATCTCGATGCCTGACAGCTGTTGGGCTTCGTGCACGTTCGGCGTCACCAGGAGGGCCAACGGAAACAGTTCCTTCTTGATCGTGTCGATGGCGTCAGGCTTCAGGAGGGCCTGACCACCCTTGGCGATCATCACGGGGTCCACCACCAGATTCTTGACCTGCTGCGGTTTGAGGAGTTTCACGACGGTCTTGATGATGTCGGTGGAGGAGAGCATGCCGGTTTTGACCGCCGCGACGTCGAAATCGTTGAAGATCGCGTCCAGTTGGGCGGCGATGATCGAGGTGGGCAACTCCAACACATCGGTCACCTCTTCCGTGTTCTGGGCGGTAATGGCGGTGATGACCGACATGGCATACACCCCGTTGGCCGACATGGCCTTCAAATCCGCCTGAATCCCTGCTCCGCCGCCCGAGTCCGAACCTGCTATCGTCAAGACTTGTTTAATCATGAAGGTTTCCTGTGTCTATGTTCCGGAGATCATCACTTAGGGTGTGGGGGTGTCTGCTGCCTGCGGGGCAGGCGTTTCGGCCTCGGCGACCGGCGCGGCTTCGAGTTTCAGTCCATCCAGGGTGACGACGCGATCGGGTCTCGGCGAGGTCTCGTGGTAATGCAGTGTCACGGGTCCCTTGGGCGGCTTGTTCGTCGCGATGAATGAGAGGCTCGCATGCTGCTGCCGTCTGGGATTCAGTTCTATGCCGCGAGTACAGAGGCCTTCTCGATTCTGAGCAACATCCTGCCGCCACTGTTCACCTTGTTCATCCAGCAGATACGTGTCGAGAAGCTGGCACCCGATCTTGACCGGATGGGTGCTGCGATTGACGAATAGTAAGTCGATCTCGATCTGGTCATCCTGCCTGGAGATAGCCATCACACTGACTTTGTACAACTCATTCTCATGGGCGTTCAAGACCGGGGTGGTCGGTCCAGGAAGGGTCGCCGGTGCGGGCGGTTTGGGAGCATTGGCTTGCTTGAGGAGCGCGGCGAGCGGGCCCGCCTTCGGTACGATCGCCCGGGCGGCGCCCACCGGGAACACCGTATAGGGACCGATCAATTTGGCGGTGACTTGCACGCCCTCAGGAATTTCAAGATAGGCGCCGGTGACGTAGAGATCGGCGCGTAATGCCTTGGCGACCTTCTTGGCGGCTTTGGCCTGCGACGTGTCGAGATGGGTGAGCTGGTGTTTCTCCATGGTGGCGACCAGGAGCTTGCGATCGACGACTTTCAACTCCCCGGCTACCAGCAGGTGGGTCGCCAGTTCTTCGGCGAGGAATTGGCCGATGGGCGTCACCTCACCCGTGCTGTCCACGAAATCCAACAGCGCGAGCCGTGACTTTTTCATTTTGATGGCTTCGGCCGCCACTCCTTCGGCCAATTCCTTCACGCTGTCTTCATATTTCGACGCAGCCGAGGCGGCGGAGTGCCAGAGCATGAGCAGGATGAGGGAGCAGAGGAGACGGATCATCGGGAGGCACTCACGGCATGATAACGCATGGCCCACATTATACTCACGTCGTCGAGACTGTCCAGCCCGTGTCGTTCAGGCCGGAGGTCTTGGCAGGAGTATTCTGGCGATGGCGCGCCCCAACCCGTACCCGATCGGCATACTCGCGAGCAGGATGACCGGCAGATAGAGATAGGCGAGCGCCCCCTGCGCATCCGGATGGAGCAACACCTCAAGATGGGTCCAGCCCGCAAGGACCAACATGCCGAGTCCTGCGCCGGCGAGACCCAATGTCCGTCGACGCGCAATCAGCGGGTCTTGCACAGGAGCGGCTCCCAGGTGCAGCAGAATCAACACCGCGAGGACCACGAAGGGAGCGGCCGTCAACAGGCCGATGAGGAAAAAATTGTAGCCGGGAGCGAAGAGGTGCAAAGTGAACGATCGCCAGGCCCGTGCGAAAGGCACCTGGTGCACCACGACCTCCACGGCCAGCATGATGCCCCAGGGGAGCAGCAGCCCGCCGATCACCGCCCCCCAGAAACCCAGGCGAGTCAGGACGCGAAGTCTCAAGGAGGTTTCGGGTGTCGTCGCGATCATGGACGGGCCGCCTTGCCGGAGGATTCCGCCGGTGCCATCGCGGCCTCAATCCCGGCGATGGCCTCGGCGACGGCCTCCCGCACGACCGGATCGGGATCCTCTCGCCGCAGTCGAAGAGGCTGGAGTGCTTGCGTGGCGGAAACTCCCATTGCACCGATTGCTTCTGCCGCGAGGTACCGAATGAGCGGCCGATCATCCTGGAGCAGCGGCAGGACCGGGAGCAGAGCATCGCCTGCCGCCGGACCGAGCTGGGCCAGCTGATGCAAGGCATAGTCACGCGCGGCTGAATGTTGGACCATCAGGCCCAATGATTCGAGTTGGGTCGCATCGTCCGGCCTCGCTTTGTCCAGCGCACTGCGGGCCAGCGTGGCAATGGATCTATTCGGATCATTCAGCAGCGGCGTCACAGCAGTGACCACCGGCTGTGTCAGGGGAACGGTAAAGGCAAATTGAGTGACGGCTGTCTGACGAACCAGTGAGGAGGAATCGCGCAGTCCCTCCAGCAAGGCTGCCACGATCGGTGGGGATGGAATACCGATGCTCGCCAGGGCCATCAGCGCATTGCGCCGCACGAGTTCATCGGGATCGTGTCCCGCCGCCAGAAGGGCCGGCACTGCCGGTTTGGCCACCGGGCCCAGGCTCCCGAGCACGGCACAGGCGGTTCGACGTTGTTGCGCATCCTGGTCCTGCAGGCGCGGCATGAAGTGCGTCATGACCTGCCGGGCCGACGTCAGATCGATCGACTTCAGCGCGGCGGCGGCGGTGGTGTTCGCATGCTGATTGCCGTCCTCGGTGGCTTGGGCCAGCAATCGAGGAATGGCCGCCCGCGCGGCGGGCCCGACCTGTCCAAGTTGCTCCGCCGCGACGATGCGTGTGGATGGATCGTCGTCCTGGAGCATCTCGATCAATGTCGGCACCGCTCGTGCCCCGGTTGACAGCCAATACCATAGACCCAGTAAGCCGACGAAGAGGACAAGCCCAAGCAGGTGCAGCTTGATCTCGCGCGGGGCCAGGATGGTGGGTGATGAAGCGCTGCCGGTCATAGGAATGGCGATTATCGTGAAATGCAGGGCGTCGAGATCAGCCTATCACAACGGAGGGGAAAGCTGAGGGGGCAAGAACGGTAGGAGCTATCCGTTGGCGGTTGTCAATATTCCCACTACGGGGACTTTTCGAATAGAACCTGGGGATTTCCCTCGTAGTCGATGGCCGATGCCAGGGCTAGCATGACAGTAGGACCACCAGCAACAGAGGAGGTCATTATGCCCATCTACTTCCTCATCGGCCTCACGATCCTCATTCTCGTGATTGCAGTCTACGCCACAGTTGCAGAAGAAGAAAACGAACCCACGACGGAGGACTCAATTCCGCCCTCAGATTGGGACGCTCAGACGTACGAACAGCAGCAGGAATATAGAAAGGCGAGTTAGATGCGAGTCGTAGAGCTCATCGTGAATGTTCCAGAAGGCTAGAGCAGAGTCATGAGTGGGCGCGTGTCTTTGGGCTATGATTCATTCTTCCGTGGACGTGTGATTGGCGGGCAGGCATAGTGCCTCTCGGAACGCCTTCGAAGCGCTAGCAGGAGTTCATTCGGCAGCGGGGTGAGCTGTCCTGCTTGGCAGGTGCCGCCTGCTGTTCGCAGCTCTGTTCGTGCTGGCACGGACCAGAGCAAGTTCAGGCGGCAAGGCTCACCTCGATGCCGAACGCTGCTGGCGCTTGGTTCCCGGCGTGGAGAGGGGCACTATACCTACCCGGCTCTCTCGCCCCCTCACACCGGCCACTTCTCCTCGTTCCAGGCCATCTCCCAAAACATCCACTCATATTTCGAGCTGATGAGAAACGCCTGCTCCATGCGTTTCTTTTCCTCATGTCCGGCAGTTCGCGCCCAGGTATCGACCCGGGCCCGCATCCATTCCTGCACGGCCTCGAACTCCGGCGAGGCATAGAGCATCAGCCAGTCCCGATAGGGATGTTTGGCAGGCGGCGGTCCGTTCTTGAGGAAGTGTTTGCCGACGACGCAGTAGATCCAGGCGCAGGGCAGCGCCACGACGGCGATTTCGGTGGCCGTACCGCCTTGAGCGACGGCGAGCATGTGGCGCGTGTAGGCATAGTTGGTGGGAGCCATCGGTTCGTTCAGCATATCGTGGGGGGAGAGTTTCCAGCGCTTGCCGTAGTTCTCGTGGAGGCTGCGTTCTACGGTGATGGTTTCTTCCGCCAGCTTGGCGAAGCGCAGGGCCGATTCGGAGTCGGGTGCCCGCAACGATCCGGCGGCAAAGACGCGAGCCAGATCCGCGAGAAAGCGGGCATCCTGGAGAATGTAGTAGCGGAACTTCCGCTCCGCCAGCGTGCCCTTTCCAAGGGCCACGACGAACGGGTGCGTCAGCTGGGCATCCCAGACGGGCTGGGCCAATTTGCGAAGATGATTCGAAAACGACATCCGGTGCCTCCTTCGTCGGCGTCCGCGTATCTCGTCGCTCGTGAATCGTATCTCGCGAGCAATGACATAGACGGAATCAAGTCGATCATTCCTTCTTGCGCTTCACGTTTCACGAACGACGTTTCACGTTCGTGGTGGCCAGGGTCTGGGCAACTGATTGATGCCGTCGAGGGCGGCGACGCGGTAACATTCCGCGAGTGTCGGGTAGTTGAACACGGCTTCGATGAAATAATCGATCTGGCCCTGATAGGCCATGACGGTCTGGCCGATGTGGATGAGTTCCGTGGCGCCGTCGCCGATTGCATGCACGCCGAGCAGTTGTCGGGTTTTGTTGTGAAAGAGCAGTTTCAGCATACCGAGTTCGTCGCCGATGATCTGTCCACGGGCGATCTCTCTGTAGCGGGCGATACCGACGGCATAGGGGACGCCGTTTTTGGTTAAGTCGTCCTCGTTGCGGCCGACCATGGAAATTTCCGGGATCGAATAAATGCCATACGGCATCAGCTCGGACTGGGTCTGGCAGGGAATGCCGAAGGCATGGCAGGCGGCATGGCGTCCTTGCTGCATGGACGTTGAGGCGAGCGCGGGAAAGCCGATGATGTCGCCCGCCGCATAGATGTGCGGCACGGTCGTCTGATAGTGCTCATTGACCGTCAGACGTCCACGGTCGTCTGCGACGAGTCCGATCGTTTCGAGGTTGAGGGTGGCGCTGGCGCCGGTGCGGCCGACCGAATAGAGCACCGTGGTTGCGGCGATTTCCTTGCCGCTTTTCAGGCGGACGATGACCTGCTCCTGCGGTTGTCGCTCGACGGACACCACTTCTTCATTGAACCGCAGGGTCACGCCGATGCTGCGCATGTGGTACTGGAGGGCCTCGATCGTTTCCTGGTCGACGAACTCCAGCAGGCGCGGGCGGCGCTCGATGAGGGTGACGTGAATGCCCATGGTCGCCAGGATCGAGGCATATTCCGCGCCGATCACGCCGCCGCCGATGATCGTGATCGACTTGGGGAGTGTTTTCAGGGTCAACAGGCCGTCGGTGTCGATGATACTGTGATCGTCAAAGGGAATGTGCGAGGGCCGGGCGGGAACAGTCCCGCAGGCGATGACCACGAAGTCGGCCGTATGCTCCACGAGATCGTCGGAACGTTCGATGCGCAGGCGGTGCGGATCGACGAAGGCCGCGGTGCCGAACCAGAGGTCGACATTGTTGCGCGTCATCTGGTTCTGGATGATCTCAATTTCCCGGTTGATGACGTGGTTGGCGCGGAAGGTGAGATCCTCCATCGTGATGTCCTGCTTGACGCGATAACTGGCGCCATACAGGCTGCGCTGATGGAAACCCGACAGATAGAGTGCGGCCTCGCGGAGCGATTTGCTGGGGATGGTGCCGGTGTTGGTGCAGACGCCGCCGACGACTCGTTTGCGTTCGACGATGCCGACTTTCTTCCCCAGCTTGGCCGCCTGGATGGCGGCTTTTTGCCCTGCCGGGCCGGTTCCGATGACCAGCAGATCGTAGTGCGCCATGGTGTCTTGATTAGTATCCGTACGTCGTGACGCGTGAAACGTATCTCGCCGAAACACAGAGCCGAACGTCCATAGCGACTACTCGCTGTCCTTCCGTGCTATCAGCCATTGGCTACACGCTCTTCTCCGGCTCGCGAGAGACGAGCGGCGCTTCACGGTGGACGCGGTCCTCAGCTGGCCGTGACCAGTTTACGCGCGAATCGGAATGCCTCTTCAAGGTCCGGCAGCTGCGCGAGCTCGGGGGTGATTTGGAGATATCGAACCTTGTTGTCCTTGTCCACTACAAGCAGCGCGCGACTGAGCAGATGGGGGTCTTTGAGCAGAAGTCCGTGGGCCTTGCCGAAGTCGGCGGCACGGAAATCAGAGAGGAACGTCACATTCGTGATCTTCGCCTCCTCGGCGAAACGTTTCTGCGCAAAGGGGGTGTCGATGCTGATGGTGATCAGTTCGACCATTCGATCGAGGCCCATGTTCTTCTCGCTCAGGTAGTGGGTCTGTTGTTCGCAGACCTTGGTGTCGAGGGACGGCACGATACTGATAATACGGACCTTGCCCTTCCCTTTCGTGTCGTTGATCGGCACCATCGATAAATCGGTCTGCGTGAGCTTCACGTCGCGCAGCTTGTCGCCGACTTTGATGCCCATCCCCGAGAGCATCAACGGCTTGCCCTGAAACAGGACGTTGTTGCCTTCTCCGGCGGCGGCGCTGCCGTCGGCCACCGGCATATTCTTGTATGAAAAATCGGAATGGCCGGGGCCGGGCAAGGTTCCGCAGCCGCTGAGGCTCAGGCACAGGAGGGCCGCTAGAAAGTGAGACGCCGAAGCGCCGGGAATCATGCGAGTATGGGGCGATGCCATAGAATATCTCCATCGACGAGGACTGTCGGCTCAGTGGGCTCTGTCACTGTATGGCCGGTTCGTTGAGCTGTCAAGGTTGCAAGAATTCCGTAATGTGCCGGTTCACCACGTGCGGTTGTTCCCACTGCGGAATATGGCCGGCGTCGGGAATGATGATGAGCCGGGCCTGCGGAATCGTGGCCTGAAGGTCGCGGCCGACTTGCGGGGGAAAGAGGCGATCCTGTTCGCCCCAGAGAATCAGGGTGGAATGGTGGACGTCCTTGAATCTGGGCGCAAACTGCTGTTCCCACAGGGGCAGGCTATCACGGAGCGACATGAGGGGCGTAATCATATCCTCGCGTTGACGGTTCCGGTTGGAGCGGTCCAGCACCGCCGGTGTCACCAGCGTATGGTCGTAAATGATTTCTTTCAGCACCGCCTCCATGGTGCGGTTGCCCACGAAGAGGGCTCCGAAGCGGGCCAGCCAGGCAGGGACGCTGGTATTCAGGGCACGTTGCATCAGCGGGCTGGCCAGGCGTTCGCGGACATGATCGGGCAAACTGTCGATCAACACCAGGCGGGATACCCGATCGGGATGGGTCAGGGCCATGCCGATGGCTACGCCGCCTCCCATGGAGTTGCCGATTAAGGTGGCGGTCGGGAGGCCGAGCGCATCCATGAGGCCGCGGATTGATTCGATCAACTCTTCAGGCCGGTAGTCGAGAGCGGGTTTGTCCGAGAGGCCTGACCCGATCAAGTCTGGCGTGATGACGCGGAATTGCCTGGCGAGGGGGATCTGTTGATATTCCCACTGCCACATCGAACCGCCGTACCCGTGGAGCAGGATCAGCGGCGGGCCCTGGCCTTCGTCGAGATAGGCGATGCGGTGGCCATTGACCGAGGCGGTGCGGATGGGAAATCGTTGGAAGCCGTCGAACCAGCGGGGAAGCTCTGAAGGCGTCGCGCAACCGCTCATGAGGACCGCTGCGAGGCAGAAGGTTAGGACGTGTGACGACGCGACGGCGGTACACCGGACCTGCCACGCCGGGAGCCTCATGGCTACTCCAGTTGAATGACGGTTTCGTCGATCTTGACGTTGTCGCCTTCGACGACCAGAATCGCCGCGACCCGCCCGTCCATCGGCGCAGGAACTTGGCTTTCCATTTTCATGGCCTCAATGATCAGGAGCGGATCACCGGTCTTTACCTGGGCGCCGTCCGTTACCAGGACTTTCACGACACGACCGGGCATGGGCGGGGCGACATCGCCGGGTTTGGTCGGTCGGGGCCGTTTCGGCTTGCTCGTGCTGCCGGCCTCTGGGGATTCGGGCACGCCGGCCAGCACTTCCTGCAGCGGTTCCAGTGAGACTTCCTGCAGCCGGTCGTTGACCCGGATGTAGTAAGGCTTGCGGCCGTCGGTGGTGCGGCCTGAGCCCGAGACCACGACATGATAATTCTCGCCGTGCACGGTGATGTTGAATTCGGCCGGCGCGAGGTGGAGATCGTGGGCCACGGCAGGACCCTTCGTTTCCGTCGGCTCCAGCGGCTCTGCCCGCAGGTCGCCCCGCTCGCGTGCTTCGAAGAAATCCCTGGCAATCGCGGGGAAGAGGGCGAACGACAGTTGATCTTCCAGCGTCGTGGCGGACTCGGGCATGTCCTTCTTGAGTTTTTCAAATTCCGATTCAAGCCGGTCGGCCGGTCGGCCCTTTACGGGCTCTTCGTCCCCGATGGCCCGTGCCATGATCTCTTTATCAAGCGGCCCGGGAGCCCGGCCGTAGAGGCCGAGGAAATAATTCTTGGTCTCCGTAGTGATGACCTTGTAGCGCTCGCCCTGTTCACCAGTGAGCACGTTGAGGGTGGCCTGCGTGCCGACGATCTGGCTGGTCGGCGTGACAAGCGGCGGATAGCCCATGTCTTTGCGGACACGGGGAATTTCGTCCATCACTTCTTTCATTCGGTCCAAGGCGTTTTGTTCGGCCAGTTGGGCGGCGAGATTGGAGAGCATGCCGCCGGGAATCTGGGACGTCAGAATTTCAGCGTCCACACCGGTGAAGTCGCTTTCAAATTGCCGGTACTTCCGGCGCACGTTTCGGAAATGCTCTGCAATGGGCTGCAGATCTTCCAGGTCCAATCCGCTGTCATAGGGCGTGCCCCGTAACGCAGCCACCATAGATTCGGTGGGGGGATGCGAGGCGCCTCCGGCAAGCGGAGAAATCGAGGTGTCCAGGAGATCGAGCCCGGCCATGACCGCCATCAGCGCCGACATGGTTCCCATGCCCGAGGTGTAGTGGGAGTGCAGGTGGATGGGCACGCGAACCGCTGCTTTGAGGCTCTTGACCAGACGGTAGGCATCGACGGGCGCCAGCAGGCCGGCCATGTCTTTGATGCAGATGGTATCGGCGCCCAGGTCTTCCAACCGTTTGCCCATCGTGACGAACCCGTCCAGCCGGTGGACCGGGCTGGTGGTGTAGGAGATGGCCGCTTCCACATGCTTTTCGCAGGCTTTCACTTCACGGATGGCCCGCTCCAGATTGCGAACATCGTTGAGGGCGTCGAAGATGCGGAAGACATCGATGCCGTTAAACGCCGAGCGCTCGATAAACTTCTCCAGCACGTCGTCGGCGTAGTGGCGATACCCGACCAGGTTCTGGCCGCGCAACAACATTTGCAGCTTCGTCTTCGGCATCGCCGCGCGGAGCGCGCGCAGGCGCTCCCAGGGGTCTTCCTTGAGGAACCGGAGGCAGGTATCGAAGGTGGCGCCGCCCCAGACTTCCAACGACCAGAATCCCACAGCGTCCAGTTTTTGGGCGATGGGTAGCATGTCCTCGGTGCGCATCCTGGTCGCGAGTAGGCATTGATGCCCGTCGCGCAACGCAACCTCGGTCATTAAAAGCTTTTTCCCCGGCGCCGGGGTCACGCGGAACTCAGGGCTCGCCGCCTGCATAACCTGGACGGCGCGTGAGGCAGAGGGCCGGCTGGGTTTTACACGCACGTTCTTCTTCGCGGGGCTTTTCTTCTGGGCGATTTTTTTAGTCTTTTTCGTTGCCATACTGGCGGCCTTCGGCGGCGAATCCGCTCGCGTAAGAGGGTTGAGGTGTTGTTGCCGGGTGGCTGGGGAGGTCAGAGTCCTTCGTACGCGGCGATCGCTGCGGAGATGGCCAGCACCAGGTCCTCAGGCTCCTCGGATTCTTCGTATTGATACAGGTCCGGATGGGTTTCCAGGTAGGACGTATCGAATCGTCCGGCTTGAAAATCCTGTTCCATCATCACGTTCTTCATGAACGGAATGGTCGTTTTCACCCCGCGCAGCACATACTCTTCAAGGGAACGCCGCATGCGGCTCACGGTCTCTTCCCAGGTGCGCCCGCGGACGGTCAGTTTTGCCAACAGCGCATCATAATAGGGAGGAATCGTGTAATCGCGATAGACCGCGCCGTCGATGCGGACTCCGATTCCGCCGGGTGACAGATAGGCGGTGATGGTGCCTGTGCAGGGCATGAAGTTGTTGCGCGGGTCTTCGGCATTGATGCGGCACTGAATCGCATGGCCCTGCAACGTTACGTCCTTCTGCCGGATCTCCAGAGGCTTTCCCGCCGCAATGGAAATTTGATTGCGGACGATATCGATGGCCGTGATCTGTTCCGTGACGGTATGTTCCACCTGGAGGCGGGGATTCATTTCCATGAAGTAGAAATGGCCCTCGTGGTCGAGGAGGAACTCGACGGTGCCGGCATTGTCGTAGTGCACCGCTTTCGCGATGGCAATGGCGGCCTCGCCCATTTGGGCGCGCAGTTTGGGCGTCAGGATCAATGAGGGGGCGATTTCGATCAGTTTCTGGTGCCGCCGTTGAATGGAACAATCCCGCTCACCCAGGTGGATGATGTTGCCGTGTTTGTCGCCCAGGATTTGAAATTCGATATGGTGCGGTCGTTCGATGTATTTCTCGATGAAGATGCTGCCGTCGCCGAACGCGGCCTGTGCTTCTCGCGACGCGACATCGATGTTCTCTCGCAATTCCTGATCGGACCGGACGACCCGCAATCCTCGGCCCCCGCCGCCGGCGCTGGCCTTGATCATGACGGGGTAGTTGATCTGATGGGCGAAGGCCAGGGCGTCGTCGACGCTGGTGACTCCGCCTTCGGTGCCGGGGACGATCGGGACCCCCGCCTGCTGGGCGATCTGTCGCGCCTTCACTTTGCTGCCCATGAGGTCGATCGTCTCGGGGGACGGACCGATGAAGGTAATGCCTGAGGTTTGGCAGAGCCGGGCGAATTTAGTGTTTTCAGAGAGGAACCCGTATCCGGGATGAATCGCGTCGGCGCCGATGCGCTTGGCGATCTCCACGATCTGTTTTCCGTCCAGGAACCCCTTGACGGGTCCCGGGCCTACGAGGTAGGACTCGTCGGCTTTTTTGACGTAGATTCCTGAAGAGTCGGCTTCAGAATAGATCGCCGCTGTCGCGATATTGAGCTCACGACAGCCACGGATGATGCGCATGGCGATTTCGCCACGGTTGGCAATAAGGATCTTCCGAAACATGATGGGATTACGAGAGGCCTGGAGCCGTAGCTCACCTCTGATCCGCCTCCAAAAAGATCGCGTAACCTAGCATAGGGTCTAGAGAGTTGTCGAGACGAACGAGCACGAAAGGGTGGATTGTGGGAGGGGCGGATACGGGCAGGAGGTGACGCACCTCCTGCCTGACGAGTCTCGTATCTCTTACTTGGGTTGAATGAGGAGCGGCTTCGATTGGGCGCTGCCTCCGCCGGCCACCACGATGATGAAGGACATGCCGGCCTTCGCCTCCGGCACCACAGCCTCAATCGTCGTCTCGTTCACGAACCGGTAGTCGATCTTTTCCTTGGAGGCGGCGCTAAAGGTCACGCCATGGAAGCATTCCTTGCTGCCGAAATTTTCACCCTTGATGGTGATTTTCTCGCCGGGTTTCGCCTCATCGGGTTCAACCTTCGCAATGGAAGGACGCTTGGAACGGTCGCAGACCGGGTCGCTCTCCAGTTTGGAGGTGTCCGATCCCTTGATCGACTCGGTATTGAACATCGTATACCCGGCGCCTTCGACCATCGCTCCTTCCTGGGCATGCCCAGCGGGGACGGCAACGAACGTGGTTCCGAGCAGAAGGGTGCAGCCGAGCATGCAGGTGACGATAGTGCGCATAAAAGCCTCCTCTTATGGAGATGATGTCTTCGGGAGCGGCGTATAAGATTCGCTGATGATTTTTTGTCCGTCTTCCGACAGGGCAAATTGCTCGAAGGCCTCAACGAGCGGATCCGGCTCATTGTGCGACAGCAACAGGACCGGGCGGCGCAGAGTGTACCGGCCATCCTTGACGGTAGGCGTTTCCGGTTCGATCTTATCGACCGGCAGCAGCTTCACGGGCACACCGGATGCCACTGCCTCCAGGGCCTGGCCTAGAGAGACAAATGCGACTGCCGAGTGGGGCGGGAGGGTGCCGGCAATGGTCTTGATCACTTTTTCGTCTTTGGCGATGAGCTTTGCGCCCTCGGGAATTTTGCCGGCGATGCCGAGCTGTTGCTCGAAGGCGTCGCGATTATTTTCATTGCGCGGCCGGTCGATCAGCAGGACCTTCGTATCCGGTCCGCCGAGATCGGCCCATATTTTGTACTTTCCGGAAAAGAGCTCAGCGACTTCCTGTTTGGTGACCTCTTTGGTGAAGTTCGACCGGTGCACCATGATGGCGATGCCGTCCCACGCGATCTGGAATGAGCGAAAGCCGTCTTCCGCGGTTCCGGTCACCGCAATCTTGGCCTGTTTGGTCTTCACCAGATCGAGCGGCTTTGAATTGTCGTCCCAGACGACGTCGATGTAGGCGCGGGGATTGGCTTTTTCAAACGCATGGGCCAGCGATTCGATGACCCGCTGTTCGGGCCCGTGGCCGGCGATGACCATTGATCCGGCTACCTCGGCTGAAGCCGGGAGGCAGAAGAGGCAGAGAAGAGCGGCACAGACAAATCCGCTGATACGGGTGTGCATGCTGAACAGGTCTCCTCTCAGTCTTGAGCCGCTGGACGGCTCTGTCTCGCAGCGATGCCACCGGGCGGGAGTTCCGCCCGGCGTCAGGGCTCTGCCTATGCGTCGGTGCCTTCAGGAGGAGCCGCGGCTCCGGCGCCGGACATCATGTCCGGCGTGACATCCACGCGCTTACCCATGGCGGGCGGGAGTTTGGAAAACCGATCCATACGCTCGTTCAACATGTCATAGGCTCTGATCTCTTCGAATCCCGGCTTGTGGGAGCCTTTGACCTTGGAGGCAAACGCGGAGAGCATTCTGGTGGCGCCGACTTTGTTGCACTGGGGACAGACGGTGTCTTCCGGTCGTGCGTGGACGGATTGGGTTGCCTCGAACTGATGGGTACATTGTTCGCAGCGATATTCGTAGACCGGCATGGCCGACTCCTTGGATGGCGCTTCCTGGCCTGGCCCTGAGGGGCAAGGCTGGATAAAGCGATTCTCTTTTGGAAACGCTTGACCCTGTGCGTAGCTTTGCACTATTGTACCGAAACTTTGTGCCGAAACGCGAGACACAATTGGAGGATCGGTTGAAATGCCCCTGTTAATTCGGAAGTACAAAGGCAGCGGTGGTGTGATGCAGGAAGAGCGTATCGACGATCCGGACCGGATTGAACGCTACATGCGTCTTTTTGAAGAGAAAGACGTCAAGAAGCTGGAAACCGGCGTCAAGACCGTGATCGAGAAGGACGAGTGGCAGCTCCTGCCCTAGCGCGACCTCCCGGTTTCATCCCATAATCGAATGTTCCTCGCCGTCACGAGACTTGTCTCGGCTCGGTGCCTGCTGCGCATTGCTCTCTTAGCGAGGCACATGGTAGGTTGAGCCGTGACGGTTATGACGTAAAAATTGGACGGGGTATTATGGTGTATTGGCTTCATATTGCACGGGCGATCGATCGTGTGACGCTCCATCGGGACCGTTGCTCCGAAGTCCCTTCCGGTGTGTCGAGCAGCGACTACTGGCAAGGGGGATGGTTCGACTACCCCGACAAGGAGCGGGCGCTCGCCGCGATGGAACAGGCGGGCACCAGCGAAGAACGTAAATGCGCGTTGTGCAAACCATGACGCCAGGAATGATGAATCATGAATGTTGAATGATGACGGCGGGATGTCGGGAGGCGCGTCCTCCTGTCCCGCCGACTTCCTTCGTCGTTCGTGATTCCTGTTTGCCATGCCTCAATTCGCGCTGCTCCTCACGACGTTTGTGTGGGGGGCGACGTTCCCAGCCACGAAGGCCGCGCTCGAACAAATCTCTCCGCTCTCGTTTCTATTCCTGCGATTTCTTCTCGGCATGATCGTTGTGTTTGCGGTGCTGCTGTTTCTGCGCCGCCCTCTGATTCGTGACGCCTATATGATGCGGGCCAGTCTGATTGCGACCGCTTGGTTGTTCATCGGGTATGTGCTGCAGACGGTGGGGCTTCGATTCACGACGGCATCGAACTCGGCGTTTATCACGGTGCTGTACGTGGTATTTGTGCCGTTGTACCTATTTCGCTTAGGGCTCCACACTTGGGTTTCCAATGGGATCGCCTTGGCCGGTCTCTGGCTGCTGGTCAAGCCGACGGCCTCCGCCAATCTTGGGGATCTGCTGACGCTGGGCAGTGCGGCAGCGTTTGCCGCCCATATGGTCTGTCTGGAACGGTATACCCGCGCGGCAGATCCGGTCTCCTTGTTCGCATGGCAATTGTTGCTGATGACGGCGGCCATGTCGGGGGCCATGTGGTGGGAACAGCCGACGCCTGCGATGTTTGAGCCGAGCCGCGTCCTGGCCATCGGGCTTGTGGTCACCGGTATTCTGGCGACCGGAGCGTTTGCGGTTCAAATGTGGGCGCAGCGGCTCCTCCCTGCACAGCAAGTCGCGTTGTTATTTGCCGTGGAGCCGGCCGTCGCGGCCTGGCTGGCATGGTATTTTCTCGGGGAACAGCTGGATGCGCAAGGATGGTTCGGCAGTGGGATGATTCTCGGCGGCGTTCTGCTCGGTTCGTGGGTGACGGGTGAGTCGTCTCCGTCGCAGCCGGACTCTATGGCGGCGCGTTCGGAAGGAGGGTGAAGTGGCTCAGAAGTTCGGCAACAATCGGTGGGTGCAAGAGGGCTTTCTCGACAACCGCCGGCAGGGTACCGTCGTCGGGCGCATGACGTTTGCGGTGTTGGGCGCGGTCGATTTCTATCTGGTCGGCGATTGTCGGGGAGAAATCGCCGGGAAGGTGATTCGGTTTAAGAACAGCCGCTTTGTTGATGAGGATCTCGCGGGGCAGGTACTGGGGGATGTGGAAATTCCGCAAATCGGCGACGCGAGTCTTATCTCTTTCGATCCGCATCCGCATTTGGTCCCGCACCCGTATATCGAGTGGTTTTCCATGCGGAAGAATCACTATCGGATCGAACTGGTGCCGGAGGATGCCTGGATTGCGACGGAAGAAGAACTGGCGGCGGTCGATTCTGTCAGCGTGGAGATTCGGGAGCGCCTGGCGCCGCAGTACGGGCGTAAGGCGGCATCGGCAGATGAATCGGAATGGGTGTAGATTCGAACGAAGGGGGCGGGCCGTGAACGGCCGCCCCCGGTCTCCGTCAGGCGAGTTTATTCTTCCCTTCCCGCACGTGTGCGGGCACTTCTCGAATATCCCAGATCAGCCCCAGCGCTTGCAGGCCCCTCAGCATGTAGTACGTGATGTCGATTTCCCACCAATAGAATCCCTGGCGGGTTGAGGCGGCATAGTAGTGGTGGTTATTGTGCCAGCCTTCGCCGAGGGTAATCATGGCGAGGATGAAGTTATTCTTGCTGTCGTCCCCCGTCTTGTAGCGCTGGGAGCCATACACGTGGGACAGCGAGTTAATCGTGCAGGTGCCATGGAGCAGCGCGACGGTGGACACGAAGAACCCCCAAATGAGCATCTGCGGGCCATTCGTGCCGAGGCTCGGGGCGTAGGCTTCCAGGAGCTTGCCCAGGCCGAACATCCCGAAGCCGCAGATGGTGGGGACGAGGGTATCGAATCGATCCAGGAAGACCAGTTCCGGAAACTTGGCGAAATCGCCGATGCTCTTCAATCGCGGCGGGAAAAACTTCTTGGAACTAATCCAGCCGATGTGGGCCCAGAGGAATCCACCCTGGCGCACCGAATGCGTGTCTTCCGGTTTGTCTGAGTAAATGTGGTGGTGTCGATGGTGACCGCCCCACCAGAGCGGGCCGCGTTGGGCGCAGGACGCCCCGAGCAGGGCAAAGGCGAACTGACAGGCCCGGGAGGTCTTGAAGGTGCGGTGCGAGAAATAGCGGTGGTACCATCCAGTGATGGCGAACATGCGTATAAAGTAGAACCCCGCGGCGACCCCTACGGCGACCCAACTCCATCCAACGATGAACACGCCCAGGCAGAGCAGGTGCACGATGATGAGCGGGATGGCCCGCAACCAGTCGACCGTCGGTGGGGCGGTATCCGTTTGCATTTTTTCAATGCCCGCCCACGAGTCAAACCAGCGTATGATGGTGATCCACGGTCCATCGTTCGCCGGTTGTTCGCCTGGCTGCACATTGGTTTTGGAAAGCTCACCGTTCTCGGGTAAGGTGAGTGGTTGCAGATCACTACTCATGCCACCTCCACAGTTATGCGAATCTAGGATGCGTTATCGAGGGGTCGCGCCGCGGTTCCACTAGCGTGACTAACTCATCGCGGCGCTTGCGAAGGATGCGACTAGGCAGGCCGCTGGATGCTCTGGATTGTGTCGATCAGTGAGTGAGGATACTCAGGCTCAAAGACACGTGCGATCATTATACACAGATTCACGGGGAAATGTCCTGAGAATTTTTCCGCATGACCGCCATGTTTTTTCGTCAAACGAGCGGCAGAACCGGAGCCGCCGCCCTTCCGGCGTCAGGACGATCTCATTCGACGGGCCGGTTCGGCGCGAGATTGTTTGACTCTGTTCGGACCGCCCCTCTAAAATGCGCCCCATTATGAATGATCGATTTTTGAAAGCGTGCCGGCGCGAACCGGTTGATTGCACGCCGGTCTGGTTCATGCGCCAGGCGGGCCGTTATATGGTCGAATATCGCCGGTTACGAGAAAAGCATTCCATTCTCGAGCTGTGCAAGACGCCCGATCTGGCGGCGCAGGTCACACTGCAGCCGATCGACCGGTTTGCGCTCGATGCCGCCATTATTTTTGCCGATATCCTTCTTCCGCTCGAGCCGATGGGACTCTCCCTGGAGTTCGCGGAGGGCGAGGGGCCGATCATCCACAATCCGGTGCGCGATCGGGCGGCAGTGGACCGGTTGAAGGTCATCGACGACACCGAATTGCAGTACGTGATGGATGCGATCAGCCTGACCCGTAAAATGCTGGCGGGCCGGGTGCCGTTGATCGGGTTTGCCGGGGCACCCTTTACGCTGGCCAGTTATGCCATTGAGGGCGGAAGCTCCAGGAACTACATCCATACGAAACAAATGATGTATCGCGAGCCGGAGACCTGGCATCGCCTGATGGATAAATTCGCGCGCGTGATTACCGGCTATCTGCGCCGTCAGATCAGGGCGGGCGCTCAGGCGGTGCAGTTGTTCGACAGCTGGGTGGGGTGTCTGTCGGCCGGGGACTATGCCGAATACGTCGTGCCGCATGTGCAGCTGATTTTCGAGGGACTCAAGCACGAAGGCGTCCCGCTGATCCATTTCGGCACGGGCACCACGGCCATTCTCAAGGCGATGCGTCAGGCTGGTGGAGACGTGATCGGAATCGATTGGCGTATCCCGATCGACGAGGCCTGGGCCATGGTGGGTTACGATCGGGCCGTACAGGGGAATCTCGATCCGGTGACGTTGTTCGGGCCGATCTCCGAGATCGAGCGGCGCGTGACAGACATTCTCCAGCGGGCCGCAGGGCGTCCGGGCCACATTTTCAATCTGGGCCATGGGATTCTTCCGAACACTCCCGTCGAGAATGTCGCCGCCACGATCGATCTGGTTCATAAGCTGAGCACACGATGAGCATGTCCTTGACAGCACAACCGGTTGCCGTCTTGCTGATGGCTATGGGCGGTCCCGATTGTCTGGAAAATGTGGAGCCGTATCTTCAAGACGTTCGAGGCGGACGACCGACTTCTCCGGAACTGGTGGAGGAAATCCGCGAGCGCTATCGTATGACCGGTGGGAAATCTCCGGTGCTCGATATCACGCGTGAGGTGGCACGGGCGTTAGAACAGCGGCTGAATCGGTCGGGCGATGCGCGATACCGCTGTTATGTGGGGTTGCGCCACTGGCATCCGTTCATCAAGGAAGCCTACGCGGAATTGCTCGAGGCCTTGCCGGACCGCATCATCGGGTTGTGCATGGCCCCGCAGTATTCTTCGCTCAGCATCGGCGCGTATATGAAGAAGGTCGAGGAGGCGCGGGCGGAACTTGCCAGCGAGACTCCGATCAGCTTCGTGACGAGTTGGCATCGCCATCCATTGTTGGTTGCTGCCATCGTCGAGAACATTCGCCGGACGTTGGAGAAATTTCCCGCCGAGGTGCGTGGGCAAGTGCCGGTCCTGTTCACCGCCCACAGTTTGCCGGAGCGCGTGGTGGCCATGAAGGATCCGTATCCCGAGGAAGTACAAGGAACCGCCCGGGCGGTCTCTGAGCAACTCGGGAGTCAGCCGACTCGGTTTGCCTATCAAAGTCAGGGACGCTCCGGTGAGAAGTGGCTCGGTCCATCGGTCGAAGAGACGTTGGGTGAATTGGCGCAGGAAGGTCATCGCCATGTCCTGGTGGCGCCGATCGGCTTCATTTGCGACCATGTGGAAACTCTCTTCGATATCGATATTGAACTCAAGCAGCTGGCTCTGACCAAGGGGCTCCGGCTGGAACGTATTCCCATGTTGAACGCCTCGGCTCCATTGATCGACATTCTGATGTCGGTGGTGGAAGCGCACGAGTCCTCGCTCGTTCATTAACCGGATGTTGAAAAAGGCCTGCAGCGTTGTTCTCGCATCGCTCCGAGGTTCGACGTACCCAGCCACGTACGACTCACCTCCTCGCTGGCTGTGGCCGCGCTGCAGGACCGTGTTGAACATCCTGCGGGAATCATTCGTCGCTTGTCCTAACACTCGAATTGTTCAGATAGCGTCACAGTCTTGGTTCACTCTCTATTAGCGGCACCACCAGTGGCGCGCACTCCACGGTCAGTTGTCATCGTCGGCGGAGGCATCTCAGGCCTCTCTACGGCGTTTGCTCTCCAGGAGCAGGCGGCCGCGGCTGGTATGGCCCTCACCTGTACCATCCTTGACGCGGCACCGGTCTGGGGTGGAAAAATTCTCACCCATCGGGTCGGGCAGTTGGTCATGGAAGCGGGGCCCGACTCGTTCCTCTCGCAAAAGCCCTGGGGCATGGAGCTCTGCCGGCGTCTCGGGATAGCCGATCAGCTCATCAACACCAACCCGGTTGAGAAAAAGGCAAGTGTCTTGAGGGGCGGGCAGTTGCACGAGTTGCCGGAAGGGCTCGTGACATTCACGCCGACTCAGCTGGGGCCGTTTTTTCGCAGTGGTTTGTTATCCTGGGTCGATCTTGCCCGTATGGGCTGCGATGTGCTGATTCCGCCGCGTCGTTCCACCGACGACGAATCGCTGGCGTCGTTTTTCCGTCGCCGGTTTGGTCGTCATGCATGCGAGCGGGTGATGGAGCCGCTGATGGCCGGCATTTATGCCGGCGATGCGGAGCAGATGAGCCTTCGGGCGACATTCCCCCGCTTCTACGAGCTGGAGCAGGCGCACGGCAGTGTGATTCGCGGCATGATGGCGGCCCGCCGTGCACGGGCGCAGAAGGTGTCCGGAGGAGGCCCCCGGCACACGATGTTTGTGACGCTGAAGAACGGCCTGGCTGATCTGGTGGCCGGGCTGACGGCGCAGATCCAGCAGGCCGGCGGGGTGCTGAAAGCCGGTGTTCAGGCGGAGGCGTTACGGGTGCGCTCGCATCAGGCCGGGCGCTGGATGTACGATGTGATGTGCACCGACGGGACGGCGATTTCGGCGGAAGCGCTGGTCTTGGCGACGCCGGCGTATGTCAGCGCTGAACTCGTTCGGCCGTTGACGCCGATGGCGGCCGGCTTGATGGACATGATTCCCTATGCCTCGACAGCCACAATCTCTCTCATCTATCCTGCCGAAGCAGTGGGGAACCGGCTCCAAGGCTTCGGCTTCGTGGTTCCACGAAGCGAGGGCCGTGATCTGATTGCCGCGACTTGGACCTCCCTCAAATGGCCTCATCGTGCACCACCGGAGGATGTGTCGGTGCGTTGTTACCTCGGCGGGGTCGGGCGAGAAGTCATTTTGCAGCGCGACGATGAGGCCCTGGTCCGGTGCGTACGCGAGGAATTGGCCTCCATCGTGGGCCTGCAGGCGACACCGCATTATGTCGAGGTGAATCGCTGGAATCGGGCCATGCCTCAATATACTCTTGGGCACCTCGATCGGCTTGTGCAACTGGATGCGGCACTCTCGCGATTCGGCGGCTTGGCCGTCACCGGCGCAGGCTATCGGGGTGTGGGCCTTCCCGATTGTATTCGGGACGGCGCTGATACGGCGGCAAAGATACTGCATTATCTACACACCGCGCCGATGTGAGGTGTCAATAATGGTGAGAACGGGAAAAGAGGGAATACCCAGATGCTGAACAACCAATTGGTGATCTCCGATGTGACCGGTCCCTTTCGCGAGCCACGGGAGCCCGTCTTGTCCTATGACTACTCGATCCAGCGGGCGACCTGGGCGGCGACCCATGCCGTTCGGGTCAAGATTGCCCAGGCGGAGGAGTTGGACTATGTGAAGGAGAAGTTGTTGGGCACGGTCACCGGGAGCCCCGGGCAACAGCTGATGCTGAATAAATTTCTGTCCCGCAAGATCGGTGACCAGAAGGTTCGGATCGCCGATGCCGAAGGGTGGTTGAAAGAACGCGGTGATGTGTTAGTGGCCCCCTTCACGGGTTCGCTCGCCCATTACTTTCCACAATTGGAGGCCTGGGTTCAGGTGGAGCAGGATTCCTTGCGGGCCGAGATCAAGAACCTGGTCGGCCTGGTGGCCAATCCTCCGGCCGTCTGATGATTGCGCCTTCTGTGACCTTCAGTCCACTGCTCATCCAGATTCCATCCGTCACGCCGCCCCCAGCCTCTCGTGACATGCCCTGAACCGTTCTTCCCCCCGGCTGATGCACGTCTCGGGACTCGCACTCGCGACACTGCCGGCAAGTCCCCAACGCACAGAATCTGTGGATAAGCGTGTGAATATCAGCCGCCTCCTCGCCAAAGCCCCTCAGTAGATAGGCCCTTCAGCGGCCTGCACAAGTTTTAGGCATTGGGGTGGTCTCTATCCGGACCACTAGATGCTGTATGGGATGAAAACCCTTAGGAAGATTATGCCTGCTGAATGCGAGCCTGGGGATAGCGAAGGCAGTCTGGGCCTGGAGTTTCGCGGCAGCGGCTCAAAAAATGCGTCGATATTGTTTGCTATGGACTCCGGAATCGTCGGCAAATCCAAGTGATCCGGTGTCGGGATTGCTGGTATCGTTCAGGTCGATGCGATAGTGCCCGAGGACGTGTTCCATCGCTTCTTCGAATGGGATGGCCTGCGGGTAGAGGTTGCCCGGAGCGTGGGCGCCGCGGGCCAGGGTGCCGACCGCCTCCGGAGTCGCATATTTGGGGTCTGAAAAAATGTACAAATCGGCCACGGCCTGGTCCCCGAGTTTGTGTCCTGGGCTGGTGGCCGGCAACATGGAGGGGAGGCTCTGAGCCAGCCTGGCCTGCTTGAACTGTTTGAGGAGACCCACAACTTGGCTGGTGGTTGCCTGCGCCGGTACCACGATACTGACGGCATTAAACTCCGTCAGCGTCGCCTGGACTTTATACATGACCGGGGCCGCATCCGGATCTTCGGTCGTCACTTGCGAAATTTCCGGACCGGCGGCCTGCTTTTGTTTGCCGCTGGGAACGGCCAGGTTGATCAGCAGCCACATCACCAGAATGGCCCCGAATAAGACAATGAGTGGATGAATTCCGGCTCGCTTGCCTTCTTCGTATGGATCCTGCTCTGTGCTCATGGATGAGTCCTGGTCGGCTCCGTCGAAGAGACGAGGGGAGAGGCGGCGCCCGCGGGTGCTGTCGATTCCACCAGCTTCGCGGCCTCCCAGTAGTGATCCATTTCCACCGTGGAGAGGTCGTTGACGCTCTGTCCCCTTCGAGCCGCCTCGTGCTCAATGAACTGGAATCGTGCGGTGAATCGGTTCGTGGCGAGACGGAGCGACTCCTCCGGATTCACCTTGATGTGCCGGGCGACGTTGACCAGGGAAAACAGCAGGTCGCCCAACTCCGCGGCCATTTCCGCGGTCGGCTCCGGCTTGGGTTCGGCAGCGGAAGGCCGCGCAGCCGCATCGGTGATGGCTTGCTTGAGTTCCGTAATTTCTTCCTCCACTTTGCCAAGCACGGCCGCCAGGCCCTGCGGGCTGTCCGGCCAGTCGAACCCGACCCGTGCCGCGCGAACCTGCGTCTGATAGGCGCGAAGTAGGGCCGGGAGCGCTTGCGGAATGTCATGCAGGACCGAATCCGGTTTGCCGGCGTTCTTGCGTTCGGCCCGTTTGATATCTTCCCACCGATGGACAACCTGGTCGGAATTGAGTGAGGGCTGACCGTTCGCCCCGTCACCGAACACGTGGGGGTGGCGGCGTACGAGCTTGTCGCTCAACTGTTCCAAGACGTCGTCAATGGTGAAGGTGCCCGCTTCAGTGCCGATCTGGCTGTGAAACAACACCTGCAACAGTACGTCGCCCAGTTCTTCCTTCAGCTTGGCGAAATCCTGCCGGTCGATCGTATCGAGGGCCTCATAGGTTTCTTCGATCAAGTAGGGCTTGAGGGATTCGTGCGTCTGCTTGCGATCCCAGGGGCAACCGCCCGGCGCCCGAAGCCTGGCCATGATGGCCACGACGTTGTCGAAACGTGCTGACATGCGAAACCCTCCGTCGCGCCACTCTAACTGAGTTTTTCAGCACCTTCAACGGGGCCTCTCGTCTTGCGCCTCTTCAGGCCCTGTGGTAGGGTACCGCTCTGCATTTTCCATTGGTTGATCGGAGGTTTTTATGGGTGATGACAAGGAGCAAGGATTCGTCATCCGCGATCGTCGAGGACGGGGTGAAGATGCCCCCCCACCGGCCCAGGCGACTACGCCTCCGGCAGCAGAGCCCTCGGCCTCCGCGCCTCATCATGACCATGATGCCGATCCTCATACGCATGCAGGACATTTGCCGGTCAACTTCTCCTCCTTCGTGATCTCCATGGGGAGCTCGGCTCTGATGCTGATGGGGGAACAACTCGATCCTCAGCAACCGGCCATGCCACTGAACCTTCCTCAAGCCAAAGAAATCATCGATCTCTTGTCTATGTTAGAAGAAAAAACGAAGGGCAACCTCACCCCGGACGAGCAGGTCGTGATGAAAGACATGCTCTATGCTCTGAGGATGAAATTCGTCAGTTTGACCTCCGGGAAATCGACGCTTCACACCCCGTAGCCTTGTGAGTGGCTCCAGCGTGCCGTCCCGATCTGCGGTGTCGGTCCTTCCCCGGTCGAGCGTATCCTACCAGCCGGTCCTCCCATTGATTGCCGCGGGGGCAAGAATAGGGGGAGGATTCTCGGTAGATTCCAAAAGAACTCTTTCCATTTCCTGGGATTCTCAGAGGCGTCCAGCCGGCCGTGTCCTGGGGCGAGGCGTCACGTTCTTACCCGCCCACCCCACGCCTGCCGAGACAGGTTCTTTTTCCATAGAGGTACGTTGAGGGTCTGAACGAAACGGGAACGCCGCCGGCGGACTGTTTCAGCATCCCGGCAGATCTTTTGAGACTCCACCCGGAATTGGTTATAGTGAGGCAGGATCGAATGGGCCGGGCGTGAGGCGGAGTATCGAGAATGCCTGAATCGACGGATATGACGAAGCTCATCCCCCCGGGGGTGCTGCGCGAGAAAGTGCCGTCGACGCCCGCCTCCATCGAGAGCGAGCGGCGGAAGCGTCATGTCCGGCCTGTGTGGATCGTCCTGATCCTGCTCCTGCCCTGTCTCGCTCTCACCTTTTATTACGCTCAAATGGCGGTGCCGGTCGGGGAAGAATCGGATTCCTTTTTCCCCAGCACCGGGTATGCCTTCGTGCTGCTGCTGGTCAATCTCGACTTGATCGGCTTTGTTGTTCTCACGCTGCTCCTCTCGCGGAATCTGATCAAAGCCTATTTCGAACGGCGTCACCGGCTCGTGGGGTCGGGGTTCCGCGCGAAGCTGGTCGCCGCCTTCATCGGTTTTTCGCTGATCCCCACGGTTCTCCTGGCGCTGGTGGCCAGCGGCCTGGTCAACAAGGCGGTTGATGTCTGGTTCAACGACCAGATCGAGCACGTGATGAAGGATTCGTATGAAGTCGCGCGCATGCACCATGCCGGGCATGTGTCGCTGGCGATCAACAGCGCGCGCGCCATCAGCCACGAGATTTTCCGCGAAGAGCTGTTGTTGCCCGAGCAGCGGGATTTACTGGTTGCGGCGATCGCCCGGAAGCGCGCGGAATATGCCACGGCCGGAATCGAGATTTTTTCCTCGAAGATGGAAACGTTGACCAAGTCGCTGGATCCCGAGGTGCCGGTGGCGGTACTCGATCTGCCGATCGGCCAACTGGTGCTGCAGGTGATCAACGGCAAGCAGGAACTCACGTCCGTCCAGGAGGCACAGACGGGACGGCTGGTGAGGGCCGGTGTCCCGATTGCTTCCAGCATCCGCCGTGGAGAGATCGACGGGGTGGTGGTGGTCGATGCCTATGTGCCGGAATCGTTGCTCGGCAAGATGGAAAGCATCGGGCGTCAATATACCGAATACAAACAGATGAAGGCGATGAAGAACCCCATCAAGGCCGGCGCCTATCTGCTGGTGGCGGTCATCACGGTCATGATTCTATTCAGTGCAACCTGGTTCGGGTTTTATGTGGCGCGCGGCATTACTGTGCCGATTCAACGGTTGGCCGAGGCGACGGAGGCGATCGCGCAGGGGGATCTCTCGGTGCGCATCGAAGCGAAGGCGACGGATGAGATCGGCACCCTCGTCGAATCCTTCAATCGCATGACCGCCGATCTGCAGAGCAGCAAAACGAAAGTGGAAGAAGCCAACGTCTCGCTCCGGCAATCCAACCTCGAGCTGGATCGACGGCGTGCTTACATTGAAACGGTGGTGGATACGATTGCCGCGGGACTGCTCTCCATCGACCGGCAGGGGATCATTACCACCTTCAATCCCTCTGCGGAGCGTATGCTGGGGTTGTGGGCCGATCGGTTTCGGGGCCGGTCCGCCAACGAGGTGTTCAAGGAATACAAACTGGATCTGTTCCAGTCCGTCTACGATCGGATGCTGGTCGATCAGCGAGACAATATTGCGCTCGAAGGACAGTTGGATTTGCAGGGGCGGTTTTTGACCATCGGTGTGCATTGCTCCCGCATGAAGGATGAGTCGAACAAGGACCTCGGGTTCGTGCTGATTTTCGAAGACCTCTCGGAATTGATCAAGGCGCAGAAGGCGGCGGCCTGGCGGGAGGTCGCGCAGCGGATCGCCCATGAGATCAAAAATCCGCTGACGCCCATTCAGCTTTCGGCGCAGCGGCTGCGAAAAAAGTTCCAGGATAAGGCTCCGGATTTCGACCGCATCTGTGACGAGTCCACGCAAGTGATCATCAACGAAGTCGGCAGCCTCAAACAAATGCTGGACGAGTTCTCGAAGTTTGCGCGGATGCCGGCCCCGCACATGACGGTGAATTCGCTGGATGATGTGGTGAAAGAAGTGGTGGCGCTGTACGACAGCGCGCATCGCGAAGTGGAATGCGTGGTGACGCTCGATCCGGACCTGCCGCTCTTCAATTTCGATCGGGAACAGATCAAGCGTGTCCTGGTCAATCTGTGCGATAACGGGATCCACGCGATGAACCACAAGGGGCATCTGTGGATCACGACGCGGTACGACACGAAACAGCGTCGCGCGGTCGTCACGGTGGCGGATGAAGGGACGGGTATTGCGCCGGAGGATCAAGAAAAGTTGTTCGTGCCCTATTTTTCCCGGAAGAAAACGGGGACCGGGTTGGGACTGGCGATCGTGCGGCGGATTGTGACCGATCACGACGGCCAGATTCACGCCGGAAACCATCAGCCCAAAGGGGCCTTGTTCACGTTCGAGTTGCCGGTGTGAACGGCTCCCGCCGACGCGTAGTGTGGAGAAGACATGTCTGCTTCGATTCTGATTGTCGATGATGAAGTCTCCATCCTGAACTCCTTGAGCAGCATCCTGGAGGATGAAGGATATGAGGTCAGCGTGGCCAAGAGCGGCATCGAGGCGCTCAAATTATGTGCCGTGAGTCCTCCCGAACTGATGATGCTGGATATCTGGATGCCCGACATGGATGGGTTGGAGACGCTCCGGCGCTTGCGCGAGCTGGTGCCGCAGACGCAGGTCATGATGATGTCCGGGCACGGGTCGATCGAGACGGCGGTGAAAGCCATCAAGCTTGGCGCTTACGATTATATTGAGAAGCCGCTCTCGCTCGAAAACGTCACGCTACGGGTCAAACATGCGTTGGATCAACACCGGCTCGAACAGGAGAATCGGACGCTCCGGACGAAGGTGGAGCGGAAGTTCGAACTGATCGGGCAATCGCCGGCGATGCGGCAGCTCAAGCAGATTATCGAAACAGCGGGGCCGACGAACAGCCGGGTCTTGATCGGCGGCGAGAACGGTACGGGCAAAGAGCTCGTTGCCAGAGCCATCCATCAGCACAGCGCCAGGGCAACCCGCCCGTTTGTGGCGGTGAACTGTGCCGCCATTCCTGAAACGTTGATCGAGAGCGAATTGTTCGGGCACGAACGCGGGTCTTTCAGCGGGGCCACGACGATGAAGCGGGGCCAGTTCGAACAGGCCGACGGCGGGACGCTGTTCCTGGATGAAATTGCGGACATGAGCCTGAGCACCCAGGCCAAGGTCCTGCGGGCGCTTCAAGAGCAGCAGTTTACGCGGGTCGGCGGGACCAAACTCATCAAGGTCGATGTGCGGGTCCTGGCGGCCTCGAACAAGGATCTGTTGAAGGAAATCGAGAAGGGGACGTTCCGGGAAGACTTATTTTACCGCCTCAATGTGGTTCCGATCGTGGTGCCGACCTTGCGGGACCGCCGTGAGGACATTCCATTGCTGGTGAAACATTTTCTCCATGTGCATGCCGAGGAGCAGGGCTTGAAGATCAAGCAAGTCTCGCCGGAAGCCATGGAGGTGTTCATCCAGTATGAATGGCCGGGCAACATTCGCGAACTGCGCAACCTGATCGAGCGGCTCATGATCATGGTGCCGGGACCGGTCATTGAGGCCTCGCATGCGTCGGTGGCGTTGCAGGTGCGTCCTCAGCTGTCCGCTACGCAACAGGCTGCCGGGGCGCAGGTGCCCCATTCCCTCTTGACGAGGCACTACGACTCGCTTCGCGATGCCCGCAATGCGTTCGAGAAGGAGTTTATCGCCCGCAAGCTGCGTGAACATCATTGGAACATCTCGCGCACGGCCGAAGACTTGCAGATCGAGCGCAGCCACTTGCATCGCAAGATTAAGTTGCTCGATGTGGAGATGCGCCCCGAGAGCTAGGCAGGCTGCTGAAAAAGGCCTGTAACTTCGTTCTCGGCTCGAAACAATCCTCAACGTACCCCGAGGGTACGCCTCCGGTTCTTGCTCGCCTGCGGCCTTGTTGCAGGACCTTTTTGAGCAGCCTGGATCTCCTTCCGAATCTCCCGCTGTTGACCAACTGTCTCTCGCATCGCTAAGATGCGACCCCTATGACTACCTATCGTGATGCCGGAGTCGATATCGATGCCGGCGATGAATTCGTCGAGCGGATCAAGCCGCATGTTCGGGCGACTTTTCGCCCGGAAGTGATGACCGATCTGGGCGGCTTCGGAGGTCTGTTCCGATTCCAAGCGAATCGCTACCAGGATCCGGTGCTCGTGTCGGGGACCGACGGCGTCGGGACCAAACTCAAAATCGCCTTTCTCATGGACAAACACGACACGGTCGGGATCGATCTGGTGGCGATGTGCGTCAACGATATTGCCGTCAGCGGCGCGGAGCCGCTCTTCTTTCTCGATTACTTCGCGACCGGGAAACTCTCCTTAAAGACGGCCGAGGCCGTGGTTCGCGGGATTTCAGACGGGTGCCGTCAGGCCGGCTGCGCCCTCATCGGTGGGGAAACTGCCGAGATGCCGTCTTTCTATGCGGAAGGGGAGTACGACCTGGCCGGTTTTGCCGTGGGCGTGGTCGATCGCCCGAAGATGATCGACGGCCGGCAGATTGTTCCCGGGGATGCCGTGATCGGGTTGGCCTCAACCGGTGTCCACAGCAACGGCTTTTCGCTGGTGCGCAAGGTGTTGTTTGAGAAAAGCCGACTGTCGGTGGAGAGTGTGATGCCGGAACTCGGCGGTGCGCTGGGTGAGACCCTGCTGACGCCGACGCGGATTTATGCCAAACAGGTGCTCTCATTGGCCGAAGCCTGCCCGATCAAGGGAATCGCGCACATCACCGGCGGTGGAATTACCGAAAATCTGCCGCGGGTCTTTCCGGCTCGCTGTGGGGCGCGAATTCGTCGCGGATCCTGGCCGGTGCTGCCGATTTTTCAGACGATTCAGGAACGCGGGGGCGTGGAGCTGAGCGAGATGTACCGCGTCTTCAATATGGGCATCGGGTTGATTCTGGTTGTGGCGCCGGAACACGTCGATCGTGTGATGGCCAAAGCGGGAGAAGCGGGAGACCGGGCCTATCACCTCGGCGAAATGGTGACGCAAACGACGGACGAAGGTGTGGTCGAATATGTCGGGTAAGTTACCGCGCCTGGTGCGCGTCGGCGTATTGGTTTCCGGCCGGGGATCAAATCTTCAGGCGATCATCGATGCCATCGAGGCAGGGACGTTGTCGGCTGAGATTGCGGTTGTGCTCAGCAATAAGCAGGATGCCGGCGGGCTGGAACGGGCGCGGAAGCATGGTGCTCCCGCCGTGTGGCTGGATGCGAAACCGTTTGCCGGCCGTCCCGATAGTCGCGAGGCCTACGATAGAGCTGTGCTGGAAGTGTTGCAGAAGCACGAGGTAGATCTCGTGCTCCTGGCCGGGTATATGAAAATCGTCACAGCGGTGCTGATCACGGCCTACGAAAACCGGATGATGAATATTCATCCGTCGCTCCTCCCGTCGTTTCCCGGCCTTGATGTGCAGAAAAAAGCCATCGACCACGGGTGCAAAATCGCCGGTTGTACCGTGCACTTCGTGACCGAAGGGGTCGACGAAGGTCCGATCATCATCCAGGCGGCCGTGCCGATTCTTGAAGGGGATACGCCGGAGGCCCTGGCGGCTCGCATCCTGGAGCAGGAACACCGCATCTACCCTCGCGCGATTCAACTCTACGCGGAAGACAAGCTGCGGGTGGAGGGACGGCGGGTATCGGTGGCGGACGCAGAACCCGTGGCGACGGGATTTTACAATCCCGGATAAACTCTTGCGCAGATCTGTAAGTTCGTATGGAGACGCGCGCTCCGGTTGTGTATAATGCCGCGTGAGAGTTGTGGGGGGCTAGCTCAGTTGGGAGAGCACTACGTTCGCAACGTAGGGGTCGGGGGTTCAACTCCCCTGCCCTCCACCAAACCTCATCTGTGCAACCAGAAGCTACTACGGTCCTTCCTTCCGTCCTGATCACGCCCGCAGATCGCTCTGGATAGTCCTGGATAGCCTTCTTTCTCGCTCCCTCTCGACGGCAAGCTTCAGTCTCCGCCTCTTGCGGATCTCCGTTAGTATCGTCCGCCGCCTGAATTCTTCACGATTGTCCTCAGTATCCCTGCATTGTCGTCGGATATGTTTGGCTTGTGCCGTCTACAATTTAGCGGGTAGAGCAGTCTGGAAGAGAGCAAGTCAAACGAATCACGGGAACAGGGCTAAGGGGCAGGCACTGAAGTCAGTGGATGTAGACAATCTCGACGCGCGCGAGGAAATCTTTCAACCCTTTGAGGTGATCCTGTAGCGCGGAGAGATTGTGTGCCATGGCGGCCCGCTCAAGCTGGTCGCCGATTACGCTGATTTGATCGAAACCGTACCCGCCGCCGTCGCCTTTCATGCGATGGCCCAGCATGCGAATTGTGTTGAGGTCGCCCTGTTTCAGGCAGGACTCGATCGTCGTGAGATCCCGCTGCCTGTTGGCAAGGAATCCGGGGATGATCGCTTCAAGGCTGGAATCGATACGGACGGGAATCTTGTCGGAGCCTGGTTCAGCATGATGGTGCATCATTGCGCTCGCGTCTTTTCATAGGCCAGGAGTAATTCCAGAAGCGTGGTTCGTTTCAGCGGCTTTGTCATATGGGCATTGCATCCGGCTTCAAAGATTCTCGCCGATTCTTCCTTGAGGGCCAGGGCCGTGAGGGCAATGATTTGAACTGCGGGGAGGCCTTGCTCCTGCTCCCAACGCCGAATGGTTCGTGTCGCGGTCAAGCCGTCCATGACCGGCATCTGCATATCCATGAGGATGAGGTCATAGTGCCCGTTTTGAAATTTTGCGACGCCGATTTGCCCGTTGTCGGCCAGATCCACTCGATGGATGGTGTTCTTCAGATAGGACTGGATCAACACTTGATTGTCCGGTGAGTCCTCCACCAGCAAGATCCGCAGGGATCGTCCTTGGGGTGGGGCCTGGAGAGCGGCGCCTTGCGGAGAAGGTGAGAAGCCGCTCTTGCTGCGGCCTAACGCGATGCTGATGGTTTGTTGAAGATCGGAGCGACGGATCGGTTTAACCAGGTAGCCGCCCAGGCCGAGGTCGTAGGTCTTGGCGATGTCGTCGGCCCACCGGTCGGAGGCAAGCATGATGATCGTGAGGCTGCTCAGCCTCGGATCGGCATGGATGCGTTCGATGACCTCAAACCCGTCCATTCCCGGCATCCGGCAATCGAGCAGGAGCAGGGTGAACGGAGCGTCGGACTTCAGCGAGACTTCCAGGGCCTCCATGGCCTGCTCGCCGCTGTCGGCTTCCACCACGGTCGCACCCCACCCGAACAGTGTTTCTCGCAGGATCAGCCGATTGGTCGGGTAATCGTCCACGACCAGGCAGCGGAGTCCGGCCAGGTTCATCGTACCCGACACTTTCGCCGGCGGCGGGGCTGTTTGCACGCCAAGCCGGACCAGGCAGTGGAACGTGCTGCCCTCGCCGAGTCTGCTTTCGACCCAGATCCGCCCACCCATCAGGGCGGCGAGTTGTTGCGAAATCGACAGGCCCAGCCCGGTGCCGCCGTACTGACGTGCAATCGTACTGTGGGCTTGGGTAAACGTCTCGAAGATGGTCTTGATCTTGTCGTGCGGGACGCCGATGCCTGTGTCGCTGATTGAGAATCGAATCGCCCCCGGCGTCCGCAGCTCGGGATCGTTGGTGATACTCATGACCACCGAGCCCTTCTCCGTGAATTTGATCGCGTTGCCCAGCAGATTGAGCAGGATCTGATAGAGCCGGTTGGGATCGCCGATGAGATGGCAGGGCACGTCGTTGGCGAGGTGGCAGACGAGTTCGAGACCTTTCTCGTTGGCACGCAAGGCCAGCATTTCACTGGTTTTGTCGATCAGCTCGGACAGGTCGAAGTCGATCGAGTCCAGGTCCAGGCGGCCTGATTCGACCTTCGATAGATCGAGGATGTCATTGATCAGGCTCAGCAGACTGGCTCCGGCGCGGCGGAAGATGCGCAGATATTTCCGTTGTTCCGGAGTGAGGGTGGTTTCCCACAAGAGATCGGCCATGCCGATGATGGCATTCATCGGGGTGCGGATCTCGTGGCTCATGCTGGCCAGGAACTCGCTCTTGGCACGGTTGGCCACATCGGCGGCATCTTTGGCCCGTTGCAGTTCTTCGACGCGGCGCTGCAATTCCTTGGACACACGCTGGAGTGCCCGTTCGGCACGCAGGCGCGCAGCCTGCTCGCGTTGCAGTGCGGTGGAGGGTCGGGAAGCGGTGCGGGGGAGGCGTGCGGGAGAAGTCGAGGCGGTTCGGCTGGTCTGCGTGATGCGTTTCGCCATGGCGTGGTCCGGTCGTCTCAGTCCGGCATGACCGCTCCGTCTCGCGAGTGGGGGACACGATGGTCGCGACGGCGGGAGGTCATCAATCTTTATGCGTGTGGTGCACGAGGGTCAGGACTCCGGCTTGCTTGGCCCGATTACGCCCTTCCTGCTTGGCCTGGTACAGGGCCTGGTCGGCGGCCCTGATAAGATCGGTCGGCGCGGCGACGCGGCTTGGCACGGTGCAGGCAAAGCCGAGACTGATGGTGACGGGATCGCCGTTCGGATGTTTCATCTCCGCTTCGCAAACTTTGCGCCGGAGCGTATCGGCGACCTGGGCCGCGCCGTCTACCGTGGTGCCGGGCAGCACGATGACGAACTCGTCGCCTCCGTACCGGGCCACCAAGTCGCCGGGGCGATTGACGTGACTGGAGATCAGCTGGGCCACCTGGCGAAGACATTCATCTCCGGCCTGGTGCCCGTGGCTGTCGTTGTACGTCTTGAAGTAGTCGATATCGAGCATGATGAGGGACAGCGGGGTCGATTCGCGCGCGGCCCGGCGCCATTCCTGGTCCAGAAAATCGTCGAACTGGCGTCGATTGGTGATCCCGGTGAGCCCGTCGAGGCACGAGAGACGCAACAGCATCTGGTTGGCTTCCTGCAATTGGCGCATCACCTCCAGGAGTTCCTGTTCGCGGGCGCGGCGCCGCTCGATTTCATGGACCAGCCGGAGCACACAGCGGACGCGGGTGAGCAGCTCGATTTTACTGATGGGTTTGGCGACGTAATCGATTGCCCCGGCCGCAAAGGCCAACTGCAGATCGACCGGATCCGTTTTTACGGTCACCATGATGATCGGGATGTCGCGATAGCGTTCGACGGCTTTAATCTGCCGGCAGGCCTCAATGCCGTTGGTGGCCGGCATGACGATATCCATCAGGATCAGATCCACCCGGCCCGCCATTTGCCGTGGGCCGTCGAGCCCCAGCAACCGGAACGCCGCGGCGGCGGACTCCGCCACAAAGGTTTCTTCGTAACCGGCATTGGCGAGGATGGATTGAATCAACAGACGATCGTCCGTCGAGTCATCGACGATCAGGATACCCATGGTCAGTGTCTCCCTGAAAGTGTGTCGTAGGACGATGCTAGCAGCTAGTCTGGGTAAACGCCAGGGTAATGCTTTTTAATGCAGGGGGTGCAGAGACCATGACTGAATTCGGCTTCCGAATGTTGCTGGATATACTCTTCCAATTGTTGCCAGAATCCCTGATCGTTCCGGATTTTCTTGCAGGAGGCACAGATCGGCACCAGGCCTTTCAACACCTTTACTTCGCGCAACGCCTGTTGGAGTTCGGCATTGCTGCGGCGAAGCTCCATCTCGCGGGTCTTGCGGCAATCCATTTCTTTTTTCAGCATCAGCGCGGAATTCACCCGGGCGAGCAGCTCCACACTGCTGACCGGCTTGGTAATGTAGTCCATGGCCCCGGCGGCAAAGGCCGCCTGCAGATCGCCTAGTGCGGTCTTGGCCGTGACGACGATCACCGGAATGTCCCGCAGGCTCTCCAGGCTCTTGATCCGTTGGGTGGCAGCGACGCCGTCGATGCCCGGCATGAGAAAGTCCATCAGGATGAGATCGACGGGCGGAGTGTGCTGAGGCGGCTCGGGCTGATCGATACCAAGCTGGTCGTAGGCTGCTGTCGCCGAGTCCGCGATAAGCAGGTCCAGATGGCCGGCTTTCTTCAGAATGGTCTTCAGCAGCAACTGTTGGTCGGGGGAGTCGTCAACGATCAGGATGCCCATCCGCGGCCTCGTCTGGTTGGGGGCGTGGGAGCAGGTCCTGGACCTGCCTATCGGGCATGGTGAAAGCGGTTCATGCCCAGGGTTGCATCGATGTGATGCAACCTGTCAGAGCCGTATCGGCAGAATCGACGAAGAGATTAAGGGGCCGGAAGGGGGCGTCGTGTCTAGCGCTGGAGGGCCGCCTTCACGAGGTCGCTGACGACTTTGCCGTCGACGGATTGGCCGGCGAGTTTGGCCATGACGGCTTTCATCACCTGGCCCATGTCTTTGAGGGATGAGGCGCCGGATTCCTTCACTGCGGCGTCGACGATCCGGGCCAGTTCATCGGGGGAGAGCGCGGCGGGAAGATAACTCTCGATAATGCTGATCTCCTGCCGTTCTTTTGTCGCCAGGTCCTGCCGGTTACCCTTTTCGAATTGCTCGGCGGCTTCCTTGCGTTGCTTGATGAGCGTGGTCATGATCCGGCTCATGGCGGCATCGTCCAGGTCTTGTTTCAGCTCCACTTCTTTGTATTGCACGGCGGCTTTAATCATACGGATGACGTCCATGCGCAGCTGGTCTCTCGACTTCATCGCCGATTTGAGATCTTCGGTCAAACGGTCATGTAGCGACATCGGGTTCCTTTCAGGAGGCGTCGGTTCTTGTCGCGGAGGATAGCGTCTTTGCCCGAGGCAGTCAACGTGTGTGGGCCGGCCGCGTTTTCATGTTGAGCGCGGCGCAGCGCTATCCCATAATGTCCCGTCGGGGCTGTGCATCAGCGGATAGATTCATCGAAAGGGGGGCGTCATGGAGTACAGGAGCGGCAGAGTCGGTGCGGGGATGCGCGTGATCGGCTTGTTGGCAGGATTGGCTGCGGCGGGGAGCCTCGTGACCGGCTGTGCGAGTGAACAGCCAAAACCGATGGCTCAACCCTCATTGGAGCAGGTGAAGGGCAATGCGGACCGGGGGTTCGACAAGCTCAAGCAGGAGGAGCGTGAACATAAGCCGGCGGGCATGTAATCGGCCGGGGCTAGGCGTGAAAGCTGGTTATGGGGCGACGCGGGAATTTCGCCAGGGGAGCAGCGCCACGAGTGGCTTCACCAGCGGCAACTGCCACAACAGGTGCCGTTGTGGCAGCGCGCCGATCTCTCGTGGCTCGCCGAAAGTTTTCAGCAGGCTGAGGGCAATCAGCAATCGTAGCGCTCCGGAGAGGCAGAATAGGAACGGCAGGTTGGACGCCGGGGCGAGTTCCCAGAGGCCGAGTGAGAGTTGCGCCGGGAGGATGGTGGCCAACCAGCTGCCGGTCAACGCCCCGCTGCCCCAGCCGATTGCGTTCGTGGCATTGGCCAGGGCTACGCCTCTGGTGCGCTCGTGAGGACGGAGCGAGTCGAATACATAGTTTTGGAGTCCGAGCGACAGTCCCGCCCAAATCACCCCGCCGAAAAAATTCAGGCTCAGTAGAAACAGATAGTGTTCGCTCAGCAAGTAGCCCATCGGTAGGAGCGGGACCGCCAGACCCGTGACCATGAGCAGGGTCTTGTTCCCGTATCGATCGCCGATCTGCCCCCATGGCGCGAGGGTGAGGAATTGCGCCGAAATGCTGCTGGCCATCCAGCCTGCATACTGCAGGTAGGACCAGTGCAGGTCTCGCAACAGGTAGACGACAAAGAACGGGCCGGAGATCAATACCGAGAAGTGCATGAGTCCTGAGAACAGCAGGAAGTGCCGGAAATCCGGCGTGGCGCTCTCTGCAAGAAAATGCCTGAATCCATGCGGAGCGTCGATGTGATGCACCGGCACCAGTTCGGAAACCCTGGTCTGGCAGCGGGTCGCTCCCACTCGCGCGGCGGCCGCGCCGAGAAAGATGATGAGGAACCCGATCCAGCTGAGTTCCCACTTCTGCCCCAGTGTCAGGACCATCCCGGCAATGCCCAGGACCACAAAACTCGTCAACGCCGTCACGCGCGCTCGCTGGGCAAAGTAGGCCCCCCGGCTGCTCGTTTCCACGACATCGACCAACAGGCTGTTCCACACCGGGGCCGTGGCATGTCCGAAGGCAAAATACAGCATGGCGCAGCCGATCAGCAGCCAGGGACCATGCTCGGGCATGAGCAGGGGAAGCGAAAGGATCGGTAACCAGCAGAGGGCTTGTGCCCAGCCTCCGCCGATCAGGAGGTGCGCAGGCATGCGGAGATATTGGAGCAGTTTCACGGAGAGGAGCTGTGCCATCACGCCGACCAATTGAGGCAGGGCGGACAGGATGCCGATGTGGAATGGAGAGGCATGCAAAAACAGGGCAAAGGCCGAGAAATAGTTTTCCCCGCCGCCCTGCGCGGCTGCCTGAAAGGCCGCATCGCGGACACCGTACCGGCGGCTTTCAGCCTTGGGATTTCGGTCGGACGACTGCCCATGATCGCCTGAAGGTTCAAGATAATGAAGGGGGAGAGACGCCTGCTGCTGAGGGACTGGTTGGTTCATGAGGTTGTGGATAGTAACCGAAGTATGTTGAGCACTATGATACCTGATGGTTTTCCGGATTATATCAGAGCCATTCAACATGGCCGAAGTTGAGAGTGAATCCTGCCGGCCGGTTGACCCCCTTCTCCGCAGTGAGTACGATAATCCTATGGATCTCCCGATCTCAGTTGCATGCGGTCAGCCAGTCAGGGGAATGAACGGAGGGTGGGGCGTCTGCTGTCTGGCCCTCATGGTGGCTGTGATGGCTGGAGTGGGATTTCCCGTTGCGGTCGTGGAGGGACGGGACTTGATGGTTCCGAAGGAGCAAGCCACGACTGAGTTTGAACCCACCGAAACGCCCTCGCTGGATGTACAACAGAAAGGCGTGCCCCAATCGCTGTTCACATGGATCAAGATGGCGCGCGGTTATGAGGTGGAGTGGGACACGTTCGGGAGAAAAGGGTGGTACACCCAGGATCCCCGCTTGAAGCCCATTGCTCCGGGAACCACGCTGTTCTCTCCGGATACTACGGCCGTCTACATCGTCTTTGAAGTGGCACCGCTTGAGGACCCGGCGCAGTTTGCCGCTCAAGTGTTTTCCGTGGGCGCAGACGGGAAGACCGGCGATCGTGCAATCGTGACCGATAGTCTCGAGGTGCCGGGCCATGAGCGCTATGGCTTTCTGGAGCTGAAGAAACCGTCTGAACAATGGCCGCAGGGAAACTATCTGGTCAAGATTTATATCACCTCGTTAGGTCAGCAGCCCTTTCATGCCGTGAATCAGGTCGGGACCATGCGTTTTGCCGTGACCGACCAGCCGCCCGCGCCTGCCGCGTCAGATTCTCCGGCCCGTTGAATATCCCCTGTCGCTTGGTCTACCTTCACTCACCGCCTCTTACGGGCGCGGTGCGATCGCTTTTTACCCGGGAGCAGGTGCATGAAAGAGACCGATGCGGAGAAACTGGCGCTATTGTACGAGCGGTTCTGTGATGTCTGCCTGGTTGAGAAAGAAGTGTGGACTGAAATCTATATGCCGCGGACGTTCAAGGACGGGACCGCGGTTCGAACCAATCTGCAAGACACGTATGACGTGATCATCGACGATCAGTCGGTGGAAGATGCCTTGGAGGCGAATATCCCTCTTGGGAAGGCCGCATTGAGTGCGGCCATCCAAGAGTATCGAGCCCATGTCAGCTTTGTGAAAAAAAGCTGACCGGTCTTACTGCTTCGTCAGAAAGCGCTCCACGTCTTTCACCACTTCGTCGGCCACCGGTTTTGTGCGATGGTGATAACGGGCGACGACGTTGCCGGAGCGATCGACGAGATATTTCTGAAAGTTCCATTCCACTTCACCGGGGAACGGGCTCTGTTCGGTGAGATACCGGTAGAGGGGATGCTTGTCACTTCCCTTCACGCTGATCTTACTGAAGAGCGGGAAGCCGACACTGTATTTGGTCAGGCAGAATCCCTTGATCTCCTCGTTCGTCCCCGGCTCCTGCTGGCCGAAATTATTCGCCGGAAAGGCCAGAATCTCAAAGCCCTTATCCTTGTACGTCTCATACATTTTCTCGAGGTCTGAATACTGCGGCGTGTTCCCGCAGAAGCTGGCGGTGTTGACCAGCATGATGACCTTTCCCTTGTATTGACTCAACGAGACGGGTTTCCCGTCGATATCGTTCAACGTGAAATCATAGACGGTCGCAGCTTTGGCAGCCATGCGCGTTGCTCCTTGTTCCGCCGCATCGACCGAACCGAGGCCCGTTGCAAGGGCGCCAAGCCCGAGACCCACTGTGAGTCCGAGGACCAGTACCTTCCATGAACAAGTCGGTCGAGAGATCGGCATATGAAGACTCCTTGGTTAGAGACGTTCCAGCGCCGCGACACGCTCTTCGATGGGAGGATGCGTCGCGAGTAAGTGCATAAACCCGGAGGTGTTGCCCGAGATCTTCATCGTGGCCAACGCATCTTGGGTCGAATATTCGAACTGGGCCCGGTTCACCCAGCGATCGATGGCCTGCAAGGCCTTGATCATGGACTCCTTCCCGTACACCTTAGCCGAGAAGGCATCGGCCGCATATTCCCGGCGGCGGGAATGCCAGCTGACGACCAGCATGGCCAACACGGACAAGACCACCTGCAAGAAAATATAGACCACGAAGCCGAGGATCGGGCTGCCGCTCTGGCCTTCTTCCCGGTCACCGCCCTGCGGCTGGGCGACCATTTGATACACGAAGTTGCTGATGTAGTGGACGAAGGTGTTCATCAAGCCGGCGAGCACCGTCGTGGAAAACATGTCGCCGTTGAAGACGTGCCCCATCTCGTGGGCGAGCACCGCCTTTACTTCATCTTCCCGCAGGTTAGCCAGCAATCCGGTCGAGACCGCGACCATGGCGTTATTTTTGCTCGGTCCCGTGGCAAAGGCATTGGGGTCAGGCGATTCATAAACCCACACTTCGGGCATGGTGATGTGGAGCCGTTCGGCAATCTCCTGCACGGACCCGTAAATCACCTGTTCCGCGTTTGTGCGAGGTTGGGTAATTTGCACGCAATCCAGCATGGCGCGGGCCATTTGTTTGGAGAAGAGCAAACTAATGAATGCGCCGCCGAAGCCGATGACCAGCGACCAGACCAGCAGTTCCTGACTGAAGGCTCCCCGGACATCGATGCCGAAAGCCGGCAGGACGACGTTGACCAGCACTCGGACGGTAATCGACAGGGTGAGATAAATGAGAATGTTCGAAATGAGAAGCAGCCCGATACCCTTCAACGACTTCATATCTGTCCTCCTTGGAGGTCCGTTCTCCTCGCTCCCTTGTTCTACGGAGAGGAACGAACCTTGGATGTTATTATACCGGATCCTGAGCTGATTATTGGCCCCTGGGCAAGGGGATTTCTCGCGTCTCAATGGGGAGAGATAATACCAGGTTCCCGGTCAGTCAAGTCGCCGGCTCGGTTGACCGGCTCCGCGGCCTTCTGCTAGAACCGTTGCCTATGAGCAGGGCCTCTGGTTTTCTGCAGTTCGGGTTTGTCTGCGCGCTGATGTGCGGCACGGCCATCGCCCCCGCGCTGGTGCATGCTGCCGAGCAAGCACCTCAGGTTCCGCCGCTTCAGGTGCCGGTTGATCAACTCGACGGCATTCAGCGGGCTACCCTCATCCTCGACAGTTACTCCTATACGCCCGGTCATTTGATCGTCCAGGCAGGAAAGCCGGTTGAGTTGCTCCTGACCAGCATCACCACGATTACCCCGCATAACTTTATCCTCACCAACGAGGCTGCGGGGTTATCGATCGAACGAGATGTGTCCTCGGGCCGTACGGTCACAGTGCAGTTTACCGTGAGGAAGCCCGGTCGGTATCCCTTCTATTGCGACAAGAAGCTCCTGTTCTTTCCGAGTCATCGGGAGAAGGGCATGGAAGGTGTGCTGGAAGTTAGATAAGAAGGTTGCCCCACGGCTATCGACTCCGCAAGACACGAACTGCTTCACGGCATCCTCAGGCAGGTTTCCCGGTCGTTCTATCTGACCCTCAACGTGCTGCCGGCGACGGTGCGCGACCAGATGGGCTTGGCCTACCTGTTTGCGCGTGCCGCCGACACGATTGCCGATACCGATCTGATCGACCGCGAGCAGCGACTCCGCTATCTCACCCAGTTTCGAATGCAGTTCAGTTCCAGCGCTGGGGCGCGGAGTGACCTGCACGCGATTCAAGCCGCCTTGATTCCTCATCAAGCCGACTCCGCAGAGCGAGTGTTGCTCCAGCGGCTGGAAGACTGTTTGACGCTGTACGATCAATTCGATCCAGCCGACCAAGAACGGATTCGGTGGTTGATGGGGGTGTTGCCGGACGGGATGGCGATGGATCTTTCGCATTTTCAGGGCGATTCGGCTCAGAATCTAACGGCGTTTCAGACCCTGGACGAATTGGATCAGTACACGTACTACGTCGCCGGTTGTGTCGGTGAATTCTGGACCCGAATGGTCTGCGCGCACTGCCCGTCGATGTCGGATTGGGATGTGACGAAAATGTCGGCCATCGGGGTACGATTCGGCAAGGGATTGCAGCTGACGAATATCGTGAAGGATCTGGCCCGGGATCTCCATCGTGGGCGGTGTTATGTGCCTGAGCCGCTTCTCCGTGAGGCGGGCCTGACGCCGGTTGATTTGCTGAATCGAGAGAGCCTGCCGAAGTTCAGGCCGGTATTGATGCGGTTGATCAAAATGGCCATCGAACACTTGGATCAGGGCTGGATGTACACCATGGCCTTGCCTCGCCTTGAAATTCGTCAGCGATTGGCATGTATGTGGCCGATTCTGTTGGCGGGTGAAACGCTGAAACGTGTGGCGGCTGCGCCTGATCTCCTCGACCCGTCGGTCAACGTCAAAGCGCCGCGCTCCGTCGTCTATCGCGTCATGGCGATGACCACCTTGACGGGCGGTTGCGGATACGTAGGGACGGCCTACTGGGGGCGCTTGCGGAAGCAGATCGTCTGATCAGGGAATCCTCTATCTGCCGACATTCTGGAGGTCTGCCGTTGCCGTGAAATGTATTGCGGAGCCCTGGATGATCCGACTACTCGGTGCGATGTACGGAGTGGTTGCCACATGGTTTGCTCCGGCCATGGTTCTGGCGGTCCTTTCGCTGTTCGGTCTTTTGTTGAATCCTCGGGTGATTGGACTCAGGCATCTGCTCGTTGAGGTCGCAACCGTGTCGTTCCAATTCGGATGCGCTGCGCTTGCGTCTATGGGGTTATGGCGTCTACGGAGGTGGGGCCTGGGGGTGGCTTGCGCCTACAATCTGGTGTGGGCCGGAGTGCTCGCCATGCGCGGCTTTGAGAGCGGAGGCAGTCTTTCGTTGCAGGATGCGATGCCCCTCGCGTTGGTGTTGCTGGCCGTACTCCTGCTGCTGCCCGCGGTTAGAAGTGCGACATGCTAGGGAGCCGGGACAGGGCTGAATCGTGCGGATCCTCGGCACAAGCAATTCATCATGCCGTGGCGGTTCCAGCCCAGTAGGATCGGCTCTCATTCCGTCCAGTGCGTGGTGCGCCGTCCGTCATCCAGATTTCCTCTACTTCTTCTGCGGCTCCAGCAATTTTTCGCCTTTCTTGAATACCGCATAGATCGCTTGCGACGGGCAGGCGTCGAGGCACAGTCGGCAGCTTTCGAGGCAACGGGAAGGATCGAATTTGTAGGGCGGCGTGGAGAGCCATGCGCTGGTCGGGCAGATGGGAACGCAAATGGCTTGATGGGTGCAACGGTCAGGATGGCGGACCAGGTGATCGCGAATAACCAGCATGGGTTTCACTCCTTCGAAGAGACCTTGGGAGAAGATCTCGAACATGTTTTTCTGTGGGAGACTGCTCACTTCCACTCCTTGACCAGGTCTTTGAGCCGGTCTTTCAACTCTGGAATCTGTTCCATATTGTTGCGAATCGCCCCGAGAATATTTTCCAGGCGGGCGGTCCGTTGTGCGTCCTTGTCTTTCTTCAGCAGCTGATCGTATCCGATATAGGCTTCTGGGTGTTTTGGTTCGAGGTAGCTGCGGCCTGCCTGCAGGGCTTCACCCAATTCATAAGGCTCTGCCGACGGCGGCGGAAGCACCACAAATGATCCGTCCGTGCAGATCAGCGCGGCCGCGCCGGCTTTGCTCTTGAGCGGTGCCACTGTTTCCACGGTCTTTCCGGCGAGTTGTTCCCACCGGCTCAGCAGGCCGGGGAAGGTTTTCATAAAGGCCACTTTTTCCATGTTGGCCTTCCATTTCTCGTCGGCTGGCATAGAGATCTCGCGCGAGTCAGCAGGGGGTGATGAGTTTAGGCCTTCAACGGAGAGAGAAGCGGGAGCGGGGCTTGGTCGGCCATCAAGAGTCGTTCGACCACTTCTCCCTTGACGATGTGTCGCTCCATGATTTCCTTCACGTCCGCCTCGGACGTCACGCGGTACCAGATTCCTTCGGGATAGACCACCACCGTCGGGCCTTGTGCGCAATAATCGAGACAGCCGGCTTTGTTGGCGCGGACGACGCCTTTCAGATTGAGTCGCTTGGCCTCCTGCTTGAAGCAGGCGTGGAGCGCATCGGAGCCGAGCTTGGAGCAGCTGCCGCGCGGGTCATCCGGTTCGCGTTTGTTGGTGCAGACAAAAATATGTCGCTGATAGCCGGTCATGTCAACAAGTCCAAGGTTCCGGGGTGCGATGTAAGGGATTAGGCGCGGGCATGAAATTGCTCGATCAACTGCTTCACGTCCGTCGAGCTGAGGAGCGATGAGCCGGCGGCCTGGGTGCCTGCGATGGCGGCAATTTCATTGAGGCGCAACTGCGCCCGTTGTTTGGCCTCAGGTTCCGACAAGGCGGAGGCCTGCCCCTTGGCGAGTTTGTCGAATTCGGCGCGGATGTCGCGGAAGTCCCGCTGCAGATTCTTCATCATGGAGCAGGGTTCACAATACCATTTCGGGCTTTGATCCGAAGCGGGCGACAGCCGGTCATAGGTCCGTCCGAAGAAATCTTTTCCCAGCGAAAACTTCATCAATGGTGCGCCCGCGGCGCTGCAGGCATTACAGGATCCGGCGTCCATGCGTGAGGTGCTCCTCTTAAGCGGAGATGGTCGATGGTCTGCGAATCTTACCGCACTGAACTTTCGCGTAGCAAGGTGCGCAGCTTCCTGACGGTGATCCCGCTCGGCCATGTATAATACGGGGTATCAGGGCGAAACGGTGTGGGGCGCAAGGAGGCGGCTATGATCATCGGGGTTCCGAAGGAAGTTAAGGACTACGAGTATCGGGTGAGTCTGACGCCTGACGGCGCTCGTGCCTTGCTGCAGGCGGGGCATCGGGTTTTGATAGAGCCGTCGGCGGGGCAAGGGAGCGGATTTTCGGACGACGCGTATCGGCAGGCCGGCGCTCAGGTGGCCGGCTCCAAACCCGAGGTGTTTCAGCAGGCGGAACTCATTGTGAAGGTCAAGGAGCCGCAGCTGTCCGAGTGTGCGCTCTTTCGGCCCGGGCAGGTGCTGTTTACCTACTTGCATCTGGCCTCGTTGCCGGATCTGACCAAGGCGTTGGTCGCGGCCGATATCACGGCCATTGCCTATGAGACCGTTGAGGCCAGAGATCACAGCCTGCCGATGTTGCGGCCGATGAGTGAGATCGCCGGGCGCCTGGCTGTGCAGGTCGGAGCCCATTATCTCGGGACGGTACAGGGAGGGCGCGGTCTCCTGCTGGCCGGCGTGCCCGGGGTACCGCCTGCTCATGTCGTGGTGTTGGGCGCCGGCGTGGTGGGAACGTCGGCCGTCAGAATCGCCGCGGGCATGGGAGCGCGGGTGACTGTCATCAATCTGGATCTTGATCGGCTCCGGTTTCTCGATGACCTGTACGGCGGACGTATCGCGACATGCGCGGCGACGGAGTCAGCCATTGAACGCGCGGTCGTCGAAGCCGATCTGGTCATCGGCGCGGTGTTGGTCCCCGGGGCGCGCGCGCCGAAGGTCGTGTCGAGAGCACTAGTCAAGAAAATGAAGCCTGGCTCCGTGATTGTGGATGTGGCCGTGGATCAAGGGGGCTGTTGTGAAACCACCAGGCCCACCACGCACTCGGATCCGGTCTATGTAGTGGATGGTGTTCTGCATTACTGCGTTACGAACATGCCGGGCATCGTGCCCCACACCTCGACTCTAGCCTTGACCAACACCACGCTCCCTTATATAGTCCGGCTCGCATCGGAGGGAGTCGAGAAAGCGATTCGATCAGACCCCGGTCTGGCCAAGGGTGTGAACGTGATGAACGGCAGAATTACCTGCCAAGGTGTGGCCGATGCACACGGCTTGCGTTTTACCCCCGTGATGTAAGACAATCCGGCTTCCCGTTTCTGGTTCTGCCCGGTCGGGGCGTAGCGCAGCCCGGTAGCGCACTGCGTTCGGGACGCAGGGGTCGGAGGTTCAAATCCTCTCGCCCCGACCAAACAAAGCTTGTTCCTGCAGCTCCTCAGGTGAAGCCTCTCCCCGCTATCGCCGGCGGATACACACCTCCCCTAAATTCTTTTTGTATCAAGCCTCACCTCGAATGTGTGCGCTGTCTCTGTCTGCTCCCAATATACTGCACGTAGAGTCTGCTTGATCCGGATCGCGTCCATAGCCGCAATAGGGCGACGCGCTTCGCTTGTCTCCGTCGGTCGCCGCCCATTTTCACTGTGCCTCTCCTGCTCTCGCCGTGTATCGGGTTGGCCTTCCGTGCACGGGCTCATGCTTCGCCAGGTACCTGCCGATAAGGTAGAAGTATGAGTCTGGTGATGCCGCGTAAACTTGCAAATCGCGTGACGCTCTCCGGGAGCTGTGAGAGTATCCAATGCCAGGCGCAGCACTCGCTCTGCGCCTGACGTTCGATCAGCGGGAGGGCTGCGAGGCGATGACCGACACCGGCGAATCAGTGCGCGCGAGAATTCTTGTCAGCGGGCATGTGCAGGGGGTTGGGTATCGTGCTTTTACCTGTCGGATGGCGGCTTCGCGTGGAGTGACGGGTCACGTCGAGAATCTCGATGGCGGGCAGGTGGCGGTGGATGCTGAGGGGAACCGGGGCGTCCTTGAGGAATTCCTGTCGGATCTCAAGAAGGGCCCTGTCGGGTCGCGTGTGACGCAGGTGCAGGTGGAGTGGAGTCGCGCTACCGGCCGATCCCAGGCCTTTACGATTAAGCAGTAGGTAACGGAATTATGGCTCGACGTGCAGCAGTGCGACAGGACAGCGCAGTGAATTCACCCGTCTCGGCTCGCCGCCCGCGCGTGGCGCGCGGGGATGAGGACGAAGATGCGGAGTCGGGGAGCCACGCCGAGGCCGAAGAGTCCGGAGCGGACAATCGTCCGGCGGAATCCGGGCGGGCCGAGGGTCTCGACACGATCAAGAGTTACCTTCGCGAGGTCCGCAAATCGACGCTGCTGAATTTCAAAGAGGAACAGGCATTGGGCAAGCGGGTCATGGCTGGCGACGAAGCGGCGCGCCAGGAGATGATCGAGGCAAATCTCCGTCTGGTGATCAGTATCGGCAAGCGGTACATGAACCGGGGGTTTCCCTTTGCGGATATCGTCGAAGAGGGCAATCTTGGTCTGATCAAAGCGGTAGAGAAGTTCAATTACAAGCGGGGGTTCCGCTTCAGTACTTACGCCTCCTGGTGGATTCGCCAGTTTATCGAACGAGCCATTATCAACCAGGGGAAGCTTGTTCGGTTGCCGGTTCATGTCGTCGAACGGTTGAACCGGTACCTGGGCAAGGTGGAACAACTGGTCCATGAGCTGGGACGGGAGCCAAGGGCCGACGAAGTCGCCGCCAAGCTGAAAACCAGCGTTGCGGAAGTCGATGACTTGAAGCAGCTGGTCCGCACCACATGCTCCCTCGACAGCCCGATCAGCGACCGGCAGGATACGTTTCTGCGCGATGTGATCGAAGATCCGCTCTGCCTGACGCCGGCGGAGACGACTGAAGGCGTGATGCGGCGGGCTGAACTCATGGCCTGGGTGAAAGAGCTGCCTGAAAAGGAACGCACCGTAATCTTGGCGCGGTTTGGACTTGACGGGGCCGAGTCGCGGACGTTAGAAGAGATCGGCCAGGAAATGGGGCTGACCCGCGAGCGGGTTCGCCAGATCGAAACGGCTGCACTGGCCAGGCTTCGCGGCATTATTGAACGGAAAACCATGAAGCGGGCGGATCTCTTATGAGAACGTCCCCATTCGCGTGCACGTATGAATTACAAAGCCCTCATTCGAGAAGTTCCAGACTTTCCTAAGCCCGGCATCCTCTTCTACGACATTACGACCCTTCTCAAGCATGCGCAGGCGTTCCGCTCCATCGCGGATGAGCTTGCCGCTCGTTACGAAGGCCAGCGCATCGCAAAGATCGTCGGGATCGAGTCGCGAGGCTTCATCATGGGTGGGACGTTGGCTGCCCGTCTCGGCGCCGGGTTCGTTCCGGTGCGCAAGCCGGGGAAGCTGCCTGCCGATATTTATGAGGTCGAATACAACCTGGAGTACGGATCCAGCGTGTTGGCGATTCATCGGGACGCTGTGTCACCCGGGGAGCGAGTGTTGATCGTGGATGACCTGCTGGCCACCGGCGGCACGGCAGCGGCCACGATCGACTTGGTGCGGCAACTCGGCGGGGAGATTGCTGGGTTGGACTTCCTGATCGAGCTGAAAGGCCTCAACGGACGTGATCGGCTGGCGGGTTACGACGTGCATTCGATGATCATCTATCCGTAAATCCCCAAGATCTTGGGGAGCCAGGTACTTGTCAAACGATCTGTCGCGTGATATACCTGCCGAACTTTTTCGCCTTGCACTCATCACGAAAGGGCATGAGACTCTATGGCGACGAAAGTCCACGCGAAGAAAAAAACACCAACGACGAAAGCAAAAGCCCCCGCTCCTGAGAAGCCTGTGAAAAAAGAGCGGTCGGCTCCGGTTACTGCTATGACTGAAAAAGACGAAGACAGCGTTGCCGCGCGTGTTGTGGCAGCGCTTACACTGAAAGAAACACCCAAAGAACGAGAAGAGCGTCAGCGTCGGCGTGAAGTCCTGCAGCGAATGCTCCTGAGCAAACGCCAGGAAATCATGCGCGAGATCGAGGGCAACCTTGGCCAATCGTTGACCGAAGATCAGCAGCGCCGCCTGGAGTCCGCCAGGGATGTGGGGGATCAAGCCCTCATGGATCTGGATCGCGAACTCGGCATTTCGTTGATGGAAATGCGGAACCGGAAGCGGCAGGCCATCGATGAGGCGTTGACCCGACTCAGCGAAGGCACCTACGGGATTTGCGCGGAATGCGGCATCGAGGTCAGTGAAAAGCGGTTGGAGGCGGTGCCCTTCGCCAAGCTCTGTGTTCAATGCCAGTCTCGACAGGAATTGCTCGAGAAAATCGAGAAGGAAGAGGATCGCGACTAGCTCACAGGAGCCGGCCGCATCCATTCACCGTTCCGCTTCAGCTTGTGACGCGCCTCAGTCTGTGATCGGCGTTCGAGTGTCCAAACTTCGGTAGTCTGCCCGACCCTTTCCTGTTCCCTATGACTCACGTCGATCCGAAGGCGGTGATCCTGCTCAGTGGCGGGTTGGATTCTACCGTCACGGCTGCCATTGCCAAGCAGGATGGCTACCGGCTCTATTGCCTGACTATCTCCTACGGCCAGCGCCACCATGTCGAAGTCGAGCGGGCGAGGGCCGTTGCCCAGGCCTTGAGTGCCGCCGCTCATGTGGTGGTGGACGTGGATCTACGGGCGTTCGGAGGATCCGCTCTCACGGACGATGTGACTGTGCCCAAGGACCGCACCCAAGAGGACCGGGCAGGCGGGATTCCCGTCACCTACGTGCCGGCTCGCAACACCATTTTTTTGTCTTTGGCTCTGGCATACGCCGAAACGCTTGAGGCACAGAGAATTTACTTCGGGGCCAATGTGCTGGACTATTCCGGTTATCCGGACTGCCGCCCCGATTTTATCCACGCGTTTGAAACGGTCGCCAGGCTTGGAACCAAGATCGGGATGGAGGGGCGGTCTGTCGAAGTGTGTGCGCCCCTCCTGATGCTCTCCAAAGCCGAAATCGTGCAACGCGGGCAGGAACTCCGGGCTCCCTTGGAACTCACGCATAGTTGCTATGACCCCGGCGCTGATGGCGTGGCCTGCGGCCGATGCGACAGTTGCCGGATTCGGCGTGAAGGCTTCCGCCTGGCGGGAGTTGTGGATCCGGTCCCCTATGCGATACTCTAACGGACATCGCGGCGACTAAGGTGATGGTCGCGCGGTGCCGTGAGCCCGGTTCGTGTTTCCGCCTGCGATCACACAAGAATCTGGAGAGCTGTGCCTATGACGCCTGAAGAATTCTTTATGTACCTGATCATCGCCCTCGTGATCATTGCGCCGATCGGTGCGCGGCTCTACCGTCGGTTGACCTTGAATCGCACGACGCAAATGCTTCGGGATCAGTTGAAGCAATCACAGGGACCCCGGACGACAACCCCGCCTGCTGAGCCCCCGCGATGAAACGAATCAGAGTCAGGAGTATTCAGATGAAGGTCTGGGTGATGGGAGTCGGACTCGCGGTGATGGTTGCAGCTCTGGCGGCTTGCGAGTCCAATGCGACCAACCAAGACGCCGCAAAGCCGGCTGGAGGTGTGACACCGGCGGAAATGCAGGTCGGCGAGGCGAAATTCACTGCCAATTGTGCCGCCTGTCATGGTGTGCGCGGTGTCGGGACCAAGCAAGGTCCGCCGCTTGTGCATAAGATTTATGAACCGAATCATCACGCCGATATGGCGTTCCAGCGGGCCGCAGAGAACGGCGTCCGCGCTCACCACTGGGAGTTCGGCAACATGCCGAAGATCGAAGGCGTGACGTCTGGAGACGTGGAACATATCACTCGATATGTCCGATGGCTGCAGCGGGAGGCCGGGATTTATTAACGTCACTGCCGGTTCGTATTTCCCGTCAGGCTGTGTGGTCACTGTCGACCACTTTCCCTCAACACCCCTTCGTTTGACAATGTCCGCGTGCGGTTCGTAAGGTATTTGCATGCCATCACGAGGCCGTTGACGCCCGCAGGACGTGGCCAGGCGGGCCTCGGTGGTCAGACCTTTTCACAGGAGGAACCTATGAGACACGGAGCCTGGTCCATGCTGGGGGCTGTGGGGGTATTGCTGCTGACGTCGGGTTGCGTAGCCATTGAGGCCGGCCATGAGGGGGTGATGGTCGAACAACCGTTCTTCTTCGGCCACGGAGGCGTTGATCCGGCTCCCTCCAAGACGGGCCGGGTCTGGGTTGCGCCGACGACGAAGGTTATCGAAGTGGATGTCCGGCCATTACAGTATTCGGAACATTTCGACATTATTTCGGCTGAAAACGCTCCGGTCTCCTTCGATGCGTTTATGATCGCCAATGTGGTCGAAGGGCGCTCGCCGGAGATCGTCGGTCGCTACGGCACCAACTGGTACCAAAACAACGTGAAGGAAGCCTTCCGCACGTTCGTTCGAGAAGAGGTGCAAAAGTACCCGCTGTTTCAATTGACGACCGATCCGACGACCAGGACGAAACTGCAGGACGCCATTGCGCGTGAAGTGCAGACCAAACTCATCGACAAGCAAAACCTGCCGATCCGGCTCAATCGAGTCGTTGTCGGTAGCATTCTGCCGCCGAAGGGCGTCGTCGAGCAGACGACTCAAACCATTGTTCAAGAGCAGCGCAAGATCACGATGGTCGAGTTCCAAAAGGCGGAAGAGGCGCGTGAAAAAGCCGAAAAGCAGCGCGGGATCGCCGATCGCGCCTATCGGGAATCGTTGGGACTGACGGCGCCGGAATTCGTCGATCTGCGCCGTATCGAAGTGCAGAAGGAAATCGTGCAGCACTCGCCGTCGGCCTTGACGGTGATCATGGGATTGGAACGCGTCGGCATTAACATGCCGCCCCTGGCGAGCGATCGGTAAGACTCACGAATGCAAATGTGTTGGGCGTATCGGGACGGGGACAGGAGCGGAAGACATCCGGTCCTGTCCCCGAAGCCTCGGTGGACTACTTCACCACCCAGACACGGTAGGTTTTCGCATTGAGCGGTTTCGCGATTCGCAGAGTGCCCACCTCGCCTGGATTCATGACATCGTCACCGGTCGCGGTTTTCCTGGCCGGATGACGACTGCTCCGGACCAGGACGCCTTGATCGTCATAAAAGTCCACCATCACATCCGCTGATTCGCGCAAGCTGCCTTGGTAGGCGGTTCCCAGCCAATCGAGACGCTTGAGCGCCTGGTACACGATGACGAGTGTGCCATCAGCCTCTTCGCGCGCGCTGACGATCTTCAGCGCCCGATTCTGATCCAAGCCGGGTTCGGTTCCGCCCGTTGTCTGTGCGATCAGCACCCGTTCCACCTCATCTGCGTGGAAGACGGCCTTCACCTTACAGTACACCGTGCGTCCCGTTTCGCTCTGCTGAACGATCTGTTGATCGGTCACATGCTTCGAGGCGAGGGTATGCACCAGAGTGCGGAATAGTTTCGAGTCGACAATCGAAGCGGTCTGTTCTCGCACCGCCGCTGAGGTGCTGATTGCCTGATAGAGCGCTTCGGTGCAGGCGTGGTGCCTGGCTTCTGATACGGTTTCCGGTTCGTGATAGGCGTACCGATAATCTCCGATGACATCGACCCGCGAGTGTTCTGGCAAGGCCTGGGCCGGTGCGGCAAACACGAGACATTGAGCGGCGATTGCGAGGAAGGCACCGCTTCCCGAAAGCGACAGCTGCGGGGTCATACGAGCCACCTCCCTTTCCGTGCCCGGCTCCACCTGATGAGTAAAGACAGTCGTCGCCTCTCGACGCTAAGGTTATGCTACCACGCGTGAGGGGGCGCAGCAATGCAACGCCGCTCGGCACTCTTGCCCGGAACGGAGCCTCCCTTGATCGGTCATGAGCCTCGTCGTGTGGTGGGCCGTGCGTCGGTGAGACGGTCGCCCGCGTGCTCAAGCGGCGTGGGTCCTGTCGCAACTCTGCGAAAAAGCATAGGATACCTTGACTTGATGGAGGTCTTCACTCACACTCGTGCAGGACGCTATGTATGACGGCACCGAGCAAGACCTGCTTCGCCTCCTCGCCTCACGGGCCGGTATTTCACCCGACTATCACGACATCGCCGGTACTCTCCATGTGACCAGTGACGAGACGCGTCGAGCCATTCTGTCCGCCATGGGTTTTCAGGTCGGATCGGGTGTGGTACTGTCTCAGGAGCTGACCGCCTTGGACGAGGCGCCCTGGCAGCAACCCTGCGATCCCATTCTCATTCTCCAGCAAGGGTATGGCGCCACGCAGTGGACGTTTCGGCCTGCGCTGGAGGAAGGGGAGGAGCAACAAGTCGCGGTAGCCTGGAGTCTCATGGATGAAAAAGGGACCATCGTTCATCGTGACGAAGCCGGCCCCGGCCTGAATCCATGCGAGGTCCGTTCGCTGGCCGGGCGGCGCATGGTGCGCGTTGAACTGCCGTTGGTTCAGAACCTGGAACTCGGCTATTACGACTTGTCGGTCGGCACCATGGGCAGCAAGGTGGTGACCAGGGGGACGCTCCGCGTGGTCGTGGCCCCGCCGCATTGTTTTGTGCCGGAGGAACTGGCTCGGGGTGAAAAAGTATGGGGCTTGGCGGTGCAGCTCTATTCGTTACGGTCGCAGACCAATTGGGGCGTGGGCGATTTTACGGATTTGTCCCGGTTGGTCGAATGGGCAGGCAAAGAGCTGGGAGCCGGCATCATCGGACTGAATCCATTGCATGCACTGAAAAATTCTCGCCCCCACCATCTCAGCCCCTATTCCCCGACCAGCCGGTTATTTTTGAACGAGCTCTATATCGACCTCGATCGGCTTCCGGAGTATCACGCGTCGCCGGATGCGCAACGGCTGCGGAACAGTGCAGAGTTTCAAAAGGAACTGGAGCAGGCGCGCGCGGCCGACCTGGTGGATTCAGAATCCGTGATCAAGGCGAAGCGCACAATGCTGGACCTCGCCTACCGACAGTTTCTGAAGGAGAACTATACGGGAACCGAACCGTCGCTGGAGCCGACCACTGCGCGAGGGTGGCTGTTGCACCGGTTTATTCGGGACGAAGGAGAATCGCTGGAGCGATTTGCGGTATTCCAGGTGCTGGAAGAGGAACGACGCCTGATCGAACAGTCGCTCAGGCTGTGGCCTGAGTGGCCCGACCAGTACCGGACTCCCGATTCACCGGCGTTACGTGAATTTTCCAAACGGCATCGCAAGCGAGTCCGGTTTTTCCAGTATATGCAGTGGGTGGCGGCGGATCAGTTGAGAGCGGCCAACACCCGGGCGACACAGGCGCACATGACGGTCGGCTTGTACCCTGATCTCGCACTGGGAAGCGACCGAAATGGTGCGGAGGCGTGGATGCTGCAGGACGTCCTCGCGCTCGGTGCGGACTGCGGCGCGCCCCCGGACGCGTTTGCGCCGCAAGGGCAGAATTGGGGGTTCGCTCCGTTTCATCCGTTGCGCCTCAAGTCCACGGGCTATCGCTCGTTCATCGAGTTGCTCAGGAAAACGCTCCGGCAGGGCGGGGCGATCCGCATCGACCATGTGATGACGCTGTTCCGGCTGTTCTGGGTGCCTCGCGGGATGAGTGCGGAGGCGGGAGCCTATGTGCAGTATCCGGCCGAGGATCTGCTGCGGATTCTCGCGCTGGAAAGCCTGCGCGCGCAGACTCTGGTGATCGGAGAAGATCTGGGGACGGTGCCGGACTATGTGCGGGAACAGCTGGCGCGGTATAAGATTCTCTCCTATCGAGTCTTTTATTTCGAACGGAACTGGGATGGGTCCTGCAAGCCTCCGTCGGCCTATCCTGAGCAGTCCCTCGCGGTCGTCACGACACACGACCTTCCGACGCTGACCGGCTATTGGACAGGGGAAGATATCCGATTGCGGGCAAAGCTCGGCATGTATGCGAACGAACAGGCCGTGCAGCAAGCCTTCGAGGAGCGCACGCGTGACCGGGGGCATATCCTTCGGGCCTTGAACGGGGCGGGGTTGTTGCCCTCCGGGGTGAGCGATCGGCCTGATTCTGTTCCGGTGATGACGTCCGCTCTGTGCCGCGCGATCCATGTCTACCTTGCGACGTCGCCGGCCTGGGTTGTCATGGCCAACCTTGACGATGTGATCGGTGAAGTGACACAAATGAATCTCCCTGGCACCGTGGACGCTTATCCGAACTGGTCGCGTAAACTGTCGCTGTCTCTTGAGGAGCTCCAACGGGATGAACGCGTACAAGCACTCGCCGCAGCCGTGTGTACTCTCCGCCCTTCGGCTGCAACTGCCTAAACTGTCCTCGCTGCGCGGCACGACATCGTGATGAAAAGCCGGAATCAGGTGGTGCTGGCTATCGCCGCGATCCTCTTCCTCATCGTGATGGTGATGGAATGGATGTTCCCGCTGAATGTCGTCGGCGCATTCGGTTTTGTGTTGCCGATTTTGCTGGTGGCCACAGTCCGAAGTCGGCGGCTCATGGTGGTGACGCTCGCACTGTGCATCCTGGTGACATTTGTCGGTCTCTTCCAGCCGGGCAAGAAGCGCGAACGGTTCACCGCCGTCGTGTTTAATCGCATTATGGTGGCCTGTGTGTTGACCGGGGTGGCCTACATCGGTGTGACATGGGAGGAGCGGAAAGCCCGCGAAGAAGCCGCCAAGGCTGCCCTGGCGACGCAAACCGAACACCTGTTGTTGGCGAATACGCAGCTGGTCGAGATTAAAGACAAGCTGGCGCGATCAGAACGGTTGGCGGCCGTGGGGCAATTGGTGGCGTCGGTGGCGCATGAGGTCGGGACGCCGTTACATTCGATTGCCTGGCATGTGGAGGCGCTCGCGGAAGAGCCTGGTGTCACTCCTGCGATGCAGAAGCGTATCGGTATCATCGATGAACAGTTGAATCGCGTGGTGCGGATCATTCAAGATCTCTTATCGTCCACCCGACAACGCAAGCCTGAGCCGACATGGTATCCGGCGGAACGCCTGATCGAGCCGGTCGTAGCGCTGATGGAACCGGGATACCATGCCAAGGGTGTGACGCTTCACACCGCGGTGGCGTCGGCTCTGCTGGTGTGGGCCGATGCCGAAAAGATCCACCAAGTGTTGGTCAATCTCCTGAGCAATGCACTCGCGGCCACAGGGGCGGGGGGGCATGTCACGGTCGCCGTGACCATTCGTCAAGCTTCCTCGGAGGAGATGGAGGGCGCGTCCTGCACCGGCCGGCCAGATCTCAGTACGGTGGTCACGTTGGTGGTGAGTGATTCAGGCTGTGGGATGCCTCGGGAGGATGTCGAGCGAGCCTTTCAACCGTTCTTCACCACAAAGGCCGTGGGAAAAGGCACCGGGTTGGGCTTATTTCTGAGTCGGGAGGCTGTGTCTGCTCATGGCGGCCGTTTGACACTGGAGAGTGAGATCGGCAAGGGCACGACGGTGACCGTGGTGCTGCCTGGGCTGCCGTCGGATTCGGCTGTCGCATAGGAGAAGGAGACGCATGAGTCAGGCGAAGTTATTCGTAGTGGATGACGACGAGGCCGCTCGAACCTTGCTGGCGGAAGCGCTGGCGAAGGAGGGGTATGAGGTTGAGGCCTTTTCCAGCGGCCAGGCAGCGGTGGAACGCGGCAAACAATCGCGGGCCGATGTCGTCCTGACCGACATCCGGATGGAGCAAGGCGACGGATTTCTTGTGTTGAAGGAGTTCAAGAAGTTCAGTCCGGACACCTCGATCGTCTTGTTGACCGCGTTCGGATCTCTGGAGGGTGCGATCGAGGCGATCAAGCAAGGAGCCTACGACTACCTGGCCAAGCCGTTTAAGAGGGACGAGATCCGTCTCGTCGTCCAGCGCAGTCTGGAGCATTGTCGCCTGGTGCGGGAAAACGCCCGCTTTCGCGAAGATGCGCGCGCACGCGAACCCTGGTCACAGTTGGTGGGCAGCAGCCCTGCGATGCTGGAGGTGTACAAGCTGGTGGCCCGTGTTTCCGAGGGGCGCAGCACGGTGCTCATCGAAGGAGAAAGTGGAACAGGGAAAGAACTGATTGCGCGAGCTGTCCATTTGAACAGTCTGCGTCGCGACAAACCGTTCATTCCAGTCAATTGCGGCGCCTTGCCCGATCATCTCCTGGAGTCGGAAATGTTCGGGTATGAGAAGGGCGCGTTTACGGGCGCCGTCGGAGCCAAAGCCGGGCTGTTCGAGGCCGCCGATGGCGGTACGCTGTTTCTCGATGAGATCGGCGATCTCGGCCAGGCGCTTCAGGTCAAGCTCCTGCGGGTGATGCAAGAGCACGAGGTGCGGCGTGTCGGCAGCACGGCATCGGTGAAAGTCGATGTGCGCATCATTGCCGCGACCAATCGGGATTTGGCCACGCTCGTGAAGGAAGGCAAGTTTCGCGACGACTTGTACTATCGTCTGAACGTGGTGCGGATTGTCCTGCCGTCTCTGGCTGAGCGGCGTGAGGACATTACGATGCTCGCGCATCACTTTCTGCAAAAATACGCCAAGCAGTCGTTGCATGTGAGAGGGTTTTTACCGGAAACGATGGCGCTGTTGAAGCGCTATCATTGGCCGGGGAATGTGCGTGAACTGGAGAATGCGGTGGAACGGGCGGTCTCGCTCAGCCATGGCCCGCTGTTGCTTCCCGAAGATCTCCCCGAGTCGATCAGGGTTGAGCCGGATTCAGGTGAGCTGCTCAAGGGGCCACCCGCCGAGGGGGATCAAGACGCGCTGTTGACCTTAGACGAGGTCGAGAAACGGCATCTGGCTCGGGTGCTTAAGGAGACGCGAGGCAACAAGGTCAAGGCGGCGAAGATTCTGGGGATCGATCGGCGAACGTTATATCGAATGGCGGAGCGATTCGGATTGGATTTCGGCGATGAGGCCGAGGAGAAGTAAGACAACCCTACAATAGTCGAAGCGCATTCTTGAGCAGGCGAATTTCGTTCGCGGCACTTTGCGGCAGCGGTGTTTCTGCATCCTCCCACGAATCGAATATCCCGTCTTTTCCGCGATGGAACACTTGCAGTCGCAATCGTGTGGTGCTGTCGTCCTGCGGGACGACCCGCGCCTCGACCCGAGTCTTCCCTACGCCGAATCTCCAGCGCAATAATCCGTTCCAAGGGCTTCTGATCTCCTGCCGCATTCCGGTCGTGATGTTGCCGGTGTCATCCTGGTCGACCGTATAGCCGCCTTGGGTCAGGACGTCGGACAGTGCCGTTTTCACCTGTTCGGCAGGAACTGGAAGTGTCACTTCCATCACATCGGGCTCCGGGGCGGGTGGGCCCCCCGCACATCCGGCGAGCGCTGCGACGAGAACCAGCGCCATGATGGCAGGGACGCGAGCACTCATTTCGGCTTGCCCTCCTGAAGGCGATAGACCATATGCGTATCTGTCTGATCGACACCGGGGATGGCGTGAATTTTCGCGAGCACCAGTTGGGTCAGTGCGTCCTGGTGGGGAATTTCAACGATGGTGAAGATGTCGGGCTTTCCCCAACAGGGGTCGATTTGTTTGATTTCCTTTATATCCCCAAGGGCTTTGACGACATCAGCGGTTTGGCCGGGATGAACGTTGATCAATACGTAGGCTCGGTCCGGCATGGAGTAAATCTCCCGTGAGGTGGTGGGGCGTCAACGTCTGCCAACGAATCGAAACCTAGCGGATTGCTCCGGATGAAGTCAACCGAATGCCCCCGGCTCGGGCAGGAGAGCCGGCGTCGCGCGGTGTTACTTGGGAGCCACGATGACTTCTACTCTGTAGGTGTCGCCGACTATCGAAAGATCTGCTTCCAACCCTCGGGGGTTGCCCACTCGCCCGTCAGGATCGTAGATGAAGCACACCAACGTGGCTCCGTTCGGACGCCCGGAGTAATGGGCTTTGTCGGTGGCGATCTGCTCGGCGATGTCTCTGCTCGTTAATCCTGACCGAGTCTGTTTGACCACCACCACCGTTTTTTCCCAGTCGAGGAGGTAGCTCGTCCGGCGAGCACCGTCGGCATAGGGCGGAGTCCATTCTTCCGTCCCCACCTCATCGAATTGTAACCGGAGAAGTGCGTAAAAGAGGTCCTGCAGATCGTACTCGTCCGTGATCTCCAGTGTAGGCCGGTATTCTTTTCGCAGCCGCAGTTGTCGAGCGACCAGGTGGAAGCGCGCGCACATTCGGCGGAGTGTGTCGAGCGTTGCGCTTTCCGATTGATGATGGTTCCTATTCGTATCCGGCGGCGTTGTGAGTACCGTTGGTGTCTCTGGCGGTTTGACGGGAGATATGAACGGCAGTTCCGGTTTGGACTCAGGGACTGATGCGAGCGCGGGCATGGCTGGTGGGAGCGAAACCTCGGTTTGAACTTGGGGAACGGGCGGTCCGGGGTCGCGCGCTTGTTTTTCTGCTGCTATCTCGGGTGTGGCTTGGCTTGCCGGAATCACCGCAACGGGGGCTGGAGCTGGTTTTTGTTCCGGGATGTCTGTGGGCTTGGAGGCCTGTTGCGGCGTCGGAGGGGGCTCGATAGGAGCAGTCGGCACAGGTGCCGGGACGGGACTCATTCGTGGAATGGGGGGAATGGTTCTCGATGGAATCGTGGACCGCGCCGGCGCCATTGTCGGTAGTGGAGTCGGGGCGGTTTCGCCGCGCACTGTCTGCTCCGAGGGCGTTGTGCTATTCGTTGATGGCGCAACGACAACAGGTTCTGCGGGCAGTGATGGTGAAGCGGGCTGGGATGCCGGCGCAGTTTTCTCAGCCGGGAGCCCGAGGGATTCAGATGTTGCAGAGTGCAGTGGGGGTGATGGTGGTTGCGGGGGCAGGCGTTGTATCGATGTGTCGCGAATCGGATGTGAGGCGGTCCCAGGGATGACCGGTGGGGGGGCGGAAGTGCACGTGACGGGTGTTGTCATAACGATTGGAGCGATGGGCTGAGCAGGTTGGCTGACATTCGTCGTCGCTACTGCGGCGGTTGCCGGAGCGGTGGTCATACTGACGGTCGCGGGGGAGACGGCGTTCGCCGCCTGGGATGGCGCGACTGGAACTTCGGGTTGACTTGGAGGAATTGCCGTCAGCGTGGGGCGTTCTCGGGCTGCCGGCGGAGGTGGCGCAGTTTCGGCCGGTGTGAGGCCCAAAAGCTCTGCTTTCTGATTCTCCAGCTGGACAATCAGTTCTTTGAGCAGAGTAGTGCTCTGTGCGGACTCCGTGCGATTGCCGATTCGGAGCTTGTGATTCTTGTGGGCCTGGTATTCCGGCGACTTTTCACCGAACAGTCGCCGGATCGATTCCCGGAAGGAAAGTTCGGTTCTGGCGCGGACTGCGTCACGATACGGGAATCCATCTCTGCTCAGATCATCGATCTGTGAGCTCAGTTCACGCAACGTGGTGATGCCGCGGTTGAGTTCTTCGATGGCGTTCTGTTTCGATCGGGCGCGTTGCGGTTCGCTTGCTTTCGCTCGTGCCATGTGTCCTGTCCCTCTGTTGAGAAAAGTCTATCCAAGCGGGTGATATCTGGCAAGAAATCCCTGCTTCTATCCGTGAGCCGGGAGGCAGGGACGGGCGGCGCGGGCGGGTTAGTCAACCCACTCGACATCGCCGTGGCCGGGCCGTGGCGCATTTTTCTGATCGGGAGCGGCGGGAGCACCGGCTAAGACCTCTCGGACCACCGACAACAGCGTTTCGCTTGTAAAAGGCTTCTTGAGAAAGGGTAATCCCGCTCGTACGAGGCCGCGATCTTGTAGTTCAGAGCTCGGGCTGCCGGACATGAGCAGGACGCGGATCTCACGCTTGTCTTGCAGGAGCCGCTCAACCATGTCGAGACCGTTCACGCGGGGATAAGGGTTCCTGTCGACGGAAAGTTGAAAGCCCGGCGGGGGTAGAAAGACATCGGCGATCACGAGGTGGATCGGGTCGGGGTGTTCGGCATAGAGCTTGAGCGCTTCGGCACTGCCCGGTGCCTGGAGCACCGTGTAGCCGGCGTCCCGCAAGGGTTTGGTACTGACAAGAAGGGCGCTGGGGTCGTCGTCGACTATTAGGATCGTCGAGAGCTGTTTGCGACCGGGGGCCATGGTGGACTCCTTTGTTCGGTGTCGGTATCCCGAGGCCTCAGAATGGAGGGTGTTGCTCCTTCAATCGTTCGTATTCGCGTTGTTCGCAACCGCCATGCTTGGGGCGCAGGGATTCAGGGACCTCCGCGAAACGGATGGTGCAATAGCGTTGGGCCTGGCGCCGCCGGTCGAGGTCTTGTTGTTCTTCGAGTTGCTGAAGTCGCACGGTGAGGTCGATGGCTGGAAGATCTTTGCCGGACGAATTCTCTTGGCGTGATAGGATCGGTTCGTCTTCGCTGGATCTGGGGTGAGGTCCGTTCAACCGCCAGCGTGTCAACACATCGTCCTGATTGAACACAATGATCAAGCCGAACTGGGAGTAGTCCCAGATCAGTTCTCCCTGCTCCGGGCGCGCCCAAATGGAGCGAGGCAGACCGTATCGATTCCAGATCTCGTCACGCAGCATACCCAGCCGTGGTGTGAGGTTCCGGATTGCCGTGATCTGCGCTTGTATCGGAGAAACGTCTTTCTGTTTTCCGGGACTGCTGTGTCTGGAGAGTGATTCCAGCGCGGTGCGCGGGACGCGCAGCAATCGCCACACCGTGATAAGCCCCTGCGCGCAGTCAGTCGGATGCAGGTCTTCAAAAAGCATCTGCGTATCGATGGGAAAGCCGCCGACTTCCTGGGTACGCGTGAAATTTTTGACCTCTTGGACGGCGGCGACGTATGCGCGTTGGCGCCCGTCCTCTACGTTAGGGGCGCATGAAGCTCGCCCTGTAAAGAACACGTCATCCCCGAAATGAAAGAGCGCTTGCTCGGTCCAAAACGGACGATTCTCCCCGGCATGTGCCGTGGAGGTCACCGCAAGACTCAATAATGTGAGGAGAAGGTAGTGAGCCATATGCGCGACTGGAGCAAGGGCGTTGCGGAACGGCACTCTTGCAGTATATCGCGTCAGGCAAAAAATACGACATAAGAGCGATTATGCACGTCCAGGGATTGTCGGACAGAGATTGTGAGTCGGATCCGGGGGCTGGACTGTAGAGCCAGGCAGCGGGGCAATCGCTAGTAGTTCATGGAGGGAGTCAAATTTTCCCTGCCCGACGAGGCGGGGGCGGCGTGGGCCTTCGGCGGACTCATTTCGGTGCTCATGAGGCCGGACCCCGGCGGGCAAACGCTCTCCGGCGCGACAGCGCCAGGATTGCGCAGACCCCAGGCCGTTGCGAGGGCATGACAGGTGAGGAGGCTGACCCCTTCCTCAATATTGCTGAAGCGTTCGGTCGATTGAGCCTTTCCGCTCCATTCGATTTCACCGGTATTCACATCCACGGCTCTGAGGGCAACGGTGGCTGAATAGACCCGCTGGCTGTGAGGAAAGCCGCTACTCCAATCCAGAGCTTCCCAGGAACCCACCTCGGCATTGCTGAACACCACCAACCGAGCGCCGACGAGTTTGGCCATCCGCAGCACATCCGTTTCCAGGTACTGGTAGCCCGTGAGGCTCACTTTCTGGTCGGCCGCCGCCTGCAACACCTTTGTCTGGTCCACGACGAGCACGCCCTTCTTGAGCAACCATGTGCTCGCACTCTGAACCGTGTCCGGGCGTCCGCCCCAGACGACCGCTCTGGTGTAGGGGGAGGGGAGCTTGGAGTGGAAGCCATCCGTCGTCGGGGTTTCGATGAACGCGTAGCCGCGGCAACCCGTTGTTGCCAAGAAGAGGAGCGATAGATAGATGAGCAGATTCGCCGGTTTCATGGGTCTCTTCGGAAGAGCATGTGCTGCGAACACGTCGGGAGCCTAATCAAGAGACCGTTTGGACGACGGTAGTATACATGAACAATTCTACCTACGTCTGCCCTATTCGTCGAGCGGGCTCCGTTCTCGACGCAGGCGAGGTCTGCTACCCTCACCTCCTTATGCGAATTGCCGAGGGTTCGTTCGGTGAACCGGCCGAGGTGTTGGAGCGGTTGGGGCGAATGCCGTGGCAGGCGGCAGGGATGCGGAATGTGCCTGGAAAAGCGGCGGTTCTGCTCACGGCTGACAGAACCGCCGCAGTCTCACAGGATCTCGACCTGCGGAAAGGCGTTTTGCTCGCCTGTCTTCTGGGGCCGGTCAGCCATGATCATGAGCTGGATGGCAATCAGCGGAAGAAGCGCATAGCCGATCAGGATCAACGGGAACTCAATCATGATAGAAACTCCTTTGTTATGCGGAGCCTCCACTGCAAGCTCGATACCGTGTCATGGTAAAGCTCTAACGCATTGATTCTTATAGCTACACAAGCTATAAGCTCAAAAACCAAGGTGGTCTTAGGCAAGAATCTTTGTAGAGAACTGTGCAATGAGAACATTTTGCGCTGAGCCGGAAGGCCTAAGGGTAGGAGGGCAAAAGGGAGATGCCGGTCGGGCAAGGGACCTTAATGTGGATAGCATCAATATGCAGGGGGCATAACGAAATGGGGGAAGCGAAAGCGGAACGCTGCCGGAAGTCCCTTCGCGCAGGCCCAGGTAGAGCAGGAGGATGATCGATGCACGGCCAGGAGCGAGCGCGAAAGAATACGTAACCGCGTGGCGAGCGAGTGGCCCGAGCAGTCCCGGTTGAGGTGGAGATGGATTGGTGCCCCCGACACGAATTGAACGTGCGACCCGCGGTTTAGAAAACAGGCCTGGAGAGATTTTGAAACGCTCGGTGTATCAATGGTTTCCCCATTTTTTGCCGCCAAAACAGCTACTTGTGCGCGTTCCACTGATTCGATGGATTCGAGGGATATAGGTGGGTGTTGAAAGTTTTTAGCACAAATTTAGCACAGCAGTTTGGGTTGAACCCCTTCGCTAAGACATCTCGTAAGAAACAGCGATAACCCGGTTCGTAATTTACTGACCTGCCTCAGAACAGTAGCCCAACTTTTGACACAGTATGACGAGTCTAAGTATCACGATGAAAGCGCCTATCGTGATGCCGGCGCCACCTGTCACATAGGACAACCTTATCGCAATCGGATGGCCAAATAGTTTTTTCGTCATGGCTTGCGAGTCAAACCACCACCACGACTCTGGCGGATCAACCACACGCCATCTCCGCCATGTGGCATAGGTCCAAACAATACCTACAAGAACCATGAGTGCGCCCATGGCAAGATCTTGAAGTAGCCTTCCCCATGTCATTAAGCACCCTTAAACGATTCCCAGCCCCCTTATTCTGGGACTGGCGTGAGGCTATAACTTGTGTTTTTACTGCCACCTTCATTGCGAATGAGCACCCCTCGATCAATCAGTTCCTTGATGTCACGTTGGGCAGTGGGCATCGAACATTTCGCCAGCGCTGCCCATTTTCTCGCTGTCAGTTTGCCCTCAAACCCGTCGAGCAATCGATTCAACACTTTCCGTTGGCGTTCGTTGAGCACGAGACCGGTATGGCGTTGCCAGAACGCTGCCTTACGCAGCACATCCGCGCATCCCGTCTCGGCAGCCTCGATCGCCTTGGACACGCATTCAACAAACCACAGCATACGTTGCGTGATGTCGAGATCACCTTTCTGAGTGACTTCGAGCGAGGCGTAGTACTCGGGGCGCTCGCGATGAATCTGCCCCGCCACGCTATAGAATCGCTGTGGAGACTGTTCCAAGCGTGCAAGACTCCGCTCTGCGAGCGCGCGTGCAATCCTGCCGTTCCCATCGTCGAAGGGATGGATGGTCACAAACCAGAGGTGTGCGATTGTTGCATGGAGGATGCCGTCGATCGTGAGGGGTTCATTCAGCCATGCGAGAAGCATTTCCATCTCAGCATCCACGCGCTCAGCTGGGGGGGCTTGAAAGTGAACCTTCTCACGTCCGACCGGACCTGAGCGCACTTGCATGGGACCATCGGCATCGTCTCGCCACCCTCCGGTCTTTATCTTGCGCACACCGGAATAGCCAGTTGGAAACAGCGCGGCCTGCCACCCATACAGTCGCTCCCGAGTGAGAGGGGTATCCAGCTGGCTCGTCGCATCGAGCATCATCGCAACCATGCCCTCAGTGCGTCGGTCTTCTGGACCAAGGGCGGCCCCAGGAACACCAAGCCGGCGTGCTACCGAGGAGCGGACACTGGAGGGGTCCAATCGTTCGCCTTCTATTTCTGCACTTTTGACGGCCTCTTCCGTGAGAGCCAGAAGTTCCGCCTCAAGGCGCAGCTCGAAGCCCAATTGCATCATTTTGCCCAGGAGCCGACCTTGCTTCAGGTGGGCTTGGCCGAGCGGGTTGAGTAATGGCTCAGCATTCCAGCGGAAGTGTGGCCAATCGGGCAACTCCCAGATATGCACATTCACCTCACATCGTGATTTGAATATACGCCTATTCGCATCACGATGCTAGCTATTCGCGTCATCAGATGAGGCGAATTTGGACTCATTCGCATCATGGAGTCGTTTAGGAAGCAGGCCTAGACAGAATTTGAAACGCTCGATGGATTCGAGGGGTATTGGTGGGTTTTGAAAATTTTTAGCACAAATTTAGCACAGCGATTTGGGGTGAACCCCTTCACTGAGACAGCATTGCTTGACAGCGACTGCCTATCTTTTTTTTGTAACCTAACGGGCGGTCGTGCTAGCAGGAAGGAATATTTGCGTGCAGGCTCAGACTAAAGAATCCCTGAGAAGGAAAACTATTTAGCGAATCCTGATCGAGTGACAAGTTGAAGTAGTAAGTCACTCAGAGAGGCGTTGGCTACCCATTCCTCGGCAACCTGTATGTTTCGAAGGTACGCTTTCACTGCTGCTGATAACTCGCCGGCATGCGTGGGCTTCGATTCTGCCGCCGTGATTTTCACCGGCCTAACATCGACTAAGAATCCTGAACAGTTCCCAGGATCAGGGACTTCGAGCTTCAACAATCTTCCCTCAGAATCATATGCAACATAGCTGCCGCTCATGACATCAGGCGATTCTAAACCTCGTTCCGCGTCATGAGCCGATTTGAAAACAATAAGATCGCCGCCATCAACGACTATAATGGGAGCAAGCATTCGAACACCTATCAGCGTGATTTGTCAGTGGAGCTCTTTGGCTAAACACTAATCCTCCTACCTCCTCACACCGAAATAGCACTACGTGCGTGGTTTATCTTTTGGAAGTTGTCCGGACCAAGCTCGCATCAGATCTTCAATCGTTCTAATCTTTGCTCGTTCCCAGGCATCCTGGGTGCCATGTTGTTGTTCGCGCTTACCGAGTTGATAACGAAGTTCTGACTCACTGTCTTCCGTGTGGGCTTGATAGAACAGCCACTTCAAAAAATTAACCGGCTTAATCGATTCCAGCAGTTTGTTAACAGTATCATTGGGTCGTAACAGTCCTGGGGACAGTTGATATTCGATCTCGATAAGTTGAAATAATTCCATTACGGCTTGCTGCGGAAATTCTGACCAGAATGCCTCATAGGCGGCTTGAGGTTCTAGTTTTTCGCGATTACCAAACCGACTTCGGATGGTGTCGTGCCACTGTCCAAACATATTTAGTCAATACGCCTTGGCAATTCTCAAAAGAGTAATTTCGTAAGGGCTTGATTGAGCCGTGGTTTCCCCGATTTTCCCTGATAGTGGCTCAGTTTAGGCGCTGTCTATTGAGTCAATAGGTTCTGAATAGATTGAGAGGTTCTGACAACTTCTAGTACAAATCCAGCACACCAAATTTCCTCGGGAGCCGTCACTTACTCACGGATCACAACTTGGGACTTTGACCAACGTTCCCAACCAAATCCACACAGCAAACCAGCAAAGCTGTAGAGGAAAACGTTCAGAAGAATAGAGATGCTCAGCGATATCAACGAACCTATTGTGATCTCCTCTCCTTCGCCCAGCAAAAGGACCCACGACGGCCATAAGTACATGCCGTACCTCGCGGCTACTGGAATTCGATTTATGTTCAAATACAGTTCAATGTACACAGACAGCAGCAGAAAGACGGGAATTGCACCACCTGCCAGTGCGAACCATCTTACAACCTTGATCATCGCCGCCTCAGTCCAAAAGATGCGTCACCTGAATTCGTTCCACGGCTTCTCAACTGAATGGTTCCCATTCCTCAACGTCGGTTTTCGAATAAATGACTCATTGAAGTTCGCGGGGTGTTCCAGCTCCCCCTGTTCTGATCGTATCGCAGAACGCGGGGAATGCCTTCCAAACTTTTTTTTCGCGCACGGGTCAAAAACGAGCTGATTTTTGGTCGCTCCGTGTCTCCCCTCCAAACGATGCGCACAATTGCTGCTCTGAGCGCATGAAAGCGCACATACGCCTCCTTCTGCTCACTTCCTTTTGCGTCTGAGCTGTCACAAACTTTGTCCTCTGCTGTCCCCTCGTGTCCCCTAGTGACCTCTTCCGGGGCCTTTGATTCGGTCCGGTGATTCGCCTAGGGTGAGACGAACGGGAACAGGGCTCACCAAGAGGTGCAGATGTCCGGATTGGAGCGCGTCACACAGCAACACCGTCGTCCGTCACCGGGAGACAAAGCCGGTCCGCGCCCAATGCCGGCAGGCTGGGGCGCGGACCGGAATGGCCCCCGTCTTGGTAACACGGGGGCGCTACCTACAGTGCTCCTTACAGGAGTTCGATAGGTTCCATGGATTTGGCATTCATCCTCTCGATAGATTGGCTGGCGTTTACAGTGCTGGCCAGCAAACCCTCAAGAGGCCATGAAGGTCCTGGGTGGAGACTGGAGTCGAGGCAAAGGGGGTTTTCGAGGCTATCCCCTCTCGTGGATTAAGACGGATGGACTGCGCGGAGTGGGGAAGCTTGGGACGAATGCTCCGAGGCCTCCGAATGAGATCCATGTGGATCTTTCGAGTGGATTGGTTTCTGCCCTGACTCTCGATCAGATTCGAGTCCTGCTCCCGTGGGTGCAGCACAACAAGGGCATGTCACCCGCATCGACTGTGCGCTCGATGACCGATCCGCAACCGTCTCAGTCTCAACGGTTCGAGAGGCCGTGTCTGCCGGTCAGTGCGTGACGCGTGCGGCACAGGTCAAACACTTCGTCTTGAACCTGACGCACGGGACGGGAGCGACGACCGGCGAAACCCTGTATTTCGGGAGCCCGCAGAGCCAGACTCTCCTGCGCATCTATGACAAGCGATTGGAACTTCAAAGCAAGGGGCAGGAGAACTGGCAAGACTATGGGACTCGGTGGGAATTGGAATCCAAGAAGGATCGAGCGCAACAGTGTGCCCGTGCATTAGCCATGGTAGACGAAGCCGACTGGAAGGAGTTCGTGATCGGCTTGCTCAGGTCCTATGTGGATTTCCGGCAGATCTCGAAGGATGCCGAGGATGAAGAACGATACTGGGCTCCAGTCTTGGAGTGGTACGCCCTTCTGACGGAGGGATTTCAAAAGGGGCGATTAGCCCAGGAAACGCAGGTGCAGACCCTGCAAGATGCGAAACGATGGGTGAGCGACACCCTGACGCCAATGCTGGCGGTCATATGTGCCACCCCTGGAAGGGAAGAATGGCTACTAAACGAAATTGTCAGGGGCATCTCTCGGTGGAAAGACCGGCACCGGAATTTGCTCAAACAGCCACCCACTCGGTTTCACACGTCGTCTGCCGGCGGGAACGCGGGCAGTCCATGTTAGGGGGACTGGGGGTGTCGAGAGACTCCCCCGGTGTATCTGCATATGCTTACCGTCAAAGAGCTCTCGGCTTGGCTCAATATCAAGCCGTCCACACTCTACCTCTGGGTCTCACAGAACAAAATCCCGTGCCGCCGTATTCATGGCCTCGTCCGGTTTGAACCTGAGGCGATCCAAGCTTGGCTGGACAGCTTCTCTCCCACCTCCCCTGCAAAACCCCCTCGGTCTTCCCGGAAGAGCTCTGAGGACGTAGACCACCTGATTGCGGCCGCCAAACATGCCGCCTATACTTCCCGCCACGGGGAAACCATCACACCGAGCCCACGCACGAAGGAGGAGCAGCATGGGGCTCGTTAAACGGAACAATATTTGGTGGATGTCATTTACGTATGAAGGGCGGCAAGTGCGGCGATCGACCGAAACCTCGGACAAAAAGCTGGCCGAAGCCATCCTCAGCAAAGTCAAAGTGCAGATTGTGGAGGGGAAGTACTTTGACAAGCCCAAAGAGGAAGCCAGGACATTCCGAGAGTTGATGGATCGGTATTTGCGGGAGCATGCCAGCCGACGGTCGGGCTACCGTCGATATGTGAACATGGTCACGAATCTGACCGCGCATTTTGGTAATCCCAAGTTGGAGCACGTGACACCCAAAACGATCGTCGCCTATAAGAACAAACGGTACGCGGATGGGGTCACACCGGCCACGATCAATCGCGAATTAGCGCTCATGAAGAAGGCCTTCAATCTGGCCTGTCGCGAATGGGAATGGACCAAGGACAATCCGGTGTGCCGGGTATCCATGGAACGGGAGAACAACACGCGGGATCGATGGCTGACATGTGAGGAGGAACGACGGCTCCTTGCGGCTTCAGCACCGTGGTTACAGGAAGTGATCGTGTTCGCGATCCATACCGGGCTGCGATGTGGGGAAATTCTCAATCTCACTTGGGCCGGTGTGGACCTCAATCGCCGAACTGCCACTGTGTTTAAGTCGAAGAACGGGGAGCGGCGGACGATTCCGCTCAGTCACACGCTCGTGCAGGCTCTTCAGAACAAAGCTCGTGGCCGGCGCATGGATTCGGAATTAGTGTTTACGAGTGCGGCACACACACCGTTGGATGCACCCAACCTACGCCGGAGTTTCCGGTTGGCGCTGAAGCATGGTCAGGTGTTGGATTTTCGGTTCCATGATCTGCGCCATACCAGTGCGACTCGCATGGTGCAGGCCGGTGTGGACTTGTACAAGGTCCAACGGATTCTGGGGCATAAGTCGCCGATGATGACGCAGCGATATGCACATCATTATCCGGAAAGTTTGCGGGATGGAGTGGCGATTTTCGATGCGGGAAGGTCGTTTAGCACAAAATTAGCACAAGCGGGGATTCGGCCAGAGCAGGTTTCGCTAACCTGTTGAAAAATTGGTGCCCCCGACACGAATTGAACGTGCGACCCGCGGTTTAGGAAACCGCTGCTCTATCCAACTGAGCTACGGGGGCGTGGGGATACGATACTGAAAGTGAGGAGGATTGTCTACCTAGGTGACGCGCCTCCGAAGGGGCCGTGGCCACCTTCGGAGGTGAGTCGATCCTAAGAAGCGAACGGATGCTAGCGTCGATTGGCTTGGTCGCGCTGACAACTCTCTTCGGCCAACATCCGCTGCCCAACTGAGCCGTCTTTGGGAATGCGTGCCAGGCAGGCGTCAAGGCTATCACCTGCAGCACCCGCCGCCGCCCGGTTCCCACTCTTGGCGGTGGCATTCCCGGCGATCGACTGACGAAGCGCCTCATCCCTCTGGCAGCCTTCTTCCGCGAGCTGGCGTGTGCCCGCCGTGCCGCCGGATTGGATGCGTGCCAGGCAGGATTGCAGTGAGTCATAGGCCTGCGCGGAGGCTTTCATGGCAGCGCTCGATGAGGACGTCGATCCGCCGCCGGTCATGGTCTCTTCCGTAGCACAGGCACTGAGTAACAACAGGGATAAGGACAGAACTACAGCACCGTGAGAACGCGAGTACGTCATTGAGGAATCCTCCTTGATCAAGAGCGATGGGCGCACAGTAGCATAAACCCTCTCTATCTGGAAACACCTCCGGACGGTCGTTTAGGGGAGTGCCCTCGGACCCTGGCCCAGGAGTGCGAGTCGGGAGGGAATTTGTTTCAGCAGGTCGGGCCGTACCTGGAATATCCCCGGAATTCGATGGCCGATGGCATATACGAGTCCGCCGACCTGATTGCCCATCGCGAGTCGTCCGGCGATGCGCCCGTCTTTTCCGGTCGCGACGAATTCAGCCACGGGGGCGACAAGACCATAGGGGGCAAGCGGACCGGCCTGCTTCAGAACTCGTTCTTCCGCCGGCAAATTGACGATACGGCTGACAACCAGGTCTGCGACGTCCTGGCGCAGTTTTTCGGTCGGCTGATCCTCAAGCACCCATTCGTTCCGATCATGAATAAGAACGTACTGCTCTTCACGTGTCTTGATCGAGAGCATGGCGATGTCCCCGATATCGACGCCGAGCAGTCGCTTATCCTGCAGGGCGAAGAGATCTTTGGTCAGATCTTTGATCGCAGAGGGGCTGATTTTGTAAATCGGCCCCTCTGCGCTGGTTTGGGCGAACGCTTCCCCGCTCGTCGGGTCCGGCTGAAAGAGACGTACCACGTGCTCAACGCCGCCGGATTGCAGAGTGATCTTTACTTTGGGCTTGGTAAGTGATGGCGCGAGCTTTTCCCGTTCAGGTCCCTGATCGACGATTGCCAACGCTTTGAGGTCTTCCAGCCTGAAGAGCAGCGCTTGCACCTCGATTCGGTCCCCTTCCGCCTCGATCGGATAGCGGAGTTTCCATTTCTTTTTTGGTTTCTCATCGACTGCGTAGAGCACGATTTCCGTGGAGGGATACGTCAGGCGCAGCCGTTCGGCCTCCTGCTGGTTGAATTGCAGAAGTTCCTTGCGGCGGAAGGAAAGCAGGCTTTTGTTGAGAAAGTCTTTCGGTGCCAGATCTGTCAGGAGCACGGCCTCGTCGGATGCCCGCAGCACGTAGAGGGTGGAGGAGAGGGGGCCCGCGTCTCCTATGGAGAGCGTCTCCTGTTTGTCTCCAGCGGTCAATGTGATGACCGTGGATGGATGGTCGAGGCCGAACGGCGTCAATGAAACCGGATGGGTTTCGACAAGCCGCGAGACTTTTCCCATGACCAGAGCGCGGACCAAGGCTTGCACCTGTCGCTGGTCGGCGTCGGTTTGGATAGGGGCGGTAATTGTCCAGGGGTGGCCGAGAGTTTGGCTCAGGATCACCTCACCGGATTGACTGCGGACTGTCAGCGCGGAGATTTGAGCTTCGGCGAACGGCAGAATTTGTTTGGCCTGGGTAGCCGTCGTGACTTCGGTCCGTTGCTCAGGGATCTCAATGAAATACAGATAGAGCCCAAGCCCCGCAAAGAGGACGGCCAGTATGAGCGTGGGCCAGTAGCGCGCCATGGGATTACAAACGACGCCGCTTCCGCCACACCAGGAGGCCGCACAGCACGGTCATCGCCGGGAGCAGAATCACCTGGACATACAGCAGAATGCGTTCCTGGAGCGGGTTGGGGGTAAAGGGGCGCACGGCAGGGTCTTTGGGAGTGAGGGAAATGAGATCGCGTTCTTCAGAGAGCCAACCCACAGTGCGTTGAAAGAAGTCGCTGTTGCCGACGAAGTTGATAAAGCCGTTACTGGCGAATGCGGAGTTGCCCACCACTACCACTGCTGGGCGTGGTTTACCTTCCTCGGGAGCCTGTTTCGGGGTCAATGCGACGGCCAGAGCAAGAGGGCCTTGCACGTCTTCCTTTTCGGTGTAGCTGACCACGCGCCCTTTCATATCGGTTTCGGCCCAGCTGCGCGGTGAGGTGCGCGCAAGCGGGACATAATCCCACTCCTTGCCCTGCTCCTCCTGAAACGTGAGGTGACGAGCCAGCGGAAACAGCACGGCAGCCGTGAGCTCATGGGTAATTTCATGGTCGGTGAAGGTGCGAACCAGGAGGGCGGTCAGGTCGCCCTGTGCCAGGCGGTCTTGCAGGTCCACAAGAACGCCCTGACCCAGTTCAATGCCCCAGACTTTCAGCAGGTCGTCCATGTTCGACTGGGTGTCGGGGTCGACCATGACCAGGAGGTGTCCCCCCTTCGCGACGTAGGCCTGGATGCGTTCCTTCTCTTCTTTGGTGACCGCTCGCCGCGGGCCGGCAATAATTAGCACATCGGTGTTCTCAGGCACGGCCGGTTCCTGCAGCAAGGTGACGGTGCCGATGTCATACCCTTGTTTCTGCAGCACTTCTTTCGTCAGCGTCAGCCCGCCGCGGTCTGTGTCGTCAAGACTCCGCTCACCGTGTCCCTCCAGGAACACCACCCGCTTCTTGGTGTCTTTGGACACGCGGACGAGCGCACCGGTAATTTCCACCTCAGCCGGGGACGTGATGCGAACTGATTGCGGGCCGCTTTCAAAGATCGCGATATCGGTTCTGGTGATGCCATAGTTTTGTGCGACTTTCGGCTGACGCTCGGGGTCGATGAATTGGACGGTCAGCTTGGAACTGGCCTGCCGATAACTGTCGAAGCGTTCTTTGTAGGCCTGGTACCCGGGGTCCTTTTCCCGCGTGAACACCGTGATGCTGATATCCCGGGTGAGGTTGCGAAGGACGCGGTACGTTTCCGGCGCGAGCGTGTAGTTCTGATTCTCGGAGAAGTCCCAGCGGATCGAATGCCGAGCCGCCAGGAAGTTCACGATGGCGAGGATACCCAGAAACAGCGCCACCATCAGCGCGCTGTTGGCGCCCATGCGGGTCGATCGTTGGGAGGAAAAGGTCTTGAGGCGGTCAAAGTGAATGGTAAAGGCCCAAATCAAGGAGACGAGGGCCAGCCCTTCCAGGACTGTCACGAGCCACAGTTTGTCGGGCACGAGGGTATAGGCGAGAACCCCGGCAATGGCCAGCCCGGTTCCGATGGCGCCGATGGGAAGGAGGCGTCGCGTCATTTCCATCGTGACGAATCCACTACGCGGTGAGCGAGGAACAACATGAAGACGGTGCCACTGACGTAATAGACGAGATCTTTCGTGTCGACCAGCCCACGGACCAAATGATCGAAGTGTTCCATGAACGAGAGGTAGGAAACCACGTGACCGGCCGGCGTGTCACCTAAGAGTGAGCCGAGACCGGCCAGCAGCCAACACATCAAGAGCAGGCCGAAGCTGGTAAAGGCGGCCACGATCTGATTTTCTGTGATGGATGAGGCGAAGAGGCCGACGGCCAGAAAGAACCCGCCGAGCAGCGCCATCCCCAGGTAGCCGGTCAAAACGGGGTACCAATCAAAATCGCTGAAGAGCGCCAGTGTGAGCGGGACCAGGGTGGTGAGGAGCAGCATCCCGGTAAAAACAAGGTACACGCTGATGAATTTGCCGACGATAATCTCGCTGACGCGTATCGGGGCGGTCATCAAAAATTCAAAGGTCCGCAGTTTTCGCTCCTCTGCCAGGAGTCGCATGGTGAGGATCGGAAGGATCAACAGCAGCACGAAGCGCATGCTGGCAAAGAGATTGCGGAAGACCAGGTCGTTCAGGTTGATCTGCGCGGAGCTTCCCTGCATCTGCATCAACTGAATGGCTTGGGCGCCGGTAAAAACAATATAGAGGTAGGCGAGGAAACCGAAGGTCAGCAGGAAAACTCCGCCCACGACATAGACGATCGGGGAGACGAAATACGAGCGCAGTTCTTTGGCGATAATGGCTTGAACCGGTGGCATCGGGTTAGTGTCGCTCGCTTTCGCTTGTATCGTTCGTCTTCGGGAGGCCGTCTTCTCGCTGAGTCAATTTGAGGAAGACGTCTTCTAAAGTCATGGAGACCGGTTTCATTTCAATCAACCCCCAGTCCTGTCCCACTGCAAACCGTGCCACTTCTTCCCGGATATCTCTGCCGAGGGCGCACTCGATAAGAATGGTGTGGGCCTCGGAGGTTGTCAGCACATGCTCGACCCCGGGGACCTCGCGAAAACGCTCGAGGACATCCGACGGAGGGGTTTTGAGGGTCACGCTGATCTTCTCCGATCGCCGGAGCCGGGCGGACAGTTGGTCGGGCGTGTCTTCGGCGACGATGCGGCCGCCGTTGATGATTACGACACGCTGACAGACGGCCGTGGCTTCAGGGAGAATGTGGGTACTCAAAATCACTGAGTGAGAGCCGGCCAGGCTCTTGATCAATTCTCTAATCTCGATAATTTGTTTTGGGTCGAGCCCCACCGTGGGTTCGTCCAGGATCAGAACCGGTGGATCGTGAATCAGCGCTTGGGCTAGCCCGACTCGCTGCCGATACCCGCGTGACAGATTGGCGATGAGTCGCTGTCGGACAGATCCTAGAGAAAGCCGTTCCATGACACGGTCCATGCCGGCCGTCAACTCTGTGCCACTGAGCCCGCGGAGTTTTCCAACGAAGGCAAGGTATTCGGAGACAGTGAGTTCTTGATACACCGGTGGCGTCTCGGGTAGATAGCCGATGCGCTTTTTTACCTCATCCGGTTGCTCTGCACAGTCGAACCCTGCGACCTGCGCTGTTCCTTCCGTTGCCGGAATGAAAGAGGTCAAGATGCGCATGGTGGTCGTTTTCCCAGCACCATTCGGGCCGAGGAAGGCCAAGACCTCACCTTTGTCGACACGAAAGGTGACGCGGTCGATCGCCGTCAGATTGCCATACCGTTTTGTGATGTTACGAACTTCGATCATGCAGTCGAGAGAGACGGCTGGATGGGTGTGCTTCCTACTGTTTGTTGATACGGCACGTGGTGTGGCAAATCGAAACGAATATTACCGACCGCTCTTGGTGCAGTCAAGAGACGCATAGGGGGTTCGGTGTTCGGAATGGCAGGAAAGACCCAGTCCGTCTTTACAGCGTGATGCGTAACTGCTAAAGTTCCGCGACTTTATCCATCCAGTTGCTCCGCACAATGAACGGAAAGAGGTTTGTCTGGGATGAGGAGTGAGTTCAATCAGCCGAGGCCCAGCCTGCTCGGCGTGTTAGTGATCGGCGCCGCACTCTGCGTGGCTCTCGCCGGACTCGGAAGTTTTTTGACCTCGGTCTATGCCGCCAGTAACACCGTACACGAGATCAAAGGAACGGTTGAAGCCGTCAATCCAACGGATGACCCACCTGTCATTGTGGTCAGAGGGCAGCATGGAGCAAATGAAGAAACGGTGGTCGGTGCGGTGCTCAAGCAGGGTGCCACCATCGTGCGCGGGAAAAAGCGGATCGGGCTCGATCGGATTCACGCTGGAGACAAGGTGACGTTGAAGTATGTCAAAACTCGCGACGGCCTCGCCGTTCGGTCAATTGTGCTCCACCGCAATTAGCCAATGACTAGATGCCAGTTATGGATTTGTTACTCACAAGGAGGTAGAGAGATTTTATGATTCGACAGCATGTGGTGCGGGGGATATCTGCGCCGGTGGCCGTCGGGTTGCTGCTCCTGTTGGGCTGCTCCGGGAAAGGCGACATTATTCCGATGAACCTGACCCCGAAAATGCAAGCGGATGCCACCGGTGCTGCGCAGGTGGTAAAGCCTATGGCGGGGCCTCGAGTGATGGTTATTCCGTTTGAAGATGGGCGCGCCGATCGAACCAAGGTAGGGAGTCGAAGCTCGATGTGGGGAGGAGAGACATATTTTAATGTGTCGAGCGGAAGTGCTGGCGAGGAAACCGCCCAGGCATTTGCCGATTATCTCAAGCGCAAGGGATGGCAAGCGCAATATGCCAAGACTGCTCCCGTAGCCTCAGAAGCCGGTCCCGATGTTGTGGTTTCCGGGAAGATTCTCGAATTGGCGGTCGATGCCCGGCGCGGGGTATTTCTTACTGATATTGAAGCCCGAACCAAGCTGGTCATTCAGGCGAGTAACCGAGAAGACAGCAGCTCACTCGTACGAACCGACGCACATTCAGGTAGCCATGACAATGTGTTGTGGTTCGAGCCGCAGGATGGAGAAAGTATTCTGTCAGAAGTGTTGGAGAAGAATTTCGAGCGGTTCGTCGTAAGCACCAAATTCGAAGACAGGGCTATTCGATTTCGTTAAATCAGGTCGCGCCGGGAAATCGATGAGCTGGTCCGATTTTATCCGGCTGATCCGAGAGCCTGACAATTTGGACTTGTGTTTACTATTGAACTATCAGTTAGTTTTGAGCGCAGAGGCGTCCTGCCTATCGGTGAGCGGAAGAAGCTCCCCTGTTTCGTCGTTCCGCTTAGCAAAATTATGGATTTCTTCTTCGTCGAGCATTGAGTTCTCTGCCCGTTTGTAGGGGGCATTGCTACCCAGACGGTATTGTCGCCAAAGGCAATCTTGCGTAGCCTTACTTCACTGAGTATGAGAGTTGTCTGGCAGGCGGTGAGGTGTAGGCTTTCACACGAGGTGTTTTTATGGATATGAACTCCCCCAACCCCTTCCGTCGTAAGGCTGGTTACGCTGCAATTCCTTTGGCTGGCTGTCTTCTCCTGAGTGCCTGTTCCGCGCTGCCGAAAGGTGAACTTACGTTGGACCTTGGCATTAAAGATCGGGGAGTCGCTTCATGGTATGGCAAGGAGTTTCATGGAAAGCTCGCAGCAAATGGGGAGGCCTTCGATATGACGGCCTTCACTGCTGCTCATCGCAAATTGCCGTTAGGTAGTGTGGTTCGTGTGGTTAATTTTACCAACGGAAAAACCGTTCAAGTTCGAATTAATGATCGAGGACCATACGTTGCAGGGCGTATGCTGGATCTTTCGCATGCGGCGGCTCGCGAGTTGGGCATGGTTGAAGCTGGTACTACGGCGGTGCAGATTGAGGTGGTTGGAGATCATCGTCCGGTCGCGCAGATTCCCTCGACCAAGGTTCCTTCTGTAGCCGGTATGGTATTGAATACGGATATGCGCACAGTGAGGCAACATCGTCGACCGGATGAGGGGGTTGAACGACATGCCGTTCCTTTAAGAATCATGCCACAAGAAGCCCTCTACGTGAGGCGTGAGCGCCGTATCGGTAGTATGTTGGCAGCCGATCACACGGCTCACAACACCGTCCCCGTCCTCATCCTATCCTAAGTAAGCGCTACTCCGTTAGTTGACACTTCCGCCCGTACTTGATTAGACTGCCCCCTCTGGAGCAAAGCCTGATTGTGCCCTTATTTCTTACGTTTGTTGATCTTAATTGTTGGAGGTTGAAAGCTGAATGGCAAAGAAACCAGCCGGTGAATCAGACGAAGTCCGACTCAAGAAAAAAGTTGCGGCACGAGTAACGAAAGAAGCAAAACTTTCAGGTGATCCTGCTGCACGCTCTTTGCGCAAACGGCTCAAGCGGGTGCAGCGCAAACGGCGTGCGCTCGTATCGAGAAAAAAACATGCGGCTGGCAAGCAGGTTGAAGCGAAGTCATAAACGGTTGCGGGCGTGAGGGATTTGATCACCATGCCCAGCCCTCTGCGGAACAAGGAACACTAATATGAAACACACTGGTGAAAAAGAAGAACAGGCCCAGGCTGTTTCCCCCATTGGCCAAGTTGGGGATGAGACCTTGACAGATCAGGTCTCGGATCAACTAGCTGCGTCCTTGGAATCTTCGGCAGGGGGCCAGGACCTCACTGAACCATTGCAGGAAGTGGTTCTTGAGGAAGAGCAGGTCAAGGACGAGATCGATATTCAAATTGATCTGCTCAAAGATCCTGATTGGGTGGTCAGGCGTGAGGCCGCAATCACGCTGGGAGAAATGGGCGATGAGCGTTGCGTTGAACCATTAGCTGCGGCTCTTCGCGATGGTGACTGGCAGGTGAGGGAAGTTGCAATTGAGGGAATTGGGCAGATCGGTTCTCCCGCCGTCGAGGTTTTGCTTAAGTTGCTTCGAGATTGGGACGTGCGGAAGTCGGCCATCACGGCCTTGGGGAAAATTCGTGATGAGCGTGTGCTTGAGCCTCTGATGCAACAGCTCCGAAATGATGAATTCATGGAGGATGCTACCGACGCATTGGTCAATCTTGGTGAGCCAGCCCTCCCCGGACTGATCAAGGCACTGAAAGACAAAGAAGAGTTAGTGCGGAAGCAAGCGGTGATAGCACTGGGCCGGATTAAGTCTCCCGAGGCCATCGATCCGCTGATTGAGATGTTGCAGAATAAGGACTGGTTTACTCGGCTGACGGCTGCTGCGGCACTTGAAGCGATCGGTGATGAGCGTGGCCGCGAAGCGATCAAGCCGTTGTTGAAAGACAGTGATATGGTGGTCAAGATGCGAGTCGAGCGTATTCTGGCTAAGTGGAAGAAGCAACCGGCGGCTGTTTAGCATCCCGTCACTTGCGGAGAAGAAGGTCCAGTTCCTTTTGGATGTCGTCCAGTTTGGTGGCGGATACCTTTTTTCCAAGGGATAGTTCCAGGCGAAGTTCTCTGATTTTTCCTGCCAGCTCTTTGACCGAAGCGTTAGGATCTACTTGTTTTCCCCCACGTGTGACTAGCTCGAGTGAATTGAGAGCGTCCGCGAGTTCCTTGGCCGCATCGGCCGTATTCTTGTTGTAAATGTCGGCTTTTGCTTGCACGACGTTGGATTTTGCGTCAACCAGGCTCTGGCGGCGATGCAGGTCCCGTTCTATTCCCAGGGTAGTATCCACGACATTCCGTGAGAAATCCCGCACCGTTTGCTCAAGATTATTCGCCGGCTGTTTTCCCCAGAGGTATCCGAATCCGAACGAGAGGGCTAGTAGCATCAATAGCCCTATAAATCTGAGCATGCTGATTCTCAGCCCCTAGCGGGCGCTCCCTTGTTTGCCTTTTGGGGACAAGACACGGATGAGGCTTCCTGCTGAAGCAATGCGGACTGCGGGGTCCGAATCTTGGAGACCGGCTTTAAGGGGCGAGACAAGAGATTTTTGTTGAAGTTTGCCCAGCGCCCGCGCTGCCATGAGTCGCGGTAGCGGCTGCTGATCTCGAAGTAAACTTTCAAGCACGGCCAGGGCATTGGGAGTGGTTGCAGCCGCCAGGGCGTGCGCAGCTCCGCCACGTACTGAGGGATCGGGATGACGGGCGAGGTCTGCGGCATTCAAAACGGCGCTTGCGTCACCGAGTCGGAGGAGCGCCTCGACGGCGCTGATGCGAACGTGCTCATCAGGGTCCCGCAACAGCGGTTGAACAACGCTGCGAGTTTCATTGTCGCCCAGTCGGCCGAGGCTCGAAGCAGCGACACTGCGGACGCGCGGGTTCTCGTCACTTAGCGCGTGTGTCAGTGGAGCGATCCCGTCTGTGCTACCGAATTCTCCTAGTGCCCCCGCTGCAAACGCACGGACCGCAGGATGGGGGTCGTAGACAGCTTGGCTCAGGATCGACAGGCTTGCAGGTCGTCGCAATCGTCCGAGCATGCCTAGGGCTGCCATACGCACCTCTGGGTCTGGGAGCGTGACGGCATTGGAGATGTCGGTTAGGACATCCGTCCGCCCAAGCTTGTACAATCCCGCGAAGGCAAAGATGGATTCCGGGCCCTCATCGACGCGGGCGATTTCAGTCAGTTGATCCGCAATCCCGGAGACCTTGGCATCACTGAGGGCATTGATGGCTGCGATGCGGACGCCGGGAGCTTCGTCGCGCAGCGCTCGTTTGAGCGCCGAGGAGCGTCCGGCTAGGCCGGCTCGTCCAATGGCCTCGGCCGCGCGAGCGCGGACCAGAGCCGATGAGTCCAGCAAGCCGTCTTCGAGGATCGGTAACGTGTCGCTCTCGCCCATTTCCGCCAGCGCCGTGTAGGCAGCGATGCGGATATGTTCCTGCGTATCACGAACACGAGTGACAATAAAACTTCGTGCAATCTCCCGCAGCAACGCGGGTTCGTCCGGACGATTGTTTGCGACGAGTTTAGTGTAGAGTTTCCAGGCCTCCTCAGGCTTCCCTAGTTTGAGATGACTGAGAAGGCTATAGCGCAAGACTTCTAGCCCCGGTTGCTGGCCAGGGGGCAACTGTTGCAGGAGCTCCAGTACTCGATTGTATTCAGCCGCTTGGTAGAGCGTCATGGCCTGTTGCTCGAGTGAGGGGACGGCGGGCTTGGGTGAAGATGGGGCTGCTGTTGCCAGGTGGGGAATGGACAAGACCAACAGTGCAACCCCGGCCTGAAATGCCCAGGTTGTGTGTCGGCGGATTCGCTGAAGATTCGGGCAAGGCCCGCTTATGCTACCACTTGTTCGGGGTGCGCGCGGTGGCCGGTGCATACAGCTGCCTCATGTATTCCTTGACCATCCGTTTGGTGCAAAAGCGGGGAGCAACGGTCTTAATGCTCTCTTTGACGATCTGAAGCCATCCGCGAGGAATGCCGTCCAGGTCGCGTTGGTAGAACAGGGGTACGACCTCCTGCTCTAGCAATCGAAACAATTGTTCCGCATCGTGAGCATCCTGCGCCTGGGTATCCGTTCCCTCGGGCAGAGGTTGAATGCCCCATCCGTTCGCGCCGTTGTACCCCTCATGCCACCAGCCATCGAGGACACTGAGGTTGATCACCCCATTGAGTGCGGCCTTTTGGCCGCTGGTTCCACTTGCCTCGAGCGGGGCCCGTGGCGTGTTTAGCCAAATATCGACGCCTTGCACCAGGTACTTTGCCATATGCATGTCGTAGTCTTCGAGGAAGGCGACATGACCACCGAGTTTGTGATCGTTGCAGAAACTCAGCACCTCGTGAATGAAGTAGCGGCCCGGTTCGTCGGCGGGGTGCGCTTTACCTGCAAACACGATCTGGACGGGCCGCCACCGATTGTGAAGCAACTGTTTAAGTCGATCGAGATCTCGGAACAGGAGTGTTGCACGTTTGTAGGTCGCGAACCGTCTGGCAAATCCGATCGTGAGGGCTTCGGGGTCCAGCAGGGTTCCCCGGGCGATTGCTTGCATGGGTTGGAGATGGCCGCGAATCCAGCCGTCCCGCGCGCGTTCGCGAATAAACCGCATCAGTTTGCGCCGCGTTGTTTGTCGAACGGCCCAGAGGGCGTCATCCGGCAGATCGGTGACTCGTTGCCAGATGATGGGGTCATCGACTCGTTCCGCCCAATCGGGGCTGAGATATTTGGCATAGAGCGAGTTCGCTTCCGGGGAGATCCATGTGGGCGCGTGAATGCCGTTGGTCAGGCTACGGATGGGGACGAGATCCTGCGCCAGTCCCGGCCACAGGTGTTGCCACATTTGTCGGGAGACGCGTCCGTGCTCACGGCTTACGCCGTTGACGTGGGCCGACAGCCGCATGGCGAGGGCCGTCATGTTGAATCCGTGTCCCGCGCTTTCTGGCGTTTCACCTAGACGTAGGAACTCTTCCCTGGAGAGTCCGAGTTGGCCCCAGTAGTTGCTGAAGTACCGATCCATCAGATGAAACGGGAAAATATCGTGTCCGGCTGGAACGGGAGTGTGCGTGGTGAAAACGGTGCTTTGTCGAACCAGATCGCTTGCTTCGGCATGGCTGTGGCCGGTGGTGACGAATTCCCGGATGCGTTCCAGGGTTAGGAAGGCCGAATGGCCTTCATTGCAATGCCAGACCGCGGGATCAATGCCCAGGGCGCGTAAGATCCGTACGCCGCCGATCCCGAGCAAAAATTCCTGACAGAGCCGGATTTCCTGGTCTCCACCGTAGAGCCGCGCGGAGAGGGCACGATCTTCGGGCGTATTCTCAGGCACATCGGTATCGATGAGATAAAGGGACATACGCCCCGCACGCACCTGCCAGACGAGCACCGTAACCTGGCGGTGGCCGATCTCGACCTTGATGGAGCAGGGGATGCCGGTCGACGTCATGGCCTGGTGAATCGGAGAATCGTATCTATTAAAGGGCACATAGGTGGCTTCCTGCCATCCTTCCGGGTTGATACGCTGTTTGAAATATCCTTGCGGGTACATGAAGCCGATACCGACGAGAGGAATGCCCAGGTCACTGGCCTCTTTGCAATGGTCTCCGGCCAAGATGCCAAGTCCTCCGCTGTAAATCGGGATGGAAATATGCAGCCCGAACTCAGCCGAAAAGTAGGCGATGGGCGAATTCTGGAGCGCGGGGAATTCCGTCGCCGCCCAGGTGTTCTTACTGCTCAGATATTCGTCGAAGGCGCGCAAAACGGCGGAGTATTGCCGGGCGAAATTCGGATCGCCGGCCAAGGTTGCGAAGCGTTCGGGTTTCACGCCAGAGAGTAGCTGAACAGGGTTATGATGGGTCAGAAACCAGAGCGTCGGGTCGATGGACTCGAACAGCTGACGCGCCGGTTGGTTCCAGCTCCACCAGAGATTGCGGGCCAGTTCGCCGAGTCGATGCAGGCTTTGGGGAACCGTATCTTGAGGGGGTTGTATGTGGTCGGGTGCTTGCACGACGCCTCCGTGGAATGTGATCGATGGGTGAGGAAGGAGACCACGAGGTCACGCTTCCGGAATGCTGCGTCAGGCGTGTCCGGCTTTGTGCCAGGAAGCCCACTGGTCAGAAAAGGCGACGGTGGCGTAGCGCTCTCCGAGAATCTTGGCGACTCGATTCATGGTCGTCGTCAGTTGTTTGGCCTCCTCTTGGGTCAGGTCCTGACGAAAACGCGGATGGAGTCCCCATCGCGTCTCGACTTCCTCGCCTTTGATGCTCGACATGACACTGACCAATTTGATATCGGCGCCGGTAGCTCCTCGAGGCGCGCTGCTTCCCCCGGTCGTGGCCGGGTTGGGTGTCGCATCGGCGGCAGCAGGGGGCGTTTGTCCTTCGAAAATCCCGATGAGGGCCGGAATCACGGCGCTGACACAGAGCGTGGCCGCGGCGGTTACAGCCGGGTTGCGCGGCGCTCCGACCGCACGGGCGACGCGATCACTGAAGTCACGGTACAGGTCGTTCTTGGCAGGGCTGTCCTCCGTCACGAGAAACCGGTAGCGCTCATAGGTCTGTCGGCTTTCGGCCACGGCCGTTCCGATCGTCAACACGATTTCCGTCTGGTCGCTGCCGGCGCCGAAGGCCGGCTCCAGGGCTTTCTTAAGCTGGTCGATGACCGTGTCCGTCAACTGGTCCATGAATTGCGGTTGTTCTTTGAGTGGGATGTGGAGGGCCGATACACGATCGGTCAGGTTGAACATAACGCGCAAGAATTCGAGATAAATGGTCCACTCATCCTGGTGTTTCAGCTTTAAGGCCTGCTCCGGGGCCGCACGTTTAATGACGGAGACGGACTCTCCTGCCACTGCGAGCATGAGCTCTGCCACGGTTTGCATCTGCTGAGCGAATGAATACAGTCTGGTTGTCATAGAAGTCCCCTGCTGGTCGGCATTATATACAACTCAATTTGAAGGTCCAAGTGTTGATCTCGATGCATGCGCGCGGAGCGGGCGACTCGCGGTTCTGTCGTTGCAAGGTCTTCGGTGGTATGTTATACAGCGCGACCGCTCCCGTCACGTGCCTCACTGCCTGGTCGGATGCCAACATGGACCGAGAGATCAAACCCTACATTCTGAAACGGACTCCGGATCAAGACCAGGTCCGGAAGTTCTCGTTGGATTATGCCAAGGAGCTCAACGCGCAGCAGTATGCGGCTGTAACGGCGGCGGATGGCCCCGCCCTTGTCATTGCCGGTGCCGGAAGCGGCAAGACGCGGACGCTCGTGCATCGTGTCGCCTATCTCATCGATTCCGGGGTGGACCCGTCCCAGATTTTGCTGCTGACGTTCACGAGGAAATCTTCCGAGGAAATGCTGGAGCGTGTCGGCGCGCTGATCGGCTCGCGCAGCCAGCGAGTCTGTGGCGGCACCTTTCATTCCGTCGCCAACATGCTGCTCCGACGCCATGGGCGAGTGCTCGGGATCGAACCGGGATTTACAATCATGGATCGCGGCGATGCCGAAGATCTGATCGCCCTCTTGCGCGCACAATTGGGGTTGAACGAAAAAGACAAGCGATTCCCTCGGAAGGGAACCATCGCGGAGATTTACAGTAAGTGCGAGAACACGTTGCGCGGATTGGAGGAGATTGTCCTTGACGAGTTTTCCCACTTTGCGGACCATCTGGAGGCACTGGGAAAACTCCAGCGCGCCTATCAGGCCGCGAAGCGCCAGCGCCAGTTGCTTGATTACGACGACCTTTTGGTGCTGTTGCGGGACTTGTTGACGAAAGATGAGCCCAAGAGGCGGGCGATCTCACAGCAATTCCGCTACATCCTGGTGGATGAGTATCAGGATACGAATCGGCTGCAGGCGGAACTGATTCGGAAACTGGCGGCCACGCACGACAATGTCATGGTCGTGGGTGACGACTCCCAGTCCATTTATGCATTTCGAGGCGCGACGTTCCGCAACATCATGGAATTTCCCTCCTGGTTCCCCGGCGCCAAGATCTACAAGCTGGAGGAAAATTACCGCAGCACCCAGCCGATTCTGAGTCTGGCCAACGAAATCATTCAGGAAGCCCCCGAGAAATATACGAAGCATCTGTTTACACGCAAGTTGGATGGGCCCTTGCCGGCGCTGGTGGAGGCAGCTGGGGAGAATGCGCAGTCTCGATTTGTGGCCCAAAAAATCCTGGAACTGCGCGAGGAGGGCGTTCCGCTGAGTGAGATTGCGGTGCTCTTTCGCTCCAGCTTTCACTCCTTCGATCTGGAAATCGAGTTGTCGCGCTGCGGGCTGCCGTTTGTGAAGCGAGGCGGGATCAAATTCATCGAGGCCGCCCATGTGAAGGATCTCCTGGCCCACTTGCGGGTGGTCGTGAATCCTCAGGATGCGGTCAGTTGGCATCGCGTGCTCATGCTGGTCGAAGGGGTCGGTCCCAAGAAGGCGCAGGATCTGGTTGCGGCCATGGTGAGGGTGAACGATCCGTATCAGGTGTTGCGGGACAGTAGCGGTCGCTCGGGCAAGGGGTTGAAACAGTTGGGGGTGGTGCTCGAAAACCTGTCGAAGAGTGATGATTTGAGTCCGACCGAACAGGTGAATCGGGTGTATGAATATTATCTGCCGATCCTCAAGGATCATCACGACGACTATCCCAAGCGGATTCGGGATCTGGACCATTTGCACACTATTGCCGAAAGTTATCCCGGGTTGACTGAGTTCCTGGCTGATTTGGCGTTGGCACCGCCGGACGGCAGTGCGGTGGGCGTGGAACCGTCGGGGCGGGACGACGAGCAGGTGGTGCTATCGACGATTCATTCAGCGAAGGGGCTGGAGTGGCAGTGCGTATTTTTGTTATGGGTCGTCGACGGGAAGTTCCCCTCTGTGTTTTCGTTCAACACCGATGAAGAGCTGGAAGAGGAGCGGCGCTTACTGTATGTCGCGGTGACTCGGGCGAAACGCTACCTGTTCTTGACCTATCCGATCAATGTGTATGACCGGAGTTCCGGCATGTTGTTATCTAAGCCATCGCGATTCCTGGATCACGTGTCGCCCCGCTTGTTTGAAACATTGGCTCTGGTCGAGGAAGGCCATGGGCATGAATGGGGGCACGAGCATGATCGGTACGTCTAGGTCGATCGTTCCCACCGTATAACTCTGGTTTGGGCTGTCTTACTCCATTCTACGATTCAGGATGAACATGCGTCGGGTGCACGTCCATAGCGGTTGGTTCGGAGCTGTGCTGCCCGCGATGGCCGCGGGACTTCTGCTGGGACTTCTGGTCTTCGGCCAGGCTAGAGCAGGGACGTCCTCGTCGGCTTCGGACTCCTCGCGCTTCTGGGGCGCATTGGTAGCGGAAGCAAAAGCCCTCCATCTTCCCACTCGGTTCCTCGAACAAATTCCATCCCAGTTTGTAGCGTTTGAGTTTGAGGATCTGCACGCGTTTGCCGCGGAGTACCACCCGGCCGAGCATCGCATGGTGTTGGACCGATCCCTCTCCCTGAATGCAGCGGGGAGGACCTTGCGTCCATTGGCGCGGTTGACGCACAAGGAGTTGGAAACGCTGTATCACGAACTGTTTCATGCCTACATGGATTTTCTCGAACAGGAGCGTGCGCCGTCGGCTGCCCACGCCTCGTTTATGGCGTTCGCCCGCGAGCAGCAACGGTGCCGCTATCAGCAGGTCCTCATCACGCCGGTGCTCCAAAAGAAAGATTTGAAAGAGGAGCGCTTTCTCAGCGAGGCCGAGTCGTGGGAAGCGTTGAATGAAACCTGGGCTGTGTTTGTGGGGTGGGCGATCTGGACCCAGCTGGAAGTGGAGAAGAAGAGGGGGGCACGTGAGCTTCGATCATCCGGCTGGGCGCTGAATGTTCCGGCTTGGACCGCCCGGCTCAGTCAGGCGGAGCAGGACGCAAGCCTGAGTGGATATTACGAGCCGGAGGATCCGGGTGAAAAGGCGCTGGCACGCAAGCGATTTCTTGCGCCGGACTTTCGTCTATCTGCCCCGGAACTCTTACTGCTCATGAGGGAAGTTCTGGGCAGTTCGGCGGACATGATTCGCCAGGCCGATCAGGTATTGAAGCGCGCGAGGGCTGTGCCGGCCTCACGTGGAGCCTGTGATACTCCTGCCGCATCGTAGAATTGTTCCTGCATAGAACATACCCCCTTGACAATGGAACGCGTCGCAAATAAAATCGGCTGCTTTCGAAGCCAGGTCAATCCTCATTTCATCAGCGCTCCAGCCCTGTTGTTTTGCTGGGGAGCTGTGCATGGTGGGGCTTACTTTCATTCTTCTTTCCGGAGAATGAAGTCGCTCTGGTTCGGGAATTACTTGAAATAAATAGTCTTCGCTTGAGTTTGGGAACACGTGCCTAGCGGGCAGGTACCCAAGTGGACAAAGGGGGCAGACTGTAAATCTGCTGCCTTATGGCTTCCAAGGTTCGAATCCTTGCCTGCCCACCAAACTGAGCGTATTCGACCGAATATCACGTGAAACGTGTGCGTCCGGTTGGGTAATGTACTGGGCGCGATGCGCAGGATTGTGTGGTCGAGCGTGTCGCGTCGGATCGTTGGAGTGTTGGTCGGGTCACCGTGGGCGGGCGTAGCTCAGTGGTAGAGTTCCAGCCTTCCAAGCTGGCTGTCGTGGGTTCAAATCCCATCGCCCGCTCCAAATATAGCGTGCTCGACCGCGGATGCGGACAGAGCGTGCGAGGGTGGACTAAGACTGTGAGTTCAGGGCCCACGTAGCTCAGTTGGCAGAGCACGTCCTTGGTAAGGACGAGGTCACGCGTTCGATTCGCGTCGTGGGCTCCAGAGTTAGGTTTGTCCGGTTAGGGTCGCTGTCTGCTGCTGGAGAGCCGGAATATACGGTTGGGATTCTGGGAAAATAGTGTTCTGAGAAAAGGAGTGAATCATGGCGAAGGCGAAATTTGAGCGACGGAAGCCCCACGTGAACATTGGGACGATCGGGCACGTGGACCATGGCAAGACGACGCTGACGAGTGCGCTGACCAAGATCTGCTCGGATCGCGGGATGGCGAAATTCGTGAGCTATGACGAAGTGGCGAAGGCGAGCGAGAGTCAGGGGCGCCGGGATGCCAGCAAGATCATGACGATCGCGATCAGCCACGTCGAGTATGAGACGGACAACCGGCACTATGCGCACGTTGACTGCCCGGGCCACGCCGACTATGTGAAGAACATGATCACCGGCGCCGCGCAGATGGACGGAGCGATCCTGGTGGTGAGTGCTGCGGACGGCCCGATGCCGCAGACGCGGGAGCACATTTTGTTGGCGCGCCAAGTCGGCGTCCCCTACATCGTGGTGTTTCTGAATAAGGCGGATAAGGTCGATGACAAGGAATTGTTGGAATTGGTCGAGCTCGAAGTGCGGGAGCTGCTGACGAAGTACGACTTCCCGGGCGATAAGATTCCGATCGTGCAGGGGTCGGCGCTGAAGGCGGTCGAGGGGGATCAGGGGCCGTTGGGCGTGCCGTCCATTCTGAAGTTGCTCGAAGCCGTCGATACCTACATCCCGACGCCGACTCGGGCCATTGATAAGCCGTTCTTGATGCCGATCGAAGACGTCTTCACGATCAGCGGACGCGGCACGGTCGTGACGGGCCGATGCGAGAAGGGGATCGTGAAGGTCGGCGACGAAATCGAAATCGTCGGCTTGCGGCCCACGCAGACGACCATCGTGACGGGCGTGGAAATGTTCCGCAAGGTGCTCGATGAGGGGCAGGCGGGCGATAACATCGGCGTCTTGTTGCGCGGCACGAAGAAGGAGGATGTGGAGCGGGGCATGGTGTTGGCCAAGCCGAAGAGCATCACGCCGCACACGAAGTTCAAGGCCGAGATTTATGTGTTGACCAAGGAAGAAGGTGGGCGTCATACGCCGTTCTTTAACGGCTACCGGCCGCAATTCTACTTCCGGACGACCGACGTGACCGGGATCGTGACGTTAACGCCGGGCGTGGAGATGGTGATGCCGGGGGACAATGTGACGGTCACGGGCGAATTGATCAGTCCGATCGCCATGGATCAGGGGTTGCGGTTTGCGGTTCGAGAGGGCGGCAAGACCGTCGGCTCGGGCGTCGTCACGGAAATTTTAGCGTAAGAATGCGCGATCGGCGGTTGGCGGTCAGCTTGTGACTTGAGGCTGATGGCTGAGCGCTGACGGCTCAGGGGATGGCAAATGCGAGATATCATCGACTTGGCCTGTACGGTCTGCAAGCAGCGAAATTATACGACCCGCAAGAACAAAAAGAACGATCCGGATCGCCTGGAGCGGAACAAGTTCTGTAAGTTCTGCCGGAAGCACATTGCTCATAAGGAAGTGAAGTAGAGCTTTTCTGCTGGGTTTTGGGCATGGTCTTTGGCTCGGCAGCGCTCATGTTCCGGCTGGAGGGGCATGGTGTCAACGGCAGCACATCGGTCTCCAAAACCGAGAGTCTAGGTTCAAATCCTAGTGCCCCTGCCAAGCCCTTGTGCGTGAATGAGCGGGTGCCCGGCGCCGGACGGGGCCGGCTCGCTAAACTGTCTGGGAAGTTCTGAGAGAGGATTGTAACCGTGTTTCAGCGATTGATCGCCTCTATTCGAGAATTCATCGATGGTGTGCGTGGTGAACTCAAGAAGGTCTCGTTCCCATCGAAGGCGGAAACGATCGGCGCCACCACGGTCGTGATCGTGTTCTGTATCCTCATGTCCCTTTATCTGTCGATGATGGATTCCGTGCTGGGCTGGCTGATGCGCAAGGTCATTTAGTTGCGTGGTGCGGCTGGACAGGTCCGGCGTTGCCCGGACGATACGATGCTGGATGTTCAGCTGAGAGGAGATGATGAGCAATAAGAACTGGTACGTCATCCATACCTATGCGGGGTTTGAGGGTCGCGTGAAGACCAGTCTCCTTGAGCGCGCAAGTCAAATGGGGCTCACTGAGCGACTTGGGCAGGTCCTGGTTCCGACGGAAGATGTGATCGAGATCAAGGACGGAAAGCGACGCACGTCCCGGAGGAAATTCTTTCCGGGTTATGTTCTGATCGAACTCGAGGCGCCGCTGGCTGATGAAACCTTGCAGATGATTAAGGAGACCCCCAAGGTGACCGGGTTCGTCGGGGGAGGGGCTCAGCCTACACCACTGTCCTCGGAAGAGGTGGATTCTCTGCTTAAGCAGGTAGATGCCGGCGCGGCGGGACCGCGCGAGCAGGTCCGGTTTATCAAGGGCGACAATGTTCGCATTGTGGATGGTCCGTTCCTCGGCTTTAATGGCGCGGTCGATGATGTGGATGCTGACCATAGCCGGGTGAAAGTGTTTGTCAGTATTTTTGGCCGGTCTACGCCGGTCGAACTTGGTTTCTTGCAGGTCGAACGTATTTGAGGTCACTGGATTCGAGATGGTGGACTGAGAGCCGTTCTCAGCCCTCGTGCTCAGTCCGCAGTTCTCAGGGAGTAACTCATGGCCAAGGAAGTATCAGCGCAGATTAAATTGCAGATTCCGGCCGGCAAGGCCAATCCTGCTCCGCCGGTTGGTCCGTCATTGGGACAGCATGGCGTGAACATCATGGAGTTCTGTAAGCAGTTTAACGCCAAGACGCAGAAGGACGGGGATAGCATCATCCCGGTGATCATTACGGTCTATAAGGACCGGAGCTTTACCTTCATTATGAAGACGCCTCCGGCCTCGGACTTGCTGAAGAAGGCGGCCGGGATCATCAAGGGATCGGGCGTGCCGCATAAGGACAAAGTGGGAAAGGTGAGTCAGGCCCAGGTCCGTGAAATCGCGCAAAAAAAATTGTCCGACCTGAATGCGGCCGATCTTGAGGGCGCCATCAAGATTATCCAGGGGACCGCGCGCAGTATGGGCATCACCGTCCAGTAAGTTTCTGCAGAGTGAACCTCCGGCGGATGTGAAGGAGTAGCAGTATGGGAAAGAAGATGACCGCGGCTCAGGAGAAGGTCGAGCCTAGGTTTTATGGGTTGAAAGAGGCAGTCGAGGCCGTTAAGCAGGCGGCCTTTGCCAAGTACGATGAATCCGTCGATCTGGCGATTCGGCTGGGGATTGATCCCAAACGGTCGGATCAGATGGTACGCGGGACCACGGCGTTGCCGCATGGGACGGGTAAGAAGCTCCGCGTGCTCGTATTTGCCAAAGGCGAAAAAGAGCAGGAGGCTCGCCAGGCAGGCGCAGATCATGTGGGCTCGGATGATCTGATGGAAAAGATCAAGGCCGGGTGGATGGAGTTTGACTGTGCCATCTCCACGCCTGATCTCATGGCCTCAGTCGGTAAGCTTGGAAAGGTGCTCGGTCCTCGCGGATTGATGCCCAATCCGAAGACCGGCACGGTCACGTTTGAGGTCGGCAAGGCGGTCAGTGAAATTCGCAAGGGCCGCGTCGAGTTCAAGGTCGAGAAGGCCGGAATCGTGCAAGTGCCTGTGGGTAAAGTATCGTTTGACGTTCAAAAATTGTATGACAATGCGCAGGCCGTGCTGGAGTCTGTGGTGAAAGCGAAGCCCTCCTCCTGCAAGGGCCGATACATCAAGAGTGTGACGATGTCGAGCACGATGGGACCTGGCGTGAAGCTTGATCCTGTGGCGCTGTCGAAGTTGTGGAGTTGAGAACAGGCAGGTTCTCAGTAAGGGGAGAGGCATGAAGAAAGAAGAGAAGGCAACAGCGATCGCAGAGTTGACAGAAAAGTTCGGTCGCGCACGCTTGGCGATTCTGACGGAGTGCGCCGGAATGCCCGTCAATCAGATGACCGAGTTGCGCAGGCAGTTGCGCGGCGCCAAGGCGGAGTATTGCGTCATCAAGAATACTCTGGCCGTGCGCGCCTCGACCGGCACGATTCTCGCCGACGCCAAAGATCACTTCAAGGGGCCGACCGGCCTGGTGATCGGATATGACGATCCCGTGCTTCCGGCGAAAATCTTGCGCGATTTCATTCAGGCTGAAAAGCGGTCTGAGAAGATCAAGGTGACGGTCGGAGTGTTGGAGGGCCGGCTGGTGCAGGCTGCGGATCTGAACGCGATTGCGCAGCTGCCGAAAAAGGAAGTGTTGATTGCGATGCTGCTATCGGCCATGCAGGGCCCGATTCGCGGCGTGGTGTACGCGTTGAGCGGAGTGTTAAGCAAGTTCGTGCGAGTCATTGCAGCCATTCAGGATAAAAAGAAAGGGGAGGGCGACATGTCAGCAGCAGCAGGAACCAAGTTGTCACAAGATGAATTGATCAAGGCAATCGAGGGCATGAGCGTGTTGGAATTGGCCGATCTGGTCAAGGGGCTGGAGACGCGCTTTGGTGTGACGGCGGCGGCGCCTGTGGCCGTGGCGGCCGTGGGTGGTGGCGGGGCGGCAGCGGCTCCCGCTGAAGAGAAGACGGCCTTTGATGTGATCCTGGTCAGTGCTCCGGCAGACAAGAAGATCCAGGTCATCAAGGTGGTGCGTGAGCTCACCAGCCTCGGACTTAAGGAAGCGAAGGACCTGGTCGAGGGCGCTCCGAAGCCCATCAAGGCTGGTGCCACCAAGGAAGAAGCCGACACGATGAAGAAGAAGCTCGAGGAAAGCGGAGCGAAGGTCGAAGTTAAGTAACGGTTTGCTGGGCGGCTGTGTGAGTTGTCCGTTGGGATGGCGCGGGGCGTTCATCTCCTTATGAGCTTGGAGGGCTATCGAATGTCGGAATCGACTCTTTCGGAGTTTGTCGAACGTAAGGATTTTTCTCGGATTCGTACGAGCATCGATATTCCCGATCTCATCGAAATCCAGAAGCGGTCCTACGAAGAGTTCCTCCAAATGGAAGTCGAGCCGGACCGTCGCAAAGATCAGGGTTTGCAGGCGGCATTAGCCAGCGTCTTTCCCATTACGGACTACAACAACACGGCGGCCTTGGAGTTCTCCAACTATTCGTTGGGAACTCCGAAGTACGACGAACGGGAGTGCCTTGAGCAGGGCATGACGTTTGCCGTTCCCTTGAAGTTGCGTGTGCGGTTGATTGTCTTCGATAAAGAGGACAAGGGGCCGAAGAAGAAGGTGCTAGACGTTCGGGAGCAGGAGGTCTATGTCGGCGAACTTCCGCTCATGACCGAGCGCGGTACGTTCCTTATCAACGGGACCGAGCGAGTGGTGGTCAGCCAGTTGCACCGCTCGCCGGGCGCGTCGTTCACGCACGATAAGGGGCGGACCCATGCCAGCGGCAAGGTGTTGTATTCTGCCCGGATTATTCCCTATCGCGGATCCTGGCTCGATTTCGAGTTCGACGCACGGGACATTCTTTACGTTCGCATCGATCGCCGTCGTAAAATGCCTGCGACGATCCTGTTGAAGGCGTTCGGGTATAGCACCGACGACTTATTGCGGATGTATTACCCCGTGGAGGAGATTCGTGTTTCCAAGGGAAAGCTCTACCGGAAGCTCGATCCTGAAATCCATCACGGGTTGAAGTGTTCGACGGAAGTGATGGAGAAGGGCGGCAAAGACCCGCTCGTTCGCGAAGGCGCGAAGCTGACGAAAGTCTTGATCGCCAAGCTGAAGGCGGCGGGCATCAAGGAAATTCCCGTCACCCCAGCCGAGTTGGTGGGACGTGCGGTCCTGACGGAGTTGGTCGACAGCGGCAAGAAGCAGTCGCTGGCCGAGAAGAACCAGCGTCTGACCGAAGAGATTCTGGAGAAGATCCTTGATAGCGATATCGAGGAATTCAAGGTCATTTATCTTGATACGACCAATGCCACGCTGGTCATCCTCGATACGCTCGACATGGAGCGCACAGGATCGAAGGAAGAGGCGATGGTCGAAATCTATCGCCGCCTCAGGCCGGGTGAGACACCGTCTGTCGAAACTGCCAGAGCCCTGTTCGATAATTTGTTTTTAAGCCCCAAGCGATACGATCTGTCGCCCGTCGGACGGCTCAAGCTCAACAAGAAGCTGGGCCTCGATTTCGCGCTCGAACAACGGACCTTGACGGCGCAGGATATCGTGGAGGTGGTGCGATATTTGGTGAACCTCAAGATCGGTCGCGGCGAGATCGACGACATCGACCACTTGGGCAACCGGCGTGTCCGGTCGGTCGGTGAACTGTTGGAGAACCAGTTCCGGTTGGGTCTCGTGCGTATGGAGCGAAGCATTAAAGAGCGCATGAATCTGCTGGATATGGAGACCGTATTGCCGCATGACCTGATCAACGCCAAGCCCGTGGTGGCGGCGGTGAAGGAATTTTTCAGCAGCAGTCAGCTCTCCCAGTTCATGGACCAAACGAATCCCCTTGCCGAGATTACGCACAAGCGCCGGCTGTCAGCTCTTGGCCCCGGCGGTTTGACTCGCGAGCGCGCAGGTTTCGAAGTGCGCGACGTGCATCCATCTCACTACAGCCGCATTTGTCCGATTGAGACGCCGGAAGGTCCGAACATCGGCTTGATTACGTCACTCGCAACCTACGCGCGGATCAACGAATTTGGATTTATCGAGGCGCCGTATCGGAAGGTCGTGAAGGGGCGCGTCAGTGACGAACTGGAATATCTTTCGGCGATTGAGGGAGACAAGTACATCATTGCCCAGGCGAATTCGAAAGTTGATACGTCGGGTCGCCTCGTGTCCGAGACGGTGTCGGCACGCTCAGCCGGGGACTTTATCACCGCGACCCCCGACAAGATCGAATATATGGACGTGTCCCCGAAGCAGGTCGTCAGCGTCGCGACGGCGCTGGTACCGTTTCTTGAGCATGACGACGCAAACCGCGCCTTGATGGGATCGAACATGCAGCGCCAGGCGGTGCCGCTGTTGAAGGCTGAGTCGCCGCTGGTCGGCACCGGCATGGAAGCCGTAGTTGCGCGTGACTCAGGTTATGTTGTCCAGGCCAAGCGTGAAGGTGTCGTGGAAAGTGTCGATGCCACCCGAATTGTGGTGCGGGCTGATGCCAAAGAGGGCCGCAAGCGCAACGATTCCGGCCTTGATGTGTATGAGATGATCAAGTTCCAGCGCTCGAACCAGAATACCTGTATCACTCAGACTCCCGTGGTTCGGATCGGTGAGCCGGTCAAGAGGGGGCAGGTGCTGGCCGATGGTCCCGCTATCGATCATGGAGAGCTCGCACTCGGAAAGAATGTGCTCGTCGCGTTTATGCCGTGGGGTGGATACAACTTCGAAGACGCGATTTTGTTGAGTGAAAAGCTGGTGCGGGAAGATGCCTTCACGTCCATTCATATCGAGGAGTTTGAAGTCGAAGCCCGCGATACCAAATTGGGTAAGGAAGATATTACCCGCGACATTCCGAATGTCGGCGAAGAAGCGCTTCGTGACCTTGATGAGAGCGGAATCATCCGAATCGGCGCCGAGGTCAAGCCTGGCGACATTCTCGTCGGGAAGGTGACTCCGAAGGGCGAGACCCAACTGACGCCGGAAGAGAAGCTGTTGCGTGCAATTTTCGGTGAGAAGGCCGGAGACGTCAAGGATACGTCTCTCACGGTGCCGCCCGGCGTGGAAGGCATCGTCGTCGATGTGAAGATCTTCTCCCGCAAAGGCTTGGATAAGGATGAACGCTCCAAGAGTATCGAGAGCGAAGATCATATGAAGCTGCAGCGCGACCACCAGGAAGAGCTGCGGATCATTGAAGATGAAAAGACCAAGAAGGTCCGCAAGCTGCTGCTCGGTAAAGTGGTCGGACGGGACCTGATGGATCCAGAAACGGGCGGTGTCATTCTGAAGAAGAAGGGCAAGCTCACTGCGGAAATTTTGAAGCGGCTTCCGGACGACATGGTGCGGCACATTATTCTCAGCGATCCGGATGAGCAGAAGGAGCTGGAGGATGTCGAGCGCCGCGCCAAGGAGCAGATTGAAATCCTGCAGACCCTGTACGACGAAAAAGTTGGCCGATTAAGACGGGGCGATGAACTTCCGCCCGGTGTGATCAAGTTGGTCAAGGTCTACATCGCAATGAAGCGGAAGATCCAGGTCGGCGACAAAATGGCGGGACGTCACGGGAATAAGGGTGTCGTTTCACGCGTGCTGCCGGAAGAGGATATGCCCTATTTGCCGGACGGAACTCCGGTGGAAATCGTTCTGAATCCGTTGGGCGTACCGTCCCGTATGAACGTTGGACAAATCCTGGAGACGCACTTGGGGTGGGCTGCCAGAGCGTTGGGGATCAAGGTGGCGAGCCCCGTATTCGACGGGGCTTCTGAGAAAGAGATCAAGGAACTGCTCAAGAAGGCGAAGTTGTCTCCAAGTGGTCAAACGATGTTGATGGACGGGCGTACCGGTGAATCCTTCAGCAGCCCCGTCACGGTCGGATATATGTATGTCTTGAAGCTCCACCACCTGGTGGACGATAAAATTCACGCTCGGTCCATCGGTCCATACTCCCTTGTGACGCAACAGCCACTTGGAGGAAAGGCGCAGTTCGGTGGTCAACGTTTGGGAGAGATGGAAGTGTGGGCGCTTCAGGCCTACGGGGCCGCGTCCATTCTCCAGGAATTCCTGACTGTGAAATCCGACGACGTGCCGGGCCGGTCCCGCATGTACGAGGCAATTGTGAAGGGCGAACCGTTCCTGGAGCCTGGATTGCCGGAATCGTTCAACGTGTTAGTCAAAGAGCTGCAAAGTCTTGGGCTCGATGTCGAGCTGGTTAAATCAAAGGACTGATTCTAGTGCTGAGTCTTGAGATCGGAAGCCGGATAGCTCACCACTCAGAACTGCGCTCAGGCGGCCGTTAAGGAGGGATCAACCTTGGAAGGTGTATACACATTATTCGAAAAGCCGCGCGACTCGGTGTCGTTCGACTCGATGCGGATTCGCATTGCGTCGCCAGAAAAAATCAGGTCGTGGTCCTATGGCGAAGTCAAGAAGCCCGAAACGATCAATTATCGATCGTTTAAGCCTGAAAAGGACGGGTTGTTCTGCGCGAAGATTTTCGGTCCGATCAAGGACTGGGAGTGCAATTGCGGCAAGTACAAGCGGATGAAGCATCGCGGCATCGTCTGCGACAAGTGCGGTGTCGAAGTCATTCAATCGAAGGTGCGTCGTGAGCGGATGGGGCACATCGAGCTGGCGGCACCGGTGGCGCATATCTGGTTCTTGAAGGGGGTGCCGAGCCGTATCGGGACGTTGCTCGACATGAGCCTCAAGCAGCTCGAAAAGATCCTCTATTTCGAGAGCTACGTCATGGTCGATCCCGGTTCTACCAGCATGAGCGAGCAGGAGTTGGTCTCGGAAGAGCAGTTGCGGTCCCTGCAGTCTGAGTATGGGAGCGGTGCGTTTAAGGTTGGTATCGGCGCCGAGGCGATTCGCGAACTCCTCAGGAAGGTCGACATTAATACGCAGTGGGATGAATTGCATGTGAAGGCGAAGGCCTCCGCATCCGCTGCGCTCAAAAAGAAGTATGCCAAGCGGTTGAAGGTCTTGGAGGCATTCCGCCGTTCCGGGAATAAGCCGGAGTGGATGATTATGGATGTCATCCCGGTGCTCCCGCCGGAACTGCGCCCTCTCGTCCCGTTGGACGGAGGCCGCTTTGCGACGTCTGATCTTAACGACCTCTATCGTCGGGTGATCAACCGGAACAATCGCTTGAAGCGCCTCATTGAGTTGAAGGCCCCTGGTGTCATCATCCGCAATGAAATGCGGATGTTGCAAGAGGCCGTGGACGCGCTGTTTGATAACGGCAGACGCGGTCGGGCCATTCGCGGGCCAAACAAGCGTCCGTTAAAGTCGTTGAGTGACATGCTTAAAGGCAAGCAGGGGCGTTTCCGGCAGAATTTGTTGGGAAAGCGCGTGGACTACTCCGGTCGAACGGTCATCGTCGTCGGCCCGGAGCTGCGGTTGCACCAATGTGGATTGCCCAAGAAAATGGCCCTGGAATTGTTCAAGCCCTTTATCTTCCACAAGCTGGAAGAACGTGGCGCGGCGACGACCATTAAGAGTGCCAAACGGTTAGTGGAAAAAGAGCGACCTGAAGTATGGGATGTGCTGGACGAAGTGATCCGGGAACACCCGGTACTGCTCAATCGCGCGCCGACCCTGCACAGACTGGGTATTCAGGCATTCGATCCGGTTCTGGTTGAAGGCAAGGCGATCCGGCTGCACCCCCTGGTGTGCGCCGCGTTCAACGCCGACTTCGACGGAGATCAAATGGCAGTCCACGTGCCGTTGTCTGTGGAGGCGCAAGTCGAAGCTCGTGTGCTGATGATGTCGATCAACAACATTCTGTCTCCTGCCAACGGGAAGCCGATTGCCGTTCCTTCGCAAGACATGGTGCTTGGTTGTTACTGGTTGACCAAGGAGCGAGTAGGCGCGAAGGGTGAGGGTAAGTTGTTCGGCTCACCTGAAGAAGCGCGAATTGCGTACGATGCGGGAGCGCTGGACGAGCACGCGCGGATCAAGGTCCGGGTCAACGGTTCGATGGTGCAGACGACCGCCGGCCGCGTCATTCTGGCCGAAATTCTGCCTCCGATGATGCCGTTCGCCGACGCCAATAAGTTGATGACGAAGAAGGAAATGTCGAAACTCATCGACGCAGTCTACCGGCAGGCGGGGCATCGAGAGACGGTGACGTTCCTAGACAAGATCAAGGATCTCGGGTTCCACTATGCGACCCGAGCGGGGATGTCCATCTGCATTGATAACATGCACATCCCATCCCGCAAGGAAGACCTCATCGGGAAGGCCCAACATGAAGTCAATGAAATTGAAAAGCAGTATTCCGAAGGTCTGATCACCAACGGTGAGCGATACAACAAAGTCATCGACATTTGGGCGCACGTCACCGAACAGGTGGCCAATGAGATGATGAAGGAGTTGGGCGCCGGAGGCGATCCAGCGAAGATTGAGTCCTTCAACCCGATCTTCATGATGGCCGATTCGGGTGCAAGAGGTAGTTCGCAACAGATTCGTCAGCTCGGCGGTATGCGCGGACTCATGGCCAAACCATCCGGCGAAATCATCGAAACCCCGATCACGGCGAACTTTCGTGAAGGGTTGACGGTGTTGCAATACTTCATTTCCACGCACGGTGCCCGCAAAGGTTTGGCGGACACGGCCCTCAAGACGGCCAATTCAGGTTATCTGACGCGTCGATTGGTCGACATCGCCCAGGACGTCATCGTGACCGAAGAGGATTGCGGTACGACCGATGGGATTTTGGTCAGCGCGTTGCTTGAAGGCGGGGAAATCATTCAGCCATTGGAGGAGCGCCTCCTCGGACGGCTTGCCGGCGAGGACATTCGCGATCCGGTGACCGGTGAGATCATCGTTTCCTTTAACGAGGAAATCGACGAAGAGCAGGCGAAGGCGGTGGTGGAAGCCGGCGTCGATCGGGTCAAGATCCGATCAGTGCTGACATGCCAATCTGCCCGGGGTGTCTGCAGGCTCTGCTACGGACGTGATCTCTCGCGCGGACGTCTTGTTGAAAAAGGCGAGCCTGTGGGGGTTATTGCTGCGCAATCCATCGGTGAGCCTGGTACTCAGTTGACGATGCGCACATTCCACATCGGTGGTACGGCCAGCAAAGTGGTCGAGCAGACGGTGTTGGAGGCTAAGCACGCGGGTCATCTGAAATACATGAGTTTGGATGCCAAGAAAAATGCCGACGTGCACAACGCGGGCATTGCCGTTCGGAACAAAGAGGGCGAATGGGTTGTCATGAACCGCAATGCGAAAATTGCGATCGTTGACGACAGTGGCCGTGAGCGTGAAAAATATCCGGTCGTCTATGGCGCCAAGATCAAGGTGAAGGATGGCGATCGGGTTGAGGTTGGGCAAAAATTAGTCGAATGGGATCCTTATTCATTGACCATCCTGACGGAGACCGGCGGAAAGGTCGCCTATGGCGACATTCTCGAAGGCGTCACCATGAAGGAAGAGTTCGACGAAGTGACCGGGCTGTCACGAAAGGTCATCATTGAGCAGAGTGGGGCGACGCTTCGACCGCGCGTATCGATCAAGGATGACAGCGGGAAGACGGCCAAAGTGTCCGGGTCTGGAGGAGCGCCGGTTGCCCGCTATCTCTTACCGGTAGGCGCTCACATTTTTGTCGAGAAGGGTGCGATGGTGCATCCCGGCGACGTCCTAGCCAAGATTCCGCGTGAAACGACCAAGACCAAGGACATCACCGGAGGTCTCCCGCGCGTTGCGGAGCTCTTTGAGGCGCGCAAGCCTAAAGAGCAGGCGGTGATCAGCGAGATCGACGGCGAAGTGTCGTATGGCGGTTTCGTAAAGGGTATGCGGAAGGTTCTGGTCGACAATAAGATGGGGGACATCAAGGAGTATTTCATTCCCAAGGGTAAGCACGTCAACGTCCACGAGGGCGATTGGGTTCGGGCCGGTGAGCCGTTGATGGACGGCTCAGCCAATCCTCACGACATCCTGGACGTGCTAGGGCCAAAGGAGCAGCAGAAATATCTGGTGGATGAAGTGCAAGATGTCTATCGCTTGCAAGGTGTGTCGATCAACGACAAGCATATTGAGATCATCGTGCGGCAGATGCTGCGCAAGGTCAGGATTGAGGACCCGGGTGATACCTCGTTTTTGCCAGGCAGCCAGGTGAGCAAGGGGCTTTTCGATGTAGAAAATCAGAGGGTCTTGGAGAAAGACGGGAAGCCGGCTCTCGGTAAGCCGGTCTTGCTGGGCATCACCAAGGCAGCCCTGACCACGGATAGCTTCATTTCCGCGGCGTCGTTCCAAGAGACGACTCGCGTGCTGACCGAGGCCGCGATCAATGGCCGCGAGGATAGTCTCCTCGGCTTGAAAGAAAACGTGATCGTGGGCCGTCTCATACCTGCCGGAAGCGGATTTGAGGAGTATCGGGAAACGTTCGTGGCCAGTGCCAAGGCCCCCGGGGAGTTGTCTGGTGGACAACCGCAGCCAGTTGCCGTGGGTCAGCCTGCAACTGGTTCCGACGGGACTAATTCAGAAAATAATGGATGAAAAGAAAAAGAACGTTCTTGACATAAGTAGTACACATCTCTATAATCCGACGGCTTCGCTCACGAGCCTTTTTGAGCAACTGTCTGTTTTTCAAGAAAGAGTATAGTGCATGCCAACGATTAATCAGCTGGTGCGAAAAGGTCGGACGCTCGTAAAGTCAAAGACGAAAAGTCCGGCGCTCAAACGCTGTCCGCAAAAGCGCGGCGTCTGTCTCCGTGTTTATACTACTACTCCGAAGAAGCCTAACTCCGCGCTTCGGAAGGTGGCTCGCGTTCGTCTGACGAACGGCATGGAGGTTACGACCTACATTCCTGGTGTCGGGCATAATCTCCAGGAGCACTCGATTGTGCTGGTTCGGGGTGGTCGTGTAAAGGACTTGCCGGGTGTGCGATACCACATCGTTCGTGGTTCCTTGGATGCGGTCGGTGTGGCTGATCGGAAGCAGGCGCGATCGAAGTATGGGGCGAAGCGGCCCAAGTAGTAATTGATTGTGTCATTGCGTGATTGCGCAGTGAAAACCGATTTCATTTTATAGGACAACGATGCCACGCGGACAATTTTTCGGTCATCGAGAAGCGCAGCCGGACTCCAAGTATCGTGACAAGCTTGTCGGGAAGTTTTTGAATGTCCTGATGGGTGGTGGAAAGAAGAGTACTGCTGAGCGGATCTGTTATGGGGCGTTTGATTTGATTCAGGAGAAAACCAATGGTGGTGATCCGATGAAGATTTTTAAGTCTGCCATTGATAACGTGAAGCCGGTAGTTGAGGTGAAGTCGCGTCGGGTTGGTGGTGCTTCTTATCAGGTCCCTGTTGAGATACGCCCGTCTCGTCGTGTTTCGCTGGCTCTTCGATGGATTACTGAATACTCCCGCTCGCGTGGTGGGAAGAGTATGCAGGATCGGCTTGCTGCTGAATTGTTGGACGCCTCCAATAATACCGGTGCGTCAGTGAAGAAGCGTGAAGATGTTCATCGGATGGCAGAGGCCAATAAGGCTTTTGCTCATTATCGTTGGTAGTGTTGTGTCGTGCTGCTGGTGGGCCGGGCTGCAATGCTGCTGAGTAAGATTCGCATTGCGGCGGAAGGTTTGCGGCTCGGATGGCAGCACGTTCGTTTTTTCTGGGGGAGTTGTGGCTAGGCAGACACCGTTAGAGCGAACAAGAAATATTGGCATCATGGCTCACATTGATGCTGGCAAGACTACGACCACAGAGCGCATTCTCTACTATACGGGAATGACGCATAAGATGGGTGAGGTTCATGAGGGCGCTGCCACCATGGACTGGATGGAGCAAGAGCGTGAGCGTGGTATTACGATCACGGCTGCTGCTACGACGTGCTTCTGGCGTGAGCATCGTATCAATATTATTGATACGCCTGGTCATGTGGACTTTACCATCGAGGTCGAGCGATCCCTACGCGTCTTGGATGGTGCGGTCGCCGCTTTTGACTCCGTTCAAGGTGTTGAGCCTCAGTCTGAAACCGTTTGGCGCCAGGCTGATAAGTACGAGGTTCCGCGTATTGCTTTCATGAATAAGATGGATCGAATTGGTGCGGATTTTTATGCCAGTGTTCAGTCGATCATTGATCGCCTGGGTGCCAATCCTGTCCCCATTCAGATTCCAATCGGGCGGGAGGCTGAGTTCCGGGGGTCTGTCGATCTTATTTCGATGAAGGGCTATTTTTACGACGACGAGACGTTGGGCGCCAAATATAAAATCGGTGAAATTCCGGCTGATATGGTCGATCAGGCCAATGAGTATCGTCAGAAAATGCTCGACGCAGTGGCTGAGTTCGACGATCAAGTTATGGAGAAGTATATCAACGGTCAGCCTTTGAGTGAGGAGGAGGTGCGACGGGTCGTTCGCGCTGGGACTATCGCCATGAAGGTCGTGCCTGTCTTGTGCGGCTCCGCATTTAAGAATAAGGGCGTTCAGCAGCTCCTCGATGGCGTCGTTGATTTCCTTCCATCTCCGGTGGATATTCCCCCTGTGATCGGTGTCGATCCTAACACTTCGAAGGAAGTCGAGAGGAGTCCCTCTGATTCCGAGCCATTTTCTGCTTTGGCCTTTAAGATCATGACGGATCCGTTCGCCGGTCAGCTCACATTTTTCCGTGTCTATTCGGGCACATTGAAGACGGGTACGCCAGTCTTGAATGTGACTAAGGGGACCAAGGACCGTGTCGGTCGTCTGTTGAAGATGCACGCTAACAAGCGTGAGGAAATTGATATTGTCTACGCCGGTGATATTGCGGCTGCCGTTGGTCTTAAGAGTGCGACGACCGGTGATACGCTGGCTGATGAAAAGCAGCCTGTCTTGCTCGAAATCATGAAGTTCCCTGAGCCGGTTATTGCTATGGCGATTGAGCCAAAGACCAAGCCGGACCAGGAAAAAATGGGTTTCGCCCTCCAGAAGTTGGCGCAGGAAGATCCTTCGTTTCGTGTCCGGACTGATGAGGAGACTGCCCAGACGATTATTGCTGGTATGGGTGAGTTGCATCTCGAGATCATTGTTGATCGGCTGATGCGTGAATTTAAGGTTGAGGCCAATGTTGGCAAGCCTGAAGTCGCGTTTCGGGAAACCATCCGTCGGAAGGCTGAAGCGGAGTCGAAGTACATCAAGCAGACCGGTGGTCGTGGTCAGTATGGTCATGTGGTTATGACTGTAGAGCCTTCGGAGCCGGGTAAGGGGCTAGAGTTTATTAATAAGACCGTTGGCGGATCCATTCCGAAAGAATACATCCCCGCTATTGAAAAAGGTGTCAAGGAGCGGATGGAGACCGGGGTTGTGGCTGGGTTCCCATTGCGCGATGTCAAGGTAACCGTCATTGACGGGTCCTACCACGATGTCGACTCGAATGAAATGGCATTTAAGATCGCCGCTTCGATGGGGTTTGCCGATGCCTGTAAGAAAGCTGATCCTGTCTTGCTCGAGCCGATCATGAAGGTTGAGGTGCTCGTGCCTCAAGATTTCATGGGTGATGTCATTGGTAATTTGAACGGTCGGAGAGGGAAGGTTCAGGGCATGAAGGTGCGCGCCGGTGCTCAGGCTATCGAGGCGACCGTCCCGTTGATGGAAATGTTCGGCTACGCGACCGATTTGCGGTCTAGAACGCAGGGGCGCGCAACATACAGTATGGAATTTGATCGCTATGACCAGGTGCCGCGTCAAATCGCGGAAGCGATTACCGCAAAGCATCGGGGCGAGTAAGGTTTTTGGTTTTGTGAATTAGGGGAGGATTGGGGATGGCGAAGGCGAAATTTGAGCGACGGAAGCCCCACGTGAACATCGGGACGATCGGGCACGTGGACCATGGCAAGACGACGCTGACGAGTGCGCTGACCAAGATCTGCTCGGATCGCGGGATGGCGAAATTCGTGAGCTATGACGAAGTGGCGAAGGCGAGCGAGAGTCAGGGGCGCCGGGATGCCAGCAAGATCATGACGATCGCGATCAGCCACGTCGAGTATGAGACGGACAACCGGCACTATGCGCACGTTGACTGCCCGGGCCACGCCGACTATGTGAAGAACATGATCACCGGCGCCGCGCAGATGGACGGAGCGATCCTGGTGGTGAGTGCTGCGGACGGCCCGATGCCGCAGACGCGGGAGCACATTTTGTTGGCGCGCCAAGTCGGCGTCCCCTACATCGTGGTGTTTCTGAATAAGGCGGATAAGGTCGATGACAAGGAATTGTTGGAATTGGTCGAGCTCGAAGTGCGGGAGCTGCTGACGAAGTACGACTTCCCGGGCGATAAGATTCCGATCGTGCAGGGGTCGGCGCTGAAGGCGGTCGAGGGGGATCAGGGGCCGTTGGGCGTGCCGTCCATTCTGAAGTTGCTCGAAGCCGTCGATACCTACATCCCGACGCCGACTCGGGCCATTGATAAGCCGTTCTTGATGCCGATCGAAGACGTCTTCACGATCAGCGGACGCGGCACGGTCGTGACGGGCCGATGCGAGAAGGGGATCGTGAAGGTCGGCGACGAAATCGAAATCGTCGGCTTGCGGCCCACGCAGACGACCATCGTGACGGGCGTGGAAATGTTCCGCAAGGTGCTCGATGAGGGGCAGGCGGGCGATAACATCGGCGTCTTGTTGCGCGGCACGAAGAAGGAGGATGTGGAGCGGGGCATGGTGTTGGCCAAGCCGAAGAGCATCACGCCGCACACGAAGTTCAAGGCCGAGATTTATGTGTTGACCAAGGAAGAAGGTGGGCGTCATACGCCGTTCTTTAACGGCTACCGGCCGCAATTCTACTTCCGGACGACCGACGTGACCGGGATCGTGACGTTAACGCCGGGCGTGGAGATGGTGATGCCGGGGGACAATGTGACGGTCACGGGCGAATTGATCAGTCCGATCGCCATGGATCAGGGGTTGCGGTTTGCGGTTCGAGAGGGCGGCAAGACCGTCGGCTCGGGCGTCGTCACGGAAATTTTAGCGTAGTGATGTCCCGGTCCATTGGCCGGCATGTGAGGAGTTGAGCGTGAAAGTCGATCAAAGAATTCGAATCAGGCTGCGCGGTTTTGATTATCGCGTGCTTGATCAATCGGTAGTCGAGATCGTTGAAACTGTGAGACGTAGTGGTGCTCGAGTGGTCGGGCCCATTCCCTTGCCGACTCGGATTGAAAAGTTTACAGTGCAGCGCTCGACTCACGTTGATAAGAAGTCTCGTGAGCAATTTGAGATCCGCACTCACAAGCGGCTATTAGATATTATGGAGCCGACGCCAGAAACGATGGATTCGCTAATGAAGTTGAACTTGGCGGCCGGTGTTGATGTGGAGATTAAGCTCTGACGATTGGTTCTGCCCATCTTGTTTTGGGCTGACAGGAAGACGATGACAAACGGATTGTTGGGAAAAAAATTGGGGATGACCCAAGTGTATGACGAAAGTGTGTTGGCTCCGGTCACGGTGATCGAGGCAGGCCCTTGCCGCGTCGTTTCAGTCAAGACGAAAGAGCGCGACGGCTACGAAGCCGTGCAGCTATCCTTCGGGGAAGTTAAGGAGCAGAGGTTGTCGCGGGGAGAGCTCGGTCATCTGAAAAAGCATCAAGCGGCCCCGAGTCGTTGGTTGCGAGAGTTTCCGAAGGTCGGGGATGTGACTGTTGGTCAGACCGTCAAAGTGGATATGTTTAAGAAGGGTGATTGGGTCGATGTGGTCGGTGTTTCTAAGGGTAAGGGATTTCAGGGGGTGGTTCGGCGCCACAACTACGCGGGTGGCCCTGAAACGCACGGTTCTATGTTCCATAGGGCGCCTGGCTCTATTGGTGCCAGTTCGTATCCGTCCCGTGTTTGGAAGAATAAGGCCCTGCCTGGGCATATGGGGGATGAGCGCGTCACGGTTCAGCGATTAAAGGTGGTTGACGCCCGTCCAGATGAAAACCTGTTGTTCGTCCGCGGAGCAGTCCCTGGTGGTGTGAACGGATTGCTTATTGTGCGGAAATCGAAAAAGAGTTGAGCCATGCCGATCGTTGATGTTGTTGACTCGAAGAAGAAGAAAGTCGGTACAGTGGACTTGCCGAGCGAAGTGTTCGGCTGTAAGCCGCATGTCCCGCTGGTGCATGAAGCTGTTGTGATGCAGCGTGCTTGTGATCGCCAGGGAACTGCTTCAACTTTGCGAAGAGGCGAAGTGAGTGGTTCTGGCAAGAAGCCCTGGAAGCAAAAGCATACCGGGAGAGCTCGTGCTGGTTCATTGCGTTCTCCTGTCTGGAGGCATGGAGGGACCGTTTTTGGTCCGAAGCCACGAAGTTATGCGTTTGGCATGCCAAGGAAGAAGTACCGTGCGGCGCTGCAAAGTGCCTTGTCGGCAAAAGCTTTGGAGGGAAATGTAGTCGTGGTGTCTGATTTAACCATTAATCAGGCCAAGACAAAATTGCTCGCCAATGCGCTCACGCAGCTCGGTATATCCGGAACAGCGTTGCTGGTTGTTGGTGACGCCAATTCCCATCTCGTGCAGGCAGGAAGAAATCTTTCTGGCATTACGATCTTAAGGCCGGAAGAGCTGAATGTGTATGACGTCCTCCGGTGCCACTCCCTAATTATCCCGCAAAGTGAGCTAAATCGGGTTAAGGAGGTGTGGTCATGAAGGGCGACCTGCACCAGGTGTTGATACAACCGTTGTTGACTGAGAAAATTACTGCTCTGCGTGAGCAGGGAAATACCGTTGGTTTCCTAGTGCATCCTGATGCGAATAAGATTCAGATTAGGCAGGCCGTTGAAACGCTTTTGAAAGTGAAGGTTTCCCGCGTGAATGTGGTCAATATTCGCGGCAAGGTGAAGCGGCTCGGTCGGTTTGTTGGGAAACGGTCTGATTGGAAGAAGGCATTTGTCACGTTGAAAGAAGGCGAGAAGCTGGAGCTATTCGAAAGCGTGTAGCCGGGGCATCTCGACAGAGTGGAAATAGGCTATGGCATTAAAAGTTTATAAACCAACGACTCCTGGACGGCGTGGTATGACGGCCATCCAGGGCGAGAAGCTGACTAAGAAGAAGCCAGAAAAGGCTCTGACCGGCTTCCATCTTCGCACGGGCGGTCGTAACAATGACGGTCGCCAAACCATTCGATTTCGTGGGGGGGGGCATAAGCGACTTTACCGCCAGATTGATTTTCGGCGGGATAAGGCTGGTATTCCGGCTAAGGTCGCGTCTATTGAATACGATCCCAACCGGTCATCCAGAATTGCTTTGTTGCATTATGTGGACGGGGAGAAGCGTTACATTCTTGCTCCCGTAGGCTTGTCTATCAATGACGTCGTGCAGTCTGGTGTTGGCGCCGAGGTCCGTCCAGGGAATGCGTTGCCGCTCGTGAATATTCCCCTGGGTACCACGATTCACAATATCGAACTGAAGCCAGGCAAGGGTGGGCAGTTGATTCGGAGTGCCGGTGGCTCCGCTCAGGTTATGGGCCGTGATGGGGCGTATGTTCAGATTCGTCTGAAGTCCGGTGAGATGCGCAAGGTGTTGTCGACTTGCATGGCCACGGTCGGTCAAGTCGGTAACGTTGATCACGAGAACGTTGTTGTTGGTAAGGCAGGTCGTACGCGCTGGAAGGGAAAGCGCCCCCATGTTCGAGGTGTGGTGATGAATCCTGTCGACCACCCGCACGGTGGTGGCGAAGGAAAGTCCGGGCAAGGCAATCCCCACCCGGTCTCCCCTTGGGGCACCCCGGCTAAGGGTTATAAGACCCGTAAGAACAAGGCGACCGATAAGTTCATCATCTCGCGTAGGAAGAAGTAGGAGAGCGGAGAATGCCTCGTTCAATTACTAAGGGCCCATTCGTTGACGATCATCTGATGAAGAAGGTTGAGCAGATGAATCAGACGAAGGATCGGAAGCTGATTAAAACCTGGTCACGTCGGTCTACTGTTGTGCCGGATATGATCGGGCACACGTTTGCTGTGCACAACGGGAAGAAATTCATTCCTGTTTTCGTCACGGAAAATATGGTTGGCCATAAGCTCGGTGAATTTGCTCCTACCCGGTTTTTTAAAGGGCATGGACAGGCAAAGACCGAAAAAGCTGTGGCTCTTAAGTAATCGCTAGTTCGCTGAAGGATCGGAAGGTTTGGGTGGGGTCAGCTATGGCAGAAGCAAAAGCAATATTACGATTTGTTAGAGTGACGCCTCGGAAGGCGCGCATTGTCATCGATATGATTCGCGGGCAGCAGGTGCCGATGGCATTGGCTATGCTCCGACACACTCCTAAGCATGCCGCACGTGTCATTGAGAAGCTTCTTCGTTCCGCCGTCGCCAATGCGGAGCAGAAGGAGTTGGGTGATAGTGACGAAATGTGGGTGTCTCAAGCCGTGGTAAACTGCGGCCCCATTTATAAGCGCTTTCGGGCGCGATCGATGGGCCGTGCGAACTCAATTCAGAAGCGCACCAGCCATATCACCATTGCGGTTGCTGCTCCTGGCGCTGCGGTCAATAGCTAGAGCTTTTACACTTAGACTGAGGGTTATTCTTCATGGGTCAGAAGACACATCCAATTGGGTATCGCATCGGGTATAACTACACGTGGAGCTCTCGCTGGTACGCGGATAAGGATTATGCAAGGCTTCTCCATCAGGACATCAAGATTCGAAAGATGGTGAAAGCCAAACTGTACCATGCTGGTGTCGCCAAAGTGGAAATTGAGCGCTCGGGCGACCAGACGAGGGTAATCATCCATACGGCTCGTCCAGGCATTATCATTGGACGCAAGGGGGCCGAGGTTGACAAGCTCAAGGCCGCTCTGGAGAAGGAATACTCTGGTCAGGCGTATATCACGGTCAAAGAAATTAAGAAGCCTGAATTGGATGCGCAATTAGTAAGCGAGAATGTGGCGACCCAATTGGAGAAGCGCGTTGCATTTCGTCGCGCGATGAAGCGGAGCGTGCAGTCTGCTCTTCGTCTAGGGGCCCAAGGAATCAAGATCATGGTAGCGGGGCGTTTGGGCGGGGCGGAAATCGCTCGAACCGAGTGGTATAGAGAAGGGCGTGTCCCCCTTCATACCTTGCGCGCCGAGGTGGACTATGGTTTCGCTGAGGCTCATACCACGATGGGGCAGATTGGTGTGAAGACCTGGATCTACAAGGGTGAACTGTTGCCTGCCCTTCAACTGAAACCAGACTCGGCACTAGGCCGGCTTGGCTGAAGTGCCTCGATAAGGAAAAGGTGGGTTTGTGTTAGCGCCAAAGAAAGTTAAGTTCAGAAAAATGCAGAAGGGCCGCATGCGGGGGAAAGCCTACCGTGGAGGGGCCATTACGCTTGGAGAGTTCGGCTTGAAGGCATTGGAGCCTGGTTGGGTCACTAGCCGCCAAATTGAGGCGGCGCGTATTGCAATTACCAGGTTCGTCAAGCGTGGTGGGCAAGTTTGGACCAGGATATTCCCGGATAAACCTATTACCAAAAAGCCGGCTGAAACTCGCATGGGTAAGGGAAAAGGCAACCCAGAATACTGGGTGGCCGTGGTCAAGCCTGGTCGGATCATGTACGAAATGAGTGGCGTGGCTCCCGATGTCGCGAAGCAGGCCTTGAAATTAGCTGCTTACAAGCTTCCTATCGCAACCAAATTTGTTGTCCGCGGCGAGTTTCAGTAACCTGTAGCGCGTGTTGAGTGGTGATGTGATGGATGTAAAAGAACTGAGCGGTCTCTCAATTGATGAGTTGACCGAAAAAGAAAAGCAGTTGCGTCATGAGCTGTTTAACTTTCGTTTCCAACTCGGGATCGGACGGCTAGAGAATCCGATGCAAGTTCGGGCTACGAAGCGCAATATTGCTCGGCTTAAGACAGTCAGGCGTCAACTGGAATTGTTGCAGACACAGGCCGATCAGCCGGTCGCCAAGTAGGAGAGAAGGGGCGTATGAAGGAAGGCCAACAACATCGACGTGAGTGGTATGGCAACGTCGTCAGCAACAAGATGAATAAGACAGTGGTCGTTGCCGTGGAACGGTCGGTCATTCATCCCATCTACAAGAAGGTTCTTCGCCGAGTGACAAAGCTTAAGGCGCACGATGAAGGTAACGTGTGCAAAGTAGGGGATCGAGTGCAGCTCAGCGAGACGCGTCCCATCAGCAAAGATAAGCATTGGCGTGTGGTGCGCGTGATGGTCAAGGGGCAACCTGAAAAGTAACCACGGAATACACTTGAACCGCTGAGGTGATTCGATCCTTGGCAGTGAGTAGGGCAGGGCATGATTCAGAATTACACTTACATGGATGTGGCCGACAATTCAGGCGCGAAGCAAGTCATGTGTTTTCATGTGCTTGGGGGCACCAGGCGTCGGTATGGATCGTTAGGCGACATTGTCGTTGTCGCCGTCAAGGAGGCGATTCCTCAGGCTGGTGTGAAGAAGGGTGATGTGAGTCGGGCAGTCATTGTCCGCACGACGAAGGAAGTTCGCCGTGACGACGGGTCTTACATCAAGTTTGACCGCAATGCCTGCGTGCTGATCAACGCGCAAGGCGAGCCTGTTGGTACCCGTATTTTCGGCCCAGTCGCTCGTGAGCTTCGCTGGAAGAAGTTCATGAAAATTATCTCGCTCGCGCCGGAAGTCTTGTAGTTGACGGAAGAAAGGTTCTGGTAGGGATGGCACGAATCAAAACGAAAATTCGCAAAGGCGACACCGTCGTGGTGGTTACCGGACGTGAACGCGGCAAGTCAGGCAAGGTCTTGTCTGTGGATACTGTAAACGGCAAGGTCTTCGTGGAAAAGCTTAACATGATCAAGCGTCACACCAAGCCGAATCAAAAACTTCGTCAGGGTGGGATTCTTGAACGCGAAGCACCGCTTGCCATTTCCAATGTGATGTTTTTGTGTCCAGTTACGAAGAAACCAACTCGGTTGGGGGTCAAGCGCCAGGAAGATGGTCGGCGGGCCAGGCTGAGTAAGAAATCCAAAGAAATCGTCGAATAGTCGGAACAGGAAAGACGTTCATGGCAAAAGTAGAGAAGGGTAAGGGCGGCAAAGGAGCTACTCCAAAGTCGTCGACAAAGAAGGAAGCGGTGGTTCCTGAGATCTCTCAGGACTCCGGCAATGAGCATCAGTTCGCGCCTCGACTCAGGGAGACCTATCGCGAGCAGGTGGTTCCGGCTCTCATGAAAGAGTTCGGCTACGGCAATTTGATGCAAGTTCCAAGACTTGAAAGAATCGTCTTAAACGTGGGTATGGGTGAGGCGATTCAGAACGTCAAGTTACTTGAGAGTGCGTCGAATGAATTGGGGATCATCACCGGTCAAAAGCCAATCACTACACGAGCAAAAAAGGCCATTGCTGGCTTTAAGTTGCGGCAGGGGATGCCAATCGGTGCGAAGGTTACGCTTAGAAGCCGTCGCATGTGGGAGTTCCTCGATCGGTTGATTTCTCTCGCGCTCCCACGAATCCGTGACTTTCGCGGCATATCGCCCAAGGCTTTTGATGGCCGCGGCAATTATACGCTCGGCTTAAAAGAGCAATTGATTTTTCCGGAGATTGAGTACGATAGTGTCGCCTCAATCCATGGTATGGATATCACCATTGTCACTACCGCGAGAACGAATGACGAGGGTAAGGCGTTGCTCAAGCACCTGGGTATGCCGTTTCGGGCCTAGTGCTCATTTAGTTCGCTAGGTGTGGTGTTGTAGGCAAGTAGGAGTAAGGGGGATTCAGTGTCTAGATTAGCACTCAAGAATAAGGCCGCCGCAAAGTCAAAGTTTGGCTGTCGAGACTATCACCGATGCGGGCTCTGTGGGCGGGTCCGCGGGTTCTTGCGACGTTTTCGGATGTGCCGTATTTGTTTTCGATTGCTCAGCCTGAAGGGCGAAATTCCAGGAGTGCGAAAGTCAAGCTGGTAGTCGCCTTGCTGGAAGCTTGTCTCTGTAAGCGTAGAAGAGGAATGCATGATTACTGATCCAATTGCTGATCTGTTAGTGAGATTAGGGAACGCTGCTCGCCGGCGTCAAGATGTGGTGAAGGTCCCAGTTTCCAAGGTGAAGCGGCAGATTCTCAACATCCTTGGCAAGGAAGGATTCATTCTTGGTTACGGCGAAATGCAAGAAGGCGGTCATCCCTATTTCTCCGTCCAGCTTCGCTATGTTGAAGAGGCGCGACCGATGATCACGGGCATGCGTCGAATCAGCAAGCCTGGGCGTCGAGTGTATGTCGGTCGGGATGACGTGCCTAAGGTAAGGAATGGGATTGGTTTGGCGGTCATTTCTACCTCGAAAGGTCTTATGACCGACAGTGATTCCAGGCGGTCAGGATTAGGTGGTGAAGTTCTGTGTTCCGTCTGGTAATAGTGTCGGCTGAGACGCGGTAATAACTGGGGTCGCTGTAACGTAACGGGGTTCGTATGTCGCGGATAGGGCGGAAACCAATTTCAGTTCCAGCTGGTGTGGACATTAAGGTGGCCGGTCGTGTTGTTTCGGTTAAGGGCCCGATTGGGAAACTTGATTGGACGCTGACCGATGGATTGAGCGTTGCTGTCAATGACGGGCAGTTAGTTGTCAACCGTTCCGGCGATGCGCGCCAGATACGCGCGATGCACGGGTTGGTTCGTGCTGAGCTCAGTAACATTATCCAGGGTGTCACGAAGGGTTATGAGAAAGCCCTTGAGATTACTGGTGTCGGTTACAAGGCGCAGCTTCAGGGACGAGAGATGAGTTTTAATGTAGGGTACATTAATCCCGTAACGTATACAGTTCCCGCGGGCATTGATGTCAAGGTCGACAAGCAGACCCTCATCTCCATTAAGGGCGTTGATAAGCGGCTAGTCGGTCAAGTCGCCGCGAACATTCGCTCGATTAAGCCACCTGATGTGTATAAGCAAAAAGGAATTCGATACGCCGGGGAAGTCTTGAGGAAGAAGGCGGGCAAGACCGGCAAGTAGAGGCATCTGATGAATACTCAAGAAAAAAATAGAAAATTAGCACGCCGTAAACAGCGAGTTCGGAAATCAGTCATCGGGACGAGTGAACGGCCGCGCTTGAATGTGTTTCGTAGCCGTGCTCACATTTATGCGCAAATTATCGATGACCTTCGCGGGCATACGGTAGCGTCCGCTTCAACGCTGGACGAATCATTGCGGAAAACCGTGAAGTCGACGGGAAGTATCGAGGGTGCGAAGGCCGTTGGAAAGCTTATCGCCGAGCGTGCAAAGGCTGCCAAGGTTTCAATGGTGGTCTTTGATCGCGGAGGCAGGCAGTATCATGGTCGCGTGAAGGCCCTGGCTGATGCGTCGCGTGAAGGCGGACTGCAGTTTTAGTCAAGGCAGATTGCTCGTCAGGAGCACATTGAGACGACTTAAAGGAGAATGACGTTGTGCGAGTCAATCCCGAAGAATTGAGCCTCAAAGACAAGGTGGTATTTATCAACCGCGTCGCTAAAGTAGTTAAGGGCGGCAAGCGTTTTAACTTCTGCGCCTTGGTTGTGGTAGGAGATGGGCAGGGGTATGTTGGTGTGGGCAAGGGCAAAGCGGCAGAGGTCCCCGTCGCAATTTCCAAGGCTGTTGAGCAAGCGAAAAAGCATCTCGTGCGCGTTCCGATCAAGGGGGGTACTATCCCGCACGAAGTGCACGGACTTTTTGGCGCTGAGCATGTGCTGCTGAAGCCTGCTGCGGATGGAACGGGAATCATTGCCGGAGGCGCTGTGCGTGCGGTGGTCGAACTCGCAGGAGCGCATAACATTATCGCCAAAACATTGGGCCGCGGCAATCCGTTCAATGCCGTCAGAGCTACTCTCCACGGGCTCCAGCAGTTGTGCGATCCTCAAGAAATGATGAGGCTACGCCGCAGTGCTGGAAGCGAAGCGCAGGTACATGTCTAATGGCTACTGAAAAGAAATCTACAAGTGCTCAGGCGAGCCTTCGTATCACCTTGAAGCGGAGCCCGATCGGGACACCGTATAAGCATCGATTGGTGCTGAGGGGATTGGGGCTTCGAAAACTCAATGCCACTGTGTTGCGTCCTGCCAGTGATCAGGTTAAGGGCATGATTGCAAAGGTGGGCTATTTACTGGAAGTGAGTCCCCAATGAAGCTGCATGATCTAGCTCCTTCTCGAGGAGCGAAACACAAGCGGAAGCGAATCGGCCGCGGCCCAGGGTCCGGTCATGGAAAGACCGCTACGAAGGGTCACAAGGGCCTCAAGGCTCGTTCAGGTGGTGGGAAGCGCCCTGGGTTTGAGGGTGGCCAAATGCCCTTGATTCGTCGAGTCCCGAAGTATGGTTTCACGAATCAATTTCGAACTGAGTATACGATCATTAATTTGAAAAGTCTGGCTGATCTGGAGACGACAGAAGCCATTACGCCCCAACTCTTGATGAATGAAGGCCTTGTGCGACGAAAGGGAGAGCTGATTAAGATCCTTGCCCAGGGAGAGCTCACGAAGCCTCTCGTGGTTCAGGCTCATAAGTTCAGCAAGTCAGCAGAGGCAAAGATTCAGGCAGCCGGGGGGAGGGCCGAGGTCATTCCCTGTGTTTGAGCGTCTGCTGACAAGTTTTCAAAACATCTTCAAGATCCCCGAGCTCCGTACGCGCGTGTTATTCACGCTCGGGATGCTTATTGTCTATCGTGTCGGTGCGCACATTCCCACGCCGGGTATCAATGGAGAAGCTCTCTCTGACTTCCTGCAGAAGCAAGGTGGTGCGCTTCTCGGCTTTCTGGATATTTTCTCCGGTGGCTCCCTCTCACGACTGACAATCTTTGCGCTGGGGATCATGCCCTACATCAGCGCATCGATTATTCTCCAGTTGTTGACGGTGGTTATTCCTCATCTCTCTAAATTAGCGAAAGAGGGTGAGCGAGGCCGCAAGAAGATTATTCAATACACACGATTCGGTACGATCGTCATCGCATTGATTCAGGGTTTCGGCATTGCCGTCGGCCTTGAACAAATGAACCAAGGTGCGTTCGTGCTCAGCCCGGGCTGGGGATTCCGATTCATGACCGTCATTACGCTCTGCGCGGGTACTGGGTTTTTGATGTGGCTTGGCGAGCAGATCACCGAGCGAGGAATCGGGAATGGCATTTCGCTGATCATTTTCGCCGGGATCGTGGCAAGGCTTCCCGCAGCGGTGGCACAAACGTTCGATCTCTACAAGGTTGGCCAACTGAGCTTTCCGCTCTTGGTCGTCTTGACGCTCATCATGTTTGGGGTGGTAGCTGCCATTGTCTTCTTGGAGAGCGGACGAAGAAAAGTGCCGGTACAATATGCAAAACGAGTCATTGGGCGACGGGTTTACGGTGGGCAAAGTACCCACATTCCGCTCAAGATTAATACAGCTGGAGTCATTCCTCCAATTTTCGCCTCTTCGATCATTGCGTTTCCAGCAACGATCGCGGGATTCTTTGAAACACCGTGGATCAAGGCCGTTGGATCACAATTAGCACCGGGTTCCCTTCTTTATACGTTGATGTATGTCGGCCTGATCGTCTTCTTCTGCTTCTTTTACACTGCCGTGGTGATGAACCCCGTTGATATGGCAGATAATCTGAAGAAATACGGTGGGTTCGTTCCTGGTATCAGACCTGGGCAGCGTACTTCCGACTATATTTACTCCGTTTTGACGAAAATCACTTTTGCCGGGGCGATTTATCTCGCCATCGTGTGCGTGATTCCTGAGTTTTTAATTTATAAGCTCAATATGCCCTTTTACTTCGGCGGAACATCTCTCTTGATCGTAATCGGCGTCGGGCTGGATACAGCCCAACAAATTGAGTCCCATCTGTTGAATCGCAACTACGATGGGTTCCTTCAAAAGGGTAAACTTCGCGGCAGAACGACTTAAGGCTAATTCATGCGTCTCGTATTTCTTGGTGCACCAGGGGTGGGTAAAGGAACTCAGGCTGATCGGGTAACCGCTCAGTTTGGTTGGCCCAAGATTTCTACCGGAGACATTTTAAGAGAGGCCGTGAGGAACCAGACCGCCTTAGGGATCGAGGCAAAAAAGAGTATGGATGCCGGGAAGCTCGTTCCTGATAATGTTGTTATCGGTATGGTTCGCGCCAAAGTAGCTGAGCCGTTATGTCAGAACGGTTTCGTCTTAGATGGATTCCCACGGACTGTTCCTCAGGCCGAAGAGCTGAGTGGAATTCTGGCTGAGCGAGGTGTAAGTCTCGATCGAGTTATTAATTTCCGGGTTTCTCGCGAAGATGTGATTAGACGCCTGAGTGGTCGCCGGAGTTGTCCCAAGTGCCAGAGCGTGTTTCATGTAGATTTTGCCGCGCCGAAGATTGAGGGGCAATGTGACCGCTGTGGCGCTTTGCTGGTTCAACGAAGTGATGACAAGCCGGAGACCATTGAAGCCCGTTTGAAAGTTTATGATGAACAGACAGCGCCGTTAATCGCCTACTATGAAAAGAAGAAAGCCCTAAGTGAGCTTGATGGGTCTGGCGATATGACTCACGTTTACGATAGGCTATCGAAGGTGCTCGTTGGGCTTGGCGCTAAATGATCGTGTTCAAGACGCCGGACGAAGTTTCATTAATGGCGCAGGCTTCTCATGTGGTAGCAGAAGTGTTGGAGTTGTTAAAGGAGAAGGTGGCACCAGGCATTACAACTGATGATTTGGATCGCATGGCTGAAGAGGCGATTAGAGGTCGTGGCGCCATTCCCGCCTTCAAAGGATATCGGAACTACCCCAAGACGCTGTGTGCATCGGTCAACGAGCAGGTTGTTCACGGAATTCCATCGAAGCGTCGCCTCAAGGAAGGTGATATTATCGGCCTTGATTTGGGAGCGATCGTTTCAGGCTTCTACGGTGATTCCGCAGTGACGGTACCGGTTGGTGTGGCCAGCAGCGAGGCACTGCGGCTGATTCAAATAACTGAAGAATCGATGTACCGTGGCATCGCGAAAGCCGTAGTCGGCAATCGACTGTCCGATGTGTCTCATGCAGTCCAATCGCATGTTGAGCAGGCTGGATTTGCCGTGGTGACCGAATTCGTCGGGCATGGGATAGGGCGACAGCTCCATGAGGAACCGCAGGTTCCGAATTATGGACGGCCCGGGCAGGGACCGCGTCTTCAGGTCGGGATGGTGTTGGCGATTGAACCCATGGTGAATATGGGTAGCAGTGCGATTCGTATTTTAGAAGATCGATGGACGGCTGTGACTCAGGACGGGCGCTGGTCCGCTCATTTCGAGCATACGATCGCCATTCAGCCGAATGGCCCTGCGAGAATTCTGTCACAGTTATCACATTAAGACTGGGAGGCCTAAGGATACGTGCCAAAAGAAGATGTCATAGAAGTGACCGGCACGGTGGCTGAGACGCTCCCGAATGCAATGTTTCGTGTAGAACTGGAACATGGGCACAGAATTTTAGCGCACATCTCTGGAAAAATGCGGATGCACTTCATCCGTATTCTTCCTGGCGATAAGGTGACTGTGCAATTGTCGCCCTATGATCTAACCAGGGGCCGGATTACCTATCGCTTCAAGTAGTGGAGAAATGGAATTGCTATGAAGGTCAAGTCGTCAGTCAAGCCGATTTGTGCGAAATGTAAAGTGGTCCGCAGGCGTGGTGTCGTTCGGGTATTATGCGCCAATCCGCGTCACAAGCAGCGACAGGGTTGACCGGAATGTGGGTTGCCTTGGCAGGGGGAGGTTGGGCCCGCAAGGGGCTGGTCGAGGCGACATCTGAACGGTGTTGCGAGGGCCCTTCAAGCCAGCTCACGGTGCAATCAAGGGAAGGAATTAGGGGGTAATTATGGCGCGTATTGCGGGCGTGGATTTGCCAAAAGACAAAAGGATCGATATCGGTCTGACCTATGTGTACGGGATTGGTCGGGTTGCCGCTCAGGTGATTCTGAAGAAGGCCGGAGTCGATGGATCCATTCGCGTGAAAGATGTCAGTGAGGACAAGATCGTCAAGATTCGAGAAGTCATCGAACGTGACTATCGCGTGGAAGGCGATTTGCGTAAAGAAGTGTCGATGAACATCAAGCGACTGGTGGATACCGGAACATTTCGTGGGCTCCGGCATCGCAAGGGGTTGCCTGTTCGTGGACAGCGGACCAAGACCAATGCGCGTACCCGCAAGGGGCGCCGCTCCGGTGTTGGAAGCAAACCGCAGAAGCCCGCTGGTTCAAGAGCATAAGAGATTAGACCGAGCAGGCGCCATGCGCTGAGGGAGATTCTATGAGTGTGAAGAAGGGCAAGAAGAAAGAACGGAAGATTGTTCAGAGCGGAGTCGCTCACGTTCAAGCGTCGTTCAATAATACGATTGTGACTATTACTGATATGAGCGGTAACACCGTGGTGTGGGCCAGCTCAGGGAATCAAGGATTTAAAGGCTCCCGTAAAAGCACACCGTTTGCGGCGCAGCGAGCGGGAGAGGCGGCGGCGAGAAAGGCCATGGAGAACGGCATGCGGCAGGTTGATGTGTATGTCAACGGGCCGGGGGCGGGCCGCGAGTCTGCCATTCGCTCGTTGCAAAGCGCCGGGTTGCGCATCAATCTGATTCGAGACGTGACGCCAATCCCCCACAATGGATGCCGGCCTCCGAAGCGCCGACGTGTTTAGTTGTGGTCGCGACGTCATCAGAACAAGGTAATCGCTGAGTTGATCGTACTTGAGTCGTTGAGGTAGAGGAGGGGTAGTAGCGTGGCAAAATATAGTGGACCTGTCTGCCGCTTGTGTCGGAGAGAGGGCGAGAAGCTCTTTTTAAAAGGGTCTCGTTGCATGACCGAGAAGTGCGCGATTGAGCGCCGGAGTTATCCCCCTGGGCAGCATGGTCAAGCTCGTCAGCGGACGTCGGATTATAGCCTGCAGTTGCGCGAAAAACAGAAGCTCAAGAGGATTTACGGACTGCAAGAGTGTCAATTCCGTGGCATTTTTGAACGGGCCGAACGGCAAGCCGGCGTCACTGGCGATACGTTGCTGCGCCTCCTGGAATGCCGCTTGGACAATGTGGTGTATCGGCTCGGCTTTGGAGCCTCTCGGAAAGAGGCCCGGCAGTTGGTCAATCATGGTCACATGATGATCAACGGTCGTAAAGTGAAGGCGCCCGGTGCTCTTGTCAAAGCGGGGGATTCCGTGGAAGTCCGACAGAAGAGCCGTGAACTTCTCCCCATTCAAGGCGCACTGGCGGCAGTGGATGGACGGGGTATTCCGGAGTGGCTTGAATTGGACCGAACAGCCTGCAAGGGCACCATTCGTTCGTTGCCGACCAAGGAGCACATCGTGCTCCCTGTCAACGAACAGATGGTCGTGGAATTGTACTCGCGCTAAGATTCCGTGGCTGGAGAGCCGCTTGCTCATTACGGCCATGGCTGAACGATAGATGGGCACACACGAGTTAATGAAGGGGGAGTCATGATTAAAGCGATGAAAGACTTTCAGATCCCCATGCGGGTGGAAGTCGACAAGGACACTCTTTCCCCGACATTCGGCAGATTTACGACCGAGGCATTTGAGCGAGGATTCGGCACCACGGTGGGGAACTCCCTGCGTCGTGTGTTGCTGTCTTCTTTGACGGGGGCTGCGGTGACCACCGTCAAGATCGAAGGAGTGTTGCACGAATTCTCCACGATTCCTGGCGTGACAGAAGATGTCACATCCATTATTTTGAATGTGAAAAGTCTGCGGTTGGCGTTGCAGGGTGACAAGCCCAAGACCATCCGGCTGAAGAAAAAAGGACCTGGCGAAGCGAAGGGCTCTGATATTACACACGATGGGGATGTCACAATTCTCACTCCTGATCTGCATATTGCCACTCTGGACAAGGACGCCTCGCTGGATTTGGAAATGACGATCAAGCATGGCCGTGGATTTGTGCCGGCCGAACGAAATAAAGAGGAAGGATTGCCCATCGGGGTGATCGCCGTGGACTCCATTTTCTCTCCAATCAAGCGAGTGAATTTCCACGTCGAGAATGCGCGTGTAGGTCGTATGACCGACTATGACAAGCTGACGCTTGAAATTTGGACGGACGGCACGATCTCTCCGCGTGACGCGTTGTCCAACGCGGCAGGCATCCTCCGCGAACATCTGGATATCTTCATTAATCCTGAAGAGCGCTCTGATGCGAAACCGGCTGCGGGCAGTGAAGATTTGTCTGATGAAGTGAATAAGAATCTCTATCGCAGCGTGAATGAGTTGGAATTGTCCGTTCGGGCAGCCAATTGCCTGAAGAATGCCAATATCAAGACGATTGCCGACCTGGTGCAAAAAACAGAAGCAGAAATGTTGAAGACCAAGAATTTCGGGAAAAAGTCCCTCAATGAAATCAAGGAAATCCTGACCGAAATGGGACTGAGCCTTGGAATGAAAGTCGACGCCTTGCCGTCAGGCGATGCGGGCGTACGTTCAGAGTAAGAAAGGAACAGGACTACCGTGCGCCACAAAAAGAAGGGTCGACAGCTCGGACGTCAAACTAAACACCGATGGGCTCTGTTCCGGAGTCTGGTGACTTCGTTGCTCGAACATGAGCGAATCGAAACGACGGAAGCCAAGGCCAAGGAAGTCCGTGGCTTTACCGATCGCATGATTACCCTTGGGAAAGAGGGGGGGCTTCCTGCCCGTCGCCGAGCTCTGAGCTTCTTGCGAAGCAAGGCAGTGGTGGCGAAGCTGTTCAGCGATGTCGCATCACGTTTTCGAGAACGTCCCGGAGGCTACACTCGTATCATCCGGACTCGTCGGCGAATTGGTGATGCTGCGGAGATGGTGGCCATTGAATTGGTGACCAGGCCGGAGAAGCCGAAGGCCGTGCCATCAACGGACGTCGCGGTCGCTGACAAGAAAGATACGACAGAAAAGCCTTCTGCCCAAGCAGAAAGCTAATCATCGAGAGCCACGACGACCTCAGGGTCGTCGTGGCCTTGTTCCCGCCCCACCTCAATCTACATCCTTATATCCGATCATTTTCTCAGGCCATGCGCGGACTGTAGGTTTACTTGGCCAGGGTGGAATGCTACTATCATGCCACCGACTGTGACCTGGGAAGCTCTTTAAATTAGGGGCTTTTTGCCATGTGGGAACGTTGGATTCGACGAGGCCTTCTAGCTCTGAGTGTGGTACTTGCTGCATTCCTTGGGTATTTGCTCGTCACACGCTCCAATCCTGGATCTTCATCGCGTTCTGTGGCGCCGGTTGGCACCGAATCGGCCGACGCCAGAATTCAAGACTTTACCTTCACCCAGACAAAAGGCGATCTTGTTCAGTGGAAAGTTCAAGCTGAACAGGCGCGTCTGTTTGAAAAGGAGAGCCGGGCGATACTGAACAATGTCCAAATTACTATGTACGGGGCACAGGGAAAAGAACTGACCTTGTCGGGTGATGAGGGCACGCTTGATACGCAGACCAAAAATTTTCAACTTTCCAACAGGACCACGCCGATTGTGGTTGAAACACAAAGTGGCTATACCATTCAGACAAATCATCTTGTGTGGACTGATGCGCGGCATGAAATTCAAACTCCAGACCATGTCACGATTAACGGACATGGATTGCAAGTCACCGGCAGGGGGTTGCTGGGGAAAATGGATACGGAAGAATTTCAGGTGTTGGACGACGTGCGCGTCGATGTGGTGCCTGCTTCTTAGCGGTGTCGCACTGCAGACCAGTCCCTGGGCGCACGGGGCAGAGCCAAGCGCTGCGAAAGGGGCCACTTCCAATCCCGCATCGACGACGATTACGTCTCGCACCATGACGGTAAGTAACCAGGCAAATACCGCGATTTTTGATGGGGCGGTTGTTTTGACTCGTGGCTTGCTGGTGGTGCATTCGGATCATATGGTGGTCTCGTTTCATCCCAACCGCAATGGGGCCGACAGCAAGAATGCTAACGGTGCAACCAAGCCGAAGAACAATTCGAGTGCGAGCAAGCCGGAACCACAAGGGCTGGATGCGGCTCCCGCGGTCTCGGAGCGTAGTATCCGGATGGTCGAAGCGACGGGCCGAGTGAGAATTGAGAAAGAAGATGGGCGCGCGACCTGCCAGAAGGCCGTGTATTACGAAGATGAAAAGAAAATCATTCTGACAGGCGATCCGGTGGCTTGGCAGAAAGGGACGCGCGTATCCGGCAAGCGGATCATTATGTTTCTGGACGAGGATCGCAGTGTGGTGGAGGGAGACTCTCAGGTGGTCATCGAGGGCGAAAGCGGTGGCAAGCGGTGAGCCCGACATCGTTTGACGCCCAGCCATCCGTCGCCCAGGGTACGACATCAACGGGCATGCCGGATCGTCTGGCTGCCAACGGCCTGGTAAAGAGTTTTCGCGGACGAAAAGTGGTCAAGGGTGTATCGCTCGATGTGCAGGCCGGCGAAGTCGTCGGTCTGCTCGGGCCGAACGGCGCAGGGAAAACGACGATCTTCGATATGATGGTAGGGTTGTGTCAGCCGGATGAAGGTACGATTGCCTTAAGCGGCCAGGAAATAACCGATTTGCCCATGTATAAGCGGGCCCGGAAGGGCATCGGGTATTTGCCGCAGGAGTCATCGGTGTTTCGCCGGCTGTCAGTGGAACACAATATCCTTGCGATTCTGGAGATGCTGGGCTATTCGAGAAGTGAGCGCATGGAGCGGGTCGAGACATTGCTCAAGGAACTGGATCTGGTGCATATTCGCAAAAGTAAGGCCTATGCCTTGTCAGGGGGAGAGCGTCGACGGCTGGAGATCACGCGGGCATTGGCGACCAGCCCCTCATTCATGCTGCTGGATGAGCCTTTTGCCGGTATCGATCCCATCGCGGTGGCCGATATCCAGCAAATCATTATCCGGTTGAAACAGCGGAATATCGGCGTGTTGATTACGGACCACAATGTTCGGGAGACGTTGTCGATTACCGATCGAGCCTACATCATCAATGAAGGCACGATCTTGGAAGCGGGCCCACCCGGGGTAATCGAGAAAAGTGAAATGGCCAGGGCCGTGTATTTGGGCGAAGGATTCCGCCTGTAGCGGCAGGGAGTGAGTGTGCGATGAAGCTGCGACTGGATCTCAGGCTCAGTCAAAAACTGATTATGACGCCGCAATTGCAGCAGGCGATCAAATTGCTGCAACTGTCTCGTTTGGAGCTTCAGCAAAGTCTGCAGCAGCATCTCATGGAAAATCCGTTGTTGGATGAATTGGCGACGGAGACGGAAGAAAGTGAGGAGACGGCGACGGCAGAGCGAGAACAGCCCGACACGTCGACCACCGTATCCAGTGAAGTGCGAGGAGAGGGGGACGATAAGCCTGCCGAAAGCGGGGAAAACGCCGAGGAATTTTCGGCCTCCAGCTGGGAAGATTACTTCGATACGGACATGCGCCGCGGAGAGACTGAGTATAGTTCTTCCTCGAAGGAGGAGTTCCCCTCGTATGAACAAACCGTGGCGAAGTCGACGTCGTTAGAAGATCACCTTGTCTGGCAGTTGTCGTTATCGGGCCTCTCGGATCGAGAAAAAGCGATCGGACGCCTGATCATCGGAAATCTGGACGACGACGGGTATCTCCGGATGAGTTTGGATGAGCTGGTCGCGGGCACGGACTATTCCGTGGCGGACGCTGAGTCGGTGCTGAAGGATGTTCAGGGATTCGATCCAAATGGTGTGGCGGCACGGGACTTATCCGAATGTCTGCTGCTTCAACTGAAGTTTTTGGGCCGAAGCCAGATTGGCTCCTTGGGGTCGCGCCCGGGAGTGCTGAAGGGGACGGTGCTGGAATCCATCGTGCTCCACCATCTGAAGGATCTGGAGAAGAAACAGTACAACCGCATCGCCAAGGCGCTGAATATTTCGATGGACGACGTTTTTGAAGCGACCCGGATCATCGAAGGGTTGGAGCCGAAGCCTGGACGCCCCTTCTCGAATACACAGAATTATGCGATCGTCCCGGATGTTTTTGTCGTCAAGAACGAAGGGGTGTGGGAAGTGTTGCTCAATGACGACGGCCTACCGCGTATGCGCATCAGCCCGTACTACAAGCAATTGATGTCGTCAGGGCAATCGGGGTCGGCGGAGACCAAGGCTTATCTGGATGACAAATTGCGGGCCGCGCAGTGGGTGATTCGGAGTATCGAACAGCGCAACAAGACCATTGTGAAGGTCGTGTCGAGTATCGTGAAGTTTCAAGAGGGTTTTTTCGAGCGCGGGATCCAGCACTTGAAACCGTTGGTTCTCAAGCAAGTCGCCGAGGATATCGGGATGCACGAGTCGACGATCAGCCGGGTGACGGCCAATAAATATATGTATTGTCCACAGGGGATGTTGGAGTTGAAATTTTTCTTTAACGCCGGGCTTCAGCGCGCGGATCAGCCGATGGACATGTTGTCGTCCCTCACGGTGCGCGAAATGATCCGGCAAATGGTCGCGGCGGAAGACGCGCGCAAACCGCTCAAAGATGAGGAGATCGCCGCGCGGCTGCGGACGCAGCAAGTGCTGATCGCCCGTCGCACCGTCGCGAAGTATCGCGCGGAGGACAACATTCCCTCCGCCACCCAACGCAGGAAGTTTTTCTAAGCTGGTCGGGTCTGGCACCGGGGAGCAGCCTCTCTGGTGGTACAACAATCGTCGCAACAGGCTGGAACGTACGGTGGTGCGGACAGCCTGAGAAACGAGGATGGAATGCGATTGATGATCACGGGGCGGCATGTGGCAGTCACTCCTGCTCTACGGGAGTATATCGAAACACGCATGGAGCGGCTGGACCGCTACGGGCTGAAGCTCGGGACCTTGCAGATTTTGCTCAGCGTGGAAAAATTTCATCATGTGGCTGAAGTGGTGGGTGTCGTGCAGAGCCGGCGTTTACAAGCGAAAACCTCAACCGAGGAAATGTATGCCTCGATCGATGAAGTCGTTGATAAACTGGGGGCTCAGTTACGGAAATTGAAAGAGCGCAAGGTTAACCACAAATTCGGCGATCAACCACGTGTGCGGGCAATCACGCGAAAGGCTCCCCGGGCTGCGCGCAACGAAGTCGAAGTGGTTCGACCGACTCTCGAAGTGTTGACGGTCGAAGAGGCTGTCGAGGCGCTGAATTCCGCGAAACTCGCGGTGCTGGTCTTTGTGAATGCGCTGTCCGGCACGGTTCAGGTTCTCCAGCGCTTGCCGAATGGACGAGTGTCTCTGATCGATCCCGCCAGCGACCGTGCTCGCACTGCTCATGGCCGCGCTTAATCTCGTCGTAATCAGCGGCCTTTCCGGCTCCGGAAAGAGCCATGCCTTGAAAGCCTTCGAAGACGCGGGATATTTCTGCGTCGACAATCTTCCTCCGGCCCTTCTTCCCACCTTTGTCGAGTTATGCCACCAGCAGGGCGGGGAAATTAAGAATGTCGCCCTGGGCATCGATATTCGCGAGCGAGTCTTTTTCGGGGATTTGGCAAAGGTCCTGGGCGAGCTAAAAGCGCAGGGCCACGCGCTGCAACTCGTGTTTCTGGAAGCCCGAGAGGAAGTGCTGGTTCGCCGGTTTTCCGAGAGCCGCCGTCCGCATCCCTTGTTGCCGCACATGCCGGTCGTGGAAGGCGTGCGGTTCGAGCGTGAGCGCCTCAGCGAACTGCGGAAGCATGCCGACCGGGTTATCGACACCTCCAACATTACGGTGCATGAATTGCGCGAGTTGCTGATCCGGCAGTTCCGCCAGGAAACGGCCGCCCGCCGCATGACCATCTCGCTGGTCACATTCGGGTACAAGTTCGGCGTGCCCTATGACATCGACCTGCTCTTCGACGTGCGTTTCATTCGCAATCCGTTCTTCGTGCCCGAGCTCAAAGCATTGACCGGGGAGGATGCCCGCGTGCAGCAGTATGTATTGGGAGATCCCGCGGCCGGTCAATTTCTCGAACATCTGCAAGGCTTGTTCGGCTTTCTGATCCCGCTCTATGAGCGGGATCAGCGAAGCTACCTCAGCATCGGCATCGGTTGTACCGGAGGGCGTCATCGGTCCGTGACCATGGCGTTGCATCTCCGGGAACAATTTGCCGCCCTCGGTTATGATGTGTCCGTCACCCACCGCGACATGCAAAAACCCTAGTTCCTGAGCGCTGTTTCGCCGTTTCCTCATGAGAAATCCCTGCGAGGTCCGCTTTCTTGACAGGTGGACTATATCAACTATACTTAATTCCGTGGGCTCGAAACACGCGATGAATAGAGGCGTTTGAGGCGGTTTGTGAAGAAAGTCAGCGATGTCCCCAAAAAGAAATTGTACAAGACCAACGAGGTCTGCGAGATGTTCGACATCTCGCGCGCGACGTTATTTCGCTGGGAGCGTGAAGGATTGATCACCGGACCGCCCCGCGACTGGCGAAATTGGCGTCTGTATACCGCCGAAAATGTCGAACAAATCAGGCACGTGATGGGTGGTGGACGAAAAGAGGTTGCGTAGAGAGGGCACGAGCATGCTGGCTTCATTGAAAAATCTGGCTGATATGGAATTTCTCTCGATGTTTTCCCCGCAGCGGCAGTTGCTGGGGCTCGACATCGGTTCGAGCAGCATCAAACTGGTGCAGATCAAGGAACATCGGGGCCGGTATACGTTGCAGAAGTTCGCGGTCAAGGAGTTGGAACCCGAGGTGATCGTGGACGGCACGGTCATGGACGAAGGGCGTGTCGTGACGGCCATCAAGGAATTGCTGGCCGAACAGAATGTCAAATTGAAGCAGGTTGCCATCTCCATCTCCGGCCATGCGGTCATTGTGAAGAAGATTTCTCTGCCGCCGATGCCCGATGAAGAACTCGATGCCCAGGTGAAGTTGTCTGCCGAACAGTACATTCCCTTCGATATCAATGAAGTAAACCTCGACTTTCATGTGTTGCCCCCGTCGGAGAACCCGGACGAGCAGAGCGAAATGTCGATTGTGCTGGTCGCGGCCAAAAAAGACAAGATCAACGAATTGACCGAACTGGTAAAGGCGGCCGGACTGACTCCGGTCGTGATGGATGTCGATGCATTTGCGGTGGAGAACATGTATGGCGTGACCTCCCCCTCCACGCAAGACGACACCACGATTCTGGTGAACATCGGGGCCAGCGTGATGAACGTGAATATCGTGGGAGGAGGCGTCTCTCTTTTTACTCGCGATATTCCCCTGGGAGGGAACCGGTATTCCGAGGCTGTGCAGCGCGAGATGGGGGTCTCGTTCGAAGAAGCGGAGCAACTCAAGAAAAGCGACCAAGACGACGATCATACACTCGCAGCGGTCATGGAGAGCGTGAATGCGGAAGTGGCGTCGGAGATCGCACGCACGATCGATTACTTCAAGACAACCTCTTCGGAGAGCGAAATTGCGCGAGTCTTGCTGTTCGGCGGGGGAGCCAAGGTCAAGGGCCTGGCTCAACAGCTTCGCGATCGCATGCATGTCGAGGTGGAAATCGCGAATCCCTTCAATGAGATCGACACGTCACAGTGCGACGTCGATCCCGATCAGTTGACCGAAATGGGGCCGCTTGCGGCGGTGGGGGTAGGCCTCGCGCTCCGGACGGTGGGGGACCGATGATTAGAATCAACTTACTCGCAACTGGGCCCCGGTCCAGAAAAGCCAAACCGCAGTGGGATGTACGTGCTGAGGCCTTGATCGGCATCGCGGTGTTGCTGGTCACCTTGACGGGGTGTTGGTATTACGCCGCTTCCCTTGATGAGGAGATCCAAGCCAAGCAGAGCGAGAAGCAGGTCAAGGACAAGCAGGTTGCGCAGCTAAAAGAGCAAGTCAAGGCCGTGCAAGACTTTGAAGAGAAGAAGAAGCAGCTTGAAGCGAAAAATCGCATCATCGACCAGCTCGAAAAGAGCCGGACAGGACCGGTCAAGGTGTTGGACCACGTCAGTCAGAGTCTGAATCCCCTGAAGGTCTGGCTCGTGCGGCTCAATCTCAAGGGCAACAATGTCGAGCTCGAAGGTCGCGCGCTGACAAACGATGATGTGGTGGAATTCGTGAACAACCTGCGGCGGACCGATCAATTCGGTGCCATCAAGTTGATGGAGAGCCGGGCGGGACTGGACAACAAGATGAACACCTATCAATTCAAACTCGACCTGTCGATGAAAGGCTAACATGAGTCTGAATGCAATCAGCTTAGACGGCCTCCGCAGCATTCCGACAGGTCAGAAAGTCGCGCTGCTAGGACTGTTGGTGGCGGCGATTCTAGTAGGGTTCTATTTCTACGTGGTCGATCCCAAGACCATGGAGTTGGAAGCGGTTCAGGGGCAGGTCGCCCAGTTGGATACCGAGATTCAGAATCTGACCTTGAAGGTCAAACATCTGGATGAACTGGTGGCGGCGAGCAAGCAGCTGGAAATCGAATTGGCCGCGAAGAAGGAGCGCCTTCCGCCGGAAGAAGAGGCGGTGATGCTGCTCAAGCAAGTGTCCGATCTTGGCATGCGACTGGGTTTGGATGTCCGTCTCTGGAAGCCGGGCACGCAAGCCGAGGATCCGTCGAAGCTGTTTATTCGGATGCCGATCAACGTGGAAGTGGCCGGCGGATACCATACGGCCGCCATCTTCTTCGATCGTATCAGCAAGCTGTCCCGGATCGTGACGGTTCAGGATGTGCGGATCGGTGCGGCTCGCGTCGATCAAGGACGTGTGGTCACGCAGACGGTGTTCGATTTGGTGGCCTACGCCGCCCCGGGAGAGAAAAAAGCCGCCGCGCCCGTTCCTGCGGCGAAGCCAAAGTGAGGATTGGAGCCCAGCTTATGCTCAACGCGAGGGGAAGCACCGTGAAGAGACGAATCTGGTGGCGCGGGTCGATGGCCGTAGCAGCGGTTCTGTTGGCGAGTGGAGGCGCGGTGTCGTCTGTCGAGGCGAAGACTTTTCCTCACTTGCGCCAAGTGGCGTCCATGCGGCCGGCCGATTCCCTGAAGATCATGCCGTTGCCGGAGGGGCCGCGCTCAGGGCCGGCAGTTGAAGCTCCAGCCTCGCGTTCCGAAGCGGCGGTCTCAGCCTCAGCGGATTCACTATCGACGGAATTTTCAGGGACATCCTACGATCCGTCGGGTCGTCGGGATCCCTTCCTGCCTATGATCCAACTGGGCCAGCAGACAGAGCAGGATGCGACCCTTCCCCCGCTGCAGCGTGTCGGCCTCACGGAACTGAGTTTGATCGGGGTGCTCTGGGGCAATTACGGTTACACGGCCATGGTTCAGACGCCGGACGGCAAAGGCTACAGCATCCGCCGCGGGACACGGATCGGGCCCAACAATGGTGTGGTCAGTTCAATCACCGAACGAGGCATCATCGTTCAAGAGCGGTTCACGGACGTGTACGGGAATAAACAGGAGCGGGAATACGTCAAGCTCCTGCACCCGAAAGAGGGTACAGAATGAAACAAGCACAGGTTGGTGTACATCCGCTGCTGAGTGTCACTGTGATGGCCGGTGTGTTGGGGCTTGCCGGATATGTGCAAGCTGCGGCGCCAGGCGAGACGACCGGACTGACTGGATTCACACAGGCCGTTGATCAAAGTGCGGCCGTGTCCGTGGAGAGCGCCGCACCCGTTCCGGAGCGCGCCGTTGCTGCTGCCCCGGCTGCGACAATGCTGACAAAAGTGGAAGCGAAGCCTGACGGGAGCCGGATGGCCTTGATTCTGAGCGGGAACGGTGTCTTTACGCATACCGTGAAGATGATCGGGGATCGTCGGATGGTCGTCGACATGCCGCACATTCAGTCGGACGGCCACCAGTCACAGCTGATGGTCGGGCATGCCTTGCTGTCGAGAGTCCGATTCGGGTATCACGCGGATAAGGTGCGGTTAGTGCTGGATTTAACGCAGTCCGTCGAACATACCGTCGATTCAACCGACGGCCGCCTGGTCCTGACTCTGGAGCCGAAGGCGGTGGCGTCTCTCATTGAACCGAACGCCTTCGACGGTGGCGCCTTGGCCCATGTTGAGGCGTCGGCGGAACAGCCGGGCGCGCTCGAACCGAAGCAGCCGGCGTCCCATCCCATGCTGGTGGCGAATAAATCACCGAAAGCTTTATTTCGTATCCAGCCGATTCAATTGACGGCGGAGTCGGTCCAGAAAGAAGACCGGAAGCCTGAGAGTAATGAGGTGGTGAACGGCGCGTCCCGATTCGTCGGCCGGCGTATCTCCCTCGATTTTCAGCAAGCCGATATCAGCAATGTGTTGCGGTTGATTGCGGAGGTCAGCGGCTTCAACATTGTGGTCGGGGAGGGTGTCAAAAGCAAAGTCACGATGAAGCTGGCGAATGTACCGTGGGATCAGGCCCTCGAGATGCTGCTGAAAATGAATGCGTTGGGAATGATCCGCCAGGGCAACATCGTGTGGGTGGATACCCTGCAGAATATCGCCAAGCAACAGGATGAAGAGGCGCGGGCGAAGGACTCGAAGGCGAAGGCAGAGCCGATCGTCACCCGGGTATTCTATATCCGGAATCTCAACGCCACGGAAGTGCAAACGTCGTTACGACAGAACCTGAGTCCGCGCGGGACGATGACGGTCAGCGCCGCGAGCAATGCCCTCATCATCAGCGACACGGAATCCAAGCTGGAAGTCCTGCGGCAGTTGCTGGATGGCGTCGATCTCGAAGTGCCGCAAGTGCAGATTGAGGCCCGCATCGTACAGGCCGACACGACCTATACCCGCTCGCTTGGTGTGCAGTGGGGTATTCAGAACGTCAATCAGCTGGGAAGCTCCAGCGGAACGTCTGCCTTCAAGACCGGCACCACCGGGGCATTCGGCGCCCAAGTCTCGGACTTCCTGATCAACTTGCCGGCTAACCCCGGATTGCCGTCGGTGCCGGGAGCCGGGTTCTCGATCGGGAAAACCGACGGGGCGATGTTGGATGTGCGGTTGTCGGCCGGTGAATTGCTGGGCTTGACCAAGGTGATCGCGGCGCCGAAGATCACGACGCTGGACAAACGGGATGCCAAGATTGCCCAGGGTGAATCGATTCCGTTCCAGACCACGTCGTTGCAGGGAACACAGACGACTTTCGTGGATGCGAACCTGGAGCTGAACGTGACGCCGCAAATTACCTCTCGCGACCCGAAAGAGATCGGCAAGCAGATTCTCATGAAGGTGCGGGCCACCCGGAACGCTGTCGGCGCCCGGAGCAACCCGGCCGGTCCGAGCATCGATCGTCGTGAAGCGACGACCCAGGTGCTGGTGCGTGACGGGGAAACCATGGTCATCGGCGGTGTCTTCGTCGATACTCAGTCGAACAACGTGGCCGGAATTCCCTACCTGTCACGTATCCCGGTCCTGGGCTGGTTGTTCAAGAACAAGACCGAGAACGTCTCCAAGCAAGAGTTGCTGATCTTCCTGACGCCGACGATCGTGCGCTCGACAACTTGACAGGTCCCAGCGCGGCAAGTTAATAATCGCCCCCATTGAAGATGGTACGCTATCTCAATGGGGGCGAATCCTGCGGAACGTGTCTTTTCCCCCTATCTGATAGCGCTCCTTCCGGGTGTCTTCTTCCCCTAATATCGCAGGTTACGATCCAGTCTCCTTCGCCTCATGGCCTATCGGGTGTCTGGATTGTTCGCGTGGCTCGCTTCACGGGCCGTGCCGCCATCATGGACTTGAGACTCAGCCCTGCGTCCACACACTGCGTGATACCTGATGACACGTCCTGCTATTAATACGCCCTCTCACTCCATTCATGTCAACCTCGGCGCGCGAAGTTACGCCATCGTCATTCGCCGCGATCTTCTTCAGGAGATCGGGGAGGAGCTGAAGCGTCTCAAATGCGCGGGCAAGGTAGGGGTCGTGACCGATCGCAATCTTGCCAAGCACTATCTTCCGCAGGTGACTCGCAGGCTGAAGGCCGCCGGGTTTACGGTTGTTCCCATCGTGCTGCCTCCCGGGGAGCGGACGAAAACCCTTCACTCCATCGGGACAGTCATGGATGCCCTCGTGAATGCCAGATTTGAGCGTTCCTCGACGTTGCTGGCCTTGGGCGGAGGTGTGATCGGCGACATCACGGGGTTTGCCGCCGCGATCTACCAGCGGGGCATCCCCTTCGTGCAAATGCCGACGAGTCTGGTGGCTCAGGTCGATTCAAGCGTCGGCGGGAAGACAGGGGTCGATCACCCCAAGGGGAAAAATTTGATCGGGGCCTTCAACCAGCCGCGCGCGGTATTCATCGATCCAGCAATGTTGGCGACTCTGCCGACGCGCGAATGGGTGGGCGGTCTGGCCGAGGTGATCAAGTACGGCGTGATTGAGGACGCGGCCTTCTTTGAGTATCTGGAACAGAACATCGAATCGATCAAGCATTTGACCGACGACGTGGTCGCACACATCGTGAAACGGTCCTGTGAGCTCAAAGCGCAAGTTGTCTCGGAGGATGAGCGGGAGGCAGACCGGCGCCGCATTTTGAACTTCGGCCATACGATCGGCCATGCGCTGGAGTCCCTCGGCGGGTATCGGGGGTTCATTCACGGTGAAGCCGTCGCGGTCGGGATGGTTTATGAGGCCGATCTGGCCAGATATCTCGGCTATTGTGGAGAAGAGGTGGTCGCACGATTGCGTGCCCTGGTGAAGGCCGCGGGTTTGCCTGACCGGCTGCCGAAGGTTGCGTTTACAGCCTTGTGGAGCGCCATGCAGCAGGACAAGAAAGTGTCTGCCGGGACGATTTATTGTGTGGTGCCCGAGAAAATCGGGGCTGTACGAATCGTTCCGCTGGAGAAGGAGACGACCCGCGCCTGGTTGCAGGATGTCCGCGCCAGGCAAGCAACCGAATCGAAGCGTGCCAGGCCTGTCAGACGGGCACGTTAGGAGTGGAATGGCGACAAAACGAACGTTAGCCCAAATCGAGCAAGCCTTGCGTGAAAAGACCCGCGAGGTGGATGTGCTCCATCGTATCAGCGAGTCGATCAGCAATACCCTCGATTTGGAGGCAGTGCTCCGGCATATCGTGGATATGGTCGTTGAAGTGACCAAAGCCGACGCCTGCTTGCTGTATTTGTTGTCGGATAACAGGGACGAGCTGATCCTGCGGGCCTCCAAGAATCCGCATCCGAAGCTGATCGGACGGATTACCATCGGGATGGGCGAGGGCATCACAGGGTGGGTGGCCCGGGAGCGGACGCGGGTCGTCATTCCCAACAGCGCCAGTGATGACACACGGTTTAAGTTCTTTCACAATCTGCCGGAAGACCGGTACCAGGCATTTGTCTCCGTGCCGATTACGACGAAGCAGGAGGTCGTCGGCGTCATCAATGTGCAGCACAAGCGGTCGCGCCGATACCGGCCCGACGAACTGGCGCTGCTCTCGACCATTGCCACACAGGTCGGCGGAGCCATCGAAAACGCCCGTTTGTACGATCAAATGACGCGGAAAGCCCTGCAACTCGACACGCTCTCCCAGGTTTCAGAAACCGTGTCGTCGAACCGACTGATCGAAGATGTGCTGCAATTGATTGTGACGATGACGGCCCAGATGATGGGGTCGAAGATTTGTTCCATCATCTTGTTGGACCAAACCACGGGTGAACTTCGCATCGCCGCCACACAAAGTCTGAGCGAGCAATACCGGCGCAAACCCAACGTGAAGATCGGCCAGAGCATCAGCGGGCGCGCCGTTCAGGATCGTCGGCCGATCATCGTGCCGGATGTCACCAAAGAAGGCACCTATATGTATCCGGACATGGCCGCGAAGGAAGGCCTTTGCTCACTTCTGTGTGTGCCGATGCTGGTGCGGGAGAAAGCCATCGGGGTCATTAATACGTATACCTCAAAGCCGCATACCTTCACGGCTGAGGATGTGAAACTGATGCAGGCGATTGCCAATCAGGCCGCGATTTCCATTGAGCACACCACGTTGCTGGAGAAATCGTTTGAGATGCAGGAAGCGTTGCAGGTTCGCAAGTTGCTCGACCGGGCCAAGGGATATCTCATGCGGTCGAAACGGCTGTCGGAAGAAGACGCGTTCAAATTGATTCAACGCCAGAGCATGGATCTTCGCAAATCCATGCGAGAGATCGCAGAAGCCATTCTCCTGGCCGGAGAAATCGAAGAACGGGCGGATAAGGGCAGGAGTTGATCGCCACTCGGGGAACCTGACGACCATACGGCACGGCGCAGGCCCTGACAGCTGGATTGATCTTCGTAGTGCCGGGGTTGAATCCGAACCGGGCCTTTCAGATTACGTCACGCTCCGTTTGTCTGCTGCATCTCATTGTGCTTCATTGGCGGTACTCCCTCGGAAGGCTCCGGGTGAGATCGACTTGTGACCAGCCTCATGGCCAAGGGCCACAGTGAAGTGATTTCGCTGAATGTCTACCATCAATGAACGCAACAGCACATGTTCGAGACTGTCCGGGAATGGTGAAGGTTGGATGGAGAGGAGACGGCGTGTTGCCACAGCGTTTCTGCTGGCACTTGTGACAAGTGGCTGCACTACCGGTCACTACACCCCGCTTGCCGGAGCCGACAAGGACCAAGTTGAACAGCTCAAGGAGCATGTCTATCGTGTGGAATACCGCGTCAGTTCGTTTACGTCGCAAGAACAGCTGGATGCCTACCTGCGACGGCGTTGCGCGGAGCTGACCTTGCGCGAGGGCTACGATTTTTTTCACCTCGCCCAGCGTGCAGATGTGCTGACATTCTCACGACGAACGTCGATGACGGTGACGATGTATAAGGGCAGAAAGCCGGTGAGTGCCGATGACGTCTATGACGCGAAGGAGGTCCTGGCGCAGCCGGACCTTCTTTCCGGCACCCAATGACGGTTCTCGTTCGTCGTTAGGGTGTCGCCGTCGGCTTGCGGGGCGCCGCTTTCGGCTTTGCCTTGGAGGCAGCGGCATCCTTCTCAGCTAACTGCCGCCGTACCGATTCCAACTCCACCTTGAGTTTTTGGAGTTCCTCCGCCTGTTTGACCACCACATCTTTCGTGGATTGGAGTTCCTGTTGCATGCGACGCTGTTCGATCGCGGGCGAAGTTTGTGTCGATGCTGCCTCGGCAGTTGAGTTGTGGTCTGCCGCGACAGGAGATGGCGGAGGAAGCTGACTCAGCGCCTCAAGGGAGACCGCGATACGCGGCCGTTCCGGCTCCACGATCATCCAGGATTGGGGGGCGTCGCTTGGTACCAGGGCTTGGGAGGGCGTGAAGGAGAGCCTGAGCGTCTCGGGTCTGGTTTGTCCATCCGCGGCAGTCGATCGGTAGCGAGACAGGATCACTCGTAGCGTGGTCTTGTACACGTAGAGTGCGCCTTGGGTTGTGAGTCCGTCATCCTGCATGGTGAAGCGAACCTGCTGGTCGGGCTGGGCCTGTGCGAGTGCGGTGGCGATGAGCGGGGCCAGAAACTCCACTTCCTCGTGAGAGAACAGCGGATAACTCTCCTGCGCCATACTGCTTCCCGGTCGATTGAGTCCTGAAACGGACAGGCCCGTGAGCAGGCGTCCCGTCAGCGAGGCCGTCAGATGGGCAGGATGCGATGCCTGAAAAGTCTGCGGGGTACCGTATTTGGCAGTGGTACCACGGGTGGCCTGGCGTTCAAGGGCGACGGATCCCAGGGGACCCTGTCCGACAGGGATCAGGTTCGTCCCGAGGCTGCAGGCGTAGAGGAGGAGGCAGGGAAGTGCCACCTGCCAGGCGAGCAGGAGACTGCTGAGTCGTGATTGTGTCGGGGCGGGACGGCGAATCAGGAGCCGCATGGCGGAGGATTGTACCACAGGCTGACTGCGGAACCGTCTGATTTCCGCTGGAAAAGTGCGATTCAAGTGGTTGACAGCCAGTTTAGGCCGGTGGTATACACACGGGATCATTTCCGGGGACAACGGCGTCTCCGACGAGCAATTCGTTCCGAACGATACATTGGAACCAGGACAACGACGTCCTCCGATCCACTGAGGTGGGTCTGAGGACGTTTTTTTTATCAGCATGTTGATGACCCCTATCAGCACCGAGCGATCAGACGTCAGCTCAGGGTCCAGAAGGTCCGATGACTCGTGTTCAGGCTGAACGCTGAGGGTTACAGGCTGTAAATATGCGTCCGCTCCGAATTGCCATGGCCCAGATCAATCCGACCGTCGGGGATATTGCCGGCAACACGCGCTTGATCCAAACGTGGATCAAGGAAGCGCGCAGGGCTAAGGCCGATCTCGTGGCCTTCCCGGAACTGGCTGTCACCGGCTATCCGCCGGAGGATTTGTTGTTCAAGCCTCGCTTTATCGAGGACACGCAGCGTGCCTTGAAGGCGGTCGCGGCCGAAGCACGCGGGTTAGTCGTGGTCGTCGGGTATGTCGGCCAGGGGGCGACGGCTGTTTCGGCCTCAGAGGCTCCTTCATTCCCGCTGGCCGGTCGGCATGAGTTGTACAACGAGGCCGCGGTGCTGTCTGATCGGCGGATTCTGGCCACCTACCGGAAACGGCATCTGCCGAACTACGGCGTGTTCGACGAGAGCCGGTACTTTCACCCAGGCTCTCGCCTGCCGCTGCTGGTCCTGAACGGCGCGACGATCGGGGTCAATATTTGCGAAGACATTTGGTTTTCGGACGGGCCCACGCGGCTGCAGGCCTCGGCCGGCGCCGAGGTCATCGTCAATATCAACGCATCTCCGTTCCATGTCGGGAAGGGCCGGATGCGCGAACAGGTGCTGGCGACCAGGGCCCGTGAAAATCGCGTGATCGTGACGTACACCAACACAGTCGGTGGGCAGGACGAACTGGTGTTCGACGGCTGCAGCATGATTGTGGACCAGGCGGGCGAGATCGTGGGGCGGGGGAAGGCGTTTGAGCAGGATCTCATCGTGGCGGATCTCGATGTCGCGGCCGTGGGGCGTGTGCGACTGGCCCAGGGCCGCAGGAAACCCCTGCCGCCGCGTGTGGCGGCCCTCATCGATCGGGTCGATGTGCGCCTGCCTGCGAGAAAGTCGCAGTCGGTCGTGGTACCGGATCTGGAGCCTCCGTTGGGTCGTCTCGACGAGGCCTATCGCGCCTTGGTTCTCGGGGTGCAGGACTATGTCCGCAAGAACGGGTTCAAGCGCGTCGTCATCGGATTGAGCGGAGGGGTGGACTCGGCCATCACTGCAGTCATCGCGGTAGACGCCTTGGGCGCGGAGAATGTGCTCGGGGTGTTCATGCCGTCGCCGTACACGTCCCGAGCCAGCCGGGAAGATGTCGCCGACATGGCCCGCCGGCTGCATATTCAGGTCGATACCCTGTCCATCACGGCGACGTTCAAGAGTTACCTGCGCGCCCTCGGCCGATCCTTCAAGGGCCGGCGCCCGGACACGACTGAAGAGAATTTGCAGGCACGGATCAGGGGCAATCTGCTGATGGCCTATTCGAACAAGTTCGGCCATCTGGTGCTGACCACCGGAAATAAAAGCGAGATGAGCGTCGGATACGCGACGCTGTACGGCGATATGGCCGGAGGGTTTGCGGTGATCAAGGATGTGCCGAAGACCATGGTGTATGAGTTGTCGCACATGCGCAACCTGGTCGGGCCGGTTCCGGTCATCCCGAAACGTGTGCTCGAGCGGGCTCCGACCGCGGAGTTACGGCCCGATCAAAAGGACGAAGACAGTTTGCCGCCCTATGCCATCCTCGATCCGATTCTCAAGGCCTACGTCGAGGAGGACCGTGCGTTGGAAGACATTACAGCGATGGGGTTCGATCGGGAGACGGTCGCGCGGGTGATCGCGTTGGTGGACCGGAGTGAGTACAAGCGGCGGCAGGCACCGCTGGGAATCAAGATTACGCATCGAGCGTTCGGGAAGGATCGGCGGATGCCGATCACCAACGGGTATCGGTAGTACGGGCCGCATCAGGACCGACAACGACGTCGGTCGGCAACACTGGCAATGGCGCCAGAGAGTCGGGGCTCACAGACCGTTCTATACGACGGTCTTCTGAGCGGGCACTTTTACTTCTTCTCTCTTTGGAGGCGTCATGAATATGCTGGTTGGCCGAAAGGCACGGACATGGGTGTTGGGGTTGGCATTACTTGCCGGAGTCGGTGGTGGGGCGCTTGGCGAGGCGCAAGCCGGGGCAACAGATGACCTCATGGATACGACCAAACACCCCGTGTCGGTCACCATGGCGATGCAAGCCGATAGTTTCTTCGGGTTCAATCCCTCCATCTACGGGACCTATGGATTGACCGACAACATCGCCCTGGCCTTCAACTTCACCTATTGGACCATGATCAACGGCGTGGGTGTGCACGACAACGCGCCCTGGCTAGAAACTGACATGGGCTTGAATTTTACCTTCCTGGAAAAGCGGCTATCGGTCACTCCTATGATCGGATTCGTGCACGGGCAATTGCTCTCTTCGCGCGGGGGCTTCTTTCCCAACGGCGGTGGGAGTGTGAACGAGCGAACGACGGCGTTTGAAGGCGTCGTGCCCAACATTATCGCGAATTATACGGATGATCGCTTCGAAGGCGAGTTCTATCTGGGCTACTACAAGGCTATCCGGAGTGAAGGGGGCAGCGGAGGCGGCGGTGCAACCGGGTGCAGCGGACTTGTCGACACGAATTGTTTGGGCACCAGTCAGACCGGTGGTCGAGGAACCTGGGACTTCTTGCATTATTGGGTGAGTGCCGGCATGCGTGTGAACAGCATGTGGTCCCTCGGTGCCCACTATGAGCATTTGCTGACGACGAGAGACAGCAGCGCCCCCGGGGCGGCTCAGGACTATTATCGCTGGATCGGACCGTACGTCGAAATGAAATTGCCGGGGAACATGGCCTTCCGGTTCACAGTGGGTAAAGACCTGACAGATAATCAGGATTTCTATAAGTTGAAGTTCACGAAGACGTTTTAGTCTCTCGCCCGGGCCTCCTCCTCTGCTGAGTCAGGGAGGAGGCCGATCGGTGAGCGGCGCAGCCGAAGGAGGATACGGTGAAGAGATCGGCACAGCGGAAAACGGTCGTCGTGGGCGTGGCAGGGGCGTTGATCCTGCTGGCGGAGTCATGGGGGACTCAGGTCTGGGCGCAGAATACGCCGCTGAAGGTCGATACGGGTGATACGGCATGGGTGCTGGTGTCCTCGGCGTTTGTGCTGGCGATGCTGATGCCGGGACTGGCGTTGTTTTACGGGGGCTTGGTGCGGACCAAGAACGTACTCGGCACGATCATGCAAAGTGTCATGATCCTGAGTGTGGTGAGTCTACTGTGGATCCTGTTCGGGTATAGCCTGGCGTTCGGGCCGGATAAGGGCGGGGTGATCGGAGGCTTGGAATGGGTCGGGCTCAGCGGAGTGGGCAGTGAGCCGCACCCGGTCTATGGACCGACGATTCCCCACCAGGCCTTCATGTTGTTCCAATTGATGTTCGCCGCTATCGCACCGGCGTTGATTACCGGCGCGTTTGCCGAGCGGAAGCGGTTTACCGCGGTCGTCCTATTTGCTGCCTTGTGGTCGGTGTTCGTCTATGTGCCCCTGGCGCACTGGATCTGGGGCGGAGGCTGGCTGGCCAAGCTCGGTGCCTTGGATTTCGCCGGCGGCGCGGTGATCCATATCAGTTCCGGCGCGGCGGCCCTGGTCTGCGCCATTGTCTTGGGGAAGCGCCGAGGGTACGGGACAGATTATATGGCGCCCCACAACCTGCCGATGACCTTGCTCGGAACCGGATTCCTTTGGTTCGGCTGGTTTGGGTTCAATGGAGGCAGCGCGCTCGGTGCCAACGGGATCGCGGTCTCCGCGATTATCGCGACCCATGCAGCGGCGGCGATGGGGGCCATTGCCTGGTGCGGCGCCGAATGGACGCATCGCGGCAAACCCACGGTGCTTGGAGTCGCCAGCGGTGCGGTGGCAGGATTGGCGACCGTGACCCCGGCCGCCGGCTATATTTCCGCCATGTCGGCCATTGCCATCGGTTTAGTCGCCGGCATGACGTGTTACGCCGCGATTGTCTGGAAGGGGCGATTCGGCTATGATGACTCGCTTGACGTCGTGGGAATCCACGGAGTCGGGGGGGTGATCGGGATTCTGGCTACAGGACTGTTCGCCAGCAAAGTCGTCAATCCGGGCGGCGCCGATGGATTGTTCTTCGGTAACCCCGGCCTCTTCGGCATCCAACTCCTGGTCGTAGCCGTCACGACGATTTTCTCGATCATCGGCACGTTTGTCATCCTCAAGCTGGTGGATTCTATGACCGGGCTACGGGTCTCGTCTGAGGAAGAAGCGACCGGTTTGGATTTGAGCCAACATAACGAGCGGGCGTATTCGTGAAGCCAACTCAGCGCAATCGGCCATCAGTCGTCAGCAGGATTGTCAGGACTCTTTTCCCGCTGAGAACTGACCGCTGACGGCTGAGAGCTACTCCCTGGAGGCAAGGATGAAATTAATCGAAGCCATCGTCAAACCATTCAAGCTCGACGAGGTGAAGGACGCCCTGCTGGAAATCGGCATTCAGGGCATGACGGTCACGGAGGTCAAGGGCTTCGGCCGCCAGAAGGGGCATAAAGAAACGTATCGTGGCCAGGAATACACCATCGAGTTCGTGCCGAAGGTGAAGATCGAGGTCGCGGTGAATGACAGCCAGGTGCAGCGTGTGCTCGAAACGATTACGCGTGCCGCCAAAACAGGCAGCATCGGCGACGGGAAAATTTTTGTGCGGGAACTCACCTCGGCCGTCAGGATTCGTACGGGCGAGACGGGGGAAAGCGCCCTCTAGGTATGTCGCACGCGGTGAATGCGGATTCTCATTCGGCCCACGACGCGGCTTCCGCGTCGGTATCCCAGTTGCTGGTCGAGCAACGACAGGCGATTCGGCAACGGCTGCTCGCAGGCGCCTCTGGCGACGAGGTGGTCACGGCGACAACCGACATGGTCGATGGATTGATCATCGGCCGCTATCGGACCGCGGCGCGAACCGGCGGCGAGGCGCTCACGACGGCGGGTTTTCAACATTGTTGCCTGGTGGCGATCGGCGGGTACGGCCGGCGGGAATTGGCACCGTACTCCGATATCGACCTGATGTTTCTGTTTCACCCGGACGCCGCGAAGGTGATGCCCGAGCTGGTCAAGCAGGTCCTCCACCCGTTGTGGGACAGCGGATTTCAGGTCGGCCATAGCGTACGGACGATTCAAGACTGCGTGGATTTGGGACTTGCCGATCTGACGGTCCGGACGTCGATGATGGAGGCTCGGTTCCTGGCCGGCAGCGCCGACCTGTTTCAGCAGTTTCATGCGCGGTATGAGCGGAGAGTCGTCTCGCATGGATTCGATACCTACCTCGACCAGAAGGTGGCCGAGCGGCAGCGCGAGTACCAGAAGTTCGGCGAGACCGTCTACCTTCTGGAGCCAAACGTTAAAAAAAGCAAAGGCGGGTTGCGAGATCTCCATCTCCTGCAGTGGATCGGGGCTGCGCGCTTCCATACCGCGACGATTCGTGAATTGTCCGATCGTGGAATTCTGTCCCAAGCCGATTATCGGGCGATCAAGGAGGCGAAAGAGTTTTTGTTGCGCGTCCGCTCGTTTCTCCACACTCGGGCCGATATGGCGCAGGAGATTCTCACGTTTGATGAGCAGGTCTGGCTGGCCACACATCTGGGTTTCACCGACCGGCCGCATTTGCTCGCCGTCGAACAGTTCATGCAGCAATACTATCGGCACACGATGGGGCTGCACGCGGCGTTGATGCGCTTTGTCGAGCGGTGTCGCCGTCGCTCCTTGTGGCAGCAGGTGGCTCGATGGTTGCCGTCTCCCCGGATCGATCGGTATTTCGTCGTCGACGGCGAGGCGTTGACGGTTCCGGTTGAGTTGCGATCCCAGGTCCTGGAACGCCCCGCTTCGCTGCTGACCCTGTTCGATCTGGCGCGATCGCGCCGATTGACGATCGACCCGTCGCTCCTTGAAGACATTCATCGTCAGGCGGAGACGCTGTCGTCTGAGCAATTTCATACACCGGAGACCGGCCGTACGTTCTTGTCGATTCTCGCGGGGCCCGGCACGGCGCGGACACTGGAGGCGATGCATCGAGCGCATCTCCTGGAGAAACTGGTGCCGGCCTTTTCGCGTGTGCGCGGGCTGATGCAATTCAACCAGTACCACAAGTATACGGTCGACGAGCACAGTCTGTTGGCAGTGGCGAAGGCCGAAGCCTTGGCTGAGCATACCGGTGTGCTTGGTGAAGTCTATCGGGAGATCAAGCGGAAGGATTTGCTGCATCTGGCGTTGCTGCTTCACGATCTGGGGAAGGGCCACGAAGAAGACCACAGCGAAGTCGGGAGGCGGTTGGCGGAAGAAACGGCCGCGCGATTGGGGTTTGACGAGCGGGACTCGCGGACGTTGGTCATGTTGGTGCATCGCCATCTGCTGATGGCCCATACGGCCTTTCGTCGCGATCCCTACGATGAAAAAGTGTTGCTGCCGTTCGCACGCGAAGTGGGCACGCCGGAAGTGTTGCGCAAGTTGCTGACTCTCACGGCCGCAGATATCGCCGCGGTCGGCCCGGATGTCCTGACCAAGTGGAAAGAGTCCCTGTTGATCGAGTTATACCTGCGGGCCATGCAGGAAGTGTCCGGCGAGCGTGAGACGGCGGATGAACCGCAGCGCCTCGCGCGTATTGCCGACGAGGTGGTTTCACAACAGGGGGTCGATCGGGAGCTCCCTTCCGACAAGGCCTGGATCCGGTCGGAGCTGGAGCAGTTCCCTCTGCGATACGTCTACGGAACCTCTCCCCGACGCATCGCTGCGCATCTTGGCGCCATTCGCCGGTTGCAAGCCGGTGGGGTGGTGGTGGAGACGGAATTCAATGCCCCGTTGGGGACCTGCGAATATGCCGTGATTGCGCACGACGATCTGATCCCCGGGTTGTTCTCGAAGATCGCCGGTGTCATGGCCGCAGGCGGATTGCAAATTCTGGATGCCCAGATCGTAACGCGAAAGGACGGCGTGGTCGTCGATACCTTCCAGGTGGCTGATCCTGACTACCAGGGTGCTCCGCCTGCCGACCGGTGTGAATCGATCGCCGGCACGATCACGGAGGTGTTGACGGGGCGTCAGGCCATTGAGGCCCTGATGCGTCGCGGGACCAGGCTGAACATGGGGCGATCGTTGCCTGCCCACCGGCAGCCGTCTGAGGTGCGGATCGACAATGAGACGTCCGACCGCTTTACCATTCTGGATGTTTTTGCGGATGATCGGCAGGGATTGTTGTACATTATCACGAACGCGATTTTTCAGTTGGGGTTGTCGGTGCATGCGTCCCGGATCTCCACCCGGCTCGATCAGGTGGCCGACGTGTTTTATGTCACGGGTATGGATGGGAAGAAGGTGGAGGAGGCCGGTCGTTTGGAATCGATTCGGGCGTCGATTCTCAATGAGATAGAACTGTTTCTCGGGGCTCATGCGGCGTAAGCGACAGCGTGTGGTGCGGTTATTTTATCGGCGGTTGAAAGGAGGAGGGGATGAACGTTCGTGAGGTGTTAGATTTTGCAAAGAAGAATAAGGTCCAGGTCGTGGACATGAAGTTCGTGGACCTGATCGGCACCTGGCAGCATTTTACGATTCCAGTCAGCGAACTGACGGAAGGCCTGTTCAAGGACGGGTCCGGGCTCGACGGATCGTCGATTCGAGGCTGGAGGGCGATCAACAACAGCGACATGCTGCTCGTGCCGGACCCGGCAACCGCCTGCATGGATCCGTTTTGTTCGGTGCCCACCTTGAGCCTCATCGGCAATGTCGTCGATCCGATCACACGTGAAATGTACGATCGCGATCCGCGGTTCATCGCCCAGAAAGCGGAAAAATATCTGCAAAGCACCAAGATCGGCGACACCTCCTACTGGGGGCCGGAAGCCGAGTTTTTCATTTTCGATCATGCGCGGTACGACCAGACGAACCACAGCGCCTACTACCACATCGATTCCGACGAGGGCGTGTGGAACATGGGGCAGGAGGGCGTCAACCTGGGCGGCAAGATCCGCCATAAGGAAGGGTATTTCCCGGTTCCGCCGACCGATACCCAGCAGGACATCCGTACGGAAATGATTCTCGAGATGGAAAAGGCGGGCATCGCCACCGAGAAGCATCACCACGAAGTGGCCACGGCAGGCCAGGCTGAAATCGATATCCGCTTCGACAGCCTGCTGAGAACCGCGGACAAGATGATGATGTTCAAATACATCGTTAAGAACGTGGCGCGTCGGCACGGCAAGACGGTCACCTTCATGCCGAAGCCGATTTTCGGGGATAACGGATCGGGCATGCACACCCACCAGAGCATCTGGAAGGACGGGAAGCCGCTCTTCGCCGGGAAGGAATACGCCGGCGTGTCGCAGATGTGTTTGCACTACATCGGTGGGATTCTGAAGCATGCACCGGCCCTGGCGGCCTTCACCAACCCCTCGACGAACTCGTACAAGCGCCTGACGCCAGGGTTCGAAGCGCCGGTGTTGCTGGCCTATTCGAGCCGGAACCGGTCGGCCGGTATCCGGATTCCGATGTACTCCCCGAGTCCGAAGGCGAAGCGGATCGAAGTGCGCTTTCCTGATCCGGCGGCGAATCCGTATCTGGCCTTTGCAGCCATGCTCATGGCCGGCCTGGACGGGATCGAAAACAAGATCAACCCGGGAGAGCCGGCTGAGAAGGATCTGTACGATCTCGAAGCCAAGGAAGCGGCCAAGATTCGCACGATGCCGGGGAGTCTGGACGAGGCCCTCAATCATCTGGAGAAGGATCACCAGTTCCTGCTCAAGGGCGGGGTATTCAGCGAGGACCTCATTGAAGCCTGGATCGGGTACAAGCGTACCAAGGAAGTGGATACGATGCGGCTGCGGCCGCATCCGTACGAGTTCTTCCTGTATTATGACGTGTAGTCGGGGTTTCCTCGTGGAGAGCGCTTGACGAATCCACGAGGCGATGGTATACATGCAGGGGTTGGGTGAGAACAGGCAACGACGCCTGAAATCACACCCGCATGAAATACGGCAAACGGACAACGGCGTCCGTCATTCTTTCAAGAGTGGCGGACGCCTTTTTTATTGCTGTCGACGCTGAAGTCGGCACACAGCACCGGGCGAGGTCGTAGCAACCTTGCCGAGCAGGACAACGACGTCCTCTTCCCGAATGCGGGATGAGGACGTTTTTTTTTGAGTTGTGCGGACACCATGACCACCGAAAGGAGAGCCTCATGCATACAGCGGATCACGAGCGGATCGCAGGGGTGGCAGCAAGGAAGTGGTCGTTTTTCGAACGGTCACCGGGCGGATATCTCATCCTCTCGGCTTTGGCCGGGATCTATCTCGGGTTTGGAATTGCGTTGATCTTCAGTGTGGGGGGACCGTTGGCGGCGGCCGCGTCTCCGGTGGTCAAACTCGTGATGGGGGTGTCGTTCGGGATTGCCTTGACGCTCGTGATCTTCGCGGGGTCTGAGTTATTCACCGGCAACAACCTCATCGGCACGATCGGTGGTCTGACACGAAGTCTCACCTGGGCGCAAGTCATTCAACTCAATGCCTGGTCCTGGCTTGGCAATTTGGCAGGTTCGTTGGGGTTGGCCTGGCTCATTGTCCAATCGGGCGTGTTTGCCAAAGGGCCGACGACGGACCTGATCGAGAAAGTGGCGGCGGTAAAAATGTCGCTGCCTGCCTGGGAGCTGTTCGTGCGGGGCATTCTCTGCAATTGGCTGATCTGTCTGGCGGTCTGGATGACAGGGCGAACGAACAACGATACGGCGAAGATTCTCCTGATCTTCTGGTGCCTGTTCGCCTTCATCGGCACCGGGTTCGAGCATAGCATCGCGAATCAATCGTTGCTGGGCATGGCGTTGTTTCTGCCGCATGACGCGGCTGTGAGTTGGGGGGCCTTTTGGTACAACCAGCTGTTCGTCGTGCTGGGGAACCTGGTGGGCGGCGGGTTGTTTGTCGGGGGGCTCTATTGGATGGTGAGCCCCTATCGCGTGACGGAAGCGACGGCGGCCCCGGTGGCTCAACCGGTGGTGTCGGCGGTGGCAGGATCGTAATGAAGCGCGGTGCGGGAGTGTATTCACGGGCGAATCACTAAAGGGAGATCACAATGGAAAAAGCAGCAGTACGCAAGGCGATCAAGGCACAACGGTTGAACAAGAAGGTCACGATTGCAGAGGTGGCGAAGACGGTCGGGAAGAATCCGACGTTCGTCGCCGCCGCGTTGAACGGGAATCACCGCCTGTCACCGGAGGAAGCGGGCAAAGTGGGGAAGCTGCTGGATTTGGATAAAGAACAAATCAGCTCCCTGAGTGCATTTCCCGTCCGGGCCGATTTCCCGAATGCGACGGATCCATTTAAGTATCGCCTGTTGGAAGTCATCGGTGTGTACGGCGATTCGATGCGGGAGATGGCGAATGAAATGTTCGGCGACGGGATCATGAGCGCCATCGACTTTACGCTGGATATGGAAAAGGTCACCGGCAGTCAGGGAGAGGCCCGGTGCAAGATCACGTTGAACGGCAAGTGGCTCGAGTACAAAACGTTTTAAGAAGCACCGGTTCCTGATGCACGGATGGCGATCAACCGAAAGGAGGACATCATGAGCACGAATGCTGAAACTGCGGTACTGACGGTCCTGGAGCATCAGGCTCCTCAGACATTCGAGCAACTGATGGCCCTCTCCGGCTTGAGCGCGTCACAGGTGTTGCTGGTCGTGGATCAGTTGAGTCGGGCAGGAGCGGTGGTGTTGAGGAAATCCGGACCGGACTATTCCGTCGCATTGGGAGGCACGTGATGAATAAGATCGAGGTAATCAAGTCTGAGCGGGATGGGTTAACGGTGCGGGACATGATCGCACACTATGCGGAAGCCGGATGGGAGGCTATTCCGGAAGACGATATTCAACGGTTGAAGTGGTACGGATTATTTTTGCGAAATCCGACTCCGGGTCACTTCATGTTGCGGGTACGCCTGCCGGGTGGTCAAACCACGTCGGCTCAACTCGACGCGTTGGCCGACATCGCGCTGCAATACGGCAACGGCGTGGTCGATGTCACCACCAGACAACAGGTCCAACTCCGGCATCTGACGATTGGCCATGTGCCGTCAGTGTTCAGCAAATTGGAGGAGGCCGGCTTGACGTCGTTGCAAACCGGAATGGACACGGTACGGAACATCATGACCTGTCCCGTGGCAGGCCTGAATCCCAACGAGTTGCTCGACGGGACGGACATCGTGCGCGCGATCAATCACGAAGTACTGGGTAATCCGGCCTATACGAATCTGCCGCGCAAGTGCAATATTGCGGTCACCGGTTGCCCGGACAATTGTCTCCACACGGAGACGCAAGACATCGCGCTGGTCCCGGCCTATCACGACCTGGGGCATGACAAGTGTTACGGGTACAACGTGCTGGTCGGGGGAAAATTGGGGTCCGGCGGCTACCGCATTGCCGGCTCCCTGGACATGTTCGTCAATCCGGCGGAAGCCTTCGAGGTCTGCCGGACGCTGCTGCATATCTATCGCGATCATGGACCGCGTGAGAATCGCACCCAAGCGCGCCTTGCCTTTCTGGTGGAGGCCTGGGGCGAAGCTCGGTTGCGGCACGAAGTCGAACGGCTGGTCGGGAGAACCCTGCCCACGGCGGGGGTGGATGCGAGGGGAGCGGCGGAGCGCGACCACATCGGCATCTTCCGTCAAAAACAACGGGGCATGAACTATGTCGGGCTGAAGGTGCTGGTCGGCCGGGTGAAGGCGGCTGATCTCCGAAGCATCGCCGCGTTGGCGGTTCGGTACGGCAACGGAGAAGTCCGTCTCTCGCCGGCGCAAGCCTTCGTGATCCCTCATATCAACGACCGGCTGGTGGGTGAACTGGCGGAAGAGCCGCTGGTGAAGCAATTCGCCTACAACCCGTCCGCCCTCTACAAGGGACTGGTCAGTTGTGTGGGAAGCGACTACTGCAATCTGGCCGTCATTGAAACCAAAAGCCGGGCCGTCGAAACGGCCCGGGTGCTGGAGCGGAAGCTGGGCGATACCCTCAAGCCGATCACCTTGCATTGGTCTGGTTGTCCGGCCGGGTGCGGGAACCATCTGGTGGCGGATATCGGACTCTTGGGCAAGAAGGCGAAGGTGGGCGGCAAGGTCGTCGATGCCGTGGATGTGTTCGTGGGCGGGCGCTCGGGCCCCGATCCCAAGCTCGCCACCAAAATCATGGAGGATGTGCCCTGCGACCGGCTTCCAGCGGTGTTGGAAATGATCATGCCCTACCACACGCGCGAAAAAATGCATCGCGTACGCGGGAAGGCCGTGCCAAAAGGCACGGGAGCCTCAAAGTCGACGGCATCCGGCAACGAGACGACGGGGCTCACGCCCCAACCGCTTCCTGCCTAGAGCGCCCTTCAACGCCGACGGACTTTTTCAGCAGCCTGCCAGGCGCGAAGGCTTGAGCCGCTGCCACAGTTGCGTTATTCTCTTGCCCTCAACAAGGAGGCAGCATGGCCAAGAGAGTGAAATCGAGTCAGGAGCCGGCGGATCTTCTCAGCCGGCACATAGAGCAGATTCAAGCGACGTTGGTGGCGATCCAGCCATTCTTATCCCGACGTAAGGCCACCGCCTCACTGGACGGGTTCGATGAGCAGACTGAAGAGGTGCTGAGCGAAACCTTCGGCGGAGCGTCCGAGGAACTCGAAGCCTATCAGTACGCCAAGCTGGGTGAAGCCGCGATCCTGCCGGAGGAAGCGCAAGAGGCCGGCACGCACAACGTGGATCGTGAAAGCCTTCATCAACGGAAGCAGGTGTTGGAAAGTTGTCTGGCCCAGCTTGAGTTGAGAAAGGCCACCAGAGCCGGTCGGGATTGGCGGCGGACCCTTGGTGAGCGGATCGACGGTCACACGGTGGCCGAGTTCATGTCGGCCGAAGTCCGGAGCGTGCATAAGAAGGCCTCGATCAAGGAGGCAGGCCGGCTGCTGCAGAAGTGGCGGATCGGTTCCCTGCTGGTCGACGACGGATCGCGGTATATCGGCATCATCACGGATACGGATCTCAGCCGGAAGGCGGTCGCTAAGGGACTGGACCCGAACACGACCACGGTGCTCTCCTGCATGAGCAAATCCGTGGTCACCATCGAGGACAGTGAGCCGCTGATGGAAGCGCTCAGTTTGATGAAAAAAGAAGGCATCCGACATCTGCCGGTCACGGAGGACGGCACGATCATCGGAGTGCTCTCCGTGGGCGACTTACTCCGGGCCTATCAAAAGGTGCTGGAACTGTAGGCCTACGTAGGAAGTCTCCTCAGTCCATTCGCTCTTCATGCGGAGGCTGACCATACCGCACAGGGTACGTGTCGCCTCCGCGTCGGCTGTGGCCTCGCTGCCGCGGCCTCAGTGTATATATTGCCGCAGCCCATTTCTTCTACTGCTTCACCTATCGCCTCGTCGTGGGCGCGCGAAGCCAAATCTGATTCCGATCCCATGTAGGACCGTTGCACGACCGTCCTCATTTCCACTACGTCAAGGCCGTGCTGACTGGTATGGCGGCACCACGGCCTTCCTGCCAGAATCGGTCCTCGTCAGAGGCCACCCAGATGATGGCCGTCCCCGATGTCAGCGGGGTTTTGGAATGGTTGAGAGACGGAGGTGCGATGAACGGCGGCGGACAGCAATCTCGGAAATGTCGTTTCGGATATCCGGTGGCCATTCAGCGGCATGGCGTCGCCATGGGCCTCGCGATTTTGATTGTCTGCGCGGTATGTACCGGCGGGTGGGCAGAAACGAGTGGCCCTGCTGGATCGTCGCTTCAGGGTGCGGTGAAGTGGCACCCCGGCCACTATTATGCGCTGATGAATTTCATGAGGACCAACCCCAAAATCATGGCGCAGGTGTATAGCGAACTCAAAGCGACACCTGCCTTGCGCGGGTTGCAGGTTCGTTATGAGTGGCCTGAATTGGAGCCGGAAGAAGGCCGGTATGACTTCACGGCGATCGAGCGGGTGTTGGCTGAACTGGCGCCGCAGAACAAGCGGCTGATTGTGCTGTTGGAGCTGAAATCCTTCAAGCCTCAGGTGTTGCCCGTGCCATCCTACATGGCAACCGAGAAATATGAGGGAGGGGCGTTCCCGTTCAGCAGTTACGGTAAGGATGCGCCACGCGGAAATAATCTGAAACTCTGGAACCCGGCGGTTCGTGATCGCCTCGTTGCGCTCATTCGTGAGTTGGGACAGCGCTTCAATGACCACGCATCTTTCGAGGGCATCGGTCTTCCGGAAACTGCGATGGGACAACCGCTCGTCCCGGTGTCCAAGCGGGACGTCGAGCGACAGTATGACCATCTGCTCAGCGTGCAACGAGCCATGCGCGCGGCGTTTCCGAACACGATGACGTATCAGCTCGTCAACTATCCGCGCGAGATGTTGCCCTCGTTCGTCGGCCAGATGCGCACAATCGGGACGGCATTGGGCGGGCCCGATGTGTTCATCGACGACCCGGGCTTGAATTTCGATCACCCCAATCAGCCCAAAGGAATCTATCATTTTTATGCGCCGGTGTCGGGGATCGTGCCGCTGACGCCGTCGGTGATGCAGTCCAACTATGAGAACACGCAACACGACGGACGAGGGAGAGTACCGACCATCGCCGAGTTGTTCGCGTTTGCGCGAGACCGGTTACGGGCGAATTACATTTTTTGGACCCGCGCCCCGAACTACTACCCCAAGGTGTTGGAATTTATGAGTGGGCTGTCTGCGGCGGACGGCCAGGCCCGTGGGCTCAATCCGACCTGCCCCAAGGTCTACGCGTCGTGTGTGGAGTAGGGGCAGCCGGAGAGTGCCAAGGCCATCTGGGCAGAGGCGGCGGTGGAGATCGCCTTGGACGGCCCAATCCGATAATCGGGCTAGGAACTCCCGCAGGCGGCTTTCAAGAGCCCTCCGGTGGCGGTGCCCTGTGTGGCTGCAGACCACTGGTTTGAGGTGCCGCCGGAGCGCACGATAGTACCGGCTCCCATTTGCCCGGAAAACCAGCTCGACTTGAGCGACTGGCTTTTCTTGTTTTGGCAGTCGTATTCGCGCTGTGTGGCTTTGGAAAGAGCAGGGGCGTTTCCACCTTCGGTCTGTGCGCTCTTGTAATCGAACAGGTCGAGCATCACGACGGTTTCATCGGCTTTCTTGATGCTGGCGTAATCGGCGTAGTAGACGTAGGTGTCCGTCTCGCCGATCTTCGCCCATTCTCCCACCGGCTTGAGGCCGGAACCGGCGCTGTCACCGCTTTCCCCGCATGCAGTCAGACCCGCGCAGCAAAGCAGGACCACAGATAGTCGTCGTAGCATGATTCCCTCCAATCACTCCGCAGCTCCCACTGTAACATGGTTTGGCCGAATCTCGACGCGGGGCAATGCGCTACGTAGACAAAAGAAGAACACGATGAGGGTGCTTCTGGAATGTGGGAGAGTAACGGAGGAGACGTTACGTGTGTGGCTTCCGCCGGAGCCGCTCGGTCAGATCCTCATAGACAGAACGACGGTGGCCGACGGCCATCAGGCGAATGATTCGTTTTTTCTGTTCAATGGAATACACAATACGAAAGCGACGAACGCGATACTTTCGCAACCCGTCCAGTTCCCGCTTGAGCGGGCCTCCGCATTCAGGGTTGGTCGAGATGGCTCGAATAGCCGCCTTGATCAGTTGCTTGAGATCAGGATGGAGCCCTCGGATCACCTCGGCCACATGCGGAGGAATGTCCGGGCGGAAGGAGATCAAGCCGTGCGCCGCTTCTTGACGGGCGTGAGGGGCTCGCCAAATACGTCCTCAAACGAGAGCCCTGTCTGTTTGGTTTTGTAATAGGCCCGGCTTTCGGCAATCTGGCTCATGAGTCCAGGATCGCTCAACACATCCACGGTCTCTTTCAGGCGGGTATATTCATCGACATTCATCAGAATGGCAGCGGGACGCCCATTCTTTGTGATGATGACTTCCTCCTCGCGCTCCTGTACCCCGGCCACCAGCTCGGGTAGGCGAGTTTTGACCTCTGACAGCGACAGTGTTTTTGCCATTGGGGGACCTCGTAAAAGAGACTAGAATTCTGGTCTTCAGAATATAGTCGTAGTGGTGAGGTTGTCAAATAGACTGGGGGTGTTGCCTGAAGGAAGTCCTGGAAGAAGGAAAGGAATGGCATCGGAAGGTTTCCAATGGCATGGGGTAGGCTGTCGAGCCTGGAGACCTGCTGTGGGCTGAGGTCGATATGCTGAGCGGACCGAAAAGACTCTTGATCACTTTACTTCTTTTCAGGGCAAGCTTCGCGGCTTTGCTTCCCGACATTAATTCTCAAAGCTGGTTGGCGCTGCCTAGTATGAATAAAGTACTAATTGAGTGGGGCCTGATCTTCATGGGGATCGTTTTCGGATATATGTTAACTTCTGCGTCAGCCAGTACCGAGACTTAGAAAGATAGATTTATAATCTCATGAACGAATTGACCGTGGTCATTGACGAAACCGGCGCTACTCCTTCTGCCAATGGGTTTGGCGTTGGAGCTATTCTTTTTCCTAAAGAAAGGACGGATTTGCTCAGGGGCGCTGCAAAGGAAATCGCAGTGCTGGTGAGTAAAGAGGATTTTAAGTACAAGCATGTGCAAAATAATTCAAGCGCAAGAGCAAAATTTATCCAGACCCTCCAGTTGAAAGGTGTGCGGATTTTTGGGTTTTATTCCTCCGCGTCGGGAATGAAACAGCGAATTGATCGCTTCAATGAGGTGGCACCTATTTATGGGAGGCACATGCTGGATTATGACAGTTCCCCAGCCATTCAGTTGATGGATCTGTTTCTCGGTTATGGTGTTGGGCCAATCGCTTGCCACGCCTTGGTTAATAGGTATACGGCAGATCTCTATTGGGACCGGAGAAATGATCTCAAGTTGATCGAATCCTTAGTCAAAAAACATATTGAAAAGTACGCGAATCATCCACGCTTAGCTGGAGCAGAAAAGAGCATTCGGTTTGGAGGACAAACCGCTGGTAGGTTAAACAGCGTTGCAAGATTGGCGGGGGTTTTGGCTGGAGATCTTCGCTTATTTTTTGACTTGCATGGCTCAAAAATCTGGAAGTGCTTGGATGTAAATGGATTAAGAATGCAGAATGATCCGTATGGTATGCAGCACGCGGCCGCATCGTCTCGCCTGATGGCTACAAGCGAGGAAGCTCTTGCGGATAGAGATCCCTATAGCTCCTCCCCCGGCACTGTAATGCTTCAGGCGTATTACAAAGGATTCCTCAAACACATCGATACTAAACGTAACCTTATTTCATTTTGCGATCCCCAAGGGCGCATGGGATTGCTTGAAATAGAGCATGGCCAACGGTGGCATGTTAGGCAGTCTGCAGACTAAATGCGTAGTGACTGGCTCGCCGCTGCGGAGGTTGATGCCGAGGCACTCCTCTAGGGCGTGAGTTTGTGTCATGTGTTTCAGGCGCCACCGAGAATTAAATGTCAGGTCTTGCGATAAGGCCCATCCCATCGCTATCCCCTCCTCACACCTTCCCGAACATCTTCTCAAAGAATTCCCGATTCTGTTTCATATGCTGTTCGATGTCCGAGAGGAGGTGTTTGGCTCCGGCTTGCCAATCTTCTGTCTGGTAGCCTACCCGGCGGGCGAGGAAGATGAATTCATCGGAGTCGGACGGCGGGATGACGAGGTCTTTGGTGTTGCCGCGCACCATGCGCAGGCCATCGATGAGCATGCGGATGAAGAGATAGGATTTGCGCAGGTTCTCGCCGGTGGCGCGGGGGATGAGCCCTACGTCGATCAGGGCGGCTAAGGCCCGGAGGGTGTTCGGCGTGCGCAGGCTCGTGTGCCGGTGGCCGTGCATGACCTGCAGGTACTGGATGGCGTATTCCAGCGTGACGATGCCGCCGTGGCTGTGCTTGAGGTTGATTTGGCCCGGCTCGACGAGTTGTTTGACCTGTTGCCGCCGCAGGTCGAGCGCCACCGCCAGATCCCAGGGTGCGCCGCTGTAGACGAAGCCGTCGCGATGGGCTTCGACTTTCTTGCCGAGTGCGGCGTCGCCCGCGATATGGCGCAGCTTAATGAGCGCCTGCCGCTCGAACGGAGCCGCCTGGCCTTCGGCGCTGTAATACTTGCAGACTTCATCAAAGGCATTGGCAAGGGACCCCTTGCCGCCGTGGGGCCGCAACCGGACGTCGATGTGAAAAATGCCTTCCTGTTTGGCTTCGATCCATTGCAAAAATTCCTGCGCGAGGCGTTCGAAGTATTCGCTGTTCTCGATCCCCTGTTTGCCGCTTGTGCGTCCGGGTCCGCCGTAGACGAACAGCACCTCGATGTCGGAGGCATAGCCCATTTCCTTGCCGCCGAATTTTCCCGCGCCAAGGATGGCAAATGGACAGGGCTTTCTGTTGGTCAAACGGGGGCTGCCGTAGAGCTTCGTCAGCTTGGCCTGGCAGTCGAGGAGGCTGCGTTCGACGATCACTTCCGCCAGTTCTGAGATGGCGAGGGAGAAGTCGGGCAGGCTCGTCCCCGGTTCGACGATGTGTTTCATGTCGATGCGGAAGAGTTCCTGGTCTTTGAAGCGGTTGAGCGCTTCCTTCCGCGCCTCGTCGGTCTTGGCCTTGGCGATGGCGCGGTTCAGTTCCTTGCGCAACGTTGCCTGGGATTTGATGAGCGGCGCATCGCGATAATCTTTCAGCAACGGCAGCAAGTTGACGTGTTGCCGGCGGAGGAAGTCTTCCCACAGAAAATCACTCGCCCCGAGCAGCCGTGCCAGGAGCGGAAAGGTGTTCTTGTCTTTCACGAAGGCCCAGGCCTGTTTTCGCCCGGCCTGACGAGAACCTTCAAACACGAGGTCCAGGAACTGGTCGAAGGCTTCCAGCGCCTTGGCCGGATCGGGCGCCCAGGTGAGGGCATGGGTGAACTGTTTGATGAGCACGGCGGTGAGGCGCAACTGCTCCAGGTCGCCCGGATCGAGCAGCTTCTGTCCGAAGCGGTTGCGGATGTAAAAACGATCGTGCAGCTTGCCGTCTTCGATCGCGAACAGCGCCTTGCTGATGTAGACGTTGCGCATTGCCAGCGCGTTCGCGAACGCATAGAGAAAGGCCGGCGTGTCGTCGGACCGGATGTCCATGATCGTATCGGTCGCCGACTGGCTGTTGTCGAAAGTGATCTGGACGGTGTGGAGCAGGCCGCTGAAGGAACTTCGGCGTTTGCCCAGGTGTTCGACTAATTGGCGGTTGACCTGCTGCCGGGCCTCGTCCAGTTGTCCTTCGTCGAGCAGCATGATCATGCGGGTGAGTTGGTCGGTCAGGCGTTTGCGATTTGCAGCAGCAAACGTCTGCCCCTCGATGGGGCTCACCGTGAACACGTCCACGATCTTCTTCCGCGTAAGTCCGGGGCGACCTTGCGGCCTTGTCCGGATCGGGTACGGATCTGCCGATCGGCTACGGCTGGATTGTTCACTTTCTGCAGAAGTAAAGATGCGCCCTTCCTCGATGTTGAGACCGAAGGCAGACAGGAGCCCGCAGATCGTGGCGAATTCCGAAAAGTAATCGTAGGCCACGATGGTGATGAGGAAGTGGCCCCCTGTGGTGTCCTGAATGGACACATCGCATGGATGGTCCGGTGTGAGGGTGGCGGCTTGCTTGACGTGTGCGGCGAGTGTCTTCGGCGGAAAGGCGGAGAAATAGTCCGGGTCCATCCGCGTGACGAAGTCTTGCAGGATGTCGTGGTCGATGTCCTGGCAGAGCGGAGCCAGGGTCGCGAGGATCTGGTCGCGGTCGGCGTTCGCGTGCAGCATGTGTCGCTGGAGTATACCCGAAGGCGGTCTCGTTGTACCGGAAGAATTGCGCCAGTATAATGCGGCCTCATGACCAGACGTTCACCGCAGCACGACCCGCCTGCCCAGCGCCGGGATTCCGTTTCGCCCCGGACCTTTCCCGATCCATCCCCCTTGCTGGTGGCGTCCGGTCTTGAGCCGGGGCAGGTAGTCAAGATTCTGAGTCCCTACGGGATCACCCATCCGGCCGAGGCGGATACGAATATCCAGAGTATGGCCGGGGATCCCCATACACGCCGGATTCTGGCCACCATTCTGCCTGGGCTGTTGACGGAGATTGCTCGTACGGCCGATCCTGATCAAGCCCTGAATCATTGGGAACGACTGCTTTCGGGGAGTGTCAATCGCTCCTCGCTCCTGCAGTATCTGCAAGCCTCGCCGAGGATGTTGGGGCTGCTCTGTACGATTTTCGGAAACAGCGACTCTCTTGCCTTCGCTCTCATTCGCGACCCCATGCTCGTGTACTGGCTGGCGGAAGAGGATGTCTTGACGACCGCTCCGACCCGGGAAGGGATGGTGGCGGCCCTTCGTCAAAGCCTGGGCTCGCTGAAGGTGATCGAATTGAAGTTGGATGTCCTACGACGGGTGCGTCGGCGGGAAATGTTGCGCATCGGGGTACGGGACCTTCTGCATCTGGCCACGGTCGAAGAAACGACCGGCTCATTATCCGATCTTGCATCGATCCTCATCCATGCCGCCTATGAAATTGTCGATCAGGATCTCAAGGCAGTCCATGGGACCCCGATGCATCGAGACGCGAGCGGTGCCTGGGTCGAGACGGAATTTGTTGTGATCGGGATGGGCAAACTCGGCGCGCATGAGCTCAATTACAGCTCGGACGTGGATCTGATTTATGTCTACTCGTCAGCGGAGGGTGAGACCAGGAAGGGAAAGGGCGGGCGCCAGTCGAACGGTCATGGCCTGTCCAATGAAGAATATTTTGAGCTGCTGGCGCGTTCACTGACGAAGGCCCTGGCCGAACAAACCCGGGAAGGTGCGGTGTTTCGTGTCGATTTGCGACTGCGCGCCGAGGGATCTGTCGGCCAACTCGCACGATCAGTCGAAGCCTACGAGAAGTACTATGCCCAACGTGGCCAGGTGTGGGAGCGGCTGGCGTTGCTGAAGGCCTGGCCTATCGCCGGGTCTCCCGCGGTCGGACAGGCGTTCGTGCAAATGGTCGAGGGATTTGTCTTTCAGCCACCGGATCTGCAGCCCCTCTCGAGGGAGCGGGCGCTGGCGATCATCCGCGATGTCCGTTCCGTCAAAGAGATGATCGATGAAAAGATCGCAGGGCGCGGGCATCAGCATCGGAATGTGAAGTTGGGCACGGGTGGGATTCGAGAACTGGAATTCCTCGTCCAAACGATTCAAGTGCTTATCGGCAAGGCGGTTCCCGACATTCTGGATCGTAGAACGGTGGGGGCCCTGCACCGGTTTTGCCAACACCGGTTCGTGGAGGCCGACGATCAGCGTCAACTGACCGAGGCCTACTGGTTCTTGCGGGATGTCGAACACAAGTTGCAGATGATGCATGATTTGCAGACGCACGCTCTGCCCGACAGCGATGAGGAACTGCAACGTTGTGCGATTCGGATGGGATATAGCGCGGAGTTGCGCGAGGAGGCGTTGGCCCAGTTTCTAGCGGATCGGCAGCGGCATACGGCGATTGTGCATCAGACGTTCCGGTCGCTCTTTTACCACCCGGAGACTTCCGCCCTGTTTGCCGCCGTGGTAGCTGCGGCGGAAGGCCACTCCCGCCGCAGCGTGTCTCGGCTCGAAAAAGAGACCGGCCCGGCGGGGCCACCGCCGGACCGGTCTTCGACAGCGAAGAAGAAACGGAAACCTTAGTACATACCTTCCATGCCGTGGTTGTGACCAGCATGGCCACCGGCAGGCTCTTTCTTTTCTTCCGGCAACTCCGTGATCATGACTTCGGTCGTGAGCATCAAGCCCGCGACGCTGGCGGCGTTCTGCAAGGCACAACGCGACACCTTCGTCGGATCGATGATGCCCAGCTTGATCATGTCCACGTATTCGTCGGTCGCGGCATTGTAACCGCCGTTCGCGTTCTTGTCTTCACGGACTCGACCGACCACCACAGAACCTTCGGCTCCTGCGTTGGCGGCGATCTGACGAACCGGCTCTTCAAGCGCTCGGCGCACGATGTCCACGCCGACTTTCTGCTCCAAGGGCAGATCCTTGAGGGCATCCAATCCCTTGAGACAGCGCAGATAGGCCGTGCCTCCGCCGGGAACGATGCCTTCCTCGACGGCTGCCTTGGTGGCGTGCAAGGCGTCTTCCACGCGCGCCTTCTTTTCCTTCATTTCGGTCTCGGTGGCTGCACCGACATTGATGACCGCCACACCGCCGACGATCTTCGCCAGCCGCTCCTGCAGCTTCTCGCGATCGTAATCCGAGGTGGTCTCTTCGATCTGGGCCTTGATCTGCTTCACGCGGCCGTCGATCTTCTTGGGATCGCCATGACCTTCGACGATCGTGGTGTTGTCCTTGTCGATCGTGACGCGCTTGGCGCGGCCGAGATCCGTCAACTTGACGTTCTCGAGCTTCAAGCCGAGGTCTTCAGAGATCACCTGGCCGCCGGTGAGGATTGCGATATCCTCCAGCATGGCCTTGCGGCGATCGCCGAAGCCCGGGGCCTTCACCGCCGACACATTGAGGGTGCCGCGGAGCTTGTTGACCACCAAGGTGGCGAGCGCTTCGCCTTCGACTTCTTCAGCGATGATGATGAGCGGCTTGCCGAGCTTGGCAACCTGCTCGAGGACCGGGAGAAGGTCCTTCATGCTGCTGACTTTCTTTTCGTTGATCAAAATGAGCGGCTCGTCCATGACGGCTTCCATCCGCTCGGCGTTGGTCACGAAGTAGGGGGAGATGTAGCCGCGATCGAACTGCATGCCCTCGACGACGTCCAGGGACGTGGTCATCGACTTGGCTTCTTCGACCGTGATCACGCCATCCTTGCCGACCTTCTCCATCGCTTCTGCGATGAGGTCGCCGATGGTCTTGTCGTTGTTGGCGGAAATGGTGCCGACTTGGGAGATTTCGGTCTTGTTCTGGCAAGGCTTGCTGAGCTTCTTCAGTTCGCCGATCACAACTTCCACGGCCTTGTTGATGCCGCGCTGGATTTCCATCGGGTTGGCGCCGGCAGTGATGTTCTTGACGCCTTCCCGGTAGATCGCCTGGGCCAATACGGTGGCGGTGGTGGTGCCGTCGCCGGCCGTGTCGCTCGTCTTGCTCGCGACTTCGCGAACCAGCTGGGCGCCCATGTTCTCGTACGGGTTCTTCAGCTCGACTTCTTTCGCCACGGTCACACCGTCCTTGGTGATCGTCGGGGCGCCGAACTTCTTGTCTAAAATCGCGTTCCGGCCCTTGGGCCCGAGCGTCGCCTTGACGGCATCGGCGAGCTGGTTCACCCCGCGCAGGATGGCCGCCCGTGCCGCTTCGCTATACAACAATTGCTTTGCCATAATCGTCCTCCGTTAATCGTCCAGTAGTCGTTTTTCAGGTGTTTGGGGGTCAGACAGAATTAGTTGGTGAAGATGCCGAGGATGTCTTCTTCCTTGAGGATGAGGCACTCTTCGTCTTCGATCCGGAGCTTGCTGCCGGAATACTTGTCGAACAACACCTGGTCGCCGACCTTGATGTTCTCGACCTTCTTCCCGATGGCCTGCACAATACCCCGCTGCGGCTTTTCCTTCGCAGAGTCAGGGACATAGATCCCACCGGAGGTCCGTTCCATTTCCTCGGTGTAGGTGACGAACAAACGGTCACCGAGCGGCTGAAAATTCTTTGCAGCTGTGGACTTCTTGTCTTTCGCTTCCGTAGCCATACCCAATCCTCCTTCTGGTAATGAGCGTCGAGGCCCTAATGTACAGTTGTGTGAAAGCTGGTAAATCAGCTTTGACGTGTTACCGCAAGGGCTACCTGCAGTAAACCCGAGACATAGATAGCGCTAGCAAGAGGCAAGTCAATGGATGGATGATAAAATTATTCTACGGTGAGATGCAATGGGATAATAGCCCCTAAGATATTGATTCTCTAGAGCCTGCTTTCTGAGTCTTTCCTTCTATATTTCGCAAATGCTCGCCTCAAGGTTGCGCCAAGGGCTCAGGTCGGAGTCAGAGGGAAGGCGAAATCCTGATTACTGGGCAGGCGAGAGGGTCTTACGGGCCAGCAGCTCCAGGATATGGCGGGTGATCTGTTGGGCGGCCTCACTGGTACGGGCCGTTCGTAGCGCCGGCACATTGTAATCGTCCAGGCCCCAACTCCACTGGATGGTTCCTGACGCAAACACGGGAGATCCGCTCGGAGTTTGGTAGAGGGTCATATCGCCATACACGATCTGTCCATCCCGTAGGTAGGGAGAATGGGCAAGGATCACCAAACCGGCCGGCCCGTCGGGGAACGCCCGGTCGATCTCGTATCCCAGCAGGCCGGGCAGGCGATGGTCAGGCGGCAAAGGGATGCCACTGAACAGCGGATGAGCGGGACGGGTGATGACCAGATCTCCGTCCACCGGAACGGTCTCGAACATCACGCCGATTAGCTGGTGTTCGGGTCGGTTCAGTGGCTGATCGCGCCATTGAACGGTGATCAGGTGGTCGTTGGACGGATCGCCATCCAGGGCATAGGGATCCTCCGCCAGAGCCACCTCCTTATATGACACCATGGTTCGGTTCGGTTCGCCTGTGATTGGGCTGGGTTCGAGCCGGATTTGCCAGTAACAGGTATTGGCAGAAAAGAAGCCGAGTCCCAGGCCCTGGTCGCGGGCCCCCTCCACATGGCGTCGCATTTCATCGGACCAGTATTCATCGTGGCCGACCGACAGCCAGGCCCTGTGGCCCTTCCAGAAATCTGATCGGCTGTGGGTGTCGATATCGGTGCTGTAGGTGACGTCGTAGCCATTGCGCTCCAGCCAACGGACCATGTTGTATTCCCACCCGGCGGTCGAGAGAGAGCGGGTCGGGTGGATCGACATGGCGGTCAGGAACTCTCCGGCACCTACGCCGCTGCCGCCTTGAGGATGTTGGCTTCGGCCATAGGGACGGTTGAACGAGACTTTCCGTGCCCAGCGTTCTTCGCGGCTGTTCGATGGATAGGTCGATTTGCCGCCCCAGTTGTTATAGGCCTGGAAGGTTGTGACGCTGGACTGAAACAGAAAGTCGGCCGGCCGGTCGTCTTCCCTGACGACGAAGATAATGTAGCTTTGTTTGCCGCTGGTTGCGCCGGTCAACTTGGCGAGGTAGATGCCGCTCAGCCATTCACCGGGGTCGTCCGTTGCCGTGTTCAGCGTGTACGACACCTGCCAATCGCATTCGATCAGTCCGGTCACCGGGTCTGCCGACGGCATCGGCTGCCGCACCCCCGGCAGCGAAATGCCGCCTTGGACCAACCGGGCTCCGGCGCCAGCATACCAACCCATCCGATAGATGGCGACGGTGATACGTGGGTCGGTGCTATGGATGTGGAAGTGGAGCTTGTCCCCGCGCTGGATGCTGGTGGCGGAGGCATACCCTTCGACCTCATGGTCGGCCGGGTCGGTGAGGATCCAGTCGGTACCGCCCGGTCGGGCATTTTCCCGGGTAATGGGAGAGTCGGCGAGTGAGCGGACGGGTGAAACGATTTCGCCGACCGCCGCCAGTAGGAAGCCGGCGATGGCGATCCTGAAGAAGGTCGCCGTCCTACATCCGAAGGCGGTCAAAGTCTTTGACATCCTTCTTGATGTAGTCGCGGAGGCGTTTAATGATCCGCGCCTCCAACTGCCTGGTGCGTTCCTTGGTGATGCCGTATTTGGCGCCCATGTCCTCCAGGGTCAACGGTGTTTCGGAAAGGATGCGGTTGCGCAGGATGTCTTCTTCCCGCTCATCAAGGGTCTTCGTGAATTCGGCCAGCTTCCGGCGGAATAGCGCCTTGAGTTGGGTATCGGCCAGTCGTTCGTCCGCCGGCTGCTCATGCGCAGGCAGGATATCCATGAGCGTTCCATCGTTCTCCTGGCCGATGGGCTGATCGAGTGACAGTTCCCAGCTGCCGAGCCGCTGATCCATCTCGATGACATCGCGTTCGCGCACGTTGAGGCGATCCGCCAGGAGTTTGCTGTCCGGCGCGAAGCCTTCCCGTTCGAGCTTGGCCTTTTCCTTCTTCAGATTGTAGAAGAGCTTGCGCTGGTCCTGGGTCGTGCCGACTTTGATCAATCGGTAGGTATTCAGCAGGTACCGGAGAATGTAGGCCCTCGCCCACCAGGCCGCGTAGGCATAAAAGCGGACGTTCTTCGTGGGGTCGAATTTTTTGATCGCCTGGAGCAGGCCGACGTTGCCTTCCTGAATCAAATCCATGTGGTCGGCGCCGGTATGGAGGTACTCCGACGCAATGGAGACGGAGACCCGCAGGTTGGCGAGGATGAGCTTCATGGCCGCATCGCGGCTACCCCGGAGCTGGTATTCCTCGAAGAGCCGGAGTTCTTCTTCTTTGCTCAGGTAGGGATAACGACGGATTTCTGTCAGGTATTGCTGGAGCGTGGTGACCGGGACCAGGGAGGTTGAGAGCGGGGCCTCCTGCGGTTCCTTCGACGGCTGGTGGTCGGCGGCCTCATGTTCCTCCGTGACCTCTTCGTCCGTCGGCTCAAGGGCCTCGGGTTCGATGGCGTCGGCGTCTTCGTCCAAGTCTGCGTGAGAATCCGAGTCGTGCGTCTGTTTGCGCTGTGTCATAGGGGTCGAAACTGTGGGCCGCCAGCCAGGACGCTCATCATGAATCGTCCGGGCAGGGGTTGACTATACCAGATGTCGGGTGTCAGGCAACAACGTGATAGGCCGGCTTGTCCGCGCGTCCCTTGCGTCTCTGAAATCGCGCCTCGTATAGTGCGGGAATGATGCTGAAAAACTACACGGATGGCATGGACGCAGCCGGCGCGGAATGAAGTCGTTGATGAGTCTCAACACGTTGGGGGTCGCCTTGCGCAGCGGGCATTGGCCGACCCTGGCCGGGGCCTGGGTGCATCTCACCGTGAGTTTCATGGTGTGGCTGTTGTTCGGAGCCTTGGCCGTGGCGATCGGGCAGGAGCTCGGGTTGAGCGCGACCCAACAGAGTGTGTTGGTGGCGCTGCCGTTGCTGGGCGGCGCGGTGCTGCGAATTGCCGCCGGCTGGGCCTGTGATTGGTATGGGACGAAGCGGACCGGTCTGCTGGTGCTGGGCGTTCAACTGCTCGCGGTCATCTGGGCGGTGTTCGGGGGGAGAAGTTATGCGGAGCTCCTTGGCATTGCGCTCCTGCTGGGTGCCGGAGGGGCGAGTTTTGCGGTGGCGATGCCGGTGGCCAGCCGGGCCTATCCCGCGACCCATCAAGGTCTGGTGTTGGGCCTGGTGGCCTCGGGAAATATCGGAACCGTGTTGGTGCTGCTGCTCGCGCCGCGATGGGAAACGGCACTCGGGTGGCACTGGGCCTGCGGAATCATGGCCATCCCCATTCTGATCGCGATCGGTCTCTTTACTACTGTGGTGCAGAGCGAGCCGATCGTGCGGGCGGAAGGAGAGGGAGCCTGGTGGCAGGCGGCCTGGGCGATGGCGCGGGTGCCGTCGGTCTATTGGCTCTGTATGATTTACGGCGTCACGTTCGGTGGATTCGTCGGGCTGACGAGTTTTCTCCCGGTATTGTTGCACGATCAGTATGGGAGCGATCCGATCGTCGGTGGTTCCATTGCCGCGCTCTGCGGGTTCACGGGAAGTCTGATTCGTCCGGTCGGCGGATATGTAGCGGATCGATGGGGCGGGCTGCCGGTGCTGGTCGGGGTGTTTGTTGCACTCGCTTCGATGACGGTGCTGGCGGGGTCGCTTCCGGCGTTGCCCTGGGCCGTAGGGTTGCTGGTGGCGACGATTGCCGTGATGGGGTTCGGGAACGGGGTGATTTTTCAAATCGTCTCCGAGTGGTTTCCAAAGGACATCGGTCTGGCCTCCGGCCTGGTGGGCGCGGCCGGCGGGATCGGCGGGTTCCTGGTGCCCATCGGGTTCGGATTGCTGCGGGAAAGTACGGGCACCTTCCTGTTCGGATTCGTGGGATTGGCGGTCGTGAGTGCCGCCGCGGCGATGACGGTGGCTCCGGCCCTGCGGTGGCGTCCGCAGGCCGTCGTGCCGGCCCCGAGCCCCGGTAGTTTTTCCCGTTGACAGGGGTGGTTTGAAAAGAGTTAGCTGGGCCACCGAAGCAGGCCGGCCTGCACAATCGAGGGACTATGGCGACACCGTTTAATTCGATCGAAGACGCGATTAAAGATATCAAGAAGGGGAAGTTCATCATCCTCGTCGATGACGAAGATCGCGAAAACGAGGGCGATCTCGTGATGGCGGCCGGCAAGGTGACGCCACATGCCGTGAATTTCATGGCCAAACATGCGCGTGGCCTCATCTGTCTGGCGCTGACCCCGGAACGCGTCGAGGAATTACAACTGACCCCGCAGGCGGCGGAGAACACGGCCACCTTCGGCACCGCGTTCACGGTCTCCATCGACGCGCGCAAAGGAATCACCACCGGGATTTCGGCGGCCGATCGTGCCACGACCATTCATGTCGCGATCGATCCCCGTTCGACTCCGGCCGACCTTGCGCGCCCCGGCCACATTTTTCCCCTCAAGTCACAAGTCGGCGGGGTACTTCGACGCGCGGGGCAGACGGAAGGGTCGGTTGACCTGGCACGATTGGCCGGACTCTACCCGGCCGGCGTCATCTGCGAGATCATGAACGAAGACGGCACGATGGCCCGAGTGCCGGAATTGAACAAGTTTGCCAAACGGCACAAGTTGAAAATGGTCACGATCAAGGCGTTGATCGAGTACCGCATGCATCGTGAGACGTTCGTGCGGCGAGCCGCCAGCGCCTTATTGCCTACCACCTTCGGCGATTTTGAAGCGATCGCGTTCGAGAACGATATCGACGGCGCGACCCACATTGCGCTGGTAAAGGGCCGGGTGGATGCCGAGACGCCGATGCTGGTCCGGGTCCATTCCGGTTGTCTGACGGCGGATGTGCTGGGATCGTTGCGGTGCGACTGTCGTGAGCAACTCCATCGGGCGATGGAGATCATTCAGAAGGACGGTCGAGGTGTGTTGCTCTACCTCAATCAAGAGGGGCGCGGGATCGGCCTGCTGAATAAGATTCGTGCCTATGGTCTGCAGGATTCCGGCAGCGATACCGTTGAAGCGAATCTGCAGCTCGGTTTCAAGGCCGATCTGCGGGACTATGGAGTCGGCGCGCAGATCCTCGTGCAGCTCGGGCTGCATCGAATCCGCCTGATTACGAACAATCCGCGCAAGATTGTCGGCATTGAGGGCTACGGCCTGAAGGTGGTCGAACGGGTGCCGATCGAGATCGCTCCCCGCGCCGACAACGAAAAATATCTCCGCACCAAAAAGGCCAAGCTCGGCCACCTTTTGAAGAAGGTCTAGCGTCGCGCGCCGCTCTCGATCCTGAGTCATCCTCGTGGGGGAAAGATGCGTGCGCCGACGGCCTGAAACGTGTAGCCATTTGAGGGCGTTTCCAGGTATGATCCCCCTCTTTCTTCGGCACACACACAGTCCATGAGACGTCTGATTCGTTATCTCATCCCATGAAGCTTCGTAAAGGTTCGCAGGACGCAACGGGGCTAACCTTCGGCATCGTGGCGAGCAAATTTAATAAGTTTGTCACCAGCCGGTTGTTGACGGAGTGCGTGAAGGCGCTGACGAAGGCCGGCGTGACGGACGAGGCGATCGAGGTGGTGCGGGTGCCGGGCGCGTTTGAAATTCCCCTTGTGGCCCGCCAGCTTGCTCGATCCGGCCGATTCGATGCGGTCATCTGTCTCGGCGCCGTGATCCGAGGTGATACGCCGCATTTTGAGTACATCAGCACCGAAGTCAGTCGTGGGATTCTGCAAGCGTCGATGGAGTCGAATATCCCCGTCATTTTCGGCGTCCTCACCACCGAAACCGTGGCGCAGGCCATTGAGCGCGCCGACCCCGAAAAGTTGAATCGCGGCGCCGATGCGGCGAAAACGGCGATCGAAATGGTCAATGTGATGCGACTGCTGAAAAAGGAAGGAAGCGGGGACGCGCCGCAGCCGGCCCCCCAGCCACGACGAGCCGGGCGATCGGCAGCGAGGCCGAAACGCTGACCGGCGTTGCACTATGGCCTCTCGACATCAAGCCCGCGAACGGGCGGTACAGATTCTCTTTCAATACGACATCCATGGTCAGGCGGGCCCCTGGCTCGACGATTTCTGGATTCAGTATCCCTTGGCCGAAGAATTGCGGGTGTTCGCGGAGCGATTGGTCGCCGGCGTCCGAGCCAACAAGAAGGAACTGGATGCGTTGATCGGCACGTATGCGACCAATTGGAAGGTCAGCCGGATGCCGATCATCGACCGCAATATTCTCCGCATGGGGTGTTTTGAATTGCTGCATGTGCCGGAGGTGCCGGCCAAGGTCACGCTGAATGAAGCGATCGAGCTGGCCAAGAGTTTCGGCGATGAGGAGGCTTCCAAGTTCGTGAACGGCATTCTCGACAAGCTGCTCGGGTCGGATGCACGGTTGGAACGGAAGCGTGCCTTTCCCGAATTGCCGGTGGTGGGCAGCGACAGCAGCGTGAAGGGTGATGCGTGAAGCGTATCTCGCGGGGCGCCCCCCTCGGCTTTCCTGAACAAACGACGCTTCACGAGCGACGACTAACGAGGAAGAGATGATTGACCGATACACCCGTCCGCAGATGAGTGCCATCTGGGACCTTCAACATAAATATGAAATCTGGCTGGAAGTGGAGTTGCAGGCCTGCGCTGCGTTCGAGCGTGGCGGACAGATCCCTCGCGGGACCAGCGCCCGGATTCGCAAGAAAGCCAAGATCGATGTGGCGCGCATTGCCGACATTGAAAAGGTCACAAAGCACGATGTGATCGCCTTCCTCGAATCACTGATGGATTCCGTCGGACCTGAACACCGGTTCCTCCATATGGGACTCACCTCCTCTGACATCGTCGACACGTCGCTGGCGGTGCAGATGACCGAAGCGCTCGACCTGATTCTCGAGGATCTCGACGAGCTGATCGCGGTGCTGAAGAAGCGGGCGATCGAGCATCGCCATACGGTGATGGTGGGGCGGTCGCACGGTATTCATGGCGAGCCGGTGTCGTTCGGGTTCAAGCTAGCGATTTGGTATGAGGAGGCCTGCCGGCACCGGACACGCCTTGAAGCGGCCCGCAAGGATATCGCCGTCGGCAAGCTTTCGGGCGCGATGGGCACCTTTGCGCATCAAGGCCCCGAAATTGAAGAGTATGTCTGCGCCAAGATGGGGCTCGCGTCGGATCCGGTGTCCAACCAGATCGTACAGCGTGACCGGCATGCGGCCTATGCCTCGGCGCTTGCGCTGCTGGCGGCGACCATTGAAAAAATCGCCACCGAAATTCGTCATCTGCAGCGCACGGAGGTGCTGGAGGCGGAAGAATATTTCTCCGTCGGACAGAAGGGCTCATCGGCGATGCCACACAAGCGCAACCCGATTGCGTCGGAAAACCTGTGCGGCCTGGCGCGTCTGGTACGCGGCAATAGCCTGGCCGCGTTGGAGAATGTGGCGCTGTGGCATGAGCGCGATATCAGCCACTCTTCGGTGGAGCGGGTGATCATGCCGGACAGCACCATTCTAGTTGATTACATGTTGGCCCGCGTGACCGACCTGGTGAAGAATCTGATCGTGTATCCCGAGCGAATGCAACGCAACCTCGATCTGACCGGAGGTCTGGTCTACTCGCAGCGGCTGCTGCTGGCCTTGATCGATAAGGGTGCCCAGCGCAAAGAGTCGTACGAAGCGGTTCAGCGCAATGCGATGACGGCTTGGAAAGGCGGGGTCGGGTTTCAGGAGCTGGTCGGTCGCGATCCGTTCATCACGACCCACTTGAAACCGCACGAAATCACCGCCTGTTTCGATCCGGCCTACTACCTGCGGCATCTGGACCAAGTCTTCCGCCGGGTGTTCGGATCGAGTGGCGCTTCATCGGCAAAGCGACGGAGGTCACGGGCATGAACTTCCGGTCGGCAGGACGAATCGCGGTGTTGGCCGGTTTGCTGGTGCTGGTCGCGGTTTGGCCTGCTCCCGCAGCCGATCGCGAGAAGTTACTGACCGAGTCCGGCGTCTACGGGACATTTGCGACCTTCCAGATGGACCATGACTGGTGGGATCTCCCGGGTGAGTCGCGTGTTATTTCAGTGGCGGAGGTGAAGGGATTAGTCGAGCAGTGGTCCGGCAAGATTTTGGTCGAGTCCTATCTGCTCCGGGGGTTATCCGACCATGCCGATCTCATGTTTCGTGTGCATGCCCGGACCTTGTCGGACACACAGCAGTTTCTCTCGGCATTCATGGGTACTCGATTGGGACGCCATCTCACCTCAGGCGGACTTCTTCATGGCGTGAGCAAGAAGCCGACCTATGTTGCCGGTTTCCCTGAATCCATGAAGACGGAGTTACAGGTGAACGGCGAATCCGGTTCCAGGCCGTACGCAATTGTGATCCCTATCAAGAAGGACGCGGAATGGTGGGCACTGGACCAGGAAGCACGGACCGCCCTGATGCAAGAGCATACGCAGGCGGCGCTTCCCTATCTGAAGACGGTGAAACGAAAACTGTATCATTCGACGGGTCTCGACGACGTCGATTTCATCACCTATTTTGAAACCGAGAGGTTGGAGGACTTTCACAATCTGGTGCGGGCGCTGCAGCAGGTGAAGGAATTCCGCCACAATCGACGCTTCGGACATCCGACCCTATTGGGCACGATGAGTCCGCTGGATGAGATCCTGGAAAAGTTCGCACAGTAGTCGAAGGAGAGAGGGATGACCGTCGAACCAGCAGGCACGATGATCTATGAGGGCAAGGCCAAGAAGATTTTCACAACTGATCGGCCCGACCAGGTGTTGCAGTATTTCAAGGACGATGCGACGGCCTTCAATGCACAGAAGCGCGGAACCATCGTCGATAAAGGGGTGGTGAACAATAAGGTGTCGGAGCGGCTGTTCCGGCTTCTCGAACAGCAGGGGATTTCGACGCACTTCATCGAACGCGTCAGCGACCGGGAGATGCTCACCAAGAGAGTGACGATTGTGCCGGTCGAAGTGGTGGTCCGGAACGTCGTTGCGGGGAGCCTCGCGAAGCGGCTGGGCCTCAAGGAAGGCGCGGCCATCGACCCGGCGATCATCGAGTTTTATTACAAAGACGATGCCTTGGGCGATCCGCTTGTGAACGACGATCACCTGCGTCTGTTGAATGTGGCGACTCCGGCCGTGCTGCGGGAGATGCGTGAGCTAGGCCACAAGATCAATGCCGTGTTGCTGCCGTTCTTCAAAGAACGCCGGATGATGCTTGTCGATTTCAAGTTGGAGTTCGGCGTCTTTCACAATCGACTCATCCTCGCCGACGAAATTTCTCCCGATACCTGCCGGTTCTGGGACCAGACGACCAAAGAGTCGATGGACAAGGACCGGTTCCGGAAGGATTTGGGCAAAATCGAAGAGGCGTATCAGGAAGTGTTGAGGCGGGTGTGCGAATAGGGGCGGCATGAACCGGTTTCTCCAGTTGTTTTTGAACTATGGTCTGGTGGCGGCGATTCTGGTGTGGGCGGCCACGGTGGCGTTGATGGCCTATCACCTCACGGAATCCCCCTGGCGTTGGGCGTTTGTCCTGATGTCGCTGGCAGGGCTCGGGACCATCGGCGTGATCTTTTGGATCAGGAAGTACGTGCAGAGGGTCGGCAAAGCACAGCAGGAAGTGGGAAAAGCACAATGAAAGCCAAGATTCATGTGACGCTGAAGCAGGGAATTCTCGATCCGCAGGGGAAGGCGATCGAACATGCGCTGGACTCCCTCGGGTTTAAGACTGCGGGAAACGTGCGGGTCGGCAAGTACATGGAAGTCGACGTGAACGAAGCGGACCGCGCCAAGGCGGACGCCCAGGTGAAGCAGATGTGTGAAAAATTGCTGGCGAATACGGTGATCGAGGATTATCGGTACGAACTCGGATAGGAGCAGATGGCTTGTAGCCTATAGCTGTTGGCAGGGGCCGTGACCTCGTTCCAGTCTCATGCCCTATGCCATGGGCCGCAAGCTCGTTGGAATTATGAAAATCGGCGTGGTGGTATTTCCCGGCAGTAATTGCGATCACGATTGCCAATACATCTTTAAGGATGTGCTCGGCCAGTACGTGGAAATGATCTGGCATAAGGAAACTCTGCTCGCAGGCCTGGATGCGATCGTGCTGCCGGGCGGGTTTTCCTACGGGGATTATTTGCGGACTGGCGCCATCGCGCGGTTTTCTCCGGTGATGGGAGCCGTGAAGGCCTTTGCGAATAAGGGTGGCCTGGTCATCGGCATCTGCAACGGGTTTCAGATTCTTCTGGAAGCGGGTTTGTTGCCGGGTGTGATGTTGCGCAACACCTCGCTCAATTTTATCTGCAAAGACGTCTACGTGAAGGTAGAAAATGCGGCGACCCGATTTACGAATCAATGCGAATCCGGCCAGGTGCTGAAGATTCCCATCGCGCATGCCGACGGCAACTATTACACCGACCCGGTCACGCTCGGCGGCATCAAAGCCAATGCACAAGTGATCTTTCGCTACTGCACGGCAGACGGCAAGGTGACGCCCGATGCGAACCCGAACGGTTCGCTGGATAACATCGCCGGAATCATGAATGCGGATGGAAATGTGCTGGGCATGATGCCGCATCCCGAGCGCAGTGCGGAAGCGATATTGGGCAATGAAGATGGCCGGCTGATCTTTCAGTCGATGTTGAGCTCGTTCGGTAAGCCTGAATTGCAATCCAAGTTGATTGGAGTATGACGGTCGGATCGCGTGAGCAGCGATACCGGAACTGTCGGTAACCCCCTACGATTGAGAATGTGTCATTCATGAACGCACTGGTTATTACCAAAGCCATCCTTGAACAGCATAAGCTGAGCGATGACGAATATAAGAAGATCCTGGAGATCCTGGGGCGAGAACCCAACTGGACCGAATTGGGTATGTTTTCGGCCATGTGGAGCGAACATTGTTCCTACAAGAGCTCCCGCATCCACCTGAAGAAGTTGCCGACGACGGGGCCGCGTGTGGTTCAGGGGCCCGGCGAAAATGCCGGCGCTGTGGATATCGGGGATGGTCTGTGCGCGGTGTTCAAGATGGAGTCTCACAACCATCCTTCTTTCATCGAGCCCTACCAGGGTGCGGCCACGGGAGTAGGTGGAATTCTGCGCGATATTTTTACGATGGGTGCCCGGCCGATTGCGTTGTTGAACTCGCTAAGATTCGGCGGATTGGACAATGCGAATACCCGCCATCTGCTCAAAGGTGTGGTGTCGGGCATTGCCGGTTACGGCAACTGCATGGGGGTGCCGACCGTCGGCGGGGAGATTGTCTTCAACGACATCTATGCCCTGAATCCTCTGGTGAATGTGTTCTGTCTGGGCATTGCCAAGAAGGATAAGATTTTTCTGGGTAAGGCGGCCGGCATCGGCAACCCGGTAATCTATTTCGGTTCGAAGACCGGGCGTGACGGGATTCACGGCGCGACGATGGCCTCGGACTCGTTCGATGAACAAGCCGCTCAGAAGCGTCCGACCGTACAGGTCGGTGACCCGTTTACTGAGAAGCTATTGCTCGAAGCCTGTTTGGAACTGATGGCCGGTGATTGCCTGGTCGGCATTCAAGACATGGGCGCTGCCGGTTTAACGAGTTCGGCCTGCGAAATGGCTTCGCGTGAAGGCACGGGTGTGGAGTTGGAATTGGCAGATGTACCGCGCCGAGAACCGGGGATGACGCCCTACGAGATCATGCTCTCGGAATCCCAGGAACGGATGTTGATGGTGGCGAAGGCCGGTCGTGAAGATGAAGTGATTAAGATCTGCCGTAAGTGGGATCTGGATGTGGCGGTGATCGGCCGGGTGACGGATACGGGCAAGGTCGTCCTCAAAGAGAATGGCCAAGTGGTTGCCGAGATTCCAGCCAAGGCTCTGGCCGACGAGGGGCCCCGGTATGACCGGCCGAGTTCGCCGCCTGCCTATCAGGAGATGTTGCAGGCGTTGAATCACGATGCGCTGCCCGATGTCAAAGACGCCAATGCCGCATTGCTCGCGCTCCTTGATTCGCCGACCATTGCCAGTAAGCGGTGGGTTTACGAGCAGTATGACCACATGGTGCGAACGAATACGATGGTGCGTCCAGGATCGGATGCGGCGGTGTTGCGGGTGAAGGGGACGAATAAGGCGCTGGCGTTATCCGTCGATTGCAACGGACGCTATTGTCTCCTGAATCCTTATGAGGGCGCCAAGATTGCCATTGCGGAATGTGCGCGAAACCTGGCCTGCTCGGGAGCTGAGCCGATCGGCGTGACCGACTGCCTGAATTTCGGCAATCCGCAACGGCCTGAGGTCATGTGGCAGTTCGTGCTTGCGATTGAAGGGCTCAAGGATGCGTGCGAGGCGTTGAATGTGCCTATCGTGAGCGGCAACGTGAGTTTGTACAATGAGACGAACGACCTATCGATTTACCCCACGCCGATGATCGGGATGGTCGGGTTGATCGAAGACGCCGATTGTGCCGTGACGCAGTGGTTCAAGGGACGCGGCGATGCGATCATTCTCCTAGGCCAGACCCGTGAAGATCTCGGTGGAACGGAATACTTAAAGGTATTGCACCATCGGGAGCAGGGTTCGCCGCCTTTGCTGAGTCTGGATACCGAAAAGGCTGTGCAGGCTTGCACGATTCGACTCATTCGCGAGGGGTTGGTGTTGTCGGCCCATGACTGTTCCGATGGCGGATTGGCGGTGGCGCTGACGGAGTGTTGCATCTCGGGTTCAGCTCAACGACTGGGCGCTGTGGTACAATTGCCCCTTGACGGTCTTCGTCGAGACGCATTGCTTTTTGGGGAAAGCCAATCGCGAATTCTGCTCTCCGTGAAAGCGGAGCTGGCCGAGCGGGTCTTGGATGTGGCCTGGGATGCCGGTGTTCATGCCGCTCGGATCGGTACAGTCGGAGGTGACCGGCTGGTGATTCAAGTAGACGGTGATCAGCGGGCGTCTGGCTGCAACATCGATCTCGAGTTGACCGCACTGTATGACCATTGGGGATCGGCGATCCCTCGTGCATTAGGTCAGGACTAGGATACGAACGTCATGGCCAACGAACTCCCGCTGATTTCTCCCGATAAGTTCCACGACGAATGTGCCGTGTTCGGTATTTACGGCCATAAAGAAGCCGCGAACCTCGCCTATCTTGGTCTTTACGCGCTGCAACATCGCGGACAGGAAGCTTCCGGCATTGTCTCGAATGACGGCGAACAGTTCTATGTCGAAAAGGGGCAGGGCCTCGTCGCAGATATTTTTTCGCAACAGGCCTTGGCACGTCTGCCCGGCACGATGGCGATCGGCCACAACCGCTATTCCACCGCGGGTGGGGCGGGCCTCAAGAATGTGCAGCCCTTGAGCGTCAATTTCGCCTTCGGTAACCTGGCCGTGGCGCACAACGGGAATTTGATCAATGCCACCATGCTTCGCAGTGAACTGGAAGCCTACGGTGCTATTTTTCAATCGACGTCCGACACGGAAGTCATCATCCATCTCATCGCTCATTCGCGGGCGGATACGCTGCTGGACCGGGTCATCGATTCGCTCACCCAGGTTCGCGGCGCATTTTCGGTGGTTCTGATGACCGATCAGGGCATTGTCGCCGCGCGCGATCCCCATGGATTCCGCCCCCTGTGCCTGGGACGGTTTCGTGACGCCTGGATAGTGGCCTCAGAAAGTTGCGCGTTCGATCTGTTGGATGCCGAATATGTAAGGGAGATCGAACCGGGAGAGCTGGTGGTACTGGATCATCAGGGCGTCACCAGTTATAAGCCATTCGCTCAAACCAAGCCGGCTATGTGTGTGTTTGAATATGTCTACTTTGCCCGTCCTGATAGCCGCATTTTTGGAGGCAAAGCCGTCTATTCCATCCGGAAGGCATTCGGACGGCAATTGGCGCAAGAATCACGGGTTGAGGCGGACATCGTGATTCCTGTGCCGGATTCCGGGGTGCCAGCGGCGTTGGGTTACTCGGAAGGGTCGGGGTTTCCTTTTGAAACCGGACTGATCCGGAATCATTATGTGGGTCGCACCTTCATCGAGCCGGAGCAGTCAATTCGTCACTTCGGGGTGAAGGTGAAGCTCAATGCCGTTCCCGAAGTGCTCGAAGGGAAACGCGTCGTCGTCGTAGACGATTCGTTAGTCCGGGGAACGACGAGCCGAAAAATCGTTAAGATGCTGCGTCATGCCGGAGCCAAAGAAGTGCATATGCGCATTAGTTCTCCGCCGATCGTGTCGCCCTGTTTCTATGGCATCGATACCCCGACCAAGAAGGAATTGATCGCGTCCAGCCACACCACCGAAGAGATTCGCAAATACATCACCGCTGATAGCCTTGCCTACTTGAGCCTGGACGGCATGGTGAAGGCGGCTCCCGGCTCGCCGGGGCAGTACTGCGATGCCTGCTTTACCGAACAATATCCCATCTCCTTTACCCGGGCAGAAGAACTCCAACTCGGGCTCTTTGAAGCTCCACGCTGACCTCTTTGTCATCGGCGGTTCTTAGGATCGTCTGGACTTCCTCCTGCGCCTTGCTAGACTGATTGGCATGTCGCTGGTCCGGAAATATCGAGTGATCGTTGCCACTGGTGTTGTGGTCGTTGGGGTCCGCATCGCGTCCCGCTTGACGAGTCTCAGGCGATTGCTCGGCTGGTTATTATGCGAGATGTCAGGTGATCCGGATGAGCGCACGATGGAAGATGTGGCCTATTACGTGGATCGATGGCTCGCGCTGTTTCCATACAATCTGAAGGGAAATTGTTTCCCCCGAGCGTTAGCGCTGTTCTTTTTCGCCCGCCGTGCCGGCCTCCCCGTTCAATTCAAATGCGGAGTGATGATGCTCAATCAGCAGCTGGAAGGACACGCATGGCTGGTGCTGGATGGTCATGTGTTTCTTGAGCCGTCCTCCTACTGGCAATCGTTTACCGTGACGGTCAGCTTCCCCGAATCCCTGGTTTCTTCAAGTACTCGATCTTCTCGCATCTCCTGAGACCTTCTCTGCACATGACCGTTCTTTTGCGGTCGGCTGGACCTGGCTGGCCTGGGCGAGTTTTAAAACCCATCAGCTCCCCAGCCGTACGCCCTTTTCATCTGTGTTCCATGAAAAAAACCGGCTCCCCCCAAAGGGAGGTGGATCCCAATCTCACTGGGAATGGCGAAACGAGCGTGGTGACGATAGTTTCGCCCTTGTGTTGCAGTGATGTGCACGATTTGCTTGTGGGGAGACCGTGACTTTGCGGAACAATCGGTTGGGGAGCGAATGATGGTATCAGAGCAGTCGCATGTTCTCAGCAATCTGACCAGGAGTAGCACTATGCCTGCCACTGTGCATTTGTGGAGTGAGCGTCATCTCGAATTGTCCGAAGTGTTTCCCAGGCAGGATGAACAGGTCCACAGCACGGTTCTTGATGGTGAAAGTGTGCTGTTGAATCTGAGCTCCGGCCGTTACTACACGCTCAATGTCGTCGGATCAACCATCTGGGATTTGTGCAGAGGGGAGCAGTCGCTACGGCAGATTCACTCAACAATCTGTGCCAGGTTTGACGTGCCTGAACAGCAGGCTCAGGACGATATGTTGGAGTTGATGGTGCTTTTGGAGCAGGAAGGATTACTTCACACAGAAAGGAGGTGAGGGAGAATGGAGCGACAGATAAAACCCGAATACGTCAAGCCTGCGCTCGTGAAACACGAGTTGCTGCGCGACGTGACGGCCATTCAGTTGTCCCGCGTGCTGGATCGAACACCCGCATAACATGTCAGGCGCTCCTGTGAGAGTCATGGAGCTGGCCGGTTAAGTAGACCGGCCAGCTCACCCTATACCTGTATGGTAGTGACGACAGGCAGAAGGTTGAAAGGAGAAGCGGCAATGTTCATGGCGTCGTCACTTAAGGAACTTCTACTCTCCGTCCATGGCATAGAGATGAAATTCACCACCAATTCGTCCGAGTTGGCCCATTCCGTTGAGGTGTTACTCCATCACTTTCAGCGCGATACCGTTGCGGCTCAGCCGATGCGGATGGAGTTTGATGCGATCGAACGGCGCGGAGATGTTCCGGTCCGGCTTCCCGGTGCAGCGAAGTTGTTGTATGGCGGCTCTGGCCTCGCAATCGGTCCTGATCGGGAGACAACATGGGCCTGCGACATATATTCAGACAACGACCTATTGATTGCCGATTTTCATGGAGAAGGCTTGGTCGTCATCGAGGGGGCCTCGCAATCTGCCCATGGCTATCTGGTGAGGCCGGAGGCAATGGCGCCGGATATTCGTGTGAGTTTTGTCCATTTCGCCATGACGGAACTTCTGAAACGGCGTGGAGTGTATACGTTTCATGCCACCGCCCTGGAGCATAAGGGGCAGGGGGTGCTCATACCTGGTTTCAGTGGGCGGGGGAAGACCACCACCTTCCTATCCCTGCTGCGAGCAGGGTATCGTTACCTCTCTGACGATCACCCGTTCTTTCGGGTCAGCGGCACGCGTGTGGAAATCCTCCCGTATCCGCTCAAGATCAATGTGACCGATCACACCGTATCGTTCTTTCCCGAACTGCGAGAGGCCCCGCCATCTCTGCTTCGTGCAGGTGTCCCCAAGCGCTATTTCCATGCTGAGGATATATATCCGGGGCCATTAGGCCAACCTTGCGAGCCAAGCGTGATTCTCTTTCCAGAGGTGGTCAATTCCTCGCACAGTTGCCTGGAGCCCTTGTCCAAGAAGGTGGCATTGGAAATGATCCTTCCGCATTCGTTGCTCGTGTATGACACGGAGGTGGCGCGCCGGGAGTTTCAAGCACTTGTTCGTCTGGTCGAGCAAACGGACTGTTATCGACTCCACTTCGGACGCGATGTACTGGAGTTGCCGTGGCTGGTAACGCCTCTTTTGGAGAAGCGGCAAGCAAGGAGAGAGAACTGACATGGGACAGCGTCCTAGGTCCACCGTCGCACAATGGAACTCTTCTGGTCTGGGAGGTATTTCTCGAAAGGGGATGACGCCGGCGCCAGGTTCGGCCCTCATGCATGCGGAGGGACGATTACTTGCACTCTGTGCGCGAACGACGGTGAATGAGTTTATTCGAGTCGAAGTAGCAGATCTGGCCTGTGATGGAATTGACTGGGAGCTGGTGTGGAAGCTGTCCAGAACCCATGGTGTGGCGCCGCTGGTGTATCGCAATCTGGTCACGATTTGTCCGGCTGCCCTACCTTCTTCCATTCACGAATCTTTTCGTCGACATAATCAAGCGAACGCTCTTTTGAATAGCTTGTTGGCTAAAGAACTCGTGACCTTACTGGAGGCGTTGGCGGCAAAGGGGGTAACGGCGATTCCCTTTAAAGGCGTCACTCTTGCACAGACGGCGTATGGCGATCTAGGTTTACGGGAATGTGCGGATATTGATTTGATTGTTGAGCAAGGAGCGATTCCTCAAGCTCGGAAAGTCTTATGGTCTCAGGGGTATCAACTGACCAGCCAGGACATGGGGGGCGGGGACGAGTCAGGGGAGCCGTACCACTTTTTCCAGAGGCGAAACGGCATTGTTGCGGTCGATCTTCAGTGGATGATGGCTCGCCGGCATTTCGGATTCCGCCTTGATCGGAGCGTGTTTTGGGGAAGACTGAAACCTGTTCACTTACCAACAAAATCGGTGATGGGCCTCTGCCCTGAGGATCTGTTGATTCTTCTTTGTGTGCATGGGTCAAAACATGCCTGGGAGCAGTTGAAGTGGGTCTGCGATGTGGCGGAGCTCGTGCGTCGGCGGCCGGCGTTAGATTGGAGTCGTGTGCTGTTTCAGGCGAGCGAGTGGAGATGTCGACGGTTCGTCCTGCTCGGCCTGGCGATGGCTCACAGCCTGTTCGATACCGCCGTCCCACGGACGATACTTCAGGAGATAGAAGCAGATGCAGACATCCCCATCCTCGTTCGAAAGATGCCTAAGCAACTGCTGAAGAATCCTCGTCATGGGATTGATGAAGATTCTGCAGACGCTCTATACATGACTCTCAAAGATTCCTGGTTTGAGCGGTGGAGACTGGGGGTCGCGTTTTGTCGTTCGGAAGCAGAGGTGCTCACCCGTTCGTTGCCCTGGTTCCGGTTTCAACGACGACTTCGTATGCTGGCCATTTGTTTGAAACCGTTTCATCGGATTGTCGCTAAATGCCTTTTTTCTGTCCGGATGCGTGAAGCAGTCGTGCGATGGTTGCAGAGCTCCGGCTGATCGTAGGCTTCCCGTCATGAAACGTTTCTCCTTCGTCAATAGATAAATGTCCTGCCTCCCTAAGTGGTTGCCCCCGAAAAAAAACGCATGCTAGGATGCCTGCATCACCAGCAGTGATGCTTGGCTGCTGCAAACCAGCTAGAGGAAGTATTGGCTTCCATCGTTGGCTTGGTTTCAGGAAGGAGGCTCTGATGAAGCGAGTTCTCATAGCGGTTGCGATTGTATTGGTGCATCTGTGGGCTGTTCACCATGTAGTCGCCGCCGGATTTTTTAAAGTCGGAGAGCCGGCGCCGGCCTTCTCGTTGACGTCCGTAACAGGCGATGCGGTTTCGCTTGAGCAGTTAAAGGGGAAGGTGGTTGTCCTCGGGCTGTTTCATATTTGTGACCCCTGCATGACCCAAGGGACCAATCTGCAAAAGGTCCACGAGGCGATGGCCGGGAAAAATGTGGCCGTCGTCGGAGTCAATTCGTCGGGGGATTCCAAACGGGGCGTAGGCGAATTCTTGAGTGCCTTTCCCGTGAAGGTCACCTACCCCTATTTGCTCGATCCGAATAAGACCACCGACAAACTGTATGGAGGTGGGAAATTCATTCCCAATGTGTATGTCATCGATCAGCGTGGTGTGATCAGGTGGCAGCGGGTGGGCAATATGGAATTGGCAGGTGCCGAGGTCATCATCCAGGAAGTGGAAAAGCTGTTGACAGCTGCGACTCCAGCCGGCGCAGGAGCCATGTAGCAGGAAAAGAGGATCATTCATGGACGAATGGGATGAGGGAAAGCAGAAGTTTCTGGAAGTCGTGCAGGGTATTGATCAGACCGTTCAGGTGGTGATTCCGACGAAGCCAACAAACAGCATGTTCCTTATTTCCCTCACGAAGGGGCCGAATCGGAAGTTCATTACCCTCTCGGAAGACGATATCATCGATCTTCCCAGCGACGCTGGCATCTGCGCGAAGGTCACAAAGGCCCTCCAGGATGCGGTGGCAGCGTTGTAATCTCATCCACGTGAGGCAATATCTGTGAAGCAACTCCTTCCCGGCATTTGGCAATGGTCCTGGTTTTCAGAAGACAAGCAGCTCGATTTTAACGGGCTATTTCTCAATGTGGGAGAGCATAAGATTCTGGTTGATCCGCCGCCGATGACAGCCGAGGCTCACACATTTATTCGACGCCAGGGCGCCCTGGATTACATCATTGTCACTAACCGTGACCATGTCCGTGAGGCGGCCTCGTACCAGGCCGACTTTCGTTGCCAGCTACAGGTGCCCGAGGCCGATGTCGCGCAGATGAATCTGGCGCCGTCCAAGACATTCAAGGATGGCGAGTTGTTGCCCGGCGGTATTTGGGTCATTCATTTGAATGATCAAAAATCTGCGGGTGAGTCGGCGTTGTATATTCAGCAGGGGAAGGGCGTGTTGATCGTTGGCGATGCGTTAATAGGCAAACCGGCGGGAAGCTTGAGCCTCCTGGATCCGGAAAAATATGGCGATATCACGAAGGCCAGAGACGGGCTCCGGCGATTGTTGAAATATAACTTCGACTCGATTCTTGTGGGCGATGGCGTTAGCATCGTATTCGGAGCTAAACAGGCTGTTGAGCAGGCGCTTCAGACGTAGGGAACAATGGCCCTTCGAAACGGACTCTCAGAGGAACTCAACCGTCAGGGCAACGAGCATTTTGCGCGCGGGCACTATACAGATGCCTACGCCTGTTATGCAAAGGCCCTGGAATGTGATCGCTTGACCGGTGATCATCGCGCTTTGAGCGCGACCTTGGGTAATCTCGGTAATATTTGCGCGGTTAGTGGTCGCCGTGAGTCGGCTCAGAGCTATTACCAGGAAGTGCTGGAGCTGCAGAAGGTTTTGGGGGACGAGAAGGGCATTGGGACGACCCTGGCCAATCTCGGGAATCTCCGCGCCGACGCCGGGGAGTGGGATCGTGCGAGAGCCTATTACCTTGAGGCGCTCGATATCATGACGCGGGTACATGACGAACTGGGAAAAGCGGTGCTCTTTTCCGACCTCGGCCTCGTGGCGCGTGAAACAGGCCAGTTCGAAGAGGCGCTACGGTACTATGAGCAGTCTCTGGTGCTCATGCGACGTCTCAACAATCAAGGAGGCGTTGCTGATGCCTGGCGGATGATGGGACGGACCTTTGCAATCCAAAAGCGCTATGATGATGCCATCGCTTGTTGCCATACCAGTCAATCAATCGCGGAGCGCAGCCGAGATGAACTCCGCACAGGCGGAGCGCGTTACGTCTTGGCGCAATGTTATGAGGACCTAGGCCAATTGCAGATGGCCGTGCAGTTGCTGGAGCAGGTGGTGCGTATGGACCGGAAGTACGATCTCCCTAAATTAGCCGAGAATGTGACTCGCCTCGAACGGCTTCGCGCTCGTTTAGACGCCGAAGACCCGACCCCCCAGCCTCGGGAGTCACGCGCATGAATACCCTCGCGCTTCCATCATGGGAACAGGCTCGAGCACGGCTGGTGAGCACGGTGCCGCAATTTTATGAGCTGGAGCCAGGTGGAGCCCTGACGCTCGATCTGGGGGATGATGGATGGCTGTTGGAGGTGCGGTCGGATGGACAACTCCTCTGTCAGCACGGAATCGCCATGGACGATGTGAAGAGCCTGATGTGCGATGGGACAACCGAAGACCTGGGTACCGATGAAGTGGCGAAACAGGCCAAATATTTTCTGGGTCCTGCGGTGTCCAAGAAACGTCCTGCTCTCCTGAAGGCGGGCTTCGTCGAACAGACCGATATGAACGACGAATATGTCGCCATCACGTTCCGCAAGGCAGTCGACTTTGATCGGTTTGATGATGTCCTGGCTGTCGTGCGCTGGTGTCAGAATCTATTCACGATTCAGCCATAGCACGAGACAATTCAGCCGGGTTACCTCGTGACACGCCTCCCATCAACAGCATTGAAACCTTTCGTCGTGTCCTGGCTGCCACCGATTGCCGCGTGCGACTGTCACCGCCTGAGCTGAAGCTGTTTACCGCCATGAGGTCGGGGAACTGGTCGATCCGAAGCTGGCTCAGGCCTTCAATTGAGCCAAGCTCTGTTTCGGCGATTATATTCAGCATTATCCCCTGCGGACGACTGATCATTCAGGACTCATTTCTTCACGACCAAGAAGTCCTCTATCTCGAAGAAGCCAGGCTATTCGCCGTGAGCATGCTGCTGGTTACACCTGCTCGAAATACCTATTCATTCAGTGAAACAGCCGAGTGGCTTCGAACTGCGGAGTTTGTAAAGATCAGACCGGTTAGGATGAAGAGGGGAACTGAAGATTGGGATGGGGGGCTGCTGGAGGCCTTTCGTTCGGCCGGAGGGAAAGCGCGCAACGGCCTCCGAGGATGATAAGGAGGAAGTTGATGAGGCTGCTTCCAAGTGTGAGTGCCAAGAAGAGCGGGCGAGGGGACGCCTTACTTGCTTCCTGGACGATGGTTGCGAGATCGAGCGCCAAGGCAATAGTACCGTACATGACGGCTGCCATTACGACCCAGTGCTGACGGATCACGAGAAGCCCGCCGACCAACAGTGCCGGGAAACCGAAAAGAAATCCTAATAATACTCCCTCTCGGATTGTTGAAAGCGAAGCGGTTGATCCCGTCCTATAGAGGATACCTTCCAGCGCGATCAGAGCGACGAGAAGGGCGATGACCGGACGAAAGGCTTTCATAGCGGCACTATAACTGTCGCGTTCGCCGACCGCAAGTTGTGCTGGCCCGTCTCCTATTCCAATGCAGACCATCTTGGCTGGTCTCGTAGGAATCTTCTTGTCTTTGCAAGTCCAAGCTCACCTCACGATGCGATTGTGTGCCCAACCTTTGAGGGGCCAGCCAGAACTGCTGTGTGATTTACCGCGTGTGAGTATTCGAGTGAAAATCCGCCTCTGACAGGGAGGTACACGTGGCCCTATATGTAATTTCAGCGAGCATTGCTGGGTGGTTTCTTGGGACGCGATCAAGCAGAAGGTCGAGAGGGTTCGGTCGTCTACCAACGGAGCGACGATTGGCGTTAGCCTTGTGGGCAACGAGTGTGCTTGTGCTCATTTCCAGTCTTGCTTCAGCCGCCCCCTCCCATATATCTCCCGGAAGAGTAGCTACTCCTGGATTTGACGGGAAGGTCATGGCCCAAGCGCCTGCCGATCATTCAGACGTGTTGGCGGCAGGGTTTGGTTTTCAGGCGGCCGGGTTCTCAATGATTACGGTCCGGACGTACGAAGCGCCGTCAGGCGCCATCCTGTCGGAGGATTCGTTCGATGTGAACGTGAAGGAAGAGGGCGCCGCCGAACATGATGGTAATAGAGGGCGCATTTTTGCCGGTGGCATTGGAACTGACCCCAAAGGGAAGTCAGCCTTCATGTTGAGAGTGTATGACGCAGAAACGGGAAGGTTTCTCTGGGAAGGGCAGTTGAATTTGCTCAAAGTGGGGGAAGGTGGCCCGACGAGAGCCAGTGCGACGATCATACCGAGCGGTACATCGGTACAAAAGGTATCGGTCTCCAGCACCACTCCGCTTCAGATCCTCTTCTCGGTTCGCGCCGTAAATCCTTTCACGGGTGGGCTTGTTTGGCAGGATCAGTTCGCTCCAGGGATTCGGAAGCGCGCCCGGATCGAAGGGGTGTTATTCGACGGGCTGCTCGTTAGGCCGGTCGGTGACCCCATCGGACATATTTTTGATTTGGTTGTACGGACCTACGATCGCACATCCGGAACGCTCTTATGGGAGGATTCGTTCGAGCAACTGGATCGCATTGAGGAGCCTTCGACCGAGCCTGAGCTTCGTGCCTATCCTCAGGCCATTCCATCTTGGAATCCTAGCGCTTCGCTGGAGCGTCAGGCTTATCAGACGAAGCTGCGATAGCCCTTAGGATTTTGGCGGAACCACTGTGGAGCCCAGGCTGTCCGCCCATTGCTGCTGGAAGTGATCGTAGGACAGCAGCAGCCTATCCTGCATGGCGGCGGCAATTGTCTGTCGGGCCCTCAGGTGGAGCAGCACCTCGTGAACCTTGTGCATACCGAACCGTTCGATGAGATAGTGGGTGGCGGCATTGGCCTCTCTATAAGCGAGAGCGACCTTCTCCGCAGGCAGACTTTCCCAACTACCCTCAAGCGCCGTCAAAGGAACCAGGCTGTGTTCACCAGACGTGACGCCGGTCACTTCTTCCCAGGGATCGCCGGTCAGCTGCATGGCCAAGCCTTCATTCAGCCAGGTTGGAATCATTCCGCCGGTTGCCCCCAATTCCTCATGAATCAGGGCATGTACAAATTCGTGACGAAGCACTCTAGTGAGCCAAGCTCGATCCGTTGCAGCGCCTTGGGTTGGGATTTGAATGCGCCCCAGGACGGGATCGAACAGGCCATCCGCCCAACCGGGGCTCCCCGTGGCGCCTTGAAACTGATTTTTTGTGTGCAAGACGACGATGATCGGCTTTGACGGGAAAAAATTGAATTTCTGACCGATTTCCCGATAGGCTTCTTCGAGAATATCCAGCACAGTCGTCCAGGTGTCCGGGTCGTCACCTCCGTCGTACTTGACGGTGAAGTGGATGCTGCTGTGCGTCGAGAATTTATCTTCAACTTTCTCGGCGCGATGCACTTTCGTCGTGACTGCCTTCAGGTAAGACTGAAGACCGGGGTCTTTCTTAATTCGCTCCTTGGCCTGGGCGAGGTGTTTGCCGGCCTCCGGGAGGTGATCCTTCTCCTGTAGCAAGTCTGCCAAGGCAACATGGGGGAACGGTTCATCGGGAGACAGGGCCACAACTCTCCGGAGGAAATCTTCCGTGAGTGCGGGGTCCCGCAGCCCCCAGTAGGCATGGGCAAGATTAAGGTGGGCAATCGAATTTTGAGGATCCAGCGCGACGGCTTTCTTAAACGCCTTCACGGAAACTTCGGTCCCCCCGCTTCTTTCTTGGAGGATTCCGAGATTATTCCACAGGATGGCAATATGCCGCTTGGTGGCCGATTCCGACAGGATCGATGACGGCAGTTCCTCCAGTTTCGTCTCTGCTAAGGCAATATTGTGTTTCTCGAGTTCTTCGTGAATGGCTCCGAGCAGTTCGGAATGTCTCGGAACTGGAATGCTCACGGGATCGATGGTCCTCGACCGTTTGATCTCCGGGGCGGTACGTTCCTGTGATGGGGCCACAGGAGCGTTCGACGCAGGGGTGGTCTCCTCGACGATGACCTGCGGGGGTGGCGCCGGTGTATCGTGGAAATAGTGAGGCTTTAGCCAGGTTTGATAGAAAATAAAGATACCGATCAACACGGCGAGAGGTCCGAGAATATGTTTGATATTGCGTCGATACATAGGTGTCCTTCCGTGAATCCTACGCGAATTCACTGTACCACCGAGCCGAGAGCGGACAAAGAGAAGTTGAAAAAACAGCCCGGGTCTGTCCGCTGACTATCATTCGGCAAGAGTCCCCTCGTTGAGCCGCCAAGGTGGCTGTGGTACGATCCCGCTCCAGGATGCCACGTCCTGAATCCGCCGACTCTCACGATCCGTTCCAAGCCTTCCTGCATCGTGTAACCAGACCGATTCAATTTGCTTGTCGCGATGCCTATGCCCATCTCCCAACGGTCAGGAATCTTGACCGTTTTGTGTCGGAACAGGTGATTAACACTCTCGGCGAGCGAGTCTATCCTCGAGCGATGGAGATGGACCTGCTCTCGCTGCGCAACCTGTTTGTCGACTTCCACACACGACTCACACGCATCGAACAACAGGATCGGCTCACGAAAGCGCTGGCGCTGCTCAGCCGCCTGCAAGGGGACGCACGAGCGGTGAGTCAGCCGGCTGGGCCTTCGAAGGAGAACCAAGTACACCCTCCACCGGTTCGGTCCAGTCCTGCTCGACCGCTGTGGGAACTATCGATTCAATATGCCAAAGGAGTTGGTCCCAAACGAACCCTCTTGCTGGAGCGGCTGGGCGCACACACTGTCGAGCAGGCCTTGTGGACGTTGCCCTGGCGTTATGAAGATCGTTCGGTCATCACGCCGGTGGCCGAGCTTGTGCCGGGGGCTACACGGAGCGTTTGCGGCGTGATCACTCGGACAGAGGCAACGCGTGCGCGCGTTCGCCGGCTGTCGATTCTCGATGTGGCGGTTCAGGACGCAACGGGGACTGTGCACGCGGTGTTTTTTAATCAACCATACTTGGAAGATGTGTTGAAGGAAGGTCTGCGGGTCATGATGTCCGGGCGTGTGGCGGCCGGTCGGGGTGGGTGGACCGAAGTGCGGTTGGAAGCGACGCAATTTGAGGTTCTGGGCGGCGGCGAGGATGAGTTACTCCATGTGGGGCGAATCGTTTCGATCTACCATGAGACCAAGGGGTGGACATCGCGCCAGATGCGGATCTTGATGCAGGGGTTACTCGCGGAGTATGGGGCTGACATGGAGGAGGTACTGCCTCTATCCGTTCGTGCGCGCCATCGGCTACCGCCTATTGGCGAGGCGATTCAGCAGGTGCATTTTCCTCTGCCGAAGACGGATCTAACCGCTCTGGATCAGGGAGTGACGTCTGCCCACCGCCGGTTGGTATTCGAAGAACTGCTGCTGCTGCAGGCAGCCATAGTGCTTCGCCAGCGGGAGATGAAGGAAGAGCCCAAAGCATTTCGGTTCAACCCTCATGTGTCGCAGCTGAAGCAACTGGCAAAGGTCCTTCCCTTTGCGCTGACCTCTGCGCAGGAACGCGTGTTTCACGAGATTCAAGCCGATATGGTGAGTTCGCGGCCGATGAATCGCCTGGTGCAGGGGGATGTCGGGTCCGGGAAAACCGTGGTGGCGCTGCATGCCCTGGTGATGGCTTGTGGATCGGGCTGCCAGACGGCGTTGATGGTCCCTACCGAAATTCTGGCCGAACAGCACTATCTGAATCTCGCCCCCTTATTAGAGGCCGTGGGATTGAAGGCAGTGCTTCTGACCAGCGGCGGTAAGGCCAAAGACCGAAACGAAACGCTGAAGCAGTTGGAGTCCGGCGCTGCGCAGGTCGCGATCGGCACCCATGCATTGATTCAAAAGAAGGTGCGGTTCGCGAGGCTTGGCCTGGTGATTGTCGATGAACAGCACAAGTTCGGCGTCCTGCAACGGAAGACGTTGCTGGAGAAAGGATATCGACCGGACGTGCTGGTGATGACGGCGACGCCGATTCCGAGAACTCTGGCCATGACCGTTTATGGAGACTTGGATGTCTCAGTGATCGATATGTTGCCGCCGGGTCGCAAACCGGTGCGAACATTGCTCTATACGGACGGGCAACGTCACAAGACTTGGCAGCTGGTGGGGGATGAGTTGAAGGCCGGGCGCCAGGTGTATATCGTCTATCCGCTGGTCGAGGAATCAGAGAAGGTGGATCTCAAGGCGGCCATTCAGGGTGCGGAACATCTGCAGCGCGAGATCTTTCCTCAGGCGCGGGTCGGGTTGCTGCACGGCCGGCTTCCGACCGCGGAAAAAGAGCGTACCATGGCGGCGTTCAAGGCCGGGACAATTCAGGTCCTTGTGGCCACAACCGTGATTGAGGTTGGGGTGGACGTGCCGAACGCGACGGTTATGGTTATCGAGCATGCCGAACGTTTCGGACTGGCGCAGTTACATCAATTGCGTGGGCGTGTCGGTCGTGGAGCGCAGCAATCGCTCTGTATTCTGATGGCCACGTACCTTGCGCGGGAGGCCAGGGCGCGAGTGAGTCGTGACGGTCGTCCGGAGGAGAATGTCTCCGGTGCACAGCAACGGTTGGCTGCCCTCGTGAATTCGAACGATGGATTTGTCATCGCCGAGGAAGACCTCCGGATCAGAGGCCCGGGTGAATTTCTTGGGCTGCGTCAGTGGGGGGTGCCGGAGTTTCGAGCCGCGAATCTGGTGCGGGACGCGCAATTGTTGGAGCAAGCCAGGCAGGAAGCCGTGGCGTTGCTGGAACAGGATCCGGGCCTGACGTTGCCTCAACACCAGGCCTTCAAGGCCGCCATGTTCCGACGCTGGCGGGGCAAGCTGGCCTTAGGAGATGTGAGTTAGGCGGCATAGCTGCTGCCAGTTGGGCGGAGGGGTGATCGATGGGAATGTTGCAGCGCTTGAGTCACGATTTGCGGGCCGGCTGGGTCACATTGCGGCACGGCACGGCCAAAGCCGCCACGCGTGCATTGGAAGAGGGCGAGTTACTACGTTACCGATTGGAGTTGCGAAAGGTAGATCAACAGCTTGACGATCTCCACGTTGATATCGGCGAACGGACGATCGCGCTGCACGATCGGGGGGAATCGGTCGACCGTATCCTGTCTGATTCTGAAATCACCCACCTCATGCAACAGGTGCGAACGCTGCAGGATGAACGCACCAAGCTGCTGCTGGAAATGAACGACATCACGGTCGAAGGACAGTGAGTTTCAACCGATGGCCAACCGGACAACGGCTCCTCCTCGAATTTTCGCCGGTATCGATATCGGGACCCTCACCTGTCGCTTGCTCATTGCGGAACTGACCTCTGCCGGACCATTGCGGGAATTGCAATCTGACCGGCGCATCCTTCGCCTCGGCCAAGGAGTGGATCGAGATCGGGTGTTGCGTCCCGATGCCATGGCACGGGTGGTGGCTACGCTGAAGGAATGGCGCGAGGTCATCGACGGCTATCGTGTCGAGGCGGTTACGGCCGTGGCGACCAGCGCCGTGCGCGACGCCGGGAATCGTGAAGAATTCCTAAGCTTGGTTCGACGGGAAGCCGGGTTCGAAATTGAAATGATTTCCGGCGAAGAGGAAGCCCGCCGAACGGTGCTCGGTATCCGGTCCGGCTTGCCTCCAGGCGTGACGGATCTCCTGGCGTTGGATATCGGGGGAGGGAGCACCGAGTTTATTCTGGACCGGCCTGGTCGGACGACGCTGGCGAGATCCATCGATATCGGTGTTGTGCGGTTGTGCGAACGCATGTTGCACAGCGATCCACCGACTTCAGATGAGGTGCGCAGAGCGCGGGACTGGGTGCGCAAGGAAACCACCACTGCAATCACAGCGATGCCATGGTCGCCAGGAGTCACGTTCGTCGGCACCGCAGGAACCATCACTGCTCTGGCTGCAATGGCTCAGCAGTTGCCTGCCTATGAACCGGCAAGGATTCACAACTACACGCTAACGCTGCACAGGGTGAAGCAGTTGGAGGCGCAGCTACTCGGTTGCTCGAAGACGCAACGGGAAGGCCTGCCCGGGCTTGAGCGCGGTCGAGAAGACGTCATCGCTGCCGGTGCGGTGATCCTGCATACGGTAATGGAAACGTTGGGAATGACGAAAGTGCTGGTGAGCGACCTGGGGCTGCGGGAGGGGGTGTTGATACATCTTGCCTGTGGTCGGTAAGTCCTGAATCTTTACGCAGTCATTCCGCCTTCTCCTTCAAGCGATTGCGGGTCAATGACAATCAAGGAATTGCCGGAAGGTTACCGCTGCGAATACCAGCGGAGGCCGCTCTTCTGTTCAGTGAAGGTCGGTTGGGGAATGCCGCCCGGCTTTTCAAGCAGCAGCACTTTGAAGTCGATGAGGCCGAACCAGGCCGGGTCGGCGATGTCATGGTAGTGGCAACCTTGGAGTTTGGGAAGGATGTCGCCCAAGGCCTTGGTAAGTTCGCCTTCCGTATAGGCCCGCACCGAGAAGCTCTTTCCCAGTCCCTCGCAGAAGCGCTGGATCGTATAGGCTGCGCCGGTGCAGAGGACTTTTGTGTCCGGTTTGATCTGCAAGAACTGCGGGAGTGACAGGTACCGCTCCTGAAAGCCCAGCCACCGTACCGCTTGCCGGAGGTGGCTGTACTGTACCTCGTATTCCGTGTGATGCGGGAGTTTGACGGCGGCGGGCCAGCCCTCTTCAATGCCAAACTCCGTGAGAAAAGCCCGACCGCCCGGCTTGAGTACTCGCCAGACTTCGGCGACGAATCGCATCGGTCCCAGATTGAAGATCACCTCCTCCGGCAATTCTTTTTCGATCGGCAATCGCAGCCGCCTGATCCAGTCCAGGGCTTCCTGATGTTGTTCGGTCTCGCCCTTGCCCTCCGTAAGCTCCTTGCGGCTGAGCTTCACCGGTGTCATGTCGGCCATATTTTCGTTATCGATGATGAGGTCGACAGAGTTGTCTCTAAAGGGCAGGCACTCGCCGTTGGCATGGGCGCCGGAGCCGGTCCATCCGCCGGCCTTCGCGCGTTTGGTCTGCAGCTGCAGGAACGGGCGCGTAACATCCAACGAAACGTATTGAATGCCTTGTTTCTCGAACGGCAGTAGCTCCTGTCCTAGCTCGCGGGCGACATAGCCCAGGCCACCACCGATCTCGACAATGACTTTGGGTTTCGGTTTGAACCAGCCAAGGCGGCGTAATTGGCGCATGAGCAGGCGGCCATAGGTCGTGCCGCCCAGGGCCTCGCAGGGCTCACGGAAGAGGTGGGACACGGTGGTTTCGATCAGATCGAAGTGCCCGTCCTCCAGGTCGCTTTCCTTCAACTCGTGGACATGGAAGTCTTCGAGGTGTTCTTCACCTTCGAACTCCTGCTGCCCCGACCAGCCTTCCCGGATCTGTTGCAGGAGCAGGTCCCATTTCGCCTTGTGGCGATGGCCCCCGGGCGGCTCCGTGCCGAAGTAGCAGAGCGAATAATTGGGCGTGGACCAGCGTGCCAGGTGCCAAGCCCCAGGCTGGCCGTCCGGGCCGCAGATCTTATTACCATACTTCTCCAGGAGCGCGCCCACCGTAATGTGGCCGTTCATGGAGGTAAGCATTTCAATCCCGACGGCATTGAGCCGGACGAGCGGAAAGTCGTCGTCGAGCGGCGCCAGCCACCATTCGTCGAAGGCGTGCTGGTAGGCCACGAGGTCGGGAATACGCCAGGCAATCAGGCTGAGGGTGTCGCCGCTCAGGGTGAGGGGCTCTTGGATGGCTGCCGCAGCTTTCATTTGGTTAGGTCCTGCGCACGAAAAGCCGCAGCGTACACGAGCGCGGCGCTGACGTGCAAGAACCTCGATGAGGAGGACCGGCTACGTCTGTGAGGGAAGCAGCGGCGACTCCGTCACGATGATCATGCCGCGCATAATGGGATGAATACGGCATTGGTAGGGATAACGGCCGGGCGGAAGGTTGGGGATCGTATATGCTCCCCCGGGCTCCACGGCACCGGAGTCGAAGGCGCAGCGGCCGCTGTCTTCAAAACAGGCATCATGGGTCACAGTATGGTGGGTGGGCGTTGGATTTTCCCAGCGGATGGCGCCGCCGGCGGTGACGGTCACCGCTGCAGGCACATAATAGGGCGATCCGCTATCCATCAGGACTTGCGTTGCCGGCGGGGTCGCAGAAGTTGGCCAGGCTGTCAGAGTACTTGTCGCCAATACGAAGAAAATCAGTCGCCAGCTCATAGCGTTGTCATTCCCGTGGATCAATATACGTCTATTATACATAGAGACAGGTTCCCAACGGAAGGATTCAGGCGGCCTACGGGGTGGCGCCGGTGTCACGAATGTGAACGCGTGAAGGGGCGCGACAGCGTTGCAGTCTGGCACAGACTGCCATGCGTACCGGATGGTTGCAAGAACCTGGTTGTTCATGCTAGATGGAGGCCGCTTTACCACCGACGTGCCATGCAGAAGACCTGAGAGGAGGACGTGGAATGGCGAAGAAAATCGTGAAAAAGAAAAGCGTTGCTGCCAAAGCCTCGCGGCCGAAAAAAGTCGCGGCGAAAAAGACGACGAAGCCGAAGAAGGCCGTGACGGCTAAGAAGCCTCTGAAGGCCAAGAAGGCGGTGAAGGGGACACCCGCTGCCAAGAAAGCCGTCAAGCCGGCAAAAAAAGTGGCCAAAAAGGCGGCCGCAACGGCTAAGCGTCCCTCTAAGGCCAAGCCCGTCTCTAAAGCGGTGAAGCCGGCACCGAAAGCCGTCAAGCCAGCGGCAAAGCCCAAACCCAAGCCCGCGCTCCCCAAGGTCAAACCTCCGGTCGAGCAGTCGGCCGTGATTCCTGAGTCGAAACCTACGAAGCCTCCAGTACCGGAAGTCAGCAAGGCGGCGAAGGTGGAACCTGAGCTTCAACCGCTGGACCTCGACGACGAAGAGGAGATGGCTGAAGACCTTGAGGATGTGTCGGAAGAAATCGAGGAAGAGATCGAAGAAGAACTCGGCCTCGATGGTGAAGACGACGACGTGGACTATCTGGAAAAATCGGAAGATCTCCTCGACGACGCAGACGAGTATCGCAACAATTAGCCCATGTTGCTGTCGTGGCTTACCGGGTTGTGCTCGGTTGATGCCTCTCCGTGTCACATGCTCCCTAGCCAGTAACGGCTCCACTGGACAAGCCTGAGGGGGTCTTCCGTCCAGACAGGCCCGGGACTGTCTCGGGGAGAGTCCTCGTGCCAGTTGCTGTCGTGCTAGGCTGGTCGCGGCTTCTGGCCATCATTCTGATCCTATAGATTTCATGAGCCATTTTTTGTTTATCGCCGGCGCCCTTCGTGAACGGACTTCCCAGGAGAGTGCCGAGCTGCAGTTTGGCGCCGGGATTTGGGGGCTCTGCACGGCCCTGATTCGCGACAATCTCCAGAAGTTTTTGGCGCCTGACTCCCATGGACTGGTGTATGTGCTGAAGGAAGGCATCCGAGCGGAATTTGCAATTGCTTCACCTGTCCAGCCGTTTCAAGCCCTGGATGAATTGCTCAAGGACGAGGTGCGAACAGAAGCCAGATATGGATTCGTTCGGATCACGCCGCTTCGGCGTTGGCAGGTTCATGCGCCGGATTGTCAGGCCTTGCTTCAGCGGGTGTTGGGGATTGAGGAGCAGGCAGAATTAACACGGCGACTGAGTCTCGGCATGCATCGTCTCACGGACGCGGAGTTTCGGGCGATCGTCGAAGGGTTGGGGGTGGAGGGGTAGCCCGCGAGGTCCACTGACCGCGGGACTCTTATTCGAGTGTGCCTCCGGTCATGAGGCGGTAGGCCTCCTCGACTGTGGCGACCTCCGTGACTTCAACGTTGAGTTCCCAGGCGAGCCGGTTGAGGTTCCAGCGCGGATCGTCCCGCTGGCCTTGGGGGATGAGGATCGTACGATAACCCTCGCGGGCTGCCGCACGAATCTTGTCGGGGATGCCGCCCACGGGGCCGATGGTGCCGTCCTTGCTAATCGTACCGGTTAAGGCGATTCCTCGCCGGATATGATCCCCCTTCAAGAGTGCCGCAAATCCGACCGTCATCACTGCGCCGGCGCTCGGGCCGTCTGTCCCGGTTGAAGCGTATGCGATGCCCATGGCATTGACCGTTCCCGCATGATCAATCTGTGGGGTGTGGTCGAGCGCATATCGAAACGCAAGTATCATGGAACTGAGGTTCGTCTGTCCGGGCCGGATATTGCCGCCTTGCCATTGCAACTCCATGGGAGAGGGGCTTGGCCGGTGATCCCAACGCAACAGGAGCACTTCGAACACGCCGAGGTTATTCGCTTGGATTGCCGCGAGCATCGGGACTTCGACCACCGATTCTGCGCCGGCGAGGGGAATCGCTGCGAATAGCGCAGTGGCGCAGACAAAGGCGGCGCATAGGAAGCGTCGGCCTCTGCTGGTGCGAACCTCAGGCGTCCTGGCGATCATATGAGTCGAAGTGTAGCAAAGGCATTGGGGGAGTAAAGTGTTCGCATCTTTACAAGTTTCTCGGTTGGTTCGGAGAGGGTTTATGGAGTCATCACCCCGATCAGCTCGACCTTGTGGATTTCCGATCTGGGCCGCAATGGCGGTGTTTTGGGGAATGGTGCTGCTCCCTGGGATGCTGCGCGCGGAATGTGCCGAGGAGACGGGTGCAAAAAGCGCAGCGGCCGTGTTCACCCTGCATTTGCCGAATACCTGTACTGAGGCTGAGCGGGAGGCCCGCGCCGTATCCGCGCAAGAATTGCTGCGGGCGCTGGTGGCGGGAAAGGGGCTGGACTTGTCGGGGGTTGTGATTCATGGCGACCTGGTGCTCGATGAGCTGCCGACTCAGAGGGTGCATGCGGTGAGCGACCTGGCACCCGAGGACCGTCGAGTGCTTGAGGGGCTAAATGACGAGGAGGTGCACGTCATTCGCGGGCCATTCGTGATCAAGCAGTCGAGGGTGAAAGGACGGATCGTCAACCGGCTGAAGAGCGGGTTTCTGTTGATCACCGGACCGGTGGTCTTGGCGCACACGGAATTCGCCGGATTCGTCGACCTCTCGCGCACCGTGTTTCTCGGCTTGGTCGATGGATCGAATGCGACCTTCCGTCAGGAGAGTTATTTTGTTCAGGATCGATTTACACAGGGCGCCATGTTTTCGGATACGCATTTCGGTCCGCACGCTCGATTTCACCGCTCGATGTTCTCCGGCCCGGCGATTTTTCGCGGGGCGACCTTTCAGGGGTTGACTGAGTTTCTGGAAGTGGTGTTTGAGCAGGATGCGAATTTTTCGCGCGCGGCATTTCACCTCGGCACCGGATTCTCCGGCGCACATTGCCGTGCGAAGTGCGACTTCTCTTCGTCTCAGTTCGATCGGGAAGCCTTTTTTCTGTTCGCCATCTTCGACCGTATGGCCACTTTTGCCTCCGCGCGGTTCGGAGCACAGGCCGACTTTTCGGATGCCGCATTTAAACAGGCCGATGATCTCGCGCAGGCGACTTTCGTGCGCGCACCGCTGCTGACCAGAACCGCTCGTGTCAGCACAACGGTGCCGGGTCCTACGGTTTCCGCCTCGGCACCATTTTCCCAGGCGGTCACGATTGTCCTTTTTGTGATGGCGCTCGGGCTGTTGGTCTATATCATCAGGGCCAAGTAGCCCTGGCTGAACCCACAACATATAGTTTTAGTCTTGCCCGGTCCCCCCATAAATTGGTATAAGATTGAAACTTTGGCCAAGGGAGCCTCTCGTACCTGATGGACCAACCTGAACTGCCCTACCAAGTCAAGATCGAGAATTTCGAAGGTCCTCTCGATCTCCTTTTGCACCTCATCAAGAAAAACGAAATCAACATCTACGATATTCCGATTGCGCTGATCGCTCAGCAGTATTTGGACTATCTATCGGTGATGAAGGAATTGAACCTGGCTGTGGCCGGTGAATTCCTCGTGATGGCGGCGACGTTGCTGCATATCAAGTCACGGATGTTGTTGCCGGTCGACGAGGTAGCGGTGGACGAGGAGGACGGCCCCGATCCGCGCGAGGAACTCGTCCGGCGACTGCTCGAATATAAGCAGTTCAAAGAGGCCGCTTCCCAGCTGGACTACAAAGAACGTTTGTGGCGGGATGTGTTTTCGCGCGAGCCCGGTCCGCCGGTCGAGGTCACCAAAGACGAGAGTCTGCTCGATGAAATTTCCCTTTTTGACCTGGTCGATGCACTGCAGGGGGTCCTGTCCCGCCATCCAGGCAAGCGACTTGTTGAAATTATTCCGGACAACCTCACGGTCCGCACCCGTATGAGCGCCATTATCGAGGCGTTGGAACTGCATGAATCCATGGCCTTTACGGCGCTGTTCGAGGAGTCGAGTCATCGGCTTGTGGTGATTGTGACATTTCTGGCCCTGCTCGAACTGATTCGAATTAGGGTCGTGCGCGTGTTTCAGAGCGAAACCTTTGGAGCAATTCTTGTCTCGCGTGCCTTCTCGGCGGTTGCGGAAGGGGATCTAGTGGAGGAGTCTGAATGGAAGAACCTATGAGTCTCGGCGTGGAGGAGGCAATTGAGGAATCGATCGAGGTGCGGGAGCCGGTTGACGAGCCGACTGCGTCACTCGATGCCGTCGAGGTGGAGCCCGAGGTTGGCCAAGGCGCTATCACTGAAATGTCGGCCCCGGCGGCCGATCCTGCGCTGTCCGATATGCGAGCCCTGAAGGGCATCCTTGAGGCCTTGCTCTTTGTGACGGCCGAGCCTATTCCGGTCACGCGGTTCTTGGCATTGCTCGGAGCGGTTACCAAGCAGGATGTCGATCTGGCGCTCGCGAGTCTTGCTCAGGACTATGAGCAGGAAGGCCGCGGGCTGCAGTTGGCTGAAGTGGCCGGCGGTTACCGGATCGTCACCAAGGCCGAATTCGCCCCGTGGCTGAAACGGTTGGAGAAGGTAAAGTCTCCCTCAAAGCTCTCGCGCTCGGCCTTGGAGTCCCTGGCGATCATTGCCTATAAGCAACCGATCGTTCGCGCGGAGGTAGAGCAGATTCGAGGAGTCGAAACATCGGGGGTCATTCGGACGTTGCTGGAGCGAAAACTCGTGCGCATCGTTGGCCGGAAGGAAGAGCCCGGACGCCCGATCATGTATGGGACGACCAAGTTTTTCCTCGAGCATTTTGGGCTGCGCGATTTATCTCAGTTGCCGCCGCTTCGTGAGTTCAAGGAGTTGGGCGAATCCGAACAGGCGATGTTGCCGATTGATGAGGTGGTGGCAGTGGATGGAGAGCCGTTGCTGCAAGGCAGTGAGGCATCAGGAGAAGGCCTGTCCGAAGGTATGGCTGAGCCTGTGGCTCTTCTTGAGCCGGCAGATGAAGCGGGGCAGACTTCAGAGTCATCTGTTCTGGAGAATGAGGCCGGAGGGGACCTTTTAGTCGCCGATATCGCCGAAGAATCCTGACGGCTGTTCGCAGTCTCTGCTGAGGAGTTCCGGGAGATTCGATCCGCAGTCGTTGTGCATAAAAAGGCCTTCGAGAGACTCCTGTGAAGGGGGGGATCCCGAAGGCCTTTTCTGTCTGACGATCGGTAGCCGGCCGTGGCTGTGGGCACCTAGTGGCAACCGATTGGAACAAAACCCGCGCCGAAGATCTGTGACAGGGTGACGTATCTGGCATTGTCATAGAATGAGTAGCTCGGGGTGTACCAGTTTCGAGCTGTCGGATTGCTGCCGTACGAGGGATCAGTGCCGAAGAAGTGACCGCCACGGCTGTTCTGATTTAGATGAATCCATTCCATATACATGCTGCAAACTTCCCCTTGGACCGATCCGCCGCTGGTGTTGCCCGCATACCAGTCGCGTCCAGATTCGGGTATCTGAGAGAGATTGCGCAAGGCGCCGATGGGAGTGTCGTATGAAAAATCTTTCGCTTTCGGGGGCGGTAGATAGGTTGAACCGCTGGGAGGTGTGAGTGGGAGATCGGGTAGAGAGGGCACAACGGAGAGCGCTTTGAGGACCTTGGCCTGGCAATCGGGCCGCTCTTTATTGGTGTAGAGGATCGTTCCCTCTGGCCCTGGGCATTCCCACATTTCTACCGGGGCTGACTCGACCGCGCGCACGCTGGGAACAAGGAGCAGACTCGCGGCGAGGGTTGCGAGCAGAAGTCGTGTTGGCCACATGGTACACCTCCGATTGGTTCATCTTACCGGGCGACGTGTGTTGTTATCCAACGTCGAGAATGCAGAGCCTATGACATTCGAAAGAAATGCGTCCATCCAGCTTTGGGGGGATGGATGCCTACCTGCTCGTCGTCCGAGCACGCAGCCTCTTGCGCGCTCGTCGACTCGATGTCTCTGTTGCCGCGGCGTAAGCGGGAGCCTCCAGCGCGCCCCAAGCCATGCTGGTCTTGCCTTGACTCCCTTCTTTTCGCTTTGTTAGACTGCCCGATCTAAGTTATTGAAACATCCGCCAATCTTCACCAATCTCGTACCACGAGGAACACCATGATCAAGGCTTGGCTGCTCGACGAAATGTTTCGGTTTGACCGGCGGTATCTCACGGCGGAGGGGAGTCAAAGCGAATGGGGCGCCGGGGACTCCGTTGCTGAGGAGGAAGATCTGCCTCCTGCACCGACGGGAGTGGCCGCCAAAGCCGGAAATGGCCGGGTGATGATCACCTGGGACGCTGTGCCGGAGGCCATGTATTACAACCTGTATTTCATGACCACCAAGGGCGTGCAGATTAAATTTTCCGAACTCACCCGTCCCATCGCCAGCGCGGAAGATTTTAAGACCGTCATCGGTGTGACCAAGGAAAAGGGGACCTGTATCGAAGGTGCGCAATCGCCCTTCATGCATGACGATTTGGCAAACGGAACGTGTTACCACTATGTCGTGACCGTGGTGACTCAGAAGGGGGAGAGTCCCGAATCCCAGGAAGTCATGGCGATCCCGGCTCCCTACCTCATTGCCAAGGTCATCGGGCAGGAGGGCGTGGAGGACGGCGAGTTCAGTTCTCCGACCGGTATTGCGGTAGATAAGGACGGCAATATCTATGTTGCCGACACCGATAATCACTCTATCCAGAAATTCGATAAAGACGGAAAATTCCTTGGTCGCTGGGGCGGCGAAGCCGGCAGCGCAGAAGGCGGCTTCTATTATCCGCGCGGACTGACCACGAATTCGGACGGGCAGGTGTACGTCGCCGATACCGGCAACAATCGCGTGCAGCGCTTCGACACAGACGGCAATCCCATGAAGGCCTGGGGTAAGTTCGGGTTTGCCTGGCGCGGGGCCGACATGAATAAGTTCGACGCTCCCTGGGGTGTGACTACCGATCAGGACGGCAATATCTACGTGACCGATACCAACAACGCCCGCATTCAAAAGTTCAAGGGCGATGGAACTCCGTTGTTGAAGTGGGGGCGAGATGGAAGTTTCGACGGAGCCTTTTTCTTCCCGCGTGGTGTGGCCGTGGACTTCGTCGGGAATACATATGTGGCCGATGAAGGGAATAATCGCATTCAGAAGTTCGATACCCGCGGAAGCTTTTTGACCAAGTGGGGCCGTGAAGGAAGCGGTCCCGGCCAGTTCAAAGCCCCCTGGGGCGTGACCTGCGATGCCTTGGGCAATGTGTACGTCGTCGATCAGGGTAACCACCGCATTCAAAAGTTCGACGGAAACGGGACCTTCCTCTGTGCCTGGGGAAATCGTGGAAAGACTGAGGGGCAGTTAAACTTTCCCTCCGGCGTGGCCGTGGACAAGGAAGGGGCGGTGTACGTCGTTGATAGCGGTAACCATCGGGTCATCAAATACGTGCCGACCGATGAAGAATTGGACCGTGGCAAGGCGGAACGCGAACGTGCGCAAGCCGTCAGTGAGTACCCGATTCCCCGCAATCTGGCGATCAAGCCCGGAGATACCGAAACATTCTTGAGCTGGATGGATGTGCCGGGGGCGGTCTCCTACAATCTCTACTTCCATACCTCGGCCAATCTGACTCAAGAAGGCGGCACCAAGATCGAGGGCGTCACCAGTCCGTACAATCACTCGGGGTTGACCAACGATCAGGCCTACTATTACGCGCTGACGGCGGTCTATGAGGACGGCACGGAGAGTGGATTGTCGGATGAAGTGTCCGCTACGCCGGTACTGATCGATATCACGGCTCCGCAGACGCCCTATGCGGTGATCAACCACGGCGCGTTTATGACGAACTCACCTGAAATTGTCGTCACGATTTCAGCCACCGACCTCGATACCGGCGTGGCGGCGTACTACATCTCAGAGAACCCAATGACCCCGATGGCGGGAACGCCGGGCTGGGTCGAGGTGCCCCCGGCGATCAAGTTCGGCGCAACGATCCCCTTCATTCTGTCTCCTGGGGACGGGCAAAAGACCGTCATCGTCTGGTTCAAAGATCTTGGAAACAATATCTCCACGCCGGCGAGTGCGACGATTCTCGTCAACACGTCCGGCTATCTTTGTGTCTCCAAGTGGGGCAAGCCTGGTCGCGGCGCCTCGTTGTTGCACGGCGGCGAATTCATGGCCCCGATGTATGGTCTGGCCATTGATCAACAGGGGTCGATCTTTGTTGTGGACAACGGAAACAACCGTATCCAGAAATTCGATCGCACGGGGAATTTCATCATTCTCTGGGGAAATTTCGGCGCCGCCAATGCGAACTTCCATAACCCGACGGGTATTGCCTGCGACGCCAAGGGGGATGTCTACGTGGTGGATACGAACAATCACCGCGTGCAGAAGTTTGACGGGAAGCTGGGCGGCTATTTGATGAAGTTCGGATCACGAGGGAACGGCGAAGGCCAGTTTAATGCCCCATGGGGTATCGCGATCGATCGGGTGCGCGGATACATCTATGTCGTGGACAGCGCCAACTTCAGAGTGCAGAAGTTCGACATGAGCGGAGAGTTCATCATGTCCTGGGGCAGTTTCGGCAACGGCGACGGTCAATTTTATTTCCCTCGCGGGATCGCCGTAGATCAGGCCGACGGCACGGTGTATGTCGTCGATATGGGCAATCACCGCGTGCAGAAGTTCGATACCAGCACCAACGTGTTGCCGCAGTTGCTCACCAAGTGGGGCGGCAGTTCGGAGGCCGGCCACGCCAGCAGCCCATTGGCGCAGGAAGCCGGACAGTTGCGCTCGCCTTGGGGTATTGCCGTCGATGGTCAGGGCGATGTGTACGTCACGGATACCGGCAACCATCGTGTCGAGAAGTTCGACCGGGAGGGCAATTTTATCGCTCAGTGGGGCGGATTCGGCGGTGGTGACGGACAATTCAACTTCCCGTACGGCATCGTGGTGGATTCCCGGGGGAGTGTGTTCGCCGTTGATAGCGGAAACACTCGGGTGCAGCAATTCATGCCGGCGGATGAAGGCAGCGAGCGTTTGCAGGAAGAAGCGGAAGCCGCTGCAGAGTTGGGACAGGTCGATAAAACCACGAGAGTGTAGGGGGAACGGGCGAAAGGCCCGGGAGAGGGTGGCGACTGATGTTAGAGAAGGAGATTCGGCTCGGGCTCACCTATGACGACGTCGTCTTGGTACCGGCTAAATCACAGGTCCTCCCCAGCGAGGTCGATACCCGTACTCGCCTGTCTCGAAACATTCAGCTGAATATTCCTATCGTCAGTGCGGCCATGGACACCGTGACCGAGGCGCGACTGGCCATTGCGATGGCGCAAGAGGGTGGAATCGGCATTGTGCACCGTGTGCTTTCTCCTACCGATCAGGCGGCTGAAATCGATAAGGTGAAGAAATCCGAGAGCGGGATGATTCTGGATCCTATTACGATCTCGCCGGATCAAACGATTCGTGATGCGCACGACCTCATGGCCCGATACCGGATTTCCGGTATCCCTGTGACCAAGGCTGGTAAATTGGTCGGGATCCTCACGAATCGAGACTTGCGTTTTGAGACGCGCATGGAACTGAAGGTGTCGCAGGTGATGAAGCGCGATAAGCTCATTACCGCCCCGGAGGGAACCAGCCTCGAAAAGGCCCGTGAGATTCTGCATGAGCATCGAATTGAGAAACTGCCGGTGGTCAATAAGCAGTTCGAACTCAAAGGCCTGATTACGATTAAAGACATTGAGAAACGGATCAAGTATCCCAATGCCTGCAAGGATGCTCACGGTCGTTTACGGGTCGGGGCGGCGTTAGGAGTCGGCCCGGATACCGGAGACCGTGTGGCGTTACTGGTGAAAGCCGGTGTGGACGTGGTGGTCGTGGATACGGCGCATGGGCATTCGCAGGCTGTGTTGGATACGGTCAAGATGGTGAGAAAAGCATACCCCAAGCTGGACATCATTGCCGGCAACATCGCGACGGCACAGGCGGCCAAGGATTTGGTGAAGGCCGGTGTGGATGCGGTGAAAGTGGGTGTAGGGCCCGGTTCGATCTGCACGACGCGGATGGTGTCCGGCGCCGGCATGCCGCAATTGACGGCGATTGCAGACTGCGCCAGGGCATTGGCCGGATCGGGTGTTCCGGTCATCGCCGATGGTGGAATCAAGTACTCGGGCGATATTACAAAAGCCCTGGCAGCCGGTGCCTCGGTGGTCATGCTGGGCAGTTTGCTGGCAGGAACGGAAGAGGCCCCCGGTGAAACGGTGCTATTCCAGGCACGCACCTACAAAGTGTACCGCGGTATGGGTTCGATCGGGGCCATGGAGCGGGGTGGCGGCGATCGATACGGCCAGGGCGGACGACCGACACCGAAGTTGGTTCCTGAAGGCATTGAGGGACGGGTGCCCTACAAAGGCACGCTTGCTCCGCATATCTACCAGATGGTGGGCGGCGTGAAGTCCGGCATGGGCTACTGCGGATGTAAGACCATCCCGGATTTGCAGCAGAAGGCGACGTTCATCCGCCAGACAGTGGCCGGTCTCCGCGAGGGGCACGTGCATGACGTCATCATCACCAAAGAAGCTCCCAACTATCGCACTGATTGGGAATAGCCTCGCGTGAAACGTTTCTCCTGAAGCGTATCTCGCAATTCAGATCCCCTCACTAGACGAACGACGCTTCACGGAAACATCTCCATGGAACTCTGGCACGATAGAATTCTCGTCCTCGATTTCGGATCCCAGTACACGCAGTTGATCGCACGCCGTATTCGTGAAGCGCAGGTCTATTCGCAGATCCTGCCCTGCACCGTGCCGCTTGCGACGGTATTGGCCTACCGTCCGAAGGGTATTGTGTTATCCGGCGGACCATCGAGCGTGTACGACAAGAAGGCGCCTTCTGTCTCCAAGCAACTCTTCGAACAGGGCATTCCCATTCTCGGGATCTGCTACGGAATGCAGCTGGTGACGCATCTGCAGGGGGGCGAAGTGGAGAAGGCTCCGCACCGCGAGTTCGGCCGAGCTGAACTGACCCTCGATGACCGGTCGGATCTGTTCAAGGGAATCGGAACTCGTGGCTCGACCGTCGTGTGGATGTCGCACGGGGATCGTATCGAACGGATGCCGCCGGGTTTCCGTTCCATCGCACACACGGAGAATTCTCCCATCGCCGCAATGAAGCGGCACGACGCCAAGCAGCGCATCTACTGTCTTCAATTTCATCCGGAAGTGGCGCACACCGTCGAGGGCGCCACGATCCTCAAGAACTTCGTCTACGATATTTGCGGCTGCAAGCCGACCTGGACCATGCGTTCCTATGTTGAAACAGCCGTGGAACAAATCAGGCAACAAGTCGGGACGGAGCGGGTGATCTGCGCCTTGAGCGGCGGGGTGGATTCCTCTGTGGCAGCGGCCCTTACGCACCGTGCGGTCGGCGATCAACTGACCTGCGTTTTTGTCGACAATGGGGTGTTGCGTACCGGTGAACGTGACCAGGTCGAGAAAACCTTCGCGTCGCAGATGCATCTGAACATGCGGATCCTCGATCGCACCAGTCAATTTCTCACGGGCCTGAAGAACGTGACCGACCCCGAGCGGAAGCGAAAGATTATCGGTCGTCTCTTCATCAAAAATTTTGAGGTGGAGTCCAAAAAGTTGAAGGGCATCAAATACCTCGTGCAAGGCACGTTGTATCCCGATGTCATCGAAAGCGTGAGCTTCAAGGGCCCTTCGGCGACGATCAAAACGCACCACAACGTCGGGGGATTGCCGACCAGAATGAAGTTGAAGCTGGTCGAGCCCCTGCGTGAATTGTTCAAGGACGAAGTGCGGGTCTTGGGGCAGGAGCTCGGCCTGCCGGATGAGATTATCTGGCGGCAACCCTTTCCCGGTCCCGGCCTGGCGATCCGCGTGCTCGGCGCAGTCACCAAGGAACGGTTGGCGATTCTGCGCGGGGCGGAAACGATCGTCGATCAGGAAATTCGAGCCGCCGGCCTGTATCGGGAGATCTGGCAGGCATTCGCCGTCCTGCTGCCGATCCGGACGGTCGGTGTCATGGGTGACCAGCGGACGTATGAATATGTCATTGCCATCCGCGCGGTCACGAGCCTCGATGGCATGACCGCCGACTGGGCCAAGATCCCGAACGAGGTGCTGGGGAAAATGTCGAGCCGGATCATCAACGAAGTGAAGGGCGTGAATCGCGTCGTCTACGACATCAGTTCCAAGCCGCCTTCCACGATCGAGTGGGAGTAAGCGTGCGTGAAGCGTCGTTCGTGAGGCGAGGACCTTTCCGAGTCCGCGAATGACGGGAGATGCTTCACAGAAAGTTTGAATGGACGTCAGACTACAAAAGCTCATCGCCGGCACCGGACTGGCTTCGCGGCGCAAGGCCGAGGAGTTGATCACGTCCGGGCGTGTGACGATCAATGGTAGCGTGGTAAAGGAACTCGGCACCAAAGTCGATCCCGCTCGCGACCATGTCAAAGTCGATGGGAAACATCTTCGGGCCGCGCAGCCCTATGTGTATTTGATCCTCAACAAGCCCAAGAACGTCATGTCCACGCTGGATGATCCTGAGGGACGTCCCACGGTCAAGGACCTCCTGCACGGAGTTACCGTGCGCGTGTTTCCTGTCGGCCGCCTGGATTTCGACAGCGAAGGGCTCATGTTGCTGACGAATCACGGCGATCTGGCCCAGGCCCTGCTCCATCCGCGCTACCATGTCCCGAAAACCTATTTGATCAAGGTCAAGGGCGTGCTCGACGATGCGAAAATCGAAGCCCTTGAACGAGGCGTCAAGCTGGAAGATGGCTTCACGGCGCCGGCGAAGGTGAAGAAGGTCAGCCGGGCGGAAAGCAACTCATGGCTTGAGGTCACGATTCACGAAGGACGGAAACATCAAGTGAAGCGGATGGTCGAGGCGGTGGGCCATTCGGTGATTAAGCTCGTGCGTGTCCGCATGGGACCGTTGCTTTTGGGAGATTTGGCACCGCGGGAATATCGATTCCTGACCGACCGCGAGGCGAATCGGCTACGGGAACTGGTGGAGGATCGGGTGGCCAGAGCGGAACGTCCGGAATTGGATGCGTCCGGAAAGCCGACTCGCTGGATGCCCCCGACGGAACCGGCTCCGCCTCGCCCTCCCAAGCCAGAACGTTCAGGGCGTGGGCCAAAATCCCAGCGTTCTGAACGTGGGCCGCGTTCGCAGCGGTCCCTGGCCGGTTCGAAACCTTCACGCTCAGGTCGTGGAAACACTCGGCGGCCCATGAGTCCCGGTGCCAAATTTCGTCGTCCTGCCAAAGGGGTTGGCTTTCAACGGACTCAGGCTGGTCCGATCCCGCAGGGGGCTGATCGTGGCCCTGGCTCACGTCCGACCGGGTCCGACCAAAAAATCCAGCGCACTCAACCTGGAGGGGGATTTCAACGGCCTCGTGCCAGCGCGAAACCCCAAGGCCCCGGTCGTGGCACAACGGTTCGGCGCTCGAGTCCCGGCCAGAATTTTCAACAGAACCGGCGTGGCGGATCATCAGCTTCGCGCCCGGGACAACGAGGCCCTGCTGGAAAATCGCGGCCCTCAACGCGGAGAAGAGCATGAAGATCAGGACCCATCGGTGTGGGGAATTGACCAAGGCCCAAGTCGGTCAGCAGGTGGTATTGAACGGATGGGTGCAACGTCGCCGGGATCACGGCATGGTGTTGTTCATCGATCTGCGTGATCGAACAGGGTTGACGCAAGTGGTCTTCAACGCCGAGCGGAATGCGGCGGTTCACGAGGCGGCGCATACCTTGCGGAGCGAATGCGTTGTGTCGGTGACTGGCCAGGTGATGGCCAGGCCGGATGAGTCGAAGAATCCGAACCTCCCCACCGGTGAGATCGAAGTGTTCGCGGATGCCGTCGAGATTCTTAACGAAGCCAAGACGCCGCCCTTTATGATCGAAGACGATATCGAGATTACCGAGTCTCTTCGATTGAAGTACCGCTATCTTGATCTCAGACGACCGAGGATGCAGCGGTTGCTGGGATTGCGTCACGGGATCATGCAGGCGGTGCGGACCTTCCTGAACGCGGAACAGTTTCTTGAAGTGGAAACGCCCGTGTTGACCAAGAGCACGCCGGAAGGCGCTCGTGACTATCTCGTGCCGAGCCGTGTGAATCCGGGCATGTTCTATGCGCTGCCCCAGTCGCCGCAGCTGTTCAAGCAGGTGTTGATGGTGAGCGGCGTCGATCGGTATTACCAGATCGCCCGCTGCTTTCGCGATGAAGACCTCCGCAACGACCGCCAGCCTGAGTTTACCCAGATCGATCTCGAAATGTCGTTCGTGGATCGTGAGCAGGTTATGTCGCTCATGGAGCGCATGATCGTCTCCGTCTTCAAGGATGCCGGCGGGGTACAGTTGCCTACGCCCTTTCCCCGGATGACCTATGCCGACGCCATGGGGCGCTACGGTTCGGACAAGCCGGACCTACGCTTTGACCTGCCGTTGCATGATGTCACAGCGTTTGCCGCGAAGAGCGACTTCAAAGTGTTCAAAGAGGCGGCGACCAAGGGGGGACTGGTCAAGGCGCTGGTCGTGTCTGGCGGAGCCTCCATTGCGCGGAGTCGTATCGACGCGCTCGGTGAAACGGCGAAAAGTTTTGGGGCTAAAGGGTTGGCCTGGTTGAAAATCACTGCGGATGGCCAGTTGGAATCGGTGATTGCGAAATTTCTCGATGCCAAGGCCTTTGCCGAGGCCTTGCCGGAAGCGAAGCCCGGCGATCTGGTGCTTTTCGGCGCGGACAAGCCTGCCATCGTGCATGATGTCTTGGGCCGGATACGCCTGTTGCTCGGTGAGGAACTCAATCTCATCGACAAGACGGCCTGGAAGCCCCTATGGGTGACGGAGTTTCCCTTGCTGGACTATTCGCCGGAAGAGAAACGCTACATCTTCATGCACAACCCGTTTGCCGCGCCGATGGATGAAGACCTGCCCTTCCTCGATACGGAGCCTCTACGGGCCAGAGCGAAGGCCTACGATATGGTGCTGAACGGAAGCGAAATCGGCGGCGGCAGCATTCGCAATCATCGCAGCGACATCCAGTTTCGGATTCTGGATCTGTTGGGGATCGGCAAGGAACAGGCGCAGGCCAAGTTCGGTTTCTTGCTCGAAGCGCTGGAGTATGGCGCGCCTCCGCACGGCGGTATTGCCTTCGGTCTCGACCGGTTGATCATGCTGCTGGGCGGAGCCGATTCGATTCGCGATGTCATCGCGTTCCCCAAGACGCAACGCGCGCAATGCCCGCTTACGGAGGCCCCCTCAGGCGTGAGTGCCGATCAGTTGAAGGAACTGCGCATTAAGCTGGATCTCGTCGAGTAGACTGGAGTCATCCAACCCATGGCCGGCAATACGTTGGGTCGAGTTTTCACCGTCACTTCGTTCGGCGAAAGCCACGGACCGGCGATCGGCTGTGTGGTGGATGGGTGTCCGCCGGGCCTCGCCCTCTCTGCCGGCGACATTCAGCAGGATCTTGACCGGCGGAAGCCGGGTACCTCACGCCACGTCACGCAGCGGCAGGAATCCGATACCGTTGAAATTCTTTCCGGGGTATTCGAGGGCAAGACGACCGGTACGCCCATCGCCCTCTTGATCCGGAACGAAGACCAGCGAAGCCGTGACTACGGCAACCTCATCGACACCTTTCGTCCGGGCCACGCCGACTATACCTACTGGCAGAAGTACGGGATTCGCGATCACCGCGGCGGGGGGCGCTCCTCGGCGCGGGAAACGGCCGTGCGAGTGGCAGCGGCAGCGATTGCCAGAAAATGGTTGCAGGAACAGCACGGAGTTGTCATCCGTGGCTACCTTAGCCAACTCGGGCCGATCGAGGCTCCCTTTCAGAGCTGGGAAACCGTGGACGCCAATCCATTCTTTTCGGCGAACGCCGAGGTCGTGGGGAAGCTCGAATCGTTCATGGACGAGTTGCGGAAGGCAGGCGATTCCGTGGGCGCAAAGATTACCGCCGTGGCCGAGCATGTGCCGGTTGGCTGGGGTGCTCCGGTCTATGCGAAGCTGGATGCTGACCTGGCCGGCGCCATGATGAGCATCAATGCGGTCAAGGCAGTGGAGATCGGCGCAGGGTTCGCCTCGGTCGCGCAGCGAGGTTCGGAGCATAGCGATGAACTCACGCCTGAAGGGTTTGTGACGAATCATGCCGGCGGCATTCTCGGCGGTATTTCCACCGGGCAGAATGTGGTCGTGACCATCGCCATCAAGCCGACCTCAAGTATCCGTATTCCGCGACGTTCCATCGACAAGCAGGGCAACCCGGTGACCCTCGAAACCAATGGGCGTCATGATCCTTGCGTCGGTATCCGGGCCACACCGATTGCCGAAGCCATGATGGCCCTGGTGCTCATGGATCACGCACTCTTGCATCGCGCGCAAAACGCCGATGTGCAGACGCCAACGCCAAAGATTCCGGGTTCTTCAACGTATGGTCCTGTTCCGGCGAGTAAGAAATCAACCGCATAGATCAAGCCTGATCCTGCGAAGGCAAGTCGTCCTCGGTCTGACTCGTGTGTTCGATCGGCGGGCTAGGGCGCTGTTCATTATTTTTGACGATGAACGAAAGAGGACTGTGAGCCGATGATCGAAATTTATACCGACGGAGCCTGTAGCGGGAATCCAGGACCTGGTGGCTGGGGGGCGTTACTGCGCATAGATAACGCCGAAACGGAAATGTGCGGTGGAGATCCGGCGACGACGAACAATCGTATGGAACTGCTCGCTGTCATTGAGGCGTTGCAGTCGCTCACGCAGCCGGTGGAGGCGCGTGTCTACACCGATTCGCAGTATGTGCAAAAGGGGATCAGCGAGTGGATTCATAGCTGGAAGCGGCGCGGGTGGAAAACCGCCGGCAAGGAGCCGGTGAAGAATGAGGATTTGTGGCGTCGGCTCGACACGCTCGCTTCCGGCCACAAACTGGAATGGCACTGGGTGCGGGGGCACAACGGTCATCCGGAGAACGAACGGGTGGACGCACTGGCGCGTGCCGGGCTCGAACAATCTCGCCGGGCCGGGAAGACGGTCGGCGGTACGCGGCAGAGCCTGTTCTAGTGAGTAAGCACTAGCTTGCGCAGTCAGCATCCAACCTGCTGTATGGCGATGCCTTTCCCGATTCTCGATATTCAACATGCCACGGTGTGCCGGGGCGAGACCCGCGTCTTTTCCGATTTCTCCTTTCTGCTCAATGCCGGCGAACATGCGGCCATTCTCGGCCCCAATGGGGCAGGCAAGTCTACGCTCCTCAAGTTGTTGTCCGCCGAAGTTCATCCTCTTGCCTTAGAGGAGACGCGCGCGCGGCTCTTCGGTGAGGAACGCTGGAGCGTGTGGGATGTGCGCAAGAAACTGGGCATCGTCTCTTACGATCTGCAGCGGGATTATTTGATTTGTGCGGAGGGGCGCAATGTCGTCCTCTCAGGCTTTTACGCCAGTAACGACACTTACAACCATCAGACGTTTACGCAAGAGCAGATGGACCGGGCAGATGCGGTGATGCGGGAGCTAGGCATCGAATCGCTCGCCACGCGCGCCTTCGAGCATCTCTCGACAGGGGAGCAGCGACGGTTTCTTCTCGGCCGAGCGCTGGTTCACGATCCGCCGGTCCTGGTGTTGGATGAACCGACCAGCGGGCTCGATCTCAAATCCTGCTTTCAGTATCTGGACCTGGTACGCGCACAGATTCACAAAGGCAAGACCATTGTGCTCGTCACCCATCATCTGCACGAAATCCCACCGGAGATCGAACGCGTGATCTTTCTGAAGGGAGGAAAAATATTGGCCGACGGCCCGAAATTAAACCTGCTGACGAACGACCGCATCAGCACCCTCTTCGACCGCCCTATCGTGCTCGCCCAAGCCAACGGCTGGTATCAAGCCCTGCCTGGTCCGTCGTGACAGGTCGGATCATCCCCCTGCCAGCGTCACCGTAAAGGTTAGATTGGTATCGATGCGGCGGACCTTGACGCTGACCTGTTGCCCGGGCCTGGTTCGTTCGATCAGATAGTTCTTTAAATGCGCCGCGTCCTGAATATCGGTGTCATCGACGGCAATGATGATGTCGTGTTTCTCAATGCCGGCGGACTTGGCCGGTTCCATCACGTCTTTCACCGCCATCCTCCACCTGGTGCCGTCTTTCACTGCGACCATGTGAATGCCCATCTTCGAGAAGGCCATGGGCTTTCCGTCCAGGGCGGCGGTGACGATGCGTTCGGCCAGCATTGCGGGAATGGCAAAAGCCATCCGGCTGCAATGTGCGGTGGAGTCGTCCCGCTCGGTCTGGATGATGGCGTGCATGATACCGACCACTTCACCCTTGTCGTTGAAGAGGCCGCCGCCGGAGTTGCCGCTGCACGCGGCCACGTCGGCTTGAATCAATCTCGTGTCCACGGTCTGCAAGAAGGTATTTGTATTTCCCAGGTGTCCGAACGACATAGTCGGGCCCCAGCCCATCGGGTAGCCCACGGTAAAGACCTCTTGCCCCGGTTGCACATCGCCGGAGGCAAACGGGACCGTTGCGCGCAACTTGGCACGATGAGCCTCGGCGATGCGATAGACCACGACGTCCATGAAGGCACTGTCGCCGACGAGGTCGGCCGGAATTTCATGGAGGTCGGTGGTCAAGACGTGGATCTGTTTCTGAATGACGGTGCCGGTCGTGACGTCCTGCTTCTCCGCGGCGTGCCGGGCAGTGACAATATAGCCGTCGCGTAGATGAAAGCCGGTTCCACGCACCAGAATCTTGCCCGGTTTATCCGGTGTACGTTGGTCTTGCGTGTCCTCCAGGACACCGATGGTGGCCAGTTTGGCGCGCTCCAGCATCGTGGCCTCGATGGCTGCCGCCTCGTTCATGAAGAGGCCTGTGGCCAGACACACTGCGGCTATCATGCCGATCGAACCACGCACAATCTGTTTGACGTAATCGAGTGACGAACGCGACATAGGGAACCGTTCCTTTCGTGAGGATGTCGTCAGAGCTGCAGTATAGCCTAGAGGCGGGAGCGGATGAAATGTGGTCGTGCGTCAGTGGTGATGAACGGTCGGCTGCGAAGAAATTCTCCCGTGGCATCCTCGCGTCCGCATGGCTATACTGAACGTATGCTGCTACGGGCCGGACTGTATCTCATGATCGGGCTGCTCGCTGTGACCGCCGGTTGTGCGACGTCGGTCATCCCCGAATCGCTTGAGCCGCAAGTCGATAAGGCCGTGACGTTCAGTCAGGTCTTGGAAGCACCCGACTCTTACCGCGGGAAAGTGGTGGTGTGGGCCGGTGAAGTGCTCAAGGCGAAAGCCATGAAGGGCGGTACTCAACTGGAGGTGCTCCAGCTCCCGCTCGATGACGAGCAGGGGCCGGTGAACGACCGCATGGAGTCGAAAGGACGGTTTCTGGCGCTTCAACATGAATTCCTGGATCCGGCCACGATGACGGACGGTACCAGGGTGACGATTGTCGGAGAAATCACGGGTGCGTCGGTCGAAAAAATAGATGAGGCGGACTATCGTTTCCCCACGCTGGACGTGAAGCATCTACATCGCTGGGATTCCAGGCGAGTGGATGATCGTCGAGCGCCAGGACCTTGGTGGAACGTGTTCGGCGGGGTCGGTTTCGGGGGTGGAAGCAGGTCGGGTGGCGGGATCAGTATCGGGTTTTAGTGTCCTGCCCGTTATTTCTTTCTGAATCCCAAAACACTCGGGCTGCGGGGCTTCGCTGCGAGGAGAGAGCCGGTCAGGCACTCTTTGACTCCTTCCGCCCCTTGCTCAAGTGCCTCCCGATCGGTGGTTCACCCCCTCGGGTGCTTTTCAACAAGGCGATGTCGAGCATGGTCAAGGTTCCCATGACGAGAACCCGCATCATGAAAGCCTTTGATACTAGGTGCGTGCGCCTGCAAAGGTGTCGCAGGTGTTAGGGTCGCCGGACTGCAGTCCTCGCCGCAACCACGTCATCCGCTGTTCTGAAGACCCGTGGGTCCAACTTTCCGGCTGTACCTGGCCTTGCCCCATCTTCTGAAGCCGGTCATCACCGATTGCTGCGGCAGCGCGCAGCCCTTCCTCAAAATCGCCCGGTTCGATCAAGTTGCGGTTGTGTCGGGCATGGTAGCCCCACACACCGGCGAAACAATCGGCCTGCAACTCCATGCGTACGGAGAGGGCATTACGCTCCGCGGTCGCCCCACGTTGTTGAAGTCGGGAGACTTTCTCCGCGATGCCGAGCAGGTTTTGGACATGGTGCCCGATCTCGTGCGCAATGACATAAGCCTGGGCAAAGTCGCCGGGTGCGCCGAGCCGCCGGGCCATGTCGTTGAAAAAAGAGAGATCCAAATAGACCTTCTGATCGCCGGGACAGTAGAACGGGCCCACGGCGGACGAGGCGGTGCCGCAGGCGGAGTGCACTGCGTCGGTGAACAACACCATCTGAGGATCTTCGTACGTGCGGCCCAATCGGGGGAGGAGGGTTCGCCAGGTGTCTTCGGTGTCGGCCAACACCACCGAGGCAAATTTGCCGAGGCTGTCGCGCGGTGCGCCCTTCGGACCCGAACGCTCCGGTTCCACCGGCGTGGTGATCTCCTGAACGCCGTTCAGCATGTTGAGGAGTGTCAAGGGATTCGTCCCGGTCAAGAAACTCACGGCGAGGACGAGCACGATGCCGCCTAATCCAAGTCCGACGCCGGGCCTGGCCGCACCCATCCCACGACGATCCTCGATGTTCCGGCTCTCACGCTGACCTTCCCATCGCATGGCAGGGCTCCTTGTTGAATATCCGGGTTCGTCACGTCTCGTTGGGGAGTATCACGGCACATTGATGGAAGCATATTTGTGATACTTGAGCAAGCCCGGGGTGTCCCCAGCGCACAGAAGGCGCAAGTGGTGCGGCGATTGCGGCGTTGGTGGAGATCGGAAGCGGAGGGCTTGAGCCTGCGCCTTCGCCTCCGCGCTGCGCGTCAGGTGGCCTGTCTCACGTTGACGCGCCGGATGGGTTGTCCCAAAGAGCCCGCATAATCTGACTGGACAGGCCGGTCGTGGCTTCGCTAGACTCACTACATGATCTGCATGACCAGCCTGATTTATCGACAGGAGGCAACGCGAGTGCGTGTCGTTGTGTTGGCGCTGGCGGGGCTTCTCAGCCTCTCCGGTTGTCAGTCACCGGGAACGCCGCTCCCTCCGACCCTGAAGCCGAGTCTGGCCTGGCCGGAATGTCCCAAGATCGGCGGGACCTATGAACTTCAGGGAGAACCGCTCCCTGGCACGATGAATTTTTACCGGAATCGGGACCACAAGCTCACCTTGAATGCCATGCTAGGCGTGGCGGTGCCTGCGGATCTAGCGCAAGAGGCTGTGCGCGTGGAACTAGTGCATGAGGACACCCTGGAACTGGTGAATCGGTTTGATGGCGCCATCACCGCGCATCAATTGGATCTACAGCCGGAGGATCGGGTGACCTGCGATCACAATCGGATCCGGATTCATCGGACACGTTCGGAAGGTGGTGTGGCTGAGGAGCCGCTGCGCAACATTTCCGATATCTCGCAGGAATTGACCCTGGAAGGGGACGGAAGCCTGCTCGTCAGAACCCGCATCATGAATCAGAGTAAATCCGCCTTTTTCAGCACACCGGTTCCTCATGAGGAGTACTCCGCACGCTTTCGGCGTCTCGATTAGTCGCGATGTCGCGATACGTCCTTCGTTATTGATCATTCGTCACAGGTATCCCCTCATCATGTTGCGTTGCAGCCCAACCATTGCTGCGATGAGGAGGAGGGCTGCAGCGAGACGGGGGGCTCCGTTCTGATGGCGGTTCACCGCGCTACCCGCACGCTGGTATTCCACAAGCCCTACGATGTGCTGCCCTGCTTTACCGATCCGGATGGGCGTCCGACCTTGGGCGACTATATCGATGTGCCTGGCGTCTATGCTGCCGGCCGATTGGATCGGGATAGCGAAGGTCTCTTGCTGCTGACTTCGGACGGGGCGTTGGCCCATCGCATAACCGATCCCGAGCACCATCTTCCCAAAATCTATTTTGTGCAGGTTGAGCGTATCCCCGATGCGGCTGCCGTGGAGCGGCTGCAACAGGGGGTGGTGGTCGGCGGGAGACGCACGAAGCCTGCCCAGGCCCGTCTGCTGCTGGAAGCACCTTCGATCCCGGAGCGGCCGGTGCCCATTCGATTCCGGAAGCATGTGCCCACCGCATGGCTGGAACTTACGCTGCGCGAAGGCATGAATCGACAGGTTCGACGGATGACGGCAGCGGTGGGTCATCCGACCTTGCGACTGGTGCGGGTTGCGATCGGTCCGATTACTTTGGGGGCGCTTCTGCCGGGTCAGTGGCGAGAACTTACCAAGGCAGAGACGGCTGAGATCTATGGTTATTCCTGAGGGAGGGCGTACCTGATGGCAGAGGGTTCACCCAGATTATACATGAATGCCGTCGAGGACGCCGAACGAGAACTGTCCCGCCTGGCGAGAGGTTCGGACGCCGGAGCAGGCATTCATGAACAGTCCGAGAAACAGTCCGAGATATGGAGGTCGCGCACATGAATACTCGTGGTCGGATCATCGTCGGTCTGTGTGGCGTGCTGCCGGGACTGCTGGTGCTTGTTTCCCAGACTCATGCCGACGAGACGCTTGTGACCAAGCCTAGTCACTATACGGTTGCTGAAACGATCGATCGGATCGAGCGGGCTGTCACCGACAAGGGAATGCGTCTGTTCGCTCGCATCAATCATGCGGACGAGGCGCGGAAGGTTGGGTTGGAAATGCCTCCTACGGAGTTACTGATCTTCGGTAATCCGAAAGGCGGCACGCCGCTCATGTTGGCGGCTCCGACGGTGGCCATCGATTTGCCGATGAAGGCCTTGGCCTGGCAGGACCAGGCCGGCCGGGTCTGGCTCACGTACAATGCTCCTGCGCTCTTGCCGGTGCGGCACGGATTGGCAACAGAGTTGGCGGCCAAACTCGATCCGGTTGGGGCATTGCTGGCGCGCGCCGTGGAGTAACGACGGTAGGTGCACGCTGTGCGTTGGAAAAAACACTGAAGAGGATTAAGATGGCGCGCATGACAGCGTTGTCATGTAGCCGTGCCCAGGCTTGTGGAACGAGTCTGGGTGCTGAGGTCATCTGAGAGCGTGAAGGAGTGAAACTGTTGAGTCGTCTTTGTCGAATGAGGGGAGTGACGATGAGGTCACAGACAATCGCCGTAGGCAGGGTGTCATTGGTGCTGGTGTTGTGTGGGATCGGTCTTCTGCCGACCGTATCTGCGCGGGCTGCTAATCCGGAGTCCGTGCCATTGTCCGATATGCGACATATTAAAAAGTTCGTGGCCGTCGAAGTGCAAACGCAGGGGACCGCTGAGAAGCTTGGCATCAACGGGGCGGAGTTGACCGATGTGACGAGGGCGACGTTGCTCAATAAGGTGCCGGGGATCGCGCTCGAATCGTCGAGTGGTCCTTCGTCCGATGCTCCCGAGCGGCTCAACCAGCTTGGATTTTTTACCTGTGAGGTCTGGACCGTCGGCGAACAGTATATAGCCGCCTATCATGTGGACTGTAATGCGGGATCGTACACTGCACAAAAAACGCCGGGGAGCCTGTGGAATCAGGCGATTCTCGGGTACGGGCCGAGGGACGAAGTCTCCGATGCCGTCCGAAAAGGGGTGCGTGCGATGGTAGAGCTTTTTGCGAACACCTTTGCCAATGCCCGCGTGGACGCCGGCCGGTAGTGCCGATGAACTCTGGCACGCTGCGGTCTGTTCCACTGACGTGAGCAACTGAGAATCCCCCATCTCTTGCTTCTGTCTCATGAACCTGACGGTTCCTCCCATAGCTTCAAACGCCCACCTTCTCATCACCATGCCCGCATTGAACGCCTAAAGAATCCCTTTTTTCTTGTCTGCACTCGGAGGCGACATAGAATAAGGGAGCTATGGCTGATTCGGTCTCAGGTCAAGGTGCCTCCCGATCCTACGGGTGGCTGCTGCTAGGACTCCTGCTGGTGTTTCTCTTCCGCGTGGTGGTGCAGCTGATACAAGCGGTTTCACCGGTGACTGCGCTGCCATCATTTGACACCTGGCAAAGCGGGGCCGTCCCGTATCCCCTGCTGGTCGTATTCCAGATCATTATTCTCATCGGCTGCGGTCGCGTCGTGTGGAGTTTTCTGTCCGGGACCGTGGTCCCTTCAGACAAGAAGGGGCGGTTCCTTCTGATCGTGGGTTGGACCTATTTCATCGTCATGGGGCTGCGGCTGTTGATCGGGCTCACCGTGGCTCCGGATCATTTTTGGTTCGTGGCCATTGTGCCGACCATATTTCATCTGGTGCTGGCTTGTTTCCTGCTCGTCAGTGGCTCCTTTCATACGGCAACAGGAGCCTGTTCGGTTGCATCGATTCCGGAAGGTGCGGCGTGATCGTTCTGCTTCGATACGGGGCCTATCCTGTAATCCTGATGGCCTGCTTGACCGGCAATCTGGTGCTGTTTCACATGGGGACGGGGGAGCTGCTGGCGACGTTTCTGCCGGTCACGCTCGGGACGGTACTGATCATGGCGCTGGAGGCCACGTTGCCCTATCGATCTGACTGGCGGCCGTCGCGAGTAGAGGTCGTTCAGGATTCGACGTTTCTGGCACTCGTGCATGTCATCTTGCCGAAGGCCTTGGCGGCGGCGTCGGTCTTTGTGATGTTTGATGTCCTCAATGGACGAGGTTGGATCATCGCTTCGTGGTGGCCGCATGACTGGCCGGTTCCGGTTCAGGCAGTGTTGATGGTGTTGATCGTGGATAGCCTACGGTATTGGCTGCATCGCATCAGTCATGAGTGGGAGCCCCTCTGGCGCTTCCACGCGGTGCATCATGCGCCGCAGCGGCTGTATACGCTCAATGTGGGGCGATTTCATCCTATCGACAAGGGGCTGCAATTTGTCCTCGATGCGCTGCCGTTTCTCGCGCTTGGCGTTCGGGAAGACGTGTTGAGCCTGTACTTCGTGTGGTACGCGGTGAACGGGTTCTTTCAGCACTCTAATGCGGACGTGCGACTGGGATGGCTGAACTATGCGGTCAGTGGACCGGAACTGCATCGATGGCACCATGCCGTGCAGAAAGAAGAGTCGAATCACAATTACGGCAATCATTTGATTGTCTGGGATGTTGTGTTCGGGTCCCGTTACCTGCCGGCTGACAGGTCGGTGGGTACGCTGGGTTTGGTGAATCGGCAGTACCCTCGTGGTTTCCTGAATCAAATGGCTGCGCCGTTTACTCCCGGCCTTGATAAGCGGACAGTGTGAGAGCCGGGATGTCGAGATTCCTCCATGATTCTGGCATTGCGCTGCCACTGACCCTCGCGAAGTATCGCGACTGGAATCCGTTCATTGCCCAAACCCATTGCCCGGAGCTGGCTCAGCAGGCTGTGCTTCGGGATATTCTACTGCAACAGGCCGGCACAGCCTTCGGGCAGGCGCATCGGTTCGGGTCGTTGCACACGTATGAAGAGTTTGCCGGCGAAGTGCCGGTCTCCACGTACGAAGATCTACGACCTGCCATTGAAGCACAAGAGAAGAGCGGCAAGCCGCTGCTCACGTCCGCCCGTCCCATTCTCTATACACAGACCAGCGGGACGACGGGCGTGCCGAAGCACATCCCGATTCTCACTCAAACTGTCGGCGCGATTCGCCGCTACCAGCGCCTGTTTGCCTATGCGCAATGGCAGGGAGTGCCGGCCATTTATCAAGGAAGCGTGCTGGTGATCAGCGGGCAGAGCATTGAGGGCCACTTGCCTGGCGGCACGCCGTTCGGATCGATGTCGGGCTTGATGTTCAACTGTTTGCCAGCCGCCATTCGGAGAAAAAGCCTACTTCGGGATGGCGAATCCGCAGCGTCGGATTACCGGCAACGGTATCTCAATATCGCAGTCCGAGCGCTGGCGGATCCCTCTATTTCAGTATTGGCCACACCCAATCCGTCGACGATTCTGAAATTGCTGGAGGTGATACGCTCGGAATATGCGCTACTGCTGGAGACGTTGTCCGGCGAGACGCGAGGGGGTTGTCCGCCGCTACCTGAGAGGGTTCCAATCAGTTCAACGAGATTGTCCCAGCTTCGGGCATTCATTGGGCAAGAGGAGGCTCTGGATTGCGGGACGCTTTGGCCGAATCTGCAGGCGGTGGTGACGTGGATGGGGGGAAACTGTGCAGTGCTGATACCCAGATTGCGGTCGCTGTTGCCGCAACGGGCCAGGATCATTGAAATGGGCTATCTCTCGAGTGAATGTTTGGGGACGGTGAATGTGGACGTGCTCAACAATCGATGTGTGCCGACCCTGGCGGATAACTTGTTTGAGTTTGTGGAGGTTGGAGACGAAGCATCAGATGTTAAACCGATCCTGCTCCATCAGTTGCAGGCGGGCCGGAAATACACCGTGATTGTGACGACTAGAAACGGTCTGTACCGGTATGCGATGCACGATATCGTTGAAGTGACGGGGTATTTCAGTCGAACGCCCACAATCCGCTTTATCCAAAAAGGGAAGGGCGTGACCAATATCACGGGGGAAAAGCTCTATGAGCATCAGGTCACTGAGGCGGTGGGGCAGGCTCTGAACGCGCGTGGGCTGAGTTCTGAATTTTTTGTCATGTTGGCCGACGTCGAGAATTCTCGCTACACCTTATATGTAGAACAAGTCTCGTCACCGGGTGATCTGGGGATACTCGTGGAGGAGCGGCTCGCGTCGATGAATATCGAATTCAAAGCCAAGCGGGCGAGTGGGCGGCTGCAGCCGATCCGCGTCCTCCGGTTACGTTGCGGCACCGGTGATGCCTATCGACAGCATTGCGTCAGCCAGGGGCAGCGTGAGGCGCAGTTCAAGCTCATTCGCCTCCAATACGCCCATGATTCCACCTTCGATTTTGAGCGGCATGGGGAGGTGATGATGTGATGCGCGTGCGTAGCTTGGCCATGACATCCTTGGACATCCCCTTCCCGCAGGCCTTTACGCATGCCTCGGCTACGCGAGCCAAGACCGAGGCGGTGCTGGTTCGCGCAGAGTCTGCTCGTGGGTTGGTGGGGATGGGAGAAGGTTGTCCGAGGCGCTACGTAACGGGAGAAACCGTGGCTGGCGCCCAGGATTTTTTCCGCAGCCACCGGGCCGAATGGATGACATGTGCATCGATAGATGATCTGCAGGCGTGGGGAACCGAGCACGCAGATCTGATCGATCGCAATCCGGCGGCCTGGTGCGCCGTTGAAACGGCCTGCCTGGATCTATTGGGAAAAGAGCTGGGTCAGCCGATTGAAGTGGTGGTGGGCGGCATGCCGCTGTCCGGACTGTTTCGGTACTCGGCAGTACTAGGCGGGGAAAAGTTCTCCTCGTTCGAGAAACAGCTGCGGCAATATCTTGCCGCAGGGTTTACCGATTTCAAGTTGAAGGTCATGGGCGATCTGCAGGCCGATCGTGAGCGTGTCGCGGCGCTCACGGCTGCGGGCATACCAGACCTTCGCGTGCGGCTTGATGCCAATAATCACTGGCGCCACGTGGATGAAGCCGGTGAGTATATTCAGAGCTTACATGGCTCGTTTACCGCACTGGAAGAGCCGTTGCAGGTCGGCGATTACGAGGGGTGTCGGGCACTCTCCCGGCACTGTGGCGTGCCGATTATTCTGGACGAGAGTTTCATGAGAGTCGGACAATTTCCGTTGATTGAAGGCGAGCCTTCCTTGTGGATTTTAAATATTCGCGTATCCAAGATGGGCGGTCTGCTGAGAGCATGCACGGTCGCCGCACGTGCGAAGGCGGTAGGTATTCCGATCGTGGTTGGCGCGCAAGTAGGGGAGACCAGCATCCTCACCAGAGTGGCGCTGGTTGTAGCGGACCGGTATCGCGACATCCTGATCGGGCAGGAGGGGGCAGTGGGGACGCACTTGCTTGAATATGATCTGTGCGAGCCGCCGCTTATGTTCGGTAGAGGCGGTTGTCTTGTGGATAGCGTGTTTTACAGCCGCTCCGGTCTTGGATTGTCGTTTGTGCGGTAGGATTGCCGCTGTCGGGAATGTGCAAGTGTAGAAATACGTATTTAAACGACTGCTCGGTTAGAGGCTTTCCAGGTCCGCAATAATCGTGTGTAGCCCGCTCGATCCGGCCGGCTGCGGTCGAATGAGTTCGGCGATCTGAGGCTGCCCTTTACTATCGATCGCACGAACGGCGACCTGGTATTTGCCGCGTTTCTGCGGCCGCCAGGTGTAATTCCAGATCACCCATGAATAGGGCGACATCGGCGTTTCAATCTCGCAAGAATCCCACGTTCTCGCGGCATCCAGGCTGATTTCCACTCTGCTGATTGAGTTCGGACCGCCGAATGCGATCCCGCGGAACCGCTGCTCGGGGCCGCGTAGCGTCTGGTAGTGTCCGGGAGAGTCAATGCGTGAAAATGTCTTGATGGTGGCATCATCAGTCCACCCCTTACGCTGCCAATATCCTCGATAATCCCCGGCGTATGCCTCGATTTCCACAATCCATTTCACATTCTTGATGCCGTAGAGTCCCGGAACCAGTAGACGCAACGGAAAGCCATGTTCCTTTGGCAGCTTCTCGCCGTTCATCAAAAATGCGAGCATGACATCGTCTTGCATGGCGCGTGTCAGTGGAATGCTATCGTCGTAGGCATCCGCTCCTCTGAACACAATGTCGCGCGTGGTTTCTTCATCAATTTCCGCTTCCTGCAGGAGTTTCTTGAGAGAAATCCCCCTCCAGCGTGCGTTCCCGAGGCTATCGCCACCGGGTAATGTATCGATGCACATGAGGGTAGAGATCTGCTCGAAGTTATTGCGGTTTAATAGCTCTCGCCAGCTAAGAGACAGGGGCTTCTTCACTTCTCCCTTCACCGAGAGGCGCCATTCGTCCTGCCGAAGCTCGCGAGAGACGTTAAAAGGGGAATCCGAGTAGTTCACCACGTAGAATTTTTTGTTCTCTGTGAAGTAATTTGTCTCGCGCGGGGGCATGGCGAACATGCGACCGAATAAAGATCCGACCGCATCGCAACCGCCGGTGATGCCAGCGACAGCTGCGATTCCAGTGAGTTTTAGGAGATTTCGTCGCTTCAGCGAAAGCCAATTTTCCATAGAAATACTCTGCGACAATAAAAAGATCTTTTCAAGGCTTGACTCCAGAAAGCCAGATTGGTATAAGGATGCACGTTTGATCCAGCCTAGTGGCCGATGCGGTTGTAAGACCTGCGACGGATTCTCAGGAACCCCAGATCAAAAAAAATAAATCCTGGCCCTCTTGACAAGGTCAGGCGCGCATAGTAAAGTGCGCGGCTCGCGTGGGGAACGAGAAAACGTTCCGAAGCGCGAAACGGTTCTTTGACAACTGAATAGAGCGAGAAATAAGTAAGGTAAGGTGTATTGAAGAGGTGGCCCTCGGGTCCAATTCAAGTAGAACCTTTATGAGAGTTTGATCCTGGCTCAGAACGAACGCTGGCGGCGCGCCTAATACATGCAAGTCGAGCGAGAAGGTGTAGCAATACACTTGTAAAGCGGCGAACGGGTGAGGAATACATGGGTAATCTACCATCGAGTGGGGAATAACCAGCCGAAAGGTTGGCTAATACCGCGTACGCCTCCGAATCTTCGGGTTCGGAGGGAAAGCCACACTGTGAGTGCGGCGCTCTTTGATGAGCTCATGTCCTATCAGCTTGTTGGTAGGGTAACGGCCTACCAAGGCTTTGACGGGTAGCTGGTCTGAGAGGACGATCAGCCACACTGGCACTGCGACACGGGCCAGACTCCTACGGGAGGCAGCAGTAAGGAATA